>NZ_JACSKR010000001.1:0-1269033 GCF_018617685.1 Exiguobacterium sp. s57
CCCAAGTCGCGATGCGGCTCCGGGATTGCCTGCGGAAAGCGTGGGCGCCGGAAAGGCGAGCGATATTATTCATGTTAGTCAACAGCCTGCCTCTCTCACGATTCGTGAGAGAGGTTTTTTATATAGGTGACGATGCGTTCGACTTCCTTGAATCCAATTTTTTTGTGAAACTGTTGGCTGTCTTTATTTTCAAGTTCGGTATCCGAAGCCAGTTCGATACACCCGTTACGTGTGGCAAAGGTAGAGGCAGCCTCAATCAAATGCGATGCAACACTTTGATGTCGTGCTGATTCGATGACATAGACACCTTCCACGTAGGCAGTCGGGGATGCAGACGAACCGGGCACATAATCATACCGGAAACTGAGTTGACAGAAACCGATGGCTCCTCCCGTGTCGGAGGATGCGATGAAATAATGCATCTTCTTTGAAGTGAGACCGAGCTTGACCTCCATCTGGAGTTCGTCAATCGGTGCATCAGGCCATAACTGATGCATCAATTGAACGAGTGCGGTTTGATCTGATTGTGAGGCATATGCAATTTTCATGTCGAACGCTCCTTTGTTTAGGTTTCATACTCATAGTATAAAGGAAAATACTTGTGAAGAGAGAAGGGAGGGAATCCTGATGGCATTCGATGAGGAGTTATTATATACCGTATCCGAGACGAGTCGCGTAAGATTCACTGGAATCGAAACAGAAGCTGCACGTTATGATTTTGGGTTTGTGTACACCCATCAGTTTATGGGAAAAGTGTTGGTCGTATGTATGCAAACCGGACAATCGGCCCTTCTCGATCAACATGCGCTAGAAGAGCCGCGCCAATTATATCCGATGCTAGGTATCAACTTGAATGATACGGCGCACGTCGCTGAATTTTTACGGGTTTGTTTAGCTGAAAAAATAAAAGAATCAGAGGAAATTGATACTTGAAAAAATGTAAGCGTTTTCTTATAATAGGTAACAGGGGAAGCAATTCGATCATCTACAGCCACCTTTTCTGAGATGACATAAAAAATGAGCCGGTCGTAATGACCGGCTCATTTTTTGTTTAGCGAATCGCTTTTGTTTGTTGGATGACTTTAATCATTTGAAGCGACTCGTCTTCAAGGCCTTGAACCGGGAGACCGGCTTCGATGTTGGCCATGATATAGTCGAGCGTCGACGTTGTGATCAATTCACCTGGGATGATAATCGGAATCCCTGGAGGGTACACCATGATGAATTCCGCTGAAATGCGTCCGACCGCGTTCTCGAGAGGGATCGTCTCCGTTTCTTCATAAAATGCGTCGCGTGGACTAAGCGCGAGTGGCGGGATTTCCGGGAGCATGATGGATAACGATTCATTTCCGGATTTCTGATAAACGGATACAACGTCACGCATCGCATCGATCAATGCCTGGATTGTCGACTCATCATCTGCTGATGTGACAATGAAGAGAACATTCAGTAAATCCGACATCTCCACTTCGATCCGATGTTTTTCACGAAGATACTTTTCCACTTCAAAGCCTGTCACACCAAGCTCACGAACCGATACGAGCACTTTTGTCTCGTCGAGTGCGTACGTCGATTCAGAATGAAGCTCGGCATGCCCGTATACAGACAAGTTGGGCATATGACTGATGGCCGTACGGGCCGTTCTAGCGAGATCTAATGCCCGTTCGTTCATCTCATGTCCTTTTGTCGCGAGTTGTCGACGCGCTGCATCGAGAGAAGCAAGGAGCAAGTAAGACGTTGAGGTCGTTGTAATCATTGAAAGCATCGCATGGATCCGTTCCGTTGAAACGAGACCGCGACGTACGTTCAAAATGGAGCTTCCAGTCATCGAGCCCCCAAGTTTGTGTACGCTCGTAGCGGCCACATCAGCTCCAGCTTGCATAGCTGAAAGAGGAAGTTCATCGTGGAACGGGAGATGAACCCCATGTGCCTCATCGACGAGAACAGGAACATCTTGCGCATGGGCGACGGAAACGATGCGTTCTAAGTCACCGGCGACACCGAAATAAGTCGGGTTGATGACGAGCACAGCTTTTGTATCAGGGTGAAGTTCGAGAGCACGTTCTACCGCGCTAGCTGTGATGCCATGCGCAATACCGTACGTCTCATCGAATTCTGGATGGATGAAGACCGGATGAGCACCAGTTAAGACAAGAGCAGACATGACCGATTTGTGCACGTTACGCGGCACGATGATTTTTTCATTCGGTCCAACGACGCCCATGATCATCGCCATGATTGCGCTCGAAGTTCCTTGTACGGAGAAAAAGGTCTCATCAGCACGGAACGCCTCTGCCGCTAAGCGCTCCGCTTCAGCGATTGCCGCCTTTGGATGATGGAGGTCATCTAGAGGGGCGATGTTAATCAAATCAATTTTTAAGGCGTTTTCGCCAATAAAGTCACGAAACTCAGGATCCATACCTTTCCCGCTTTTATGACCGGGAATGTGGAACGCTATCGGGTTCGAGTCGACATGTTCAAGCAACGTGTCAAATAGTGGCGTTTCGAGCTGAGTAGCACCTTTTAATTTCAATCGTAAATCCCCCTTGGAAACAGTTTATTTATATGATGAAAGATATCGTTACGTTATATGCTGATTTAAAAAAGAAGCAACAAAAAAACTATAGAGATTTCTAGCTCAACTTGCAATAGTTTTTTTTGTTGTTACAATGAGTGTCGAGGTGAACAATATGCAAATCAATTATCCAATCAATCCGGATTGGACGACAGACGAATTGATTGATGTCGTCGAGTTTTATAATGTCGTCGCACAGGCGAATGAAGGTGGGGTCGAGCGGGAAGTTTTCCTCGACGCATATCGGACCTTCAAACAAATCGTAACATCTAAGTCAGAGGAGAAACAACTGAACGCGGTTCACGACGAACAGACGGGATATTCCACTTATCGTACCGTACAAGCGGCAATGAAGTCCTCGAATAAAAGAATCAAACTGTAAGTCTAAGTATGCCTGTGCAATTTGAGGCATACTTTTTTGTTATTTCTCTTTTAAATCGGGTACAGTTCTTTAACACTGATTCAGGTTTAAGGGGCTCAAAATTGGGAATATATCCAGTAAGATAAAAAATTCAAAATAGTCAGACAATTCTCTTTCTTTTTCAGATTTTATCTGATATACTCAATTCAACTCATTAAACCGTAACTTGTAGCCCAACAAAAGGAGTGTGGCATCTTATGAAACAAGTGATTGAGGCATTCAAAAGAAAAGACGCAGAAAAACGGATTCCGGTGCTGCGCTTAGAGATTGATTATGAATTGGCAACCCTCTTCGATGCGATGGCGTCACAAGATGATGCTACAGTTCAGGCTAGCAAGCATCGGTTAGAGAAGTACCGCCAAGAATTATTGCGTCTCGAAGCCTAACCATTACACACATTCAACCAGTATTCCGAGCGGATACTGGTTTTTGTTTGGTACAATACAGTTGAGGTGATCACAGATGATAGAATGGTTTGCAGTCGATTTAATCAAACAGGCGGGGGAATTAATTCGTCGTGAGATAGATCAAAGTTATGAAGTGGAACGAAAGACCGGAAAGGGGGATTTGGTCACTGAAATTGACCGGGCGGTGGAACAGCTGATTGTTCGTCGTATTCAAGAAGCATTTCCACACCATCAAATCATGGGGGAAGAAGGGACGACAGACTCACCGGACACGTTAACAGGGACGGTATGGTTCGTTGACCCGATTGATGGGACGTTAAATTTCATTCATCAGAAACGAATGTTTGCGATTTCGGTTGCTATAATGATTGATGGAGCCGTGGAGTATGGATTCGTGTATGATGTGATGGCAGATGAGATGTTTATGGCTCGAAAAGGTTTTGGTGCGACGTTAAACGGTAGGATGTTGACGACTCTTCATGAACATCAAGTACGAGATGCTTTTTTAAGTATGAATGCCACGTGGGTTACGCCGAACCATCAAATCGCCCCGGAAATCCTCGCTCCGATTGTTCGGGACTCGATTGGGACACGGGCGCACGGGGCCGCGTCACTTGAACTTGCCTGGCTAGCTGCCGGGCGTGTTGACGGGTACATCACGATGCGTAATATGCCGTGGGACTATGCTGCTGGGAAGCTGCTCGTAGAAGAAGTAGGAGGGCGTGTCGTTTCTGTATACGGTGAACCGATTCAGTATGATAGCAAAACGTCCGTATTGGCAGGCAGCGAATCATTCGTGAACGATGTCATCAAACATTATGTCATCGCAAAAGGGGTGACAGCCGAAGCGAAGCCAGATCTTCACATCGTGGAGCATGAGTCTTATGAAGAAGTCCGGGATCTTCTCGTGTTAGCGAATCCGAATGAAGCGATGGTCCTAAAACAATTTCAGAAAGGGCGTACGTTCAAAGCGTTACTCGGTAGTGAAATCGTGGGTGCATACATGTTAGTGTCACACGAGGTGGGACGGGTCGAACTCGTGAATATCGCAGTGAAGCCGGAACGCCAAAACCAAACAATCGGACAGCGAATGCTACAGGATGCAGTGAAGCGGGCATCATCGTTCGGCGGAAAAGAACTCCTCGTCTGTACGGGAAACTCTAGCATCATGCAACTTCGCTTTTATCAACAAGCCGGTTTCCGATTCGACTCGGTTGAACGGGATTACTTTATCAACCACGGATACGAAGTGATTGAAGAAGATGGATTGCTCCTTCGAGATCGCGTCTGTTTGACGCGTCCGATTTAACTTTTGATGAAGAAGGTGTAGCTTTGACCTGAGTCAAAGCTACACCTTTGTTTTCATGAAGATTGACGGTCTGAAAGAATGCGACGGCGTAACTGGATGCCAAAGAACGTTGCGACACCACTTAACACGAGACTACCTAAGATGATAGCGGTGCTCCCTTCGGCAACTCCGATGCCGACACCGACAAATCCAGCGACGACGGCTAAAGCAATCAATAAAAACATAAGCTGCATGGAGACTCCTCCTCATTTTCTGTTATCTTCCCTATTGTATGATAAAAAACATGCAATGAAAACGTTCACAGTCGATTCCACTCGACAAAGGTACTGTGACGTGTGCTATACTCTTAAAGTTGAAGAAAAGTTGAAATTTTTTAAATAAGAGAGGAATAACTACATGAACGTAAGAACAAACCTTCGTAACGTAGCCATCATCGCTCACGTTGACCACGGTAAAACAACGTTAGTTGATGAATTATTGAAACAGTCTGGTACATTCCGGACGAACGAGGCAGTCGCAGAACGTGCGATGGACTCAAACGATATCGAGCGTGAGCGCGGAATCACAATTCTCGCTAAAAACACGGCCATCGATTATAAAGACACACGAATTAACATCGTCGATACTCCAGGCCACGCAGACTTTGGTGGCGAAGTTGAACGAATCATGCGTATGGTAGACGGCGTAATCCTTGTCGTCGACGCGCGTGAAGGTTGTATGCCACAAACTCGTTTCGTCTTGAAAAAAGCGCTCGACCAAGGACTTCGTCCAATTGTTGTCGTCAACAAAATTGATAAGCCTATGGTTCGTCCGCTTGATGTTGTCGACGAAGTCGTTGATCTCTTGATTGACCTTGGTGCAGATGAAGATCAACTTGAATTCCCTGTCGTCTACACATCGGCTGTCAGCGGTTCAAGTTCGTTCGATCCTGATCCAGAAAAACAAGAAGATACCATTACTCACGTGCTCGACACGATTCTTGAAAACACACCGGCTCCAATCGATAACTCGGATGAGCCGCTCCAATTCCAAGTCACAATGCTCGACTACGACAACTATCTCGGTCGAATCGGTGTTGGTCGCGTCTTCCGCGGGAAAATTAATGTCGGAGAACAAGTCTCACTTTGTAAGACGGATGGGTCAATCAAGCAACTTCGCGTCACAAAATTGTTCGGTTACTTCGGACTCAAACGCGTTGAAATCGAAGAGGCGAAAGCTGGAGATTTGATTGCAGTTGCCGGTATGGAAGACATCAACGTCGGAGAGACGGTCACGCCGGTTGGGAAAGAGGATGCACTTCCACTTCTTCGTATCGATGAACCGACACTTCAAATGCGTTTCATGACGAACAACTCACCGTTCGCAGGACGTGAAGGGGACTTTGTCACAGCGCGTAAAATCGAAGAGCGTCTCTTGAAGCAACTCGAGACAGACGTTTCACTTCGTGTCGAAGCGACTGACTCACCGGACCAATGGGTTGTATCTGGTCGTGGAGAGCTTCACCTCGGAATTTTGATTGAAAACATGCGCCGTGAAGGATACGAACTCCAAGTATCTAAGCCGCAAGTCATCATTCGTGAAGACGAAGACGGTACGAAAGTTGAGCCATTCGAACGCGTTCTCATCGATGTTCCAGAAGAGTATACAGGACCTGTCATGGAATCAATCGGTCTCCGTAAAGGGGAACTCGCAAACATGAATACGAACGACAATGGACAAACACGTATGGAATTCATCGTTCCTTCACGTGGTCTCATCGGCTATCGTAACGAGTTCTTGTCTGCGACACGCGGATATGGGATTTTGAACCACACGTTCGAAGAGTATCGTCCGTTCATCCAGGCTGACATCGGCGGTCGTCGCAGCGGTGTCATGGTTTGTATCGAGCCTGGTAAGTCTACAGCCTACTCAATCGGCGCCCTTGAAGACCGTGGAACGATCTTCATCGAGCCAGGTACGGATGTATATGAAGGGATGATTATCGGTGAATGTAACCGTGACGTCGACCTTGCCATCAACGCTGTTAAAGGGAAGCAGTTGACAAACATGCGTGCCTCGGCAAAAGACTCTACACAAGTCTTGAAACGTCCGCGCGTATTCTCGCTCGAAGAGTCGCTCACATTCTTGAACGATGACGAATATTGTGAAATCACGCCAGAGTCAATTCGTCTCCGTAAGAAAGTGTTGAACAAAAACGAACGCGAGAAAGCTGACAAGCGTCGTAAACTTGGTAAAGAATAAATGGTAAAAGGGAACGCTTCGGCGTTCCCTTTTATGTGGAATAGTGTAGAATGGATGTGTATGAAATAAAGGGGGACTTATTGTCTTGAAAGCTTCTCAAACAATTGATATCACACAGATTGACGTTCCGTGGATCGCCTCGATGTTAGGTGTCGGTAGCGACCAGAACGACTTTTCCGTCGGTTTTAATGCACTTGTCGTTGTTGTCATTTTACTGACGATTCTCGTTTTTAAACTTGGTTTTGCGAAACAGTTGGCGTGGTGGAAGTCACTCATTGTCTATATTCTTCTGTCACTTGGAGCAGGGACGATGGCACTCGTCTTTTTCACTTGGCCAATTCCGGAAGTCCTTACCGTTATGGCGATTGTGTTGGCCATCTATCGGGGACGCCTCTGGTGGAACCGTCGTCAAGATGCAGTTGAAGGATAAAAAAATACGGGCGTCTCTTCGGAGGCGCCCGTTTGCATTACCAATTTCGTTTTTGACGAAATGTAGGATATAACTTAAATTGTCCAGATGCAGCGCGTTCGGTGGTTCGTTCGCTGATTCGCGCCTGACACTCTTGACACATATACGTTTTAGCCGGTTTATTGCGCAATCGTTTTGCTTCAAATGACCATGAATCGATCGTTTCGATTTTATCGCAAAGAGAACATTTTACACGCATCTTCTCACCTTCCTCTATAGGATGAGTATAGCATGATTTCATCCGTTGAAAGCAGGGAATTAAACCGGTAAGGGAGAATGGTACAACCATACCCGATTAAAAGGAGGGGAGTTGAATGGCGAGTAAGGCAACGTTTGAATTGACATCCGCGCAAGAGCGTCTGTTAAATGACATGCCGTTAACATTTCTCGTCGGTTTTGATGAGGCGAAGCGTTGGCCAATAAGCCATGCCATCAGTTGGGTGCAAGCACTCGATGCTGTCACGATTCGACTTGCTTTGACCAAAAACTCACACATCGTCACCATCTTGACGACTGAAAAGACGGCAGGTCTCATCTTTATCGAAGATGGTCAATCTTATCACGTCTTGCTTTCATCCATCCAAGAATTTGAGCCATCGATCAAACCGAGCCTTCATCTTCGTTTTTTCGAAGGGCATGTTGAAGAAGTGAGGAACATCTCGTTTTATGGTGCATCCTACGCTCAGCCTGAAATCACAAAAACGTATGATATCCGTGCGGCGGAGAAGCTAGACCGTGAAGTGGGAGAAAGCCTTCATTCTTGACCACCATCCTATATTCGAGGGGCGGCAAAGTCTATGAAAAAAACGTATGTCTTAGATACGAACGTACTTCTACATGATCCGCTATCCTTATTTCAATTCGAAGAACATGATGTGGTCATTCCGGCCATCGTCTTAGAAGAGCTTGATGGTAAAAAACGAAACATGGATGAAGTTGGACGGAATGCTCGTGAAACGTCGCGTGTCTTGGACCAACTTCGGGCAACAGGTAAACTTCATGATGGCGTGCCACTTGAAAACGGGGGCCGTCTCTTTGTCGAGATTGGTCACGAGCATCAGGTCGATATTCCTTTTGACGTGATGACGAACGATAATCGGATTTTAGTCGTCGCGTTGAAACTGATGAAACAATATGAGGATGATGAAAATCGAAAAGTCGTCATCGTCTCAAAAGATATATTAGTCCGAGTGAAAGCAGATGCAATTGGAATCGATGCAGAAGATTATTTGACAGACCATATCGTGGATACAACTGACTTGTACGCTGGATACCGCGAAATTGAGGTCGACCAGTCACTCGTCGATGAATTTTATAAGGTTCGTCAACTACCAACATCCGCCTTTACCCAACAAGTCCTTTATCCGAACTCGTTTGTCGTCTTGAAAAGTAATGTCTCAAAGGCGAGTGTACTTGCGGTAGTCGATGCTCTTCAACCAATCATAAGGCCATTGGCGCTCGACGCTGACCACATTTGGGGAATTCACCCGCGAAACGTCCAACAACGAATGGCACTCGATCTGTTGCTTCGAGATGATATTCCTTTCGTCACTTTACTTGGGAAAGCTGGTACCGGTAAGACGCTCCTTGCTCTAGCAGCAGGGCTCTCGCTTGTTGAAGATGAACAGCGTTACAATAAGCTGGTCGTCGCTCGCCCGGTCGTGCCGATGGGGAATGATATCGGCTACTTGCCAGGGGAAATGGAAGAAAAGCTTCGCCCATGGATGCAACCGATTTATGATAACCTGGAATTTTTATTTAATGCGAATTCAAAAGACGAGCTCGGGAATATATTAGCCGGTATGAAATCGATTCAGCTCGAAGCGCTCACCTATATTCGAGGTAGAAGCATGCCTGACCAGTTCATCATCATCGATGAGGCGCAGAACTTAACGAAGCACGAAATCAAAACAATTCTCACCCGAGTCGGGGAGAACTCAAAAATCGTACTCGTCGGTGACCCATACCAAATCGACCATCCGTACTTGGATGAATATTCGAACGGATTGACGTATGCGGTGGAACGGTTCAAAGGACAAAATGTCTTCGGGCATGTCCGGCTGGTGAAAGGGGAGCGTTCGTCGCTCGCAAGATTGGCTGCAGATTTACTATGACGGATGCACGACAAATAACGCCGAGCACCTTGCCCGGCGTTATTTTGTATCGAGTTGTAGCGACTGGACGTTCGTCCGTTCTAAGAAAGCGTTCGAGATCATGATTAGTCCCGTGATGATGAACAAGGCCGAAAAACCGAAATAGGCTACGATTTGAGAACCGAATAGCGGCCCGAGTAAATTCCCCATAAATTGAGCGGACTGGTTATACGAAAAGATTCGACCCGTCGCCGATACGGGAGTGTGTTGGCGTAAGAGTGACTGAACCGATGGCATCAAGGCGGCTGTCGCGAATCCAATTCCAAAGCGCAGTAAAATGAGTTGGGTCGTCGATGTGACGAATGCTTGCGGAATTAAGAAAACGCTATAGAGAAGCAGTGCCCAAAACAAGATACGTTCTGCACCGTATCTGTCCGATAAGCGTCCGAGACGCTGAGCTGAAAAGAGAGCGGCGAGTCCTGGGGCGGATGCGACGATACCTGCCATGAAAGCGAGCGAGGTCGTATGCGGGTTCAATTCACGTACATATAATGTCAAGAGCGGTCCGATGGATTGTGTCGAGAACTGAATAAGGAACGTTGTCACAAACAGTCCGACAATCAACTGAGGATGTCGCAGTGAAGCGAAAATGGACTTCATCGAAGCGAGCTCATCACGCTTCACGGGAACGAATTCTTCTTTGACGAACCAGAGCGTGATGAGAAATGTCAGGAAGAGTGCACTTCCGGTAAAGAGAAAAACGGATCGAAGCCCAATCCAGTCTGCGAGCAACCCGCCGATAAGCGGGCCTAAAAGACCTCCGGTGATGCCACCGGTTGACAGGGTACCAAGCGCCCAGCCACTTTTCTCTTTAGGGGTTTGGGAAGCGACCAAGGTGATACCGGCCGAGATAAATCCAGAGACGGCACCCATGAGTAAGCGCAACCCGACAAGTTGATAGACATCTTGGACGAAGCTGATGAGAAACATGACGACGGCCATACCGAGACTGGCCCGGATCAGCATCAGTTTTCTCCCTTTTCGGTCAGCTAATCGGCCCCACATCGGGGAGACGATTGCGGCAACGAGGAATGTCGCACCAAACGCAACAGCAGACCAGGTGACGACATGATCTGGGTCCTTCACACCGAGCTGTTCAATGAATAGTGGAAGAAATGGTAGAACAAGACTCATCGAAGCGGCAGTCAAGAAGCTACCGATCCAAACTACCATTAAATTTCGTTTCCATAAAGGAATCGTAAGCGTCACAACCTTTCATAGATTCATTATAATCAATACACTATATGTTACACTTTATGAACTAAAAAGTCCAAAAAAATGAGAAGGAAATTTCCTCCTCATTGATTGCTCAGTACGGTGATGTGGTTGACTTGACGAATGACTTGATCCTCATACAACACATAGACCGGTCCGTCGGCAAGTACCTTTCCATCTTTTGAAAATTGTAAATGAACAAGAGGTGCCTCGTTGAGTGGAATCGTCAACACCGTTTCGCCGTAGAAGCGGATATGTGTAGCCAAGTCGACAGGTTCGGCATTGTTCAAAAACGGTGCGAGCGGCATCGCGAACGAATCGCGCAGTGCAGCGTCCTTGTCTTGTCGAGACATTGGTTTATTGTGATCGATTCTAGTCCCTTGCGATAATCCGTCGTCCCATGCTTTCCCCATTTTTGCATAGTAGGCCTCACGATCATTTTCTGTCACCGAGTCCAATTCTTCAATCTTTCGTTTTCGTTCGTCAAAAATCCATACGGTTGGGTCAATCGTCAAGTTGTGACGAACCGCTCCGTCTAGTGGAAAAATCATGCTATGGTCCCCCTTTATACACATTACACGTTTCATTATAGCGCTCTTTCTCGTAAAATGGAAAAGAGGAAGAATGTCGCGTTCATTCATACTGTACATTGAATTATGATGAAAGATAATGTACAGTTGAGTTATGACAAACAGTCTGTCATCGTACGGAGGAGGGGTCGTAGTGGCGACAAATTTGGCTGCAATCCAACGGGAGCAAGCGCTTCTGTTACTCGAGGCGGATGCTGAAAAAATCCGTTGTCTGATTGAAGTACAGTTAGAAAACCTTAAAATGCCGAAGTGCCCACTTTATGAAGAGGTACTTGATACACATATGTTTGGACTATCGCGCCAAATTGATTTTGCGGTTCGTCTTGGACTTATTTCAGACATTGAAGGTAAAGGACTGCTCGATTCATTGGAACAAAAGTTGTCTGCCTTGGCAGAAGCTTCAGAATTATGAACCTTATACTCAAACTGTGCAAGTGGCGCTGTTTGAGTATTTTTTTATAAGGGTTGTCGGATTGTTTTACATAAGGAAGTGAATACATGAAAGCACGGTTTCGGTATTTTGATTTTGCGTTGTTTTTGTCAGTGCTCTTGCTCGTCGGGCTAAGCTCCATCATGATTTATAGTGCGAGCGTATGGAATCGTGGGGATTACGCAAATAGTAGCTTATTTTATCGCCAACTCATCTACGTTGGGATCGGGATTTTTGTCTACTTGTTTGCGACGTTATTCCGCTATGAGATGTTTCGTAAAAAAGGTCTTCGCCTCACTCTCTATACGGTGTCCGTCATTCTGCTGTTTGTCACATGGGCGATGCCGCCGTTAAATGGGGCGCGGGCTTGGCTCATCATCGGAGGGTTTACGATTCAACCGGTCGAGATCGCAAAATTCGTTCTCATCATTTTACTTGCGAATTACTACCATGAATTATGGAATAACGAGTTGAAAGGGTTACCGGGTCGACTAGCCCGAGCCGCCATTGTGAAAAAAGGGTGGCGCGCACAAATCGGTGCCTTCTTTTTAGTACCGGTCCTCTTTTACTTCTCGCTCTATGCCATCGCGATCAACGGTCAACCGGATATGGGTGGATTGTTTGTTCTCGGTTCCATCATGCTACTTATGTGGTTCGGTGTCGGGGCACCACTTCGGGTTTTGATTCCTGGTATTTTAGCGGGGATTGGAGTTGTCTTCTTATTGTTTACGACCATCTTCTCGGAGAATCAACGAAGCCGGATTGAAGTCGTGTTCAACCCATTTATGGACCCGGAAGGATATGGTCACCAATTGCTCATGTCGATCATTTCGATTGTGCATGGAGGATTGACCGGTGTCGGGCTCGGGAACAGTTTTCAAAAGTACGGGTATTTGCCAGAACCTGAGACTGACTACATCATGTCGATCATTGCTGAGGAGTTAGGGTTCTTCGGTGTGTTGACGGTTTTGGTATTACTCTTCTTTATCGCGTTTCGCGCGATTCATATCGCCAATCATGCGGATAATCATTTTGCGATGTTCGTCTCGTTTGGTATTGCATCACAAATCATTGTTCAAACGGCCATCAATATCGGTGCGATGTCCGGTTGGTTCCCAGGGACAGGGGTGACCTTACCGCTTGTCAGTTATGGTGGGACATCGCTCATTATGATGATGGGGGTTCTCGGTGTGCTCAGTAGTATCTCGATGCGAAATCGTCATCAAGAAGCGACAAGACGAGAAGAAATTCGAGTGAAGTCAGAAGAAAATGTACAACGTTCACCGCTTCACGTGATCAGGTAATATCAATATCTAATTTCATTAATGGGGGGATTTCATTTGAAAGCAATTAAAAAGTTACTTGTTGCAAACCGTGGGGAAATTGCCATTCGGGTATTCCGAGCGGCAACGGAGTTAAGCATTCGGACCGTGGCCGTCTATTCGCAAGAAGATAGCGGCTCGTTACACCGTTTTAAAGCCGATGAGGCCTATTTAGTGGGACTGGATAAAAAGCCAATCGATGCGTATCTCGATATCGAAGACGTTATTCGCATCGCTAAAGAATCGGGCAGTGATGCGATTCACCCAGGATATGGATTCCTTTCTGAAAATATCGAGTTGGCACGACGTTGCCGCGAAGAGGGGATTATCTTCGTCGGACCTCACGAGTCGCACCTACATGCTTTCGGGGACAAAGTACGTGCACGCCAAAGTGCAATAGCCGCTGGACTCCCTGTCATTCCAGGATCAGACGGTCCACTCACATCTTACGCAGATGCGGAGGCGTTTGCCAACGAGCACGGTTTCCCACTTATGGTCAAAGCATCTATGGGTGGCGGGGGACGCGGTATGCGTGTCATTCGTACGGAAGCCGAAATGAAAGATTTAATTGAACGTGCGAAATCAGAAGCGAAACAAGCGTTTGGTTCTGATGAAGTGTACATAGAAAAATTAGTTGAACGTCCGAAACATATCGAGGTCCAAATCCTCGGGGATGAGCATGGTCACATCGTTCACTTGTTCGAACGTGACTGCTCGGTTCAGCGTCGCCACCAAAAAGTCGTCGAAGTGGCTCCGTGTGTGACGTTGTCTGAAGCATCTCGACAAGCGATTTGTGATGCAGCGGTTCAACTTATGCGGCACGTTGGATATGTCAACGCCGGTACGGTCGAATTTTTGGTGACTGAAGACGAATCGTTCTACTTCATCGAAGTCAATCCGCGTGTCCAAGTCGAACATACCATTACCGAGATGGTGACAGGCTTTGATATCGTTCAAACACAACTGATGATCGCTCAAGGCGAGTCGCTTCACGGCGATATGATTCAAATGCCACGACAAGAGGACATTAAACTTCTCGGATACGCGATTCAGTCACGTGTTACGTCAGAAGACCCAGGCAACAACTTCATGCCGGACACTGGAAAAATTATGGCGTATCGTTCACCGGGCGGCTTTGGTGTCCGTTTGGATGGTGGGAACGCATATGTCGGTGCAGAAATTTCGCCATACTATGACTCGCTTCTCGTTAAATTGTCGACACATGGGATGACATTTGAACAAGCTGCCTCAAAAATGGTTCGAAACTTGAATGAATTCCGGATCCGTGGAATCAAAACGAACATTCCATTCTTGATTAACGTGATGAAACATGCGAATTTTATCAGTGGTGACTACAACACGTCGTTCATCGATGAGACGCCAGAGCTTTTCGTTTTCCCGAAACGGAAAGACCGTGGAACGAAACTGTTGAACTATATCGGAGACGTCACGGTGAACGGATTCCCTGGTGTCGGATTGAAGGATAAGCCGATTAGCCGTTCAGTGCGAATCCCGCATAACCTCCCGTCAGAAGCGAAGCCAGGAACGAAACAAATCCTGACTGAACTCGGACCTGATGGGCTCGCCGACTGGATCAAGCATCAACCTGAACTGTTATTGACAGATACGACGATGCGTGATGCGCATCAGTCATTACTCGCGACACGTATGCGGACGCAGGACATCCTCAATATCGCGGAGCCAACGAGCAAACTGATGCCGGAATTGTTCTCGGTCGAGGCGTGGGGAGGGGCGACATTTGATGTCGCTTATCGCTTCTTGTCTGAAGATCCATGGGTTCGACTCATGAAGCTTCGTGAGAAGATGCCGAACGTCTTGATTCAAATGTTGCTCCGCGGTGCGAATGCGGTCGGATATAAAAACTATGCAGACAATGTCATTGAGAAGTTTGTACATGAAGCGGCTTATGCAGGTGTTGATATATTCCGAATCTTTGACAGTCTCAACAACTTAGAGTCGATTCAACTTGCGATTGATGCGACATTGCCGACAGGGAAAGTGGCAGAGGCTGCCATCTGTTATACAGGCGATTTATATGACGGTAACCGCCCGAAATATCACTTACCTTACTACGTCGATCTTGCGAAGAAGCTTGAGGCGAGTGGTGCCCATATCTTGGCAATCAAAGATATGGCTGGTCTCTTGAAGCCAGAATCTGCATATGCACTCGTATCGGCATTGAAAGATGCTGTCGATTTACCGATTCATCTGCATACACACGATGCATCCGGAAACGGGATTTTCACATATGCACGGGCAACAGATGCCGGGGTTGACATCGTAGACGTTGCTGCGAGCTCGTTGTCAGGGATGACGTCGCAGCCTTCAGGTGGAAGCTTAGTGTATGCGCTCAACCATCATGAACGTCAACCAAAGATTGATCCAAAACACTATGAAGTCATCAGTGACTACTGGCAAGACGTTCGTCACAACTATGAACCGTTTGAAAGTGATATGCGCGCTCCACATCCGTCTGTATACGAACATGAGATGCCAGGGGGACAATATTCAAACCTTCAACAACAGGCGAAAGCAGTCGGACTCGGGGACCGTTGGGGAGAAGTCAAAGCGATGTACGCACGGGTCAATATGTTGTTCGGTGATATCGTCAAGGTGACACCGTCATCAAAAGTCGTCGGTGACATGGCGCTCTTCATGGTCCAGCACAACTTGACGGAAGAAGATGTGATGACGCGTGGTCATCAGTTGGACTTCCCAGACTCGGTCGTTGAAATGATGCGAGGTGAGTTAGGGACGCCTCCTGGTGGATTCCCGAAAGAAGTGCAACAAGTCATCTTGAAAGGGGAAGAACCACTAAACGTTCGTCCGGGTAAATTGATCAAGCCGTACGACTTTAAATCTGCAGGTCAAGAACTGTTCGAAAAATTCGAACGACCGGTCACGGACTTTGAGCTTCTCGCCCATGCGCTCTATCCGAAAGTGTATGAAGACTATATCAAACATACAACGACATATGGTGACGTATCGGTGCTCGACACGTTAACGTTCTTCTATGGACTAAACGTTGGCGAGACGATCCATGTTGAAATCGAGACTGGGAAAACGTTGATTATTAAGCTCGTGCAAGTCAGTGCACCAAACGAAGATGGCATTCGTCTCGTCTCTTATGAGATGAACGGGGTACCACGTGAGATTGAAATCAAAGACGTAAACGTCAAGTCGGCGACGACGAGCCGTCCGAAAGTGGACCGGGGGAATCCGAAACAAGTTGGTGCATCGATGCCAGGTTCTGTCTTGAAAGTACTGGTTGAACCAGGCAGTCGTATTCATCGTGGGGAGCAGCTGCTCGTCACGGAAGCGATGAAGATGGAGACGACCATTCAAGCAGCACAAGATGGTGAGATTAAAGCCATCCACATAAAAGAAGGCGACACAATACAAAGTGACGATTTGTTGATTGAATTTGTATAATCAAAAGAAGCATAGTTCGCTATGCTTCTTTTTTGTAGATAGGAGTGAAAATCATGAAACGAGTATGTTGGTTCCGATCCGATTTTAGACTGACCGATAATCATATGCTACACCGTGCTTTGAAAGATATGGGGGAAGGTGACGACCTAGATTTTGTTTTTTGGTTAAACCCTGAATATTGTGATCCGTTTGAGGTACGCCACGACTACTTCTTTTCGACAATGTGTACCTTTATGGATGATTTAGAAGCGGATGGGTTAGGACTTCGTGTCCTCGTCGCCGAGTCAGAGGCTGACTTCGTGAAACAGCTCGGTGAGATTGATGTGCTTTACTTCAATGCGGAGTATGTGGAACCGTTCAAACAGCGCGACGATCGCGTCATCGAAGCACTTGGTGAAGAAGTGAAAGTCGTACGACTGCTTGACCGGCATCTGTTTCAACCTGATGCGTTTAAGACAAAGAGCGGTGATCCATACAAGGTGTTCACCCCGTTCAAAAAAGCGGTATATGCCGAACAGCCGCCGAAACCTTACGATGTGGATGTCGATCGCTTAGCGCAATTCATTAGCACAAAGAATGAAATACCGAGTGAACTAAAAGACTTGTTCAAACGTTGTGAACGCGAGTGGAAAGGGTTAGGGGAGACCGAGGCGAAGAAACGGTTGACCCGCTTCGTCAATGATCGCATGGTCGATTACGGTGAGAAACGTGACATTCCAAGCATCGCAGGAACGAGTCGATTGTCCCCATACTTACGTACCGGTGTATTGTCGATTCGAACCATCACCGAACAGGTATTGTCCGCTAAACAGTCGAAAGGTCGCGACACGTATTACGACGAACTATTGTGGCGCGAATTTTACTACATGGTCATGGCAAAGTTCCACGGATTGAAAGAACAACCGTTCAATCCCAAATATAAGTCGCTTGAATGGGAAGAAAATGATGAACAGTTTGAAAAATGGTGTAAAGGAGAGACCGGTTATCCAATTGTAGACGCAGCGATGCGTCAGTTGAATGAGACCGGGTGGATGCACAACCGCCTACGCATGATTGTCGCGTCCTTCTTGACGAAACATCTCCTTCTCGATTGGCGAAAAGGGGAACGGTATTTCGAACGGAAACTGATTGATTACGAGGCATCGTCGAATATCGGTGGATGGCAATGGGCCGCTTCGGTCGGGACCGATGCTGTTCCATATTTCCGTATCTTTAACCCGACGACTCAATCCGAGCGATTTGACACTGACGGAACGTTCATTCGACATTATGTGCCGGAACTGAAGCATGTGTCAGATAAGTCAATTCACTTCCCGGACCCGTCGGAAAGGGAAGATTATCCGATGCCGCTTGTCGACCATAAAGAAGCGAGAGAACGTGCCCTCGAACGATTTAAAGAATTGTAAACAAAAAAGCGCTGAAGCGCTTTTTTGTTTGAGTTATCCATTCATGTCTTTCAGTCGTGCTACATCTTTCCGAGCTGTCGATCGATAAGCGTGGTAAGAAAGGTATGACAGAATACCAAAGTAGCAAGTAATCAAGAATGCGTGTAGAAGTGGCACATATGTGGCGTGGCCACCAAGTACGATCCATGCTCCTGTTCCGACTTGAAGAAGGATGAAGAAGAGGGACGCCATCATCCCACGTTCGATCAACTGATCCATCTCTTTCTTCGCTAAGTAGAGAACGAATAATGTGTACAGGACAAGGAGCCCCGCCATCAATCGATGTCCCATTTGAACATAAGATTCGAACGTCCATACATTTTGGTCACAGATTGGCCAACCGACACATGCGTAAGTAGCGCCTAAATGTCGGACGTACGCTCCCGTATAAACGACAATCATCGTATAGATAGAAAGGCCGTACAGATGAGCGCGCAATTTCTTTGATACAACTTTATGTTCTCGGTCCCCCTCGAATAACAGAATCGTCAAAATGAGTAGCGATGCGAATGAGACGAGAGAGATACCGAAATGAAGTGCCAAAATGGCATCTGATTGTTGCCATATGACTGCCCCTGCTCCGATGATGGATTGGATGAGCATGAAGATGAATGCGAGAAACGCAAAGATTTTTACATCGAAACGATGTTTAACTGCGATGAACGTCCAAATTGCGAGCGCAATGATGAGAAGGCCTTCAAAGCCAGATACTACACGGTGACTGTATTCGATCATCGTTTCAACGCTCGGGTTCGTTGGAATCAATTTTCCGTGACAGAGTGGCCAGTCCGTCCCACAACCATCCCCTGAGTCCGTCTTCGTCACGGTTCCACCCATGATGAGGACAAGCATCATTCCGAGGGTGACAAACCCTGAGAAAAACGCGAGTTTTTTATGCATGCATTACCACCTGCTTCTAATCAAAATCCGATAAAATTGTGCCTTGTTTATTTATATTTTTTTCGCCATACTTATTATACGGCTTTCTGTTCGAAAAACGAAATGGAAAAGCTTGCAATCGTTATCAAAAACGTTATTCTAATATTAGTAAAGCACATTAGGTGTGACAAATATCACACTATCGACACAAAAAACTCGCTATTTCACAAGCATAAAAGGCGTATTTTATAAAGAAATATGGTATCTTTGTAGAGAGTTAAGTGTATTTTGTTCATATTGTGTTTTTTCTGTGAAGAGAATGCGAGGATTTCGTGATTATGTGGGGGGGTCAGTATGACAAAAGTCAACCCAGGAATGACGGTAGAGTTAGAATATACAGAGTCAACGTCATTTCGAGATTACGTCGCCTTAGCGAAAATGGGAATCGTTCGTGCCAACCTGTTGTTGGTGTTTGCGGGATTCTTCGTGGCAGCGACGTATCAGAGCGATACGCCAGTACTTTACTTGTTTGAAGTTTGGCCACAGCTCTTATTAACGATGTTAGGAAGCGCACTCGTGATTTCGGGGAGTTGTTACCTAAACAACTTCGTGGACCGAGATATCGATTACTTAATGGATCGTACGGACAATCGACCGAGTGTAACCGGCAAGATTTCAGGGGAGAAAATCTTACTCCTCGGATTGACACAACTTGCGATTGGAACACTGTTATTGCTCCTTGTATCGTACGTCGCTGCAGTATTCGGTTTAATCGGGGCATTTTTTTATGTCGTGATTTATACGATGTGGCTTAAGCGTACGAGTACGCTCAATACGGTCGTCGGGAGTATTTCGGGAGCCGTTCCACCGCTCATCGGTTGGGCAGCGCTTGATCCGACACTTCATATCGATGCGTGGCTCATGTTCCTTGTCATGTTTTTATGGCAACCACCGCACTTCCTAGCGCTCGCGATGCGACGCACGGAAGAGTATCGAGCGGCAGGCATTCCGATGCTTCCGGTCGTGAACGGATTTGCCATCACGAAACGGCAAATCATCTGGTGGATTGCGACGCTAATTCCAGCATCGCTCTTATTTATGCATTACGGTCTTGTTTACTTGACAGTCGCAGCCGGTTTAGGGGGCTATTGGTTGTATCTCGGGTTGAAAGGATTCAACGCCGAGGATGAAATCAAGTGGGCAAACAAAATGTTCTTCTATTCATTAATTTATTTAGTCGTGTGGATTATCGCGCTGATTTTGACAGCACTTTGGTGACCGCACTCACTATATAGAAAACCATTACACATCATTTTGGGAGAAAGTGGGGATTGTTGTGAAATCATTTAAGAAGCTTCTGTTTGGCATCGTCCCGATGATGATGTTCGCAGTCCTGTTGTCAGGTTGCGGTCAAGAGGGATTGTCTGCATTGAAGCCGATGGGAGAAGGGGCTGAGCTTCAGCTCCGCATCATTCTCATCAGTTTGGCGATCATGCTCTTCGTACTCATCATCGTCTCGGTCATTTACGTGTACGTGCTCATGAAGTTCCGTCGGAAAGACGAATCGATTCCGAAGCAAGTTGAAGGTAGCAGTACACTTGAGATGATTTGGACAGTCGTTCCGATTATCCTTCTCATCATTCTCGCTGTTCCGACAATCACGACGACTGTCGAACTCGCGAAAGCGAAAGAAGCGAAAAAAGAAGAAGAAATCAATGTTACAGCAAACTTGTACTGGTGGGAGTTCGAATATCCAGAGGCAGGTGTAGTGACAGGGCAAGAGCTCGTCATTCCAGTCGGAAAACGAGTCGGCATCAACTTGACGTCTAAAGATGTCATTCACTCATTCTGGGTACCAGCTTTATCTGGTAAGACAGATACGAACCCAGGACTTGATAACGAAATGTGGTTGCATGCAAATGAACCAGGTACTTACTATGGAAAATGTGCTGAGCTTTGCGGTCCGTCACATGCCCTTATGGACTTTAAAGTCATCGCGCTCGAGCAAGAAGAATACGATCAATGGCTCGCTGACATGAAAGCCAAGCAAGACGATAACGGTGAGAACCTCGTCGCAGACAACACGAACTTGACGACAGGTGAACAAGTGTATGTCGAAAGTTGCTTGAGCTGTCACGGCGGCGGTAAAGTGGCACCAAGTTTAACGAACTTCGGTGATCGGGAATGGCTCGCAGGTTACCTCGAAAACAACGAGGACAACTTGAAAGAGTGGATTCGTGACCCGCAAGAGAAGAAACAAGGGGCTCTCATGCCAGGTTTCAATGAAGGTCAAATCAGCAACGAAGAATTAGACGCACTCGTTGACTTCTTGTATGAGCAGAAGATTGACTAACGGGAAAAGGGGGATTTCACGTGGCACAGACCACTGCAATGCAGCAATCGCGTAAATACAATGGCATCATGGATTGGATTACGACGGTTGACCACAAAAAAATCGGTATTTTGTATTTGTTTTCAGGAATCTTCTTCCTCCTTCTCGGTGGAATTGAAGCATTACTGATTCGTTGGCAACTCGTTAAACCAATGAACGACTTTGTCAGCGGTGAGACATTTAACCAATTGATTACGATGCACGGGACGACGATGATCTTCCTAGCGGCGATGCCGATGCTATTCGGCTTCATGAACGCGGTCACACCGCTTCAAATCGGGGCACGCGACGTTGCGTTCCCGTTCATTAACTCATTAGGATTTTGGTTATTCTTCTTCGGTGGAGTCATGCTCAACTTGAGCTGGTTCTTCGGAGCAGCACCAAACGCAGGTTGGACAGCTTATGCGCCGCTCTCAACACAACCGGAAGCGACAGGGGTAGACTTCTACGCCCTCGGTCTTCAAATTTCAGGTTTTGGTTCATTGATGGCCGGGATTAACTTCCTCGTCACAATCTTGAACATGCGTGCGCCAGGAATGAAACTCATGCGCATGCCACTCTTCACATGGACGACTTTCGTTGCATCGGCATTGATCGTCTTCGCATTCCCACCACTTACGGTCGGATTGTTCATGTTGATGTTCGAGCGACTCTTCGGAGCTGCCTATTTTGACCCGGCACTTGGCGGGAACGTAGTCATCTGGGAACACCTTTTCTGGATCTTCGGTCACCCGGAAGTATACATTTTGATCTTACCGGCATTCGGTATTTTCTCGGAAATCATTCCGACATTTGCGCGTAAACGCCTCTTCGGTTACACGACGATGGTCTTCGCGACAATGCTCATCGGTTTCCTTGGGTTCATGGTTTGGGTTCACCACATGTTCACAGTCGGTCTCGGTCCAGTCGCCAACTCGATTTTCGCTGTTGCGACAATGGCCATCGCCGTACCGACCGGTGTTAAAATCTTTAACTGGCTCTTCACGCTATGGGGCGGTCAAATTAAATTCAACGTCGCCATGCTTTACTCAGTCGCGTTCATTCCTTCATTCCTCGTAGGTGGGATGACAGGAGTTATGCTTTCAGTCGCACCGGCTGACTATCAATACCACGACAGCTACTTCGTTGTCGCTCACTTCCACTACGTTATCGTAGGTGGGGTTGTATACGGTCTCTTCGCAGGACTTTACTACTGGTTCCCGCTCATGTTCGGAAAAGCCCTTTCTGAAAAGCTTGGATACTGGCAGTTCTGGTTGTTCTTTATCGGATTCCACTTGACGTTCTTCCCGCAACACTTCCTCGGATTGTTCGGTATGCCACGTCGAGTCTTCACATACCTCGGTGGTCAAGGTTGGGATACGCTCAACCTACTCTCGACAATCGGAGCATTCTTCATGGGTGTGTCAACGATTATCTTGCTCATCGCCGTTGTGAAAGCCTTCTTGTCTAAAGAACGCGTCAAACCAGACCACTGGGAAGACGGACGTACGCTTGAGTGGACACTTCCTGTCCCGACTCCAGAGTACAACTTTGCACAAACACCACTCGTCAAAGGACTTGATACGTTCTGGCTTGAGAAGATGGCTGGTAACAAACGCGTATCAGTCGCTGAAGAAGTTTCGGACATCCACATGCCGAACAACTCGCTCATTCCGTTCTTCATGTCACTCGGCCTCTTCATCGCAGGACTCGGTGCCATCTTCCAGATGGATAACACAGTTGTCGGCTGGTCATTGATCGGATTTGGATTAGCGATGACGTTCGTCTCGATGTTCCTACGTTCTTGGATTGACGATCACGGCTACTACATTCCGAAGTCACAAGTCGAAGCAGACTTGAAAGCGATTCGTGAGAAAGGAGAACAATAAATGGCACATACAGTTGAAAAACACCCAGTGACCGGTATCCCGGCCAATCCAGAGAAAGCAACGCTGGAAGGGAAAAATAAATATGTGGCTTTCTGGTTCTTCCTTGGTGGTGAGACAGTCCTCTTCGCCTCGCTCTTTGGAACATACGTTGGTCTCTTGAACTCTGGTGCGCCAGAGGAATTACGCTCGTATAATATCTTTGAAATGGAGCTCGTCTTCATCATGACGATGCTCCTCCTCACAAGTTCACTCACAAGTGTCCTTGCGATGATGAACATGAAAGCAAACAATCCAGGACGGATGAAGCTTTGGTTGATTGTGACACTCCTTCTTGGTGCTGGATTCCTTGGTGCGGAGATTTACGAGTTCATTCACTACTACCACATTGGTCACACGTTCACGTCGAGCGCATTCGGTTCAGCCTTCTACACGTTAGTCGGCTTCCACGGAGCGCACGTCACGTTCGGTCTCCTTTGGATTACGACGCTCTTGATTCGTAACTGGAACCGTCCGATTGATGTATACAACGCACCAAAGTTTTATGTATCAAGTCTATACTGGCACTTCATCGATGTTGTTTGGGTCTTCATCTTCTCAATCGTCTACCTCTTAGGGATGGTGAACTAATATGGAAAAACGAGCTATGAACGAATCACACAAACAATTAGAGCTAGAAGTAAAAGCAGAATCAAAGCGTGAGTATCAGCTTCAATTGATTAGTTTTGCGATGATGATTTTACTCACGTTCGTGGCATTCGGTGCCGTTTATGCGGAACTCATGCCAGTTTGGGCAGCAGGTGGCTTCTTGATCATCTTGGCAGTCATTCAAGTCTTTCTACAGTTATATATCTTCATGCATATGAATAACCGTGGGAACACATGGATCGTCGGTATGATGTGGTTAGGCATCTTTATTGCTATCATCACGGTAGCTGCACTACGCTTACTCATTTGGTAATTGTGACAAAGGATTGAACATCTGTGGAAACACGGATGATTCGGTCCTTTTTCCTTTACTTCAAAAATGAATGAATAGTAATCTTGAAGTGAACGGTTTCAAAGGTTAGGGAGAGAAAGAAAAGGGGTGAACGGATGCTCTGGAATACGTCGGAGCTGCTCAATCAATTTGATTGGCTCACGTTATGGAGTCCGCTGTTCGGATTGCTCATGGTCGGGATTTATGTATTATACGCCGTCGTGACAGAGAGAATGGCGAAGCGAGGATATGCCTCGACCACGTTGTTACAAAAGTTTAGTATGTTGTTTGCCATTGTCTTGTATTACATCGGTTTTGGAAGTCCAATCGATGTCATGGCACATATCATTTTATCGGTGCATATGTTCCAGATGGTGCTCGTCTACATTTTAGCACCGGCACTCGTCGTTTACGGTCTGCCGTACTGGGTGTTTGAAAAAGTACTTAGCTTCAAGTTCATTGGACCGATGTTTAAGTTTTTAACGACGCCACTGATTGCGCTCATTTTATTCAACGCATTGTTCTCGATTTACCATATGCCGGTCGTATTCGACTACGTCTTGACGAATTATGGCGTTCACCGGATCTTCCACGGTGCACTAGTCGTCTTTAGTTTGACGATGTGGTATCCGGTCATCGTTCCGCTCGTCTCAGACGAAGAGGAAGGAATGTCCGATTTGAAACGAATGGTATATATTATCGCCAACGGGGTCTTGTTGACACCGGCCTGTGCGCTCATCATCTTTAGTCAAACGACGCTTTATAATGCGTATACGGATCCGCAGACGTTTGCGACGGTCCTTGGATACTGTCTACCGAACGGTGACGTGTCCGGAATCGATTTAGAGGCGTTAATGGGAGCGACGAATAGCGCGCTCGAAGACCAACGTTTCGGTGGGGTTCTCATGAAACTCGGTCAAGAAATCGTGTATGGTTTCTTCTTCGGCTGGACGTTCTTCGGCTGGGTGCGTCGGACGAAATCTCTTGCTCTCGATGAAGGCATGTCATTCACTCCGCAAGAAACAAATGAGAAAAATTAAACAGAACAAAAGGGGAAACGTTGATGAACTATCTTGCCTTAATTAGTGTGTCATTCATCGTCATCAGTGCGATTCTAGTCGCCATCGGATGGGTGATTATCGCAAAAGACCGCAGCAACATTGAAAAACATAAAAAGGTGATGACGGCTGCCGCGATTGCAGCGACGACGTTCTTCATCCTGTACGTCTCGCGTACCATTTTTGTCGGAAACACGGCATTCGGAGGACCGGATTCAGTGAAACCATTCTATCTCGGGTTTATGATTTTCCATATCCTTCTCGCGACAACAGGTGGTGTCCTCGGATTGATCACGCTCTATCTCGGTTATAAAAATAAAATCGAGAAACACCGTAAGATTGGACCAAAAGCTTCAGTCGTCTGGTTCTTTACGGCTATTACGGGTGTGACGGTTTACATTCTTCTCTATGTGGCATATGACCCTGGTGAAACGACGAACGTATTCCGCGCGATAATCGGAGGATGATTTATAGAGAGGGAGAGCTGTATGAAACGGAATAGCTATATGACGGTCGGTTTGACCGTCTTGACGCTTGTTGTCATCGGAGTAGCCGTGTATTTTGTTTTCTTCAATCAAGACGACCTACCCGTCATTCAAGAGCCAACCCCGTTCACATTGACGAACGCATTAAATGAAGAGACGTACAATTCCGATAATGGAAAAGTGAAAATCGTGACGTTCTTTTACACGAACTGTCCAGATATTTGTCCGCTCACGTTACGTGACTTCATGAAGCTCGAAAAAGAATTAAAAGATGAGAACTTATACGGCTCAGACGTAGAACTCGTCGCCATCACGGTCGACCCGGACGTGGATACCGTGCCCGTACTTAAAAACTATGGTGAGGCGTTCCAAGCGGAGCCGACGGGATGGAAGATGTTGACGGGAGACCAGGTCGACATCGACCGCATCACGCGTCAACTTCAATTTTATTATTCCAAGGCGAACAGTGGACTCGTGACGCACGCGACGACGATGTACGTCATCGACCGTCACCATGATGTACGTGCTGTCGCTCAGATGGCAACGGCAGGGGATGACCCGGTCGATATCGAATCTATCATGGAGGACGTGAAAGTGCTCGCGAATGAAAAGGAGTGATCACCATGAATGATACGATGGCTGTGATTGGGAATGACTATTCATACGGAGACGTGACGATCGCGGAACGGGCGATTGAAGATTTGATTGCCTGTAGCGCCATTGAATTTGGCTTGAAAGAAGTGAAAGTCGTCTCTCGCTCGAAAGACCACTATGATTATCTAATCATTGCACCATTATCACTCGTCGAGGCAGAGCGATTGTACCGCTATGTCCGAGACCAATTTGATTTATTACTCGGTCAGGTCGATGTGACGTTGAGCATCATAGCGATATGACCGAAGGGAGGACCCGTAAAGGGTCTCCCTTTTTTATATGCTAGACGCTATGTTGATCATGACTATATCTTCCAGAAGTGAATTTTGTTATGATGTGAAGTAAGACGAACTAATGTTCGTTTTTTTAATATTGGAGGAGGATGGAACATGCAGAATCATGCGTTGGTCGTCATTGATATTCAAAATGACATCACAAAAAATTATAAAGCAATCATCGACAACATTAACAAAGCGATTGACTGGGCGGTCGCAAAGAAGTTACATATCGTCTATATCCGACATGAAAATTTATCAGCAGGGACTAGAACTTTTAAAACAGGGACGCGAGGAGCGGAATTAGCACCAGATTTGAAAATCATGTCCGACCACGTGTTCACGAAATACAAGGGCAACGCCTTGACGAGCGAGGCGTTTGCGACGTTTATTGAACAAAATGGCATCGATACCTTCTATATCACTGGTGCTGATGCTACTGCTTGTATGAAGTCGACTTGCTACAATCTGCGGAAGTCCGACTATGAGGTCAGTGTTCTATCAGATTGCATCTCGAGTTACGATTTGAAAAAGATTGAGGGTATGATTGTGTATTATGAGAGTAAAGGTTGTTCCATCCTTCAGTCAGAGGACCTGTCGGCGTAAAGTCCTTGTTCGACTTTCATCTCAGATCATAAGAGACCATAAGAGACCATAAGAAAAACCCCTTCGCTTATGCAAGGGGTTTGACTTCTAGTGTTTCTGCGAGTGCCTTTAGACGACGTTCGCAGTCGCGGACGATTTCTTCTGGGAAGACTTCATCGTATTCAACACCGTGTGGGTAATAATGCTTTCCTAAAATCGGTGTGAGCATTTTTACGACAGCGTGACGATCCTCGATTTGACCTTCGATCGCGTATACAGGTAAGCGAAGATAGAATGTTTCGCCGGTCGATTGTTTCTCATATTTCATATCATACGTGGCACGCTCGTAGTCCCAAGCACCTTCACGGATGAAATGATGATGATCCATGATCGTCTCGAGCAAACCAAAACGGATTTCTTTTCCCTCGATGTGGAACTGCTCAAATTTCATCATAATCCCCCTTTTCGAATAAACCTCATATGTCATCATACCATATTCAAAAACGTTCTTGGAATAACGTGTGTTCAAATTGTGAAAAAAAGATGAACGATTAATCAACCAAGTGTATTTAAGTATTCCTCGATTTTTTGGGGAAGTTTTACACCGAGCGGAAGCAGTCCTTCTGAACCGAAAAAGACGTTGAACTCCAAAATATAAAATCCGTCTTCCGTCACGATGACGTCAAACGCCGCGTGATTGATGGATAACGTATTCGCAATCGTTTGAACTTCTTTGACGACGTCTTCCGGGATGTCTTCGTACGAAAAGTTGGCTCCTTGGGCGACGTTGTTTAAAAAGGCCTCACTGACACGCCAGTAGGCACCGACGACTTCTTCTCCAATCACGATAACGCGTAAGTCACGATCATTCGGAATAAACTCTTGTACGTAGAACGTATCATGTTTCTCGACGTATTCTAACCAGTCCTGGTCGTTTTTAATCAACCATACGCCTTGACCCATCGAGGACTTGGCTTTTTTGGCGACGAACGGATAGTGGAACTCTTCCAAGACGCGTTCAATTGTGTATGGGTTTTTTCCGTAAATCAACGTCTTCGGAATGCGATGAGGATACGTCGCTTTAAATGCACGCGTCATCTCGATTTTGTCGTGACCGAGGTGATATGTCGCAGGAGACGGGAAAATGGCTTTGTTCATCCCATAGATGATGGAATTGACCATCCAATACTCGGGGAACAAGACGAGGTCGGCAGCGCGTACCTTGTCGAGTTGGTCGAAATAATATTCGGGTTTCGCATAAGCCGTCTTGATGCCGGCTGATCGAATCATATTAAAAGAAACTTTTTTCATATACAGACGCACATGGTGCGTCTCTTCACTTCCTTTCTACATTGAACGCCTTGCGGTCACATTCAATTATAGTGTGGATTGCTTACATAGGGAAACAATTGTGGTAAAATCATGGCAGAAAGGGTGAGGGGTATGATAATCACTGAACAGACGATTGCCCTGCTCGATCAAACAGAAGAATTGACCGATTTGATTGAAGCAAGCGAATCGTTTCAAACATATATTCAAACGAAAGCTGCACGGCGCACATCGCAGGAAGCCAAGGAAATCGAGCGCGAGTTTTTAAAGATGAAAGAAGATTACGAATATGTCCAACGTTTCGGGAAACATCATCCGGATCATGACCGCATAAAAAAAGAGATGCATCTCATCAAACGTCGTCTCGACGTTCAGCCGGAAATTGCGGCGTTCAAAAAAGCGGAACGAAACTTGGATAAGTTGTTAGGGGAAGTGAGTGAACTATTGGCTCATTCAGTCTCTCCTAAAATCAAAGTCCCGACCGGCAACCCATTCTTTGACGAAGGTGGATGTTCCGGAGGGGGCAGTTGCGGAGGAGGCGGAAGTTGTGGATGCGCCGTCTAAGTTGAATGAACGGATTGGTATCGTCGTATATGTGAATTCCTTGAAACAATTGAAGGCACTCAGACGTTATGCAAACCTGTACTTTGTCTCGAAACGAGAGAAGTATGCTTTTCTTTACACGGACCTCGAAGGTTATGAAACCGTAATCGAACAAGTGAAGGCTCTGCCATTCGTGGAAGCGGTCGTTCGGAGTGAGCGTCCGTTCGTTTCAGAAACGTACGAGACAAAATTGAAATAATCAAAAAGATGAAGGTGGCGTCACCTTCATCTTTTCTGCTGGAGGGAAAGACATGCGTGTCATATCTGGAGAACGAAAAGGGACCCGATTGAAGGCGGTCCCGGGCACGGCTACGCGGCCGACGACGGACAAAGTGAAAGAGTCATTATTTAACATCATCGGACCTTATTTTTCCGGGGGGAAAGCGCTAGACCTTTACGCGGGTAGCGGAGGACTAGGAATCGAGGCATTATCGAGAGGTTGTGACGAAGTCATTTTCGTCGACCGTCAACCGAAAGCCGTCCAAACGATTCAAGAGAATTTACAGACGACCCATTATGAAGAGAAAGGGAAGGTATATCGTCAAGATGCCAAAGCTGTGCTCGAGCAGCTCAAACTGAAACAGGAATCTTTCAAACTCATCTTTATGGACCCTCCCTATCATGCGGAAGAACACGTTGCGTTCTTACAACTAATCGATGAGTCTGACATGTTGATCGATATCGGCGTAATCGTCTGTGAACATGGTAGTGACGTGACGTTACCGGAGCGAGTGGGACGATTTGAACGAATTAAAGAACAGCGATACTCAGATGTGATCACCATCAGTTTTTATGAGTATGCATCGATTGAGGAGTGAAACGAATGAAACGAATTGCGATATGTCCGGGCAGCTTTGACCCCATCACGAACGGACATCTAGATATAATTGAACGAGCGGCGGCCATTTTTGACGAGGTCATTGTCGCCGTCCTTGAGAATTCAAGCAAGGCCCCACTGTTTGATGTGGAAGAACGATTAGGACTTATACGAGATGTGACGACACATCTTCCAAACGTGTCGGCCGATGCGTTCGGTGGATTACTTGTCGAGTATGCTGCAGAGCGGGAAGCGGCGACGATTGTCCGTGGGCTTCGTGCGGTATCGGATTTTGAATACGAGCTTCAAATCGCATCAATCAACAAAAAGTTGAATGAGAACGTAGAGACGTTATTCATGATGACGAATAGTCAATATTCGTTCCTCAGCTCGTCCATCGTCAAAGAAGTGGCGAAATACGGTGCGTCGGTCAGTGAGCTCGTACCGGAGCAAGTCGAAGTGGCGTTACGGAAAAAATATCAAGTGAGCTCGGGACAATGAAATCGTTAAAAATTGGTCTCGGTCTACTTGTTACAGTGCTGCTCTTTCTTTTCGTACCGCTCCCTTACTACATCTCCTCACCTGGAGCAGCGACCTCGATTGAAGAGTTCCTGACTGTCCAAGGCGGCGTAAAGGATGAAGGGGAACTGATGATGGTGACGATCTCCCAACGACGCGCGACACCTTTTTGGTTAGTAGAAAGTTGGATCACACCGTTCACGGAAGCAAATTTATCTAGTCGCTATTTATATGACGGTGAAAGCGAAGCAGATTACGACCGTCGTCAGAAATTATTAATGGATTCGTCGCAACAAGCAGCGATTCAATATGCCTATAAACTCGCTGGCAAGGAAGTGACAGTCGACTTTGATGGAATCTATGTGTCCGCACCGATTCCAGGGTCGCTCGCTGCCAATATATTAAAGCCCGGAGATGTTATCACCGCAATTGACGGGATGTCTTTTGCAACACGCGGAGACTTTTTAAAGCGGGTGATGGAATTTGATGCAGGTGATGAAGTGAGATTGACGATTGAGAGAGACGGGGAAGAGCGCATCGTCAAAACGCTCATTCAACCGATTGACCAGAGCGGCGATCGGGTCGGAATCGGGATATACGAGCCCCTTCCCGTGCAGGAAATCACAGCCAACCCTGAAGTGAATGTGTCCTTGACGAATGTCGGAGGACCCTCCGCAGGATTGATGTTCACGCTTGAAATTTATGATCAATTGACGACGGGTGATTTGGCGAATGGCAAACGGATTGCCGGAACGGGAACGGTCGATGAGGAAGGAAATGTCGGACCGATTGGGGGCGCGTGGCAGAAGATCGTCGCGGCCGATGAAGAAGGCGCGGAAGTCTTTTTTGTCCCATCTGGTTCGAACTATGAAGAAGCGCTTGAATCGCGAGACCGTCTCGACAGTGACATCGAAGTTGTCCCTGTGAAGACGGCCGAAGATGCGATTCGTTATTTAGAAGAAATGAACTGAGGGCGTTGGCGATGTTCAATCAACTCATCGTTTTGAAGAGGGAGTCGATACGCTTCGGTTACACGGGCTTCGAAGTCGAGACGTGCATCGAACTTACTGACGATTGGAAGGTCTTGTTTCACATCTCGTAGCGCAAGTCGCCCAATTTCATTAAATGCGAGCGGTCTCACGTATGGGACATCTTCAAAAAGTGTCGGTACTTCCTCTTTTAACCAATGAAGCAGAACTGACACAAATGCCCGTTGAATCGCGGTACGCGTGTAACGACGTGTCGAGACGGCAGTAAGGGCCTGGTCAAAAGACGTCTCTAATCCTGCACGTATAAGCCGCGGTGCGAGAGATGCATCAATCCCTACGAGTTCAGTTAGCGTGGTGAGTGGAAGTGTTCGAAGTTTATATTGCAAGACTGGCCAATACAATTCCCAATGGGTCATCGATTGCGTCCGAAACATCGCTTCTGTCGCTTTTGGCACGGCACGAACTTCTCCAGAGTCCAAGTAATGTGCCCGAATGCCTGTCGCTGACATGACGTCCGCCAATGAAGGATCATGATAATCCGCACCTAGTCGTTTGACCGTGTGCAACTGAATCGTCTTCGCCGCTTTGGCGTAATGATAGGCCAAAATATTATTAGGGCGAGTCAAATCAAATGTAGGATAGACGGTCTGAAACGCACGACTCGAAGCTTGTGCAGATGAATGACCTGCTTGTAGCGCTTGACGGAGTTCCTTTTTATATATCGCCATCTCTTCGACGTCTGCTCGTGCTGCATGAAGAATAGCATCGACATCACCGCTCTCGCTCCCGAACGATAAGGTTTGGCAACCGAGTTGTTCTGCGATTGAGACAGCGGCTGTGGCGAAACGGTCGGCGCGCTGCACACCATATTGGGTCGGCAGTTCGATGACAAGGTCGATGCCACCGCTCTCGACGGCCGCTTTTGCCCGTTTCCACTTATCGAACGAGGCTGGTTCTCCTCGTTGAGTGAACTGTGCACTCATGATGGCAATCATGATATCAGCCCCTGTTTCTTGACGTGCAGTTTGCGCTTGGTAATAGTGCCCGTTGTGAAATGGGTTGTACTCTGCAATAATGGCCGTCTTTTGCATGATTTACTCCTTTGCATTGTCGTATGGATTGGTGTAAGATGAGTAAGTACGCTTTGGCAAAGCGCCGTCGTCAACTGATTTTAGTGTAAAGAAAAAACATTGACAAAACAAGTTGGCCTATCTATAATTCATATTGTTGCAATTGAGGTGATTCGGATGAAATGGTCTATTGCACAGCTACTTAAGCTCCGAAACCAGGGTGACGGTTTTACAATCGATGAGATGGTAGAACTACCAGAGCTGACTCAGCTCCATCCGGATATCCGTTCGATTCGCCCGGTGCATGTGCACGGGGATGCATCGTTCACATCTAATCAAGTTACATTCAATCTGAAGATTCAAGGTGACCTGACGTTGCCAGATGCGCGAACGTTAGAAGATGTCACTTATGAATTCGATATTGAATCGCTCGAGCCTTTCTTTTTGGAGAATGGGCGTTATACGGAGCAATTCGATGACGTGAATTTGCCAGAAGGAAATACGATCAGTCTTGTACCGATTGTAAAAGAGCTCATCATGTTAGACGTCCCGATGCAAGTTTACGGGAACGAAACAGACAAAACTCAGGTTGAAGGAGAAGGCTGGACGCTCACTGACGATCAGCCCGAAACCCAACCAAAAATTGACCCGCGCTTCGCGGGACTGGCTGACCTGTTCTCGAAAAAAGAGAACGAGGAAGGTTAACTTTTCAAGGAGGTGGACAACGATGGCAGTACCATTCCGTAGAACGTCGAAAACTCGCAAACGTCTTCGTCGTACTCACTTCAAACTCAACGTACCTGGTATGAACGAGTGCCCGAACTGTGGGGAAATGAAACTTTCACACCGTGTTTGCAAATCTTGCGGACATTACAACGGTAAAGAAGTAACAAGCAAATAATGCGAGAAGAAGCGATCTGATTTCAGGTCGCTTCTTTTTTGTTTGCGATTTTTGGGTCATAGCGAAAAGATGTGGTAAACTTTTTGTGCGAAAATAGTTTTTATAGGAGGAGGGCAACTATGAACTCCATCAAACGTATCGGGATAATCGGAAACGGAGCGGTCGGACTATTGATGGCATCCTTACTTGCTGATGATTATGAGGTGACAGTCTATGGACGAAACATATCATCACCCGACGAGCGGCTATCCATTACGAGGACAGGTATGACGAATGGATCAGCGCATGTATCTCTCAAGTCTAGCGAGACGTTACAAGAGACCGACGAGGACATCTTCTTTGTCACGACAAAAGCCCATCAAGTAGAGGGAGCTACGGAGCGACTGACAGGAAAAGTGCCGGTCTTCATTTGTTCAAATGGGATCGCACATCTTGACTATGCGAAACGCCGAGGCTTTCATTTGGGAATCGTCGAACACGGTGTGACGAAATCAAGGGGCGGGATAGAACACCGAGGACTCGGACGTATTCGAATCGGAAGTTCGACAGGTCTTCCCCCGATTCAGATTAAAGAGAGTCCGCTCCAGCTTGTGTGGGAAGAGGATATCGAACAAGTCGTCATCGAAAAGCTATTCGCCAATGCCATCATCAATCCCATCACAGCATTATGTCGTGTCCCGAATGGAGCACTCGTTAACTCTCCATATCGTGAGATTGCGCAGTCAATTTATCGTGAGTTGACGCCGTTGTTTCCGCAACAAGTCCCATACACATACATTGAGTCAATCATCGCAAGCACCGCGGAGAACCGTTCCTCGATGCTTCGAGACATTGAAGAAGGTAGGCCAACAGAAGTGGATGCAATTTTAAAGCCGGTGATTGAAAAAGCCGCTCTGACGCAGAATTCACTCACCGTCATTCCACTGCTACATAAATTGATTATAGGAGCGAGCGCATCGTGTTAGTGTATATCGTTTCATTTCCACTCATCTTATGGTTTATGGTGTATATGATACTTAGAAAAATTATGCCGAAATCAATCAACTCATTTAAACTCGCCTGTGATACTGGAGTTCTCCTATGGTTTTATGCATGTGGCGTTTTACTCGAGGCTATCGTCGGGACGGAAGTGTTTCTTTTATTCCTTGCTATTTGTTGTGCCATTTTTCCAATCAATGCAATCTGGCAACGGATTCGATACGAGGAAGTATTGTTTACAAAGATGTTTGTCCACGGCTGGCGTTTGCTCTTTTTGCTCCTTGTGCCGACACATGCGATTTTATTCGCAATCGGTGTGGCTCGAGAAATGATTCGTTGATTGATTGAAAGGAAGTTGTTATTCGTGAAAGTAGAAGCATTTGATGCCCTATATACACCCACATCTCCGATGATTCAAGTGGAGCATGGGTACGGGCGTTGGCTCGATTATCGAGGCATGGATGAGGTCGAGAAACGTGCGCAGGAGATTACGGGACGCTCCTATGAACATTTGCATGAGATTGTCCATATTTTAAAACAGCAGCAACGGCAGTTTGGGGAACTATCGGATCGACTAGTAGCGAACCTTGATCTACTCGAACAGCGAGAAGCATACGTCATGGTGACGGGACAGCAGGTTGGCGTATTCGGTGGACCTTTGTTTGCTGTGTACAAACTGTTGGCAGTCATCAAACGGGCGAAGCAGGCAGAGAAAAAACTAGGAAAGCCGGTCCTTCCGATTTTTTGGATGGCGACGGAGGACCATGACTTCGCTGAAATCAATCATGTTTTCACGACCCAGACGTTTTCGAGAACTTTAAAGAAAGATGCTTTGTCCACAATTCCGCTAGCAGGAAAAGCTTCCGTAGGGGAACTGGAGTTCGATCGTCTAAAACTCGAGCTTGTTCAAATGGCGCAGCAGTTACTATTGAACGAGACGGAGACCCAGTATACCTCTGATTTGTACAATGAGTTAATCGACCTTATTCAAATGAGCCATTCTTTCGCTCAGTTTTTTGGTAGGATGATGCGTCGATTCGTAGGAACTGATTTTTTGTTATTTGATCCACATACTCAAGACGTCCGTGCACTCGAACGTCCGATGTTCCGACGTCTCATCGAACATCAAGACGCGCTCCAGCATACGCTCGCCCATTCCTATGAAGAAGGAATGCCGTCAGTAGAATTAAATAAAGAGGCGGCACATCTGTTTTATCATGACGGCACGCGTGAGTTGCTCACAAAAATTGATGGGGTGTATACGACCAAACGTGGACATCGATTCACGGAGACAGAGTTGCTCAGTGAAATAGAAGCGCACCCGGAACGTTTTTCAAACAATGTGGTCTCACGCCCGCTCATGCAGGAATATTTGTTTCCGACACTTGGGTACGTCGGTGGTCCCGGCGAAATCGCTTACTGGTTGCAACTACGTCCGTTATTCCATGAGCTCGGATGGAAGATGCCGCTTCTCCTCCCACGTCTTGGTGGCGTGATCGTGTCGAGAAATGATGAAAAAAAATTACGACAAGAAAGCGTGACCTTAGAGGAATATATGAAACAGCCACTACCGGACTATCCATTTGATGATGAATCGTTCGAAGCGAAGTTGTATGCATATCGGACGCTCACGGAAGCGGTCAGTCAGGAAGCAAGTAAGCACGGAAGACGATTCGAATCGAAGTCGAAACATGTTCTCGAGCAGTTGGCAGATGAGATGCGTGCTGAAGCGAAACGGAATCAATATCGATTGAACGCCCGGCGGATTCATCTTTCGACCCGACTGTTCCCGATGGATGCTCCTCAAGAGCGTATTTTATCGATGGTTCCGATTTTAAACCGTCACGGTCTAGACGTTTTTCATCGGTTGAAACCAGTTTATGAAGACTCAGAAGCGGAGCGTTGTTTATTCCTTGTATAACATATTTCATATGGGCTCTTGACATTTGTCAGGAGTTTTTTTTGTTGTTACCTTTTTGTTTCCTCTTTTCGCTAAAAACCTGTACGGACCTTGACATTTTTATGATAAAGTAAGTGTAATAATACAGTTGAAATATGTAGGTTGAGAGGGTTTTTTGAATGTTTGAGCATGAAACGGTTTTAAAAATGGAGTCCATCGAGGGATTGAACATCAAACCAGATGGGGTATATGTGGATTGTACGTTAGGTGGAGCGGGTCATAGTGAAGAAATCGCAAAGCGTCTAACGACGGGTCAACTATATGCATTCGACCAAGATGACGTCGCACTCGCGCATGCGAAAGAGCGATTGGCTCCTTATGAAGGCCGTGTGACGTTTATAAAGAGCAACTTCGTTCACTTGAAAGAAGAACTTCAGCAACATGGTGTCATGAAAGTGGACGGTGTACTATTCGACCTAGGCGTTTCCTCGCCACAGCTAGATGAGGCAGAACGTGGATTCAGTTACAATTATGACGCACCACTCGATATGAGAATGGACCGGTCACGGGAGTTTTCAGCCTATCATGTTGTGAATGAATGGTCGTTTGGGGAACTTGCTCGTATTTTCTTTACATACGGGGAGGAAAAGTTTTCAAAACAAATCGCACGAAAAATTGAGAAAGCTCGTGTTGATAAACCGATTGAGACGACGTTCGAGCTTGTCGACTTGATTAAAGAAGCGATTCCTGCACCAGCACGACGCAAGGGCGGTCATCCGGCGAAGCGGACGTTCCAAGCCATTCGAATTGCCGTCAATGACGAGTTGAACGTATTCGACCGTGCCGTTCAAGATGCAATCGATTTACTCGCAGTGAACGGACGGATCTGTGTCATTACGTTCCACTCATTAGAAGACCGAATTTGTAAGCAAGTGTTTAAAGAACGGAGCCAATATCCACCGTTACCACCAGGATTGCCGGTCATTCCAGAAGAATTCGAACCCGAGCTCAAACTCATCACGCGTAAACCGATCGTGGCGAGTGAAGGAGAACTCGAAGATAATCGTCGTTCACGCTCAGCTAAACTGAGAGTGGCCGAAAAACAAAAATAATTTAGCTAGTAGGAGGGATACCTGATGCCAGAAGCTGCCCGTAAGGCGTTGCAGCCTCAAGTTACACCGAATCGAAATCCGATTCCGCAAGAACGACCAATACCTGTTCCAAAACGACGCACGTTGACCTTGTTTGAATCGATCCTGTATCCAGTAATGATTGGTTCAGTGGTCATGTTCGGTGGCATCACGGTGTCGAAACACAACGAAGCATATAACATTATGCGTGATACAGCAGCCGTTAATCAGCAGGTCGACGGGGTTGCAAAAGAAAATGAAGAACTAAAGTATGAAATCGCCCAATTAAGCTCGCCAGAAAGAATTTACGCGATTGCCGAGAAACTCGGAATGAAATTCAATGAGAAGAATGTCAAGGTGATTGATTGATGAATTCTCTACAACAGAGTAAAAAAAGAGTGGCGTGGGTAGCGATTGTCTGCTTCACCCCGCTCTTTTTATTTTTTGTCGGATGGTTTCTTTACTTATCGCTCACGCATACGTATAAAGGTGAGAACATGCTGGCGTTCGCAGAAGAACAACGGTGGAAAGCAGTCAGTACGTTGGAGGCAGAGCGGGGCGAGGTGTATGACCGATTCGGTCAACCAATCGCAATCAATATCCCTTCCTATCGACTTGTCGCGGTAATGAAGCTTGGTGGCGAGCGAGTCGAAGGGAAAACGCTCATGCCAGATGAGATTGACGAGGCCGCAAAAAAACTTTCGACGGTCCTTCCGATGACAGAGGCAGATTTATTGAAACGGCTCGAGCAAAATATCGACCGTGGGCAAATCGAGTTCGGTGTTCCTGGCCGTGATTTGACCGTTGAGCAAAAAGAAGAAATCGAAGCGTTTGAGCTTCCAGGGATTACCTTCGTCGAAGAACCGAAGCGCTATTACCCGAATAAAGTATTCGCTTCATCTGTCATCGGATACGCGCAAAAGATTGACCAAAATGGTCGGATCGAACTCGTTGGTGAACTTGGGATTGAAAAGTCACTTAACGATATTTTAAGTGAGTCATACGGATTATATCGATTCGAGAAAGATTTAGCCGGACGTGAACTCGTGTCGAGTGACGAACAGCTGAAGATTGAACCGGAAGACGGAGCCGATGTCCAATTGACGATCGACCACCGTATTCAACAGTTGCTTGAGACGAAGATGAACGAATTGTATGAGGAATACGAACCAAAACACGCAACGGCCATCATCATGGACCCGAAAACAGGCGAGATTGTCGCCCTATCTGACCGTCCGTCTTTTGATCCGAACACGCGTGAGATTTCTTCGTACAGCAACTTTTCGGTCTCTTCTCGATTTGAACCAGGATCGACGATGAAAATCTTTACGCTAGCGGCTGCAATCAATGAAGGAGTATACAACCCAAACGAACTGTATGAATCAGGGTCGTACAAATACGGGAAGACGGTCTTCAATGATTACAACATTACCGGATGGGGTACCATTCCTATGGAAGAAGGGGTGTGGCACTCATCAAACGTCGCGTTCTCGATTTTAGCGAACGAACGACTCGGTCTTGGCCGTTATGAGGATTATTTCAAAGCATTCAAGTTTGATCAACGAACTGGAATCGATTTGCCTGGAGAGGTCAATAGTCAATTCGACTTTGAAAGTCCGATGAACGTCTTAATTACGGCCTGGGGTCAATCCACCGCGGTGACACCGATGCAAATTTTGCAGGCGACATCAGCGATTGCGTCTGATGGAACGATGAAACAACCACACGTCATTAAAAAAATCGTCAATAGTGAGACCGGAGAGACGATTCGGACGACGAACCCGAAAGAGGTTGGTCAGCCAATCACTGCAGAGACTGCAAAAAAAACGCGTGAAGCACTGGACGGTGTCGTGAACAGCGATGTGGGGACTGGACAATTGTATGCGTTAGACAATTATCGCGTCGTCGGGAAGACAGGGACCGCCCAAATTGCAGAGAACGGGAAGTATTTGAGTGGACAGTATATTCACTCGTTTGTCGGAATGGCGCCAGAAGACGATCCGGAACTCGTCATGTACATCGCTGTCGATAGACCAAACAGTGACTCGTCGACGACTGGACCGCGCATCATGGCCCCGCTCTTCAAAGACGTGATGGATGTCGCGTTACGTTATCGGAGTGTCGAACCTGAAAAGCAAGAAAAAGCGGTCGAAGCGTCGACGAAGACGACTTCTTCTTATATCGGTAATAACCGCGAAGATGCAGTGAAAGAGTCGACAGATCACTCATTTAATCCAATCGTGTTAGGTAACGGGGACGAAGTGACAGCACAAAGTCCTGTTAAAGGGCAGTCATATGTTGTCGGAGAAAGATTGTTGCTAAAAACGAGTAATTCGTTTACGATGCCAACATTAAAAGGTTGGTCGCTACGTGATGTGAAACGCTTAGCGACCCTCTATCAACTAAATTTAGAAATCGATGGGACCGGTTTTGTCACATCACAATCGATTGGCAAAGGAAAGCCGGTTAAAACTGGTGCCTCCTTGAAAGTGAAATTGGAGACACCGTCGAATTAACGCACGAGATCAAGAGGGCTGCGGCTCTCTTTTCCTATGTATGAGGAGGAAGTATGAATGGAACAATTGACAGTTCAGAAGTTAGCGTCTTGGTTTGGGATTGAGGTAGACGACGAGCGTCTTGTCAAACGCGTCGCTACGGATTCGAGAGATGAAAATGAATCGGGGCTATTCGTCCCAATCGTCGGCGCGCGTGTCGATGGACATGATTACATCGATGCAGCAATCGAAAAAGGAGCAATCGTCACGTTTTGGGAAGAAGGACGTCCGCAACCTGACAACCTTTTCGTCATCCCTGTCAAATCGACGGTCGAGGCACTTCAAACGGTGGCATCCCGTTATTTAGAAGAAATCAATCCGCTCGTGGTCGCGATTACGGGATCGAACGGAAAAACCTCTACGAAAGATATGATTGCCGTCGTCTTAGAAGAAAAATATAAAACACATAAGACGGCTGGGAACTTCAACTCGGACGTCGGCTTACCGCTCACCGTGCTCAGAATGCCGTGGGACACGGAAGTCGCTGTATTAGAGATGGGCATGAACGGATTCGGTCAAATCGAACAATTGTCGAAACTCGCTAAACCGAACGTGGCCTTTGTTACGAATATCGGGGAGTCTCACGGTGAGCAAGTCGGAGGTCGTTCGGGTATCGCAAAAGCGAAGCTTGAAATCAAGGCGGGTCTCAAACCGGACGGTCGACTGATTGTCGATGCGGATGAACCGCTTCTCGCAAATCAAGGGTATAGGGTCGGATATGCTGAAACGGCCGATGGGAAAATCGACGTGGTCGAGACGACGTTCGATGCATCCATCTTTAAATACAACGGTGATTTATATGAACTGAAGGTGTTAGGTGCTCATCAGATTCGAAATGCAGCCTATGCGATTGCATGTGGATTGGAATTCGGTCTTAGTCGTGTAATGATTCAACGCGGGCTAGATCGAATCAAGTTGACGTCGATGCGGATGGAAAAACAGATGTTCGGGGAAACACATCTCATTAACGACGCTTACAATGCGAGTCCGACGTCGATGATCGCAGCGATTGAAACGGTCAAGTCACTCGAAGGATTCTCAAAACGTGTGCTCGTCCTTGGTGACATGTACGAGCTAGGTGCCGATGAACGAGAACAACACAAACAAGTGGGCATCGTCGTGACGTCCCCAGTGACAGATTGCATTCTCGTTGGCGAAAAAGCAAAATGGATTGCGGATGGGATTCAAGATTCACGTGTGAACGTCCACGTGGTCCCGACAGTTGAAGAGGCAAAGACACTTCTTCATCATTATCAGCGACCAGATACTGTGGTATTGTTAAAGGCATCTCGAGGACTGGCGCTTGAGCGTCTCGTTCAATAAATAGAGTAGTGAGGTAGCAACATGTTAATTAGTTTAATCGTATTAATCAGTTCATTATTAAGTGTCTTAATCGTCATGCCACGAGCGATTCCGGCATTGCGTCAGTTAAAGTTTGGACAGGAAATTCGTGACGAAGGTCCAGGTTGGCACCAAAAGAAGTCAGGCACACCAACGATGGGTGGAATTGTCATCTTGCTCGCCATTCTCGTCGGGTTCATCGTGTCCGTCATCTTTGGAGAAGCGGTCGCCGGATTCGGGACACTTTTATTCGTGACGATGGCGTTCGGGGTAATCGGGTTTTTAGATGATTACATCAAGGTCGTCAATAAGCGCAACCTCGGATTGACGTCCCTTCAGAAGTTGATTGGTCAAATCGGAGTATCGGTCTTGTTCGCATGGTTCTTATCACTCGGAGGAGAACTTGATACGTCAATTTCAATCCCGTTCACTTCGATCTCGTTTGATACAGGGTGGTTTTATATCGCCATCGTAATCTTTTGGCTCGTCGGATTCTCAAATGCCGTCAATTTGACGGATGGGCTAGACGGACTAGTTTCGTTCTCAGCTATCCCGACATTTACGTTCTTTGGAATCTATGCCCTTACACAAGATGAGCTTGGCATTGCCTGGTTCGCTTTTGCGGTCGTTGGCGCATTGATTGGATTCCTCGTCTTCAATAAGTATCCGGCGAAGATTTTCATGGGTGACACAGGGTCACTCGCTTTAGGTGGGGCTGTGGCCGGACTCGCGCTCATGTTAAAACTTGAGTTGCTTCTTGTCTTTGTCGGCATCATCTTCGTTATCGAAACGTTGAGTGTGATTCTGCAAGTCATCTCGTTTAAAACGACAGGCAAACGACTCTTTAAAATGAGTCCAATTCACCATCATTTCGAAATGGTCGGTTGGTCAGAATGGCGCATCGTGCTAACGTTCAGTGGCATCAGTTTAATTACGGCAGGTTTATCATTATTACTCATGTAAAAGGGTGAGACAGATGGAAAAGCAATGGCACAGTAAAAAAGTTCTCGTCCTCGGCGCCGCTAAGAGCGGAATTGCAGCGGCAACATATCTGCATCATGCGGGAGCAGATGTGACGATCAACACGGGGAACATCCCACCCGAAGACGAACAAGATAAAATTCAAGCTCTTGGAATCCGCTCGGTGTTCAATGAACATCCCGTCGGTTTATTGAATGAGACAGAAGTGATTGTTAAAAATCCAGGTATTCCTTATCAGATTCCATTGCTCCAAGAAGCAATTTCTCGTGAAATCCCGATTTATACCGAAGTGGAGCTCGCTTATTTGGCAACTGAAGCAGACTTCGTCGCCATCACCGGCTCAAATGGGAAAACAACAACGACGACACTCGTCTATGAGCTACTCAAAGGAGGGAAACGTCCGGTACATCTTGCAGGTAATATCGGATTCCCCGCGATTGAAGTTGCGGCTGATGCAAAGACGGACGATTTGATTGTCATTGAATTGTCGAGCTTTCAGTTGATGGGGGTCGAGTCCTTCCATCCGCGTTCGGCAGCATTGCTGAATCTATCAGAAGCCCATCTCGATTATCACGGCGACTTCGACTCGTATGCAGATGCAAAAGGAAACTTGTTCCGTCAGATGACACGTGACGACCAAATCGTCGTCAAATTGACAGACTCCGAAGTGATGAAACGTGTCCCTGCTCATCTTGCACCAAACACATTTAGTTTTGAGCGAGGAGATGCTTCCGTCGTGGACGGTTGGGTCACGGTACGCGGGGAGCGAGTCATTCGCGTGAACGAATTGGCATTAGGCGGTGCCCATAATGTCGAGAACGTACTAGCGGCTCTCCTGTTGGTCGAACCGTTTGATATTCCAAAAGCACACATCGAGCGTGTATTACGAAACTTTGGTGGTGTCGCGCATCGGACTGAAAGTTTAGGTGACGTTCTCGGACGTGCCGTCTACAATGATTCGAAGGCGACGAACAACGTCGCGACGGAAGCGGCGCTACGAGGATTTGATGCTCCGATCGTATGGCTCTGTGGAGGACTTGAGCGGGGTGCAGATTTATCTTCGCTCGTCGCTGCCCTTTCCAACGTCAAAGCTGTCGTCGCGTACGGTGAGACGAAAGAGCGTTTCAAAGAACTTGGGGAGTCCCAAGAAATCCCATCTTTCACGGTCGAGACGTTAGCAGACGCCGTCACACTCGCGTTTGAGCAATCTGAAACAGGAGATATCATCTTGTTATCCCCTGCTTGTGCGAGTTGGGATCAATTTAAAACGTTTGAAGAACGAGGTGAACACTTCATTCATCTCGTTCGCGCATATGAGGAGGCGAACCGATGAAAATCATGATTTCTGGTGGAGGTACCGGTGGTCATATTTACCCGGCCCTCGCATTGATTGAGACGTTACAAAAACGTCACCCTAATTTACAGGTACAATACGTCGGAACGGAGAATGGGTTAGAAGCCGATCTTGTTCCTAGAGCTGGTGTCCCGTTCAAATCAATTCAAATCGCTGGATTGAAGCGCTCCCTCTCCCTCGAGAACTTGAAGACGGCGTACTGGTTCTTAAAGGCTGTACGCTCTCTAAAAAAAGATATGGCAGCATTCAAACCAGACGTCGTCATCGGAACAGGCGGATTCGTGTCAGGACCGGTCGTCTATACGGCGCAACAACTAGGTATCCCGACCATCCTGCATGAACAAAACAGCATCCCAGGGTTGACGAATAAGTTTTTATCCAAAAAAGCTGATCGGGTCGCTCTTTCGTTTAAAGGATCGGATGTCCATTTCCCAGGCGCGAACGTCCGCTTGATCGGAAATCCGCGTGGTAGCGAAGTATTGCAGACGGAAGTCGATGCGGCTGCCGTACGAGAACATTACCAGTTAGATGCACGTCCAATCGTCTTGATATACGGTGGAAGCCGAGGTGCGGAAGCAATCAACCGTGCAGTTATAGAGGCTGTTCCGGCGCTCTCGGACTTGCCAATCAATGTACTCTACGTAACGGGTAAAGTACATTACGAAGCCGTGTTAAAACAAGCGCCAAAGTCTGAAAATGTTCATATTCATCCATATGTGTATGATATGCCATCACTGCTCGCTTGTACGTCACTCGTCATCTCTCGAGCAGGGGCATCGACGATTTCAGAATTGACCGCACTCGGATTACCGAGCGTGTTGATTCCGAGCCCTTACGTGACGGCAGACCATCAGACAAAAAATGCTTCTGCCCTTGTCGAGAACGGGGCGGCACTCCTCGTAAAAGAAGAAGTTTTGGCGGGAGAAACGCTCATTCAAGCGATTCGAAAAGTCCTTGAACGTCAGGAAGAGATGGCGAAAGCCTCCCGTGCACTCGGATTCCCGGATGCATCAAATGCCTTGGCCGATTTAGTAGAAGAAGTCATTCGATAAAGGAGAAGAATCCGATGGAACCAAGTCAACAAACGGTACGCAGTTTAGAAGACCGTATTCCGTACATGAAGAAACAACGACGAAAAAAAGCGAATCGTCGGATGTTCTCTGTGCTCTCACTGTTTGGGATCCTTATCTTACTTGTGGTCTATATGCAAACCTCGATGTCGAATGTGAAAGAAGTGACTGTATCCGGACTCTATTGGTTAGAAGAGTCTTATGTGCTTCAAGATATGGAACTCGACACATCGACAAAGTTCATCGGTTTGTCCCCAAAAAAGATGAGTGCGCAAATGGAAAAGTTGCCTGGTGTCAAGCGGGTAGAAATTGATTGTTCTTGGTATAATTTGGTATACGTCAACGTAACGGAAGAGAAGATGATTGCATATTCGAGAGCGGACAAAGGCGACGTCGTCGTCTTAGCCGATGGTTCACTCCATCCGACGGGTACCATCACCGACCCGAGGAAATTAAAAGATGGTCCATTGCTTAGGGAATTTAATTCGGAGCAAGAGCTTGAAAAAATTGCGAGTGAACTTGAACAAGTGGATGATGCGACGCGTGCCCGTATGTCGGAAATCATCCTGTCAAAACAAAAAGGAGAACCGACGCGCTACGAGATCTTTATGAATGACGGAAATACGTTGCTCACACCGCCTTTGAAGTTAAGCGAAACCGTATCAAAGTATGGAGAAATTTATGAAAACATCCCTAAAGGCGAGCGTGGAACAGTCGTCATGGATGGTGGTTTTTATTTTGTTCCATACAAGAAAACGAATGAATAATCAGTTATATTACAGTCCTTAGACAGATAAGGACTGTTTTTTTGTCGTTTGTAAACGAATTGATAACGCGAAACCGCTTAAATTGTAGGATTCTACCTTTTCTCACTATCTTATTTGTTGTAAACTTAGACGTGAGATATCTTGTCGAAACCCACAACTTTATTGGATATCTGTCATATTTGTCATGTAATTTGTATAGGAAAATTATAGAGCGGAGGTGTTTCCCTTTTGGAAGCGAATGGTTATGTGGCCGCATTAGATATTGGAACGTCAGAGATTAAGCTCGTCGTCGGTGAATTGCTCGGCGGAACGCTTAATATTTTGGCGGAAGGGTGTGCACCGTCTGCGGGTGTAAAACGTGGCGCTGTCGTAGACATCGATAAAACAGTCCAAGCGATCAAACAAGCCGTTGAACATGCTGAAACATCGTTAGGCGATCAAATTCAATCTGTATACGTTGCCATTGAAGGAGAACATATCCAAATTGCCCCATGTCATGGGATCGCATCCGTGAAGCGAGAAGATCAGGAAATTACAGATGAAGACGTGATGGAAGTCATTAATTCAGCTCAAGTGATGCGACTACCAGATGAAATGAGTGTCATTGATGTGATTCCATCTTCATTCACGGTCGATCAACAAACGGGTGTCGTGGACCCTCGTGGCATGCTTGGTTATCGACTAGAGATGCATGGGAAAATGGTTACCGGATCGAAGACAATTTTACATAGTATTCGTCGTTCGATTGAACGCGCCGGACTACGTCTCGAAGGATTTATTTTGGGGAACCTCGCGCTCGGCATGAGTGCGGCCTCTGTTGACGAAATCGATTTAGGGATTGGACTTGTCGATGTCGGACATGAAAAGACAACGGTCTCAGTATTTTATCGTGGAGACCTCGTCTATTCGTATATCCTTCCAGTCGGTGGCGATCATATGACGAGAGATTTAGTCTATAAATTAAATTGTAAGTATCAAGATGCCAAAGTGGCGAAAGAAGAGTACGGTCTCGCACTCGAAGAAATGGCTGATGAGACAGAAGGTTTCTCCTACACGAATATCAATGGGGAAGTGGCGTTTGAACCACAATCAGAAATTAGCTATGTTTTAGAAGCGAGAATAGAGGAAATGTTTACCCTTATGTTGAATAAGGTTCAAAAAGTAGGTGTTCCGACGCTGAATGGTGGATATTTACTTTGTGGTGGAGCAGCTGCTCTACCTGGTATTCAAGAATTGTCAACGCGTATTATGGGCCAAAAGACGAGATTATATCAACCTTCGTCGATTGGGGTGAGACACCCAAAATATGCGACGGCAGTCGGCGTATTGAAATATGTCTTAATGAGTGATCATCACGTTTCAAAATCTCAACTTGAAAAACCGGAAGTTCGCTATGAATCGCTTAATCATAAGCAGGAAGCGACCGATACTCATGTTGGAGAGAACGAATACGAGACCGATCAAGAGTCGAAAAAAGGTTTTAGTCGTTTTATGGAAAAATTATTTGGCGTTTAAGCTGACGTTGTAATACAACTTGGAAAATATGTAGGGGGATACCTGAAATGATGTACTTTGATGAGGCGATTGACGCCGTAGCAAAAATTAAAGTAATTGGAGTCGGTGGTGGCGGGTCGAACGCTGTTAACCGGATGATTGAGCATGGGGTGCAAGGAGTCGAATTCATCGCTGTCAATACGGATGCACAAGCCTTGAACATGTCGAAAGCTGATGTGAAACTTCAACTTGGTGCTAAATTGACACGTGGTCTCGGTGCAGGTGCGAACCCTGACATCGGAAAAAAAGCGGCAGAAGAAAGTCGTGAACAGTTACTCGAAGCGCTTGACGGAGCGGATATGGTCTTCGTCACGGCGGGTATGGGGGGCGGAACCGGAACGGGTGCTGCTCCAGTTATCGCTGAGATTTCGAAAGAAATTGGCGCGCTAACAGTTGGTGTTGTTACAAAGCCGTTCATGTTCGAAGGACGGAAACGGATGCAACACGCCCAGCACGGGATACAGGCATTTAAAGAAAAAGTAGATACACTCATCGTGATTCCAAACGATAAGCTTCTTGAAATCGTTGAACGTAACACGCCGATGATTGAAGCATTCCGTGAAGCGGATAACGTACTTCGTCAAGGTGTGCAAGGGATTACAGATTTGATTGCGATTCCAGGTCTCATCAACCTCGACTTCGCTGACGTGAAAACGATTATGACGGAAAAAGGATCTGCTCTTATGGGTGTCGGTGTCGCTACAGGTGAAAACCGAGCTATTGAAGCAGCAAAGAAAGCGATTTCGTCTCCACTTCTTGAATCTTCGATTGAAGGGGCAAAAGGTGTCTTGATGAACATTACGGGTGGACTTAGCCTCAGCTTGTATGAAGTGACAGAAGCGGCTCAAATCGTTCAAAGTGCAGCCGATGAAGAAGTGAACTTGATTTTCGGTTCGGTTATCAACGAAAACTTGAACGATGAAATCATCGTTACGGTGATTGCAACTGAATTCGCTGAGGAAGCGCAAGGGACGAATCCGTTCCCTCAGCAACCGAAAAAGCAGCCTGAAGTTGAGAACAAGGAACCTCAACCAAAAGCAAATGAAACGGCTCAACAAGATGAAGGGAACTTCCATCGCCCAGTGTATGGAGGAGACGTCCCAGATGAGACGATTAACATCCCTGCGTTCGTGAGACAACGTCGTAACTAAACAAGATAGGGATGCCGGTTCTCGGCATCCCTTTTTCTAAAAGGAGAGACCGATGCAACTGTTACATACATGGGAAACAAAGACGAATCGCTATCACGCCTATGTGACAACGCGAACGGATGGACACAATGCAGGGAATGTCGGACTTCACGTCGACGATGACATTGACCAGGTCGTTCTAAATCGTCAGTTTTTCTTTCAACAAGCTAACCTTTCTTTAGAAGGCTCGGTGTGGGCCGATCAAGTACATGAAACGAGCGTTCGATATGTGAATGCCTCGGATCGTGGGAAGGGTGCATTTCGATACGATGAAGCGATTCCGCAAACAGATGGTCTCTTAACTACGGAAGAATCGTTGCCGTTAGCACTTGTCTTTGCAGATTGTGTGCCGCTCTTCTTCTGTGCAAAAGACTATGGAGTCATTGGGATCGCCCATGCCGGGTGGAAGGGAACTGTCGGTAATATCGTCGAGTCTATGATTCGCGCATTCGAAGACAAGGGGATTGATGCTAAAGAAGTGGAAATGCTTGTCGGTCCGTCGATTTCAGGATACGACTATGAGGTCGACCGTCGTGTACTAGATGCGGTTCAATCCGTTTCGCCGATCGCCTATAACCAAGCGGTACGAGATGAGTCAGGCAATCATGCCCATTTATCACTTCAGACTGTTAATGAAGTATTGGCAAAAGAGCATGACACAACCGTCATCCAATCGAATTTAACGACTGGTGCAGACGTCCCGTTTTTCTCGTATCGTGATGGAGAGGTTAAACGCCGATTTGCAGCAGTAATCGTCAAGGAGCGTAAATTGTGAGTATTTCAGATAATGTAAAACAAGTTCAATCGATTATGTCAGCGCACGTTCAAGGAGTGGAACCAACGTTAATCGCCGTCACGAAGTCGGTTGGCGTGGATGTGACGAATGCCCTCTATGAAGAAGGGATTCGTGATTTTGGAGAAAATCGTCCGGAGTCATTGCTCGAAAAAGTCGAAAACTTGCCGAAAGATGCGAGATTTCATTTTATCGGTACGTTACAGACGCGCAAGGTGAGACAAATCATCGATCACGTCGCAGCCATTCATTCTCTAGATCGGTTGTCACTCGCATCAGAGATTGATAAACGAGCAAACAGAAGAATTGATTGTTTCGTTCAAGTGAACACGTCAGGAGAAGATTCAAAACATGGGCTTGAAATAGAGGAAGTCATGCCATTCATCGAGAATTGTAAACAGTATCCTCATATTCGAATCATTGGGTTGATGACAATGGCGCCGTTCACGGAAGAAGAGACAATCCTTCGTGAGACGTTCCGTCGTTTACGCCATGTACGTGATGAAGTGACGGCAAAAGGATACGATCACGCTCCTTGCACGGAACTGTCGATGGGGATGTCAAACGATTATCCAATCGCAATTGAAGAGGGCGCATCGTTTGTTCGTATTGGTACCGTACTTGTGCAATAATATATCTTAAGGAGGAATCCGTTATGTCAATCAAAAACAAAATGAAAGATTTCTTTGGACTCGAGGAAGATCCGAACAGCACATATGAGGAAGAAGAGTATGCCGTCGCAAATACAGCAACTCCTTCAACGACTGAAACATCGGTCATGAAACAAGAGGATCGTCCAAAATCAGCGAATAACCTCGTCGCGTTAAATACGAAAAAGAAAGAACGTTCAAAAGTCGTATTGGCTGAACCGCGTGTGTTCGCTGAAGCACAGGACATTAGTGATCAACTAAAAGAAAACCGTGCTGTCATCGTCAATCTTCAACGCATGTCAAAAGAACAATCGCGTCAAGTCGTCAACTTCCTTTCAGGTGTTGTCTATGCATTGGAAGGGTCGATGACTTCGATTGGACATAACACGATTCTGTGTACTCCGAACAACGTCGAATTGACTGGCTCAATCTCAAACTTGATCTCGGAGGATGAACTTCACAGTAAAGGGTGGTAACTGAATGGAAAATGTAATTCCTGCCTTAGGCAACACGTTGAGTGATTTACTTGGCATCTATAGTTGGATTCTCATCGGCTATATCTTATTATCATGGTTCCCGAACGCACGTGAATCAAAGTTTGGTCAAATTTTATCGGCTTTGTGTGAACCGTTCTTGGCACCGTTTCGTCGAATCATCCCACCAATTGGTGGCATGCTTGATATCTCTCCAATCGTCGCTTTATTCGTGCTTCGTATGGCACAAGCCGGAATTGCTGCGATTTTCGGGTGATGTATGAGCGTCTATGACCACTACAGACCAAGTGAACGGGCGTTCGTCGAACAAGTGCTCGACTGGGTGCAACAAGTCGAGAGTAGTTATGTGTTGAAATTGACGGACTTTTTAGACCCGCGTGAACAACAAATCGTCAAACAGATTGTCGGTAATCAACTTGTTATGCATAGTGATGGCGGATTCGAAGGCGCAGAAAGGTGTCGACTTATTTTGGCGCCGGATTACTATGAACTGAATCCTCATGATTTTGAAATTGAAATCCGACGTATCGAATACCCAACAAAGTTTGTGGATTTGACGCATCGACAAGTGACGGGAACCTTACTCAATGCAGGGCTGAAACGTCAAAAGTTTGGAGATGTCGTCCTTCAAGATGAGATTGTACAATTTGCGACGACGCGTGAATCAGTCGGATTCATCGAAATGAATTTGGATCGTGTCGGAAAAGCGAAAGTTCGCATTTCCTCCGTTGAGCAAGACGAGATTCTTGTCGTTCCGACAATTGAATGGATCGAAGGATTTGGTATCGTTTCTTCTTTACGATTTGATACGGTTGTGAGCGAGGTTCTAAACATGTCCCGTCAAAAAGCACAAGCACTCGTCAAACATGGCGACTGCAAAGTAAATCATAAAGTCATTGAAGATGCGAGCTTCATTCTCGAACCAGACGACCTTCTATCCGTTCGTGGACACGGTCGCATCAAATTGATGGAAATTCTAGGTTCGACCAAACGTGAAAAAATTAAAATACAGTATGGCACCATACGTTGAATTTTAGGAGGAAAGTCGAATGGCGTTGACACCGATTGATATTCATAATAAAGAATTCTCTTCCCGTTTTCGTGGGTACGACATCGATGAGGTCAATGAATTTTTAGATCAAATCATTAAAGAGTTTGAACTATTGATTCGTGAGAATCGACGGTATGAAGAACTCGTCAACGATATGCAAGCTCGCATTGACTACTTTTCCTCGATGGAAGATACGTTGAACAAGTCGATTATCGTTGCACAGGAAGCTGCGGAAGAAGTGAAGAACAACGCTCAAAAAGAAGCGAGCCTCATTTTGAAACAAGCAGAGCGTGAGGCGTACGCCCGTGAAGAAGAAGCAGCCCGAAAAGAGAAACTTGCTGAACGAGAAGTCGTTCAAATGCTCAAAAAGGTTGAGTTATACCGTACACGTTTCCGTGTCCTCGTAGATGCCCAAATGGAGCTCCTCAATAGTACGGAGTGGGAAATGATTGTCGGCGAGCCGCCTGTGCAGACGGTTCTTGACGATAGAACTGAACTTGCGTATAATGACGACGAAGTCACACAGAATGAAGAACAACATGGATAAATGATCAACACGTTGAGTAGGACGCGTCGATCGAGTCATACCTACGAAGCGACTTAGGGGCGGTGAGAGCCTAAGAGAAAGACTCGAATCGGTATCCCCTATGAGTTGTCACGCTGAACTTGAGTAAGCGTGTCCGCCTGACCTCGTTATCGGTTACCGAGAGCGGTCTCATTTGAGGTGAGGCTAGTAGGGTGGTACCGCGAGTCAACCAACTCGTCCCTATCAGGGATGGGTTGGTTTTTTTTGTTTTCTAAAAAATGTTGATGGAGGAGTTTCGATGAACTACAAAGACACGCTTTTAATGCCAAACACTGAATTCGCGATGCGCGGGAATTTACCAAAACGCGAACCAGCGATGCAAACGGAATGGGAAGACATGGACCTTTATAACAAGGTGCAAGAAAAAAATGCTGGGAAACCACAATACATCTTGCATGATGGACCTCCATACGCGAATGGCGACATCCACATGGGACACGCGATGAATAAAGTATTAAAAGATATCATCGTTCGTTTCAAAGGGATGAACGGATATCAGTCTCCAATGATTCCAGGTTGGGATACACACGGACTTCCAATCGAGAATGCCCTTCAAAAAGCAGGCGTCAACCGTAAAGAGATGACGGTCGCTGAATTCCGAGAGAAGTGTGCGGAGTATGCAATGGAGCAAGTGAATTCGCAACGTGAACAATTCAAACGTCTCGGTCTTCTCGCAGACTTTGAAAATCCATACATCACCCTCCTTCCTGAGTATGAGGCTGCACAGATTCGCTTGTTCGGAACGATGGCTGAAAAAGGTTATATCTATAAAGGGAAAAAACCTGTCTATTGGTCACCATCTTCTGAATCGGCACTCGCTGAGGCAGAAATTGAATACTATGATAAAAAGTCACCAGCAATCTACGTGGCATTCCGTGTCGTAGATGGGAAAGATACGTTGACGTCAAACGATCACTTTGTCATCTGGACGACGACACCTTGGACAATCCCGGCGAACCTTGGTATCGCGGTGAGTGATGAGTTGACGTATACGCGCATCGAACATGAAGGAAAAGGTTATATTGTCGCTGAGACGCTTGTCGAAGAAGTGACGACAGCGCTCGGATGGTCAGATTACACAGTGAGCGGTTCTTGGAATGGACGTGACTTCGAGTACATGACGGCACAACACCCGTTGTATGAACGCACGTCACTCGTCGTCCTTGGCGATCACGTCACAGCGGATGCGACAGGACTCGTCCACACAGCTCCTGGGCACGGGGAAGACGACTATCGCGTCGGACAAGCATATGGCTTAGATGTCCTTTGTCCGGTAGATGACCGTGGATATATGACGGATGAAGCACCTGGATACGAAGGGCTATTCTACGAGGATGCAAATAAGCAAATCGGGATGAAACTTGAGGAGAATGGATATTTGCTCAACTTAAAGTTCATCAAACACTCGTATCCACATGACTGGCGTACAAAGAAACCGGTCATCTTCCGTGCGACACCGCAATGGTTCGCTTCAATTAAAGATTTCCGAGAGGATATGCTCCGTGAAGTCGAAAAAGTGAACTGGGTCCCGGAATGGGGAATGACTCGTCTTTACAACATGGTTCGTGACCGTGGAGACTGGGTCATCAGCCGTCAGCGTGCGTGGGGTGTTCCGATCCCAATCTTCTATGCGGAAGATGGAACGGAAATCATCACGAACGAGACGATCGATCACATCGCAAACTTGTTCCGTGAACACGGTTCAAACGTTTGGTATGAGCGAGAAGCAAAAGATCTTCTTCCGGAAGGATTCACACATCCGAACAGCCCGAACGGAGAATTCCGTAAAGAACTCGACATCATGGACGTCTGGTTTGATTCAGGGTCATCCCATGCCGGTGTGTTAGAAGAACGTGAAAATCTTCGTCGTCCGGCAGATCTTTACCTTGAAGGATCTGACCAATACCGCGGATGGTTCAACTCATCACTCTCAACGGCTGTTGCGACGACAGGAAAAGCACCGTACCGTAACGTCTTGAGCCATGGTTTCGTTCTTGATGGGGACGGACGCAAAATGTCGAAATCTCTTGGTAACACCATTGCACCGAACGATCTCGTGAAGCAGTACGGTGCTGAAATCGTACGTCTTTGGGTCGCATCTGTCGACTATCAGTCTGATGTACGTGCGTCACATGACAACTTTAAACAAGTATCAGAAGTTTACCGGAAGATGCGTAACACAATCCGTTTCCTTCTTGGAAACTTGAACGGCTTTGAACCATCGATGCGTGTCGCGTTTGAAGATATGCCGGAAGCGGACCGTTTCATGGCAACGAAGCTCAAGCAATTGCAGGCGAAAGTTGTTAAAGCCTACGATGAATTTGACTTCATGGCCGTGTACCATCTCGTTCATAACTTCTGCGTCAACGAGTTGTCATCGTTCTACCTTGACTTCACAAAAGATATTTTGTATATCGAGCGTGAAGACGATCTCCGTCGTCGTGCCGTTCAGACGGTCATGTACGATGCGGTCGTCCTCTTGACAAAACTGTTGGCGCCAATCCTTCCACACACTGCTGACGAGGCGTGGAAAGAGGTTCCTGGGAAGTCAGAAGCAAGCATCTTCTTGACTGATCTTGAAGAAGTCGATGCGTTGACTACTGACGAGAAAACGTTGTTAGAGAAATGGTCGAAATTCCTCGTCTTCCGTGACGATGTCCTCAAAGCGATCGAAATCGCACGTGGCGAGAAGCTGATCGGGAAACCGCTTGAGGCGAAGTTGATTCTTGCACCGAAAGCCGAGACTGCCGGCTTGTTGAATACAATCGACAACGTAAGCCAACTGCTTCAAGTATCACAAGTGGAGTGGGCTGAGACGGCAGACGTTGATTATGCGACGACGAAAATCACAGTCATGAAAGCAGATGGTGCCGCTTGTGCACGTTGTTGGACGTACTCGACAGAGGTTGGACAAAACGAAGAGTATCCTGAGCTTTGCCCACGCTGTGCATCAGTAATCGGTTAAGACGAACCGGAGTGGCGTCCCCACTCCGGTTTCTTAACGGCTTGAAAGGAGACGTATATGAAACGATATTATGGATTGGCCTTCATCTTGATTTTGCTCGACCAACTAACGAAATGGGTCGTTGTACAGACGATGACGATTGGTCAATCAATTGAGGTCATCCCGAATTTGTTGTATTGGACTTCTTATCGCAATAAGGGAGCGGCTTGGGGGATGTTAGAAGGACAGATGGTGTTTTTCTTCATCATCACGATTCTCGTCGTCGCCGGTTTGGTATACTTCTTACACAAAGAGGTGAACGGGTATCAACTTCTTGGATATAGCGTCGGATTATTGTTGGCCGGTGCCATCGGTAACTTTATCGATCGCTTGTTTCGTGGCGAAGTCGTCGATTTTGTCGACACGTATCCGTTTGGCTACAACTTCCCGATTTTTAACGTGGCTGATATGGCGCTCACGTTCGGTGTCATTTTGATGGTTATTGGTATTTTATTTGAAGAAAAATTACACAAAGAAAGGGGACAATCGTAATGGAATCCTATACTTTTGTCGCCGATGAAAAGGCAAGGATTGATAAGTGGGTAAGTGACCGTGGAGAGTGGTCACGCTCGCAAGTACAAGAATGGATAAAGACAGGGGTATTACTCGTTAATGGTACTGCCGTCAAACCGAACTATAAGCTCCAATTGGGCGATGAGATTGAAGTGAACATACCGGAAGCGGTAGAACTAGAAGTGTTGCCTGAACAAATTTCACTCGATATCGTATATGAAGACGAAGACGTCATCGTCGTCAATAAGCCACGAGGGATGGTCGTTCACCCTGCAGCCGGTCACACGTCCGGAACGCTCGTCAACGCCCTGCTCGGACATTGTGATGACCTATCAGGTATCAATGGTGTGAAGCGTCCGGGAATCGTACACCGAATTGATAAGGATACGACGGGACTCCTCATGGTCGCCAAAAATGATTTGGCCCATGAATCACTTGCGAGTCAATTGAAAGACAAGACGATCAAACGTGAATATATCGCGCTCGTCCATGGTGAACTTGTCCATGAACTTGGGACAATTGAAGCGCCGATTGGACGCGATACGAATGATCGTCAGCGTATGACGGTGACGGACCGGAACGCAAAAGAAGCCGTTACACATTTCCGTTTGCTCGAACGCTATAAAGACTTTACCCTCGTCGAATGTAAGCTTGAGACAGGTCGTACGCACCAAATTCGTGTGCATATGCGCTATATCGGTCATTCGCTCGCGGGAGACCCGAAGTATGGACCGCGTCGTACAATCGATTTAGGGGGTCAAGCATTGCATGCGGCGACACTCGGTTTTTACCATCCTCGAACAAAACAATGGATGGAATTTGAGGCGCCACTCCCTGAAGACTTTAAAGCGGAACTCGCAAAGTTAGATAAAATCGAGAAAACTCGTTGACTTCTATCCCGTTCCGATTTATAGTCTAGGAAGCATAACACCTTTAAACCCAGTCCAGAGAGGCTGCGAAAGGATTGTGACCGAGGTCACATTTACGTCAATTCAACCCCGGCATCAGACTGCCGTTTTTGATGAAGACTCCCTTTCCAGCCGGACGAGGGAGTCTTCTTTTTTGAATGAAGCATGAAAGGAGGAATCACGTGAAACAATCAGTTATTTTAGATGAGTCAGCCATCCGTCGCGCCTTGACGCGAATCGCCCATGAAATCATCGAGCGTAACAAAGGAATCGATGATATCGTTCTCGTTGGGATTAAGACGAGAGGGGAGACACTCGCCGATCGGCTTGCCCGTCGCATCGAGGAGATTGAAGGTAAACCGGTCGCACTAGGGAATCTCGACATCACTCTTTATCGCGATGACTTATCGAAAAAGTCGTTAGATCCGGAAGTGAAAGCAACAGAACTGCCACATGACATCAATGGAAAGACTGTCGTCCTCGTCGACGATGTGCTTTATACCGGTCGTACGGTTCGTGCCGCAATGGACGCGCTCGTCGACCACGGTCGCCCGGATTATATCCAGCTCGCGGTCTTGATTGACCGGGGACATCGGGAACTTCCGATTCGACCTGATTTTATTGGGAAGAACGTTCCTACATCCAAATCCGAGCAAGTCGTCGTCCGGCTCAGTGAAGTCGACACGGCAGATGAAGTCACAATCAACCAGCAATAAACTCAAACCTTTAAGGTGGTCCAGAGAGGCCAGGAAGGAGAAATTCAATATGAAACAACCCGTACTACACATCCACGAGCGTCCCGCTCACTTTCCACAATGGCTACTTTTCAGCCTTCAGCACGTCTTCGCCATGTTCGGAGCGACGATTTTAGTCCCGATTTTGACAGGATTAAATACATCGGTCGCCCTCGTCGCTTCCGGAGTGGCCACGCTCTCATTCCTAGCGATTACTCGCTTCAAAGTCCCAACATACTTAGGTTCAAGTTTTGCCTACATCGCGCCAATCATTGCGGTCAGTCAGCAATGGGGTGTCGAAGCTGCACTGTTCGGAGGCATCGTCGCCGGTTCCGTATACGGTGTTGTTTCGTTGATCATCTATAAAACAGGTGTCAATTGGTTGCTTCGATTGCTTCCACCAGTTGTTGTCGGACCGGTCATCATGGTCATCGGGCTCTCGCTCGCACCAGTCGCCATCGACATGTCGATGAATCAAGATGGTGCATACAATGGCACATTCATGATGATTGCACTACTTACACTTGGGATCACGATGCTCGCCATGACGAAATTGAAAGGTGTTTGGGGAGCGGTTCCGATTCTATTCGGAATCGTTGGAGGGTATGCCATCGCCGCTGCGTTCGGAATCATCGACTACTCACCAATCCAACAAGCTAGCTTGTTCCAACTTCCTGACTTCACAATGGTGTTCGTCGACTATATGCCGATGTGGCAAGTCGGTGCGCTCCTCGCCATCGTACCCGTCGCACTCGTCACGATGACGGAGCATATCGGAGATCAAATGGTCACCTCAAAAATCATTGGACGGGAGACGATGAAAGATCCGGGTCTCCACCGGACATTACTAGGTGATGGGGTAGGGAAGGCAGTCGCTTCTGCGCTCGGTGGTCCACCGTGTACGACGTATGGGGAAAACAACGGTGTCATGGCGATCACACGGGTGTACAGTGTGTATGTCATCGCAGGAGCGGCGCTCATGGCCATCAGCTTCGGATTCCTCGGTCACGTTGAAGCGTTCATCTCGACCATCCCGAATCCGGTAAAAGGGGGCATCTCGATCCTCTTGTTCGGGGTTATCGCCTCGAACGGGCTGCGCACGATGGTGGAAAGTAAAGTCGACTTGGCGGAGAAACGCAACTTGATTATCTCATCGGTCATCCTCGTCATCGGTCTAGGCGGGGCAATGGTACAACTTGGCAGCTTCCCTGTACAAGGAATGGCACTCGCGACAGTCGTCGGGATTCTCTTAAACGTCATTTTACCGAAAGAAGAAGACGATTCGATTGACGAAGTCAACACAACTGAAGAAACGAAACAAGCAAGTAACTTTTAAATCGATCCCGTGAGGTCGGCAAAGTGAAGGCTCGTTTATTTGGGCGTACTCTGCTCAAGTAAAGGCGTCCCTTCACTAGGTGAAGAGACGCCTTTTCTCTTTGCCTCTAACAAAAGGAGGAGACGAACATGAATACGATGCAGACAGACGTGAAACCGGTCAAACACTTCGTCAGTTTGGACACACTTTCCCTTGAGGAGATCATGGGCATGATTGAAGAGTCATTGCGCTACAAGCAAGGAGACCTACCGCCATTATTTGACGGGAAGACGGTCGCGAACCTGTTCTTTGAAAACTCGACACGCACGAAAAATTCATTTCAAATGGCCGAACGCCATCTGAACATGCAAGAGATTCCGTTCGACGTGACGACGTCATCGGTCACGAAAGGCGAGACGTTATACGATACGTGTAAAACGCTCGAAGCCATCGGCGTGGACGCGCTTGTCATTCGACATCCGGAGGCGGGATATTATCATGAACTCGTCGAGAAGTTGAACATCCCGGTACTGAATGGGGGCGATGGGAGCGGGGAACATCCATCGCAATCATTGCTCGACCTCGTCACCATCTTTGAAGAGTTCAGAACGTTTCAAGGGTTGAACGTGGCCATCTGTGGTGATCTCGTCCACAGCCGTGTCGCCCGCTCGAACGCAAGCGTCTTGAAGCGCCTCGGTTCGAACGTGGTCGGATGTAGCCCGGTCTCCTGGTGGGACGATTCGATGGGGTTGGAGCGAAAAGAGCTTGATGATGTCTTAGGTGAAAGTGATGTCATCATGCTGCTCCGTGTCCAGCACGAGCGCCACATTATGGGTGACATCTTTTCAAAAGAAGAGTACCACACGCGTTACGGCTTGACGGTCGAACGAATCGAACGAATGAAAGAAGGTGCCATCATCATGCATCCGGCACCGGTCAATCGGGATGTCGAGATTGCGGGCAGTCTGATCGAACATGAACGGTCACGCATCTTCCCGCAAATGAAGAATGGGGTATACGCCCGTATGAGCATCTTAAATCGAGCATTAGGAGGACAACAATGATACTTCAAAACGCGACATGGTATGACAAGGGAACGAAGCGTACGACAGCCATTCAAGTGAAAGACGGAAAGATTGAATCACTTGACTATAAAGGGGAGACGACGGGACAAGAAATCGTCGATGCATCGGGCTATTTGCTCGCTCCAGGACTTGTCGATGTGCATGTTCATTTAAGAGAACCAGGAGGCGAAGCGAAAGAGACGATCAAGACAGGGACGCTGGCTGCTGCGGCAGGTGGTTTCACGACCATCTGCTCTATGCCGAATACGCGACCGGTTCCAGACAATCGCGAGACGATGGATGTTCTCCTTCAAAAGATTGAACAGGATGCGGTCGTCCGTGTCCTTCCATACGCCGCCATCACGAAACGACAGCTCGGTGAAGAACAAGTCGACATGGAATCGCTCGCAGATGCGTTTGCTTTCACAGATGACGGGGTCGGCGTCCAATCAGCAGCGATGATGCGTGAAGCGATGCGTGAAGCGAAACGATTGAACAAAGCAATTGTCGCTCACTGTGAGGACAATACGCTTAAAGCGGGCGCGGTCCACGAAGGGAAATTCAGTGAGGTGCATGGAATTCAAGGGATTCCGAGCCTCGCCGAAAGCATTCATATCGCTCGCGACGTTTTGATTGCTGAAGAGACAGGGTGTCACTATCACGTCTGTCACGTCTCATCGCGGCAATCGGTTCGTGTCATCCGGGATGCGAAACTGGCAGGCATCAAAGTGACCGCAGAAGTGACCCCTCATCATCTCGTCTTGAGCGAAGAGGACATCCCGGGTCTCGATGCAAACTTCAAGATGAATCCACCGCTCCGAAGCGAGGATGATCGACAAGCCCTCATCGAAGGATTATTCGACGGGACGATTGACATGATCGCAACGGACCATGCTCCCCATACAGCTGAAGAAAAAACACAAGGGATGGAGCGGGCTCCGTTTGGCATTACCGGTTTCGAAACAGCACTTCCACTTCTTTACACGACGTTTGTAAAAAGCGGGGTCATGGAAGAGCGTCAGTTGCTCGACTGGATGACGAAACGTCCGAGTGACGTATTCGGCTTATCGAGAGGGGAACTTCAGGTGGGGGCGGACGCGGACATGGTTCTCATCGACACGGAAACGACGCGTGTGGTCGATCCCACTACTTTTTATTCAAAAGGAAAGAATACACCGTTCGCGGGGAGAGAGCTTGTCGGGTGGCCAGTCATGACGATGGTCGGCGGCGAAATTGTATATAAGGGGCGATTTGATGAAACGAACATTATGGCTTGAGGATGGCATGGCATTTGTCGGTAAAGGATTCGGGGCACCGGCGGATACGATGGGGGAAGTCGTCTTCCAGACAGGGATGACAGGTTACCAAGAAATCTTATCGGACCCATCGTACTGCGACCAAATGATTGTTCTTACGAACCCACTGATCGGGAACTATGGCGTCAATCGTGAGGATTTTGAAACGACGGTACCGATGGCAAAAGCACTAATCGTGAAAGAGGCGTGCGATACGCCATCGAACTTTCGTTCAACGGCGACACTCGACGCGACACTTACCCGCTTCGGCATTCCAGGACTATCGGATATCGATACACGGATGTTGACACGTCATTTACGTGCAAAAGGGGTCATGCGCGGCGTCCTCATCGATGGAGAGTTGACTTGGGACGAGGTACGGGCTCGATTTGATGAAGTTTCTCCAACAGATCAGGTGGCACGCGTATCGACGAAACGGACGTATGTGAGTACGGGAACTGGTCCTCGCATCGCCTTGATCGACTTCGGGGCGAAACTCGGTATCATGCGTGAACTGATGAAGCGAGAGTGTGAGGTCATCGTCTTCCCGCACGACGTGACGGCAGAAGACGTATTGCGGTATGAGCCGGACGGTATCATGTTGTCGAACGGACCTGGAAATCCAAAAGATGTTCCGACGGCACTACCACTCATCGAACAACTCATGCCGACGACTCCGATGTTCGGGATTTGTCTCGGTCACCAGCTGATCGCTCTCGCAAACGGGGCGGACACGTTCAAGCTTCCGTTCGGACACCGTGGCGCGAACCATCCGGTACTTGAGCTCGAGACAGGTGCCGTGACCATCACGTCACAAAATCATGGATATGCGGTAGAGGAAACGTCACTACTCGATACACCGCTCATCGTGACACATCGTGCGGTCAACGATGGAACGATTGAAGGGGTGAGACACCTCCACCATCCGACGTTCTCGGTACAGTACCATCCCGAGGCAGCACCGGGACCGTACGACGCCAACGACTTGTTTGACCGTTTCATGCAACTCGTACAAGAAAACAAACAGAAAGTGGGAATTTGACATGCCAAAACGACCAGATATTCAGAAAATCCTCGTAATCGGATCAGGACCGATTGTAATCGGACAAGCAGCGGAGTTTGATTATGCTGGTACACAGGCATGTCTTGCCTTGAAAGAAGAAGGCTATGAAGTCATTCTCGTCAACTCGAATCCTGCAACAATCATGACGGATCCGACGACAGCGGACCGTGTCTACATCGAACCGCTCGAACCAGAATTCGTCGAGCGGATTATCCGGCAAGAACGTCCCGATGCACTTCTGGCGACGCTAGGAGGACAAACAGGGTTGAACTTGGCATTTGAACTCGACAAACGGGGTGTCTTACGTGATTGTGGCGTGGAACTTCTCGGGACGAAACTGTCTGCGATCGTTCAGGCGGAGGACCGGGAACAGTTCCGTAACTTGATGTTTGAACTCGGTCACGGTGTACCTGAAAGTGAGATCGTCCATACGCTCGAGTCTGCTTGGGGATTTGCGGAACGGATTGGCTATCCGATCATCATCCGACCTGCGTACACGCTCGGGGGAACCGGTGGAGGGATTGCCCATGATCGGGAATCGTTCGAGCAAATCGTCGAATCTGGACTAAAAGCGAGTCCTGTGACGCAAGTCTTGTTAGAGAAATCGATTGCCGGGATGAAAGAAGTCGAGTTCGAGGTGATGCGTGACTCGAGTGACCAAGCCATCATCGTCTGTGCGATGGAAAACTTTGACCCGGTCGGAGTCCACACCGGTGACTCGATTGTGTTCGCCCCGACTCAGACGCTGTCAGATCGGGATTACCAGATGCTACGTAGCGTCTCGCTCGACATCATTCGGGCACTTGGGATTGAGGGAGGATGCAACATCCAATTCGCCCTCGACCCAGACAGCTTCACGTACTACGTCATCGAAGTGAATCCACGTGTTTCCCGAAGTTCGGCGCTCGCATCAAAAGCGACAGGCTATCCGATTGCCAAACTCGCTGCAAAAGTCGCTGTCGGCTACAAGTTATCAGAATTGAAAAACCCGGTCACAGAGACGAGCTACGCCTCGTTCGAACCGGCGCTCGATTACGTCGTCGCCAAAATCCCACGTTTCGCTTTCGATAAGTTTGAGTCCGCGGATCGCCGCTTAGGCACACAAATGAAGGCGACGGGTGAGGTCATGGCCATCGGTCGAAATTTAGAAGAGGCACTGTTAAAAGCGGTACGTTCGCTCGAACTGGGCACGGAAGAACTCTACGTTCCACAACTTCAAGCATTAGACACAGAACAGCTCGAGAATGGACTCACCCATCCGACAGACGAGCGTTTGTTCATCGTATATGAGGCCCTTCGTCGCGGATACACGGTAGAAGCGCTACACCAACTGACAAAAATCGATCGATTCTACTTACACAAACTGAGTCGGATTTGGCAAGTTGAGCAACAACTCGTCGCGGAGCCGTTAACGTCAGAACGTTTACTCGATGTGAAACGCCTCGGCTTCAGTGATGTGGCAATCGCCCGCATGCTCTCGATGGATACAGAAGCGGTTCGCACGAAACGGAAAGAATGGAACATACGTCCCGTCTATAAGATGGTCGATACGTGCGCGGCCGAGTTCGCTTCTGAGACGCCATACTTCTATGGAACGTATGAAGTGGAGAATGAAGCGGTCAAGACAGACCGGGAGTCCATCCTCGTCCTCGGGTCGGGACCGATTCGAATCGGTCAAGGTGTCGAATTCGACTATGCGACCGTTCACTCGATCCAAACGATTCGAGATGCGGGTTACGAAGCAATCATCATCAACAACAATCCAGAAACGGTCTCGACGGACTTCTCCATCTCCGATCGATTGTATTTCGAGCCGTTGACGACAGAAGATGTATTAGAGGTCATCGAGAACGAGAATCCTCTTGGTGTCATCGTCCAATTCGGTGGGCAGACTGCCATCAATTTGGCAGCATCGCTAGAAGCGAACGGCGTAAAGATTCTTGGGACGGCTCTGGAAGATATCGACCGTGCCGAAGACCGGAAGGCGTTTGAAGCCACATTGTCCGCTGAGCGATTGGCTCAACCACCAGGGAAGACAGCGACAAATGTGGAAGACGCCGTCGTTTGTGCGAATGAACTCGGCTATCCGGTACTCGTCCGACCATCGTATGTCCTCGGTGGACGGGCGATGGAAATCGTTTATGAACAGTCTGAGCTTGAGCGGTACATGCGACATGCGGTCATCGCCTCGAAAGATCGACCGGTACTCATCGATCGCTATTTGACAGGAATTGAGATTGAAGTCGATGCGATCTGTGACGGGACGGACGTCTACATCCCAGGGATCATGGAGCATATCGAACGTGCCGGCGTACACTCGGGCGATTCGATTGCCGTCTATCCGCCACAACGTCTCAGTGACGAATTGAAGCAAAAAGTCGTCGACTATACGATCAAATTGGCGAAAGCATTCCGAATCAAAGGGCTTCTCAATATCCAGTTCGTCTATGCGGACGACCTATACGTCATCGAGGTGAACCCACGTGCGAGTCGTACCGTGCCGTTCATCTCGAAAGTGACAGGTTTACCGGTCGCACGGATCGCGACTCAGACGATTCTTGGGACGAGCTTGAAAGAACTCGGTCTCGGGACGGGCATTCATCCAGAGTCAGACGGTATCTCGGTCAAAGTACCAGTCTTCTCGTTTGCGAAATTGAAAGAGGTAGACCCATCGCTCGGACCAGAGATGAAGTCGACAGGGGAAGTCATGGCGACAGACCGGACGCTCGAAAAAGCGCTCTACAAAGGGCTCGTCGCAGCGGGGATGAACATCGCCTTGAAAGGGAACGTGCTCATGACGATTGCCGATCATGATAAGGATGAGGCCATCGCCTTGGCGAAACGTTTCGACCGTCTCGGTTTCCGCCTCATGGCAACGAGTGGGACGGCAGACGGTCTCGAAGCGGAACAGATGCGTGTTCGTCGAGTCGGCAAAATTCAAGAAGATGGTGAGACGATGCTCAGCGTGATCGAGCGAGGAGACGTCGACTTGATTATCAATACGACGAGTCGTGATGCCCTCGTCACAAAAGATGGCTTCTTGATTCGGCGTATGGCTGCAGAACAAGGCACGCTCTGTCTCACATCGCTCGATACAGCCGAAGCCTTGTTACAAGTCATTGAAAGTCTATCGTTCGAAACGGTCAGCATTCCGGCGTTCACAAAGTTCGGGGTGATGGTATGAAACGTGACGTGACAATTGTCAGCAACCGTCAAATCGCCAGAGCGACGATGGAGATGAAAGTACGCTGCCCCGGGGTGGAGATCGCCCCTGGGACGTTCTTTCATATCAAGACGTCCGGCTTGTTACGTCGGCCGTTGTCAGTGGCGAACGTCGAAGGAGACGAAATCACCTTCATATATAAAGTGATTGGGGAAGGAACATCTGAATTAGCTGCTAAGCGTGTTGGGGACACGTTGGACGTTCTTGGTCCACTCGGAAACGGATTTCCACTTGCACAACATGGAAAGCGGGTCGTCCTCGTCGGTGGTGGCATTGGGGTCCCACCCCTATACTACGTCAGACGTCGACTACATGAGATGGGGATCGAGACGATTGCGATTCTCGGGTTTGATTCACAAGAAAGTGTCTTTTATGAAGACGCATTTCGTGAACTTGGTGAGACCATCATCACGACAGTAGACGGCAGTCACGGGGAGCTTGGATTCGTCACGAGACCACTTGCACGCGTCGAAGCGGACGTGTTGTTTAGCTGTGGGCCGGAAGCGATGTTAAAGGCAGTCGCCGCTTCACCCATTCCTGAACGATTTATCTCGATCGAGAATCGGATGGGCTGCGGGATTGGCGCCTGTTTTGCCTGCGTCTGTCAGGCACCGGAGGGTTATGTGAAAGTCTGTAGTGACGGTCCGGTATTCAATGCGGAAGAGGTGCTGTTATGAGATTGAATGTCGAGTTACCAGGTCTTCATTTAAAAAACCCGATTATTCCGGCTTCGGGATGTTTCGGATTCGGTGAAGAGTTTGCAAAACTGTATGATCTCTCCATCTTAGGAGGCATCATGATTAAGGCAGCGACGGAGGAATCGAGGTTCGGAAATCCGACCCCACGTGTCGCCGAGACTGCACAAGGCATGCTCAATGCGATCGGTCTTCAAAATCCAGGAGTCGATGCAATCATCGAAGAAAAATTGCCATTCCTCTCGACGTTCGATACGGAAATCATCGCCAATGTCGCCGGTTCGACGCCGGGTGAGTATGTAGAAGTCGCTCGTCGAATCAGTGCAGACCCGACCATTAAAGCGGTCGAATTGAACATCTCGTGTCCGAACGTGAAATGTGGGGGCATGCAGTTTGGGACGGACCCGGTGATGGCTGCAGAACTCACGCGACTCGTCAAAGCGGCTTCGAGTAAGCCGGTCTATGTCAAGCTGTCCCCGAACGTCACGTCGATTACCGACATGGCACAAGCGGTCGAGGCGGCCGGTGCGGACGGATTGACGATGATTAACACGCTCGTCGGGATGCGAATCGATATCGAAACGGGGCGACCGATTTTAGCGAACCGAATCGGCGGGTTATCCGGTCCAGCCATCAAACCGGTAGCCGTCCGAATGGTATATGAGGTCGCGCAAGCGGTCAATATTCCGATTATCGCCATGGGTGGGGTTCGAACGGTCGACGATGTGCTTGAATTCATCTACGCTGGGGCGTCAGCCGTCGCGGTCGGAACGGCAAACTTTGAGAATCCATACGTCTGTCAGGAAATCATTGATGCGCTACCGGCACGACTTGATTCACTCGGAATCGAACATATTTTGGATGTGAGGGGGAAGGCTTATGCACAACTTGTATCTCGCCCTTGACGTGGAGACACGAGAAGAAGCATTTCACTTGTTACAACCGTTCCCGAACCGACCGGCTGTCAAAGTCGGGATGGAACTTTTCTATCGGGAAGGCGCACGATTTGTTGAAGAGTTGGTCGACCGCGGTTACCCGGTCTTTCTTGATGTGAAAGTACATGATATCCCGGAGACGGCACGTCGTACGATGCGTCAAATCGGAAAACTTGGGGTGGCTGTGACGAACGTCCACACACTAGGTGGCGAAAAGATGATGCGTTATGCGTTAGACGGGTTACGTCAGGCAAGTGATACGACTCGTTTGATTGGGGTGACACAGTTGACGTCGACAGATGAACGAATGATGCAGACGGAACTAGGAATCGCAGGACGACTCGATCAAGCTGTCATCCGCCAAGCGACCCTCGCCAAACAGGCTGGACTCGACGGGGTAGTCGCGTCTGTCCAAGAAGTGAAGATGATTCATCAGGAACTCGGGGACACGTTTATGACCGTCACACCAGGTATCCGACTCGGTGAAACCGATGATGATCAAGTACGGGTCGCGACACCGAGTGAAGCTAGGCTGGCTGGTGTCCACTCGATTGTCGTCGGGCGACCGATTACACGTGCGACCGATCCGGTTACCATGTACGAACAATTCATGATGGAATGGGGACAAACGTATGAAACAAATTGCTGAAGCACTATTACAGATTGAAGCTGTCACACTTTCGCCGACCGAGCCATATACATGGTCGAGCGGGCTAAAGAGTCCGATTTATTGCGACAATCGGTTGACACTCAGTTATCCTGAAGTTCGTCAGGTGATCATCGATAAGTTGGTGAAGTCGATTACCCCTACACAGGTTGATGTCATCGCAGGCACAGCTACGGCCGGTATTCCTCACGGGGCATTGCTCGCTGACCGACTTGGTCTTCCTTTCATCTATGTTCGTTCGAGTGCGAAAGGACATGGAAAGGGAAATCAAATCGAGGGGAAACTCGATATAGGCGCACGCGTGCTCGTCATCGAGGACTTGTTGTCGACAGGGATGTCAAGTATCGATGCAGCGAAAGCGATTCTTGAAGCGGGTAGTAAGGTCGTTGGGATTCAAGCCATCTTCTCTTACGAATTGCCGATTCTCGAAAAAAATCTAGCCTCGGCAAACCTTTCTGCAGAGTCATTGACGACATTCTCAGAATTAATTGAAGTTGCAGAAACGAAAGGAATCCTCAACCGTTCGGAACTTAATTCTTTACGTGAGTGGCAGCAAGACCCCCGTGCTTGGAGCGATTTGGTCACCTCTTAAGAATCCACCCTCGGGCGGATTCTTTTTCGATTCGGCATATGTCATACTTCATGGTAAAATAACGGAAGTGATTCAAAAAGGAGAGGCATATGGCGTATTCAAGAAGCAAAGAGAAGACATGGAGCGCACGGTTTCGTGCGATTCCGAAACACCGTAAAATCGCCTTCGGTCTTGTCTTGACCATCATCCCAACGCTGTTTTTCGTGAATTTATTTGTATTCAGCCATTTATTAGCGTTAGGAGACCAATACGAAGACCGATATCAAATGAAAAAGTTGCGACTCGAAACGAATCATGGCAACGTCGAATTTGTGCGAAGTCCAAATGAAAAAGTTCAGATTGAAGTGATGCAAACGAACTCAAAAGAACGACGAATCAAAGTCAAATCAGTCGGAGATACCATTTACGTTGTCGAGAGATATGGATGGTTCAGTTATGTTGGTAGCCGTGCGAGTGATGAACCTTCACGCTACAAGATACGTGTCTCGTTACCGAGCTCTATGACATCTGTTCACCTTGAGGCTGAGCAAGTGACCGGACAAGGATTGAATGCGAAGACGATTGTGATGGAGGCGAATGCGGTGAATTTGAAACAAATCGATAGCGACCGTCTGCGAATCGAATCAAAAAGTGATACGACGATCGAGTCAGCAAGGCTCGTGAGCGGGGTCATTCGTTCTTATCGCCATGCGACCGTCAGTGACGTCGTCGTCAATCAGGCGATGACCATTCAAACGGAAGCGGGAACGCTCAGTTATACGCCAAAACATGCGACCGGGCAAGTGAACGTGACGACAGCGGGGAAGGTTACAAGCAGCGACCGTTATGAGGAAGTCGAGCCGGGTGTCTATCAATTGTCTACCTCGAATCGACCAGTCGTGGAGTTGATTTCTGAAACAGGGAAGGTCGATTTGAAATGAATGGAAAACGATACATCCCGAAAGTGGGGCTTCGTACGTTAAAGACTGGTATTGCCGTTTCGATTACCGTCGCTATCTCATGGTATGTATTTGGAATTTATTCTGGAATGGGGGCCATCGCAGCCGTTGTTGCGATGCAACCGACGGTCAAACGTTCCTCAAATATTGTATTCAGCCGAATCTTTGGAACGGTAGTCGGTCTCATGTGCGGACTCTTTATCGTTTACTTATTCGGCGTCAACCCGCTATCAATCGGATTGGCCGTCATCGTGGCCCTCACGCTCAATACGACGTTTGATAAGACACATATGTCGACATATGCGGCATTTGCCATCGTCATGATGCTCGAAAGTCCGACTTCTGATTTCTTTCATTACGCATGGACGCGTTCGTTATTGACGGCGGTCGGAGTGTTCGTCTCACTTGGCGTCAACTATGCGTTTTTGCCGCCTCGTTATGAAGATCGGTTATTAAATGAGGTACGAAAGACTTCATCCTTTCTATTTCATCATTGGCGCGAACTCGTCGGCTCACCGGCTGAACTATTGGAGACGCGAGCCCGTATTCTAGGACATCAAGAGTTGCATATGATGCTTCAAGAGGATATGAAAGTGACGAACGTTAAGTTGAAATATATGACGATTAAACAGTACCGATTATTGATTCACCTTGAAGACAAACTCGTATTGTTACTAGAAAGTTTAGCCGAACATCGAGAAGCGCTTTTAATGATGAGTGAGGAAGAACGACAAGCGTTCGAATCCGAATTTTTATATTTACTGGCACACCATCACGATATTCTTTATACATGTGACAAGCCCTATTCGCTCTTCAAACTTCCACATGAAGATTTATCCGTTTCAGAAATTTTACATGGGCATTTGCTCGATTATCATGAACAGCTCGAGGCGTTTAAGCATGACCCAAAAGCGTGAACAAGCTATACGTTAGTGGCCCACCATCAAGAAATGGTGGGCCACATTTAGAACGACCAAACATTTTTATGCTCATCATCATGGCGGCAGGCTGTTGACGAACCAAATCGCATTTTGCGATCTGGTTCGTCTTTTTTTTGTAGGTTTCGATTTCTTGAGGCGTTCTACCCCACAAAATTGAAGAAATGTTATGACGATGATTTCAGGATGGGCGCGGTACATATCGGACTCCTCCTTTTGATGACGGGTGGGCTCGGCGTTTCCCTTCCTTTTCCCCGTTTGGACCGATTCGAAGTATGTACCGGGCTTTTTCTTCGGCCATCGATGCCTCAGAAAAAGACAAACGGCCGCCAGATGACGACCGTTTGCGTTGCTCGCCCGACGGCGCCCCGACTCATGCAGGAAAGCAATCCAACGGAGACCCAGCAGCGACCCAAGTCGCGATGCGGCTCCGGGATTGCCGGCGGAAAGCATGGGCGCCGGAAAGGCGAGCGATATTATTCATGTTAGTCAACAAACTCCCGCCATCATCATGGCGGGTTTTCTTGTTTACGACTGTTTCAGTGACTTCATCACTTGTTCATCTGGTGTCACGTAGACGGTCTGTTGATCCGTATAGATGACGAATCCTGGTTTTGCACCGCTCGGTTTTTTCACGAAGCGGGCGCGCGTATAATCGACAGGGACGCCGCTTGACGCACGAGCTTTCGAGAAATAAGCGGCGACTGATGCGGCTTCAAGAAGCGTCGTCTCATCCGGTTCCGTCGAACGGATGATGACGTGTGAGCCCGGGATATCTTTAACGTGTAGCCAAATTTCATCACGTCGTGCGAACTTGAACGTCAAATGGTCGTTTTGCGTATTGTTCTTCCCGACATAAAATTCCGTGCCGGTCGATGACGTGTACGCTTCAAGCGAAATTTTCGGATTCGCTTTTTTCTTTTGACGTTTTTGACGAATGTATCCTTCTTCAGTGAGCTCTTCACGAATCTCAAGAATGTCGGAAGGGGAGGCGACGTCAAGTTGTGCGATGAGCGTCTCTAAATACTCGATTTCCGCATCGTTTAGTTCGAGTTGCTTCTGTACTTCCACCTTTGCGATTTTTAGCTTGTTGTACTTTTTATAGTACTGCTGAGCATTCTCGTTTGGTGTTTTGAGCGGGTTGAGCGGGATCGTGAGGGTCGCACCATTCTCGTCATAATAATCAACGACTTCGGCAACACGCATCCCTTTCTCCAATTGGAACAGATATGTCGTCAACAACTCACCGTATTTTTGTAACTCATCCGCCCGCTCCGTCGCTTTCAAATCATCCAAGAGGCGGCGGCGTTTCAATTGATTCTTTTCGAGTTCTGATTTTAAGAGACGTTCGACATCGTGCGCTTGTTGTCTGACGCGGTCCCGGTTCGCCTTTTCATAGTAGAAACGGTCGAGCACTTCTTTACTCGATTCATACGTTTCCTCGGTTTCGATGTCTCCAGCTGTCAACGCAATCGGAGCGAATCGTTCTTTTCCACTCGCGAGTTGTTGAAAGACGTATGGTCCGTCGAGTTGACGTAGAACGTTCTCGAACGCTTGCTGCAAGGAATCACGGTTCGGCATCTTCGTGAGATGGACGACTTCTTGAGCGATTTGAGGGCTGACGCCTGCGAACGTGGCGACAATTTGTTTATCCAACTTACCGGCATTCCAATCGATGCGCTTCAATCCTTCCGTCATTTCTGTCAACGGATCAAACTTGTTTTGTTCAGGCGGGAGTAGATAGTCACTTCCTGGCATGATCGTCCGGTACGTATTTTGTGAAGGGGGAAGATGTTTGATTGCATCTAAAATCTTGCCCTCTTCCGTCGTCAAGACGACGTTCGAGTGGCGCCCCATCAGTTCGATGTATACTTTCTTCGATTCTTCATCGCCGAGCTCATTACGAGAGCGAACCGAAATGACGATGACGCGGTCCCGTCCGATTTGTTCGACCGCCGTGATGAATCCGCCTTCTATATGCTTACGAAGCATCATGCAAAACATCGGTGGTTCTTGCGGATTTTTAATCGGTGTATCCGTCAATTGGAGACGGGCATACATTGCGTTTGCTGATATGAGTAGTTGCGCGTTCTGTCGATTCGAGCGAATCTGTAGCATCAAGTCGAGTGAATACGGTTGATGTACTTTGTTGACTCGTCCTCCGACGAGCGATTGTAATTCTTTTACGACACGATATGTCATTAATCCATCATAAGCCAATGATCTCATCACCTTTGTTCATTTTCTGTCTCTACGTTATCAGAAAAACAGAAAATATGGTACGATGGAGTAGGAAATCCGAACTTCTTCTTGCCGGAACAATTGATTGACTGCTATTATAATTAAATGTGATGTTAGAAGATGGAGGGCTTGCAGTGAATTTTAAAGAACGAGGATTATTAATCGTTTTGTCTGGACCAAGCGGTGTCGGTAAAGGAACCGTTTGTCGTGCTCTTCGTGAGGAAGAGGACAACAACCTTCAATATTCGGTGTCGGCTACGACTCGAAAGCCACGTGAAGGGGAAGTTGAGGGAATACATTACTTTTTTAAATCGAGAGAAGAGTTCGAACGGATGATCGAACAAAAAGAACTGCTTGAACATGCCGAATTTGTCGGCAACTATTACGGGACGCCTGTAGAGTGGGTGCGTGAAACGCTCGAAAACGGCCAAGATGTCATTCTTGAAATTGAGGTGCAAGGGGCGTTCCAAGTGAAGGAACTTCTCCCGGAAGCCGTCTTTTTATTCTTGGCACCACCTAGCCTTCAAGAGCTCCGTAATCGTCTCATCGGACGGGGAACAGAGTCAGAAGAAGTCATCAAGCAACGCCTGCTCGTCGCGCGTGAGGAAATCGAGTTGATGGATGCCTATGACTACGTCGTCACGAACGACGAGGTCGACAAAGCCATCGATCGAATTAAAGCGATCGTGACAGCTGAGCATTGTAAACGTGAACGTGTTGCGTCACTCTATAAAAAAGCTATGATGGAGGTCATTTAATGTTATACCCTTCGATTGATGCCTTACAACGTGTTATCCCGTCAAAATACACGATCGTTACGGTCGCTGCAAAACGGGCGCGTCAGATTCAAGATGGAAAAGCACCGAAAGTCGCCGAACCAAAATCATATAAGCCGGTCGGTCAAGCGTTAGAAGAACTATTTTCGGGTGATACGACAATCATCATGAATGAAAAAAACAACGGATGAAGTGTGACCCAAGTCGTTTGCGACTTGGGTCTCATTGTCTATAAGGGGGAGTTTGGGAATGGTGAAGGATCGTACTATTTTGTTATGTGTGAGTGGTGGCATCGCGGCTTATAAAGCGTGTGCGCTCACATCGAAATTGGTTCAAGCCGGAGCGAATGTTCACGTCGCGATGACAAAGTCAGCAGAACAATTCGTGGGTCAGGCGACCTTCCAGGCACTCAGTCGAAACCCGGTCTATACGGACGTATTCGAAGAGCATGACCCGACAAAAATTGCCCATATCGATGTGGTCGACTCGAGCGACTTGATTGTCGTGGCTCCAGCAACGGCAAACACCATTGCGAAATTAGCGAACGGGATTGCCGACGACTTCATCACGACGTCGATTTTGGCGGCGAAGTGTCCAGTTATCGTTTCACCGGCGATGAATGTGAATATGCTCGAACATCCTGCGACGCAGCGAAACATCGAGACGTTGAAATCATACGGCTATCAGTTGATTGAGCCCGGCGTCGGCAATTTGGCATGTGGTTGGATTGGCGGTGGACGTCTACCGGAACCTGAAGATTTGGTTCGCATCATCGAGAGTCAGTTCGTTCCGAAACTATATATGGGGAAAGACGTCTTGATCACGGCTGGTCCAACTGTCGAACGCATCGATCCGGTCCGTTACTTATCAAACGACTCATCTGGAAAAATGGGTGTAGCGCTCGCTGAAGTGGCACGTGATATGGGCGCCCGCGTCACACTCGTCCACGGTCCTCTTCAAGTCCCGGTCCCAGACGGTGTGACGGCCATTCCGGTCGAGTCGAGTGAAGAGATGCTTCGAGAAGTGACGAGCCGCTTCGAGTTGCTCGACCTCGTTGTGAAGTCGGCAGCGGTCGCGGACTATCGCCCGAAAAACGTTTATTCAGAAAAACATAAAAAGGTTCACGGTCCGCTCACAATCGAACTTGAAGAAACGACAGACATTTTAAAGACACTTGGTGAACAGAAGACCCATCAAGTGTTGGTCGGCTTTGCGGCAGAGACGGAACGACTTGAGGAGCATGCGGCAGCCAAACTGAAGCGAAAGAATGTCGATTTCCTCGTTGCTAACGATGTATCTGGCAGTGACATCGGATTCGGTGCGGACGACAATGAGGTCGTCTTGTTTAGCGGGGACGGATCGATTCTTAAGTTGCCGAAACAATCGAAAAAAGAGTTGGCGTTCGAGTTGCTCACATACTTTAAGGAAGCGGTCCGATGATTGCACATGTTCATGTCGATGCGCCGGTGATCACGATTGATCGCCCGTTTGATTATGAAGTACCCGAACAGTTTGAGACGTTGATTGAACCAGGTATGCGTGTATCGGTTCCGTTCGGGTCACGACGTTTACTCGGAATCGTCGTCGGAACGTCAGACGGGACGAGAGAAGGATTGAAACCGTTAGAAGCCTTGTTAGATGAGGAATCCTCACTCACGGAAGAATTACTCGACCTGTCAATCCATGTGAAAGAGACGACGCTTTGCTTTCGGTCATCCGCTCTTCTTGCGATGCTCCCGGCTGCGCTCAAGGTCAGCTATGACAAAGAAATCAAAGAAGGTCTGGTACCTGATGGCGTCCGACTTGGGACACACTTGTCCGAATATCCGAAAGACGTACAATCGCTCATCCTCGGGCTAGCTAAAAAGGGGGAATTGACTCTTGCACCTGTCTTGAAAGAAAAGAAAACGGTCAAAACCGATGTCCTTGTCGAGCTACTCGATGCGACTGTCGTCTCGAAACGTGCGAAAAAGCAACTCGAGGCAATCCGTCAGCTTGAAGAGACTCCTCGTATGTATTGGTCCGCGCTTCGACAAATCGGATTGACTCGTCCGCAACTTCAAAAGCTTGAAGATATCGGGGCGGTTCGATTGACGGAAGTTGAATTGAATCGTGACCCGTACGCGACGATTGAACAAGTCAAAGAAACGGTCCAATTAAATGACAGTCAGGCGAGAGCGGTCCAGGCCATCCATGAGGCTGACGCGGGCGAGACACTTCTCGTCCATGGTGTGACGGGGAGTGGGAAGACCGAGGTCTATTTAGAATCAATTGGACAAGTCATCGATGAAGGGAAACAGGCGATCTTACTCGTCCCTGAGATCAGCTTGACCCCGATGATGGTGAAACGGTTTAAGCGACGGTTCGGTGACCGGGTCGCAGTGTTACACAGTGCACTTTCAAAAGGTGAGAAGTATGATGAGTGGCGAAAAATCAAACGTCGTGAAGTCGACGTCGTCGTCGGCGCACGTTCTGCCATCTTTGCCCCGCTCGACCGACTTGGTCTGATCATATTAGATGAAGAGCACGAGACGACGTACAAGCAAGAAGAGAATCCGCGCTATCATGCGCGTGATGTCGCCATTTGGCGGGCGCGGTATCATGGGTGTCCGGTCGTATTAGGCAGTGCGACCCCATCACTTGAATCGTATGCTAGAGCACAAAAAGGTGTCTACCGCTATTTACATTTGAAAGAGCGGTATGGTGGCGAGATGCCGCCGGTCCACATCATCGATATGCGTCGTGAGCTGGCCAAGGGCAATACGACAATGTTCTCGGAAGAATTGTTTAACGGCATCCTCGACCGAATCGAGAAAAAAGAGCAGTGCGTTATTTTGCTGAATCGTCGCGGATTTACTACATTCGTCATGTGCCGTGATTGCGGAGAAGGGATGACATGTCCGCATTGCGCCGTCAATTTAACGTATCATCAACATGGAGACCGGTTGAAGTGTCATTATTGCGGCTACGAGGTAGGTATGCCATCGACGTGTCCGTCATGTAGCAGTAAGAAAATCAAACAGTTCGGGTCAGGCACTCAAAAAATCGAGACAGAATTACTGAACCGAATTCCAGAGGCACGCATCATTCGTATGGATCAAGATACGACGTCACGAAAAGGTTCACATGAGCAATTGTTGCGCCGTTTCGAAGAAGGAGAGGCGGATATCTTACTCGGCACGCAGATGATCGCCAAAGGACTCGACTTCCCGAACGTCACACTCGTCGGGGTGCTCGCAGCGGATGCGACGCTCGGAATGCCTGATTTTCGGGCGACCGAACGTACCTTCCAGCTTGTCACACAAGTGGCAGGACGTGCGGGACGGGGAAAACTTCCAGGTGAGGCATTCGTCCAAACGTATAATCCTGACCATTATGTGATTGAAACAGCGAGTGAACATGATTATGAGTCGTTTTTTGCCAAAGAGATGGGTCTAAGGCAGGTCGGAAATCATCCTCCGTATTGGTTTTTGACGCTCGTCACGTTTTCGGCGGAAAATCCGCTTGTCGCCAAGAGTGAGGCGGAATTGTTCGCATCCGACTTTTTACAAGCGCAAGTGGAAAACAGCCGCTTGAACGGTCCAATGCCTGCGCCTTTGTCAAAGCTGAAGAACGCGTATCGCTATCAAGTGTTTATAAAAACGAAACAACCCGAAGCGCTCTATGTGGAGCTGGCACGATTACAGCAAGCGAGAGCAAAAGCGATCAGTAAGAAAGAATATCAAATGAGTATCGATGTGAACCCATACGTATTCATGTGAGGTGGAGAGACATGTATAAAGTAGTAGAAGTACCAAATGAAATTTTACGCGTGACGTGCGAACCAGTGACAAAGTTCGATAAAAAGTTACGTCAAACGGTCGACCGTTTATTCGATACAATGTATGAGTATGATGGAGTTGGTGTCGCGGCACCGCAAGTCAATTTGAATCAGCGACTTGCGGTCGTCCATACAGACGATGAGACGGGACCGCTCGTCTTGATCAATCCGGAAATCATTGAGACGTCAGGTCGAGAAGTCGGACTTGAAGGATGTTTAAGTATCCCGGGTGAATTCGGATTCGTGGAACGACATGAATCGATTGTCGTCAAAAATCAGGACTTGAAAGGACGTACTTATACGGTTAAAGCGAATGGCTTTTTTGCCCGTGCGATTCAACATGAGATGGACCATCTGGACGGCGTCTTGTTCACAGACAAGCTCGCGGTGCCTAATTCCGGGAAGGACAAACGCATCGTCTTCATGGGTACGCCGACGTTTGCCGTATCTGTACTTGAGCGACTGCTTGAAGAAGGATACAATGTCGTAGGTGTTGTTTCTCAGCCCGACAAACCGGTCGGACGAAAACGTGAGCTGAAGCCGACGCCTGTAAAAGAATGTGCCCTTCGTCATGGGATTCCGGTTCTACAGCCCGAGAAAGTTCGAACAGATTATGCAGAGATTTTAGAGTTACGCCCAGACCTCATCGTCACAGCGGCGTACGGACAAATCGTTCCGACTGGATTACTCGAGGCACCGCCAAACGGAGCCATCAATGTCCATGCCTCTCTTCTTCCAAAATACCGTGGAGGTGCACCGATTCATCAAGCGATCCTCGATGGTGAGTCTGAGACGGGTGTGACGATCATGTATATGGTCGACAAGTTGGACGCAGGTGATATGATTGCCAATACGATTGTACCGATTAAAGAAACGGATACAGTCGGATCATTGTTTGATAAACTAGCTGTAGCAGGCAGTGACCTGCTCATTCGCACCCTTCCGGCCTTCTTGGAAGGATGGATTGAAGCAGTCCCTCAAGATGAACGTGAGGTAACATTTGCGCCAAATATCAGCCGTGAGCGGGAACAGATTGATTGGACGATGGACGGGGAAGCCATATACAACCATATTCGAGGTATGAATCCCTTCCCGACTGCCTATTCAACACTGGACGGAGAACGGGTGAAGTTGTTCATGGGAGAAAAAACGACCGGCACAGGACAACCTGGAGTAGTTATTCGTCTCGAAGAAGACGGATTTGTCGTGGCGACCGGAAACGATGTTGCCATCAAAGTGACGGATTTGCAACCGGCCGGTAAAAAACGAATGGATGGTGCGACCTTCATGCGTGGCGCCGGACAGAAGCTACGTGTTGGCGACCGATTAGGAGGAAATCATGAACGTACGTGAAGCAGCGCTTGATACGCTGATGAAAATTGAACAGGGCGGCGCGTACTCTACGATTGCCGTCAATGACACATTGAAACAAAAAAAGGTGACCCCAAAAGATGTCGGCCTTTATACAGAACTCGTTTACGGGACACTAAGCCGTAAGGGAACACTCGATTACATTTTAAAAAATCGCATTCGTTCCCCGAAGAAGCTCGATAAGTTCGTCCTCCCGCTACTTCGAATGAGTGTGTATCAACTCTTTTATCTCGATAAAGTACCGGACCGAGCCGTCCTACATGAAGCGGTCGAAATCGCGAAGAAACGGGGGCATCATCTCGGAACGAGTAAGTTTGTGAACGGGGTGTTACGTAACGTCCTCCGTGAAGGGTTTCCGGACTTCAGTGGCTTGACCGACGCGGAAAGGATTTCAATCGAGCATAGTCACCCGGAATGGCTCGTCGCAGACTGGATTGACTTGTATGGGGTCGAGACGGCAGAGGCGATTTGTCAATTGAACAACGAACCTGCTCCTGTAACGGTTCGGGTCAACCGCAAACGTATTACGGTAGATGAGATGATGAACAAATTGGCTGACGCAGGTGTTCTGACGTCGCGGTCTGAACTATCCATTGATGGACTAGTAGTAGAGTCCGGAAACGTCCATTCGACCTCATTCATCGAGGAAGGCCTTTTGTCGATTCAAGATGAGAGTTCGATGATTGTCGCAGATGCTCTCGGTGTTTCGACAAATGATCATATTTTGGACGCGTGTGCCGCCCCTGGTGGGAAGGCGATGCATACGGCCGAGCGAATGGAAAATGGGTCGCTCACCGCACTAGATTTACATCCACATAAAGCAAAGTTGATCGACCAGCAAGCCAAACGTTTACACATCGATGGAGTGACCGCACTTGCCCTTGATGCTCGTTTAGCAGGTGAACGGTTTGAACGAGAGAGCTTTGATCGGATTCTTTTAGACGTTCCGTGTTCAGGACTCGGCGTCATTCGCAGGAAGCCGGATATTAAATGGACGAAGGATAAGACCCAGCTTGAAAACTTACCAAAGATCCAACGACAAATCATCGATGCCGTATTGCCACTGCTCAAACCAGGTGGTACGCTAGTTTACTCGACATGTACGATCGACCCGTCTGAAAATGAGATACAGGCTGACTACATTCTGTCGAAAGGATTGGCGTGGGACGAAACGCTCAAAGGACGTCTCCCGCAATCTGTTCGTCCGATCATGGAATCGGACCGTGCTGAACTAAAATTATTACCGACGACATTCGGTACCGACGGCTTCTATATCGCCGCATTTAAGAAAGAGGTATAAAACAATGAATCCAAAAGCAGTTGAAAAGAATCCACTCGTAGGCGCAAAGCCGTCACTCTATTCGTTGACGTTTCCTGAACTCGAGGCATGGGTTATCGAAGCAGGAGAAAAGTCATTCCGAGCGAAACAGTTATATGACTGGATGTACGTCAAACGTGTCATAACTTTCGACGATATGACGAACGTCCCGAAAGCGCTTCGCGACAAACTTGAAGCATCCTTCCAATTGACGACATTAAAAGAATTGGTCAAACAAGAATCACAGGACGGTACAATCAAGTTCCTATTTGAATTACAAGACGGTTATTCGATTGAAACGGTTCTCATGCGTCACGAATACGGAAACTCAGTTTGTGTCACGACACAAGTCGGATGTCGCATCGGATGTACGTTCTGTGCGTCCACACTCGGTGGATTGAAACGAAATTTAGAAGCCGGTGAAATCACGGCGCAGGTTCTCGATGTGCAGCGTGCATTAGACGCAACAGGAGAGCGTGTCGACTCGGTCGTCGTCATGGGAATCGGCGAGCCGTTCGACAACTACGATGAGTTGATGCGTTTCTTACGTACGGTCAACCATGACAACGGGCTCAACATCGGAGCGCGTCATATCACGGTATCAACAAGTGGAATCGTTCCTAAAATTTATAAGTTTGCCGATGAAGGAATGCGAATCAACTTCGCCATTTCGCTTCACGCGCCAACGACTGAATTGCGCACCAAACTCATGCCAATCAACCGTGCCTTTGACTTAGACAAGTTGATGGACTCGGTCCGTTATTACACGGAAAAGAGCGGTCGTCGGATCACGTTTGAATATGGACTCTTCGGTGGCGTAAATGATACGGAAGAGTATGCCCATCTTTTAGCGGACCTATTGAAAGGAATCAAATGTCACGTCAACTTGATCCCCGTCAACCATGTACTCGAACGTGATTACGTACGGACACCACGAGCTCAAATCTTCGCCTTTGAAAAAGTGCTCAAAGACCGCAACGTGAACGTAACGATTCGCCGCGAGCAAGGATCGGATATCGATGCCGCTTGTGGACAGCTTCGAGCGAAGGAGCGCGAACAAGAAACGAGGTAATCAGATAGATGGAATTAGCATTTCGAACAGATCGCGGACAAGTACGCACACAAAATGAAGATGCAGTTTTAATCTTAGGCGATACCTTATCAGGAATTGCGCTAGTTGCAGACGGGATGGGTGGACATGCAGCGGGAGAGGTCGCGAGTCAAATCGTGATTGAAGAGTTTCGACGTGCTTTCCCGTCGCTCCCTCAAACTCCTGTCGAAATCGAACGATGGTTCCGCCATCACATCGACCTGGCGAATGAACAAGTGCTACAATTTGCGAAGCAATCCGATCTCGTCATGATGGGAACGACTGTAGCGGCCGTTTGTTGGAGCAGGGAGACGGTTGTGATTGTCCATATTGGAGATAGTCGTGTCTATGCGCTCCAAGCGAACGAATTGAGACGTCTTACGGAAGACCATTCTTACGTCAACGTGCTTAAACAGCTCGGTGAATTGACGGAAGAAGAGATGCGGATTCATCCGAAACGAAATGTCATCACTCGGGCGATCGGTTCAAGCGAACAGGTCAAACCTGACGTGCAAGTGCTCGCTGACCCTGAGTTTGATGTGATTTTAATTTGTACGGATGGATTGACGACGCATATGACCGATGGGGCGATTCAACACGTTTTACAACAAGCTGTATCGGCTGAACAAAAAGCTGAACAACTCATTGCGGAAGCCAATCAATTGGGAGGGAGCGACAACATCACGGTCGCCCTCATTCAATTTACAGATAGAAAGAGAGGATGAATCCGATGCGAAGCGGAGAACGAATCAACGATCGTTATCGGATCGAACAACAAATCGGCAGCGGAGGCATGGCAAATGTCTACCGAGCTCATGACGAGATCTTAAACCGAACCGTCGCCATCAAGGTGTTGCGATCTGAATTCTCACATAACGAACAATTTATACGCCGGTTCGAGCGAGAAGCCCATGCGGCTACGAGTCTGAACCATCCGAATATCGTCGCCATCTATGACGTCGGCGATGAAGAAGATTTGTACTATATCGTCATGGAGCATGTCGATGGGGTGACCTTGAAACAATATTTGCAAGAGGAGTACATATCTGTCGATGAGGCACTGCGTATCATGGGACAGATTTGTGATGCGATAGATCATGCCCATGCGAACCGAATCATTCATCGTGATATCAAACCACAAAATATGATGATTGATCAACTTGGAAACGTGAAGGTGACCGATTTCGGGATTGCGGTTGCGATGTCGAATGCGACGTTGACGCATACGATGTCGGTACTTGGATCTGTCCACTATTTCTCGCCTGAACAAGCACGTGGTAAATTTGCTGATGAGAAGTCAGATATTTATTCGCTCGGTGCCGTCCTTTATGAGCTGTTGACAGGTCGTGTGCCGTTCATAGGAGAGACACCGGTTGCCGTTGCGCTTCAACATCTGCAGGATGACCCAATTCGACCGATGGACTTGAATCCGAATATTCCCCAAGCACTTGAAAACTGTGTCATGCAAGCGTTGGCGAAGTCACCTGGTGCCCGTCATACTTCGGTTGCAGCCTTCAAGAAAGATTGTATGACCGCATTGAGTCGTGAACGTGCCGATGAACCGAGACGTCTCCCAACCAATCAGGATGAGTTCGACAAAACGCTCGTCATGACACCAATCATGACTGAAGAAAAAACGGAAACACCTGGATCGACATCTTCAATTTCTGCATCAAAAGAGCAGGAATCTGAAGAACAGCCACCGGTCAAAAAGAAGAAGCGTAAATGGTGGATTTGGATTTTGCTCGTCGTGTTATTAATTGGTGGTGGTATCGCAGCATACGTGGTCGCTGATGAGGTGTCACGTGCCGTCGTACCTGATGTTGTCGGAATGAGCATCGGTGATGCCACGTCTGAACTTGAAAACGCAGGCTTTGTCGTCGAAGTGACAGAGCGGGCGAGCGATGACGTCAAAGAAGGTGAGGTCATTTCGCAAAACCCTCAAGAAGGACGTAAACCGAAACGAGGCACGACGGTGTCAATTGTCGTTTCTGCTGGTAAAGAGACGGTCGAGATGCCGAATGTGGAAGGACTTTCGCAAACTGCGGCTGAACGAATGCTAAAAGACTTGGCGTTCAGTGACCTTGAAATTAAAACAAAGGCTTCAGAAACGGTCGACAATGGAGATGTTATTTCCCAATCGCTCGAACCAGGTGAAGAGGTCGTGCCGTCTGAAGTAACGGTCACGCTCGTCGTATCGACAGGAAGCAACAAAGTGGAACTGTCGAATCTTGCCGGGTACACGTTCGAGGAAGCGTCGACCTATGCTGAGCAAAACAAACTGAAAATTGTGAGACGTGATGAATTTTCGACAAGTGTTCCAAAAGGTCAAATCATCCGCCAACTTCCGACGGCAGGGACTGCAGTTGACCCTGGTACAGAACTCACAGTCATCGTCTCAGAGGGCGTTGAACCGACCGATGTTTCGATTGAACGAGAAGTCAGTGTCGAAGTTGAGCAACCGGATAAAGACAAAAAACCGAAAGCGGTCGAAGTTGTCATTCGTACGGTCGATGCACGTGGTGAAATTGAAGTATTACGAGATGAAATCACAGAAACAACAACGTATTCGTATACGCTCGTCATTGCCCCCAACGAAGTCGGGACAGCAACGATTGAAGTTGATGGTGAGATCGTCCGAACTGATTCAGTCACATATGCGCAAGCCAAAGAGGCACAATAAAGAGGTGACGGTAGCGTCACCTCTTTTTAAAGGAGGTAGTCATATTGAAAGGAACGATTATTCGCTTACAGGGTGGATTTTATGATGTCATGACCGAATCGAATCAAGAGATTCGGTGTCGCGCCAGAGGAAACTTTCGGAAACGTAACATCTCGCCTGTAGTTGGTGACGATGTAGTGATTCAAGACCAAGAGGATGGGACCGGCTATATTCTTGAAGTAGAGGAGCGTCAGAACCATCTCGTCCGACCGCCGATTGCCAACATCGATCAAGCATTTCTCCTCTTTTCAGTAAAAGAGCCAGCATTTTCCTATCATTTGCTTGATCGATTCCTCATTCTGATTGAGTCAAAACAGATCCATCCGATCATCGTCTTGACGAAGATGGACTTGCTGAGTGAAACAGAAACCGGATCGATTCAAGAGGCGGCGGATTGCTATCGTGCAATCGGATATGATGTGATTGAGACGTCAACGGAGCTTTCGGATGGAGTCGAGCAAGTACGGAGACTCTTTAAAGGGAAGACGAGTGTCTTCGCCGGGCAGACGGGCGTCGGAAAAAGTTCGCTACTGAATGCAGTCGCACCAGAACTCGAGTTAGCAACCGGTAAAATCTCCAAGTCGCTCGGTCGGGGGAAGCATACGACGCGTCATGTGACGTTGATTCAATTGGCGGACGGACTAGTAGCAGATACACCGGGATTTTCGAGTTTGGAGTTTCCACAGGAACTCGAGACTGATGAGCTCAGATGGTGTTTCCCGGAGTTTGTCGAACGACACGACGATTGCAAGTTCCGAGGATGTGTTCACATCAACGAACCAGGCTGCGCCATTAAACAAGCCGTTCAAGATGGTAAAATTGCTTCAACTCGCTACGATAATTATGTTACCTTTATGGAAGAGTTAAATGATCGAAAACGGAGGTATTGACAGATGATTAAAATTGCACCATCCATTTTAGCTGCCGATTTTGCCAATTTGGAGGCAGAAGTGAAAGCTGTTCAAGAAGCGGGAGCAGACTATATCCATTTCGATGTGATGGACGGTCAGTTCGTGCCAAACATTTCGATTGGTCTACCTGTGCTCGCGAGCTTACGTAAAAAATCAGATATGGTCCTCGATGTGCACTTGATGATTGACCAACCGGAGCGATACGTGGAAGATTTTGTGAAGGCAGGCGCGGATATCGTGACCGTTCATGTGGAAGCAACGAACCATTTGCATCGTGTCTTGCAACAAATCAAAGTGGCTGGTGCGAAATGTGGAGTCGTCTTGAATCCGCATACACCATTGTCGACGATCGAACATGTGCTCCCAGATGTTGATATGGTATTGCTCATGACCGTCAACCCAGGGTTTGGTGGACAAGCGTTCATTGAATCGGTCGTACCGAAAATTTCAGCGCTCAACCAACTGCGTCAGGATCGCCAACTTGATTTTGAAATTGAAATCGATGGTGGGGTCAACGAAGAGACGGCGAAACATTGCATCGATGCGGGTGCCGATGTACTAGTTGCCGGTTCGGCCATCTACAATCAACCGGATTATAAAGCAGCCATCGATAGCATTCGTGGCGCATCTCGTGTATAATCAACGATAGAACAACAAGATATTGTCGCAAGGGGTGTCACATGATGTGGCTGAGAGGCATACGCTAACCCTTTGAACCTGTTCCGTTCACACGGACGTAGGGATGTGGCGAAAATGCACGTTGCGAATCTAAGCAGCATGGCGTTTACGTCATGCTGCTTTTTGTCGTTCAAACAGTTAAAGGAGGAAGAAAGATGAAATCACGTTTTAAATTACAAGCGCTCATCGAAATTTCATTGTTTGCGGCGCTCGGGCTAATCTTTGATTTACTCATCCCATACCGCTTGCCACAAGGGGGCTCGATTAGTCTAGCGATGCTCCCGATCTTTGTGATGGCATTCCGTCACGGATTGAAAGGGGGACTTGCGACAGGTGCACTCGTCGGGACGCTTCAACTGTTGTTCGGTGCCTACATCTTCACGCCTGTACAGTTCTTGCTCGACTATACGGTCGCTTATGGCCTCGTCGGTATGGCGGGTGTGTTTGCTGGTCGTGTGAAACAGGCGGCCGGTCAAGGTGCGACGAAGACACTCGCGACATATTTGGTGCTCGGTGCCTTGATCGGGTCGGTGTTGCGTTACGCGGCACATGTCATCTCGGGTATCGTCTTTTTCGCCGAGTATGCGGAAGGCCCGGTCGTAGCGTATTCACTCGGTTATAACGCGACGTACATGGCCCCATCCTTTATTATTTCAGCCATCGTATTAGTATTACTCTTTACAACAGCTCCACGTTTCACACGTGTAGCTACACGGGACATTCGTCAATGAATGTCTTGATCGTCGCGGCAAGTCCGGAAGTTATTCCTTTACCGCGTCATGCCGATTATGTCATCGGTGTTGATGGAGGTTATCAGAGACTGTTAGATGAAGGGATTGAACCGGACGTTGTGGTCGGAGATTTTGACTCGTTTGTGGGAAAACCACCGAAAGAAGCGTTACGCTATCCGTCCGAGAAAGATGTGACGGACCTTGAGATTGCGCTTCAGTTGGCAAGAGAGCGAGGGGCAACGAGGATGCACGTATACGGGGCGCTCGGTGGGCGAGTCGATATGACGTTCGCGAACGTCGGTTTGCTCGAGAAGTATCCTGAGATGGTTTTGCATGGGAATGGTCAAACGGTCTATCTCGTTAAAGCCGGTGATTATAGCTTTTCAAAAAAAGAAGGCTACTATTTGTCTTTCATACCTTGGAAGACAGCGACTATTTCTATTGATGGTGTCAAGTACCCGCTCGAACATCATGACATCAAGAGTGAAGAAGCGCTGACGATTTCCAATGAATGGACTGAAGCATTTGCCCGATTGACGGTTCATCGGGGGATCGTTCTCGTCATGGTCGTCAAAAAATAAGCAAAAAAAATCCCATCGGCGAATGCCGCTGGGATTTATTCGTTCGTGTATAAGTATTATACGCGTTCAACGAGACCAGATTTAAGTGCGCGAGCTGAAACCCAAACGCGTTTCGGTTTACCGTCAACGAGAATACGAACTTTTTGTACGTTCACACCCCAAGTACGTTTTGTCTTGTTGAGTGCGTGCGAACGGTTGTTACCTGATTTAGGTGATTTACCTGTTACGTAGCATTTACGTGCCATGCGTTTCCCCTCCTTTTTTATGTGGGTTCGTCCTAATAGACACTCGTTTATATTAGCACGGCTTTTTTCCCGATGCAACTAGAAAATCATACCATGACAAGAAAAAAACTTGACATTACTCGCAAGGATTTGAATAATGAATGAGGTTATCGCGCTAATTGACCGAGTTTCTGGAGCAGGTTCTTTTAATAACTAGGTACTTATTGTAGAATGTACATTAGGAATCATTCCGAATAAAGGAGGCTACTCCATATGGCAATTGAAATGAAGACAACATATGGCAATATTGACATCACAAGTGACGTCATCGCAACACTCGCAGGTGGTGCAGCGATGGAATGCTTCGGTGTGGTCGGCATGGCTTCACAAGCACAATTGAAAGACGGCATTGCTGAATTGTTAAAACGTGAAAATTATGCACGTGGTGTCGTCGTACGTCAAGAAGATGAAGACGTACATATCGACATGCACATCATTGTAAGCTACGGAACGAAAGTATCTGAAGTCGCATACAACGTGCAAAGCCGAGTGAAGTACACGCTCGGAGAAACTTTAGGATTAAACGTTTCGTCGGTAAATATATTCGTTCAAGGCGTTCGTCTGACGAATGACTGACGAAAACGGAGGAGGATTTGGTGTGGGTTTAAAACGTTTAGATGGATTGGCGCTCTCAAACATGATTGCAAACGGAGCGACCAACTTGAGCCAAAACGCAGATTATGTAGATTCGCTTAACGTCTTCCCGGTTCCAGACGGAGACACGGGAACGAACATGAATTTGACGATGACGTCAGGTGCGAAAGAAGTAGCGGCCATGAACTCATCAAATATTGCAGAGGTGTCATCAAAGTTCGCTCGCGGACTGCTCATGGGGGCACGTGGGAACTCGGGCGTTATTTTAAGTCAGTTGTTCCGCGGATTCGGTAAAGCCGTTGAAGGAAAGACAGAACTCACGACAGTTGATTTTGCGGAAGCTCTCAAGCGAGGTGTCGACACGGCATACAAGGCGGTTATGAAACCGGTTGAAGGAACGATTTTGACGGTTGCTCGTGAAGCGGCCGACGAAGCGCTCCTTGCATCAGAGTCGACAAGTGATTTCACTGAATTTATGAAACGTGTCATCGTTGAAGCGAAAGCATCGTTAGATCGTACGCCGGACTTGTTACCGGTATTAAAAGAAGTCGGTGTTGTCGACTCTGGCGGTCAAGGACTTCTCGTCATCTATGAAGGATTCCTCGCGAGCCTAGAAGGCAAAGAACTCGAAAAACCTCATGCTCCAGTGATGGATGCGTTGATCGAGGCAGAGCATCACGCGCATGCGGCGCAAGGATTCATGTCAACAGAAGACATTGAATTCGGCTACTGCACGGAAATTATGGTTCGTTTCCAAGATGATAAGTTGAAAGATACACCATTCAACGAAGACACGTTCCGTAACGAATTGTCTGAACTAGGGGACTCACTTCTTGTCGTCGCGGACGAAGAATTATTAAAAGTTCACGTTCACGTCGAGACACCAGGTGAGGTCATTACGAAAGGGCAGCGCTTCGGTGAACTCGTCGCAGTCAAGATCGAGAACATGCGTCAACAGCACTCGACAATTCTCGAAGAAGAACACGGCATAAATCTACAAGGCGTTCAACAAGATGAGAAACCAAAAGCACCATTTGCAATCGTGACGGTGGCAATGGGTGAAGGTGTCAGTGAGTTGTTCCGTTCCCTCGGATCGGCACACGTCATCGAAGGCGGACAGACGATGAACCCATCAACAGAAGATATCGTCAAGGCGATTGAATCTGCACATGCGGAACATGTCTTCATCTTCCCGAATAACTCAAATATCATCATGGCTGCTGAACAAGCAGCGTCTGTCGCACCTTGTGGCGTGTCAGTCATTCCAACGAAGACAGTCCCGCAAGGTCTTGCAGCAGCAATCGCCTTTAATCCTGAGGCAGATGTCGAGATGAACGAACAAGCGATGAAGTCGGCTGCTGAGACAGTGAAATCCGGCCAGGTGACGTACGCTGTTCGTGATACGAGCATCGATGGCGTTGAGATTAAAAAGGACGAGCATATGGCGATTGCAGAGAAGAAAATCGTCTCGTCGTCTTCATCAAGCCTTGAAGCGGCTAAGCGACTAGTCGATGCTCTCATCAACGCGGATGACGAAATCATCACAATTTTAACGGGTGAAGGTTCATCTGAATCAGATGTAGAAGCGTTGACGTCATATATCGAATCAGTGAATGACGAGATAGAAATTGAAGTTCACGACGGCAAACAACCGCTTTACTCTTATATTTTTAGTGTGGAATAAGCTGTTTCAAGTCCCTACCTTCTGTATAATGAAGGTAGGGATTTTTGAAAGGGGGAAAATTGATGAAATATCGTAGTGTGTTTGACATTATCGGTCCAGTCATGGTCGGTCCGTCGAGTTCACATACAGCAGGAGCCGCTCGAATTGGGTTGATGGCAGGGAAGTTGTTCGGGAGAACACCACGTACCGCGCATATCACATTTTACGGGTCATTCGCTGACACATATCGAGGTCACGGGACAGATGTTGCCATCGTCGGTGGAATCATGGGGTTTGATACGTTCGACTTGAGAATCCCGCAGGCGTTAGACATCGCTAGTGAGAAAGGCATCGAAGTCATCTTTGAAACGAGTGATTTGTTGACAGATCATCCGAATACGGCACGCGTCCTGCTCGAAGATGAACTTGGGACATTTGAAATCGTCGGCGTCTCAATCGGTGGGGGAACGATTGAAATTACCGAATTGAACGGGTTCCCGTTAAAATTGACAGGAGGGGGACCTGCACTCGTCGTCTTACACCATGATCGATTCGGTGCAATCGCAGCAGTTACGGGAGTTTTGGCGAATCACCAATTGAACATCGGTCATATGGAAGTGAGCCGTCACGAAAAAGGAATGCAGGCCTTGATGGCCATTGAGATTGATGAGACCATCCCTGCTGACGTGCTAGCAGAACTCGAGCGGTTGCCACAAATTGAACGGATAGCTATTTTTGGGGAATAAGGAGAATGTGTGATGTTTAAATCAGTAGAAGAGTTAGTGACGATTGCCACTGAACGAGGCATTCCGATTTCTGAAGTGATGATCGAACAAGAGATGCACGTCAGACGCTCAAGTCGGGAGGACATCATCGGTATGATGAACCGGAATCTCGAGGTGATGGAAGAAGCGGTCGAACGTGCGCTCCAAGGTGTCACGTCTGTTACGGGATTGACGGGGAACGATGCCGTACTCATGCAAGACTATATTCGCTCAGGCAAATCGCTTGCCGGAGACCTCATTTTAGATGCGGTGTCAAAAGCAATCGGGACGAACGAAGTGAACGCCGCGATGGGACGAATCTGTGCGACACCAACTGCGGGGAGCGCGGGCGTCGTGCCAGGAACGTTGTTTGCAGTGAAGGATCGTCTCGAGATGGACCGTGATGCGATGATTCGTTACTTGTTCACATCAGGTGCATTCGGATTCGTCGTGGCGAACAACGCCTCCATATCGGGAGCGGCGGGCGGATGCCAGGCCGAGGTCGGATCGGCGACCGCGATGGCTGCAGCTGCAATCGTCGAAGCGGCCGGCGGAACACCGGACCAATCGGCTACAGCATTTGCAATCGCACTTAAAAACATGCTTGGTCTCGTCTGTGATCCTGTGGCGGGTCTCGTAGAAGTCCCATGCGTGAAACGTAACGCTATGGGTGGTGCCAACGCAATTGTCGCCGCAGACATGGCGCTCGCGGGCATCACCTCGCGTATTCCATGTGATGAAGTCATCTCGGCGATGCATGAAGTCGGTCAAATGATGCCGACCGCATTAAAAGAGACGGCAAAAGGTGGACTTGCCAATACACCAACGGCTCGTCGTCTCGAACGAAATATATTTGGAGCGAAAGAAGATGCGAAACAATGAACGACTGACGACTTTGAAAGGAGTCGGGCCAGAAATGGCCAAAAAATTAGAAGTGATGGGACTTGTTCGAATCGAGGACGTGCTAGAGCACGTCCCGTTTCGTTATGAGAATTATAATAGCGGAACTGTGACCACGGCTATACATGGGGACCTTGTCAAATGGAGTGGGACAGTCCAAGGCGAACCGCTCGTTCGTTATTATAGTAAAGGTAAAAATCGCCTTCAGTTCAGACTATTACTAGAAGAACGGTATGCAGTCCAAGTGACGATGTTCAATCGCGCGTTTTACAAGGACAAGCTAGTGATTGGCGAAACGGTGACGGTCAAAGGAAAATGGGACATGAATCGGATGACGATCAGCGCGACCGACCTCGAATTTGGTGCCCCGTCAGGCGGACTACAGCCGATTTATTCACTTCGAGCCGGGCTGACGCAAAAGAATTTCAGTCGAATCGTGAAACTGGCTTTTGAACAGGTGAGCGATCTCCCGGAACAGGTGCCGCAAGTCATTCGCGACCGGTATCGACTAGAAGATCGGATGACGATGCTTCGTGGGATGCACTTTCCAGATACTGTTGACACTTATAAAAGAGCGAGACGAAGTTATGTATATGAAGAATGTCTCATGTATCAATTGAAATTGCAGGCGTTTCGGAAAATGGAGCGGTCAGGAAACGGTCGGGCCCTTCAACTCGACAAACATCAATTGAATGAATTCGTCAAACGACTCGCATTTCCGTTGACGGGAGCTCAGACACGGGTCATCCGTGAAATTGTATCTGACCTTGAAAAACCAGAACGGATGAACCGACTATTACAAGGGGATGTCGGGAGCGGGAAGACCGTCGTTGCCGCGATTGCCTTGTACGCGACCGTCATGGCAGGGTATCAGGGTGCATTGATGGTGCCGACCGAGATTTTAGCAGAACAACATGCGACGTCTTTACAGGAATTGTTTGAACCGTTTGGCATCACGATCGCCCTGTTGACGAGCTCGGTAAAAGGAAAGGCGCGAGAAGCGCTCCTTACAGCAATCCAATCAAGAGACGTCGACATCATCGTAGGGACACATGCGCTCATTCAAGGGCCGGTCGAGTTTTCGAATTTACATTTGGCGATCACGGACGAACAGCACCGTTTTGGTGTCGAGCAGCGGAAGAAGCTACGAGACAAGGCTGAATTTGCGGACGTGTTATATATGACCGCGACTCCGATTCCAAGAACACTTGCCATTAGCGCGTTCGGAGAGATGGACGTCTCGACAATCGATGAGATGCCAAAAGGACGAAAACCGATTGAAACGTATTGGGCGAAACATGACCAAATCGATCGTGTTCATTCGATGGTCGATCGGGAACTGTCGCTCGGTCGCCAAGCATACGTGATTGCGCCACTTATTGAAGAGTCGGATACGCTCGAAGTGGAGAGTGCGACGGCTTTGTATGAAATTTTGAAAGACCGCTTCCCGAATCATGAAGTCGGACTGATGCACGGAAAGTTATCGAGTGCTGAAAAGGATGACGTGATGAAGTCGTTCGCCGATAATGCGACACAAATTCTTGTGTCGACGACTGTCGTCGAGGTAGGCGTGAACGTTCCGAACGCTTCTCTCATTATCATTCATGATGCCGAACGTTTTGGGCTCGCCCAGTTGCATCAGCTGAGAGGCCGGGTTGGTCGTGGCGCCCATCAATCATTCTGTGTCCTTGTCGGAGACCCTAAGTCCGACGTCGGAAAAGTTCGGCTGAAAACGATGACTGAAACGAACGACGGCTTCGTATTAGCGGAAAAAGATTTGGAGTTACGTGGTGCCGGTGATTTCTTCGGTACCGCGCAGAGTGGTCTACCAAGCTTCCGGGTCGCCGATCCCGTTCTCGATTTGAAAGTGATGGAAGTGGCGAGACAAGATGCTGTGGCAATGCTCGAAAGTGATGCATTTTGGCATGAAGACCAGTTTAAGGTGCTACGTAGCTATTTAAAACAACTCGACCTTCTCGTAGGGGAAAGGTTAGAATAATACTTGAAAATGACGACTAAAGAATATATACTGCTATTAGTACCAGGTGTTAAGTTCTTTAGTGATTAGTTTAGGAGGGAACTGAATGCGGGTACCTAAGAAAGAGCGGCAACGCTTGTTACAAGAGACGATTGAACACAACCCGTTCATCAAAGACGAAGAACTATCAAAACAGTTTTCCGTCAGCATCCAGACGATTCGGCTCGACCGGATGGAATTAAAAATTCCAGAAGTAAGGGAACGAATCAAACATGTGGCTTCCGAACATCTCGATGAAGTCAAATCGCTTTCAATGAGCGAGGTCATCGGTGATATGATTGACTTAAAACTAGATGACTCTGCCATCTCAGTCCTCGATATAGAAAAAGAACACGTCTTTAGCCGCAATGAGATTGCCCGTGGACACGTCTTGTTCGCGCAAGCCAACTCGTTAGCGGTGGCGCTCATCAATGATGAATTGGCGTTGACCACTAAAGCGGACATCCGCTTCAGTCGCCAAGTCCATCTTGGAGAGCGAGTCGTTGCCAAGGCTCGTGTGATGAAGCTACGTGGGGACGGGAGAACAGATGTCACGGTCGAAAGTTATGTCGGCGAGGAGTGCGTCTTTGACGGCGACTTCACGATTTACCGACGTGGTGAGGAGGAACAAGCATGAAGTTAGCGATTGATGCAATGGGTGGCGATCACGCACCGAAGGCGATTGTGGAAGGTGTGAAACGGTTCGTCGAACAATATCCGAACGAATCGATGGAACTCTTTTTAGTCGGTGATGAGGTAAAAATTTCCTCATACGGTCTTGACGACCCGCGTGTGACGGTCGTTCCAGCAAGTGAGATCATCACAAGTGCGGATGAACCGGTTCGAGCGGTTCGCCGTAAGAAAGACAGTTCGCTCGTTGTAGCGGCAAAGCTCGTCAAAGAAGGGAAAGCGGATGCCCTCGTGTCTGCCGGAAATACCGGGGCATTGATGGCGGCATCTCTTTTCATCATCGGACGAATCCCGGGAATCGAGCGTCCGGCATTATCTCCGACGTTCCCTACATATACAGGTAGTGGTGTCGTCGTACTAGATGTCGGAGCGAATCCGGATGCGAAGGCGGAACACCTTGTAGATTATGCGATCATGGGTTCGCTCTATGCGGAACACGTCCGTGGCATTAAAACGCCACGTGTCGCCCTTCTCAATATTGGGACAGAAGCCGGGAAAGGAAATGCGCTCACAAAAGAAGCGTTCCCCCTCCTTGAAGAGGCCCCTGTCCACTTCGTTGGAAATGTCGAGGCACGTGAAGCGATGTCAGGTGACGTGGACGTCATCGTGACAGAAGGATTTGCTGGAAACATCTTATTAAAAGGTGTAGAAGGCTCGTCGGCGATGCTCATGAAAATGATGAAAGAACAATTCACGAGCAATCTTGTATCAAAACTCGCCGCTCTCATCTTAAAACCAAAATTAAGACGATTGAAAGAAACGCTTGATTATCGCGAACATGGTGGAGCTGGATTATTTGGGATCAATGCGCCTGTCATCAAAGCTCACGGGTCGAGTGATGCACTCGCAATCATGAGTGCATTAAAACAGGCAAAAATCATGGTAGACCACGATGTCGTCGATAAAATCAAGCGTGCCAAAGCGATAGACTAAGCGAAAGCAGGTGAGGACATGGGGAAAGTAGCATGGGTGTTCCCAGGACAAGGCTCTCAAGCCGTAGGAATGGGACAGACATTTTTAGATCATCCGGAGACACTTCAAGCAATTGGGCGTCGACTCGGGTTTGACCTTCTTGAAGTCATGTCATCGGGATCGAAAGAAGACCTTCAAGCAACTGAAGTCGCACAGCCGGCCATCGTGGCGCATGCCTCGTTGCTCGCAAAAGCCTATGCGGATAAAGGGGCGGCACCAGATGTCGTGATTGGGCATAGCGTAGGTGAATACGCAGCGCTCGTCAGTGCGGGTGTCATCGATTTAGAAGAGGCGACCGTGCTCGTCCGTGAACGTGGTCATTTGATGTCTGAAGTGAAGGACGGAACGATGGCGGCTGTCGTCGGGATGACCGATTTGACAGAAGCGCATCACATCACAGAAAAAATCAGTGCGAGCGGGGATTTGGTTCAAATCGCTAACTTGAATTGTCCTGGTCAATTTGTGATTTCAGGGCATGTCGACGCTGTCGAACAGGCGAGCGTTGAATTGAAAACCGCTGGTGCGAAACGGGTATTGCCATTGAATGTATCTGGAGCGTTTCATAGTTCGTACATGATGCCGGCAGCGACACGATTCCAAGATGTCCTCGCCTCGTCACCGTTTGAAGCGGCTTCAGTCGACTTTATCTCGAACGTGGATGCTGCTATACATCGTGACCCTGAACAATTGAAGGTGCTATTGACGAAACAACTTTATTCGTCAGTTCGCTTCGAGGATTGTGTTCGAAAAGCGATTGCAGATGGTGTGGGCACATTCATTGAATTCGGTCCGTCTTCACCACTTTCTGGATTGATTAAACGAATCGATTCGAGCGTTTCGATTCAAAAGGCGACCACGCTCGAAGAAGTCGCCTCGTTAGGAGGAGAAGTTCGTGCATGATCAAGTAGCGATTGTGACTGGCGCGTCCCGTGGAATCGGTGCGGCCATCGCGAAACGTTTAGGGGAAGACGGTTTTCGAGTCGTCGTGAACTACTCGGGTAGTGAACAGAAGGCAAATGACGTTGTGACAGCGATTGTGGAGGCAGGCGGAGAAGCCATTGCCGTGAAGGCAGACGTCTCAAACGCAGATGATGTTAAAGCGCTCGTCAAGACGACAGTCGATTCATTTGGACGAATCGATTGCCTCGTCAACAATGCGGGGATTACACGTGACGGGTTACTCATGCGAATGAAAGAAGCCGACTTCGAAGACGTGCTATCGACGAACTTGAAAGGGGCCTTTCTGACATCGCAAGCCGTCACGCGACCTTTGCTCAAATCGAATGCAGGTCGAATCATCAATATCGCCTCGGTTGTCGGGATTACTGGAAATGCGGGACAGGCGAATTATGCGGCTGCGAAAGCAGGGTTAATCGGATTGACAAAATCGGTGGCTCGCGAACTCGCGGGACGTCATGTGACAGTCAATGCCGTGTGTCCTGGTTTCATTCAAACCGACATGACCGATGCCTTGACAGATGCACAACGAGAGGCTACACTCGAGCAGATTCCGTTCAACCGTTTTGGTCAAGTCGAAGAGGTGGCGAATCTCGTCTCGTTCCTAGCATCAGAACAAGCCGCATATGTGACCGGACAGACAATTGCCGTCGACGGTGGCATGACAATGGCGTAAAAGAGAACTTTACCAACAGACTGACATTTAATATACTTACCTTTGGAGGGATTTTATCATGACAAAAGAACAAATTTTAGTAGACGTACAAGAAGCAGTGGCAGAGAAGCTCGGGAAAGATGTATCTGAGATCACAGCGGACAAATCATTCAAGGATGACCTTGGCGCTGACTCGCTCGAAGTGATGGAAATGGTGATGGACCTCGAAGATAAATTCGACATCACAATCGAAGACGAGGACGCTGAAAAACTTGCGACTGTCGGCGACGTAGTGGCTTATATCGAAACAAAAGTGTAATCAAGCCATCCCACCGCCCGGAACCGAGCGGTGGGCTTGTGCTTATTCATGGAGGGAACTATGACAAAAGACAAAAGACGGTTTGACCGTCAAGGGTCGGCGCAGCGACGTCGGCGACAGGAGATGGAACGAGCACGCATCTTAGAATTATTCAAATCATTAGAAGAACGTTTAGACGTTCAATTTTCAGATCGCGACTTACTCATGCAGGCGTTCACCCATTCTTCTTATGTGAATGAGCAACGAGGGTTACGGAAAGATAATGAACGTTTAGAATTTTTAGGGGATGCTGTTCTAGAGTTAACTGTATCTCGCTTCTTATATGAGACTTATCCGGAGCGCTCCGAGGGGGAATTAACGAAATTACGAGCGGCGATCGTTTGCGAACCGTCACTCGTGAATTTTGCGGAAGCCTATGCTTTTTCTGACTTCACCTTGCTTGGAAAAGGTGAAGAGTTGACCGGTGGGCGAAAACGTCCGGCACTACTTGCCGATGTATTCGAATCCTATATCGGTGCTCTTTATTTGGACCAAGGAATTGAGGCAGTCGAACGATTCCTCGCCGAAGCGGTTTTTCCGAAAGTCTTAGCGGGTGTATTTGAAGAACAGACTGATTTTAAAAGTCAGTTGCAGGAAAGTGTGCAACGTGAAGGGCTCGGTCCTGTATCGTATGAGATTATCGAAGAGCGTGGTCCGGCGCATAGCCGTGAATTCGTGGCGCATGCCCGTCTCAGTGACGATATCGTCGGTGAAGGGATTGGACGCTCTAAAAAAGAAGCCGAGCAATTGGCGGCGAAAGAAGCGCTCATCGCCTTTAACAGGCGTTACGCAGATTTATAAACGAAAGGAGTGGACCCGATTAGGTCCACTCCTTTTTCATGTCAATTGACCGAGCTCTTCGACAATCCCGTCAACTTCCGATATAGAAAGGGAAGAACGTGTCATTACGTACTCGTAAATCTCTTTCACCGCTGATGGGTCGGCTGCATTATATTCTTCCGCTTTGATCGCACCGCGGTTAATAATATTCATTTTATCCAAAATAGCTTCAATCATCTGTTCATTCGTCATCTGTATTCCCCTTTCTACAGTTCTTTTAAGAATAGCATGATTCGGGCATTTTGACGAACTGTTAACTGTGGTAAAATATACAGATGAATGCTTACTGCGGATAGGATGGTCACGATGCACTTAAAACGAATCGAACTCGCTGGCTTTAAATCATTTGCCAAGCGAATTGAATTAGATTTCCGTCCCGGCGTCACGGCTGTAGTTGGGCCGAACGGGAGCGGGAAATCAAATATATCGGACGCTGTTCGCTGGGTACTCGGAGAACAGTCGGCCAAATCACTTCGTGGTGCCAAGATGGAAGATGTCATCTTTGCCGGAAGTGAGGGTGAGAATCACCGTAACGTCGCCGAGGTCACGCTCGTCCTTGATAATCGCGACGAACAGTTACGTTTGCCTTATGAAGAAGTGAGTGTGACCCGTCGCGTGACCCGAAGTGGGGACAGCGACTATTTTATGAATAAAAAACCTTGTCGATTAAAAGACGTGATTGATTTGTTTCTCGATACAGGTCTTTCCCGGGATGCGTTTGCCATCATCGGGCAAGGTCGGGTCGAACAAGTCATTTCCGGGAAACCAGAAGACCGCCGAGCCGTCATCGAAGAGGCAGCGGGAGTCCTCAAATATCGTCAGCGTAAAAAACAGGCTGAGCGTAAATTACAGGACACCGAGTTAAATTTGTCCCGAGTCGATGATATTTTATTTGAATTGGCTGATCGTGTCGAACCACTACGTGAACAGGCAGCACTTGCAAGAGAGTATAAAGTCGCGAAAGCAAGACACGATGAACTTGAAACAGGCATTATGGGTGCCGAAATTCAGTTGCTTCAACGTGAGATTGAACAAGTGACGATCCGTCATGCAGAATCTGTTCAACAGTTATCCGATTGCGACCATTCGGTTCGTGACCTTACTGAAGAACGAAGTCAACTCGAGGCTGCACTTTCGACGCTTCGTGACGAGTTGACCGAATTGAATCAAACAGAGCGTGAACATTCGACATATGTCGAACGATTGACAGGTGACATCAAGCTCGCCAAAGCACAAGAAGAACACGGCGCCGAGATGAAAGACCGTCTCCTTCGTCAACGTGAAGAAGTGAGCGCCGAGATGGCAGAACTTGAGACGCGGCTACAAGTCGTTCGTGACGACTTGTCTCAAAAAGTAGCCACGTTGCGCCAGACGACTGAGTCGAGAAATGCGCTTCAACAACAATTGACAGCAGCCTCGCGTGATTTTAATTCCGAAATCGAAGCGGTACAAAGCGAAGCGTTCGAACTCGCGACAACGCGAGCGACGATTAGTAACCAACAAAAACGGGAGCAACGGGATATCGATGTCGCCGTCGAGTCGAAGGAACGTCTTCTACGGGAGAATAAACACCGTCTTGATGAACGTTCCTCACAAGAAGCGACACTCAATGAGGCGCGAGAGCAATATGAACAAGTACAAAGTCGCTTCGAACACTTGAGTGAAAAAGAGTCGGAACTTCGCGAAGAAGAGACGACAATCCGTGAAAAATTAACGCGAGCAGAGACATCGTACTATGACCTCGAACGCCGTCGTCAAAAGACAGAAGACCGAATTGAAATGCTCGAACGGATGAAGCAATCGTATGAAGGCTATTTCCATGCGGTCAAATTCGTCTTGAAAGAGCGCTCCCCGGGAGTACTTGGTGCTGTCGCTGAATTGATTCGTGTTCGTCCTTCGTATGAAGCCGCGATTGAAACGGCTCTTGGGCAGACACAACAACATGTCGTTGTTCGGGATGAAACGGTGGGACGACGGGAAATCGACAAATTACGAAAAGCAAACGCGGGTCGTGCGACATTCTTACCGATGACGACCATCAAACCAAGATTCGTACCGAGTGAAGTGTTGCATCGACTCGAATCGATGCGTGGATTTATTGGCGTGGCATCGGAGCTCGTCGAGACGGATGAATCGTTCGAAACGCTGAAAAAATCACTTCTTGGTGCGGTACTTGTTGCCGAGACGCTTGAAGTCGCGAACCAAATCGCACAATCGACAGGATACCGTTTCCGTGTCGTCACGTTAGAAGGGGACATCGTTAACGTCGGCGGTTCGATGACGGGTGGTAGTCGTAAGCAAGGGGTGGCCCTGTTCACGCAATCGCGTGAATTAGATGACTTGAAACAAGGTTTGACACAAGGTCTTGCTATGCTTCACGAGCAAAAACAACGTCTTGAAGAGTATACAGACGCGTTGACAAATATCACGCAAGCGTTATCAACACTCCGAAACGAGAAACGTACCGTCGAAGTGACGTTTCGAGAGGTCGAGGCAGCTTATCGTACGGCCGAGCGTGCCTCGCTCGATGCGAAGTCACAACTTGAATTATTCGACCATGAAATAATGCGCTATGAGCAAACGATTGAGACGTCGACCGCTGAACTAGAACGATTGACGATAGAATTAGCCAATACGGACCGCGAGCAGGCAGAAATTCGTGTCCGTCTCGAGTCACTCCGTGCTGAACAAGCGAAAAGCGCTGAGAGCACGGGCCAATTCGAAACGTTGCTTCGTCAAAACGAACTCGATTTGCAACGGCATACCCTTGAAGAAGAGCGAGTTCGGCATGAAATGGATCGCTTGACGACTGAACGGAATCGTTTGAAGGACCGTTTGAGTCAGTTAGAGCGTGAGCTCGCGCGACTCGACAGTGGAGAAGTCGTCTCATCGGCACAGCTTGAAGAGACGCTCGCAGCTGCGGAGACAGAATTCATAGCAATCCAAGGACGACTTCACGAGTTGACGACAACACTCAAGTCGAATGAAGAGGCGTACCGCATCATGCGTCAGCGAGTCGACCAGGCGACGGAAGCGCGACGTCAAGCAGACACGATTGTTCGGAAGTTTGAAACGGCCAAACAAGAGTTCGAATTAAAACGACAATGGAAACTCGATGCGTTAGAAGAGAACGGACTCGTCGCCGAGCTACTACCAGAACTCGAGATCCCGCTCGAAGATGCGAAAGAGGAATTCAAGCTGCTCGTTCGTCAAATTGAGGAGATCGGACCTGTCAATTTGAATGCAATCGAAGAGTTCGATAGTGTTCATGAACGTTTCACATTCTTATCTGAGCAACGAGACGACCTCGTCAGCGCAAAAGGGGATTTATATGATATTATCGCCGAAATGGACCGTGAAGTGACTCGTCTCTTCAAGGAGACGTATACGAGCGTTCGTGCTCACTTCAAACAGACGTTCACTGAACTGTTCGGTGGAGGTGAAGCGGATTTGAAATTAATAGATGAGTCGGATCTACTGAATACGGGAATCGATATTGTGGCCAAACCACCTGGCAAAAAGTTACAGACGCTCAGTCTATTGTCCGGGGGGGAACGTGCGTTGACGGCCATCGCTTTGTTGTTTGCGATTTTGAAGACGCGTCCGGTACCGTTTTGTGTCCTCGATGAAGTCGAGGCGGCTCTTGACGAGGCGAACGTACATCGATTTGGAGAATACATTCGTACGCTGTCGATTGACACGCAATTCGTCATCATCACGCACCGAAAAGGTACGATGGAAGCAGCAGATACGCTATACGGCGTCACGATGCAACAGAATGGGGTGTCCGAGGTGCTCTCGGTTGAACTGTCTGAAGCAAAACGTGTCGTCGAAATGGATGAAGAGATGGAGGAATCACGTTGAGTTTTTTTAAAAAGTTAAAAGATAAATTAACGACGTCTACTCAAGAGGTGTCACAGAAGTTTACAGATGGGTTGACGAAGACACGTGACGGATTTGCGAGTGCCGTCAATGACCTTGTCTATCGTTTCCGTGAGGTGGATGAGGATTTCTTCGATGAACTCGAAGATTTGCTCATCCAAGCGGATGTCGGTGTCACGACGACGATGGACCTCGTCGAAGACTTGAAGGAAGAAGTGAAACGACGCAATTTGAAAGACCCGGTCCTTGTCCGTGACGCACTCGTCGAGGTCGTAGCGAATCGGCTTCAAGAAGATGAATCGAATCGTGAACTCAATATGCAGGATGGACTCACTGTCATTTTGTTTGTCGGCGTCAATGGCGTCGGAAAGACGACGACGATTGGGAAACTGGCGCACCAATTGAAGTCAGAAGGTCGCTCCGTCATGCTCGCGGCAGGTGATACGTTCCGTGCCGGTGCTATAGAGCAACTTGAAGTGTGGGGAGAACGTGTCGGGGTGCCGGTCATTCGTCAAACGGAAGGATCGGACCCAGCGGCAGTCGTATACGATGCCGTTCAGTCTGCAAAGTCACGTAACATGGATGTACTCATCTGTGATACGGCAGGACGTCTCCAAAATAAGGTCAATTTAATGAAAGAGCTCGAGAAAGTGAAACGTGTCATCGAACGAGAAATTCCGAACGGACCACACGAAGTCTTGCTCGCACTCGATGCAACGACGGGGCAAAACGCCATGATTCAAGCGAAAGCGTTCAAAGAGGCAACGAACGTAAGTGGGATCGTCTTGACTAAACTCGATGGGACGGCAAAGGGCGGAATTGTCCTTGCAATCCGTAATGAACTCGACATTCCGGTTAAATATGTCGGTCTCGGAGAGAAGATGGATGATTTACAGGTGTTCAATCCGGAACAGTTCGTCCTTGGATTGTTCGGTGATATTTTTGAAGACAAGACACAGGATGACATGACTGAAAAAGACGACACAAACAAAGACCTCGCCTAAGTTTTACTGTTAAGAAAAAAACTTGACAAGTACTTGGGACGGCTGTACTATTGGTAGTTGTAAAGGGATTTCACTTAACATGTGGAGGTGAAAGGTTTGACGCTCGAAAAAACGAATCGTATGAACTATCTCATCGATTTTTATCAAGCGCTCCTCACACCGAAACAGCGCAACTATATGTCTCTTTATTACCTAGATGACTACTCGCTCGGAGAGATTGCGGAAGAGTTTGAAGTCAGCCGTCAAGCGGTCTACGATAACATAAAGCGTACAGAAACGATGCTTGAACAGTACGAGGAAAAGCTAGCTCTATTCGAAAAATTCATAGAGCGCCAGCAACTTCTTCAGACCCTCAAACGTCAAGTCGAACTCACAGACGATGTGAGTGCTACGATATCTGCGCTTGAGAATTTAGAGTAGGGGGCTGAAGCATGGCATTTGAAGGATTATCAGAACGATTGCAATCGACACTTTCCAAAATGCGCGGTAAAGGAAAAATCTCGGAGGCCGATGTCAAAGAGATGATGCGTGAGGTTCGCCTCGCCCTTCTAGAAGCCGACGTCAACTTTAAAGTGGTCAAACAATTCGTCAATGACGTGAAAGAACGTGCGATTGGTCAGGATGTCATGAGATCATTGACGCCAGGACAACAAGTCGTCAAGATTGTTCACGAAGAGTTGACAAATTTGATGGGAAGCGACGTCGTCCCGATTTCATTTAGTCAGAAACCACCGACAGTCGTCATGATGGTCGGTCTGCAAGGTGCGGGTAAAACGACGACGACCGGGAAGCTAGCGAACTTGATTCGTAAAAAGCATAACCGCAGTCCACTTCTCGTCGCGGCGGATATTTATCGTCCGGCGGCAATCAAGCAACTTGAGACACTCGGAAAACAACTCGATTTACCGGTCTTTTCACTTGGTGATCAAGTGAAGCCGGAAGAGATTGTGACGAAAGCGCTCGAGTACGCAAAAACAAATCATCACGATTTCGTGTTGATCGATACGGCCGGTCGCCTTCATATCGATGAGACGCTCATGGGCGAGCTCGAAAATGTGAAGACGATTGCCAAACCAAATGAGATCTTCCTCGTCGTTGATTCGATGACGGGTCAAGATGCGGTCAATGTGGCCGACAGTTTCAATGAGAAACTCGGAATCACCGGGGTCGTGCTGACAAAGCTCGACGGAGATACACGAGGCGGGGCAGCCCTTTCGATTAAGGCAGTCACGGGAGCGCCGATTAAGTTCGTCGGTCTCGGAGAAAAGTTGGATGCCCTCGAACCGTTCCATCCAGAGCGCATGGCGTCACGCATTCTTGGAATGGGGGACGTGCTCTCACTCATTGAAAAAGCCGAGACACAGATGGACCAAGACGCAGCGAAAGAGCTAGAAAGCAAAATTCGTGATGCGTCGTTCACGTTCGATGATTTCATTGAACAGTTGGCTCAAGTGAAAAACATGGGACCAATTGATGAATTACTTTCGATGTTACCTGGTGCAGGTAAAATGAAAGGGTTGAAGAACGTCCAAATCGACGAGAAACAACTCGATCACGTCGAAGCGATCATTCGCTCGATGACGAAACATGAACGCTCCAACCCGGAAGTTCTCAATGCGAGTCGTCGTAAGCGAATCGCAAAAGGGAGCGGTCGCTCGATTCAAGAAGTGAACCGTCTCATCAAACAGTTCGATGACATGAAGAAGATGATGAAACAAATGTCAGGACAAATGAAAGGGAAGAAAAAAGGCCTCGGTCTTCCATTCTTCTAACAAAAACTTTTGTCAGTCGAACGAAAAAGCTGTATACTATAAAAGTTGTCAATTCTTAAACACATGATGGAGGTATATTACCATGGCAGTTAAAATTCGTCTTAAGCGCATGGGCGCAAAAAAATCACCTTTCTACCGTATCGTTGTAGCAGACTCACGTTCACCACGTGACGGTCGCTTCATCGAGCAAGTTGGTCACTACAACCCGGTTGCAAAACCAGAAGCAGAAGTTCGCATCAACGAAGAACTCGCGCTCAAATGGTTGGCAGACGGCGCGAAGCCATCTGACACAGTACGTAACTTGTTCTCTAAAGCAGGGATCATGGAGAAATTCCACAACGCGAAAAACGCGAAGTAATGATGTGGCCGACCTTTTCTGAGGTCGGCCTATTTTGTTGAGGAGGGAAATGAGATGGATTGGTTATATGTTGGAAAAATCGCCAATACGCATGGACTTAAAGGCGAAGTGAAGATTTTGGCGGCAACAGACTTTCCGGAAGAACGTTTTAAAAAAGGAAACACGCTGTTTCTTGATGTGGACGGAACGAAACAAGAAATGACAATCACGACATATCGTCCGCATAAGCAGTTTCATCTTGTCACGTTCAAAGGACTTGAGAATATCAACCTCGTAGAAAAATATAAAGGATTGAAGCTTTATGTTCATGCCGAACACGTCCACGAGTTGGATGAACATGAATTTTATTATCATGAAATCATTGGTTGTGAGGCCATCGTGGACGGGATTGTCATCGGTGTCGTCGATGACATCTTTGAAACGAACGGTGCGAACGATGTGTGGGTGATCAAGCGCCCAGGTAAGTCGGATGCTCTCATCCCCTATATCGAATCGGTCGTTAAAGAAATCGACTTGGAAACGAAGCGAGTTGTCATCACACCGATTCCTGGAATGATTGACGATGAAGATTGATGTGTTGACGTTGTTCCCGGACATGTTTCAGGCGCTCGATTATTCCATCGTTGGCCGGGCGAAAGCGCTCGGGCAGGTGGACATGACCTTCGTCAACTTTCGGGACTTTTCAACGAACAAGCATCATAAAGTCGATGATTATCCGTATGGCGGCGGGGCGGGCATGTTACTCACACCACAACCAATCTTTGATGCGTTTGACTCTCTCGAGGCACGAAAGCCTCGAATCATCCTCACGACCCCAACTGGAAAACCGTTCAATCAACAGATGGCAGAGGAATGGGCAAAGGAAGAACATCTGATCTTTTTATGCGGGCATTATGAAGGGTTTGACCAGCGCATCCATGATGAACTGGCGACCGATGAGGTGTCGATTGGGGACTTTGTTCTGACTGGTGGAGAGCTTGCGACGATGGTCATGATCGATGCGACCGTACGACTACTTCCGGACGTCCTCGGCGATCAGGCGAGCCATGAAGATGATTCTTTCTCGACCGGACTTCTTGAGTATCCGCACTATACACGACCGGCTGAATTTCGTGGGTTGAAAGTACCGGACGTCCTCCTATCGGGGAACCATGCCCGAATCGAGGAATGGCGGCGGGAACAATCGCTTGAGCGGACCTATCGAAAACGGCCGGATTTGCTCGAACATGCCGAGTTGACGGAACGTGATAAAAAGTTTCTGCAATCGTTGCGCGATTGAGAAATATATGCTATGTTTGAGCATGTGGGTTAAACCCACCGATTACCGATGTTCCGCTGTTGGATGCTTGGGCATATGAAGATATGAACATTGAAGAAAAAGGAGATATGATTCATGAACACACAAAAACTGTTCCGTGAAATCACAGAAGAACAATTCAAATCGGACGTACCTGCTTTCCGTCCTGGTGACACAGTACGTGTCCACGTTAAAGTCGTAGAGGGAACGCGCGAGCGTATCCAGATCTTCGAAGGCGTAGTCATTAAGCGTAAAGGTGGCGGCATCAGCGAAACATTCACAGTCCGTAAGATTTCTTACGGTGTAGGTGTTGAGCGTGCATTCCCGCTTCACTCACCACGCGTTGCGCAAATCGAAGTTGTACGCTACGGTAAAGTTCGCCGTGCGAAACTTTACTACCTCCGTAACCTTCGCGGTAAAGCAGCACGTATTAAAGAAATCCGTCGTTAAGATGGGAATTGAGCTTGTCGCTTGCGACAAGCTTATTTTTTTCTAGTACAATAAGTTCAAATGGATAGAGGAGTGAGTGAAGTTGAAAGAAGTGTTTAGTTGGCTAAAAGCCATCGTCGTCGCTCTTGTCATCGCGTTCGTTATCCGGACGTTCATCTTCGTTCCTGTCATCGTTGAAGGAGAGTCGATGATGCCGACGCTCCACAATGCGGATCGAATGATCGTCAGTAAAATTTCGAACTATGTTGGAGAGCTAGACCGAGGCGATATCGTCGTATTCCATGCGACAGAATCAAAAGATTATATTAAACGTGTCATCGCTATTCCAGGTGACACGCTCGAATATCGAGATGACGTGCTCTATATTAATGATGAAGCGGTTGAAGAGCCGTATTTAGATGAGTTCCGTGCACAGATGAACGGGTTTCCGCTGACGGAGAACTTTACACTTGAACAAGTGACGGGTGAGTCGGTCGTTCCTGAGGATTCGTATTTCGTCATGGGCGACAATCGTCAAAATTCGAAAGACAGCCGTGAGATTGGGTTTGTGTCGAAAGAGGAGATTGTCGGCAAGACAAACTTCATCTTCTGGCCGCTCGATGATGTTGGCACGATAGAAGATTAAGGTGGTGCTTTTTTGGCAATTCAATGGTTTCCTGGCCACATGGCCAAAGCAAGAAGACAAGTTACTGAAAAGTTAAAACTGATTGATGTCGTCATCGAGCTCGTAGATGCGCGTGTGCCGCAATCGAGCCGTAACCCGATGGTCGATGAGATTACGGCGGGCAAACCCCGTCTTATCGTCTTGAACAAGTCAGACATGGCGGATCCCGTCGTCACCGACGCTTGGCTCCGCGCCTTGAAGCGCGATGACGTCGAGGTCGTCGCCGTCGATGCAAAGCATAGTAAAGGCTTGAAACAACTCATCACGGGTGCTCAAAAGTTGATGAAAGAAAAACATGACCGCATGCGTGAAAAGGGGCGTAACCCTGGACCGATTCGTGCACTCATCATCGGTATCCCAAACGTCGGGAAGTCAACACTCATCAACCGTCTCGCAGGACGAAACATCGCCATCACGGGCGACCGTCCGGGTGTGACGAAGCGTCAACAGTGGATCAAGATGAAAGGCGGCGAGATGGAACTCTTGGACACGCCAGGTATTCTCTGGCCGAAATTTGAGGACCAACAAGTTGGTTATCGCTTGGCCGCAACAGGCGCCATCAAAGATGAGATTCTCAACTTGGACGACATCGCCCTGTACACCGTCCGAGAATTGCAGGCGCGTTACCCGGAGCAATTAAAGGAACGATTCAAAATCGAGACGTTACCTGATGATGCGGTGGAACTTCTCGAGATGATTGGGAAGAAACGCGGTTTACTCAGTGGTGGATACGTCGATTTTGAAAAAACGAGCGAACTACTTTTGAATGAACTTCGACATGAAAAAATCGGACGGGTCTCTCTCGAGACACCTGCCGACCATGAAATGATTTGAAGCTCTGTGAAAACAGGGCTTTTTTGAGTAGGAGGAGAAAGATTGTGACGATTCAACAGATTAAACAACAGCTTCAAGACATCCGATATGAAGAGTGGATACAAATGAAGTCAACATTATCACAAGACCCACGGGTGGGTGTGCAGACGTTGATTCGGCAGAAGGAGCTGCAATTTGAACGGGAGCGGATGTTACGGTCCGATTTCGAACGACGCTTGACATATGAGCGCGAGTTAACACGTGCAGGATATGAACGGATTGTCGGCGTGGATGAGGTCGGTCGCGGTCCACTCGCAGGACCAGTCGTGGCGGCTGCCGTTTTATTACCTGAAGGATTTTACGTCGCGGGGTTGAATGATTCTAAAAAGATGACGAAAACGGCACGAGATGCGGCTTACAATCAAATCATGGAAGTTGCAGAAGTCGGTGTCGGAATCGTCGAGTCGGGGACAATTGATGATATCAACATATATGAAGCGACAAAACTTGCAATGATGGAGGCCATCCGTCAAGTCGGAGACGCCGATGCCTTATTGATTGACGCGATGAAGCTTGACCTCGATATTCCACAACAATCTCTAATCAAAGGGGACTCGCTCAGTGTCTCGATTGCCGCGGCAAGTGTCGTCGCCAAAGTCGTTCGGGACCGGATGATGGAAGAATACGACCTTACATATCCTGGATACGGATTTGACAAGAACGCAGGATACGGGACCGAGGCACATATAGAAGGGTTGAGGCGCCTCGGGGTGACGCCAATTCATCGTCGTACGTTTGCCCCTATCAAGCATATGTGAAAGGAGTGATCGCGTTGCGTATCGATCACCAAGGAGTATTACCGTTCAAAGTGACCGAACAGACATCGCGACCGCTTTTGCTAGGCAATACAGTGGTCGGAAAGGTGTTGCAATTGTTACCCGGCAACGAGGCGGTTATGCAACTACCGCAAGGCATGTTCCGAGTCGGAGTCAATGCGAACGTCAAGGAGAATGTGACGTATAAGATGGTCGTCACGGACGTCGAACCAAAGCTTGTCTTGAAAGTGGTTACCCAAGCGACAGAGTCACTCATGACTGCTAAGTCCCCGCTACAAGTGCTAGGGGAGCAACTGGCGCGATTCATGCGGGAGCCGATGCAGACGCCGGAATCACTCAAAAACGCGGGAAAAACAATGCTAGAGAGCGGATCCGGCAATGATGTGAAGACACTCGTCGGAGAACTGTTCAAAGCGAAAGGCGAGCCAAAGTTTGAGCAGTTCGTGAGAGCACAGGAGGCGTTCAACGCAGCCCAACATCCACCATTCGTCGCTCAAGCATTTCACATACCGCAATTAGGTCCGTTTGAAAACGTCCAATTTCGGTTAGAGGCACCGAAGCGGGATGTAATTGACTCTGATCATGCAAGGATCGTGTTGTTTCTTGAGACGCCAAAGTTTGGCGAAACGGGAATCGATGTGTTGATTCAAAAGCGATACGTGTCTGTTCGAGTATTCAATGAGCGACACGATTTAAGTCAATATGTTAGCGCATATGAACCGCTCTTGAAAGAGAGCTTGAATCGCGTTTCGTTCGAACTATCTTCTTTTTCGTATGAAGCGAAACGGGAACATGTTCCTGCTACGTTCGCGCCGCTTGGAAAGGTGGACCTCCAAGTATGAAAGACCAGAAGAAAGCGATGGCGCTCTCCTATGAGCAGTCGATGGATGCGCCACATGTCGTCGCCAAAGGAACGGGAATTGTAGCCGAACGCATGCTTGAGATTGCACTCGAAAACGGAATACCTGTTCATGAAGACCCAGCACTGCTATCCTTACTCTCTGCTTTGAATATCGAAGATCAGATTCCGGAGGACGTCTATCAAGTCATTGCCGAACTTTTTGTGTTTCTTTATCAGATGGAACAGGATAAAATTTGATTTGTCTAGGGATATATGTGAAAAAAAGATGAAAACTTAAAGCAAGAACGATAGACAGCGCTTTCAGTTTTTCGTTACAATAGACGTGCCGATATTAAAGGGGACTAAGGGGGAAAACATATGAATATCCATGAGTATCAGGCAAAAGAATTGCTAAAAGAGTTTGGGGTAGCCGTTCCGACGGGTTATCCAGCCTTTACGGTTGAAGAAGCTGTAGCAGCAGCTGCGAAGCTTGATGGTGAAGTGAAAGTTGTAAAAGCACAAATTCACGCAGGTGGCCGCGGTAAAGCTGGCGGCGTCAAACTTGCGAAGACAGATGAGGAAGTGAAGCAATACGCTTCAGAGATTCTCGGGAAAACGCTCGTGACACACCAAACTGGTCCGGAAGGAAAAGTTGTCCAGCGTCTCTATATCGAAGAAGGTTCTGCGATTGACCAAGAATTTTACTTAGGACTCGTGCTTGACCGTTCGATCGGCCGAATTGTCATCATGGGTTCATCTGAAGGTGGTATGGACATCGAAGAAGTCGCTGAACATACACCGGAGAAGATTCATAAAGAGATCGTCGACCCAGTCGTGGGCTTACGTCCATTCCAAGCTCGTCGTCTCGCATTCAAGATGGAAGTCCCGACGAAACTCGTCAACAAGTTCAGTGACATGGTCATGAAGTTGTACAAAGTGTACGTCGAGACAGATTGCACGATTGCAGAAATTAACCCGCTCGTTACGACGAAAGACGGCAACGTCATCGCGCTCGATGCAAAATTGAACTTCGATAGCAACGCACTCTATCGTCACTCGGAGATCCTTTCGCTCCGTGACACGACAGAAGAAGACCCGCGTGAAGTGGAAGCGTCTAAACATGACCTCAGCTATATCGCACTTGACGGGAACATCGGCTGTCTTGTCAACGGTGCCGGCCTTGCGATGGCAACGATGGATATCATCAAACATTACGGCGCCGAACCCGCTAACTTCCTCGATGTAGGCGGCGGCGCGACGAAAGAAAAGGTAACAGAAGCATTCAAATTGATTTTGTCAGACGACCAGGTCAAAGGAATCTTCGTTAACATTTTTGGTGGAATCATGAAGTGTGACATCATCGCAGAGGGGATTGTCGCAGCGACGAAAGAAATCGGACTCGACTTGCCACTCGTCGTTCGCTTAGAAGGAACGAACGTTGATGCCGGGAAACGCATTCTCGATGAATCTGGACTTGCGATCACGACAGCCAACTCGATGGCTGATGGTGCGGAAAAAATCGCAGCACTTGTTCGATAAGGGGGAAACGACATGAGTATTTGGGCGAATAAAGATACGAAAGTAATCATTCAAGGGATTACAGGGAAACAAGGTCTGTTCCACGGCGAACAGATGCTTGCATATAACACGAAATTAGTCGGTGGTGTCACACCTGGTAAAGGTGGCACGACGGTTCTCGACAACGTGCCAGTCTTCAACACGGTGTCTGAAGCGGTAGAAGCGACAGGTGCCAATGCATCCATCATCTATGTTCCACCAGCTTTCGCAGCGGACTCGATTATGGAAGCTGTGGACAGCGGCATCGAATTGATCATCTGTATCACAGAGGGAATCCCTGTTGTAGACATGATTCAAGTGAAACGCTATCTCGAGGACAAACCAGCGCGCTTGATTGGACCGAACTGTCCTGGAATCATCACACCAGGAGAAGCAAAACTTGGCATCATGCCTGGCTATATTCATACGAAAGGGCATGTCGGAATCGTCTCACGTTCTGGGACGCTCACGTATGAGGCGGTACATCAGTTGACGACTGCGGGAATCGGTCAATCAACGGCTGTTGGAATCGGGGGAGACCCAGTCAACGGAACGAACTTCATTGATACGCTCAAAGCGTTCAACGAAGATGAAGACACGAAAGCTGTCATTATGATCGGGGAGATCGGTGGAACAGCTGAAGAAGAGGCTGCTGAATGGGTGAAAGCGAACATGACGAAACCAGTCATCGGGTTCATCGGTGGCCAAACGGCACCTGAAGGCAAGCGCATGGGACATGCCGGCGCGATTATCTCAGGCGGCAAAGGGACGGCTGCAGAGAAAATTAAGACATTGAACGCAAATGGGATCGAAGTAGCTGAAACGCCAGCTGTCATCGGTGAAACATTGATTCGTGTCTTGAAAAATGAAGGTTTATACGAAGCGTGTGTCACGGGTCAACCGACGACATAAGAGTCTTGAGGGATGCTTGCATCCCTCATTTTTTTAAAGGAGAGTTTGTGATGAATCAAACAATAGCTCGGTTTGCCGCTGCACGAATTCCGGTTGAATTTGTGCATCATTATTTGAACGGGACGCTAGAAGCACATCGCACTCAAATCTCTACACACGTTTGGAAGCGGGCTGAACGGGCGTTGCACGCGTCTGAGTCGTATACTCAGTTCGTCACGTGGGAAGATGAGCTGTTTCCAAAACGGTTACTTGACATCCCCAACCCACCATATTGCTTGTTTTACGATGGAGATTTAGAGGTACTACAAGAAAGAACGACTGCGATGGTCGGAAGTCGTGAGTTGAATCGAATCAGTCAATCGCTCGTGAATCATTATCACTCTTTAATAGAAGAAACTGTTTCGGTTTCAGGCGGAGCGCTTGGCATTGACGGCCTTGTCCACGAGCTTGCCTTAAATAAAAATCGTCCGACCGTGGCGGTGCTCGGAGCGGGGTTAAAAAACCTCTATCCAGCAGCGAACCGGAACATGCTTCTACGACTTCCTCTGAATGGAATTTTGTTGAGTGAGTACACGCCCGACACCCCGATTCAAAAATTTCAATTTTTGGAAAGAAATCGATTGGTGAGTGGTCTCGGTGATACACTCGTCGTCTTACAAGCAAGGAGAAAGAGCGGAACCATGAATACGGTCGGACACGCCTTAGAGCAAGGAAAGACGGTATTCGCGGTACCAGGTTCACCACTCGATCCACTTGCTGAAGGACCGAATCGATTGATTGAAGAAGGTGCGATTCCATTGACGAATTCTGATCAAATTATTCAAGATCTCAAGATTGTACGTTGACAAACCGGTGAGAACATGAATATTATGGTAGGGATTTAAATGACCTCTAAAAGGGGAGCAGATGTATGGCAAAATATTTGGTGATCGTCGAATCACCTGCGAAAGCAAAAACGATTAAACGTTATTTAGGTCCGAATTATATGGTCAAAGCTTCGATGGGACACGTCATCGATTTACCGAAAAGTCAACTCGGTGTAGACGTGGAACACGACTTTGAACCGAAGTATATTACCATCCGTGGTAAAGGGCCGGTATTGAAAGAATTGAAGACGGCGGCTAAAAAAGCCACGAAAATCTTTCTCGCGGCCGACCCCGATAGAGAAGGGGAAGCGATTGCCTGGCATTTGGCTCGCGCGCTCGGTGTCGATGAGACGACTGAATGTCGCGTCGTCTTTAACGAGATCACAAAAGATGCGATTAAAGAATCGTTTAAACACCCACGTAAAATTAATCATGACCTCGTCGATGCGCAGCAAGCCCGGCGTATTCTAGACCGTCTCGTCGGTTATGGGATGAGTCCTTTATTATGGAAGAAAGTAAAAAAAGGACTATCTGCTGGACGAGTCCAATCGGTTGCTGTAAAGATGATCATCGACCGTGAACGCGAAATCAATGCGTTCGATCCGGAAGAGTATTGGACAATCAAACTTGATTTGAATCATGATGGGGAAATGTTCGAGACTTCATTTTACGGAAAAGATGGGAAGAAGATGGAATTGAAGTCGGAAGAGGACGCTCAATCAGTTCTTGATACCATCGATGACACGTTTAAAGTCATTGACGTAACGAAGAAAGAACGAAAGCGAAACGCTTCGCTACCGTTCACGACGAGTTCGTTGCAACAGGATGCGGCGCGTAAATTGAATTTCCGTGCGAAGAAAACGATGATGCTCGCCCAACAATTATATGAAGGAATCGATCTTGGTAAGAAAGAGGGCACGGTCGGTCTGATCACGTACATGCGTACAGATTCGACACGGATCTCTGATTTGGCGAAGACAGAGGCAAAAGAATACATTGAATCGACATTCGGCGAGGAATATGTAGCTCTGCAGAAACAAAAGGAAAAGAAAGCAGCAAACGCACAAGATGCCCACGAAGCCATTCGTCCGACTTCAGCGCTACGTGACCCAGCTTCCTTGAAGCCTTATCTGTCACGCGACCAGTTGAGACTATATAAATTGATTTGGGAGCGTTTAATTGCAAGCCAAATGGCACCAGCAGTATTAGACACAGTTAAAATCGATGTCGAGTCGAACGGCATGATTTTCCGTGCCAATGGATCGACCGTTAAATTCCCAGGTTTCATGAAAGTGTATATTGAATCGAAAGATGATGATATCGTGGATACGAATCAAGAGAAGGAAGGACTACTACCTCCTCTTGAAGTGGAGGATACGGTTAGTTTCGAAACGATCGAACCGAAGCAACACTTCACGCAACCACCACCACGTTATACAGAGGCGCGCCTCGTTCGGGCGATGGAAGAACTCGGTATCGGTCGACCGTCGACTTATGCACCGACACTCGACACGATTCAACGACGAGGTTATGTCGTTTTAGAAGAGAAGAAGTTTGTTCCGACTGAACTTGGAGAACTCGTGATTGAAATGATTGATGAGTATTTCAATGACTTTATTACTGTTCAGTTCACGGCCGATATGGAGACACTCCTTGACTCAATCGAGCATAAGGAAGTCGAGTGGACCGAGGTCGTCGCACCGATTTATCGATCATTCGAGAAGCGCTTGAAGCGTGCCGAAGAAGAAATTGAAAAAATCGAAGTGAAAGATGAGCCTGCGGGAATCGACTGTGAAGTCTGTGGTTCGCCGATGGTCATCAAAATGGGACGATACGGTAAATTTATGGCTTGTTCGAATTTCCCGAACTGCACTAACACGAAACCGGTACAAGTCGAAATCGGGGTTCCTTGTCCAAATTGTAAGGATGGGCAAATCGTGGAACGACGCAGTAAAAAAGGTCGTCTTTTCTATGGGTGCTCGAATTATCCGGAATGTGAGTTCGTTTCATGGGACAAACCGGTTGCGAAACCGTGTCCAGTGTGCGACAGCTTGATGGTCGAGAAGAAAATTAAAGACGGTCTGAAATATCAATGTACGAACTGTACCCATACCGAGGTACATCAGCAAGAGGAGGATTAATGTTGCAACAACGTGTAACTGTAATCGGGGCTGGGTTGGCCGGTTCCGAAGCGGCATGGCAACTCGCCAAACGCGGCATTCAAGTCGATTTGTATGAAATGAGACCGGTACGCCAAACACCGGCTCACCACACAGATCAATTCGCAGAGCTCGTTTGTTCGAACTCGCTCCGTGCGAACGGTCTTCAAAACGCGGTCGGTGTCTTGAAAGAAGAGATGCGGACGCTTGATTCGCTCATCTTGAAAGCGGCAGACACGGCAAGCGTGCCAGCTGGTGGCGCCCTCGCTGTCGATCGTCATGAGTTTGCCGGATTCATCACCGAGAAACTAAAAAATCATGAGAACGTCATAGTGCATACTGAAGAGTTAAAAGAAATTCCAGAAGGCATTGTCATTGTAGCGACAGGCCCATTGACGTCTCCTGATCTTTCTGCGTCACTCAAAGCGTTTACAGGTGAAGATTATCTCTACTTCTATGATGCGGCTGCCCCAATTTTAGATGGCGATACAATCGATCGCGAAAAAGTATATTTGAAGTCGCGTTACGACAAAGGTGAAGCTGCTTACTTGAACTGTCCGATGACAGAAGAAGAGTTTGATGTGTTTTATGAAGAACTGGTCAAAGCGGAAGTTGTCCCGCTCAAAGAGTTCGAAAAAGAAATTTACTTCGAAGGATGTATGCCGTTTGAAGTCATGGCGGAGCGTGGGAAGAAGACACTTCTATTCGGACCGATGAAGCCGGTCGGATTAGAAGATCCGAAGACGGGCAAACGTCCGTATGCGGTCGTGCAACTTCGCCAAGACAACTCAGCAGGGACGCTTTATAATTTAGTTGGCTTCCAGACGCATCTGAAGTGGGGCGAACAAAAGCGAATCATTCGACTGATCCCTGGGCTTGAAAATGCAGATATCGTCCGTTACGGTGTCATGCACCGAAATACATTCATCAATTCACCGAGCCTGCTCAAGCCGACGTATCAGGCACGCACGCGTGATACACTCTTCTTTGCCGGTCAGATGACGGGTGTGGAAGGATACGTAGAATCAGCGGCATCTGGACTTTTAGCTGGAATTAATGCAGCGAAGATGATTGCGGGTGAAGAACTTGTCGTTTTACCAAGAGAGACGATGCTTGGTTCGATGGCGCATTATATCACCACAGCTGACGGGAAACATTTCCAACCGATGAATGCGAATTTCGGATTAGTCCCTTCACTCGAAGACACTCCGAAGAAAATGAAAAAGCAAGAACGGTACGAACGTTATGCCAATCGAGCTTTAGATACGATTCAACAATTTAAAAACCTTTGAAAAAGAGAGCCGATTTTTGGCTCTTTTGTTTTGAAGTAAAATTTCAATTGTGTATTTTGTTTCATACTTTGAAAATTTTCAGATTATTGAACGACTATCTATTGTCACCGTACATTCTGTATGCTATGCTAATTTCGATTTGACGAGAACATGCGTTTTTACGTGTCATCGAGGAGGCGATAAAATGGGATTCTTAGAGGATCGACAATCATTTTTACGCTATTGCCAAATTGAACGTCGACTGTCTCCTCATACGAAACGCTCTTACGAGCAAACGCTCGAACAGTACGCCGCATATTGCCAATCAGCGCATCAAGACCCTTATGATGCACAGACGGCGCGGCGTTATTTATATGTCCTTTACGAGAAACAGTTGGCCGCGTCCACGGTGTCCCAAAAAGTGTCTTGCCTCAAACAATTCGGGAAGTATATGGCAAGGGAGTATGGGGGAGAACCGCTGTTTCACGATCTCACTTCACCGAAAAAAAGACAGTCATTACCGACCTTCGCTGTCCCGACTGAAGTCGAGCTACTGCTAGAGGCTGCGTTAAAGCAGGACGATCCGTTTTTAAAAGCGAGAGACGTAGCCATTCTCGAAGTTCTATATGGGACGGGGATTCGTGTTGCTGAGCTTTGTGGGATGAACCTCTCGTCCTTTGATGAAGTATTGTCATTCGTACATGTGTTAGGAAAAGGGAAAAAAGAACGGTATGTCCCGGTCGGACAATATGCTGTAGAAGCGTTACGACATTACATCGAAATACGCGTAGAAGTCGTTCCTCCTTCGGAAAATGCATTATTTTTGAGTCAAAGAGGGAATCGAATGACAACAGACCAAATTCGGTATGTTATGAAGCGTTTGAGAAAAGAGAGTGGGGTACATAAGCCGCTCACCCCGCATTCGTTGCGTCATAGTTTCGCAACGGACTTGTTAGAGCGTGGAGCGGACTTGCGCGCTGTGCAAGAGTTGCTCGGACATGAGTCACTGTCAACGACCGGGCGCTATACCCACGTATCGACTGAACGTCTACGTTCGATTTATCAAGCGACACATCCAAGAAAGTAGGAGGTTACGATATGTTTCATGCAACGACGATTTTTGCAGTTCGACACAATGGCCAATGTGCGATGAGTGGAGATGGCCAAGTTACGTTTGGGAATGCCGTCATCATGAAAACCAAGGCGAAGAAAGTGAGACGCCTGTACGGCGGGAAAGTCGTTGCCGGTTTTGCAGGTAGCGTAGCCGATGCTTTCACATTGTTTGAGAAGTTTGAATCGAAACTTGAAATGTATAACGGTAACTTGCCGCGTGCCGCGGTCGAACTTGCGAAAGAATGGCGCGGAGATAAAATGTTACGTCAGCTTGAAGCGTTATTGATTGTCATGGACGCCGAACATCTATTATTAGTCTCTGGGAATGGAGAAGTCATCGAGCCGGATGATGGGATCCTCGCGATCGGGTCAGGCGGAAATTATGCGCTCGCGGCAGGTCGCGCGCTCGTCCGTCATTCTCCTGACAAATCCGCAGAAGAAATTGCGCGAGCCGCTCTTGAAATTGCTGGTGAGCTTTGTGTGTATACAAATGATCAAGTCATTGTAGAAACGATCGGAGGCGCTGCTGAATGAATCGAGAGTTGACACCTAGACAAATCGTATCGGAATTAGACCGCTTCGTAATCGGTCAAAAGAATGCCAAACGGGCCGTAGCGATTGCATTACGCAATCGTTATCGCCGTCAAAAGTTAAGTTCAGACCTTCGAGATGAAGTCACCCCTAAAAATATCTTGATGATCGGACCGACAGGGGTCGGGAAAACTGAGATTGCCCGCCGTTTAGCTAAACTAGTCGGAGCTCCGTTCGTCAAAGTAGAAGCGACAAAATTTACAGAAGTCGGCTACGTCGGCCGGGATGTCGAATCGATGGTGCGTGACCTTGTGGAGGCATCTGTACGTCTCGTCAAAGAAGAGAAGAAAGAAGATGTTAAAGAACCTGCTGAACGTGCGGCGACTGAACGATTGTTAGATGCCCTTCAAGGGAAAGCGAAAGCTGCACCGAGCGCATCAAACCCGTTTGAAGCATTGTTCGGCGGTCAGACACAACAACCTGAGTCATCGAATGACACGACTAAAACAGACCGGGCCCAACTCCGTCGTCTGCTCGAGCTCGGTGAACTTGAAGATCGAGTCATTGAAGTCGAACTTGAAGAAAAACAGACTGTCGACTTGTTCCAAGGGCAAGGAATGGAAGGCTTGTCTAATCTACAGGATATGCTTGGACAAATCGTTCCGAAGAAACGGAAGCAACGTAAGCTGACAGTTCGCGAGGCACGCCCCCTTGTCGTAGCAGAAGAAGCAGAAAACCTTCTTGATTTGAACGAAGTCCACGATGAAGCGGTACAGCGAAGCGAGCAAATGGGGATCATCTTCGTTGATGAAATCGATAAAATCGCAACAAAGTCACAAGATCACGCCGGTGTTTCTCGAGAAGGTGTACAGCGAGATATTCTTCCGATCGTCGAAGGATCTACGGTCGTCACGAAGTACGGACCGGTCAAAACGGACCATGTGCTCTTCATCGCAGCCGGTGCTTTCCATATGGCGAAGCCATCTGACTTGATTCCAGAATTACAAGGTCGTTTCCCGATTCGCGTCGAATTGAACAGTTTGACAGAGGAAGACTTCGTCAAAATTTTGACTGAGCCATCACAAGCGCTGATTAAACAATATACAGCATTGCTAGAATCTGAAGAAATCACGGTCGAGTTTACACATGAAGCGATTGAAGAAATCGCAAAAATTGCGACACATGTCAACCGCGAGACCGATGATATCGGAGCACGCCGTCTATATACAATCATGGAGCGTGTCTTGGAAGATTTATCATTTGAAGCTGCGGATATGCCACAAACGAGCGTGGAAATCACACCAGCTTACGTACAAGAAAAAGTGGGCTCGATCGCAGATGATCGAGACTTGAGTCAATATATTTTATAAGATTCTGTATGCACATACAGGGAGGAAATAGACATTATGAATTTACTAGACAAAACTCGCCAATTAAACACGATGCTTCAACAAGAAGCAAGTGCGCACGTTGATTTTAAAGAAATGGCGGACAAAATGCGTGAAGTACTTGAATCAAACACGTTTATCGTGAGCCGTCGTGGACGTTTACTCGGCTTTGCAATCAAACAACAAATTGAAAATGAACGCATGAAGGCATTCTTGGTGGACCGACAGTTCCCAGAACCTTATGCCTCAAACTTGTTCAATGTCAAGGAAACGACAGCGAACATCGATATCGACAGCGAATATACGGCATTCCCTGTCGAGAACCATGATCTCTTCCTAAACTCGATGACGACGATTGTTCCAATCATCGGCGGTGGTGAGCGTCTAGGTACACTCGTCTTAGGACGCTTGGCGAATGAATTCACAGAAGACGACCTCGTCCTCGCTGAATATAGCGCGACGGTTGTTGGGATGGAAATCCTTCGGGAAAAAGCTGCGGAAGCAGAGACATCAGCCCGTAAGAAGGCTGTCGTTCAAATGGCGATCAATTCATTATCGTATTCAGAACTTGAAGCAATCGAGCATATTTTTGAGGAGCTCGGTGGTAACGAAGGACTGCTAGTTGCTTCCAAAATTGCCGACCGAGTGGGAATCACACGCTCAGTAATCGTAAACGCACTTCGAAAATTGGAAAGTGCGGGGGTTATTGAGTCACGTTCTTTAGGAATGAAAGGAACGTATATTAAAATATTAAATGACAACTTCTTGTTTGAATTACAAAAATTAAAATCAAACTAGAACGCAACTTTTTAATGTATAATTAACATTGAAAACCCTTAAAAAAGGGACTTTATTCCTAAAAAACCGCTTTCTCTTGGCAGAGGGCGGTTTTTTTTAGTGCAAAAGTAATTTTTTTCAGAATTTGTCGGCAATTCGACAAAAATATATTAAGCCATTTACCTATGTTTTAAAAAGTATCTTTCAGAACTGTTACAGATTTGTTTCAATGAAATAGTGGAATTTCCAAATCAGGTATATTCAGTAGTTATCACACGAAAGCGAGTGAACGCCGTGAATTGGATTGGTAGTGACTATCAATTACTCAAGCAAGCCGTCAATCATGCAGTTCTCAATCAGAAGGTTATCAGTCATAACCTTTCAAACATTGACACACCAAATTTTAAAGCGAAACAAGCGATATTTGAGCAGACACTTCAAAGTGAGATGCGTCTCAAACTACAAGATGGTCGACCGAGTGACTCGACTCAATCAAAAGTAGTCGATCGAGCAGGTGGAGCGATGAGAAGTGATGGCAACAATGTCGACTTAGATTATGAAATGAGTGAACTGGCACGAAACCAACTCCAGTACGAGGCAACGATGGAGCAATTAAATCGTAGGCTCGGAGGATTGAAATCAGTTATTCGGGGAGGGCGTTAATCGATGGGAATGTTTGATAGTTTTCATATTTCAGCATCAGCGTTAACGTCTCAACGTTTACGAATGGATACCGTCTCGGCCAACATTGCCAATGCCCAAACGACACGAGGGAAACTCGTAGATGGCGAGTGGCAACCTTATACGAGAAAGATGACTGTGTTGCAGGAAGCACCTTTCCGAAAACAAATGGATGCTGTTAATGGTGGGGTGCAAGTGTCTCAAATCATCGAAGACGATGCACCTTTCAAGTTGGCCTACAATCCGAGCCATCCCGATGCGGACGAGCGTGGGTACGTACAAATGCCAAACGTTGATTTGCTAAAAGAGATGGTCGACCTAATGGGTGCAACTCGCTCTTACGAAGCGAACATTGCTGCAATGAACGCATCGAAGGCGATGCTCGTCAAAGCGATGGAGATTGGAAAAGGATAAGGAGTGATCAGGGATGCAAATTAATCCGATTCAATTGATGAGCCCGGAAGTCGTGCCATCAATGAACAAAACGAACCCATCTCAGTTTGGGTCGTATTTGAATGAAGCGATGAACGCGCTGAATGAGACACAACAAGCGACAAGTGAGGCCCGTAAAGATTTGGCCGTCGGAAAAGCTGACCTTCATCAAGTGATGATCCAAAGCGAAGAGTCGTCGATTGCGATGCAACTTGCCATCGAGGTGAGGAACAAGGCTGTTGAAGCCTATCAAGAAATGATGCGAATGCAAGTTTAATTGTAGAGGATGACAAGTTGCGATGAATGAACAATTAAAAGAACGATTCAAATCCATGACCGACTCATTGAAGGCGATTTCAACGAAGCAAAAACTCGTATGGGGCATCTCGATTGCGGTCATTCTAATCGCGGCCTTCGTACTCACATTCTTCCTTTCGAGACCAAACATGTCACCTCTCTATACGAACTTGTCTGCTCAAGAAGCAGGTGAAGTGACGGAGAAGTTGACGGCGGACGGAGTGAAGTCAGAAATCAAGGCGACTTCGAACGGTGTGAGCGTATATGTACCAAATGAAATGGTCGATCAGTTAAAAGTGAGCCTTGCCGCGGCCGGGATTCCAAAATCCGGATCGATTGACTATAGCTTCTTCAGTGAAAACGCAGGTTTTGGAACGACAGACCGTGAAATGGCTGTCATCGAACGAAGTGCAATGCAGACGGAGTTAGAGCGTCTTATCACTCAAATTGAAGGTATCAATCAAGCGAAAGTCATCATCTCCCTTCCTGAAAAGTCTGTCTTTTTAGCAGAAGATCAAGGCGAACCGACAGCTTCAATTGTATTAAACGTCGGTGCAGGAACGAGCTTGGAACCGAATACAGTGAAAGGCCTCTATCATTTAATCAGTAAGAGTGTTCCTAACTTAAAACCTGAAAATATTTCAATTATGGATCAATACTTTACGTATTATGATCTTGATCAAACGGTAGTTGCAGGGGGCTCTTCATCTGACCCATTGGCACTAAAACGTCAAGTCGAAAAAGACGTCCGTCAACAAATTCAACAGATGTTATCTGTCTTACTAGGTGAACGGAGCGTACTCGTTTCTGTCACAGCTGATATCGATACGACACAGACAGCCGAAGAACAGAATTTAGTGACGCCGGTTGATGAAGAAAATATGGAAGGTATTGTGACTTCAGCTGAACGAATCGCAGAAGCTTACACAGGCGCAACTGGGACGGCGACAGAAGCAACAGGGACCGGCGAAAATGACACAATCAACTTCCCGGCAGCTACTGGGGACGGAACGGAAGAAAGTGAAAAGAATCATGAAATCATCAATTATGAAGTGAATCGCATCACCAAACAGATTCAAAATGCACCGTATTCGATTCGCGACCTAGGTGTGCAACTCATTGTTGAGCCGCCAGATGGTGCAACGAGTATCGATCCACAACTCGAAGGTGATCTCGAAACGATGATGTATTCCATCATTCGAACTTCATTAGCGAAGACGGATGTGGCCATCACAGATGCCGAACTCGAACAGAAGGTCGTCGTTGTGTCGAGACCGTTCGCCGAAGTAGAAGAAATCGCGGCAACGGAACTACCTACACCATGGTGGATGTATGCGACAGCAGCCGGAGCGGTCGTTCTTCTTGCGCTCATCTTCTTCGCGATGCGTAGACGCAAGCAAGAAGTCGTGGAAGAGACGAACGAATGGGAAGTCCCATATGAAGATGAAGTTCCAGACCTGGACCTCGAGGAGCGAGGTGAAGGGGCAGTGAAGAAGAAACAGTTAGAAAAATTAGCTGAAAGTAATCCAGAAGAGTTTGCTAAACTGCTTCGTACTTGGATGTCTGAGGAGTGAGTAACGTGAATTATGCAAAACAATCGAATCGCGAAAAAGCAGCGATGCTCATGATTTCCCTGGGACCGGAAGTGGCGGCGAACGTCTATAAGCATCTTTCTGAAGAAGAGATGGAACAACTGACGCTTCAAATTTCAGCGTTAAAAAAAGTGTCCCCGGAAGAAAAAGATAGCATTCTCGGTGAGTTCCATGAGCTCGCTATGGCACAAAGCTACATCACTCAAGGTGGAATCGGATTTGCGAAAACGGTCCTTGAGAAGGCCGTTGGTGAAGATAAAGCGATGGCATTGATTCATCGTCTAACATCGACCTTACAAGTACGACCGTTCGAGTTTGCACGAAAAGCAGACCCGAAACAGTTACTGAACTTTATACAAAATGAACATCCACAGACGATTGCATTGATATTAGCCCATTTAGAACCAGTCAAGTCAGGCCAGATATTATCGGAGCTACCTCCTGAGATTCAATCGGAAGTAGCAAAACGGATTGCGACGATGGATCGACTCAATCCTGACGTTATTCATGAAGTGGAACAAATTCTTGAAAAGAACCTCTCGCAAACGGATATGCAAGATTATGCCCAGTCGGGTGGTATTGAGGCGGTTGTCGAAGTGTTGAATGGTGTCGACCGGACGACGGAACGCACAATTCTCGATGCGCTCGAAATCGAAGACCCAGAGCTCGCAGAAGAAATCAAGAAACGCATGTTCGTATTCGAAGATATCGTCACACTCGACTCTCGTGCGATTCAACGAATCATCCGTGAAGTGGCAAACGATGATTTGTTGTTAGCACTCAAAGTGTCTTCAGAAGAAGTAAAACAAATCATCTTCAAAAACATGTCACAACGGATGGTCGAAACGTTCAAAGAAGACATGGAATTCATGGGGCCAGTGCGATTGCGTGACGTGGAAGAGGCGCAGAGCCGCATCGTCGGAATCATTCGCCGCCTAGAGGATGTCGGCGAGATTGTAATCAGCCGAGGTGGAGGAGATGACATCGTTGTCTAATGTAATCAAACGTCAACGTGCAATGTCGAACATTCCGCAACGGATTGAATCCAAACGATTAGAAACACCCGTTATTGAACCGACCGATCTCATCGACCATCATCAAGTCATCGAGTCGCGCTACGAGAAGCTGAAACAGGATGAAGAAGCATTTCAACAGTTTCAACTGACAGAAGTAGAGCAATTAGAACGTTTGAAACAACAAACGATTGAAGAAGCCCGTTCAGAAGGGTATCAAGCTGGCCTTCTTCAAGGGAGACAGGATGGACTGGCGGAGTTTGAAGACATCACGACGCGTTTAAATTCCGTTTCGACCGAGCTCGAACTCTTGTTTGAAGAAAAATGGAGGCAAGCGGAAGAACAGCTGATTGAATTGGCCGTTTCAGTCAGTGCTCATGTGACAACGGATCTTGTTCGAAAAGATGAAGAGTTGTTTGCGACGATGATTCGTGAACAGATGTCACACCTAATTGACGCCGAAGCACTCACAATCTTTGTACATCCGACCCGACTCGCATCGATTCAGCAATTCGAATCGATATGGCGGACAGACGAGACACCGCCTCTTAAGTATCGTGGAGATGGATCGCTTGACGAAACCGCTATTCGAATTGAATCGCCACATCGTGGAAATGAAGTCGATTTATCGTACAGCTTCGAACGCATCCAAGCCAAAATCGAGGAGGTTTTAGCGGATGGCGCTTATTGAACAGGTCATCGAATCAATCAAGCAGTCCGCAGATGGTGAGTATACGCGTAAAATCGGCAGAGTCTGTCGGGTCGTCGGATTGATGATTGAATCAAATGGACCGAGCGCGTTTGTCGGGGAACGATGTTTGATTGTCCTTCCTTCAAATGAAACGGTTGAAGCAGAAGTGGTTGGCTTCAATGAAGAGCGTGTTCTTCTCATGCCATACGGTGAAACTATCCAAATCGCACCAGGTTGTCTTGTAAAAGGGACAGGGAAGATGCTTCAAGTTCCTGTAGGCGCAGAACTGATTGGACAGGTACTCGACGGTTTAGGACGTCCCTTATCCGGTGAGCAACTCGTGACCGGAAAACGTTACGACGTTCAACGCAAACCGCCGAACCCATTGAATCGACCGAGGATTTTAGAAGCTCTATCGACCGGTGTCCGCATGATTGATGGTCTTTTGACCGTCGGGAAAGGTCAACGTGTCGGATTATTTGCCGGGTCTGGCGTAGGAAAGTCGACGTTGCTCGGGATGATCGCCAAACGTTCTTCTGCTGACATTAATGTCATTGCACTCATTGGAGAACGTGGGCGAGAAGTGAAAGAGTTCATCGAAAAAGAGCTTGGACCGGAAGGAATGGCTCGATCCGTCGTGATTGTAGCGACGAGTGATCAGCCACCGCTTGTCCGCTTGAAGGGTGCATACACGGCTACCGCGATTGCAGAGTATTTCCGCGACCAAGGAAAAGAAGTGGTTCTCATGATGGACTCGGTGACACGTTTTGCGATGGCGCAGCGTGAAATTGGACTCGCAACGGGTGAACCACCGACATCTAAAGGGTATACACCGTCTGTATTCGCCATGTTGCCACAACTGCTAGAACGGAGTGGTACCGCAGCCAGCGGATCAATCACGGCGTTTTATACGGTGCTTGTCGATGGGGATGATATGAACGAACCGATCGCTGATGCGGTGCGAGGGATATTAGATGGACACTTTGTCATGGACCGTTCGCTTGCGAACCGTGGGCAGTTTCCTGCGATCCATGTCTTAAAGTCGATTAGCCGGGTCATGAATCAAATCGCGTCTCCTGTACATCGGGAAGCGGCTCAAACATTCCGTAGCTGGTTAGCAACTTATATCGATGCAGAAGATTTGATTAATATCGGTGCATATAAAAAAGGGACCAATCCGGCAATCGATACGGCAATTGAGAAGTATCCATTCTTATTGACGTTCTTGAAGCAATCGATTGAGGAAGACGCCGCATTCGAACAGACGATGGGCCACTTGTCACATATCGCGCGAGGTGAATCATGAATAGACTCATATTAGAACGAATCATGCCTATAGCTGAACATGAGAAAGAAGATGCTGCCTTAGAAGTAAGGGGGTTGAAATCGAAACTCGAAACGGAGATGGAGAAGTTATATGATCTCCTCTTAATGTATGAAACATTGATTAAACATCAAGATGAACAATCTGGAAGAATCGATCTCCTCATGTCGCAATATCGTGAAAAAACACGAGAACAAGTGAAACGTCAAATCGAGACGCAACAGCTCGTCGTTCAACAAGCGCGCAATCGCTATCATGTATCGCAAGAGCGATTGCTCGGCAAAGTGGTGGAAGAAAAGAAATATGTGACACTGCATGAAAAAGCCAGCCTGCATGAGATGACAGTGGCAAAACTTACAGAGCAACAAATGATGGACGAACTTGCTGTGATTCATCATGGGAAAGGGAAGTAGCATGGCAAAAGAGAACAATAAACGAGGCAAGCAAATGATTGTGGCGTTGGTCCTCATCCCAGCGATTTTCATTTTAGTTGGCGGAATCGTCGTCATGAACTATGCGATGGACCGTCCACTGTTATCTGTTCCCTTACTAGAAGTAAAGAATGACGAAAAGACGGGGGAAACTAAAACGTCTGAGACTCAAGTCAATGTGACGGGAATCGATTCAGAAACAACGAATCGCTTGAAAGCGGCGAACAGTGAGATTGAAAAATTGCGGAATGAGAATGTTGAATTGACGAACGAAGTAAAAGCGAGACAAGAAGAAATTACCAATTTGATTCGCGAACGAGATCGTCTCACCTCTGAGCTTGAAGCAGCGACTAAAGAAGATGAAACCTCATCCGATGTTGCCAGTGTCTATGAAGAAATGTCTGCCAAACAGGCTGCAGCAATCATGGGCGAGCTAGAGAGCCCACAGGTAGCTGACCTGTTAAAGGAATTATCTCCTAAACAGCAGGCGGATATTTTAGGGCGTATGAACGCACAGCAAGCTGCGGTTGTGACGCAGCTTCTCCAATGAACATGAAAAGGGAGGGCCAACATTGAATATCGCTTTATTGACACAAGCCATTCAAGGATCAACGGCTCGAGCCGGAGTTGCGGAAGGTGAGTCGCAGAGTGCAGGCGGCTTTCTAGACCTCCTGTCGGCGATGCTCGGTTCGACGCAAGGCTCTGGAGAGCAAACAGCACTTCCTCATCTTGAAGAAGGCGTGCTTCCTGAAACAGCGGTCGACCTTGAAAAGATGGCTAAGGAACTCGAGTCATGGTTTCAAAAACCTGACACGTTGAATTGGCTTAAGTCATTACCGCAAGATGCGTATCGTACGTTTATGGATGCGTATGTAGGATTACTCGGGCAATTGTCCAATTCTTCACAAGAAGCTGAGACGCTCTCGTCTTCGGTTTTACCGGTGATTACGCAGGCTAGCTCATCAATCAATGTAATGAACCAAAAAGAAGCAGCTGGTCAAACGCCACATGTTCCAGTCACTCAACCTGTTCCGAATCAAGAACTTGCAAAGCATGTTCAAACGATTCAGCGGATCATCACGCAACATAAAGGTCCAGGCGAGGGCACAATGAAAGAAGTTCCCGTAATGACGAATGTTGAAACCGTAAAAATAGCAAAACCTGCACTTCAATCAAGTAATGTCGACTGGATGCCGAAAGGAATGAACTGGTCGAGACCACAAATTGATGTGGATACCGTCATGTATGCTTCAAAAGGGTCACTTCCTGAAAACTTACAAGCTCGGATTGAAGCGGCTCTTCAAAAGGCACCGTTCAAAAGTGGGGCGGATGGTTCAAAAGTGTTCACCGTGAGGCTATATCCGGAGCAACTTGGAGAACTTGTCGTCAAGTTGGAACGGAAGAACGGTGAGCTTGTCGTCAAAATGTTTGCCAGTAGCCAAGAGGCGAAGCAACTGATTCAGTCGCAAGTCCAACAGTTGCAGCAAACATTGGCACCTCATTCTCAAAACGTTCGGGTTGAGGTCAACTTGACACAACAAGCTCTTGATTCGAAGTCGGGCACGTCAGAAGGTTCTGAGCAGCCGGACCAAGAACAACCTAACGAACAGCCGAAAGGAGGATCTGAAGATGACGAGCATCCAACCGAAGACGAATGATTATACATTGCCAGACCAGTCGCTTCCAAAAGCGACGAACCAATACGACAAAGACATGTTCATGAAATTGTTACTCGCTCAAATCGCGAACCAGGACCCGATGTCGCCGATGGAAGACCGTGAATTCATCGCACAGATGGCGCAATTTTCTTCACTCGAACAGATGCAAACGATTTCGAAACAACTTGACTCTGTCCTCGTTGACCGCCATATGTCATCGATTTCTGAATACAGTAGCATGATTGGTAAAACAATTGACTTCACATCAGAAACGAGCGAAGAGACGACAAAAGGGTCAGGTCGCGTTGTCTCAATCTCTCGAAATGATTTAACAGGGTATATGGCCGATCTTGAAGACGGCACGTCAGTCAGCGTATACGATATCACTTCCATCAAATAAGCGTAGGGGGAAATATAATGTTAAGAGCAATGTACTCAGGAATCAGTGGATTGAAGAACTTCCAATCAAAGCTAGACGTCGTCGGGAACAACATCGCCAACGTCAACACGTTCGGATATAAAAAAGGTCGCGTCACATTCAAAGACCTTGTCAGTCAACAAGTCGGTAGTGCATCGGGTGGTAACGGAACGACTGCAGGGGGGATTAACCCGAAAGAAATCGGACTAGGTGGTACGATGGCAACGGTCGATAACGTGTACAACCAAGGGGCCATGCAAAATACAGGGCGTGCCCTTGATGTTGGAATTTCAGGTGAAGGTTTTTATGTAACACGAACTGAAAATGGATTCCAATATACTCGTGCAGGTAACTTTTATACTGACAATGATGGAAACCTTGTCACTGGGGACGGGACGTTCTTACTAGCTTCTCGTACAGCGACACCACCAGCTGGAACTCCACCACTTAATTCTGTTGAAACCGCAATTGCACCATACGATCCTACGGTAACTCCTGGTCCAGCAGATGGATATGGCCGTATTCAGATTCCTCCAACTGCCAAAGCGATTTCGGTTGCAAAAGACGGTAAAGTCAGCTTTGTAGATGATGCAGGTAAATTACAAGTTGCGGGTTATATTGTCACAGCAAACTTCGCGAACAATGCGGGTCTTTCAAAGACTGGGGCAAACAACTTTTCTGAATCACAAAACTCAGGTGTACCGCAGATTGGAGTCCCAGGAGCAGAAGGTAGAGGAACACTCGTCTCAGGTGCGCTTGAAATGTCAAACGTTGACCTCTCTGAAGAGTTCACAGAAATGATTGTGGCACAACGTGGTTTCCAGGCGAATACACGTATTATTACAACTTCAGACGAGATTCTTCAAGAGCTCGTTAACTTGAAACGCTGATGATTCGCGTCACGGCATTTCAAGGTGAGGAGTTCGTGCTCAACGCCCTGCTCATCGAAACGGTGAAAGCAGAGCCCGACACGATTATCCAATTGTTTAATGGCAAAACGTATCTCGTGAAAGAAACGAAAAATCAAATCATTGAACGAACCGAATTTTTTTACCGTTCAATTGGTTTAGTCGGAACGATGTTCACAAGAGGTGAAGAAGATGAGTGAAGAAGAAAAGAAAAAAGGTGGCGGCCTGAAGGTCGTGATTATCTTGCTAGTCGTCCTGCTCGTCATGGGCGGGGCCGGGTTCATGACCTACAAATACGTCTTCGGTGATAACGTCACTGCTAAAACGAAACCGGTCACGGCTGAAGAGTTGGCAGAACGTAGTTTCATGACAGATGATATGACGACAAACATTCAAGACGAGCGTTTCATCAACGTTCAATTTACGATTGTCACTGATGCAGCTGAAACAAAAGAGAATTTAGAACTGCGCAAGTTCCAAGTGCATAACGTTATTCTTGGCGATTTGGCTGGCATGACCAAAGCACAGTTGACGACGAAAGAAGATATGCAAAAGTTCGAACAAACATTACGAGAACAACTTAACGGACTGCTTGAAGAAGGTGAAGTCCAGCGCGTCTATATGACGAAGAAAATTATTCAGTGAGGTGGCATCATGGGAGAAGTACTGTCTCAACAAGAAATTGATGCCTTACTATCTGCTCTAAGCAGTGGGGATGTCGAAGCGGATTCCTTTCTCGCACAAGAGGAAGAGAAAAAAGTTCGACAATACGACTTCAAGCGAGCCGTTCGATTTTCTAAAGATCAAATTCGTAGTTTAACTCGGATTCACGAGCACTTCACTCGCATGTTAACGACATTTTTCTCGGCCCAGCTTCGCACATATGTTCAATTTTCGGTCAACTCGGTCGAACAATTACCGTACGATGAATTCATTCATTCTATTCCGAGTATGACGATGATCAATTTGATTGAAGCGCCACCGCTCAACGGTCGGTTCATCATCGAGGTCAACCCGAACATTTCGTATGCGATGTTAGACCGCTTACTTGGTGGTCCGGGTGTCGAGGTGGATAAAATCGAATCGTTCACTGAAATCGAGATGCGGATTTTGACGCAATTGTACAAGCGTGCCTTTTCAAGTTATGGGGATGCATGGGAATCGATTGCAGAGATTAAAGCAGAAATGTCTGCTGTTGAAGTGAATCCGCAGTTCTTGCAACTCGTTTCACCAAACGAGACGGTCGTGTTGATCTCGATTGGAGTGACGATTGGGGAAGTGAGTGGGACAATCAACGTCTGTCTCCCATTCGTGACAATCGAACCTGTTTTATCCAAACTTTCGAGTCATTATTGGATGCAGGAAGCGAATCGTCGGAATGCGAGCGAATCGAGTAAAGAACCGCTCAAAGCCCAGTTGATGAGCTCGGCGGTCGAGGTTGTCTCTTTACTCGGTGAGACGACAATTACGTTTGGAGATTTACTGCATCTAGAAGTTGGAGATTGTTTGGCACTTGATCAATTAGCAAAAGAACCTCTATCCGTCATGGTGGGAGAAAATAGAGTATTTAAAGGGCAAGTCGGTGTGAGCGGGAAGCGAATGGCTGTGCAAGTGCTTCACCGTGTGAAGGAGGAAGAGCAATGAGTGAGATGCTGTCACAAGATGAAATTGACGCGTTATTACGTGGAACAAGCGACAATACGCCGACGTCGGAAGTCGAAGTGAAAGAAGAACATTTAGATTCGATGGAGAGCGACGCACTTGGGGAAATTGGTAACATTTCGTTCGGCAACTCGGCAACGGCCTTGTCGACATTACTACAACAAAAAGTTGAAATCACGACACCGGTTGTCAGTGAAGTGACAATTGACGCCTTGCGTGAGCGTTACCCAACTCCTCACGTGGCCTTACGTGTTGGTTACACAGAAGGAATTAAAGGGGAGAACGTCCTCGTGTTGACTCGCGAAGATGCGGCCATCATTTCTGATCTTATGCTAGGTGGAACGGGTGAGAATGTAGACCCTGATAGTCTCGATGAGATTCGTTTATCGGCTGTTCAAGAAGCGATGAACCAGATGATGGGTGCGGCAGCAACGTCATTGTCGACGGTACTTTCGAAAAAAATCGACATTTCCCCACCACTTGTCGAAATATTTGATGCAACGAAGAATCAGACCATTATCGATCGGCTTGAACTTTGGGAAACAATGGTACTCATTGAATTCAATCTCAAAGTGGGCACATTGATTGACTCTAAAATCGTCCAGATTGCACCAATTCAGTTTGGAAAGCAATTGGTCGATGAGTTGATGAAAGCAACCGGGGAAGTAAAAGAACCGGTAAAAGAGCAACCGAAAGTGGAAGCACCAAAACCTCAAGCACAATCTGTTGCCCCGCAACCGGATAAGCAAAAGCCCATGCCTGAAGTGGCAGTGAGTCAGGCGGAATTTATGCCGCTCCAATCGTCGGCCTCACAAGATGCAGTCCCGGCGAACCTTGGTCTATTGTATGACGTTCCGTTGAACGTGACAGTAGAGTTAGGAAGAACGAAAAAATCCGTTCGGGAAGTGCTTGAGTTATCACAAGGTTCCATCATCGAACTCGACAAGCTAGCAGGTGAACCGGTCGATATTTATGTCAATCAACAACGAATCGCTAGAGGAGAAGTTGTTGTCATTGAAGAAAACTTTGGGGTACGTGTAACAGAAATTATTCAACCGCATGAGCGGATCGGAATCGTCTAAGGAGGAAATTAGAATGAGTGCAACAGTATTAGTAGTGGATGACGCAGCGTTCATGCGCATGATGATTAAAGATATTTTGACAAAGAACGGATATGACGTAGTAGGTGAGGCGGAGAACGGGGCGGACGCAATTGCGAGATACCGTGAACTCACACCGGATCTCGTCACACTCGATATTACGATGCCTGAGATGGACGGTTTGGCGGCTTTGAAAGAAATTCGCAGTTTTGACTCAAACGCTAAAATTATTATGTGTTCGGCGATGGGGCAACAAGCGATGGTCATTGATGCGATTCAAGCCGGTGCGAAAGATTTCATCGTCAAGCCGTTCAACGCAGAACGCGTCATCGAAGCAGTTTCTAAAACGGTCGCACAATGAAGCAATGGTGGTTGATTATTCTTCTCGTGGTCGGTCTCTTTGTTCCGACCACGGTTGAGGCCGCCACCGTAGACCAACAATTCGAGCAACAACAGACAGATGAAGTGGAAAGTAAAGTTCCAACGACAGCGTCAACGATTGGCAATGGCGTGAAAGTCGTGTTAAGTCTCGTTGTCGTGGTCGGCGGTTTCATCGTCTTGATGCGTTGGCTCAGTTCAAAAACACAAGGCGTGAAAGCGACTCAACATATGAAACATCTCGGAGGTGTCCCTCTCGGAAAAGATCGCTCTGTCCAGCTCGTGAAGCTCGGAGACCAAGTGTACGTCCTTGGTGTAGGTGACTCGATTCAACTGATTGATCGACTCGATGCGGAAGCGGTGGATGACGAGCAAACAGAGTCCTTGTCACTCCGAACGTCAAATTCGAATGCATTTTTAGACACCTTTAAGAAACAACTTGCTCAGCTAGAAGAAGTGAGGAAGAAATCATGACAACGTTTGAGCAATTAATCAATTTAGAAACACCGGACAGTACGTCGACATCCATCAAGTTATTGATTTTGTTAACGTTACTGACGCTTGCACCATCCTTTTTAATCTTGATGACCTGTTTCACCCGGGTCGTGGTCGTCCTGTCATTCATTCGACCAGCGCTCGGTACACAGCAAACCCCGCCAAACCAATTGATTGTCGGATTGGCATTGTTTATCACACTGTTCGTCATGTCGCCGGTTCTCTCTGACTTAAACGAGAACGCTTTGAAGCCTTACCTCGATGACAAGATCTCACAAGATGAGGCGTTCGATGAGGCGAGTGGGACGATGAAGGCATTCATGTCGAAATATACGAGACAAGAGGATTTGCAATTGTTTTTGAAGTATGGGAATTACGACCAGCCTGAAACACTTGATGATGTACCGCTTCTCGCTTTGGTACCTGCTTACGCGATCAGTGAGTTGAAGACCGCATTCCAAATCGGCTTCATGATCTTCTTACCGTTTTTAATCATTGATATGGTCGTCGCAAGTGTCCTCATGTCGATGGGGATGATGATGCTTCCACCGGTTATGATCGCACTACCGTTTAAATTATTACTGTTTGTATTGGTCGATGGTTGGCACTTGATTGTGGAATCATTGCTTAGAAGTATGTAGGGGGAACGGACATGACACAAGAAATGGTCATCTATTTGGCAACAGAGAGTGTGTGGACATTATTAAAAATTGCAATGCCACTTTTACTCATCTCACTGATTGTCGGTCTCGTGATCTCGATTTTACAGGCCACGACTCAAATTCAAGAACAGACATTATCGTTCGTCCCAAAAATCATCTCAGTCTTTATTGGACTGGTTATATTCGGACCATGGATGCTTCAACAGATTGAAGGGTTCACCCGATTGATCTTCGAGCTAATGGTTGAGGTTGCGTCGAAATGAATGCAGTCGATTTCATCAGTATGTATGGGTTAACGTTCGCGCGACTGTCTGGCTTTTTTGTCAGTGTCCCGTTGTTCTCGACGAAGCAGTTACCGGTCATGCATCGCGTGGGGTTCAGTGCGTTTTTAGCGTATTACGCGATGTTCACATTGACCGAGCCGATACAAATGACCAATGGGTTTGTGTTGCAAGTGGTATATGAGGTCGTAATCGGACTATTGCTCGGATTATTGATCAATATTCTCTTCTTTGCTCCGCAAATTGCCGGTGGGGTGATCGATTTACAACTCGGTTTGGCAATGGCTTCCGCGTATGATCCGATGTTTGGAGGGCAATCGCCATTGATCGGACGATTTTATTATATTTTTACGCTATTCATTTTATTGACGAGTAACTTGCATCTTCTGCTGATTGATGGTATTTACTATAGTTTTCAAATCTACCCACCCGGTCAACCGATGATCAACTTTACCGAAGCCTCGCTCATGATGGCCGTAAAAGTCGTCACGATGACGATGATGGTCGCATTACAGTTAGCGTTACCGATGATGGCGTCTTTATTACTTGTTGATTTAGCACTTGGTTTTTTGGCGAAGTCGGCACCGCAGTTCAATATCTTTGCTATTGGTTTTTCATTCAAACTCATTGCCGGGTTCTCCGTCATGGTCTTGTTGTTAGGGCTGACACTGACATCAATTAGCCAGTTCATTCCGCTGCTTCAAGAAGTGATGCACGATTTTATGCTTATACTAGGAGACGCGTCATGAAGAAGCCTCTATACCCTTTATCGGTCAATCTACAGTTTTTTGCAGGTGAAAAAACAGAAAAAGCGACACCGCGTAAACGAGAGGATTCTCGCAAGAAAGGGCAAGTCGCTAAGTCTGCGGATTTGACTGGAGCGTTTGCGCTCTTTGTAATGTTCCTCATGTTATCGTTTTTTGGGCCATTTATCGGTCAACAATTACTTTCGTTGATTGGAGATTTACTCAGTCCGGAATATTTATTGTTCAATGTGACTGGAGGCATGTCGGATATGGTGGTCGATTTGATGCTGCGCGTTGGATTGATTTTAGCACCATTCTTTATCGTTGCCGTCGTGTTTGGGATTTTGATCAACTACCTCCAAATTGGAGCGCTATTTTCGTTAGAGGCCATTCAGCCGAAGCTCGAGCGGATTGACCCGATTAAAGGGGTGAAACGCATCGTCAGTATGAAAGCGGTCGTCGAATTTTTAAAGTCCTTATTCAAATTTTTAATCATCCTGACAACCGCAGTTGCTGTCCTTTGGCAAAATCAAAAAGAATTGTCTCGCATGGCCGTCGAACAGATTCGAGAATCGATTATCGCACTCGCGAGTATTACGATTCAGCTTGGACTTTGGGTGAGTGTCGCTTTACTCGCACTTGCGTTACTTGACTTTTTCTATCAACGTTTTGATTTCGAAAAATCGATTCGAATGTCAAAGCAAGATATTAAAGATGAATACAAAAATTCCGAAGGTGATCCACTCATTAAATCAAAGATCAAACAGCAGCAACGAGAAATGGCGATGCGACGTATGATGCAAGAAATTCCAAATGCAGACGTCGTCATCACGAACCCGACCCATTACGCGGTCGTCATTCGATATGACGATACGAAAGACTTTGCACCACTCGTTGTCGCAAAAGGTGTCGACCGAGTCGCCTTTCATATTCGAGATGTAGCAAAAGAACATGACGTGGCGATTGTAGAGAATAAGCCGCTCGCACGAGCACTCTATGCGCAAATCGACATCGGTGAGGTGGTAGATGAGTCGTTTTATCAAGCGATTGCGGAAGTTCTCGCATTCGTCTACCAAATGAAGCAACCGTCTTGAGGAGGAGTATGTGTTGGCAGTAAAAGCGAAAGACTTTGCAATTTTGATTGGCGTCTTGATGATTGTCATTATGCTAATCATCCCGTTACCGGGCTTTTTATTAGATTTTTTAATCATCGTAAATATATTAATCGCGATCATGATTTTACTTGTAGCGATGAATGCCAGGGAAGCACTCGACTTCTCCGTATTCCCTTCTCTCTTATTGATTGTGACGTTGTTTCGTCTCGGGTTGAACGTATCGACGACTCGTTCGATTCTTTCGAACGGGTACGGTGGGGAAGTCATCGCGACATTCGGTGACTTTGTAATCGGCGGGAACGTCCTTGTCGGGTTCGTCGTCTTCCTGATTCTCGTCATCATTCAATTCGTCGTCATCACGAAGGGTGCGGAACGTGTGTCTGAAGTATCTGCACGTTTTACGCTCGATGCGATGCCAGGGAAACAGATGGCCATCGATGCCGACTTGAACTCTGGGTTGATTGATGACAAAGAGGCTCAGATTCGTCGCCGTAAAATTCAAAGTGAAGCCGACTTTTATGGGTCGATGGATGGTGCCTCGAAGTTCGTTAAAGGGGATGCCATCGCTGGGATTATTATTGTAACAATCAACTTGATTTTTGGAATTATCATCGGTGTCGCTCAAATGGGTTTACCGGTTGGACAAGCGTTTCAAACGTTCTCACTCATGACGATTGGGGACGGGCTAGTCAGTCAAATCCCGGCTCTCTTAATTTCAACAGCGACTGGGATTATCGTGACCCGTGCCGTCTCGGACGGGAACTTAGGAGAAGATGTGATTGACCAGCTCGGTCAAAACCCGGCGCTGCTCTATATCGCAGGCTCGATCGTCTTCATGCTTGGATTCGTGTCACCACCACTTCTTCCGGTAACGATGATTATCGCTGGTACCGCGTTCTTCGGTGCCTATACGATGCGACGTAACATCCGTCAGGCAACGGAAGAACCGATGATCGAGGAAGAACCTTCAACAGCACCGACTGAGTCGGTTGTCTCGTTGTTACAAATTGACTCGATTGAATTTGAATTCGGATATGGCTTGATTCCACTTGCGGACGAGTCGCAAGGTGGTGACCTGTTAGATCGGGTCGTCATGATTCGTCGTCAACTCGCACTCGAACTCGGGTTTATTTTACCGACTGTCCGGATTCGTGACCACTTGCAACTTTCACCGAACGCCTACCGAATTAAAGTGAAAGGGAATGTCGTCGCGGAAGGTGAGTTGCTGCTTGACCATTACTTGGCGATGAGTCCGGGGATTGAAGACCCTGAAGTATATGGGATTGAAACGACAGAACCGGCATTCGGGCTTCCTGCTCTTTGGATTGATGAGGAGACTCGGACGAGGGCAGAGATGAGCGGGTATACCGTTGTCGACCCCCCATCCGTTGTCGCGACACATTTAACAGAGACGCTGAAGAAACATGCCGCTGACTTACTCGGACGAGAAGAAACGAAGCAACTCGTCGAACATTTGAAGGAAACTCATCCGGTTCTAGTAGAAGATGTCACGCCATCGGTTCTCTCAATCGGCGAGATTCAAAAGGTGTTACGCCACTTGTTACAGGAAAATGTATCGATTCGAAACTTGCCTCTTTTGTTCGAGACGATGGCAGACTACGGAAAAGTGACGAAAGATGCAGAGATTCTTGGAGAGTATTGCCGTCAAGGCTTGTCACGTCAGTTGACCGATCAAGTGAAGCCTCCTGAGGGGCCGCTTTACGTGGTCACGCTCGGCGGTCAGACAGAACAAACCGTTCAAGAAGCGGTTCAGAAAACGGAGTTTGGGAACTATTTAGCCCTCGACCCGGAGCAAGCTCGGGAAATTATCGAACGTACGGGCGAGCAACTGTCCATGTTTGAACGGTATGGGGCATCGGCTGTGATTTTATGTTCACCGACAATTCGTCTATTCGTTCGACAATTGCTCGAACGGTATTATCCCGATGTTCCAGTGTTGGCATATAACGAATTACTCAGTTCCGTCGAAGTGAAAAGTATTGGGGTGATTTAAGATGCAGATTAAAAAGTTTACGGCTAAGACGATGGCAGAAGCGATGGCGAAAGTAAAACAAGAGCTCGGTGATGAAGCGGTCATCCTCAATTCACGACAAGTGAAGACCGGATGGTTCGGGCTCTTCGCCTCAAAGCAAGTGGAAGTCATTGCAGCGCTTGAAAAAGAACAAACGACCATACAGCCGCGGCAGTCTGTCCCGGTACGGACGGAATCTACGAAACCTGTAACACCTCAAACGCCACCTCCTCGCGTAGTTGGTGCACCGGCACCGAGGCTTCACTCTTCACTGCGACACGTTGAATCGTTACTCTCGACAGGGTCATTTGAAGATGAATCATGGGAAGAGACACTGAACGAGTTGTACTATACGACAAAATCCATAGAAGAGGTCGAACGATATGTGTACGAACGAGTCAAATCGTCCTTCATTGAACCACCGGATGCCAAACGATATGTAATGGTCGTTGGACCGACGGGGGTTGGGAAGACAACGACGCTTGCTAAACTTGCAGCGCACTTCAAGTTGAAGGAAGGCAAGACGGTCGGCTTGATCACGACCGATACGTATCGAATCGCAGCGATTGAACAGTTGAAAACGTATGCTGAAATCATGAGTATTCCGGTCGAGGTGGCGTATGACTTTCATGATTTTAAACGGGCGAAGCAATTATTTGCCCGTAAAGATATCGTATTGATTGACACGGCGGGACGGAATTTCCGTGATCCTGCATATGTGGAACAATTTCATGAGCATCATGACTTTACAGAAACGAGTCTTTCACTCGTGTTGAGTTTGACTTCAAAAATGAAAGACATGGACATGATCTATTCCCAGTTTGAATCGTTGCCCCTCAGCTCGCTCATCTTTACGAAAGCGGACGAAACGAGTGATATCCATGCGATGTACCGCATGGTGAAAAAGAGTGGTCTGCCGGTCGCATGGATGACGGATGGTCAAGAAGTGCCGGATGATTTGATTCGAGGACATGCGGACGCATTGACGAAACGACTGTTCGAGAAAGAAGGGTGGGCAAGATGGACCAAGCAAGGCGTTTAAGAGCAATTAATGGTGCCCATCCGACGACGATTGCCTTTGCGAGTGGAAAAGGCGGAGTCGGAAAAACGAACGTATGCGTCAACACAGCAATCGCCTTAGCCGAGCTCGGGAAACGGGTGTTGATTGTCGACTTTGACATTGGTATGGCCAACGTTCATATTCTTATGAATGCAATGAAGTCCAGAACGATGATTGAGTCTGTCAAAGCTCGTATTCCGTTGGCTTCAGCTGTTCAGAAAAATGTGTATGGTGTCGATATATTACATGGAGGGAGTGGGCAGGACCAACTCGTCCATCTCTCAGATGATGACATGCAATTTCTCATGCGAGAACTCGAAGTACTGACCGAATATGATTACGTCCTTTTCGATATGGGGGCTGGAGCGACGGACACTTCGCTCCAATTTATTGCCGGGTGTGATGAGATGTTTTTAATCTTGACTCCTGAGCCTACCTCGTTAATGGATGGTTATGCATATACGAAACTGGTGCATCATCAGTATCCTGACTTACCGCTAGGCGTCATCGTCAACCGAGCTCAGTCTGGTGAGGAAGCACTTCAATGTTTCGAACGGATGGAAGTCGCATGCAAACAGTTTTTAAATAAAACGATTCGATTCCTCGGCTTTCTACCAGATGACGCATCTGTCAGAAAGGCAGTCATCGCACAAGTCCCGTTTTATCAATACAATCGAAAAAGTGATATTAGCTGGCGGCTCGAACGAATTTTGACAACGCTTACGGGGACGCCGCCGAAACCACGTCACTTGATGAATCGTTTGATGGGGAATTTAAGGAAACAGTGGAACCGAGTATAACGACAGGGAGGTAATAGAGATGGACGTGAACGAATACTTAGGGTTGTTTTTAGATGAGTCCCAAGAACATATCCAATCAATCAACACGCAATTACTTAAATTGGAGCAAACAGGCGGCGCAGATGTCGTACAAGAGATTTTCCGGTCTGCACATACCTTGAAAGGTATGTCTTCGACGATGGGATATGAACGAGTCGCAAATTTGACACACGAGATGGAAAGTGCGCTCGACCTCGTGCGGGGCGGTAAAAAAGAAAGTAACCAATTATTGTTGGATACGATGTTCATCGCTATGGAACAGATGGAGGACATGATTGCAGACATCGAAAGCGGAGGAAAGGGAGCGAACGTGGATGTTTCTGAAACGGTCGCCGGATTCCAATCATTCATCGGTGGTAAAGAGGCTGTAGTCGAACAAACGTCAGAGACAAATACGTTCGAAGTCGATCTGTATACGAATTCGGTCATCGATCAAGCGAAACAATCTGGATTTGAAGCATATCAAATCACTGTCAAATTATCAGAAGCTGTTGTGTTGAAAGCGGCACGGGCGTATATGGTATTTGATCGCCTCCAAGAGTTGGGTGAAGTCGTACGTACGTACCCTGAGACAGAAGAGATTGAACAAGAACAATTCGATTTGTCGTTTGACGTCTTATTCCTATCGCAGGAGACGACAGAAATGATTGAACACGCCATCGCCCAAGTATCAGAAGTAGAACGCGTTGAAGTTAGTACGTTCACAGAAAAGTCCGACAGTGAACCAGAAGTCGCTGTGACGGCTGAGACGATTGCCCCCGAACCAATCGTACAAAGTGTTCCGGATAAGGAAGAATCGAAAGACGCGAAGGACGGAAAAGAGCAAGCGGCAGCACAGGCTCAAGCAAAAACGATTCGCGTCAACTTAGAACGCATCGACCGACTCATGAACTTGTTCGAAGAATTCATCATCGATCGCGGACGATTAGAGCGCTTAGCTGATGAAGTTGGTCAACCTGAATTAAATGAAACGGTCGAAAAAATCAAACGTGGAACGAACGAATTGCAATCACTCGTCTTGACTCTCCGTATGATGCCGATTGAGCAAGTGTTCAATCGCTTTCCACGTATGGTTCGCTCGGTCGCAAAAGAAATCCACAAGAAAGTACAGCTGGATATCTCTGGTGCAGAAACAGAACTTGATCGCACGGTCATCGATGAGATTGGCGACCCACTCGTTCACTTGATTCGGAATGCGATTGACCATGGAATCGAACGTCCAGAAGCGCGTCTTCAAGCCGGGAAACCAGAGCAAGGTATGCTATCTTTACGCGCTTATCATGGCGGAAACCGCGTCTTTATAGAGATTGAGGATGACGGCGCAGGTATTAACGTCGACAAGGTTCGTTCGAAAGCGTTGGAACGTGGTGTCATCACGGATGATGAAGCGACGGCGATGTCTGAGAACGAATTGGCGATGCTCATCTTTGCTCCAGGTTTCTCGACGGCAGACGTGGTGACTGACCTGTCAGGACGTGGGGTTGGACTCGATGTTGTCAAAAATAAAATTGAGTCACTCGGTGGTGTCGTTTCCTTAGAGACGGTCACAGGGCAAGGTACGAAATTCCAAGTTAGTTTACCGCTCACTCTCTCGATCATCTCGGCGATGCTCGTACAAGTTGGCGAGGAGTCTTACGCAATTCCGTTGACATCAATTCTTGAGACGACATTACTCGATGAAGCAGATATTTTAACAGCACATCGTGAGCGGGTCTTTGACTTCCGAGGTCAATTGGTCCCACTCGTTTACTTGAAAGAAATGTTTGAGATTGAATCGGAAACAAAATCGCAATTCCCGGTTGTCGTTGTTCGTAAAGGCAATAAACTCGTCGGAGTCGTCGTCAATGATTTGATTGGCCAACAAGAAATTGTCATGAAACCGCTCGGTACGTATCTTGAAGGGATTCCGGCTATCTCTGGGGCGACCATTCTCGGTGACGGTCGAGTCGCCCTTATCGTAGATAGTAATGATCTCTTTTAAGGAGGAATATTGATGGAACAGAAATGGGTAGTCTTTTCACTTGAAGAAAATACGTATGGGATCGACGTGCAATCGGTACGTTCAATTGAGCGTCTTCAGCCAATCACACGGGTCCCGAACGCACCATCACATGTCAAAGGGGTCATCAACCTTCGAGGTGTCGTCACACCGGTCATCGACCTTCGTTTACGCTTAGGTTATGAAGAAATTGAGCCAACAGACGAAACAAGAATCTTAATCGCCTCTTTGAATCAGGGAGACGCAGGGTTCATCGTCGACCGTGCGAACGAAGTTGTCGAAAGCGATGAAGTACGGATTGAGCCGATTCCAGAATCGAGCCGCGATATGATTTCAGCACATTTGACAGCGATTGCCAAAGGAGAAGACAAACTCTTCTCTCTGATCGATGCGAATGCATTGTTCGAGGAACAGTATGCTGAGTGAGTTTGAACAAGATCTGTTAAAGGAACTGGGAAATATAGGGTCTGGACATGCGGCCACTGCCTTGTCCGCCATGTTAGCGAAGCCGGTGAACATTACCGTGTCCTCTGCTGAGATGGAACCGATTATGTATTTACCTGATCGAGTGGGTGGTCCGGAGCGGCATGTCGCCTCCGTATTATTGGAATTAGATGGTGAGATTCGCGGAATGATCCTCATCTTGTTCGCAGTTGAAGACGCTGAACAGATGGTATCCACGTTAATCGGAATGCCCTACTCATTTGACTCTGGTGATGTACTCGGTCAATCGGCATGGGAAGAAGTTGGGAATATCATGAGCGGTGCATACGCCCGGGCACTTGGCGATTGGTTACAGACACCGATTATGATTCAAGTACCGGCAACGGCAATCGATATGGCAGGGTCCATCGTCGAATTTGTCGTCACATCGGTCCAACCCGAAGAGGATGCAGCGCTCTATATTGATACGACATTTATGATCGATCAAAAAGTAAGTGCAGGACATGTGTTGTTCCTACCGACACATGGGTCGCTCAAACGGATTCAAGAACGGTTGCTTAGAAATGGCTGATGTATTAAAAATTGGCATTGCCGAATGGAAACAGACAACTGCGCCGAATCGGTTACGTACAGCCGGTCTCGGATCGTGTGTGGGTATCATCTTGTATGATACCCGCCTCCAATTGGCGGCAATGGCCCATGTGATGTTACCGGACTCGGCGATTGCTCGAAAGAATCAAACGATTGAAGTAGGAAAATATGCGGACACCGCCATTGATACGCTCGTACAGTCTTTAAAACGAGAAGGTGCGACAAGACTTCAAGCCAAAATGGCAGGCGGCGCACAGATGTTTCAATTTAAATATGAGAACGAAGCGATGCGAATCGGTGAGCGAAACGCCGAAGCGATTCGCCAAGCATTAAAAGTTCATCGCATCCCGCTCGTGGCGGAAGATTGTGGTGGACATAACGGACGAACGATTGAATTTGACGTTGCCACATCAATTTTATCGATTCGGACGGTGAGCGTGGGTACGAAAGAACTATAAGGGGGGATCGACATGACGACTCATCTTACACAGTTGTGGGATCGCTGGAATACGGACCGTGATATGGATACAGCAAACGAACTACTAGCACATTACGAGTTTCTAATCCACTACCACGTACAACGGATGATCGTGACGCTTCCAAAGAGCGTCGAACGCGACGAATTGAAAAGTTTGGGTTACATGGGATTGTACGATGCCCTTATGAAATATGATCCAGAGCATAATAATAAATTTGATACGTATGCCGCTTTTCGGATTCGGGGAGCCATTATCGACGGGTTACGAAAAATTGATTGGTTGCCTCGTTCAGTCCGGGAAAAAGTAAAAAAAATCGACCACGTGGCAGAACAGCTTGAACAATCGTTGCATCGTGCTCCTACAAAAAGTGAATTAGCGAGTGCTTGTGGCCTTTCGGTTTCAGAGATTGAACGGACGATGGCAGAAGGGTATTTTGCGAATATGTTATCGATTGACGAAGCTGTGACATTGCAGGAAGAAGGGAAAGTCATGTCTGTCACATACTTTGACCCTGATTCCGAAAAACCGGAAGATACGCTGTTGCAGCGAGAGTTGATTGACGTGCTTGCGGCAGAAATTGATCATTTGTCTGAAAAAGAACGACTTGTTGTTTCATTATTTTATTTTGATGAATTGACATTGACCGAGATTGGTGAGGTGCTAGAACTTTCGACATCCCGTATCTCGCAAATTCACTCGAAAGCTCTGAAGACGTTAAAAAATGCGCTTGGGCGGTCCTATCTTGAAGAAAAAACATCGTGAGGAGATGAACAAGTGTATATTGTATATGTGATGACTGCTTGTTTGGTTGCTTACGGTTTTTTGTTCGGTTACCGCCAAGTTCAAATATTACAAGAGCGGGTAGAACGGCTCGAAAGAGAGAAGCAGGAGACAGAAACATTACTTCTTTCTTTCATGGAGTCGATGAACGATCTCGTCGCTTCGGAGCCACCTGAACGCGAACTAAAGATTCAAGAAGAAAGTTTACCTTTAACATCTGTTGAAGAGTCCAATGAGTCATTGAAAACAACGACAGATGAAACAAAATCGTCTGCGTCGGTTGACGTAGACGATGTCTTGTTACGGCATTCGGTCAGAGATGCTGCCAGAATCCTCGGAAAAGGCGAAGGAGAACTGGCTCTATATGCGAAACTTCGTAAAAAGTGAGAGTTGCCGGAACTCAAGACATATGCTATAGTAGTTCTCGGTGTTAAACACATCACACACGTCTCGGGATCATATTCCTCGGTGCCGAAAGGTCGGAATATAACAATGAACGAGGCGGAGGACTTTTTTAAACCACAAGGAGGAAATTTATCATGGCAGTAATTTCAATGAAACAATTGCTTGAAGCTGGTGTACACTTCGGTCACCAAACACGCCGTTGGAACCCAAAAATGGCGAAATACATCTTTACAGAGCGTAACGGGATCTACATCATCGACCTTCAAAAAACGGTCAAAAAAGTAGACGAAGCTTACAACTTTGTTCGTGAACTCGCGGCAGAAGGCGGAAACGTCCTCTTCGTTGGTACGAAGAAACAAGCTCAAGATACAATCAAAGAAGAAGCAATCCGTTCAGGAATGTTCTTCATTAACGAGCGTTGGTTGGGTGGAACACTCACTAACTTCTCAACAATCAAAAAGCGTATCAACCGCTTGAAGCAACTCGAAAAAATGGAAGAAGACGGCACGTTCGAAGTACTTCCTAAGAAAGAAGTCATCATCTTGAAAAAAGAAATGACTCGTCTTGAGAAGTTCCTCGGCGGAATCAAGGACATGCCTGGTGTGCCTGACGCTCTCTTCATCGTTGACCCACGTAAAGAGCGTATCGCAATCGCGGAAGCTCACAAATTGAACATCCCAATCGTTGCGATTGTCGACACAAACTGTGACCCAGATGAAATCGACTACGTAATCCCAGCGAACGACGATGCAATTCGTGCTGTTAAATTGCTCACTTCGAAGATGGCTGATGCAATCATCGAAGCGAAGCAAGGTGAAGAAGAAGTTGCTGAAGAAGCTGTAGCGACAGAAGCTGAAGCTACAGAAGCTGAGTAATCAGTGAGACAATAGGTGATAAAGGGAAAGCCTTTTATCACCTTTTTTTAGGACATGTATACAAGAAGCCCCGTGCTTTTTCTTAAAATTTGTAGTTTTACAAGGAGGAATTTCCGATGGCAGTTACAGCAGCAATGGTAAAAGAACTTCGTGAAAAAACAGGAGCAGGAATGCTCGATTGCAAAAAAGCACTCGTCGAAACAGACGGTGACATGCAAGCAGCAATCGACTTCCTTCGTGAAAAAGGGATTGCAAAAGCAGCAGCAAAAGGTGATCGTATCGCCGCTGAAGGTTTGACAGCAGTAGCAGTTGAAGGCAACAAAGCTGTGCTCGTCGAAATCAACTCAGAAACAGACTTCGTTGCGAAAAACGAGAAGTTCCAAACACTCGTTAACAACGTAGCGAAAGCAGTTCTCGCATCAGGCGCAACAACTGCAGAAGCTGCACTTGCAGCTGAGTACGAAGCAGATAAAACGCTTGAAACGTATATCCAAGAAGAGGCGTCTACAATCGGAGAGAAAATTTCACTCCGCCGTGTAGCAGTTCTTGAAAAAGCTGACGATGCAGTATTTGGCACGTACCTCCACATGGGTGGTCGCATCGGTTCAGTCGTTGTGATCGACGGAACATCTGACGAAACAGTTGCAAAAGACGTAGCGATGCACGTTGCTGCAGCACGTCCACTTTACGCTACACGCGATGAAGTATCAGCTGAAGAAATCGACCGCGAGAAGAAGGTCTTGACTGAGCAAGCGCTTAACGAAGGGAAGCCTGCTAACATCGTTGAGAAGATGATTGCTGGTCGTATGAACAAGTACTTCGAGGAGATTTGCCTCGTAGACCAAACGTTCGTAAAAGACAGCGACTTCAAAGTTGGTAAATACGTAGAATCAAAAGGCGGAAAAATCAACTCGTTCGTACGCTTCGAAGTAGGAGAAGGTATGGAGAAACGTGAAGAGAACTTTGCTGAAGAAGTTATGAACCAAATTAAAAAATAATCTGCGTCATGACATGTGATGCAACTAAAATTGGGAACACGTCTTTATAACCTTGAGTTAGTTCGTTAAGGGAGCGTGTTCCCTTTTTTCAAGCAAGAGGAGGCAAAGTTATGGAACCGAAATATAAACGAATTGTGTTAAAATTGAGTGGAGAAGCGCTCGCTGGAGATCAAGGTTATGGAATCAATCCTAACATTGTAAACTCAATCTCAAGTCAAATTAAAGAATTGATTGAGATGGGTGTAGAAGTCGCCGTTGTTGTAGGTGCCGGAAACATTTGGCGTGGAAAGACAGGCAGTGAACTGGGGATGGACCGGGCAAATGCAGACTATATGGGTATGCTCGCGACTGTCTTGAACTCGCTCGCTCTTCAAGATAGCCTTGAAACGTACGGTGTCCAAACGCGCGTCCAAACATCAATTGAAATGCGACAAGTTGCTGAACCATACATTCGTCGACGTGCTATGCGTCATCTTGAAAAAGGACGCGTCGTCATCTTTGCAGCCGGCACAGGGAACCCATATTTCTCAACGGACACGACAGCCGCTCTACGTGCTGCTGAAATCGAAGCTGACGTCATTTTAATGGGTAAAAATAACGTGGATGGCGTCTATTCTGCCGACCCGAAATTGGATACGACTGCAGTGAAGTATGACACGTTGTCTTATCTTGATGTCTTAAAAGACGGACTTCAAGTCATGGATTCGACAGCAACATCGCTTTGTATGGACAACCACATTCCATTGATTGTATTCTCATTGCTTGAAGAAGGTAATATTAAACGTGTCGTACTCGGAGAACATATCGGGACGGTAGTAGGAGGAGTCAATTCATGAGTGTCAAAGAAGTATTGAAAACAGCTGAAGAAAAGATGGAAAAAGCACATTCTTCACTAAAACGTGATTTCGGAACGCTTCGCACTGGCCGTGCCAGCGCATCGATTTTGGACCCTGTCCAAGTTGATTATTATGGTGTCCCGACACCACTCAATCAAGTGGCGAACATCAATACACCGGAAGCGCGCTTGCTTTTGATTCAACCATGGGATAAATCAATGGTTTCGGATGTTGAGAAAGCGATTCAAAAGGCAGACCTCGGCTTGTCTCCATCTTCTGACGGAACAGTCATCCGTTTGGCAATCCCTGCCTTGACAGAAGAGCGTCGTAAAGAATTAGTTAAAATCACGAAAAAATATGCGGAAGAAGCGAAAGTCGCTGTCCGTAACGTTCGTCGTGACGCAAACGAAAACTTAAAGAAACTCGAAAAAGATGGCGAATTAACTGAAGACGATCTCCGCGGATATGCAGATGACGTTCAAACGTTGACGGATTCGTATATTAAAAAGATTGATGAATCTGCAGCAACGAAAGAAAAAGAAATCATGGAAGTGTAATCACGGAAGTGGTATACCAAAAAGCTGTGTGGGGACCCTTTTTCTGAGAGGGTCCTTCTTTCATACAATCAGGAGGATAACAGAATGTTTAAATGGGTGAATCCTAAAACGAAAATCGAGGCAGAGTTGAGTGTTCCTGAGCACGTGGCCATCATCATGGATGGAAATGGACGCTGGGCCAAAAAACGTGGTCTCCCTCGCATCATGGGTCACCGAGAAGGGATGAAGTCAATCCGTGAGGCGGTTCGAACAGCACAGGAACTCGGGATTCAATCTCTGACACTTTACGCCTTCTCTACGGAGAACTGGACTCGTCCGGAAGAGGAAGTCTCGTTTTTAATGAAACTGCCAAAACAGTTCTTAGAGACGGATTTAAAAGAACTCCATGAACAGAATGTGCGGGTGCTCGTCGCAGGAGATACAACCAAACTTCCTCGAGAGACGCGTGAGGCCGTCGACGAGGCGAGAGAGCGGACCGTTATGAATACCGGATTGAAGCTTGTGTTTGCGCTTAACTATGGTGGGCGCGATGAGCTCGTTCAAGCGATGCGCAGTATCGCCGAAGATGTACAGTCGGGATTAATTCAATCGAATGCCATCGACGATCACTTAATCGGTGAACGACTCATGACCCACGTCCAAGATGTGGATCTCGTTATTCGAACGAGCGGTGAACAACGACTCTCTAACTTTTTATTATGGCAAAGCGCATATGCGGAACTTCATTTCACAGAAGTATTGTGGCCGGAATTTAAGCGTGAGCATTTTGTAGAAGCGATTGAATCTTATAACGCGCGCACGCGTCGTTTTGGTGGGGTGTAACATGAAGACAAGAATCATTACAGGGCTTTGGGCCGGAGCCATCTTTATTACGGTGATTGCGCTTGGAGGCAACGCATTTGTTTCATTGATGGGCATTCTTGCGCTCATTGGATTAAGTGAATTCACATTGATGCGACAGCATAAACTATTGGCATTCCCATTTTTAGTGACGTCACTCCTCGTGGCGTTCCCGTTCATTTTGTTGTTGCTTGAAACGCAAATCGTTACGGACGAGATGCCGTTCACGATCGAACAATGGCTCGTGTTAGGACTTGTGTTATTACTATTTTGGACGGTCGTCACTAAAAATCGATTCACCTATGAAGATGTCGGATTCTATTTCGTCTCGGCTGTCTACTTGGTCGTCGGGTTCTCTAGTTTCGCTCTAGTACGTCTGTCTGACGATGGTTTGTCGAAAGTGTTGCTCATCTTGTTCATGATTTGGGCGACGGATTCTGGAGCCTATTTCAGTGGGAAGGCGTTCGGAAAAGCAAAACTATGGCCATCAATCAGTCCGAACAAGACGATTGAAGGAGCAATCGGCGGTATTGTATCTTCCGTTGTACTCGGCGTCATCTTCGTCTGGATCGATCCGATCTTACCAGTATTCGAAGTGATCATTTTAGCTATCGTCGTAGCCGTCGTCGGACAGCTCGGTGATTTGGTACAATCCGCTTATAAACGTCAGTTCGGAGTAAAAGACTCGGGTCATCTCTTACCTGGTCATGGAGGAATCTTAGACCGATTCGATAGTATGATTGCGGTCTTCACAGTCATTTGGGTGTTTAATCTGCTATAAAAGGAGTGTCGAGATGAAGCGAATTAGCTTAATTGGAGCGACTGGTTCGATTGGTGTGCAAACGTGTGACGTCATTGAACAGCACCCCGACCTGTTTGAACTTGAGGCGTATGCATTCGGAACGAACGTCGATGTCGCCACAGAATGGATCAATCGACTTAGACCAAAATATGTGTCAGCGACAAGTATCGAGGTACTCGAACAATTAAAACCGCGCCTTACATATGAACCACTGTATTTTATTGGTCCAGAAGGCCTGAAAGAATGCGCGACGGCAGAAAGAGCCGATATCGTCGTGACAGCGGTGGTAGGAGCGGTTGGTCTTGAACCGACACTTGCAGCGATTCAAGCAGGAAAAGATATCGCGCTCGCCAACAAAGAAACACTCGTCACCGCAGGACATCTCGTCAAAGCTGCCGTGAAAGAATATGGGGTCAATTTGTTACCTGTCGATAGCGAACACTCTGCAATCTTTCAATGTTTAAACGGGGAACGTAGAGAAGATGTCTCGAAAATCATTTTAACGGCATCGGGTGGAAGTTTCCGTGACCGTTCACGGGAAGAATTAGTCGATGTGACGGTTGAAGATGCGTTGAATCATCCGAACTGGTCGATGGGAGCGAAAATAACCATCGACTCGGCGACAATGTTCAACAAAGGACTAGAAGTCATCGAGGCACACTGGTTGTTCGATATCGACTATAATGATATTGAAGTCATCTTGCATCGAGAATCAATCATTCATTCGATGGTCGAATTTAAAGATGCAGCCGTAATGGCTCAGCTCGGAAACCCGGATATGCGGGGACCGATTCTCTATGCGCTTTCGGAACCGAAGCGGCTTGAAATTGAGGGGAATAAGCGGTTAAACTTGAATGAAATCGGAAAGCTTCATTTTGAAGAGGCTGATTTCGAGCGTTATCCGGCACTCCGGTTAGCGTTCGAAGCAGGAATAATCGGAGGATCAATGCCGACTGTTTTGAATGCAGCCAATGAAATGGCAGTGGACCTATTCTTGAACGGTCACATCACTTTCTTAGAAATTGAACGACTCGTTGAAGAGGCGATGGCTCAACATGAGGTGATCGCCGAACCGACGCTCGCGCAAATTCTAGAAGTTGACCGAGTAGTACGTCAACAGATTCAGCAAGGAATTGAAGGTGGGGAATAAATCATGACGACTTTTATCGCCATCGTTTTGATGTTTGGCGTTCTCATTTCGGTACACGAATGGGGACACCTCGTCATGGCGAAACGGGCAGGCATTCTCTGTCACGAGTTTGCAATCGGATTCGGTCCAAAAATTGTTTCGTTCCGTAAAAATGAAACGCTCTATACCATTCGTCTTTTACCAATCGGTGGCTATGTCAAAATGGCCGGAGAAGACTTTGAACCGGTTGAAGTACGCGCGGGTCAGCATGTCGGACTCCGTTTAACCGAGCAAGGGACGGTAGATCGCGTCTACTTCCAACCGGACACGGCAACAGATGTTCAAGTCGTTGGAACTGTCGATAAGTTTGACTCGACACATGAATTGAAAGTACAACTCCTCATCGATGAGGAAGTACGCGTCTATTCACTAGAACGAGACACACTCCTTGTCGATCAAGGGATGGAAATTCAAATCGCACCGTACGATCGAACGTTTGGAGCTCAGTCGGTTTGGAAACGTGTTTTGGCAATCGCAGCCGGTCCGGCGATGAATTTCGTGTTGGCGTTCATCTTGCTCATTATTGTCGGCCTTGTTCAAGGGACTCCGACGAACGATGGGCAAATCGGTACGGTTCAACCCGATTCAGCCGCTGATGAGGCAGGTTTGATGAGCGGGGATGAAATCGTATCGATTGAAGGCGAATCGATTTCAGATTGGCTCGATTTACGTTCGGCTCTTTCTGACCGGGCTGACACCCCTACGGAAGTCACGTATGTTCGTGATGGTGAGGAAGCGACAGTCACACTCACCCCTCAAGCGGTCGAACAAAATGGAGAAACTGTCGGCATTCTCGGTGTCACGAACGCGCTTGAACGTTCACCAGTTAAAGCCGTGACGACAGGTGCTGAGACGACGTGGACGATGTCTACCCTTATCTTTTCTGCGGTCGGAGATTTAGTGACGGGTCAAGTTGGGGTCGATCAACTCGCAGGTCCGGTTGGAATCGTACGCATGACAGATGAAGTAGCAGCGAGCGGTTTGATTATGTTGTTGAACTGGACTGGGCTTCTTTCGGTCAACCTCGCCATCTTCAACTTGCTTCCCCTTCCTGCGTTAGACGGGGGACGATTGATTTTCCTCCTGTTCGAAGCGGTAAGAGGACGTCCGATTGATCCGAAAAAAGAAGGGTTCGTCCACTTTATCGGGTTCGCACTATTGATGCTCCTAATGTTAATTGTCACTTGGAACGACATTCAATCATTCTTTAAATAATTTTTTTGTAGAGAAGGGAAACGTTGAACTGTATGAAACAATCTAGATTGCTCATGCCTACATTAAGAGAAGTACCGGCTGACGCGGAAGCGGTCAGCCATCAACTTCTCGTCCGTGGAGGCTTCATTCGCCAAAATGCGGCTGGAATCTATTCTTATCTTCCACTCGGACATCGCGTGTTACACAACATTCAAACGATTATTCGTGAAGAGATGAACCGGGCAGGTGCACAAGAACTATTGATGCCTGCCATTCAACCAGCAGAACTTTGGGAGGAGACGGGACGCTGGGACATTTATGGCCCTGAATTGATGCGATTGACAGACCGTCATGACCGTCGCTTCGCACTCGGCGCGACACATGAAGAATTGATTACGTCCATCGTTCGCGATGAACTCAATTCTTATAAGAAACTTCCGATGAACCTATACCAAATTCAAACAAAATATCGTGATGAGCGTCGGCCACGCTTCGGTTTGCTTCGCGGACGCGAGTTCTTGATGAAAGACGCGTATTCATTCCACGCGACACAAGAAGGTTTAAATGAAGAATATACAAATATGTATAACGCGTATTCACGAATCTTCGACCGCACTGGCCTCAAATACCGTCCAGTCGTTGCGGACTCTGGGGCAATCGGTGGGAAAGACACGCATGAATTTCAAGCACTTGCAGCTATCGGTGAAGATACAATCGTCTATACAGACACGTCGAACTATGCGGCGAACATTGAGATGGCAGAAACGTTAGACCGCTATGAGATGCAACAGGCGGAAGTTCGTCCGCTTGAGAAGGTGGATACTGAAGAAAATCGTACGATTGAAGACGTGGCAAAATTCTTGAATATTGATTCGAAGACGACAATCAAGTCCGTCTTGTTCAATGTCGACGGAGAGACAGTCATGGCGATCGTTCGTGGAGACCACGAAGCGAACGAAGTCAAAGTGAAGAACGCACTCGGTGGACTCGACATTCAACTTGAAGAAGAAGCAAAAATCGTTGAGTTGTTCAACTGTGCGCCAGGTACACTCGGACCGATTAACGCTCCGGTCAAAGTGGTCGCTGATTATGCGGTTAAATATTTAGTAAATGCTGTATGTGGAGCGAACGAAGCGAATACGCACTTCACAGGCGTGAATGCAGAGCGTGATCTCTCAGAGTTGACGTATCACGATTTACGTTTTGTGGTCGAGGGCGACTTAGCGCCTGACGAGTCAGGTCCGGTTCGTTTTGCACGCGGAATTGAAGTGGGCCAAGTATTTAAACTCGGAACACGATATTCAGAAGCGATGGGTGCGACATTCCTCAATGAAGAGGGTCGTGCCGAACCACTCATCATGGGTTGTTACGGCATCGGGGTGTCACGCACACTTTCAGCTATCGTGGAACAACATCATGATGACCGTGGAATCGTTTGGCCACGTAACGTTGCACCGTTTGATCTTCATTTAATTGCAATCAACGCGAAAGACGAGACGCAACTTGAACTTGCAAACCGTCTACATGATGAACTTGGTCAAACGTATGATGTTTTGTTTGATGATCGCAAAGAGCGAGCTGGCGTCAAGTTTGCGGATGCGGACTTGATTGGACTTCCAATTCGTGTAAACGTCGGTAAAAAGGCGGCCGAAGGCATCGTCGAAGTGAAAGTACGTGCGACTGGTGAAGTGGTTGAAACATCAATCGATGAGTTGGAACAAGTCATCGCTACAAAGTTTAGCGAGGCTCATTAATGGATGAAGGTGACAGCGGAAGCGGTCACCTTCATTTGTCGAATTGGCATGAAGGGGGAAAGATGAACCCGTGGAAGCGAATCAAAAAATGCAATTATTGTTAGGTGACCTTGGGATTACAACAGAGTCAAACGACTTGTTCGACGAGGCAGAACTCTCACGACTCGTCGTCAATAAAAAACGACGTACGTGGACTTTTTATTTTTCATTTCCGGCAGTTTTACCGTACGAGGTGCACCAGTTGTTTATGAGTCGATTAGAAAACCGGTATGCGACGTTCGCGGACGAAGTGTACGCCCGATTCTCAACGACAAAAGGTGGGAGCGAGCAAGACTATATCGATTATTGGCCTAGAATCGTCAGTGAATTGAGTCAAGTGTCTGGTGCGATGCGCGGTTATTTCGGTTCTGTATCTCCTCGTTTTGAGCAGAATAAACTATTGATTCCCGTGCGTTCCGCACCTGAAGCCAGTTACGTGGACAAAGAACTCTGCCAAGAAATCCAAGCGCTTTATAGTGCCTATGGGTTCACGAAAAAACCGTGTCAGGCCCATTTCTCAGAAGATGCCGAGGCAAGTCAGGCCCTTCGCGAACAGGTCGTTCAAGAAGATATCGAACAAGCGAAAATGGCGCTTGCTGCCCAATTCGCCAAAGCGACGGAAATAAACGACGAACCGATTACGGAAATTCGGATGGGTGCGCTCATCAAAGATGAGATTGTACCAATCAAGACGATTATCGAAGAAGAACGACGTGTCGCGATTCGTGGTCTCGTCTTCTCTGCGGAGCGGAAAGAGCTGAAGAGTGGCAAGAAATTGTTCACTTTCAAAATGACCGACTACACCGATTCGTTGATTGTGAAAGTATTTGCGCGCGATGACGATGATGACCGGATGCTCAGTGCTGTCAAAAAAGGGATGTGGATTCAAACGGCTGGTCGGGTCGAAGATGACTCCTTCATGCGTGAATTGTGTATGATGGCATCGCAACTCCAGGAAGTGAAAGTCGAACCGCCGCGTGATGAGTGGGAAGGCGAGAAACGTGTAGAACTTCATGCGCATACACAAATGAGTCAAATGGATGCTGTCACAAATGTGTCTGCTCTTGTCGCGCGTGCAGCGCAATGGGGTCATCGAGCAATCGCGATCACGGATCATGCTGGTGTCCAGGCGTTCCCAGAAGCGTATTATGCTGGAAAAAAGAATGATATCAAAGTGTTATACGGGGTCGAGGCGAATGTCGTCAACGATGGTGTCCCTGTCGCTTATCATGCGACCGATGTAGCGTTAGACGATGCGACTTACGTCGTATTCGACGTCGAGACGACAGGTCTTTCTGCTGTCTATAACAAAATCATCGAACTCGCTGGTGTCAAAATCAAAGATGGAGAGATTATCGACCGGTTTGAGGCGTTCGCTGACCCGAAACATCCCTTATCAGCGACAACAATTGAGTTGACTGGAATCACCGATGATATGGTTCAAGGACAGCCTGACCCGGAAGTCATCACAAAGCAGTTCGTCGACTGGTCTAGAGATAGTATTCTCGTTGCCCACAATGCTTCATTCGATATGGGTTTCCTTGAGGCGACACTTCGAAGTGGTGGTCATGAGCCGGACGACTATCCGGTCATCGATACACTTGAACTAGCCCGTACGTTGATGCCGACATTAAAGAACCATCGGCTGAACACTCTTGCGAAACGATTCGATATCGAATTGACTCAGCATCACCGTGCCATCTATGACGCGGAGGCGACGGCATATTTATTGCTGAAGTTACTAGACCTTGCCAAACAGATGTTCGAAATGACGACGCATCGTTCATTAAATGCGAAAGTCGGGAGTGACGTGTCAAAAATCCGTCCATTCCATGCGACCATCTATGCGAAGAATAAAAAACCTGGACTCCGTCATCTATATGAACTCATTTCGTTATCCCATATTGATTATTTACATCGGATGGCACGGATGCCGCGGTCAGAACTCGTGAAACGCCGAGAAGGGTTACTGATTGGCTCAGCTTGTGACAACGGTGAGATCTTTGATGCCGCATTGAACAAATCAGACGATGAACTCGAGAAGATGATGTCGTTTTATGACTTTATCGAAATTCATCCGCCGGCGCTCTATCATCACTTGATTGATAAAGAAATCGTTGCAAACGAATTGGAGCTCCGTGAGATTATCAAACGAATCATCCGTGTCGCTGATAAGGCTGGATTACCGGTTTGTGCGACAGGGAATGTGCATTATTTGGATCGCCAGGATCGATCGTATCGGGAAATTTTAATTCGTACCCAAGGTGGGGCAAACTTCATTAACACACGAAAAGAATTACCGCACGCCCACTTCCGGACGACAAAAGAAATGATGGAAGAGTTCAAATTTTTGGGAGATGAGTTGGCGCGTGAGATTATCATCACAAACCCGAACGTGATTGCCGACCAAATCGAATCAATTCAGATTATTCCGGATGATCTGTACACGCCAAAAATTGAAGGGGCGGACGATGAGGTTCGAAACATGAGTTATGACATGGCTCGATCGATTTATGGTGATGAGCTACCGGAAATCGTTGAGGCACGTCTCGAGAAAGAATTGAAGTCGATTATCGGACACGGATTTGCAGTCATTTATTTGATTTCACATAAACTCGTTAAAAAATCGTTGGATGATGGATATTTGGTCGGTTCACGTGGGTCGGTCGGATCAAGTCTCGTCGCCACGATGACGGAAATCACCGAAGTCAACCCGTTACCGCCACACTACGTCTGTCCTAACTGTCAACATTCTCACTTCTTCAATGACGGTTCTGTCGGTTCAGGATACGATTTACCGGACAAAGAATGTCCGGAATGTGGGACATGGTATAAAAAAGATGGGCACGACATCCCGTTCGAGACGTTCCTTGGTTTCAAAGGGGACAAAGTACCGGATATTGACTTGAATTTCTCAGGTGAGTATCAGCCGCATGCCCACGCCTATACGAAAGTATTGTTCGGAGAAGAATATGTATATCGTGCAGGAACGATTGGAACGATTGCGGATAAGACGGCTTATGGGTATGTAAAAGGATATGCGACTGAGAACGATAAAATCTACCGTAACGCCGAAGTCGATCGTCTTGTGTCCGGTGTCACCGGTGTGAAACGGACGACGGGTCAGCACCCGGGGGGGATTATCGTCGTACCTGATTATATGGACATCGCCGAAATTTCACCGATTCAATATCCGGCCGATGATAAGTCGTCCGAATGGAAGACAACCCACTTCGACTTCCATTCGATTCACGACAACTTGCTCAAATTAGATATTCTCGGGCACGATGACCCGACCGCCATCCGGATGTTGCAAGATTTGTCCGGCATCGATCCGAAGACAATCCCGACAGATGACCCGACCGTCATGAAAATTTTCTCGTCCCCGGACGTGCTCGGTGTTACACCGGAGCAAATCGAATCGAAAACAGGAACACTCGGGATTCCAGAGTTCGGGACGAAGTTCGTGCGCCAAATGCTCGAAGAGACGAAACCGTCAACGTTCTCAGAACTCGTTCAAATTTCGGGACTGTCCCACGGAACCGACGTTTGGATAGGTAATGCAAACGAGCTAATCTACAACGGCACGTGCGAACTGAAAGACGTGATTGGATGTCGTGACGACATCATGGTTTACTTGATTTATGCGGGTCTTGAACCATCATTCGCCTTTAAAATCATGGAGTCTGTCCGTAAAGGGAAAGGACTCACGGACGAGATGGAGTCCGAGATGCGGGCGAATGATGTGCCGGAATGGTATATCTCGTCTTGTAAGAAAATCAAGTACATGTTCCCTAAAGCGCACGCGACGGCGTACGTGTTGATGGCGGTCCGAATCGCCTACTTCAAAGTGCATCACCCGATCCTTTACTATGCGACATATTTTACCGTTCGAGCAGGAGACTTTGACTTGTCCGCCATGATCAAAGGTCCCCAAGCTGTAAAGAAAGCGATGTCGGATATTCGTGAAAAAGGGTTTGATGCGACCGCGAAAGATAAAGGACTTCATACCGTTCTCGAACTCGCGTTAGAGATGCTAGAGCGAGGAATGAAATTTCAAAACATCGACTTGTACCGATCGAGTGCAACCGAGTTTTTGATTGAAGACAATACGCTGATTCCACCGTTTAATGCAGTCGACGGACTTGGCACGAATGCTGCGAAAGCGATTGTCGAGGTGAGGGAAGAAGGGCAGTTCCTGTCAAAAGAAGATTTACGGAAACGAGCGAAACTGTCAAAAACGGTCATTGAGACACTCGATACGATGAAATGTCTCGAAGGCTTGCCTGATGAGAACCAACTCTCATTCTTTGATTTTGGGGTGTAAGTTGCGAATTATCGGGAAAATATGATATATTAGTATCGAACAAAGTTGGATACTACGACGGAAAGGAGTAGGGAACCCTACTCCTTTCTTGTATGTAAAAGCCAGAAGGAGGGATGAGAGTGTCCAAAATAACAGAAGTCGTTGAATCGATTGCGTCGCCAATCGTCGAACGAGAAAACATGGAATTGGTCGATGTGGAATTCGTAAAAGAGGGTCCTGACTGGTTCTTGCGTGTCTATATCGATAAACCAGGGGGCGTCGATTTAGACGATTGCGTCAATATCAATGAACAACTCTCGGAAAAACTGAACGAATCCGATCCGATTGAACAGGCTTATTATCTTGATGTCTCGAGTCCTGGTGCGGAGCGTCCGCTGAAAAAGCCGAGCGATTTTGAACGTGCGGTAGGCAAAAACGTCTACATGAAAACGTTCGCTCCGATCGATGGTGCCAAAGAGTTTGAAGGAATTTTGACGGCATATGATGGGGAAACGGTCGTGATCGAGACGCGCATCAAGACAAGAAAAAAAGCGGTATCGCTACCGGTAGACAAAATTGCACAAGCCCGCTTAGCGGTCACGTTTAGTTAAGGAGAGGGAAGAAGATGGGTCCACAATTACTCACTACAATCGATCAGATTGCCAAAGAAAAAGGAATCGACAATAATATTATTATCGAAGCACTCGAACAAGCGCTCATTTCTGCATATCGTCGCAACGTGGCGAATCCGAATGAGCACGTGAAAGTCGAGTTCGACCAGGTGACGGGAGATATCCGTGTCTACGCACTACTAGAAGTCGTAGAGCGACTCACACAACCAGATCAACAGCTCTCACTCGAAGAGGCACACGAAATCGATCCGAACTATGAGCTTGGTGATTTTCATAAAGAAGAAGTCACACCAAGTGATTTCGGACGTGTCGCAGCGATGACGGCAAAACAAGTGGTTACACAAAAAATGCGTGAAGCCGAACGCGAACGCATCTACAACCACTTCGCGGACAAAGAAGACGAAATCATGACTGGAATCGTGGAACGTTTTGACCCGCGCAACTTGTATATCGGTTTAGAAAACAACATTGAAGCGGTCCTTACACCGAATGAACAGATGCCAAATGAGTCATACCAGATTCATGACCGAATTAAAGTATACGTTACAAAAGTTGATTCGACGACAAAAGGATCTGGTGCAGCGATTCAAGTATCACGTACGCATCCTGGACTTTTGCGCCGTCTATTTGAACTTGAAGTGCCTGAGATTTCAAACGGGACAGTCGACGTCATGTCTGTATCGCGTGAAGCAGGTGACCGTTCGAAAATCGCTGTTCATTCGGATATCGTCGATCCGGTCGGGGCGTGTGTTGGACCGAAAGGACAGCGTGTCCAAACGATTGTCGATGAGTTGAACGGTGAGAAAATTGATATCGTTCGCTGGTCTGAAGACCCAAAAGAGTTTGTCCGTAATGCACTTAGCCCGGCTCAAGTCGTTGCCGTATATGTCAATGAACCGGCGAAATCAACAACGGTCGTCGTACCAGATTATCAATTGTCTCTCGCAATCGGGAAACGTGGGCAGAACGCACGCCTTGCTGCGAAATTGACAGGATGGAAAATCGACATTAAGAGTGAAACGGATGCGGAAGCACTCGACTTGTTCGATACGTTCGCTGAAAAAGTTGAATCCGAATCAGAAATTGTTCAAAATGAAGTTGAACAAGACTTATCAAATGCTACAGTTGAAACGACTGCGGTGAAAGAAGAGGAATGACCATGAAGCAAAAGAAACTTCCTTTGCGTAAGTGTGTGGTCACACAAGAAATGCTCCCGAAAAAAGAATTGATTCGTGTCGTTCGAACGCCTGAAGGTGACGTAGTCATCGATCAGACGGGCAAAGTGAACGGTCGTGGGGCTTACTTATCAAAAGATATCGATGTTGTTCGTCAAGCAGAGAAAAAACGGACGCTCGACCATCACTTGAAAGTAAAGACGAACGATGACTTGTATGAACAGTTGAAAACTGTCGCAGGTGACGAATCATGAGTCAGTGGGAATCATTGTTAGGCCTTGCTGCTCGAGCGAGGAAAGTAACGATGGGAGAAGAGTTTGTATTGAAGGATGTCCGAGCGGGCCGTGCCAAGCTCGTCATTCTAGCCGGAGATGCAGGGGCCTCGACGAAAAAACGAGTCTCTGACAAGTGTGCGTCTTATCAAGTGCCATTGATTGAAGTGAGCGATCGCTACACAATCGGCGCTGCACTTGGTAAAGATATGCGTGTCGTCGTATCGGTCACGGAATCCGGATTTGCGAACAAGCTTAAGCAACTTCTCTCTTAACTATTAATGGAGGTGGATGCTTTGGGAAAACGCGTCTATGAATTTGCAAAAGAACAGAATGTAACGAGTAAACAAGTCATTACTCAATTAGAAAAATTGAACAAATCGGTGAAAAATCACATGGCCGTCCTCGACGAGGAAACGGTAAAACAGTTAGACCGAGTGTTCAATCCTGAGAAATATCGTGCCGAGAAACAAGCTGAATCAAAACCGGCTTCAACTTCGAACGAACCGAAGCAAGAGAAAAAAGAAGCTCCAAAAGCACGTCCGCAAGCGGGGCAACAAAACCGTGGCGGTCAAAACAATCGCGGTGGTCAAAACCGTTACAACGACCCACGCAATAAAAAACGTGGAAAAGGGAAAGGCAAAGGCAAGCCAGTAAAAGCTGCCATCCCACAAGAAGCCGATCCAAACTCGAAGACGAGCCAACGGAAAGCGGCTCGACTCGCGCAAGAGGCCGAGATGGGTAACGTCATCAAATATGAAGATGTACTCAGCGTTTCAGATCTTGCAGAAAAAATGAACAAAAAGCCGAACGAAATCATCATGAAATTGATGGGGCTTGGTGTGATGGCTACGATTAACCAAACGCTCGATGACGAGACAATTGAGTTACTCGCAACCGAGTTCGGTTATGAAGTCGAAAAAGAAGTTGTCGTAGATGAGACAGACTTTGAAACAGTTGAGGTTGACTTCTCGCAATATGATCTTGAAGAGCGCCCGGCTGTCGTTACAATCATGGGTCACGTTGACCACGGGAAAACAACGCTTCTTGACTCGATTCGCAACACGAAAGTCGTAGCAGGAGAAGCTGGTGGAATCACGCAACATATCGGGGCGTATCAGGTTTCTGTTAACGATAAGAAAATCACATTCCTTGATACACCAGGTCACGCGGCGTTCACAACGATGCGTGCCCGCGGTGCGGAAGTGACAGATATCGCCATCATCGTCGTAGCTGCTGACGATGGCGTCATGCCACAGACAGAAGAAGCAATCTCACACGCGAAAGCGGCGAACGTTCCAATCATCGTTGCGGTGAACAAAATGGATAAAGAAGGCGCAAACCCTGACCGTGTCAAACAAGAATTGACAGAGTTCGGTCTCATTCCTGAAGAGTGGGGTGGCGAAACAATCTTCGTTCCAATTTCTGCGATTAAAGGCGAAGGAATTGACGAGTTGCTCGAGATGATTCTCCTCGTATCTGAAGTTGAAGAGTACAAGTCAACACCTGAAATGCCAGCTCGTGGTTCAGTCATCGAAGCAAAACTCGATAAAGGACGCGGACCGGTCGCTACACTGCTCGTTCAACACGGTACGCTTCGCATCGGAGATCCAATCGTCGTCGGTAGCACGTTCGGTCGAGTACGGGCAATGGTCAACGATATTGGCCGCCGTGTGAAACAAGTCGGTCCATCAACGCCGATTGAAATCACAGGTTTGAACGATGTTCCACAAGCCGGTGACCAGTTCATCGTCTTTGAAGATGAGAAAAAAGCACGTGCAATCGGAGAGAAACGTTACCAACGTTACCTCGAGTCACAGCGCCGTGAATCAGCGAAAGTAAGTCTTGATGACTTGTTCAGCCGCATTCAAGAAGGTGAAGTGAAAGATTTGAACGTGATCATCAAAGCGGACGTTCAAGGTTCAGCAGAAGCATTGGCTGGGTCACTCCGCAAAATTGATGTAGAAGGCGTCAAAGTCAATATCGTCCACCAAGGTGTCGGTGCAATCACAGAAGGTGACGTGATCCTCGCATCAGCGGCAAACGCCGTGATTATCGGATTCAACGTTCGTCCTGACGGAAACGCCCGTTCAATGGCTGAACAGGAAAATGTTGAAATGCGTCTTCACCGCATCATTTACAACGCGATCGAAGAAATTGAGAGCGCGATGAAAGGTATGCTTGATCCAGAATTCGTCGAAGAAATCACTGGTCAAGTTGAAGTCCGTGATGTTTTCAAAGTATCGAAAGTCGGTACGATTGCAGGTTGTTATGTGACAGAAGGTAAAATCACACGTGACGCAGGTGTCCGTGTCATTCGTAACGGAATCGTCGTGTACGAAGGTAAACTCGATACACTTCGCCGCTACAAAGATGACGTGAAAGAAGTTGCGACAGGGTATGAGTGTGGGATTAAAGTAGAGAAGTTTGATGACATCAAAGTAGAGGATGTCATCGAAGCGTTCGTCATGAAAGAAATCGAACGTAAATAATGTGAGGAGGGATCACGTATGAATATTCGTGCCCAACGTGTCGCCGAGCAAATGCGTAAAGAAATTACAGACGTCTTGTTACGGGAAGTCAGTGACCCGCGCACTAAAAACGCTACAATCACGAGCGTTGACGTGACGGGGGACTTACAGCAAGCAACGGTCTATTATACGGTGCTCGGTGATGAGGAAGATGTGAAAGCAGAAACGCAAGCAGGTCTCGACAAAGCGAAAGGATTTATCCGTCGCGAAATCGGGAACCGCATCCGTCTTCGGAAAACACCAGAAATCTCGTTTGAATACGACTCATCAGTCGCATATGGTACGCATATCGATTCATTGATTCGTGATTTGAACAAAGATCAATAAGTAGAAGGGGAGACGTCGTTCTCCCTTTTTTATATGGAGGGATGAAATTGGAACCGAACGGAGTGCTCGTACTCGATAAGGATCGTGGCATGACAAGTCATGACTGCGTGTTTAAATTACGAAAATTGTTTCATACGAAAAAAGTGGGTCATACGGGTACGCTTGACCCGGAAGTGACGGGCGTATTACCCATCTGTTTAGGACGAGCGACAAAACTCTCCCGCTTTTTGACGGATGAAGGAAAACGTTATGTGGCCGAAGTGACGATTGGGACCGCGACGATGACTGAGGACGCTCATGGTGAGGTCGTTGAACAGAAGTTGATTGCAGAAAACGAATTGGATGAAGACCAAATCGATGAAGTGATGAGTCGATTGATCGGGACCATTGAACAGGTTCCACCGTACTACTCGGCGGTCAAAGTGAATGGGAAGAAACTGTATGAGTACGCGCGAAAAGGACAAACGGTCGAACGTCCCCGTCGCATGGTCGAGATACATCGTTTGGAACGCACAAGTGCGTTGGCGTTTGAAGACGGTGTGTGCCGATTCCGAATGGAAATCGATTGTGGGAAAGGGACGTATATTCGAACGCTCGCTGTACAAATCGGGGAGAAGCTCGGTTACCCTGCCCACATGAGTGAACTTCGTCGCACGAGCTCTGGGTCGTTCGAGGAAAGCGGTGCGGTATCGCTCGATGCCTTACAAGCATTCGACACAGTCGAGGAGCGAATGGCACATGTCGTGCCGCTTGAGGACGTGATCAAGCGTTGGCCGGCCATTACAATTCCAAAGAATAGAGAACATTATATTCGGAACGGTGGGAAACTGAACGGCATTTCGCTCGAATTTGATTTATTTACTGTCTATAATGAAGAAGGAATCCCTCTTGCTTTATATCGAAGACAAGATGGAACGACAGACGCTACAGTCGAGGTCATGCTGGCCATCGACTAAGGGGGAATTTTGACAGTATGGAAACAAGATATCTCACTTATCCAGATACACCAGACGCGTATCCATCCGTCATGGTACTCGGCTTTTTTGATGGTGTCCATAAAGGGCATCAAGCTGTGATTTCACATGCCAAACGTGTGGCAGCTGAACATAACCTTCCGGTGACGGTCGTCACGTTCGACCCACATCCGAAGCAAGTGCTCTCAAATAAACCGGATGCAGTGCGCTATATCACGCCGTTATCCCGAAAATTGAAACGCATTGAAGCGCTCGGGGTGGAACGTTGTCTCGTCTTAACGTTTACAAAAGAATTGGCTGGACTTTCTCCGCAACAGTTTGTTGATGACTATTTAATCGGCGCGGGGGCTGTACATGTGACGGCAGGATTTGACTATTCGTATGGCAAATTCGGAGAAGGGACGATGGAGACGCTGCCTTATCATGCGCGTGATCAATTCACAACGTCTGTCGTCACAGAACAGACGAGGCGTGGAGAAAAAGTGTCTTCAACCCGAATCCGTAAGTTATTGGCAGAGGGGCAAGTCGAAGCGGCCCACGAACTACTCGGTGCTCCCTATGTCATCTGCGGTGAAGTTATACATGGAGATGCTAGAGGACGTACAATTGGATTTCCAACAGCGAACGTCTTGATGGATGCTTCTTATGTCATGCCACGTCTAGGTGTTTATGCGACACGAGTCAAGCTTCAAGATGGTCGGACGTTCTATGCTATGACAAATGTTGGACGTCGCCCGACGTTTTACGAGACGGGAGCGGTCTCCGTCGAAAGTCATCTGTTTGATTTTTCAGAGGATTTATATGGGCAAGTCATTGAAATCGAATGGATTCAATTTATCCGTAACGAACGCGCATTTGATGGCTTGGATGCACTGGTCGCACAGCTCAAACAAGATGAGGTGTCGGCCCGTTCAATCCTATCTTGACTTTATATGGCGGGTACGCTATCCTTGTCAAGTACGCAAAGTACACCGTTTCGCTTGGCTGGACGATTCACCAACGCCGGCTCGGCAACGCGGCAATTTTTTATTAAATGGAGGTGGAGAGGCAATGGCACTCTCAAAAGAACGTAAAAACGAAATTATCGCGGATTTCGCGACAAAACAAGGTGACACTGGTTCACCGGAAGTACAAGTGGCAGTGTTGACTGAACAAATCAACACATTGAACGACCACCTTCGTACACACAAGAAAGACCACCACTCACGTCGCGGTCTCTTGAAAATGGTTGGACGTCGTCGTAACTTGCTTACGTACCTTCGTAACAAGGACGTTACACGCTACCGTGAATTGATTCAACGCCTCGGTCTCCGTCGTTAATCGATCGAGACTGTTCAACGGGCTGGGACAACGTCCTAGTCCGTTTCTTCTTTTTAAAGAAAATGATTAGACATTCGTAGGAATGAGTTACATAATAAACTAGATAAGGTTTGAGAGGAGAATGTACATGTTAGGTACGAAACAAGTATTCTCTACAGAATGGGGCGGACGCCCATTGTCTGTAGAGGTCGGTCAACTTGCGAAGCAAGCAAACGGCTCAGCGCTCGTTCGCTATGGTGACACGGTCGTCCTTGCGACTGTAACAGCTTCAAAAGCACCAAAAGATTTAGACTTTTTCCCATTGACGGTCAACTATGAGGAGAAACTTTACTCGGTCGGTAAAATTCCAGGTGGATTCCTCCGCCGTGAAGGTCGTCCAGGTGAAAACGCGATTTTGACATCGCGTCTCATCGATCGTCCAATTCGTCCACTCTTCCCAGATGGATTCCGTCATGATATTCAAGTCATGATTTATGTCATGTCGAACGACCCGGATTGTTCAGCTGAAATGGCGGGAATGCTCGGTACGTCGATCGCACTCTCGATTTCAGACATCCCGTTCGATGGCCCGATTGCTGGAGCGACGGTCGGACGTGTTGACGGTGAGTTCGTCGTTAACCCGACGACAGCTCAGCTCGAACAGACGGACCTCGAACTCCAAGTCGCCGGAACGGCAGATGCGATCAACATGGTTGAAGCAGGCGCGAACGAAGTACCAGAAGACGTCATGCTCGAGTCAATTCTGTTCGGTCATGAAGAAATCAAGAAACTAGTTGCGTTCCAATCAGAGATCGTAGAGGCTGTTGGGAAACCGAAGTTCGAATACACGGTATCGAAATTTGATGACGCCTTAACAGAAGAACTCGAGGCGGCTCGTCCAGAAATCAACGCCGCGGTCCAAGTCGAAGAAAAACATGCACGTGACGAAGCAATCAATGAAGTGATCGCTAAATACGTAGCTGCCTATGAAGAGACGCTCGCCGATGAACCAGCCAAGTTGAAAGAAGTGTCTGGCATTTTGAACAAATTCGTTAAAGACGAAGTCCGCCGTTTGATTACGGTCGACAAAGTTCGTCCGGACGGTCGTCGCCCGGAAGTCATCCGCCCGCTCGCATCAGAAACTGGCTTATTGCCACGTGCACATGGTGTTGGTCTCTTCACACGCGGTCAAACGCAAGTCATGTCGGTGGCAACGCTTGGCGTGATTGGTGACGCACAAATCATCGACGGAATCGGTTTGGAAGAGAATAAGCGCTTTATGCACCACTATAACTTCCCGCCGTTCTCAGTCGGAGAAGCACGTCCGGTCCGCGCACCAGGTCGTCGTGAAATTGGTCACGGGGCACTCGGTGAACGAGCACTTCTGCCGATTATTCCGAAAGAAGCAGACTTCCCGTACACGATTCGTCTCGTTTCGGAAGTACTCGAATCAAATGGCTCGAGTTCACAGGCGTCAATCTGTGGATCGACGCTCGCTTTGATGGATGCAGGTGTGCCGATCAAAGCGCCGGTCGCTGGAATCGCCATGGGTCTCATCATGGAAGGTGAACACTACACGGTCTTGACAGATATTCAAGGACTTGAAGATCACCTCGGCGATATGGACTTCAAAGTTGCTGGAACGAAAGACGGAATCACGGCTCTTCAAATGGACATTAAGATTGCGGGAATCACGCGCGAAATCTTAGAGGAAGCCCTTGAGCAGGCACGTGCTGGTCGTCTACACATTCTTGATCATATGCTTGAAACGTTAGAGGCACCACGTACGCAACTATCGAAATATGCACCGAAGATTGTGACGATGACAATCAATCCGGATAAAATCCGCGATGTCATTGGACCGGGTGGTAAAATGATCAACAGCATCATCGATCAAACTGGTGTCAAAATTGACATTGAACAAGATGGTACAGTATTCATCGCCTCGACCGACCAGGAAGGGATCGATCTTGCCATGTCATTGATTGGGGATATCGTTCGCGAAGTCGTCGTTGGGGAAGTATTCGACGCAACGGTTCGCCGCATCGAGAAGTTTGGCGCATTCGTCGAGCTCTTCAAAGGAAAAGATGCACTCGTACACGTTTCAGAGTTCAGCCTTGAGCGTGTTGCGAACGTCGAGGATGTGGTGAAACTCGGTGATACGATTCAAGTCAAAGTCACAGAAATCGATGATAAAGGTCGTGTCAACGCATCACATAAAGCGCTCATCTTAGAAGGATTGTCTCCTGAAGAGCGTGAGGCTTACGAAGCGAAACGGAAGGCTGCACGTGAAAGCCGTCCACCTCGCGAAGGCCGTCCGCCACGTCGTGACGGGGACCGTCGTCCACCGCGCTCGACAAATTAATTATTCTGGCCATCGTCTTGGTGCGATGGCCTTTTTCATAGGAGTGAGAACATGGAATGGATGACACTAGAGAACGGTGTACGCATCATCATCGAACCAATCGAGGGTTCGCACAGCACTTCAACCGGTGTGTTTATTAAAGCCGGGACACGCACGGAATCGTTTGAAAATATCGGCATCAGCCATTTGATTGAGCATATGTTGTTCAAAGGAACGAAAACGAAAAACGCAAAAGAGATTGCTTCTTTTTTCGATGAACTTGGTGGAAGTGTCAACGCCTTCACCTCGAAAGACCATACGTGTTTCTATGTGAAGACGCTCGATGAACATGCGGTCATGGCGCTTGATGTGTTGACGGATATGTTGTTCGAGTCGCTGCTTGACGAAAACGAACTCGAAAAAGAAAAACGTGTCGTCGTGGAAGAAATTAAAATGTACGAAGACACGCCAGAAGATCTCGTGCACGAATTACTGGCTATCGCGGCATATCGGGATGACCTACTCGCCCAACCAATTCTTGGAACGGAGGAGAGTGTCAATCGATTGACACGAGACCAACTCGTTGACTATTTGCAAGAACGCTATACAGCAGAAGAAATTGTCGTCTCGATTGCAGGGAATATATCCAACGAGTTGATTGATGCCGTGAAGGGTAGGTTTGCCAACATCCCTTCTAGGGAATCTTCGAAACAACTCAATCAACCGGAGCTATTCCATGATACCGTGACAAAACAGAAGGAAACAGAACAGGCGCACCTATGTTGGAACTATGGAGCAATTTCAGCGACGGATGAACGGTTACCACACTTGGCACTGATGAATAACGCAATCGGCGCGACGATGTCCTCGAGACTGTTTCAGTCGATTCGTGAAGAGGAAGGCTTGGCCTATTCAATCTACTCTTACTACACGACATTCGCTGATCATGGCACCTTTACCATCTATGTCGGAACATCATCCGATACGTTAAAGCAAGTCGAAGTCATTCTCGAAAGAGAGTTAACCCGACTCGTCGAAGAAGGATTGACGGATGAAGAGGTGGATAAAGGCAAGCGGCAATTGAAAGGTTCTCTCGTGCTTGGAAACGAAAGCTCGAGCGCACGTATGAATCGCAATGGACGAAACTTGCTCTTACTTGACGAAGTTGAACCGATTGAACACGTGATTCAAAAAGTGGAACGCATCGAAGGCGAAGAGGTCAATGCATTGATTCGTGAAGTGCTTCAACAGCAACCAGCGAAATCATATGTCCTCCCGAACGAAGGGTGACTTGAAACCGAATTGTAAGTTCTCTACACTGATTAAGAGGTATTCTTTAGTGTGGATAGGATACAGGTGAAAGAAGGGAAAGACTTGAACTTAACGGATTTAGTGAAGACGATACAACTAATTAATCAACCAAATCTTGAAGGCATCATAGTGACGCATGTGACGACCGATTCGCGAGAAGTGGTTCCGGGAACGTTGTTTGTCGCCATCAAAGGTTATACGGTTGATGGCCATGAATACGCGGCGCAAGCGGTGAAACAAGGAGCGGTAGCGGTTGTCAGTGAACGCCCACTCGAGCTAACGGTTCCAAACTTAATTGTACGTGATAGCTCACGTTCAGTCGGACTACTGGCTTCAGCTTTTTATCAGTATCCCTCTGAACAGATGCGACTGTTCGGGATTACGGGAACTAATGGGAAAACAACGACGACGACGATCTTACGTGATGTTCTTGACGTCCTTGGGCATTCGACCGGATTGATTGGAACTGTCGAAGTACGTATTAATGACAACATTGTTCCAAGTAAAAATACAACACCTCAAAGCTCAGAGCTTCAACAGTTGCTTGCACAAATGCGTGACGAAGGCGTGACTGATGTCATGATGGAAGTATCATCACACGGTCTTGAGCTCGGTCGTGTCATCGGAACGGATTTTGACATCGTAGGATTCACAAATTTGACGCATGACCACTTGGATTTTCATGGTACGTTCGAAAATTACGCGCGTGCGAAAGGATTGCTTTTTGCACAACTCGGTCAAATGGCTTCACGGGGAAAAGTAGCCGTCTTGAACGCAGACGATGCCCAAAGTGCGCTCTACGAAACGATGACCGGTGCTAAAGTATTGACATATGGAATCGATACACTAGCGGACTTGATGGCATCGGACATTGAACAGACACTCTCTCAGACGAGTTTTGTGTTGAACTACCAAGGCATACGTCTCCCGGTGACCGTACAGTTTATCGGTCGGTTCAACGTATACAATCTGTTGCTTGCGACAGGTTGTCTTCTCGCTGCCGGATATTCGCTTGAGAGAATCGCTGAAGCACTTGAAACGATTCATCCTGCCAAAGGACGAATGCAACGCCTAGACGTCCCGGGTTATAATGTATACGCAGACTATGCGCATACACCAGATGGAATCGAACAGTGTTTGAAGTCCCTCGTTGGCGTACCAAAAGAGAAGATTGTCTTTTTAATTGGGACCGGTGGAAACCGTGATGTCACGAAACGCCCGGCGATGGGTGAGATGGCATCGACCTACGCTGGAACCGTCATCATCACGACAGATGATCCACGCTTCGAAGCGTACGAATCCATCACGAACGGCATCGCGGCTGGAATGACTCATGACAGTTATGTCGAGATTGGTGATCGTGAAGAGGCAGTTCGTTATGCGGCAAGTTTAGCCAAAGCGGATAATATCATCGTATTAGCAGGAAAAGGGCATGAAAAGTATCAGATTATCGGAAATGAAAAGTTGCCGCTCGATGAAGAGGCGATTGTCCGAGCAACCATTTTGAATACGGAGGAATCGTGATTTATGGCAGTACAATCAATTACGTTGACAGAAAAAGAACATGACGACTTCGTCAAAACGCATAACCGTGGTGATTTATTGCAACTGTCGAGTTGGGGAGATGTGAAGCGCCAAAATGGATGGACATCAGAGCGCATCGCTGTAGCGCGTGATGGAGCGACGACCGGTGCCGCTCTGCTTTTATTTAAACGTGTTCCAAAATTACCATTTACTTTATGTTATGCACCTCGTGGTTTTGTCGTGGACTATGACGACTTGGCATCTCTTCAAGCACTTGTGAATGAAGCAAAACGTGTTGCGACGGCACATAAAGCCATCGTGATTAAAATTGACCCAAATATTGATCGTGACGAGATGCCTGGTCTATTGACGGAAATGGATGCGATTGGATTTAAACATAAAGGCTATGGTGGCGGATTTGACTATGCACAGCCCCGTTTCACGATGGAAACAGATTTACGTCCAAGCGAGAAAGATATTTTTGCGAAATTCCATCACAAGTTCAGATATAATGTTCGGTTAGCTGAAAAGAAAGGCATTGTCTGTACAGAAGTCGATCGTGATGGACTCAAGACGTTCGCTAATCTGATGAAAGTGACAGGAGAGCGTGATGGTTTCGCCACTCGAGGTCTCGATTATTTTGAAAACCTATACGATTGTCTACAACCGAATGATGCTCGTCTATTTTTGACCAAACTTGAGCCGAAAATTGCGCTTGAACAGCAACAAGCAACACTCGAAAAAGCGAAAAAAGAGTTGAGTAAAATCGAACGGGGGTTAGAGAAGGAGACGCTCGAAAAGAAACGAACGAGCCTTCTTAACCGCAAAGAGCAGACAGAAGCGCAAATTCAAAAAGCCGAACAAGCGTTACCTGAGCTCGTTGAACTAGACCAGACATATCCGAATGGAATCGTCTTGTCGGGTGGGTTATTGACACTTGCAGGACGTCGCTCGTATTACTTATACGGTGCCTCATCCAATGAATTCCGTGAATTCATGCCAAACCACTTGATGCAGTGGACAATGATGAAGGCAGCTAAGGAGAGCGGTGCAGAGCGATATGACTTCGGTGGAGTATCGGGAAGTACTGACCCAAATGATGAATATGCAGGTCTATATGCCTTCAAGTCTGGATGGGGAAGTGACATGATTGAGAAGGTCGGGGAATTTGATCTCGTCTTAAATCGTCCTTTCTATATGGCACTCGAAAAAGGTTTGCCAATCCTTAAAGGATTACGTAAACGGTTAAGAAGATGAGATGGACAGGTGTGTTATCACTTGCGATGGTCGCCTTCTTGATTGGAATTACGCTAGCTTATTTTTATATGCAACCTGAACCGGTACCATGGGTGGACGAACCTACGTTTGAGGCGGATATGTGTGTGCGGAACAAAGAGGCGGAGGACGCCGTGTTAGCGAGGACAAAGATTGAATTTGACCGTTTACATCCACAAGTCGTGAATCGAGGAGTCTCGTTCATACGATTAGCGCAATCTTGTCTAGACCTTGAAGTACGACTCACATCAGGATATCGCTCGGCGAAGGAACAAAATGCTTTGTATGCACAAGGTCGGTCTGAACCAGGACAAGTTGTGACGAATGCCAAAGCGGGTCAAAGTTATCACAACTATGGACTTGCGATTGATTTCGTCATTATCCATAACAACAAGGTGGACTATGATTTGAACACTGACCGCAATCGAAATGATGTACCGGATTGGCAAGAACTCGGGGAATTAGGGAAGGCGCTTGGCTTCGAATGGGGCGGTGACTGGAACTCATTTCCGGACTATCCTCACCTCCAAATGGACTTTGGCTTGTCAATCCGACAACTTATCGCAGGGAAACGACCTGACAAAGAAGCGGTTGTACCGATTGCCGATGCACTAAAGCCTCTATTAGATTGAACGGAAATGTTGGCAATGAAGCCGTTTTCCGCTACAATATTCAGTAGCGATAAGGGGACGAAACAGAATATGAATCAATTAGGAGGTTTTTGTTAGTGTCTAAAAAGAAGACAGAGAATATTAGCGTCTTTGCGCTTGGAGGCGTAGGCGAAATCGGGAAGAACATGTACGTCGTGGAGCTAGACGACGACATCTTCGTCATCGATGCCGGTCTCATGTTTCCAGGCGATGAGATGCTTGGGATTGACATTGTCATCCCAGACATCACCTATTTAAAAGAAAACAAAGATCGCGTACGAGCAATTTTCATCACACACGGTCACGAAGACCATATCGGTGGACTCAGCTACGTGCTACGCGATTTGAAGCACGTTCCGGTATACGGAACGAAGTTAACTCTTGGGTTGATTGAATTGAAATTAAAAGAGGCTGGTTTGTTAAAAGAAGTCGACCTTCGCATGATTGACGCCAAAACGAAATTGACTATCGCTGATCATTTCATCACATTCTTCCGCGTCAATCACTCGATTCCCGACTGTGTCGGTGTTTGTATTCAAACATCTCAAGGTGCAATCGTCCATACCGGAGATTTTAAGTTTGATTATACACCGGTCGACGGTAAGCAATCCGACTTTAACAAGTTAGCGGCGATTGGACAACGTGGGGTTCTCGCTCTACTTTCAGATTCGACAAATGCAGAGCGACCGGGACAAACTGGTTCTGAATCGCTCGTCGGTGCTGAATTGAACGACGTCATCTATCAAGCCGAAGGGCGTGTCATCGTGGCATCGTTCGCATCGAACGTCCATCGCTTGCAACAAGTATTCGCGGCAGCGGAAGCAAATGACCGTAAAGTGGCGGTTGTAGGTCGTAGTATGGTCAATATCGTCGAAGTTGCTCAAAAATTAAACTACCTTCGTTTCAAGGCGAAGACACTCGTCGAATTGTCGCAAGTGAATCGACTGCCGGATAATAAAGTCGTCATTTTAACAACGGGATCTCAAGGAGAGCCAATGGCAGCATTGACTCGTATGGCACGTAATGCGCACAAACAAGTCAACATTCGTTTGAACGATACGGTTGTCATTGCCGCTACTCCGATTCCCGGGAATGAGAAGTCAGTTTCGAAGACGATTGATTTATTATTCCGCTCTGGTGCGAACGTCATTTATAACCAACGTAAAGTTCACGTATCAGGGCACGGTTCGGCAGAAGAGTTGAAGTTGATGCTCAACCTCGTCAAACCGAAATACTTCTTACCGATTCACGGTGAATATCGTATGCAAATGGCGCACTCAAAACTTGCTGAACAAGTAGGCGTAAAATCAAACAATATCTTCATCGTTGAAAAAGGTGATGTCGTTGAGTTTACAGGTCGAAAAGCCCGGATGAGCCGAAAAGTTCCTGCTGGTAATGTCTTGATTGACGGAATCGGCGTCGGCGATGTCGGAAACATCGTTCTTCGTGATCGTCGATTATTGTCACAAGATGGAGTTGTCCTTTGTGTCGTCACATTGAATCGAAAACAGAAGAAATTGATTTCAGGACCTGAACTCATCTCACGTGGATTCGTGTATATGCGAGAGTCGGAAGAGATGATTTCAGAGGCAAACCGTATTGTCACGAAACAGATTGAAAAGAGTCTGCAAGCTGGCAGTGACTGGACCGAATTGAAATCAAATATCCGCGAGCGACTAAGCGTCTTCTTGTTTGAACAGACGAAACGTCGTCCGATGATCTTGCCGATCATCATGGAGATTTAATGGAATGTGAGTGAGGCAAAAGTCATCCGACTTTTGCCTTCTTTTTTTAGGAGGGACTATAGTGGCACAAAAAACAAGAAAGACTCCCGTGAAGCGTAAGCGACCTGCGACACGAAATACGAGAAAACGAAAAAAACAACCGATTGCGCCACGTACATACGGATGGGGAATTTTTGTTCTTTCCATCGTTGCATTCGTATTTGCCTTCTTTAATTTAGGCTGGATTGGTCAACAGTTGTCCGAGCTGTCCGAATATATTTTTGGTGGTTGGGGTGCGCTTACTTATTTGATGGTAGCCGTCATCTTATGGGTCGTGCTCAATTCAATGAGACCGATGGAACGAGCAGGTTTACTCAATATGACCGCCTCACTCTTGTTGTTCGGTGACTTATTGTGGGGAGAAGAGCGTGGTAGAGTCAATGGTGCTTTATATGATTTAAATCAATATTTGTTTTCTGATTTTGGTCTCGTCTTTTTAGGCGTCGTGTTCTTCGTTGTCGGAGTATCTCTGTATGTGCCGACAGTTTGGGGCAAGCTGTACCATCGAATGAGTGAATCCGTTGTAGCTGTGAAGAAAGAATGGCAAGCACGACCAAAAACTGAGAAGAAGCAAGCTTCGAATCGAACACGTACTGCACAACAAAATCAAAAGGTGTTACATACGGAAAGAGAGTTAGCATCTGAATCAGAGTCAGACACGGTCACGATGAATGACATCCCGATTGTTGGGTTTAGCGAGAAAGTTGTGGCAGAAAAGAAAGATGCTGAAACGAAAACACCCCAATCTACGGAAACTGATGCATCCAGCACGACAGAAGAGATGATGATGACTGCAGCTCAAGATGTCTCAGATACTTATGAACTCCCTCCTTTTTCAAACTTAAAGGAGCCGGTAATCACTGATTTATCGGGAGAAAATGCGCGCTTGAAAGAGAATGCGGCAAAACTCGTGAAAACACTAAAGTCATTTGGTGTCGGAGTCAAAGTGTTAAAGATTCATCTCGGACCAACCGTTACGAAATATGAGTTACAACCAGATATTGGTGTGAAAGTAAGTCGAATCACCTCGTTAAGTGATGATTTAGCACTTGCACTTGCTGCTAAAGATATCCGAATTGAGGCACCGATCCCAGGGAAGGCGGCCATCGGTATTGAAGTACCGAACCAGGAAGTCGCTCCGGTGTGCTTACGAGAAGTGCTTGAAGCAGATCCAGTCAAACAAGACGATTCAAAATTGCTCGTCGCTCTTGGTCGTAGTATCAGTGGGGAGACCGTCGGAATCTCACTTAACAAAATGCCGCATTTGCTCGTCGCGGGATCAACAGGTTCAGGAAAATCAGTTTGTATCAACGGCATGATCGTATCCTTGTTGATGCGTTCTCGACCTGATGAGGTCCGGCTCATGATGATTGACCCGAAAATGGTCGAATTGAATGTATATAACGGTGTTCCTCACTTATTGACTCCGGTTGTCACAGACCCGAAGAAAGCCGCTCAGGCACTAAAACAGGTAGTTGCCGAGATGGAACGACGTTATGAACTATTCAGTCGATACGGGGTACGCAACATTGAAGGGTATAATGAACTCGTCAATCAATCAGACGATGAAGATGCGAAACGTCTACCGTTCATCGTCGTTATCGTCGATGAACTAGCAGACCTGATGATGGTCGCATCAAATGATGTCGAAGATGCGATTATGCGACTTGCGCAAATGGCTAGGGCTGCAGGTATTCATATGGTTCTCGCTACTCAGCGCCCATCGGTTGACGTAATCACTGGGGTCATCAAGGCGAATATCCCATCACGGATTGCATTTGCGGTCTCTTCTCAAACCGATTCGCGAACTATTCTTGACGGAGGGGGAGCAGAGAAATTGCTCGGACGTGGGGATATGCTGATGCTTGCGAACGGTATGAACAAACCTGTCCGTATTCAGGGAGCGTTCGTCTCCGACCAAGAAGTCGAGATGGTCGTCAATCATGTCATCGCACAGCAACGAGCGCAGTATGTGGAAGCGATGATGCCGAAAGAGGAAGAAGTGACGACAATCGACTCGGATGATTCATTGTTCGGAGAAGTCGTTCAATTCATCGTCACTCAGGAAACGGCATCGACATCGATGATTCAGCGAAGATTTCGAATCGGATATAATCGGGCTGCCCGATTGATCGATTCGCTTGAAGAAGCCGGTTACGTAGGGCCGTCAGAAGGTTCGAAACCTCGAAAAGTGTTCATTCAAGAACGAGAAGAATAATAATAAAAACGAACGATTATATATATTCATATATAATCGTTCGTTTTTTAATGGTATTCATAGAATGCGGAAATATTAGCGATAATTAAAGAGGTTCGTTATAATAGAAATGTAATATAGCACATATGACCTATATTATTTAATAGTGCATACTTTTAAAAAACCTTGAAACGCTTACATATTTTAATAACGTTTTCATTTTACAAAGTTTTTTCAAGCATGAAAGAAAAGAGTAAAATGGACTCAGTGGTACGGTTCAACACGATTAAAAAAAATATTTCCCTGATTCCGAACAAAAACTATTGCGTTCTAATTCTCGAATCCCTATACTTAATATTGGCAAGGACATTCATACGTCAGATGTCTGAGCACTGGTAAGTAAATTAAAGGTGGTGAGGCCAATGTCGATTAAGCTCGATCATCGATTGCTCTATCTTCGAGTAATTGAAAAAATTAAGCAAGATATCGACGCTGGTGTCTATCGGGAAGGCGAAAAGTTACCTTCGGAATTCGAACTTTCGAAACAACTCGGAGTCAGTCGAGCAACACTTCGTGAAGCGCTCCGAATTCTCGAAGATGAGAAATTCGTGGTGCGAAAGCATGGGGTAGGGACATTTATCAGTTCCAAGCCGCCGTTTACATCAGGAATTGAAGAGTTATTCAGTGTCACTGATATGATTACGCGTGCGAAGATGACACCAGGAACGAAAGTATTGGTGGCCGAGAAGGTGTTGGCAACAGAGAGAGAAGCCGATCGTCTCAAGATTGAGCCGAACTCACCGATTTATCGAATTGTTCGAATTCGATATGCGGATGACACACCGGTCGTATATTGTGTCGATAAAGTGCCGGCCCATCTCGTCTCAAATCCTGAAACATTGACTGAAGGGAAGTCATTGTTTGATGCTCTTGAAAAAGAGGTAGGACGTCGAGTCGCGTATGCGATTACGCATATTGAGCCGAGCGTCAGCTCTGACATATCGTCACAACTTCAGACGGACCAACCGTTACTCGCTTTAAAGCAATTGCATTACGATGAGAGTGATTTACCATTGCTCGATTCGGCCAACTTTTTCCGGGCAGATCGATTCGATTTCCATGTCGTACGTAAACGAGTGTAAAACGACCAGTTTTTTGACGGAAAGGGTTATTTTTGGGTAATAGCGTGAAAGCGCTTTCTTATACCGGTGTAAAGACTACTGATGACATGACAACAAAATTTGTTATGAACCGAAAGGGGAAACACGACGATGATGAACAAAAAGAAAACGATTCTCTCAGCTTTAGCAGCAGGACTCACACTCTCTACAGTACTCGCAGCTTGCGGTGGCGATGACAACGAAGGTGGCTCATCTACAAACGGTGAAGGCGGAGAAGGTAGCGACTTCAAAGTAGCGATGGTTACTGATACCGGCGGTGTAGATGACAAATCGTTCAACCAATCTGCATGGGAAGGGTTGAAAAAATTCGGTGAAGAAAACGACTTGACTGAAAACGAAGGATATAAATATCTTCAGTCAGCAAAACAAGCAGACTATCAGCCGAACTTACAGCAATTGGCACGTGATAACTTTAACTTGATCTATGGAATCGGCTTCTTGATGGCAGAAGATATTGGTAAAGTTGCAGAACAATTCCCTGACAACAACTTTGCAATCGTCGATATGGTTGTTGACGCTCCGAACGTTGCTTCAATCACTTTCAAAGAACAAGAAGGTTCGTTCCTCGTAGGTGTTGTTGCTGGTCTTACGACTACAACTGACAAAGTTGGATTTATCGGTGGGGTAGAGTCAGATTTGATCAAGAAGTTTGAAAATGGATTTAAAGCTGGTGTAATGGCTGTAAACCCTGAGGCGACAATCGATGTGAAATATGCTGAAGACTTCAACTCAGCTGAAAAAGGAACAGCAATCGCTTCAGGTATGTACGGTTCTGGTTCTGACATCATTTATCACGCAGCTGGTGGTACGGGTGTAGGGGTATTCACAGAAGCGAAAAACCGTAAGAAGAACGGCGAAGATGTTTGGGTTATCGGCGTTGACCGTGACCAGTATGAAGAAGGACTTCCAGAAAACGTCACACTTACATCAATGGTTAAACGTGTAGATACAGCTACACTTGAAGTTTCGAAAATGACAATGGACGGGGAGTTCCCAGCTGGTGAAATCGTTGAGTTCTCTCTTAAAGACGAAGGTGTAGGAATCGCGCCAACTTCTGAAGAAAACGTTGCTGCTGACGTTCTTACGAAAGTTGACGAGTATCGTCAACAAATCATCGACGGCGAGGTAGTTGCACCAGCAACTGACGCTGAGTTCGAAGAGTTCATGAAAACAGTAAAATAATTCATTTGAGTATAGGGGGGACCCATGTGGTCTCCCTTTACTTAAAGTTAGGGGTGAACTTCCTTGGAATATGTAATTGAAATGCTAAATATTCGCAAAGAGTTCGGTACGTTCGTTGCGAACGATAATATCACGCTCCAATTGCGTAAAGGAGAAATCCATGCGCTTCTAGGAGAAAACGGGGCCGGGAAGTCGACGCTCATGAACGTGTTATTTGGTCTATATCAGCCTGAAGGCGGAGAGATTCGCGTACACGGGAAGAAAGTTGATATTGAGAATCCGAACATCGCCAATGATCTTGGGATCGGGATGGTCCACCAACACTTTATGTTGGTTGAAAAGTTTACCGTCACGGAGAACATCATCCTTGGACTTGAGCCGAAGAGCGGTGTGACAATCGATCGCGCGTCAGCTCGTCAAAAGGTAATGGATATTTCAGAACAGTACGGACTTAAAATTGATCCAGATGCGAAGATTGAAGATATTTCGGTCGGTATGCAGCAACGAGTAGAAATCTTGAAAACGCTCTATCGTGGAGCGGATATTTTGATTTTCGACGAACCGACGGCAGTGTTGACGCCGCAAGAGATTCAAGAACTTATCCAAATTATGAAACGTTTGATTGCTGAAGGTAAGTCGATCATCTTGATTACGCACAAGCTGAAGGAAATCATGCAAGTGGCGGACCGTTGTACGGTCATTCGTCGTGGTCGCTACATTGGAACGGTTGAAGTGGATGAAACGGTTAATGAAGATAGTCTGGCTGAAATGATGGTCGGGCGTGAAGTTAACTTCGCTGCTGAGTATTCAAAAGCAGAACCGCAACAAGTTGTTCTCGATGTTCAAGGGCTCGTCGTTAAAGACAGCCGTGGATTGAAGGTCGTTGAAGGATTAGACTTGCAAATTCGGGCTGGGGAAGTGCTCGGAATTGCTGGAATCGATGGTAACGGTCAAACCGAGTTAATTGAAGCGATTACGGGTCTTAAAAAACCGGAATCAGGAAAAGTTCAGCTCAATGGGAAAGATGTGACTGGTCAAACACCGCGTAAGATGACGGAATCCGGCATCGGACATATTCCGCAAGACCGTCATAAACACGGACTCGTCCTCGACTACTCGATTCGGGACAACATGGTTTTACAAACGTATTACAAAGAACCTTTCTCTAAGCGAGGGCTAATGAATTACAAAGCTGTTGCAGAGAAGGCGAAGGCGTTAATTGAGAAGTTTGACGTCCGAACTCCATCTATCGACGTGCCGGCGCGTGCGCTCTCGGGAGGGAACCAGCAGAAGGCAATCATCGCCCGGGAAGTCGACCGTTCACCAGATTTACTCATCGCTGCACAACCGACACGTGGTCTTGACGTCGGTGCGATTGAATTTATTCATGAACAGCTTATTAAAGAGCGTGAAAAAGGACGCGCCGTCTTGCTCATCTCATTCGAACTTGATGAAATTTTACACGTATCCGACCGTATTGCTGTTCTTTACGAAGGGAAAATCGTAGGGATTCGTGATCCGAAAGAGACGACTGAACAAGAACTTGGCTTCTTGATGGCCGGCGGTCAGAGAGGGGACGAAACAGAATGAAAAAATTAAGTTTAAACCAGCTCCTCATTCCATTCCTATCGATTATTTTAGGTCTTCTCGTCGGTGCCATCGTCATGTTGATCGGTGGTTACGACCCGGTTCAAGGGTTCATCTCATTATTCGAAGGAATGTTTGGTAGTCCGTATGCCATCGGTGAAACGTTGCGAGCGGCTGCACCGCTCATCTTCTCGGGTCTTGCCGTTGCGTTCGCCTTCCGGACAGGGCTTTTCAATATCGGAGTAGAAGGTCAGGTATTGATTGGGTGGGTCGCGGCCGTATATGTAGGAATCAACTTCGATGGTTTGCCGATGTTTATCCACTTGCCGCTCGCGCTTCTCGCAGCAATGATCGCAGCAGCAATTTGGGCTTTCGTACCAGGATTCTTGAAAGCGAAGTTTTATGTCCATGAAGTCATCACGTCCATTATGATGAACTATATCGCACTTTATACGACAAATGCGATTTTGCGTAATGTCATCGGTGTGACGAACGAACGGACAGAATCAATCAATGAGTCTGCATCTCTCGCATCACCTTGGCTACAAGAGTTGACGACATATTCTCGACTTCACTGGGGTGTTCTCGTCGCTGTCCTTGCAGCAATTGTGTACTACTATATTCTTCAGCGTACGACGCTTGGTTATGAGTTACGTGCAGTTGGGTTCAACAAAAATGCATCTCAATATGCAGGAATGAGCGTAAACAGAAATATCGTCCTGTCGTTCGTCATTTCAGGTATGTTCGCTGGACTTGCTGGAGCTATGGAAGGTCTTGGAACATTCGGAAGTATGACTTTATCGGCATCGTTCACAGGTGTCGGATTTGATGGGATTGCCGTGGCCCTTTTAGGAGCTAATACAGCGATCGGTGTCGTTCTCGCCGCGATTCTCTTTGCAGGATTGAATATTGGTGGTTTGGCGATGCAACTTGGTGCGAACGTACCGTCAGAACTCGTCAAAGTCATCATTGCAGCAATCGTCATCTTTGTGGCATCTGGTTACGCCATCAACTATGTCGTAGAAAAACTAAAAGGAAATCGTAAGAAAGGAGTGGAGAAAAAATGAGCTTCTTAGAAGTCCTCTATATCGTCGTACCGGTTGCACTTGCCTATGCGACTCCACTCATTATCGCAGCACTCGGTGGGATTTTCAGCGAACGCTCTGGTGTCGTCAACATTGCTCTCGAAGGAATTATGATCATCGGTGCCGCGACTGGGATTATCACAACGCTTACTTTAACTGATTTAGGTGCTGGCGTCTTCAGTCCATGGATTGCCTTGCTTGTAGCAATGGTAGTCGGTGCATTATTCTCTCTCTTTTTGGCCGTACCTGCGATTCTGTGGCGCGCGGACCAAACTGTTCTTGGGGTAGCAATCAATATGCTAGCGATCGGTCTTGCCATCTTCGTTGTACGTGTGCTCTACAATAAAGGACAAACTGACTTTATCGAATATCGGATTGCGAAAGAGAACGTACCGTTTTTATCAGATATTCCTGTACTCAAAATGTTCTTCATTAACGTTCAATATACATCATTCGTGGCGATTGCCTTGGCGTTTGTCGTATGGTTCGTCATCTTTAAGACGCCGTTTGGACTTCGCCTTCGCTCAGTCGGTGAGCATCCGATGGCAGCTGATACGATGGGGATCAACGTAACGAAAATGCGCTTCATGGGTGTCATGCTCTCTGGTGCGTTTGGTGGTCTTGCCGGTGCAGTATATGCTGTAACCGTTACGACGAACTTCAGTGGAACGACAATTGTCGGTCAAGGCTTCTTGGCGATTGCCGCAATGATCTTCGGGAAGTGGAATCCACTCGGTGCGCTAGGCGCCGGACTGTTCTTTGGATTTGCGCAGGCGCTCTCGATTATCGGAAGTAATTTGCCGATTATCAATAATGTGCCACAACTTCTCCTGTTGATTGCGCCATATGCGCTCACAATTCTTGCACTTGCTGGTCTTGTCGGGCGTGCGGATGCACCGAAGTCGGTCGGTATCCCATATATTAAAGGGAAACGCTGATTAGAAATAGGACATATGTCCACTATAATAAGGTTGTTTGGTACTTAAGCCAAACAACCTTTTTTGTTATACTTGGCTAGAGCTGTCATGATTAGAAGAGAGTGAATCGAAAAGACATGAAAAAAGACATATCAGTCAAATGACCGATACGTCCTTCGTAAATTATTCGAATTTTAGAGCATCGCCGTCGAATGATTCGTCCGCCACTTTGATTGAATCAGTTGGACAACCTTCGAATGCATCCATCATGTCTTCGTGTAATTCATCAGGGATTTCAACAGTACCTGTGTTGTCATCCATCAAGTTGAACGCGAGACCTTCATCATCATAATCGTAAATATCTGGTGCCGCTGCGCCGCAAGCTCCGCATGCGATACATGTATCTTTATCGACGATAGTAAATTTTGCCATGATAATAACCCTCCAAACGGTTTGTTTCTCTTAGAAATCATTCTACTGACTATGAGTAATTGTAGTCTACATACCCAATTATTTCAATGAGGAAACGAGTGTCTTTTTGGTACGATAATGTTTTTTTAAGGAAGTGACGATTTGGTTCATTTAGCGGATGGGATTTTACTGCTGGCCATTAAACGATTAAATGGAGAACGGAGTGAACGTAGTCTATTTCATGTTCTGAACGGGAAACGTTCGGCCACAACGTTACAAGATGCGTTCTTCTATGAGTTAGAGTCTATTTTTGGACAGTTTCCGCAAGCGACATACTCATATGAGTCCATGTTGAAAGGATTTGAAAAACGGGGGTGGTTGGACCGAAAACAATTCAAATTGACGAAAGCAGGCGAAATGATCTCATCACCTGAGGCTGTTGAGCGTTTATTCAATCGGTTAGGTGGAGAACGACGCGACTATAATGCGACGACGTGGAAAAGGTTGAGTTTATTCGTGCAAACCTTCATGTCTAAAGAGCATGCGCGAACATTTTATCCGGTTCAAGCTGACCGTCCTGCAGAGCAATGGGTAAAACAGTTATTGCAACTCGATCGTGATTGGAAAGCGCTCATGCGGACGTTCCATCTAGAGATTGAAAAAGCGCTTGATCACGTTGGGGATCCGTATGCGACTGCGGTCGTCTACCGGTTTACTGGAGCGTTCGAAACAGGATTGACGTATGAACAAATTGCTAGTTTGCTTGATGTCGATGCCGAAACGGCCCGCCTCTATTTTTTGGCAGGATGGAACGAGTTGCTGAAAGTGTTGCCGGAAGATGCGAAAATCCGAGGGTTCACGTATGGGTTATCGACAGACCGGATGACGTATTCTGCGCATGAATCGTATGACCTCTTTCTGAAGGGATACACATTCGATCAAGTTCAGGCAAGGCGTCGATTGCGGACGAGTACGATTGAAGACCATGTGGTGGAGATGGCGATGTATTTAGCTGTCTTCCCGCTCGAACAATTTGTGCCGATGCAGGACATTGTCGCCATCGAAAAATTACGAGATCCGGTCAGTTGGGCTTTGAAGCCTGTCTTTGAAGAAATGGGTAACGTCAGCTATTTTCAAATACGTCTTGTGTTCGCAAGGCTGAAACGAGGTGAGACATTTGTATGAATCGACATTGAAACGAGTCTTTGGATATGATTCGTTCCGACCTGGTCAACACGACATCATTCAAGCAGTGGTGGAAGGACAGGATGTCTTGGCCGTCATGCCGACCGGTGCGGGAAAATCGTTGACGTTTCAACTCCCCTCCTACATAAAGAATGGAGGTTTGACGGTCATCGTCTCGCCGCTACTCTCTCTGATTGAGGATCAAATGCTTCATATCCGGGAACGTGGTGAGCGTGGCGTAGCCCGATTGACATCTATGGAGTCGATTGAAGAAAAGCAGGACATCATCAATCATTTGAAGCGTTATCGTTTTTTATATCTCTCACCCGAACAATTGGCTGTTCCTTATGTCACGCGTGCGTTGGCGAATGTGAAAATTCAAATGCTTGTAATTGATGAAGCGCATTGTATCTCCCAATGGGGCCATGAATTTAGACCAGAATATGCCCGGTTAGGCGAGTTGCGAAAGCAAATCGGCAGCCCGCAATGTATGGCGGTCACGGCGACGGCTCCTGAGAGCGTAAAGCAGGATATCGTTGAGAAGTTAGCACTCTTCTCACCCGAACAATTCGTTCATTCAGCCAATCGACCCGAGATTCGATTAATGGTCGAGCGACTGGAGAAAGAGAAGAAACTCGAGAGACTGAAGGAATTAGTTCGAGAGATTCCGAAACCGATCGTCGTTTACACGGCAACACGTCGGGAGGCAGAGGCGCTAGCGTTTGAGCTAGAAGACGCATTGTTTTATCACGGTGGAATGTCTACAGAAGACCGACGACTCGTGCAATCTCAATTCTTACGAAACGAGGTGTCGGTCATGGTCTGTACAAGCGCGTTCGGAATGGGAGTCAATAAAGATAACGTTCGTTCGGTCATCCACTTCCAATTACCTGCGACGGTCGAAGCGTATATGCAGGAAATCGGCCGGGCCGGACGCGATGGACAGCCTGCGTTTGCTGTGCTCCTATATGCAGATGGGGACGAGCGAATCCAGCAGTTTTTGATTGACGGTCAATATCCAAAAGACGAGGATGTTCGTTTGGCGTATTTTGAGCGTGAGAACGGCACATCTCTAGCGCAGTTACCGCGTTTACTAAAAATGAATGAAGAAGATTCAAAATTCTTGTTGTTAAAGCAGTTGTTGTCCGAACGTTCTCTTCAAGAAGCACTGGATTGGGTAAAAGAAAGAAGGCGCGACCGATACCGTCAGCTTGGACAGATGATGGATTATGCACTCATTCGCACGTGTCGGCGCGATTATTTACTACGCTACTTTTCGGAACCAACGATTGAACAAAACGAATGTTGCGATATATGTGGCCCCATCGTGTTCCCAGACACACCTAAAATCGTTCGGGAAAATGTGACAGAATGGAAAATACGGTTGACGCAAATCTTTTCCTTTGAATAATATCATAGTAAAATGATAAAAAAGGTAAAGGAGGGCATATGTTGCGACATCGGAATCAAGCGGATTCTTTACGCGAGCAGTTGGCGGACACATTGCCGTCTCGATCTGAGAGACAAGAGCACGAACGAAAGAGAAAGTTAAATGATAACTGGATGAAGCGCCCGTTGGCGATGACATTAACTTTCGCCATGTTAGCGATTATTCTCATTTTCATATATATCGGGCGACATGCAATATTTTGAAGTAGGGTGCGAGCAAGGTTCGCACCCTTTTTTAATTGACGAATTATAAAAACACACGATTGCACAATAAAAGGGGTAAACCTTTTAGAATGAGGATATACTAAAATCATAGAACGAGTATGAGAGGAGGGCGGAGATGCCGAAATACTCTATAAAAACGGTCGCGACGTTAACGGGCGTTAATCCTACGACGATTCGCGCTTGGGAGCGTCGCTATCAATTTATTGTACCGAGCAGAACGGAATCTGGTCACCGCCTATATTCAGATCAAGATGTGGAAAAAATTAAATGGGTGGTCGATAAGCAAAAAGAAGGCCTGAGTGTCTCGCAAGCGATTCAACAGCTACATCAAGCGCCGGAAATAGAGCCAGAGCCATCATCTACCAAGTTATATGACGAAGAATTGAAGGATGGACTGCTTCATGCGTTGCTCTCTTTTGATGAGCGGTCAGCGCACGACTTAATCAATCGCGCATTTAATACATTTAGTTTTGAAAAAGTGACAAAGGACATCATTGGACCGCTCCTGATGGATATAGGTTCACGTTGGGAAGAAGGATCGATTACCATCGCCCATGAGCATTTTGCGACGGCATTTTTACGAGCAAGGCTCTCCACTTTGTCTCTTCAAATGCCGATGAATCCATTCCTTCCACGCATTACATGTGTATGTGCGCCCGGTGAAATGCATGAGATTGGTTTGTTGTTCGTTACACTTTACTTACGTCAACATGGATACGATGTCGTCTTTTTGGGAGCAGGGTTCCCGAAAGAAGACTTGAGTAAGGCATTGCATGATATTGATACGACTTGCCTCATTTTTGCATGCACACTGACAGAACATATCCCCGACCTATTAGATGCCATCGATTATATTCAAGAAGAGCATTCTGATTTGAAAATCGGGGCAGGTGGATATGCGGTCAGTCTCGAGCGGGATCGATTCAATGGAGCATTTCTTGGGGACTCACCGGAAGAATGGACCAAATGGTTATCAACTATTTGACACGGGATTAAAACGGGAGTAGCTTATTAGTAGGATTGATTATTCACTGGAGGTTTTCGATTGAGATTTGAAAAACAAACAAAAGAACATCTTCGTGTATATGTGACTGCAAATGAACTCTCGTTACGTGGAATCGCCATCGATACGATTGTAGGAGAAAATGGTCAACAGCTGTGGAAAGAGTTGCTTGAAACAGCAGAGAGTGAGTATGGCTTTTCTCCACAAGGCGCGGTTGATTTAAACGTGACGATGTTTCCTCGTGATGGACTCGTCATCGATGTTCAAAAAGGTGAAGCAATTGCCGAGCTTGATATCGAGCAGGTCGAGATTCGACTGACGATTGACGTGATTCACCACTTGATTTATCAGTTCGAGGACCTTGAAGATGTAATCAACGCTTCGATTCGTCTCTTTCCACATATACATGAAACCGAACAGGGTGGGGCGCTTTATCACTATGAAGGTCGTTATTATCTCCATTTTGTGGAGGTGCTTCCTGCACAAGTGGAAGAAAGGCTTGCTGCCATCTTGTCCGAGTATGGAAAAACGACTACGGTAAGTCCATACGTCATGATGGAGTACGGAAACACAATTCAAACGAAACAAGCCGTGAAAGAGCTGTACGATGCGTTCGCATGAGTACGGCTTTTTTTACTTTTCTGTTCCTATTGTTTTTAAGGTGTCCGTGTTATGATTAGACTTGAATTTTTAGTAGTTAGTTGAAGGAGAGATTGGAATGAAAGTCGCTGTTTTATATGGTGGAGTGTCAGGAGAACGAGAGGTTTCCCTCACAAGCGGACGAGGGATGATTGAAGCACTGGAGGAACGTGGTCACGAGGTCACGGCCATCGACTTTCATCCGGAACGAGCGAACGAGTTGTTGACATTAGATGTCGATGTTGTCGTCAGTGCGTTGCACGGAAAGTATGGAGAGGATGGTCGAGTCCAGTCTTTACTAGAGATGGCGGGTATCCCGTACACAGGATCAGGTGTGTTGGCGTCGGCCCTCGCGATGGACAAGGCGAGAGCGAAGATTATTTTTGCTGCATTTGGCATTCGTGTTGCACGGGATGTTTTGATTGAATCCCCAAAGTCTATTGATGCGAAAGTAAGGGAGTGGGGAAATGAGTTCCCATGTGTTGTCAAACCTGCCCAAGAAGGGTCTTCGAACGGCTTGACGATCGCGTTTGATGAGGGGATGTTGCGCACTGGGATTGAGAAGGCGTTCGCATGTGATTCAGCGGTTCTCGTAGAACAGTATATCAAAGGAAAAGAATTGACTGTGCCGGTGATCGGGAACTTTGGGCAAGAAGAAGCGTTACCCGTAATCGAAATCATTCCAAAAAATGAGTTTTACGATTATGAATCGAAGTATACAGAAGGTGGTTCGATTCATGTTTGTCCGGCTGAAATTCCAGTAGAACTAACGGAAGAAGTTCAGCAGGCTGCTATACTCGCACACCGCGCGCTAGGTTGTTCAGGGTACTCGCGTTCAGATTTTTTGGTCTCTGACATAGGAGAAGCCTATATTTTAGAAACGAACACATTACCTGGTATGACACCGCTTAGCCTGTTCCCGGATAGCGCAAGAACAGTAGGTATCTCTTATGGGGAACTCTTAGATCGTTTCATCGATTTAGCATTAAAACGTGAAACGAAGTAAGGGAACGATTATTCTAGCCTTAAAGAAAACGCTTTCATTATTTTTGTAAAACCCTTTCAAATTGAACGCGTATCGGCTATACTTTTAAACGAATACGAGGTTAATTCTTGGGGGAGAATTGACAATTTAGGGGAGGAAACCTTCATGATAACGGATCAAGAAAAAGGTCATCAAAAACGAAAAAACATCTTGGAATCGACACAAGAGGTGATTCACGAAGCTTTAGATAAACTCGGCTATCCAGATGAGATGTACGAGTTGTTGAAAGAACCGCTTCGCATGCTGACCGTTCGGATCCCAGTTCGCATGGACGATGGCTCGACGAAAATATTTACAGGATATCGTGCCCAACATAACGATGCGGTCGGACCTACAAAAGGAGGCATTCGGTTTCATCCGAGCGTAACTGAAGTAGAGGTCAAAGCATTGTCTGTTTGGATGAGCTTGAAAGCAGGAATTGTCGACTTGCCGTACGGTGGAGGAAAAGGCGGAATTGTCTGCGACCCACGTGAAATGAGCTTCCGTGAGATTGAGCGTTTAAGTCGCGGTTACGTTCGCGCAATCAGCCAATTTGTTGGACCGACGAAAGATATCCCAGCACCAGACGTGTTTACGAACTCACAAATCATGGCTTGGATGATGGATGAGTATAGCCGAATCGATGAGTTCAACTCACCTGGATTTATCACTGGTAAACCACTCGTCCTTGGTGGTTCGCATGGACGTGAGACAGCAACTGCGAAGGGTGTGGCCATCATGATTCGGGAAGCGGCACTCCGTCGTGGCATCGAACTCAAAGGAGCACGCGTCGTCGTTCAAGGGTTTGGGAACGCTGGTAGCTTCCTCTCGAAGTTCATGTACGATGCTGGAGCGAAAGTAATCGCGGTCAGCGACGCTTACGGTGCCATCCATGACGAGAACGGTCTCGATATCCCATATTTGTTAGATCGTCGCGATTCATTCGGTACAATCACGACATTGTTCAAAAATACAATCTCGAATCAAGATATGTTAGAACTTGATTGTGACATTCTCGTACCGGCAGCAATCGAGAACCAAATCACAGAAGAGAATGCGGACGCCATCAAAGCTTCAATCGTTGTCGAAGCAGCGAATGGTCCAACGACAAACGAAGCGACGAAAATTTTGACAGAGCGTGGGATTCTTCTTGTGCCGGATGTCTTGGCATCAAGTGGTGGTGTCACGGTTTCTTACTTCGAATGGGTACAAAACAATCAAGGTTATTATTGGACGGAAGAAGAAGTTGAAGAAAAACTTGAAAAAGTGCTCGTCCATTCGTTTAATACAGTCTACAATACATCTTCAGCCCGTAAAGTCGATATGCGTCTGGCTGCCTATATGGTCGGTGTACGGAAGATGGCGGAAGCGTCACGTTTTCGCGGTTGGGTCTAATCAAAAAAGTTCGGTCAACTCAAGTTGACCGAACTTTTTTATCTATACTTTGCGGTTTATCGACGTAGGCGCGGGAGTTAAACTTGGATTCGATTCGCAATTGTAGCTGCGATCGCCTTGCCGTGGAATCGACCATTTTCGATAAAAATCTTGTTCGCATCGTTCCCAGCTGCCACAACACCAGCGATGAACAAGTGTTCGACGTTCGTTTCAAACGTCTCTTCGTCGTATGTCGGGACCCCACTCTCTTCATCGATGATAATCCCTGAGCTTTCGAATAAATGATGGTCTGGTTGATAACCGGTCATTGCGAGAACGTAATCCGCATCAACATGTTTTTCTTCGCCAGATTGATGATAATGGACACCGTCCTCAGTGATTCGATCAATCGTCGCGCCAAATTCCATTCGGACTTTCTCATGACGGACGAGCGAATCAAAGTTTGGGAGGACCCATGGCTTGACGGAAGGACTATACGAGTCGCCTCGATAGAGTACTGTGACATATGCCCCGGCTTTTTCGAGCTCAATCGCAGCATCGACAGCGGAGTTCTTCCCGCCGATAATCGTAACGTGTTGACGGTAATAGGGATGTGCCTCGTTGAAATAATGATGGACGTGTGGCAACGATTCACCTGGTACATCGAGCATACGTGGACGTCCGTAATACCCTGTGGCTAAAATCACATAGTCCGCTTCACGAACTGTGACGCCGCGTCGGTCATGTCTTGAAGTCACGACGAAGCGGTCATTGGTTTTTTCGACAGATTCAACCGTTTCAAACGGGTGAACGTTTAGTCCGGTGCGCGTGACGACTTCCCGATAATAGACGAGTGCGTCTTGTCTTCGTGGTTTTAAGTCTTTACATATAAACGGGATGTCTCCGATTTCTAACAGGGTTGCAGATGAGAAGAACGTCTGATGTGTCGGATATCGATAGATTGCATCGACGATATTTCCCCGTTCTATCACACTACAAGAAACCCCGATCTTCTCTAACTCGATGGCCGCCGAAAGACCGCATGGTCCAGCGCCGACAATAATCGCTTGTTTATTCACTGAAAATCACCTCTTTGCTCATTGTAGGGAAGGAGACGCTTGTGCGCAAGGTTATTGTTGGAAACTGAAACTGTGTTCCATGACTGACTGTGAGGAACCAGACTCGAGTTCCACGAGCAGCCGGAGTCGGGCTTTTTGTGAATTTAATCCGTTTGAGAATATGAGGCCCATTTCTTTCAATTGTTTGCCGCCACCATCATATCCATATACATCTTGCACGATGCCATTGAAGCAACGACTAACAATCACGACTGGAATTTCCTCGACCAAATGTTCGAGTGCTGACAGAAGAGACGGTGGGACATTCCCTTGGCCTAACACTTCGAGGACGAGTCCGTCGTATCCGAGAGTGATCACAGATTCGAGTAAATCAGGTTCCATCCCGGCAACAACTTTCAAGACCGCGACGCGTTTTGTGATGGATGGAATCATTTTCGGCTGTCTAGTCATCGGTTGACTATAGATGAGTACGTGGTCCTTTGTGACCATACCCACATTTCCAAAGTGGACGGATTTGAACGTATCGACCGAAGAAGTGTGGGTTTTTGTGACGTTGAAAGCCGAGTGGATTTCGCCGTTAAATACGACGAGTACCCCTTTTCCACGGGAGGCTTCACTTTTTGCGACACGAAGGGCAGTAATTAAATTGAATTCTCCATCCGAACCGACTTCATTCGAGGAACGCATCGCACCCGTCAAGACGATTGGGACTGGTGCGCCGAGCGTGATCTGCAGAAAGTAAGCAGTCTCTTCAAGCGTATCGGTACCGTGTGTGATCACAACCCCATCATACGTATCTTGCGTCAATTCTCGTTGAATAAAATGCGCCAACTCAAGCATTTTTTCTGGTGTCATGTGTGGTGACGGGATATTCGAAAAATGTTTCGTTGTAATATGAGCGATATCTGTCGCTTTCGGAAGTGTGGCATCAATCGGATTGACGTCGCTTGGTTCTACGTGACCAGTGCCAGATTGAGACATGGCGATCGTACCGCCGGTGTGGATGAGTAATAAATGATTCATAGATGTCCTCCTAATTATTTTTATGAAGATTTCCATTTTCTAGGCGTTCTATACTTTTTCTTTCAAGCAATTCAGTGTATGCTAAAGAAAGAAAGGGGAGATGTATGATGATCGCAATCGCTTTGTCTGCGGTTGCACCTGGGCTCGCCCTTCTATCCTACTTCTATCTTCGCCATGAACTAGAAGCAGAACCGCTCGGATATGTGATTCGTTCTTTCGTGGCCGGGGCCGTTCTCGTGTTTCCGATCATGTTTATCCAATATGCGTTCGTTGAAGAAGGAGTGCTTACTGGACCGTTTTGGCAGGCGTATATCACTACTGCCTTACTTGAAGAGTTTTTTAAATGGTTTATGATTTATTATACAATATATATACATAAAGTCTTTGATGATTACTACGACGGGATTCTCTATGCGGTCGCCTGCTCATTAGGCTTTGCGACATTGGAGAATTTTTTATACTTATGGGTGTATGATTCATTAGAAATCGCGATTTGGCGAGCCGTTCTGCCGGTAAGTGGACATGCTTTGTTCGCAGTCGTGATGGGTTATTGTTTAGGACGGGCAAAGCACTCGACACGTGAACGTCTGTGGCTATTCATGGCGGTCCTTTCCGCAACAGTCATTCACGGAACGTTCGATTTGATTTTGATTCTTGAACCGAACCAAAAACTGCCTGCCGTGCTCTATATCGTCATTTTATGGATGGTGGCACTTTTGCTCGTACGAGCTGCCAATCTGTCTAATCGTCGTCAATTTAAATAAAGGGGAAGAATAAGTATGTTAAAAGAAGGTCAAGAGTTGAGAATTGAAGTGGTAGGGCGCGCTGAGGGGAAAACGAAGATTGCCGCCATTACTGATCAAGTCGTATGGATTGAATCACCGAGCGACATGACGACGTTAAAAACGTTTTTTTTACATGAAGAGGAACAGCTGCGAGTCTATTTCTTTCAAGGAGAAAATCAATTGTATGCATTCGATACAAAAGTCGTGAAACGAATCAGCGATGCACAGATGACGCTTCGCTACGCCTTCAAGATGCCGGACGAGAAAAAAATCAAACGGATCCAGCGTCGTGAATACTTACGAGTCCCTGAAATGATTGACGTGAAAGTGCTCGCGACCGACGGAGATAGTTTTGAATCGTTCGAGACGATGTCGCTCGACGTTTCCGCCGGTGGGATGAAAATCATCGCCAACCGTGCGCCGGTCGATGTCGATGAGTCGCTCATCGTCGTCTTTCGAATTGAAGACGAACATGGTACACCTCAGCTCTTCCGTGTAAAGAGCCGCCTTGTGCGGATACATAAGCAAGAAGTGAAGCAGGAACTTTCCTTAGCCTTTGAAGATTTGACATCACGTGACCAGGAAACGATTTTACGATACTGTTTCCGCATTCAGCTTGAAGCACGAAAACGGACAGGGTCTGTATTTTCTTCACGATAAAAAACTGTTATGATGTTCTCGGGATTATTGACCGAGAGGAGGAGGGTATCGGGATCACTCGATACCCGTTTTGTATGAAAAAATCATTACAAATTGCTTTAGACGGACCGGCGGGTGCCGGAAAAAGTACAATCGCCAAGTCATTGGCGAAACAATTGGGATATGTCTATATCGATACAGGTGCCATCTATCGGGCAGTCACGTTTCGTGCGCTGAGCGAAGGGATTGCGCTCGAAGATGGACCTGCACTTGCTCGGATGATTGAGAAGATGACGCTTCGACTTGTTCCTTCTGAAGAAGGACAGCGTGTATTCGATGGAGAGGAGGAAGTGACGAACGTCATTCGCTCGAGTGAAGTGACGAATAACGTCAGTTTTGTCGCACGCCAACCGGAAGTGCGAGATGCCTTGATGGATTTACAACGCGATTTGGCGAAACATGGTGGGGTCGTTATGGACGGTCGCGATATCGGGACGCATGTTCTCCCGAATGCCGATTTGAAAGTGTTCATGACGGCATCGGTCGAAGAGCGAGCTCGTCGCCGTCACGAAGAAAACCTGTCAAAAGGGATTGCGAGTGATTACGAACTATTGAAACAAGAAATAGCGCTTCGTGATAAACGGGATTCAGAACGTGAAGTCGCTCCTCTCCGCAAAGCTGACGATGCACACTTCCTTGACACGACGACGTTGGCGATTGATGGCGTTGTTCAAGCAATCGAACGATTAATTGAAGAGGTGAAAGCATGAGTAAACCATTAAACGATGGACCGTTCGGTATGTATCGGCTGGCAACAGCCGTCGTGAACGTCATTCAACGGGCATTATTCCGAGTCGAATTTATCGGACGAGAGAATGTCCCTATGGACGGGTCGATTCTCGTCTGCTCGAATCACCAATCGAATTGGGATCCCGTGCTTCTCGCGTGCGCCATTCCAAAGCAGCGTCCGCTCCGATTTTTTGCCAAGAAGGAACTTTTTAGTGTTCCGGTATTGAAGCATATTTTGAAGCGGGCAGGTCAGATTCCGGTGTCACGTGGGGAAGGTGACCGTCAAGCGCTTCGTGTCGTGCTTCAAAAGTTGAAAGAGGATGAAGTCATCTCTATCTTTCCGGAAGGAACGCGATCAAAAGACGGTACGCTCGGGAAGGCACAAGCGGGTGTCGGATTCTTTGCGATGCGTTCGGAGGCGCACATCTTACCGATTGCCATCATTGGGAAATACAAGTTTCGTGCGAAACTCCGCGTCATCATCGGAAAACCGATTGACTTGTCAGAACTGAAAGCACGTAAGGCAAGTGCGCAAGAAGCGTCCGATTTGATCATGGATACGATTGCTGACCTCTATTTAAAGCATTCACTCACGAAGTGAGGAAAGGATTACGGAATTGAGGTTTAAACTTCTTTCAATAGAGGTACAATCTTCATAACGCCTTGACAAATTCTCGGAATTATAAGAGATTTATACTAGGTGTAAGCGCCTTATGGCGCTCCTTTTTGTACTCATCGTGAGGGGGTAGTGTTGGAATGGTCGAAGAAATGAAAGATATGCCTGATTTTGAAATTAATCGTGGCCAGATTGTGACCGGAACAGTCGTCAAAATCGAGGATAAGCAAGCGCTGATCGATATCGGTTATAAAACCGAAGCGATTTTGCCAATTAGCGAAGTATCAAGCATGCATCTAGACGATTTAAACGAATCACTCCAAGTGAACGACGAGATTCGTGTCAAAGTAAAAAAAGTCACGGACGAAGAAGTGGTCGTTTCGAAAAAGGACGTCGATGCCGAAGCAGCTTGGGATCGAATCGTCCAAAAATTCGAATCGGGTGAAGTGTTTGAAGTGATGGTAAAAGATAAGGTCAAAGGTGGCCTTGTCGTCGATATCGGAATTCGCGGGTTTATCCCTGCATCCCTTGTCGAAAGTCACTTCGTTGAAGACTTCTCGTCATACTTGAACAACCCAATTACCGTAAAAGTCGTCGAGATTGACCGCGAAAAAAATCGCGTCATCTTGTCACATAAAGCAGTTGTCGAAGCAGAAATGAGCGCGAAGAAATCGGAAACGCTCGAATCGCTTGAAGTTGGTCAAGTAATTGAAGGAACGGTTCAACGATTGACAGATTTCGGTGCGTTCGTCGATATCGGTGGCGTGGACGGTCTCGTTCACATCTCGGAAATGGCTCATAGCCGTGTCGAGAAGCCGAGCGATGTCGTAACAGAAGGCGATCGTGTCAAAGTGAAAGTTCTCGGACTCGACTTAGATAATGAAAAAGTGAAACTTTCGATTAAAGAAACGCAACCAGGCCCGTGGGAAACCATCGAAGGGAAAATCCAGCCAGGTGACGTGATTGAAGGAACGGTCAAACGTCTCGTAACGTTCGGTGCGTTCGTTGAAGTCGCGCCGCAAGTGGAAGGACTCCTTCATATCTCACAAATTGCGAATCGTCACATCGCAACGCCATCTGAAGTATTGTCAGAAGGCCAGGAAGTGAAAGTGAAAGTGTTGGACGTTCATCTTGACGATAAGAAAATCTCATTGTCGATGCGTGCACTCGAATCATCTGAACCGACTCGTCAAGATGATGACCAAGCGTTGCTCGATGAATATAGCGACCAAGGAGGATTCTCTGTTTCTGAATTGACAGGGGATGACTCTTCGGACGACTCAAAATAAGATGATCGTTCAAGCGGGAGTCATACTCCCGCTTCTTTTTGTATGGTCACTTAATTTTGCCTGTGATATGATAGGTAAGTTGCGTTTCGAAATGATGAAATGATGAAATTTTGATAGAAAGTTAGTGAGGTGTTGTTATGGGAATTCCAGCAGTGGCCATCGTTGGCCGACCGAATATCGGGAAATCCACAATTTTTAACCGCATCATCGGAGATCGTGTCTCGATCGTTGATGATAAGCCAGGCGTCACACGTGACCGTATTTACGGTACAGGAGAGTGGCTAAATCGTAAGTTCCATTTAATCGATACAGGTGGTATCGAAATAGGGGATGAGCCGTTGCTCGTTCAAATGCGTCATCAAGCAGAACTTGCAATCGATGAAGCAGATGTCATCATCTTTATGGTGAATGGTCGTGAAGGAATCACAGCAGCCGATGAAGAAGTGGCGAACTTGTTGTTCCGCTCGAACAAACCGATTGTTCTTGCCGTGAACAAAGTGGACAACTTTGAAATGCGAGATCTTATGTATGAGTTCTATTCACTTGGATTTGGGGACCCGTTCCCGATTTCTGGGACACACGGTCTCGGTCTTGGAGATTTACTCGACCAAGTATTTGAACTCGCTCCAGAAAAAGACGACTATGAATATAACGACGATGTCATTCAGTTTTCGTTGATTGGTCGTCCGAACGTCGGGAAGTCTAGTTTGACAAACTCGATTCTTGGTGAAGATCGTGTCATCGTCTCAAATATTGCCGGTACGACACGCGACGCAATCGACACGCCATTCACACGTGATGGACAAGAATATGTCATCATCGATACGGCGGGTATGCGTAAACGCGGGAAAGTATACGAATCGACAGAGCGTTACAGTGTTATGCGTGCCCAGAAAGCAATTGAGCGCTCGAACGTTGTCCTCGTCGTCCTCGACGGTGAAGAAGGTATCATTGAACAGGACAAACGCGTTGCAGGTCTCGCGCATGAAGCTGGGAAAGCGATTGTCATCGTCGTCAACAAATGGGATGCCGTCGAAAAAGATGACAAGACGATGAAGAAGATGGAAGAAAAGATTCGTCAAGAATTCTTGTTCCTTGATTATGCACCGATCGTCTTCTTATCAGCGCTCACGTCGAAACGCTTACAGACATTGTTGCCTGTCATCAAACAAGTGGCAGAAACACATCGTCGTCGTATCTCGACGAGCGTGTTGAACGATGTCATCGTCGACGCGGTCGCGATGAACCCGACACCGACGGATAAAGGACAGCGATTGAAGATTAACTATGCGACTCAAGTTGCTATCGAACCACCGACATTCGTCTTGTTCGTCAACGACCCTGAATTGTTACATTTCTCTTATAAACGTTATTTAGATAATCAAATTCGTAAAGCATTTGACTTCACCGGGACACCGATTCATATCGTGGCTCGTCAGAAAAACTAATAACGGGGGTGCCACTTATGGCAAACGTAGCTGTCATAGGAGCGGGAAGCTGGGGAACGGCCATCTCGCTCGTCTTAGCGGATAATGGACACGATGTCCTGCTCTATGGACGTGAACAGGAACAAGTCGATGAGATCAACTCGTCGCACACCAACTCGTTTTATTTGAAAGATGCGCCATTACCGGAATCGATTCGTGCGACGACGGATATGAAAGAAGCGCTCGACGATCGTAGCATCGTCTTTCTTGTCGTCCCGAGTTCGGCAATTCGTCCGGTCTCAAAAGAGCTGAACTCGCTGTTGACGAAGCCTGTCACGATTGTCCATGCCGCGAAGGGGATTGAACCGAAGACGCATAAGCGTCTCTCGGAAATCATCGCACAAGAAATCGAACCATCGAAACGCCGGGCAATCGGCGTATTGACAGGTCCGACACATGCGGAGGAGGTCGCGGTTCGAAAACCGACGACCATCACGATCGCCTGTGAGGACCTCGATGTCGCGGACGAAGTGCAGGAGTTGCTCACAAACGATCAGTTCCGTGTGTACTTGAACTCAGACGTCGTTGGTGCTGAATATGGCGGAGCACTCAAAAATATCATCGCCCTCGCTGCCGGAATGACAGACGGACTTGGCTATGGGGATAATGCGAAAGCAGCCCTCATGACCCGTGGGATTGTTGAAATTGCAAGGCTTGGCGTGAAACTCGGTGCGAACCCTGCTTCTTTCTCGGGCCTCACTGGAATCGGAGACTTGATTGTGACAGCAACGTCACAACATAGCCGAAACTGGCGAGCGGGAAATGCGATTGGACGCGGTGAGAAGCTTGAAGACGTTCTAGGCAATATGGGAATGGTCGTCGAAGGTGTTCGGGCTTGTGAGGCGGCTCACTTTCTTGCGAAAGATGCAGGTGTCGAGATGCCGATCACGGAAGCACTTTATAATGTGTTGTTCGAAGGCAAGAGCCCTCATGATGAAGTGAAAAAACTAATGAGACGACCACAAAAGCACGAGATGGAACAAGTCTTTCATTTCGAAGAATAAGAATGGTTTGAAGAGGGGCTGACGTTTTCGTTCAGTTCCTCGCTTTTTTTTGCTAAACTTGAAGTCTGGAGAACATAGAGAAAGTAGGGGGATAGACGTGACACCGTCACTCATAAAAATGTGGATTTCATTTGCAGGGATCGGTGCTTTTGCCGTTGCTGCATTAATGGTCGCCATCAGTCATACGAAACTGACCGGTTGGTTTGCGACTCTTGTAAGAATAATCGCGTTCATCATTTTCTTGTTTGGGACTGTTATTATGATTTTTGTCGTCGTCTCAGGACCGACGGGAGGATAAACGTTATGAAAAAGATGATCATCGCTGTCAGTTTGGTACTGACGACTCTGTTGGCAGGTTGTATGTTTCCTGAATCGGAACGGACGAATAATGTTCCGTATGAAAATCAATTAACTACCGTACAAAGTGCGGTCGATGCGTATCGTGAACAATCCGGCGTGTTGCCGATTAAGACGAAACCGGCGGAAACGCCTCTTATGGAGCGTTACCCAATCGAATTTTCACGTCTCGTCCCTGGGTACTTGTCTGACCCGCCGGCGAACAGTTTCGAGGGTGGTGGATTATTCCAATATATTCTCGTTGACGTCGAGACTGAACCGACTGTGAAATTAATTGATTTACGTGTCTCGGAGCGGTTACAGCAACTTCAAACAAACATCAATGCTTTCCGAGCAAAAGAGGGGAAATTTCCGTTCGATGGATCACTCGGCAAGAATCAGTTCACACTAGACTACGATAAAATCTTTATCACGGAGGAACCGGTCATTCCAAGCCCTTACTCTGATCGGGAGCTTCCAATCTATGTAGATGGCACGGGACAACTTTTTGTAGACTACCGAAAAGATGTGGAAGAAGCGCTTCAAAAGACGGATGAGTCGCCAAAAATCGGTGATGATATTCGTTATTTGCTCTATAAAGATGCTCCATTTGCCCCAGCTTATTCTCAAGGTTATACAATAGATGAACAAGGAGAAGTCGTTTTTTTAAACAATTGAGCTTGTTTTGATAGTGAATGTCATGAAATCATGCAAAAAATGTTGTCATATCAACGTTTGTACGATATGATTAATCCCGTAAACTCCCTGTGAGAGGAGGTGAATCGTGATGAACAAAACTGAATTGATCCAAGCTGTTACTGAGAAAGCCGATGTTTCTAAAAAAGAAGCAACGAAAATCGTAGAAGCTACGTTTGAATCAATCACTGAAGCACTCCAAAACGGTGAGAAAATTCAATTGATCGGTTTTGGTACTTTTGAAGTTCGTGAGCGTGCTGCCCGTAAAGGTCGTAACCCACGTACAAAAGAAGATATCGAAATCCCAGCGAGTAAAGTTCCTGCATTTAAAGCAGGTAAAGCGCTCAAAGATGCGGTCAAGTAATCTGCAATACATAAGTCGCCGATAGGCGGCTTTTTTGTTGTGTTTGCGAGTTCGAATGACGTGAATGTGACAAAAATGTGCTATACTATGTCAGAATGACAATGAAGTGGGCGAGGGGGGATAGCATGGAAAAGTTGACAAATGAATTTGTTGTCACAGACCTTGCTCGTCAAATCGAAACACGTATGAATCATCCCTATTTGACGAAACACGAGGTGGTACCAGCCATCGACATGCTGTTGCTTCGTTGGATGGTCGAGATGATTGATTTGGAATCGATTGAGCATCGACAACTCGTGATGGCAACCTATTTTGCACATCAAGCGCTCGAATTACACGATCAAGTGAACAGTAGTCCGAGAGGGTCTCTAGCCCGCCAATTAAAAGTGCTCGCTGGCGACTTTGCTTCGGCTCAGTTTTATAAAATCTTGACAGACTTTCCATCGTCATATGGTGACCGGTTTGGGCAGTCCGTACAGCGCGTCAATGCGGCGAAGTGTACCTTGTTGCTCGAGAAGAACGCCTCGATGACTGTTTGGCTTGAAGCAAACATCGGATTGATTCAAACTCTTTCCGAATTGATTAAACAACCTTATTTAACAACGAGTGGGAAACAAGTTATTGAAAAGAAAGCGACAACCCTCAGGCAAGACCAAAAAGAGCAACTGACGACGTTGCTCGCATATGCGGTCGCTTAGAACGGAAAGGATGTTACACGTTGCAACCGATAGAAAAAGAGCAAAAAGTATACGAAGTATTTCAGTCCATTTCTCCTAGCTACGATACGATGAACTCGATTATCAGCTTCCGACTTCATAAATGGTGGCGACGGACAACGATGAAAAAAATGAACGTCTTTCCGGGGGCTAAATGTCTAGATGTTTGTTGCGGGACAGCCGACTGGACGATTCAATTGGCGAACGCTGCCGGAAATACGGGTGTCGTCAAAGGTCTCGACTTTTCAGAAAACATGCTAAAAGTTGGAGAAGAAAAGGTGAAATCATGGTCGAACATCGAGTTACTTCACGGCAATGCGATGGCACTGCCATTTGGAGATCACTCATTTGATTACGTCACGATCGGATTTGGACTGCGGAATGTTCCGGATTACATGACGGTATTGCATGAAATGCATCGGGTCTTGAAACCGGGAGGGACGGTCGTCTGTCTCGAGACAAGCCAACCGACAGCACCGGTCTTTAAAGAATTGTATCGATTTTATTTTGGGACGGTCATGCCGCTATTCGGTAAAATGTTTGCCGGGTCATATGATCAGTATAAGTGGCTCCAAGAATCGACCGACCAATTTCCGGATCGTTTGAAGCTCAAACGCATGTTCGAAGAGGCCGGGTTTGAACAAGTCGAAGTGAAGACATTCTCCGGAGGTGCATGTGCCATGCATCTAGGAAAGAAGTGGTGAAACATGTCTTTGAAGCGACTTTATCGTCATATGAACCGAGAGATTGATCAAATCGATCAATTTTTATCTACTCGAGTCAGGACGGACCACCCCGTCATTGAATCAGCATCGCGCCAACTCCTCGATGCGGGTGGCAAACGCATCCGACCAGCCTTCGTCCTATTGAGCGCAGGGTTCGGTGAGACGAAAGATATCCGTTTGACGAAAGTTGCCTCAAGTCTTGAATTGATTCATATGGCATCACTCGTCCATGACGACGTCATCGATGATGCGATGCTCCGTCGCGGAAAACCGACCGTAATGGAGCGATATGATGAAACAGTGGCGATGTATACAGGGAATACGTTATTTGGGGAGGCGATTCGTCTCGTATCCGAAATTGAGTCACCGCAAGTGATGCGAATTATGGCAGATACGATGGAACGTATTTGTGTAGGTGAAATCAATCAAATCCAAGATCAATACGAATGGGCACAATCACCAAAGCGATATTTAGATCGAATTGCACGAAAGACTGCTCTTTTGATTGAAACGAGTTGTGCTGCTGGCGCCGTCATTTCAGGAGCATCTCCTCAAGTGGTGAAACAGTTGAGCCTGTTCGGATATGATATCGGCATGGCGTTTCAAATGACGGACGACTTGTTGGATTTTACGGCGAAAAGCTTTCAACTCGGCAAACCAGTCGGTGAAGATTTAAAACACGGTCATAAGACTTTGCCACTCCTTTATTCTTCTGAAGACCCAGGTTTTTATGATCGTCTTCGCCGGGTGAACGCGTCAACGGATTCGGAAGTGACGAAGTCTCTCGTACGGGAAGTGCAACAAAATGGAACGCTAGAACGAAGTCAACACACGATTGACCGATATGTCAATCGTGCCATCAGCCGGTTAGAAGGGTTGCCAGATGTCCCTGATAAGCGATCGTTGATTGAAATTGCACAATATATTGGAAAGCGTAAATGGTAAACTCCCATGGAACCCCTTTCAAAAATGTGAAAGACCATGTACACTAAAAACGTACATCGTACACACTTATTGACTTAGGGGGATTTGGGGAATGGAAAAGACATTTTTAATGGTTAAACCGGATGGGGTAAAACGTGGATTGATTGGGGAAATCGTCTCACGCTTTGAAAACAAAGGATATACGTTGAACCGTCTCAAAATGGTGACACCGTCAGTTGAGGTCGCGGAGGCACACTATGCAGAGCATAAAGAAAAACCATTCTTCGGTGAATTGGTAGAGTTTTTGACTTCTGGTCCGGTCGTTGCGATGGAATGGGAAGGTGAAGACATCGTAGCGGTCTCTCGTCTTATGATTGGAAAGACGAAGCCACTTGATGCGCAACCAGGAACAATTCGCGGCGATTTTGCATCGACGATGTCACAAAACGTGATTCATGGTTCTGATAGTGTGGCAAGCGCAGAGCGCGAACTTGCACTTTGGTTCGCTGAAATCGCCTCACACGTTTCATGACTTTTCGAGGGACGGGGAAACCTGTCCCTTTTTGATTCCCTTGAAATGCCTATGTTCAGAAGAATGAGGAAATGAGAAAGAATTGAGGTTGAAATTGGTGATGAATGATTATGCCATCTTCGTAAAAAAGTTTTATATCAAGTCTGGTATTGACTTGAATTTATATAAAGAGGCGCAGATGAAGCGTCGAATGGTCGCCTTGCGTGAAAAGAAAGGGTATGCATCGTTCCTTGAATATTTGAAGGCGATGGATATGGATCGTCAGTTATACGAGGAATTTCTTGACCGGATGACGATCAATGTGAGTGAATTTTACCGTAACCCGATTCGGTGGCAACAGCTAGAAGAGGATATTCTGCCTTATTTGATCCGTTCGAGTAAAGGGAAGCTTCGCGTGTGGAGTGCTGCCTGTTCGACAGGAGAAGAGCCCTACTCGCTCGCCATGTTACTGTCAAAACATTTGGCTCCATCTCAATTTTCAATCATGGCTACAGATTTAGATGATGTCGTCATCGAAAAGGCGAAACAAGGAAAGTATCATGAACGGGCACTGATTGACTTACCCGTTGAGTTTCAAAAGCGTTACTTTACGCGTCGTGGGGAGGACTATTTCATCTCAGACGAAATTAAGCAACTGGTTACGTTCAAAAAACATAACCTATTAGCGGATGTATATGAACGAAACTTCGACTTGATCGTCTGTCGAAATGTATTGATTTACTTCACAGAAGATGCGAAAGGAAAAGTATATTCGTCGTTTCAACGGGCGTTACGTCCTGGTGGGATATTATTTGTCGGTGGAACCGAACAAATTTTCCAGCCAAAGCGTTATGGCTATGCGATGAAACAAAGTTTCTTTTACGAAAAAATAGATGGATGAGGTGAACGGATGCGTTATTTGACAGCTGGTGAATCACATGGTCCGGGACTGACGGTCATCGTAGAAGGTGCACCTGCAGGACTTGTCGTAGACATTGATCAGATGAATCTTGAATTGAAAAAGCGGCAGTCCGGATATGGGCGAGGACGTCGCATGCAAATCGAGTCTGATCAAGTGGAGGTTCGTTCTGGTATTCGACATGGGAAGACAACCGGTGCCCCAATCACTTTTTGGATTGAAAATAAAGATCATACGCACTGGAAACATGTGATGCAAGCAGAATCGATTGAAGGCGACATCGAGGTGAAGCGTCGCGTCTCACGACCGAGACCTGGACATGCGGACCTAGTTGGTGGATTAAAGTATGACCATCGAGACTTGCGAGATGTTTTAGAACGCTCGAGTGCGCGAGAAACGGCAGCCCGTGTCGCAGTCGGGGCTTTTTGTAAGCAACTGCTTCAACAAGTTGGGATGTCACTCTTTAGCTATGTAAAAGTGATTGGTGGGGAGAAGGCAGACATGCAGACGTTCGATTCGTTAGAAGAAACTTTGGAGATTATCGACGCATCACCTGTACGTACATTTGATACGAAAGCTGCAGAAAGAATGATGCAACGAATCGATGAAGCGAAAGCGAATGGGGACTCGATTGGCGGAATCGTCTGTACCGAAGTGCACGGTGTCGTTCCTGGTCTAGGCTCTTACGTACAATACGATCGAAAACTGGATGCGAAAATCGCGCAAGCTGTCATGAGTGTCAATGCTTTCAAAGGTGTCGAATTTGGGGACGGATTCGAGATGGCGTATCGGCCTGGTTCGGAAGTAATGGACCCGATTGCTTATGGAGATGAGGGGTATACCCGACTCAGTAATCACCTCGGCGGATTCGAAGGCGGGATGACAACGGGTATGCCGATTGTCTGTTCAGCGGTCATGAAACCGATTCCGACGCTCTACAAACCGCTTCAATCCGTCGATATTGATACAAAAGAGGCATTCCTTGCTCAAATTGAACGGAGTGACTCGTGTGCTGTACCTGCAGCATCCCTCGTCGTCGAGGCGGTCATCGCGTTTGAAATCGCGAAGGAAGTGTGTGAGACGTTCGGACATGATACGATGGAACGAATCAGTCGCCGTGTCGAGGATTACCGGGAGGAAATACGCATATGGTGACGATTCCAATTGCGGCATCGACCCCGTATGATGTCGTCGTCGATGATCAAGACCGGTGGATTAAAACGATTGAGTTATCAGGTTATCCGATACTTTGGGTCGTCACGGACGAACATGTCGATTCTCTATACGGGAACTCATTTCGTACACAGTTGGAACAAGTGCATTCACACGTCGTCTGGTCCGTCGTTGAGGCGGGTGATGCGTCAAAGTCGTTAACCCATCTAGAACATCTTGTCGCGGAAGGGTTAAGTCACGGATGCGATCGTCACTCACTGATTGTCGCCTTCGGCGGTGGGATGATTGGTGACTTGGCTGGCTTTTTAGCAAGCGTCTACATGCGTGGTGTTCCTTACATACAAGTTCCGACGACGATTTTAGCCCATGATTCCGCTGTTGGTGGCAAAGTTGCGGTCAACCATCCACTTGCGAAAAATGCGATTGGGGCGTTTTATCAACCGATTGGAGTCAATTATAATGTGTCTCGACTCAAATCCTTACCGGTTCAAGAAGTGCGGAGTGGTCTCGGTGAACTGTTGAAACATGCGTATTTGTCACGTTACGTCCTCGAAACCTCTTTCGAGGACGACTTGTTTTTAGCTTTGACGGATGTTGAACAAATCGATTGGGTTTGTTGGCTTGCCCGTGGAATTGAAGTGAAACGAGCGATAGTCGAAACAGATGAGCGAGAACAAGGGATTCGAGCTTGGCTTAATTTCGGACACACATTCGGACATGCCCTTGAATCAGTCGAAACTTATCGCATCCCACATGGTGAAGCAGTATTGCATGGTATGGTGTTCGCCTTTTTACTATCCGGGGATGAAGTCCGGGCCAAGCGTTTGTTCGATTGGATGCGTTTGAATGATGTCACGCCGATCGACTGGAAACCGTTCTCTTATTATGTGGACAAAATGGTTCGGGATAAAAAGAATCGTAACGGGTCGATTCGTTTTGTATTACTTCGTGAATCAATTACTGTTGAACCGGTGGCGCTAGAGCTCCTTCAACGTACGTTTGAGCAGATGAAAGGATGGTGGGAACGATGAGTTTAAACGGTTCAATCCGTGTCCCGAGTGATAAATCAATCACGCACCGGGCGCTGTTATTTGGAATGATGGCGAGCGGGACGACGCGTGTGCGGCATCCTCTTCTCGGTGCCGATTGTCGTTCGACGCTCGAGGTGATTCGGTTACTCGGAGCCGACGTGGAGGAACAGCGAGAAGAGCTGATCATCACAGGAATCGAGTCACCGCAATCGGCACGTCTTGACTGTGGAAACTCGGGAACGACCATGCGCTTATTGATCGGTCTCTTGTCCGGCTATAACGGGTCATTTGAACTTGTGGGTGATGACTCGCTATCGAAACGTCCAATGCGACGGGTTACCGCGCCGTTACGTGAGATGGGAGCACACGTCAAAGGAGATCAGGCACCGCTCTTCATCGAAGGGGCGATGCTTCAATCCATTGACTATACGTTACCTGTGGCGAGCGCCCAGGTAAAGTCAGCCATTCTACTCGCCGGATTACGCGCCTCGGGAACGACGATTGTTCGCGAACCGATGTTGTCACGAGACCATACAGAGCGTATGTTACCACTATTCGGAGCGAAACTATCTGTCGAAGTGGAAAAAGGGGAGCGCGTCATTCGCGTCGACCCATCTCGGTTGATTGGAGCAACGGTGAACGTGCCGGCGGATCCGTCTTCGGCCGCCTTTTTCTGGGCCGGGGCATCCATCGTATCTGGAAGCTCGGTGACGACAACAGATGTTTGTTTGAATGAGACACGAATCGGCTTTTTACGGACGCTTGAGCGGATGGGGGCGAACGTCGTCATTTCCAATGAACGACTGGTCGGAGAAGAGATCGTCGGTGACGTCACGGTCAAGACGAGCGCACTATCCGGTACAGTTGTTGAAAAGGACATGATTCCCTCACAGATTGATGAATTGCCATTGTTTGCACTCGTCGCCTCACAGGCGAACTCACCGTCAGTCGTGAAAGACGCTGCGGAACTTCGGGTGAAAGAGACAGACCGGATTGATTCGGTCGTCTCACAACTCAGAAAACTTGGTGTGGACATCATCGGTACAGAAGACGGATTCATCGTTAATCCGAGTCGACTTCACGGAGGAAGTGTCACGACGTATGGAGATCACCGCTTATCCATGATGTTACAAATCGCCGCACTCATGACAGATGAATTCGTTCACATTGAAGAAATAGAAGCATCCGATGTCAGCTATCCGCGATTCCGTCAAGATTTACAACGGGTTCAACGTAAGATAGAATAACGACAAACCGAAGGCCAGGAGGACGAAACATGCTAGATGAATCAGCATTAACACATATAATCGAGATGCTTGAGTCTGGTGAGACTGAACATGCGCTCATGCATATTGAACAACTTGAGAAAGAAGGGTCAGATGATGATCGCTTAGCGGTTGCTGACCTGTATTTAGAACTAGGTCTTGCCGACCGTGCTACCGAAGTACTTTCTAAACTGTACGTCGATTACGAAGGGGACCCAAACGTTGCCCTATCACTCGCGGAAGCGTATTTAGATAGCGACCGGGAAGAAGAAGCGATTGCTGTTCTTGAGAAAATCAAGTCGAATGACGCGGAAACACAAGTGAGAAGCCTCGTCTTGTTAGCTGACTTATATCAATCTCAAGGGTTGGATGAAGTGGCCGTGAAAAAACTGATGGAAGCACTTGAAAAGAACCCAGACGAACCGTTATTGATCTATGGCTTGGCCGAACTTTACGCATCGACCGGTTCATTTGAACAAGCGATCCCGCTCTATGCGCGACTTCCAAAAATGAAACTACCTTCAGAAATTGATTATCAGGCGGATTACGCAGAGGCCCTCACGATGGTCGGCTCGTTCGAAGAGGCGCTTGAAGAGTACGAATCAACAACCCATCGTGATTTGAATACCGTCTTCGGTCATGCGATGACGGCACATCGGATTGGACGAGAGGAAATTGCGATTAAGCAGTTCAAAGAACTTCAGGCGATGGACCCGGACTTTACTTCGCTTTACCTTCCTTATACCGAGTCGCTCGATGCAATCGGACAAACGGAAGAAGCATTAGAAATCATTGACCAGGGCATCACACGTGACGATTACAATGATGAGCTTCGTCATGTCAAAGCAAAACTGCTTCTCAAACTTGGAAATCGAGAAGGTGCCATTAAGGAACTCCGTGAAGCGCTCGTGTTAAATCCGGAATCGATTCAAGCGACAGAACTCCTCTTATCAATTTTGTTCGAGGCAGGAGAATTCGATGATGTTCTCGAAACAATAGACGCACTCGAAGACCACACGACGTCACCGCTCATGACATGGTATAAGGCGAAAGCGAAATATGAGCTCGAAGAGTACGAAGAAGCGGTCAGTCTGTATGCATCAATCGAACCGATTTTGAAAGAGGACGTGTCATTTGTGACGGAATGGGCTACACTGTTGATAGAGGAAGGTCGTAGACAAGAAGCACGACGTGTGGTCGAGCAATCGCTTGCATTGATGGTCGATCTCGAAGATCGTCAAGTACTCGAAGATCAGCTCGAACAATTGTCTGATGACGTAGAATGATAAAGGGAAGGGAATGAGGTCAGATGGTCGAGCGGAAACGGAAATTTTTGAAGCGATTCGTCGCTCATCATACACTTCGGAAGCGCGAAGCAAAGTGGATTCTTGACTATTGGTTGAGACATCCTGATAAGCTGGGAAACGTTCATTTCGTGACAAACGCCTCGGTCTCGCCACGAAGTCTTGTGATGACGGCTTACGGCTTTGACGGCGAACCGTTTCGATACCGACGGGGAGACCTTGTGACCATGAATCCTGAGAAAGCCTATCATGATATTCGTCTACACGATGGGCCAATCTATGTGGAGTTAAATTTTCAAGGCATGATGATTGATGAGAATTGGGTGGACATCGTGGAACAGAATCCCTTTGAGCCTGTGGCGGAAGTGAAAGATGAAGTATCCTCCTCTGCCCAAACGGTCATACAAGCCTCTGTTGCTCAATTTGAAGAAGAGCGATTATTGATTGAAATCGATAAGGCGCTTGATCGCAGAGACGAGAATTTATTCCGTAACTTGACGAGTCAACTCCATCAAGTGCGGGCAGCGAAATTATTTTGAAAAAAACAAGCGCTTCCGTTCCGGTAGTCGCTTGTTTTTTGGTATATTAATAACGTAGGAATACACAATTATTTCACAGTTCGTTCATAAGTTTGGAATGTGAGCGATGTCATGTACGCTACAATAGACATGATGAGATAAGTTGGAGAGGAGGGAAAAGATGAGGTTCGATAGTCAAGGGGCACTGCGCTCGATTGCCGAACGACAATATGTCGATACGCTCATCGTTCCGCTCGCAGAATTGGCGTTTGGTGAAGACATGGTTCGTAAAGCCGAAAGCTATGAAGTGATTCATGCCGTCACGGTTGAAACAGAACGTCAGTTATCTGGTCGAACGATGCTCAGCCCGCCAATTAGTTACACCGATGTCGAAGCCGGAGTGGAATTGGCAAAAGATGTGGTGACAAAAGCGGATTCATCCGGATTTTCTCACGTATTGTTTATTGCGTCAGACGTCCGTTTCAAATCGTATGATTTGCCGATTATGTTTGTACCGCCGCTTGCGTTAGGAGCGATGTCGAGCGATCAAGCGCACACGATGGTTCAAAATTTTGCGACACAAGTTATCACAGAGCTTTCGAGCCGTTGGATGGCGACATGAAGCGGTTGACGTAGAGGTTTTATTGATATACTATTTTGTTGAGTGAGAAATTTTTGTGAAGAATGCATAAAGAATTATGGGGTTATGCACACGAATGAGGGGGGAACGAAATGGCTCAAAATGGGTCAAAAGTCACACGCCGTCAGTTCTTAACGTACACACTGACTGGAGTAGGTGGCTTTATGGCGGCAACATTGATCAGTCCGATGGTCAACTTTGCGATCGATCCGGTCTTGAAAAAAACTGGAGCAGGCGACAAAGTAAAAGTTATGAGTCTTGATGACATCACGACTGAGCCGCAACGTGTCGACTTTAAGAAACAAACACAAGATGCTTGGTACGAATTTGAAGAAACACTTTCAGCATGGGTTTACAAAACAGAAAGTGGTGAGATTGTCGCACTTTCTCCGATTTGTACACACCTCGGCTGTCAAGTAGCTTACGCGGGTGATCCAACTCGTCCAACTGAATTCTTCTGCCCATGTCACTTAGGACGGTATGAAAAAGATGGGACGAACATCCCAGGTACACCACCAACAGCACCACTTGCTCGTTATGAAAAAGAAGAAAAAGATGGGTTCCTATATCTAGGTAGCCCAATTTCACAGAAGTGAGAGGGGGACTAGTCGATGTTACAAAAAATTTATGATTGGGTCGATGAACGCGTAGACATCACACCACTTTGGCGCGATATCGCAGACCACGAAGTACCGGAACACGTCAACCCTGCTCATCACTTCTCTGCATTTGTCTATTGTTTTGGTGGTTTGACGTTCTTTACAATCGTCATTCAAATCCTTTCGGGGATGTTCTTGACGATGTATTACGTACCAGACATCATTAACGCTCACGCGTCAGTGTACTACTTACAAAATGAAATCGCACACGGACAAATTGTACGTGGGATGCACCACTGGGGCGCATCAGTCGCCATCGTCATGTTATTCTTACATACGCTCCGCGTGTTCTTCACGGGATCGTATAAGAAGCCACGTGAACTTAACTGGGTTGTTGGTGTTCTCTTGTTCTTCGTCGTCTTGGCGCTTGGACTTACAGGATACTTGCTTCCTTGGGACATGAAAGCATTGTTCGCAACGAAAGTTACGCTTCAAATCGCTGAGAGTGTACCGGTCATCGGTGGTATTGCGAAGACACTTCTCGCCGGTGGTGAGATTGTCGGGGCGAGCACACTCGCACGATTCTTCGCGATCCACGTCTTCTTCTTACCGGCGGCATTGTTTGGATTGTTGGGAGCCCACTTCTTGATGATTCGTAAACAAGGTATTTCTGGACCGCTATAAACCGATTCGAGGAGAAAAAGGAGGAGAAACGATATGCATCGCGGTAAAGGGATGAAATTTGTAACCGACTCTCGAGTAGGAATCTCGAATCGGAAACAAAACATTGCAAAAGACTATTCAGAATATCCAGGACGCACAGAAGCGTTTTGGCCAAACTTCTTGCTTAAAGAGTGGATGGTAGGGTCGGTCTTCTTGATCGGCTTCATCGCTTTGACAATCGTCGAGGCAGCACCGCTTCAAAATATCGCCGATCCAACGAACACGTCATACATTCCATTACCGGACTGGTATTTCTTGTTCTTGTATCAGTTGTTAAAATATCAATTCGCTGCTGGAGACTGGATTTTGCTCGGTACGGTCATCATTCCAGGTTTGGCGTTTACGGCACTTCTCATCGCACCTTGGCTTGACCAAGGTCTAGAGCGTCGACCTGCTAAGCGACCAGTCGCCATCAGTTTCATGTTGCTCGGTATTCTCTCGGTCTTTTACTTGACTTGGGAATCTGTTCAAACGACACACTGGGATCAAGTCCACGCTCAAGGTGAACTTCAAGTTCCAGGTGAAGGTCCTGAAATTGATACAGCGGCACCGGGATATGAGATTTATTCGGCTCAATCATGTGTGAATTGTCACGGTCAAAACCTAGAAGGTGGAGCAGCGGCTCCTGGCTTGGTCGGTACGACGTACACGGCTGACGAGATTGCGGATATCGCTGTAAATGGAATTGGGACGATGCCTGCTGGACAGTGGGACGGCTCACCTGAAGATTTACAAGTATTATCTGAATTCATCGCTTCATATGGTGAAGGCGGCGAAAATAACGAGTAAGCCATAAAGTGTAGCCTGAATACCGGGCTACACTTTTTTACTTTAATTACGATAAACTGAAAGAAAAAAGGATTGAGACAATGAACCCGATGTTTTTAAAACCTTTCTTGACGCATCGAATCGTACTAACCATTCTTTTCATGATTAACTTAGGGGGTACGATTTACGGCTATATCTGGTATGAACCGCAACTACGAGACACTCCATATATTTATTGGCCATTCGTCCCGGACAGTCCGACGGCATCTCTCTTCTTTACGATTGTGCTCGGATTATGGATGATGAAAAAAAGCTCCCCGTTATTCGAGACACTTGCGTTTATTACTTTGATTAAATATGGAGTCTGGGCAGTCATAATGAATATTATGTATTTAGGAAAGCTACCGGCGGATGCACCGACCATTACCATCTTGATGGCAGTCATGTTGATGGTTTCGCACGGTGCGATGGCTTTACAAGCACTCATCTATGCTCCGTTTATGAAATGGACGGTTGCATCGTTTGTCTGTTCTCTAATTTGGGTGATTCATAACGACGTAGTAGATTATGTGCTCGGTCAATGGCCACGTTATCCGTCACTCGCAGAAGAGATTATGTGGATCGGCTACGGCTCGTTCTGGTTGACGGGATTATGTTTTTTTATGGGATATGCGTTCGTCCTGCGTCCATCGCTTGAAAATAAGTTCATAAGAATGTAAAATCAAATTATCAAATACATTCAGAGGTGAAATAGAAAATGTCATTAGGTGGCTATATTTTCTATCTTGCACTGATTATGCTCATTCCATTATGGGCCCAGATGCGAGTGAAAAGTACGTATAAACAGTTTCTACAAAAACCGCTCCAAAGCGGTGTCACAGGTGCACAAGTAGCTGATTTCATCATGAAACAAAACGGTGTTCATAATGTTCGAATCGAGATGGTCGATGGATTGATGAGCGACCACTACGACCCGGTCAATAAAGTTGTACGGTTGTCGCGTGAAGTGTATCAAGGCTCGACGATTTCATCGGCTGCAATCGCGGCGCACGAAATCGGTCACGTGATTCAAGATGCAACGGACTATAAGATGATGCGTGTTCGTCATAGTCTTGTTCCTGTCGTCAACATCACATCAAACTTGTCATTCCCATTATTACTTGGTGGTTTCTTGTTCGGCGCACTCGGACTTGCACAACTCGGTGTCATCATGATGCTCGGGGCGGTCATATTCCAACTCATCACGTTACCGGTCGAGTTCGATGCTTCGAAGCGTGCGATGACTCAGTTGACGTCGCACGGAATCGTGACGGCGACGGAAGAGACAGGTGCACGAAAAGTGTTGAATGCTGCCGCATGGACATACGTGGCTGCAACACTCGTTGCGGTTGCCGAACTCATTCGCTTGGCGCTCATCGTCTTTATGCCACGTGATGAATAGAAGTGAATCCCGTCGAATGACGGGATTTTTATTATTGTCTGAAAGGAATGTTTGATGATGAAACCAAAACTGACGGTAGACGGTCACAATCAACTGCAGACTAGACTTTCGAAGTTGAGAGACGAAAAGACGGATGCACGGCAACGCCTTCGCACTGCCCGTAAGTTTTGCGATTTCCGAGAGGATGTCACATACGCCGAGGCAGTCGATCATTATGAACAGATTGAGACCGATATTTTAGAAATTGAACGGGTGCTTGATGATGCGGTCATCATCGAGTCGGAACAATCGAAAATTGTCACGTTCGGTAACAAGGTCGTCATTCGAGAAGTGGGAGAGGATGAGACCGAAAATTATCGGATTGTCGGTGAAGCCGAGGCAAACATAGAAAATGGGACCATTTCAATCACATCGCCACTCGGTCGTGAGTTGATTGGTGCAGAGGCCGGCCAAATTGTTCAGATTGAATCACCAGGTGGTGCACTTCAATTTGAAGTTCTCCAAATCGAGACATAAAACATCGCTCCGTTCATTAAGTGAACGGAGCGATGTTTGTATGACCTTATTTCAGCGGCATACGGTTCTCGTCGAACGTAAATCCTTCTCCACCGACTTCATAAACATGGTGGAACGTGACGAACGCGTGCGGATCGATTTGTTTAACGATTGTTTTCAATCGATTCACTTCGTTTCGACCGACGACGACGTAGAGGACCTCGAGTTCTCGGTTCGAGTAGCCACCTTTTGCGAGCAATCTTGTCGTTCCACGATTCATCGTCGCATGGATCCCGTCCGCAATGGCGGTCCGATGGTCGCTGATGATCATCGCTGCCTTACCAGCATATGTCCCTTCCTGCATCGAGTCGATGACACGAGCCCCGATATAGACGGCGAGAAGTGTATACATCGCTTCGCGGATATCGAGATAAGTCAAACTGAGGACGATGACAAAGAAGTCAAAGATGAGAAACGTCTTGCCAATTGACCAACCAAAATATCGTTGTACGAGACGAGCGATAATATCCACTCCTCCAGTCGTGCCACCGTTATTGAAGATGATACCAAGCCCGACCCCGATAAAGAGACCAGCGAAGAGACTCGCAAGCACCATGTCGTCTGTCAAGTCGATGACGAGCGTCGAGTATTTAGCGATAAGCGCATACCAAAGTGAAAATGAGAACGTCCCGATGAGCGTATAGATGAAGGTCGTTCGACCTAACAGTTTATAACTCATGAAAAAGAGTGGGATGTTTAGAGCCAAGTTGGTGACAGATGGCGAAATATCGAACAGACCACGAAGGATCAATGTGATTCCGGTGAATCCACCTTCAGCCAAATTATTTTGGACGTTGAAGTGATAAACGCCGAATGCAAAAATAAACGAACCTATTAGTATAAAAATAATATTCCGAACGCGAATCGGTAATTGTACCGTCATCAGGTTCACCCCCCCTTAGATAGAGTACTCGAAAAACAGTTCAGTTGACTAGCCTGAACATATGACATTCAGAAACGAGTCGGCTATACTTTTCAAAGAAGAGGTGATGTAAATGAAAGTAGTAGCCATCGGGGCACATCCAGATGATATTGAAATCGGGATCGCCGGCATGACCGCCCAATGGACGAAAGAGAAGATTGAAGTCGTTTATGTCGATTTGACGAGAGCGGAGTTGTCTTCTAATGGAGATGTCGAAATGAGACAACAAGAAGCGAGCGAAGCAAATTCGGTGTTAGGTGTACGCCGTGTAAATTTAGGGTTCAAAGACCGAGGAATCGACGGAAGTGAGGAACAACTAAAAGCCATCGTTTCTTTGATTCGCAATGAGCGCCCGACTCATTTGCTGTATCCCTATGAGGTCGATCGTCATCCGGATCATGCGGCCTGCGCACACCTCGTGACCGAGGCGCTGTTTAATGCCGGCATCCGCAAATACTTACCTGATCTCGACGCATACCGTCCGGAAAGTGTATATCAGTACATGATTAATGCATACGTAGAGCCGGATGTGTGTGTGGATATTAGTGACATGATTGAAGTGAAAAAACAGGCGTTACAGTGTTATGCGAGTCAATTCACACCTGTGGATGGGGTACAGACACCTTTGACTGACGCGTACGTGGAACGAGTCGTCGCCCGCGAACGACATTTTGGTAGTTTGATCGGTGTGGCGTACGCGGAAGGATTAAAACGTGTTCGACCATATGTCGTGAAACAAGCAGGTGATCTTGCATGAAGTATTCAATCGGGATTCTTTGTTATCCGTCAGTCGGTGGTTCGGGGATTTTGGCGACAGAACTCGGGATGAAGCTCGCAGATCGGGGACATGACGTCCATTTCATCACGAGTAGCATGCCGTTTCGTCTGAACGCCTACCATCCGAATATTACGTTCCATCAAGTCGAGATCAACCAATATTCGGTCTTCCGTTATCCACCGTACGACATGACGCTTTCAGCGAAAATCGCAAGTGTCATCCAAACGTTCGGGCTCGATGTCATACATGCCCATTATGCGGTACCGCACGCCGTATGTGCAGCGCTCGGTCGTGAGATGGCAGGGGTGAAGACTCCAATCGTCTCGACGTTACATGGAACGGACATCACGGTGCTCGGTGAGGATGAGGAATTGAAACCTGCCATTTTATACGGATTGCGTCAATCGAACGCGATTACGGCCGTGTCACACAGTTTGAAGCGAGAGACTGAAGAGCGGATTGCGAGTGATTTACCGATTCGAGTCATTCACAACTTTATCGACGAATCGGTCTATACGCCTCAACTCGACCCGACGCTAAGGGAACGATACGGCTTGTCGAAAGAGGACCGGGTCGTCATCCACATCTCGAACTTCCGTCCTGTCAAACGAGTCGACCTGGTTTTGGAAGCATTCGACAAAATGGATGTGCCGAACAAAAAGCTATTGCTTGTAGGTGACGGTCCGCTGATGGGGGCGATGCGTCGATTCGTGGCAGAGATGGGACTTGAAGAACAGGTCATTTTTGCAGGAAAGCAAGAACAAGTCGCCGCCCTTCTCGCAATAAGTGACGTTCATGTTTTGTTATCAGATAAAGAAGCATTCGGTCTCGTCGCCCTCGAAGCAATGGCGACAGGCGTGCCGTCAGTCGTAAGTGACGCAGGAGGTCTCCCAGAAGTGATCACAGATGGCGAGGACGGCTTTGTCGTACCGAGAGGAGATGTGACGCAGGCTGCAGAGGCGATACAACGTATGTTGACAGATGATCCGCTACGAGAACGCTTCAGCCAGAACGGATTAGAGAAATCCCGACGCTTTGCCTCGCAAGACATCGTGACCGAATATGAGCGTTTGTATGAACAGGTGGTGACATCATGACAGAATGGGAATATGCAAAAAAAATCATCGAAACAATTGAATACCATGGCGGTGAAGCCTATATTGTCGGTGGCGCCGTACGCGATTATGTGCTCGGGAGTTTGCCAGACGATATTGATTTGGCGACCTCACTTTTTCCTGAAGAGGTGATGACGCTGTTCCCGAAATCAGTCCCGACCGGTATTGAACATGGAACGGTCACCGTCATTCTCAATCATCACCCGTTCGAGGTGACGACATTCCGTTCGGAAGGCTCGTATTCGGATTCGAGAAGGCCCGACCATGTCGCGCTAGGGGTGTCGCTAGAAGAGGATTTGTTGCGTCGTGATTTCACGATGAACGCGATGGCATTCCATGATGGGCAAGTCGTTGATTTGTTTGGTGGTCAACATGACCTTGAGGAACGAATCATCCGGACGGTCGGAAGCCCATACGAGCGGTTCGGAGAGGACGCTCTACGCATTATGCGTGCACTCCGGTTTATGTCGCAGCTCGACTTCACGTTGCATGAGGAGTTGCGCCACGCAGCGAATAGGCTTGGTCACAGGCTCGAACACATTGCGATGGAGCGCATCGCAATCGAATTTGAAAAACTGTTGACCGGTCCTGCCTACAGACGGGCGTTAGGTGAAATGATTGAGCTCGGTATTCATCACTACTTACCGAACGTTTCGACAGAACTGATGCGATGTGTACAGGAAGACGTGCGAACACCGGTGAATGCGGTCAGTGGATGGGCGCTCTTTATCTATCATGCGAAAGACGAGGATTGGCTTCTGCCGTGGAAACGATCTAACACTATTAAACGAGAGGCACGTACGCTTGCACGATTATGTGAGGTGGGACTTGATACGATGACCGTTTATCTGACGGACGAACACACGCTCTCGACCTATTTCCGAATGAACGGAGAAAGTGACCGTAGCCACGAACTGAAACAGTCGCTTCCGATGAAATCACGCAAAGAGATGATGTTTAACGGACGAGATGCCCTTGAACTCGGGGCGAGAGGGGAAACCATCAAGCATCTGTTGGCCGACCTTGAACAGCGCGTCGTCTTACAAGAGGTGCCGAACCACGAGACTGTATTGAAAGAGGAGGCGAAACGATGGCTTCAACGCGCGGGCGTGTCCTGACATTATTACAAGACGGTGAAGTATGGAGCGGTCAAGAGCTGGCACGTCAATTAGATATTTCACGTACCGCTATTTGGAAACATATCGAAACCCTTAAACAAGACGGATATGCGATTCATACCATTCCAAGGAAAGGATATCAATTGCTTGAACAGAGTGATCGGTTTGATGAGCCAGCCTTTGTCTCGTTTCGTAAAGGACGTTTCGGTCAAGTCGTCCATGCGTTCGATCAAGTCGATACGACACAACGAATTGCGCATGAACTCGCACAACAACACGTGACGGAAGGAACGCTCGTCATCAGCGAAGAACAGACGTCGGGTCGTGGGCAACTTGGTCGTAACTGGCATAATCCAAAGCATGTTAATATTGCGGCGAGCGTTATCCTGAGACCGGAGTTGCCGATTCGAGATGCGTCGAAATTGACCTTGATGGCAGCAAGTGCGTTCGCAAGGGCGCTCAACAACCGAAATATCGATGTGACAATCAAATGGCCGAATGATTTACTGATGAATGGAAAGAAAATTGGCGGCATTTTGACAGAGATGCAGACGGAAGGCGATCGTATCCAGGCGGTCATCTTAGGTTTTGGGATAAATGTAAACGGTGAAGAAATACCGACAGAGCTAGCGCACCGGGCCAGCTCACTCTATCTAGAGACCGAGACAAAATATCATCGAAGCGAGATACTAGCCGACCTATTAACAGAACTCGAAATCGAGTACGATCAATTCCTCGAGTCAGGATTTGCGCCGATTCGCACAAATTGGATGCGACATGCTGCTTATTTAAATGAAACGGTTACTATACATGCTTCCCGAACAACTCGCACGGGCGTAATGCGAGGTATTTCCGATGAAGGAGCTTTACTTCTTGAAGAAGAAGGAAAGATTGAATCGATTTACTCTGCAGAGATTGCAGTGTGGAATGATTGATGAAAGCGAGACCATCGTCTATACTTAATGTGTCGGACGCTATCGATTCTTGAAGTGTACCGCGCTTGCAGACTGTCACATTCAGTTGTCTGCCTTGATCATTTTGACAGGGACAGAAGGACACTAACTCATGAAAACCATGAATTTGTTTTTCGTGCGCCTTCTTGCCAATCGTGTAAGAAGGCGTTTATTCTTTCCTGTCTCCACGTTTAGGAGGAGAAACACATGCACACGATGACTTCGCTATTAAAAAAGATGAATGAGCAGGAAAAGCTCGTCATGTTGACGGCGTATGACTATCCATCAGCCAAACTTGCCGAGGCGGCTGGGGTAGATTTGATTTTAGTCGGCGACTCACTCGGTATGGTCGTCCTCGGTTACGACTCGACAATCCCCGTGACAACGGAAGATATGCTCCATCATTCGAAAGCAGTGCGCCGTGGAGCACAAAATACGTTCGTCGTTGTGGATATGCCATTTGCGACATATCATGGAGATTTTGATCGGACGCTTCAAGCAGCTTCTCGCATGTTCCAAGAAGGCCATGCGGATGCCATCAAACTAGAAGGTGCCGGTGAAGTACTTCAAACGATTGAACGTCTCACTCAAGTAGGAATGCCTTGTGTTGCCCATCTAGGATTGACTCCTCAATCGGTTGGGGTGCTAGAAGGATATAAAGTACAAGGAAAGTCTCTCGAGGCTGCTGAAATGCTCCTTCGTGATAGCTTAGATGCTGAACGGGCTGGTGCGAAGATGCTCGTTCTCGAATGTGTCCCTCATCAATTGGCAAAACGAATCGCGGAAGAATTGACGATTCCTGTCATCGGAATCGGTGCGGGAGCGGATGTCGACGGCCAAGTCCTCGTCTACCATGACGTCTTGAAATATGGAGTCGATCGTCTCCCTAAATTCGTTCAAGCGTATGCGGATGTGAGTGAAGTGGCGACTGATGCCATCCGTTCTTATGTCGAAGAGACGAAGAATGGTCACTTCCCGCTTGAACGCCATACGTTCACGATGGATGAGTCACTACTCGACTCGTTGTATGGAGGAAAATGATGAAGATTGTATCGACTGTCGAAGAATTACGTCACGCTTTACCGTTTAATCAAACCATCGGCTTTGTTCCGACGATGGGTTATTTACATGAAGGTCATATGAGTCTCGTCGAAAATGCGCGTCGCGAAAATGACTTTGTTGTCATGAGTATCTTTGTTAACCCGACTCAGTTCGGTCCGAACGAAGACCTCGATCGTTATCCACGAGATTTTAAACGAGATGAAAAGTTGGCTCGAGAAGCAGGTGTCGACCTTCTGTTCTATCCGGTGACGGAAACGATGTATCCAATCGATATGGCACGCGTTTCCATTCGAAAGGGAGCTGACGTACTGTGCGGAGCGAGTCGTCCTGGTCACTTTGATGGTGTATTGACAATCGTTTCTAAATTATTTAATCTTGTTCAACCGACACGTGCGTACTTCGGTCTAAAAGATGCCCAGCAAGTAGCTCTCATTGAAGGCTATGTCCGAGATTACTTTGTGCCGGTCGAGATTCGACGTTGCCCGATTATTCGTGAGGAGACAGGACTTGCCAAGTCTTCTCGAAACGTGTATTTGTCTGACGTCGAAAAAGAAGAGGCGAGTCAAATCTTTAAAGCGCTGAGGGCAGCAAGAGAAACGCTTGAGGCAGGTCTTGAGATTGAAGAAGTGAAACGACAACTGACTGTACGATTAAACGAGATTCCGAACAGTCAAATCGATTATGTAGAACTCGTCGATTATCCGACACTCGGTATTGCCTCAAACGACTCAGATGAACTATTACTTGCGGTGGCCGTTCAGTTTGAACGGGCCCGATTGATTGATAATGTGATTTGGAAGAAGGGGTGAATCCAATGATTCGAACATTTATGCACGCTAAGCTTCATAAGGCAACGGTGACAGAAGCAAACTTACACTACGTCGGTTCGATTACAATCGATGAAGATTTGATGGACGCTGTAGGCATCATGGAAAATGAGCATGTGCACATCACAAATAACCATAACGGGGCACGCATTGAGACGTATGTCATCAAAGGAGAACGTGGATCTGGTGTGATTTGTTTGAATGGAGCGGCAGCACGCCATTTCCAAGTCGGTGATGTCGTCATTATCATGGCGTACGGTCAAATGACTGCGGAAGAGGCAAATACGCACCGTCCAAAAGTTGCTGTATTGAACGAGCAAAACGAGGTAGATCAACTTCTTTACGAAGAGATTGCCCATACAATTTTGTGAATTATTCGGGGGTGTCGACAGAGGCATCCCCGTTTTTTCGTCGTTCATTCTATGGTAAGATGAGACAGATAGAAAGCACGAGCGTGCCTAAGATGGGATGGATGTTATGGACACGTATGTGATTGTGGATATAGAGACGACGGGACATTCCGTTAAGTCCGGTGATGAATTGATTGAGTTTGCAGCGGTCGTCGTACGAGATGGTGAAGTGATTGAGCGCTACAGCACCTTGATTCGACCGAGTCGACCAATCCCACCTTTTATTACGCAATTAACAACGATTAGTGATGATGACGTAAGTGATGCACCGACATTCGAAGATGTGATTCCCGACATTTGGAAGATGTTAGATGGTCGGGTATTTGTCGCGCATAACGTCGCTTTTGATTTAACTTTTTTAAACGAGAGTCTTGAACAAGCTGGGTATCTTCCATTTCAAGGACGAGCGATTGATACGGTAGAATTGGCTCGTATTCTTTATCCGACATTGGAGAGCCATGCGCTAGAAGCATTATCCGATACATTTAACCTCATACATACAGACGCGCATCGGGCACTTAGTGATGCCGACGCGACAGCCGAGCTTTTCATCCGGATGCTCGACCGATTACGCGATTTACCTATGGTGACATTGAAGAAACTTCGCGTCTTGTCTGAGTCGTGGACAAGCCACATCGAACCGTTATTTGATGAATTGATTTTGGAGGTTGGGATTCGACCGGACGACGAGTCACGCTTTGATATACATCGAAAAATTGCGCTACATCGACCGACAGACGGATTTGTTCCGGCCGAAGATCGCGAACCGTTTGAACCGTTCCTACTTCGCACGATTGAAGAGACGCTCCCGTCACTTTTTGAGCAGTTCGAGCCGAGACAAAGTCAATTTGAAATGATGCGACACGTCTATAAAGCGTTAGATGACGAGGAGACGTTATTGGTTGAAGCCGGAACCGGGACAGGAAAGACGTTGGCGTATTTGATTCCGAGTGCCCATCATGCACTCGAGACGAAAAGACCAGTTGTTATTAGTACGCATACGATACAATTGCAAGAACAATTACTAAATCGAGATTTACCGGTACTTCGCCAAATTTTTCCTGAGATTGAATTTACACTTTTAAAAGGAAGACGAAACTATATCGATTTACGTAAGTTTGAGATGATACTAGATGAATCAAATGACGGACTCTTGGTAGCGATGTGTAAAGCGATGGTCCTCGTATGGCTGACGGAAACGGAGACTGGAGATTTAGAAGAGCTCTCCTTTCCAGGATCTGCGACGCAAGGTCCCGCCTCGTTCAAACGTTTGATTCAAGCCGATGCTTCGAGTGAATTCGGTCGATTTGACCCATGGTATAGTCGTGACTTTTTCACAAAAGCTGTGCTTCGATCAAAAGAAGCAGACTTGATTGTAACGAATCATGCTTTGTTGTTCTCCGACTTACAACATCAGGCAGGTATTTTGCCAACCGATACACCACTCGTCCTAGACGAGGCGCATCAAGTCGAAGAAGTAGCTTCGCATCACTTTGGTGTAACGTTTGACGCTATCCAATTTGATCGGTTATTCAAGTGGTTCGGATATGGCGCGGATGGGAAATTCCATTCTCGCATCATTCAGCTGGCGGACTTGACATCCGTCACCGAAGAGGCGGAAGCGTTTAGCCAACAGATTGATTCATCACTCGCCAAGGTCGAAGAAGAACTTGAAGACCTCCTGACGGCGCTCCAATCGTTAGGGAAGAAAAAAGAACCACGACAAACGGTTCGTTTTGAACGGGAAAGCTCATCGTTCAGCCCGATTCGTGAGGTGGCGAATCGATTAGAGGACAAGCTTCGGACGCTCAGAACGTCACTTAGGCATTTGCATCGACTCCTTGATGAACGGAAAGAGCATATGACGTTTAAACAACGCGCGCTCTTGGGTGATTTAAAAACACTAATCGGGGATGTTCGAGAACTTGAGAGTGTCATCTATGAAACAATGTTGACACGAGACGATGATGCAGTCAGTTGGGTCGAGTTGAATTTAGGTAACCGAAAGTTGACCTCGGTATATACGCAACCGGTTGAAATTGGACCGTTGTTACATGAACGGCTGTTTAAGAAGAGACCGACGATTTTAACATCGGCGACGATGACGGTCTCTGGTAAGTTTAGTTTTATGGAGCGACGGCTCGGGTTAGAAGGTGAGCCGATCCGAAGAGTCGTATTACCTTCACCGTTTAACTTTAAAGAACAAGCCAAGTTGTTTATCCCATCAGACTTCCCGTTGATTAACGATGTACCGCTTGCACAGTTTGTCGACCAGACGGCGCAATCGATTGTTCAAATTGCGAACGTGACAAAAGGACGAATGCTTGTCCTCTTCACATCAAATGAGTTGTTACGTTTGACTTACGAACAAGTAAAAGATCACCTCGACCCGTCTTATACGCTCCTCGCACAAGGTGTCAGCGGAGGCTCTCGTAGCCGATTGACGAAACAGTTCAAGCGGATGGAACAATCCATTCTCTTTGGGACAGCAAGCTTTTGGGAAGGTGTCGACATTCCGGGAGAGGCGTTGACGTGCCTGGTCATTGTTCGACTACCATTCGCCCCACCGGATCAGCCTATCATGCAAGCCCGTTCAGAAAAAATTGAGTCGATAGGGAAATCGCCATTCTTTGAACTATCACTCCCTCAAGCCGTCATTCGATTTAAACAAGGTATCGGTCGATTGATTCGATCAAAAGGGGATTACGGGGCAATTTTTGTATTTGATCGTCGTGTGGAGACGACCCGTTATGGCAAACAGTTTATCAATAGTTTGCCAAAAGTCGATCGAATCGAAGGAACGTTAGATACCTCTCTGTCTGAGTTGGAATTGTTCTTAGATGAGAAAGAAAAGTCTGTAACACGAAATGATAGATAACGCTAGGCATCATGATATTATCGCTTTATAATGATACGTATAGTGTTTTGGAGGAGGAATCAATATGAATTCGAATATCGAGACGCTTGCGAGCGTACGCATCGAACCGACGGCGGACGTCTATAAGATTGTCGATTTATTGAATCGTACTTTAAAAAGTCAAGATTTGATGTTCGGACTTTCACTTGAGAAGAAAGTGAATGATCCAAAGAAGGAAGAGATGGTTTTCACCATCTATCGTACAGAATGACAAGAAAAACAAAATGGATCGTCTCGTTACTGACGGCACTGATTGGTGTCGTCCTTGTCTTTAGTTTGATGTATCGCTTCACGATTGGATATACAGAAAACCAAAAGGAACAACTTGTCGAGGAAGCGACGAATCGTCTCACTGAAGAGGCACCTAACCTGAAAGTGGAACAGGGTGAACTGTTCAATGGAACGGATACGTATGTTGTTTTTTCAGAAGAAAACGGGAATTCTATTTGGTTTGTTCCACTTGATGACAAACTAGAGATTGAGCAACGTGAATTCGGTGAAGTGAAAGCGAAAGACGTCTGCGCACGTTCTATCGAGGAAACTGGCGGACAACTTGTCAGCTGTAAATATGGGTTCGACGAGCGAGCACTCATCGAAGTGGTTACAAAAGCAGATGCATCTTATACGTACTCATACTATACGCTACAGTCCGGAGAGTTTATTCGACGTGTTCAACTGACTGATCAAATGTGACGAATTAGAGGGGGATTATGATGGATCATCTATTAGCGAAACGAGTGAAACAACTTACGCCATCGACAACGTTAGCAATCACAGCTAAAGCAAAGGCGCTCAAGGCTTCGGGCAAAGACGTCATTGGTCTTGGGGCGGGTGAGCCGGATTTCAATACTCCGGAACGAATCATTGATGCTGCTTGTCAAGCGGCTCGAGATGGGGATACAAAATACACGCCATCTGGCGGGACGGTAGCGTTGAAAGATGCCATCATCGAAAAAACGAAACGCGATAGTGGATTGTCGTTCGAACGCAACGAGGTGATGGTCGCTTCTGGTGCGAAACATGCCCTTTATGCTTTGTTCCAAGCCATTCTAGATGAAGGGGACGAAGTGATTGTCCCGACACCGTATTGGGTCAGTTACCCAGAACAAATCAAATTGGCGGACGGAGAGCCTGTCCTAGTCGATACGAATGAAGAGACGTCATTTAAATTGACGCCAAATCAACTCGAGAATGCGATTACAGCTCGCACGAAGGCCGTTATCTTAAACAGTCCTTCGAATCCAACGGGAATGATTTATACGAAAGAAGAGCTACAGGCACTCGCCGATGTCGTTCTTCGACACAACCTTCTCGTTGTGAGCGATGAGATTTATGAAAAATTGATTTACGGTGATGCGGAATTCGTATCGATTGCCACACTCCCAAATATGCGCGAACGTACCATCATCATCAATGGTGTATCGAAGTCTCATGCGATGACAGGTTGGCGGATTGGTTACGCTGTTGGTGATGCTAGAATTATTGGTGCGATGACGAATTTGGCTTCACATTCGACGTCGAACCCGACGTCTCTCGCCCAAGCGGCTGCAGTGGAAGCTTATAACGGCCCACAGGATGATGTGGAAATGATGCGTCAATCGTTTGAAGAACGACTTGAAATCGTCTATGATCGTCTCGTCAAAATCCCTGGAATCACATGTTTGAAACCGCAAGGCGCATTTTACTTATATGCCAATGCAAAAGTTGCCGCGACAGAGAGCGGATACGATACAGTAGATGATTGGTGTGAGGCTGTTCTCGAAGAGGCGAACGTGGCACTCGTGCCAGGTTCTGGTTTTGGACAGGACGATTACGTACGATTATCATATGCTACTGAATTAAAACGCGTTTTAGAAGCGCTCGATCGAGTAGAAGACTTCGTTACGAAGCGCGCTCGATAAGCGAAAGGATGGAAATGAACATGACAACAATTTCGATTAACCAATTTAAAGACTATGAAGGCCAAACGGTCCGTGTAGGGGCCTGGATTGCTAACAAACGATCAAGCGGGAAGATTGCGTTCCTCCAACTACGTGATGGGAGCGGATTTGCTCAAGCAGTCGTCGTGAAAGCTGATGTTGCTGAAGAATTGTTCACCCTCGCTAAAGGCGTGACACAAGAGACTTCTGTATGGGTAACAGGTAACGTCAAATCGGACGGTGGACGTACACCACTCGGATTTGAGTTAGAAGTGTCAGATTTAGAAGTGATTGCGGAGTCAGTGGATTACCCAATCACACCAAAAGAGCACGGAACGGAATTCTTGATGGACAATCGTCATTTATGGCTCCGTTCACGTCGCCAACACGCGATCATGAAAGTTCGTAATGAAATCATTCGTGCGACATATGAATTCTTCAACAAAGAAGGATTCGTCAAAATCGATCCGCCAATCCTTACGAGCAGTGCACCGGAAGGCACGACAGAGTTGTTCGAGACAGACTACTTCGGTCAATCAGCCTACCTCTCGCAGACGGGTCAATTGTATATGGAAGCCGCTGCAATGGCGCTCGGTAAAGTATTCTCATTCGGTCCGACGTTCCGTGCGGAAAAATCAAAAACACGTCGTCACTTGATCGAGTTCTGGATGATTGAGCCAGAGATGGCATTCTTCGATCACGACATGAGCCTCGAGATTCAAGAACAATACGTCTCCTACATTGCGCAATCAGCGCTTACGAACTGTAAGAACGAGCTTGAACTTCTCGGACGTGACCTTGAAAAATTGGCGCAAGTAAAGGCACCATTCCCACGTGTCCGTTATGAGGATGCAATAACATTCTTAAAATCAGAAGGGTTCGATGATATCGAATTCGGCGACGATTTTGGTGCACCACATGAGACGGCGATTGCCAACGCACACGATCAACCGGTATTCATCACGCACTGGCCAAAAGAAATCAAACCGTTTTACATGAAAGTGGACCCGGAAAACCCAGAACTCGTTCTGTGTGCAGATTTGATTGCACCAGAAGGATATGGAGAAATCATCGGGGGATCTCAACGTGAGGACGACTACGATCGTCTAAAAGAAGAGATCATCAAAGAAGGTCTTGACGAAACAGATGCTTACGATTGGTACCTCGAACTCCGTCAATACGGTTCGGTCCCTCATTCTGGTTTCGGACTCGGACTCGAGCGTACGGTCGCTTGGATTAGTGGAATCGAGCACATCCGTGAAGCGATCCCGTTCCCACGTCTATTAAACCGAATCCACCCTTAACGATTAATCGGGGAAGACGTCATGTCCTCCCCGATTGATGTGTCTTAGAAAGGAAGTGCGACATGGATGCACATCAATTGATTCAATTATTCGAGCAAAGTCCGGTCGTCATTCCGCGAAAACTGTTTACCGATGCAAGACGACTCGATTTGTCACCGATTGAGTTCAGTCTTATCGTTCATCTACTCGAAATGACTGGTGAAGGCATCGTCATGCCTCTCCCGAGCGAGTTAGGGAAACGGTTGAATGTGTCGGAAAATGAGGCCCGGTCAGTGCTACTTGGGCTGTTGCAAAAAGAATTGATTGCAATCGATGCATCAAGTAATAGCGAGCGATATAGTTTGCTACCACTTTTCGAGGCATTGCAAGCTGAAGAGAAGATTACGCCGCAACAGACATTGAATGAAAACATCATTCATACATTCGAACGGGAATTCGGGACGATCACCCCGTTTGAGATTGAACAAATCGTCGGATGGATGACAGAGGATGGTTTCAGTGAAGAACTCATCATGGCGGCACTCCGTGAAGCGAAATTACGGAATGTGCGAAATTTCAAATACATGGACAAAATCTTACGTGTTTGGCAGGATCATCAAGTCGAATCGCTCGAGGATGTCGTGGAATATCAACGGAGGAATAAGTGATGTTGACGAGAGTTCAGCTGCTAGAAATAGCGGACACGATGAAGCAAATGTTCCCGGATGCACATTGCGAATTGACGCATCAAAATCCATTCGAATTAGTAGTCGCTGTCGCGCTATCTGCGCAAGCGACAGATGCCCTAGTCAACAAGGTGACACCAGGTTTGTTTGAAGCGTTTCCGACTGTTGAAGCGATGGCTACGGCAGAAGTTTCGGAGATTGAGACGTTGATTAAACGCATTGGACTGTATCGGAATAAAGCGAAGAATGTGAAGGCGCTCTCTGAGAAAATCGTGAACGAGCATGACGGGATTGTGCCGTCAGACCGGACGTCACTCGAGGCACTTCCAGGTGTCGGCCGCAAAACGGCTAACGTCGTCTTGTCAGTCGCCTTCCATGAACCGGCATTTGCGGTAGATACACATGTAGAGCGTGTCTCGAAACGTCTCGGTATCTGTCGTTGGAAAGATAACGTCCGTCAAGTTGAAGAGACATTGATGAAAAAGTTCCCGCGCGATGAGTGGTCGAAACTTCATCATCAATTTATTTTCTTTGGACGCTACCATTGTAAAGCGCAGCGACCGGCTTGTGAGACATGTCCGCTGCTTCATATGTGCCGGGAAGGTAAGAAACGGATGAAATCGACGAAAGTCACCACATAAAAATGCATCGACACGTTCTGTGTCGATGCATTTTCGCTTTAATGATTCCAAGGATGGTCGCTCCATTCACGACGCTTTTTCGTGATGGGTACTTTTTTGAAGCCCCAGTTGCGGAAGTCTTGGTCCGGACTTTCTTTACGAATGTAAATTTTGTCCTTAATCGCTTTGAAAATTCGGTTCTCGTCCCCATAATGGACGAACCGTGGTTTTACCTCAATCACACCTCGACGAACACGTGACAACGGGAGACAGACGAGGTCTGCAATCTCTAGACCGGATTGATACATTGTGTTCTGCTTCTCAGAGAAGATGAATCCTTTAATTTTTTGACGACTTTTTTCGACATCGAGATGGACCGTACCCGAGTTGAAAATATCGAAAAATGCTTTTTGAATCAATAAGTTCTGGTAATCATCTCTAGATTCGAGGACGACACGAGCACTGACTGCTTCTGTTTCTTCTAAAAAAGCATAAAATGATTTCATGAGATGAGCAAAGGCGACTACATATGGATCTTTTGGCGTCGAGTAAAAATCATGTAATTTCTGCTTATCGACCTCGACGCTGACGATTGTACAATCGATGCCACGTAAAAAATCAGGTAGTTTATCCCAAAAATCACGCAACATGTCGATTGTGATGCCGTCTTCTTTTCCATAAGGATGTTCAGCCTTTAAAATTTCTTTTAGATGTAGCGGGATCTGTTCGGTTTTAAAAACATCTCGCTTAAACGCTTGAAGGCGTCGCTTTAATACACAAGGTAATCCAGTCTCATCCGCATCGATTGAATATTTGTACTCCATCAGAACACCAGTTAAATTGAACTGTGTGTTGCCTTTCGGTGTACCTGTCTCATCGACGAACATGACATACTTCTTTCCACTTTCCATCCAATCCCTCCAAAACGGCTTAACCTTAACGTTTTTTAAGCTACCTATTTTATTTCCAAATGGTGATACGGTCAATCAATTGCACAGAAATTGCACACTTTTTTTCAGAATGACATCAATTAGGTTTATCGATGTACAATCTTGGCTAAACAGAAGAGATGCTATTATCATAGAAAAGCAATCGGGTCTTACGTGACGAGAGCTTTTCAATTTGGATACACAATCGCTTACATACTAGTTTAACATACGGGAGTTTGGTACGATATGTGTTGCGGTAAATCCACACAAGTGTCGACCGACAGAAGTCGACAATCAGACCTGAGACGGAAGGAACGAGTGGACCGACCTGTTAATATGTATGTATGGGGTGACGACATTGTTCCATTATCCAAACGGTAAGAAAGCAAAAGTGACAAAGGAACCAAAGGGGGAAGGAATTTCGAGAGAAGTATCGAATTCTCCAACCTATGCGAATCGCGGAATGAATTTAGAGACGTTGTTAAATGAAACGAATGAATTTTATCGGATTCATCAACGAGCTGTCATTCATAAGAAACCGACACCGTTACAAATTGTCAAAGTCGACTATCCGAAGCGCAGTGCCGCTAAGGTTACGGAGGCCTATTTCAAGCAGGCATCCACGACCGACTATAACGGAGTGTATCGCGGTAAGTACATTGACTTTGAAGCGAAAGAAACGAATAATAAGACGTCGTTTCCGCTCGGAAATTTTCATGAACATCAGATTGAACATATGCGCGAGTGTGAACGTCACGGAGGGATTTGTTTTGTCATCATCCGCTTTAGTCGCTATAATACGCAATATGTATTGACCACGGAACAACTTGTTCAGTGGTGGGAACAACGACTGACGGGACGAAAATCGATTCCGCTCAGCTTTATTGAACAGGACGCGATTGAAGTTCCGACGAGAGCCTTACCGTCGATTGATTATTTGACGGTGCTCGATCAATGGCTCGATTGAATAGAAGGAGTGAACCATGAATGGAGCGAAGTAGGGTCGCACGTCGACAAGATTCGACGACGAATAAACGTAAAAAAATTGGTAAACAACCAAAGACTAAAGGTAAGAAACCGATGTGGAAACGCATCTTTTTATTAGGTTTCATGCTATTTATTGCAGCAGTCATTGCATTTGGAGCATATACCGTATATGCGATTGCGACGGCACCAGAGCTTGACGAAGAAAAACTCGTTGATACGTATCCAATTCAGCTGATTTCGGCTGAAGGTGAACCGCTCGAAGGCGCCGGTCAAATTCGGGAGTACGTCTCCATCGACGATATTTCACAAGTGATGCAACAAGCGGTCGTCTCAATTGAAGATCGTCGCTTTTATGAACATAACGGAATCGACTTGCGTCGAATCGGTGGTGCAGTTGTGGCCAACTTGACTGACGGTTTCGGTGCAGAGGGTGGATCTACCATCACGCAGCAGTTGGTGAAACAGTCGTTTCTTTCAACAGATAAGAAGTTGAAGCGGAAGCTTCAAGAACAGTGGCTTGCGCTTAAGCTCGAACGTGAGTATACGAAAGAACAGATTTTAGAAATGTATTTGAACAAAAACTACTATGGTAGTGGTGGATACGGTGTTCAAACAGCATCGAAACGCTACTTCAACAAGCCGGTCTCGGAGGTCAATTATCAGGAGGCTGCCATCCTCGCAGGTCTTCCACAACGTCCGAGCGCATATGACCCAATCAATGGTGACCAGGAGTTGACACGTTATCGGCAGGAACAGGTCTTGTCTGCGATGAAACGAGACGGTCATATTTCTGAAGAACAGTATAACGAAGCACTTGATGTCGCGATTGCTGACGTCATCTCACCGGGTGAAGAGACGGAAGAGGAAGCGTTCACGCGTGCGATATACTCACGTGTGCTTCAAGAGTTAGAAGATGATTATGGGCTTGACCAGTCAGATATTTATGGCACAGGTCTGAAAGTGTATACGTCAATCAATAAAGAGTTGCATACAAAAATCAATAGCGACATTAAATCGAATAACGTCAATTTACAAACAAATGGTTTCCCTGAGGACTTGAGAATGGGTGCGACCGTACTGAATACGAAAACAGGTGAGATTGTCGCCATCGTCGATAGCCAGCAAGCGAAACAAGGTGATACGACGTATCGTGACTACTCAAATGAAAAGTATCAAATTGGATCGACGGCGAAACCGTTCTTCGACTATGGTCCAGGAATTGAAAATGGACAATGGTCGACGGGGAAAATATTGCTTGACGCCGAGTTAGAAGGTACGTACAGTCCAAACAACTATTACACTGGTTTCCGTGGTCCAAATACGATGCGTCAATATTTGAAAATTTCTGCGAATACGCCAGCTGTTCGTGCATTCCAAGAAGTACGTGATGAATACGGACAAGATGCAATCGAATCGTTCGTGAAAAACGTTGGTATTGAGCCTTCTTATTCCGGAGATCAACTAAATGAGTCCAACGCACTTGGTACTGCCGAAGCGAGCACGACACAGATGGCAGCTGCTTACGCAACACTTGGCGCGAACGGTATGTACACGAAACCTCATTTGATTCAAAAAATTGAATTCAATGACGGTTCAAGTATCAACTCTCCAATCAAAGTGAAGCAAGCGATGGAAGACTATACAGCATACATGTTGACGGATATGCTCCGTGACGTCGTCAGTGCTGAAGGTGGAACATATGTCCCGGGTGCATTTCCTTGGGATGTAGCCGGTAAAACTGGAACAACGAACGAGCCTAACTCGACAAACCCGAAAGATAAATGGTTTACTGGTTACTCCACAGATTACTCGATTTCTGTGTGGACAGGAAAAACGAAAGAGTCGACAGTCGCTTCTTTTGATCCAGACTACGCTCAATACTATTTCGAGTATATGATGCAACAAGTGACGAACGCGACGGGACAACCAGACCGTTTCCAGCGTCCGGACTCCGTCTTATCACTTGGCAATGAGCTCTATGTAAAAGGGACGAAACCGAAAGACCTTCAACCTGAGAAGTTGGTTGCTCCAACGGGCGCAAGTGTCAACTATGATGAAGAATCGCAAAAAGGTACTGTCTCATGGTCATATGATTTCGACGCTGTGAAAGCGGACGGATATAATGACATCACGTTCACAGTGACGCAGAAATCTGCTGACGGCACTGAAAAAGTCGTGGGTACGACAGGTGAGACGAGTGTGGATATTACAAACTTGCCTGAAGGTGAGACGACGTTCACGATTGTGGCGAACGCCGCGAACCCGTTGACGGGTGAACAGCAATCCGGACCAGCGCAAGCGACCTACTCGATTGAACCGAAAGAAGAACCAAAAGAGGAGGAAGAAAATCCTTCTGAAGACGAGAGCAATGAAGATAACCCGTCAGACGAGAACAACGGCAACGGGAATGAAGATAACAACGGCAATGGTAACGGAAACAACGAAGACACCACTGACGAACAAAATCCTGACGAACCAGCGACGGATGATGGCACTGATGAAGGAACCGACGAACCGACTGATGGAGAGGATTCAGGAGCTCCGTTAGAAGGTCAATCGAATGAAGAATCGCCTGACACGAATCGTGAGGACGGCAATTCTGACAACACTGATAACTAAGGAGGACAGGGCGACATTGTGCGCCCTGTTTTTCGTGCGACTTTGTTATAATGAAAAGAAAGGGAACAGGATGGTGACACATGGTTCAACTCTCTTTAAAACGCAAGATGAAAGTGTTATTTGTCATTGATCGACTGCAAGACGACGATTTTGGAGTGCCTCTTGGTGGACATCTCGGACTGAAGCTTTCACATTTGCTGTTACAAGAGTCGATTCCATTCGGACGTCTCATCCAAGACCGATCGGTTGCTAAGGCGACTGGACATTCTTATGTAAAAAGAATCGGTGTCGAAACGATGTTTACGGGCGAGGAATCATATTATCCTGACTTACTTCGTGGCAATCGCCAAACGTTGTCGACAGACGAAGATTACTATAAAACGGTGCAACGCTATGCGAAACATCTTTTAGCGGTTCATTCGAAATGTACGAAACTACATACCATTGTCTTATTTGGGCGGTCAACGCAACGTCTGTTTCAAGACGCGCTGACCCGTCTTGAAGAAGAAAATGAGCATGTTGCCGCTACGTTTCAAAGCATGACTTTGTTTCACATGCCCGCTGTATCGAGAATGATACGAGATGAACGGATTAATCATATCCGAGAAGTCGTAGTAGAACTTGCACCTTCAAACTCTTAACTAAAGAAGGTGAATCGATGCGGAAATCGCGCTCTGTAGAAGAGATGGTTAAAGAATTAAAAGAAGACCCGAGCTTTGCGAAAAACGTACGACATTGGCATACGGTCGATGCGCGCCCAGCACAATATGCGCCCATCCCGGAGCAAGTACCAGAACAATTGACAAACGTATTGAAAAGTCGGGGAATTGAGCAACTGTACACGCACCAAGCTGAAGCTGTGAAACAAACGGCTACCGGTCATTCGACTGTGATTGTAACGCCTACTGCCTCTGGTAAGACGCTCTGTTATAACTTGCCTGTCTTGTCAAAGATGATTGAAAAACCGACTGCACGCGCACTATATCTGTATCCGACAAAAGCCCTTGCCCAAGATCAGAATAGTGATTTAATGGAGATGGTCGAGGCACTCGAAGGCAACTTACGATGCTTCACGTATGATGGAGATACATCTCCGGCCGCCCGCACGAAAGTTAGAGATGCAGGGAATATCGTTATTACCAATCCTGACATGTTACATTCGGGAATTTTACCACACCATACGAAGTGGATTCGTCTATTCGAAAACTTAGAATACATCGTTGTCGATGAGTTGCATACGTATCGTGGCGTATTCGGCAGTCATGTGGCGAACGTGTTTCGCCGCTTAAAACGAATTTGTGCCTACTATGGAAGTCATCCGAAATGGATTATGACATCAGCGACTATCGCGAACCCGCGTGAACTTGCTGAATTGTTAACGGAAGAAGAAGTTGTATTGGTTGACCGGAACGGCGCACCACAAGGTAAGAAACATCTTATCTTCTATAATCCACCTGTCGTCAATGAAGCGCTTGGGATTCGTCGGAGTGCGACGCTCGAAACGAAACGCATCGCCTCAAAATTCGTGGAAGCGAACATTCAAACGATTGTGTTCGCACGATCACGTGTACGTGTCGAGGTATTATTGACTTATTTACAGGAACTGACGCGACGAGAACTTGGTCCAAAATCGATTGTTGGCTATCGAGGGGGGTATCTTCCGTCTGAACGCCGTGAGATTGAACGGCGGTTACGGAATGGTGAAATAAAAGCTGTTGTTTCAACAAATGCGCTAGAACTCGGTGTTGATATCGGTCAATTGCAAGCGTGTGTCCTGAATGGTTATCCAGGCACTGTCGCTTCGCTATGGCAACAGGCAGGTCGGGCCGGACGACGTCATTCGGAGTCGCTTGTGGTGTTTGTGGCATCATCTTCTTCCCTTGACCAGCTTGTCGTCGAACAACCAGATATGATTTTAGACCGTTCACCGGAAGCTGCCCGTTTAGACCCGAACAACCTCATTATTTTAGTCGACCATATGAAATGTGCCGCATTCGAATTGCCGTTTCATAAAAGTGAACGGTTCGGGACGGTCGACCCGGAAGATATTTTAGAGTTTTTAGCGGATGCACAAGTGTTACATGAGCGGGCCGATAAATATTATTGGATGACGGATTCCTTCCCAGCGCATGACATCTCGCTTCGGACGAGCGATCAAGAAAATGTCGTCATTGTCGATCAAACCGCAAAACATCAAGTGATCGGCGAAATGGACACGTTCAGTGCGATGACACTATTGCACGATGAGGCGATCTATTTGCATGGTGCCGAGCAGTATCAAGTCGAGAAGTTAGATTTTGAAGAAAAAAAGGCATTTGTACGCCGAGTCGATGTCGATTACTATACGGATGCGAATTTGGCCGTGGAATTAAAAGTGCTAGAAGAGAACAAGACAGATGGTGTGAAAACGTTCGGAGAAGTTTCTGTCATCGCGATGGCCACTCTCTTTAAAAAAATTAAGTTCGGGACGCATGAGAATATCGGGTCTGGCCCGATTCATCTTCCGGAGCGAGAACTGCATACGACGGCGACATGGTTCACATTGGATGAACGCTTTGCCTATTCGGAGGCTGATCTCGAAGATCAACTTGAAGCGGTCAGTGATTTACTCAGACGGCTTGCGCCGCTCTATCTCATGTGTGATACGCTCGATTTATTTACAACCATTCAAATGAAGTCGACTCACACGACTAAACCGACCGTTTATTTATACGACCGCTATCCGGGTGGCATCGGTCTTAGTGAGGCACTCTATAAAGATGCAGACGAGGTACTTGAAGCAGCGGAACGAACGGTATCCGACTGTCCGTGTGAGAGCGGATGCCCTCGCTGTGTCGGTATGATTGGATACGGGGACTTCAAACAGCAAGTCATCCGTCAGTTACAAGCATTGAAAGGATCGTTATGAAAGCAAAGTTATCTAGATTAATTAAAACGAAAGAACCTGTCGAACCATCACGCGTCTCCTCACCTGACGAAGTGGAGCAGCAAAAATGGATTGAACAGGGTGGAGAAATTTTAACGTTCGAAGGAGAATGGTGTGTTCGTCTCCGAACTACGTATCCGCTTGATGAGATGTACCACGACTTTGCGTTCGGAGATGCAAGACTTATGATGCATCGAACCGAGCATCCTTTCTTTACGGTCGACCTAGAGCCTGAACAAGTCCTGTTTATGGATACGGAGACGACCGGGTTGCGTGGGTCTGGGACGTCGATTTTTTTAATCGGATTCGCGAGAATTCAAGCGGATCAACTTGAAATGATTCAATATGTCTTGCCTCATCCTGCCTTTGAGACTGCCTTCTACTATCATTTTTTACAGGATATCGGGGATGAGGTGCGGTTCGTCACTTATAACGGGAAGTCCTTTGACTGGCCACAAATCAAAACGAGACATACGTTTGTCAAATCACGGGTAAAAGCATTGCCTTCCGTCGGGCATGTTGATCTACTACATGCGGCAAGACGGTTGTTGAAACCGAGATTAGAATCGGTGTCGCTCAAAGCAGTTGAAACGTATTTCGGTCACGGACGGACAGACGATTTACCTGGTTTTTTAGCTCCGATGCATTATTTTCAGTACGTCAAAGAACTGAACCCAGAGATACTATTGCCGGTCCTTGAGCACCATCATGCGGACTGTTTGAGCCTTGTTTCTCTTTACACACGACTCAGTCAACTCGTCACGACTCCCGAGACAGATTTCGGAGAAGAACGTGCGCATTGGTTACATGACCTTGGGGATCAGGAAAGTGCACTCAAAGAGTTTGAACAACTTTCGAGTCCTTCGAAGCGAGCCGTCATGCGGCAAGCGATGTTATTGAAGCGAACGGGTCGCATGGAGCAAGCAATCCCGTTATTTGAGTCGCTGCAGACGATCGAAGGCTATGTCGAACTTGCCAAGTATGCAGAGCACAAGCAAAAGGACGTGGAACTCGCGATTGATTATACGGAGCGGGCCATGGAACTGCTCGAGAAAAAACGTACGGTTTTGCGTCAAACGATTGTACGAGAGAAAGACGAGCTAGAACATCGCCGTGCCCGTCTAGAAAGGAAGCGATTATGAAAGTAGTAGCCGTTACAGGATATCGTCCTCATGAACTGGGCATCTTTAAAGCGGACCATCCAGGAATTGAAATCATTCAGGAAGCTTATCGTAAAAAGATACTCGAAGTCATCGAACTGGGCGCCGAGTGGTTTATTTTTAGTGGAACGAATGGTTGTGAATTATGGGCTGGACAAGTATTGTTAGAGTTAAGAGAAACGTACCCGATTAAAATTGCAGTATTTCCTCCGTTCTTAAATATGGATGAACGGTATAAGCCGTTCGAACAGGAATTGTTTGCACAGCTGCAACTTGAAGCGGACTTTTTTGAACCGTTGACACAGCGGCCATACGAAGATCCGAGTCAACTACGCGCTAAAACTGCATTCTTTTTAGACAAAGCAGAAGGATTGATTACCTTATACGACGAAGAAACGGAGGGAAGTCCCCGTTTTTTAGTCGACGGGGCTCGGCGAAAGTCCACTATGGAGGTCTTTCTCATCACACAGGAAGATTTACGTGTCATCGAGGAAGAAAAACAATGGGAACAACAATGGGAGTGATATGATGCAAACCGAATTAACGGCAGAAGCAATTTATAAACAAGAATTTAAAACGGCACTACGAGGTTATTCGCAAGAAGAAGTTGATCAATTTTTAGACGTGGTCATCCGGGATTATGAAAAAATGATGAAAGAAATCGAACGTCTTCAAAAAGAAAATGACTCATTGCGTCGCGAGCCTGCACCTGTTGCGGAACCTGCTAAACCGGCACAGCCGGTTGCGTCTAACTATGACATGCTGCGCCGTATCTCAAATTTAGAAAAAGCGGTCTTTGGTAAGCAAGTAGGGCCGAGTGAATAATCAATAATGAATAGGGGGTGGAGTCAATGTTGCAAGTGTTAACGGCCACGGAGAAACAACCTGTCAAACAACAGACAAAAAAGCTGTTTCGTACGAAAGAAGAAGTGATGAAGGCACCGACAAGCTATACAGATCGTCTCGTCGAGAACATCAGACAAACATGTCGATTTGACTGGATGATGATTGAACAAGTCGAATTTGGCGAGGATCTCGTTCATTACGTGCTCGTCGGGCCGAAAGGTGTATTCTTGATTCAATTAAATCGAACTCCAGCCCCTGTCCATTTGACGAACCGTGAGTGTCGGACGGAGACGTCTATGGGATGGAAGCACATCTATCCACATCCTGTCACGGAGCTAGAGCGAATGACTAAACAAGTGCGGGCACGGTTGAAGAAAGAGTGTGGACAAGCGATTCCGGTCTATTCCTTCTTGATCTTCCCGGAGACGGAACAGTTGAAGCTCAAGCGGGTCAAGGCCAATTGTGGCGATTCTTTCACACTCGTCGATCAGGTCATCAGCAAAACGACTCTTGAAACGTTGACGGAGCCGCTCGTCAAACAAATCGCTTACTACTGCTCAGAAAGACAGATACATAAATAAGAAGATGGCCGAGTGAGATGCATTCGGCCATCTTCTTATTTTAAAAGTTCTCTTGCTTTTGCGGCATCATCTCGATGTACGAATAGCGCGACACGATCGTCTAAATTTTTAGCGAGCGGTTTTAACAATTTACCGGTCGGAAGTCCTTGTTCGATACGACATGTGATTTCCCGTTCTGTCAGGTAATGATAATCAGCTAATAACTCTTCGCCCTGTTTCCCGAACGCTTCACCGAAGCGAACCCATTTTAAGTTGCGAATCGTACGAATCGTGACTAAAATGATGAACAAGATGGCGAGCACAATGATGAGTAATGTTTCCAACGCATTCAACCCCTTCTTTACACAAGTTTAATAGGGTGACGAGTTGAAAGCAATACGAACGGAACGTTATACTAAAATGGAAAAGAGGGGATTATATGAAAAAACCGATTCAATCGAGACGAGAGGCGATCTCGCTCTTAGAAAACCAGCAAGTACTCTACGTTCGGATTCATAATGGACAAACGGGCATGATCAAGTCGACGGAGGAAGGCATTATCGTCGCCATCCCGAATGAAGAGACTGACAAGATTGACTTTCGCAAGCTAGAAGACATCGAGGCATTCGAAGCATTCTACGATTTGACGCTCTCGAAACCTGGTATTCTGTATGTGAATGTTGAAGAGTAAATGAAATGGAGAGCTTCACCAATTTGGTGAAGCTCTCCATTTATACACCCTTAAGATGGTGGAAGCCAGACAGCCAACTTGTCCTGTAACGGTTTTAGACGGACGTGGTGTTGCTTGTGCAACAAATAGCCGTCCGGACGGATGACTAGAATACCACGTTTCATAAAGAGTGACTTGGCAAGCTCATTCCCTTGGTCGAAAAATGGACGGCTTGTCTTGGACAATGAGATAGTCTGAAGGAACGGGTGATACTCATTTAAGTATTCATAGATTGGCGTCAAATCACGTTTGCCATCGTCAAATACGAGCACTTGAAAGCGCCCATCGGCGATCTCTGAAATCTTCGTCCGAAATCCATCGTCGGTTCGTAAAATTTCAGTCTCTGGGAATATTTTTCCTTCGGCGACGCGACGAAACGGCATACGCAACGCTTTTGGGTACGATAGATGAAGTTGCGAGATTCGTTCCGTGATCTTTTGATTGACGAGATTGACTCGTGTGAAGACATCAGCCCCGATCGCTTGAAACGGTAATAGCATCGGGAGTGTCGTCTGGAGCATCTCAGTCGCGAAATTCGTCGTCTGTAGAACATTCCTTGCCACATACTCACGCTCATTCCGATACGTCGAGACGACTTGATGCGGTGCGCCTGTCTTCAAATGGAGCCATAGCTTCCAACCTAAGTTGAATGCATCCGCAATCCCGGTGTTCATTCCTTGACCCCCCACCGGTGAATTGATATGAGCGGCATCGCCCATTAGGATGATGCGATTATGGATGAACGTATCGACCATTCGATTATGGACCCGAAAGAGCGAGAACCATTCGACATCGTGTATGCGAACTGGCATATGACTACGTTGTTCCACGAATTGTTGAAGGTCAGATTCGACGAACGACTCATCGGTCCGTAAGTTTCCCGTGATTCGAATCGTTTCATCCGTGAGTGGAAAGACCTCGAGTACTCCTCGATCCGAGAAGAAAATATGCACCTCTTCACGAGAAATGGGCCAATCTGCTTTCAAATCTGCTAATACCCACGCCTCTTTAAACGACTTCCCACTGAATGGGAGAGCGAGCATTCGACGGATTGAACTATTGGCGCCATCTGCAGCAACGACATATTTAGCTTCGACAGAACGATGAGCTCCGTCTTCAGCAGTCAAATGTGCGATCGTCCGCGATGGATATTGTGTGATGGAAGACAGTGACTCTCCGCGTCTCACTGCGTGGCCATGTTTTTGCAAGGCACGCTCTAAAATTTCTTCTGTTTCATTTTGACGCAGCAGTGTCACGAACGGATACGGAGTGACAAGCTTTGAAAATTCGAGCTTTGCCGTCCATTGACCTGAGAAATAGAGATTTCCCCGCTCAATCGTACGGGCCCGTTCGAGTACTTCTTGGGCGACGTCTAATCGAGAAAACACCTCAATTGTCCGTGGTTGAATCCCGATGGCTCGAGAATTATCCGACGGGGTCGTCTTTCGGTCGATGATTTGAAATGAGACGCCATATCTTGCCAAGGTCAGTCCGAGGGTAAGGCCGGTAGGTCCGGCTCCGACGATTAGTACATCCACTTGTTCATTCAAAGTGATCAACTCCTATCATTAATAATGATATTTCCGACATTAGCAGCGATTAAACGAAAAGTAGGGTATAGAACGGTATAGGATATTCGATGATGGAAGGTGAGTGAACAGTGTGCAGCCATTGATTAATGAAGACCAAATTCGAAATAGCTTTACAATGGAAGAAGATTACGAACAGACAGCAGCGGTTTTGATTCCGCTCGTAGAAATAGAGAAGGAATGGCATGTCGTCTTTGAAGTACGTGCCCATACGATGCGGCAGCAGCCCGGCGAAATTTCTTTTCCGGGAGGACGACTTGAAAAAGGAGAAACACCTGTTGAAGCCGCCGTTCGAGAAACGTGTGAGGAATTAGAGATTACTTCTGGTCAAGTTGAAGTCATCGGTAAATTAAGGCCACTTGCCACACCCCATCGACAATTGATTTATCCGTTTGTCGGGATGTTGTCACGGCTTCCAACTGCACAGGGAACGGATGAAGTTGATCATTTATTTACCGTTCCTTTATCTACATTACTTATGATAGACCCGTTCCATGGTGAGATGGAGTGGACGATGAACCCAGATCAAAATATCCCACTTGATCGCTTGGCAAATGCTAAAGCGTACGAAAAACGGGTAATTAAAATGAAAGAACCCTTTTATGAACACGATGACTACATCATTTGGGGGCTTACTGGAAAATTTTTGACACAATTTATTCAACGCATAAAAGAAAACGTATTCAAACCGACATAATTTCGTTATAATGATAGAAACAAATTTAGATTGGAAGTGAATGGGTGTGTCTGAAGAATTCCTCGTAGGTGATATCGTGAAGTCGACTCGTGAAGGATGGGTTGCTGAAGTGACCGCCGTACTGACCAATACCGTGATCGCAGACGTATCGATTATGGAAGAATTTCAACAACTCGGGCTCGAGTTTGAAAAACAAGTTTTATTAAAATCAGAATTAGAATTGATTGAACGCGCCAGCTGACCTTTTTTTTGAAAGGGATGATTGAGGTGTCCATTGACAAAAAAGTTCGTGAATGGCAAGAAGCGGGATTGTTAGATGAATCGACCGGTAAAAGACTAGTCGACTATGAACATAAACAACGGGCGGCTAGTGAGCGAAACAATCACAAGCCGCCCGTTTTAGTTATTGTCGGGTCGATTTTATTAGCGCTCAGTCTATTTAGCTTCGTCGCAGCTAATTGGCAGGCGATTCCCGACCTTTTAAAGATTGGACTATTTCTTCTTTTTATGGTTGGATTTTATGTGTTTGCCGAACGAGTTCGCTTGAAAACCCCGAGGTATGTCATATTATTACGCGTGTTAGGATTCGTCTTTTTTGTGGCGACCATGGCGGTCATCTTTACGACGTATAATCTGTCGGGGCAGTTGACCTTGCTGTTTTGGATACTCTTCACGATGGCAGTCCTTCACCGAATCATGTATGAGAACGTCATCTTTTCCATCATCTCCGCTATCACTGCGTTCATGGCTGTCACAAACAGTTTCGAAGGCATCGGGTTAACGTTAATTGGATTTGCACTCATCGTGACATGGGTATGGTTCCATTTTGTGGAAGAATCGTTAGATCGGACGTTTGCTTGGCTTACCTTTTACGGATTATTTAACATCTTTGGTCAATATGTGGACTATGAAGGTAGACTATGGCCACTTTGGTCTCTTGTTATCCTCCATGTGCTTCTCTTGTTTTATCGAAAACAAGCCGGGTGGCAATCTGTATATCTGTTTGTCGCAGCTGTTTTGTCGATTGGATATTTAGTAAATGTAACGGGAAGCTGGCTTTCTCAAAGACCACCATCCATTCTTGAGGCAACACTCCTTTCTATTTCATTCGTTGCGATCTATTTAATCCATCGTCGAAACGACCTTTTGTGGGTATGCTTTCTTGCTGTAATCCCATTTGCGCTATTCGAAGATTCAGGTGTCTTATTGGCAGTGATGATCGAAGTCATTGCACTCACGTACCTCGTTCGCCAAGATATGACGAGACAACCCACCATCTTCGCCTTTATCTATTTTTTAGTCGTCCAAATGACGATTTACTTCATTTATGTTTGGGACCGTTTGGATGTATCCCTCTTCTTCTTAATCGGTGCACTGATCGTCTTTGCGTTGTCACTCGGATTATGGTGGCGTAATCGTACAAGAAAGGGTGTGACGACATGAAACGGTTGTCTATGTGGGTCATTCCGGCCGTACAAGTTATGATTGCCATTTTGTTTGTCATCCTCGTCTATGCCATCTCATGGGTAGGGGAAACGTACACGTTTAAGGGAACTTCGTTTGAACCGTTCGATCCATATTTTGGAGACTCGATTTATCTTGAATATGACGAGTTTGAAGGACGACAAAATGTGGAGGCGGGTACGGTTTACGTCTCGTTCGGGCAAGGGGAAGACGGATTTGCTGTGATTGACCGAGTTGAGTCAAAACCGTTTCTCGGAGGAGTACGGGCGAACTATTATGACCGTATTCTTTATATAGAAGAAATGGGGTCGTATCGTGTCCCTCAAGATGAAATGGATGCGGTCGAAGGTGAAAATTCTTTTACGGTTCAAGTCGATGTTGCGCCGTGGGGGATGCTCAGATTGCATGATTTGAAGCCAATTGAATAAGTGAAGAGCATGACAGGGAGATTACAGATTTGTTACAAGTGTTATTGTAACGAATCTGTAATTTTTATGTGAAACCTTGCAATAGCAACGTTTTTCGCAATTGTTACAATCTGTAACCACTTTTTATGTCATATGTCAGGATTATTTCACTTCGATAAAATAGCTACTCCAAGATGACGTGTCGTGGTAAATTAACATCTGTTCGTTACATAACGAGAAAGGTGATGACCTTACTACGATGAAATTGATTAAATATATGATAGTAATTGGAACCGCGATGATGGGAATGTTCACATTCATGAATCAAGCAGATGCTGCTCAGATCGGAATCGGGACAGAACAGAAAATCGTTCAAAATCCACTTGAATTAGAACGACAAGCGATTGAAGAAGAGAGGCAAAAGGAAATCGCTCGCCAAAAGAAAATTGCCGAAGAGAAACGCTTAGCTGAAGAGAAACGTTTAGAAGCAGAACGTCTCGCTGCAGAGAAAGCGAAGGAAGAAGCAGAGAAGGCGAGACTAGCTAAACTTGAAGCAGAGCGTAAGGCAGAAGAAGAACGTAAAGAAGCGGAAAGAGCAGCTGCACAAAAGGCAGCGGCTTCTTCAAACAAGAACGCTACGGCATCACCAGTGTCTACGACAACGAGTAAAAAAGTCATTACTGTCGAATCGACAGCTTACTCAAACGATGTTGCTGACAATAAGGCGTATGGAGGTCGTGTTTTGACTGCGACTGGTCATGACGTGACTGATTCGATTTATTATAACGGCATGCGAATTATCGCCGTCGATCCTTCTATCATTCCATTAGGTTCAAAAGTGCATATTCAAGGTGTCGGTGATGCAATAGCCCTTGATACCGGTGGCAGAATCAAAGGACATATTGTTGATTTATTGGTCGATTCAAAACAGGATGCGATCCAATGGGGTCGTCGACATATCCAAGTCACTCTTTATTAATTTTGAAGGTTCTCTATTCAGGAGAGCCTTTTTTTGTTTAACAAAGCATAGAAAAGGGCAAAATACTATTTGAATTTCCATTTTGGAAATAGTCGAGGAGGGATTACGTTGATTGAGTTTCGGGATGTATCAAAACGTTATGAAGACGGGACATTGGCCGTCAAAGAGTTAAGCTTAACAGTTCAAAAGGGAGAAATCTTTATATTGATTGGTCCTTCAGGTTGTGGCAAGACTACAACAATGAAAATGGTGAATCGGTTAATCGATCACACAGATGGAAAAATATTGATCGATGGAAAAGAAATCTATCAATTTGATATTTACGAGTTACGTCGTAATATCGGATATGTGTTACAACAAATCGCACTATTCCCACACTTGACAGTAGAAGAAAATATTTCTGTCGTTCCTGAACTATTAAAATGGAAGAAGGATCGAACAAAAGACCGCGTGACAGAGTTGATGGAAATTGCCGGTCTCGATCCGAAATTACGTGCCAAAAAACCTTCAGAGCTATCAGGAGGTCAACAGCAACGAGTTGGTGTATTGCGTGCCCTAGCGGCAGACCCAGAAGTCATTTTGATGGACGAACCTTTCTCAGCACTTGACCCGATTAGCCGCGGACAATTGCAAGACGACATCAAACGATTGAATGATGAACTAGGAAAGACGATTCTCTTTGTCACACATGATATGCAGGAAGCGATGAAGCTCGGTGATCGTATCGCATTGATGCGTGATGGCGAATTGATGCTTGTCGGTACGCCAGAAGAGATATTGGCGAGCGATGACCCATTCGTCTTGGAATTTACACAACGTGGAAGAGGTGAGCTGGATGCTTGAGACGTTCCAAAATAGACAAGGACAGCTTGTCGAGGCACTGATTGAGCACTTACAGCTCTCTGTCGTATCACTTTTAATCGCCGTCTTGATTGCTGTACCGTTAGGAATCTGGCTGACGCGTCGTAAAAAAATTGCTGAAACCGCTATTGGTGTTACTGCCATCATTCAAACGATTCCTTCTCTTGCTTTGCTCGGGTTGATGATTCCGCTCGTAGGAATCGGTGCATTACCTGCAATCATTGCGCTCGTCCTATACGCGCTTCTTCCGATTTTACGGAATACGTTTACAGGTTTGAACGAAGTAGATAAATCATTACTTGAAGCAGCAAGGGCTTGTGGAATGAAGCCGAATCAGAGTTTGATGAAAGTCGAACTACCGCTTGCTCTCCCTGTCATAATGGCTGGTATTCGAACTGCCATGGTCCTTATCGTAGGAACAGCGACACTCGCTGCCCTCGTTGGAGCGGGTGGGCTTGGTACATTAATTTTGCTTGGGATTAACCGAAATGACAATTACTTAATTTTACTTGGGGCCATACCGGCTGCTATTTTAGCACTATTGTTTGATTTCTTGTTGCGTCAGATGGAAGGTGCAACAGCATCTCGCAATAAAACGAAATTGATTGCCGTCTCAACCGTACTCGCCTTGATTATCATCACTCCGCTCGCATTCGGTCGCTCACAGGAGACGGATTTAGTCGTCGCCGGAAAACTTGGACCTGAGCCTGAAATTTTGATGAATATGTATAAGTTGTTAATTGAAGAAGAAACGGATCTGTCCGTATCAGTGAAACCGAACTTTGGTGAAACGACATTCGTATGGGGTGCTCTGAAATCTGGTGATGTCGACATCTATCCGGAATTCACTGGTACGGCACTCGCTAGTCTCGTAAAAGAGTCACCTGAGTCAAATGATGCACGCGAGGTGTACGAACAAGCGAGAGATGCACTTGCAGAAGACGGGTATGTGATGCTTGAGCCGATGCAGTTTAATAATACGTATGCACTTGCTATTCCACGTGAATATGCAGAAGCAGAGGACATTACTGCGATTTCAGATTTACGAAACGTGGAATCAGATATTAAGGCAGGGTTCACCCTTGAATTTACAGATCGTGAAGATGGATATCCTGGTCTTCAAGATGAATATGGATTTGATTTCCCATCCGTTGTGTCGATGGAGCAAAAGTTGCGTTATCGTGCCATTTCTCGAGGAGACGTCAATCTAGTTGATGCCTACGCAACTGACCCTGATATTGCCGAAAATGACTTGGTCGTTTTAAAAGACGATCGACAGTTCTTCCCACCTTATCAAGGGGCACCCCTCTTGAAAGAAGAAACACTTGAAGAATATCCAGAAATCGAAGATGCCCTTAATCAACTCGCTGGAAAAATCACGGACGAACAGATGTCTGAATTGAACCGACGTGTCGCTTACGGAAATGAACGTGCATATGACGTAGCGAAAGACTTCTTAGAGCAGGAAGGGTTATTATGAGAGCTTTGATTATTTCGAATCCGAAGTCTGGTACGAGCGAGACGATGCTCGGGGAGGTCATTGGAACGATTGAATCGCTCTATGAAGAAATCACCATCAAGAAGACGCAAGAAATTGGGGATGCACTCCGATTTTCCTCAGAGAGTGGACCTTTCGACCATCTCATCGTGATTGGTGGGGACGGTACGCTGAATGAAGTAGTGAACGGATTGATGACGTTAGAGCGCAAGGAGCGACCTACCGTAGGCATCATTCCGGCCGGGACATGTAATGATTTTGCGCGAGCGCTCGAACTCCCAATTCAACCGACACAAGCTGCAAATGTCATTAAGTCGAAACATACGCAACAAGTAGACGTCATTCAAGTGGATGAGATGTATGCCCTCAATTTTGTCGGGATTGGATTGATTGCCGATACATCACGACAAATCGACCCAGATGAAAAGGAATCACTAGGGTCAATCGGCTACTTTTTAGCGACGATTCGACAATTTCGTGAAGCGGATCCGTTTGAAATCCGATTATATCGAAAAGATGAGCTGCTCTATGAAGGCGATGTAAGTTTTCTTTATATTGGAAACGGTAGCTACCTCGGGACAGTCCCGACGAAGCTTGAGACACAGTCCTTTTCTGATGGACTGTTAGAGGTTGTTCACAGTTCATCAATCGGGTTTCCGATGATTCGACAACTTTTGGCGCAGCAACTCGGTCTCGATCAAAAATCCCCCGAGTGGAATCACTTTCAGGCTTCTCATGTGAAAGTAGAATTGAGTCAACCTCAAATTATCGATATCGATGGTGAACATTTCGAATCTGAACAATTGTCCATCCAGATTCAAGAGAATGCAGTAACATTTTTAACGCCATAAAGCATCAACAGAGAAAAGTATTCAGACTTTTCTCTGTTTTTTGTTGTCCTGATTGTTGAACCGTGTTAGTATTTCACTATTATTATGAAAATGAAATGAAAAACAGGAAGTAGGGGTAATCATGGCGCAAAATTCATTCGCCTCAAAAATTGGATTCATTTTAGCTGCCGCAGGTTCGGCGATTGGTCTAGGTGCGATATGGAAATTTCCGTATGTCACTGGAACTAGTGGGGGCGGTGCCTTTTTACTCATGTTTTTGGCGTTCACGTTATTACTTGGTCTACCATTATTGATTGGGGAGTTCATCGTTGGACGTTCGACTCAAAAGACAGCACTTCTTGCCTTTAAACAATTGGGACATGGACGATGGAGCATCATCGGCTATCTTGGTGTCATTGCCTGTTTCCTGTTGCTTTCCTTCTATAGTGTTATTGGAGGATGGGTCCTCATTTACATCGGACTCGGTTTGAGCGGAACATTAAATGGACGAAGTGCTGACGAATTTGGTGATGTCTTCGGAAGTGTCGTGTCAACACCTGAAATCGCCGTCATCGGACAGTTTTTATTTCTCACGATTACGCTTTTGATTGTCTTACGTGGGGTAGAAGCGGGAATTGAACGGATGAGCAAGATTTTAATGCCATTATTGTTCATCAGTTTTATAGTCCTCGTTGTCCGCTCATTGACACTTGACGGGGCGATGGAAGGAGTCCGCTTCTTCTTACAACCTGACTTCTCTGCTCTCACAGGGGAATCGGTCTTATTTGCCCTCGGACAAGCCTTCTTCTCCTTATCTCTAGGGGTGGCTGCGATGCTGACATATGCATCTTACATTAAGACGAAAGGGACGCTGAAACGTTCCGCGAACATGATTGTTCTATTGAATATTACCGTTTCGCTCCTAGCAGGTCTTGCTATCTTCCCGGCAGTCTTTGCTTCAGGATTAGACCCAGCTGAAGGACCGGCATTGCTCTTCGTCGTCCTACCGGCGGTCTTCAATCAAGTTCCGCTCGGTGGATTTTTCATGGTATTGTTCTTCTTATTATTCGCATTCGCTTCAATCACGTCTTCGATTGCGATGTTAGAGGTCGTCGTCGCGGGTGTGACCGATCGTCTGAATGAAAAGAAACCGACATGGTCGAAGAAACAAGTAACGGTTACAGCTGCCTTGCTCGTCTTCCTCGTCGGTGTGCCGTCTGCGCTGTCATTTGGGTTATTGAGCGATTTACAAATCTGGAACGGGCGAACGTTTTTCGACACGATGGATTACCTCGTCAGTTATATTTTAATGCCGGTCGGAGCCTTCTTAACGTCAATTTTTGTTGGTTATGTAGTAGACCAACGTATTTTAAAAGACGAGATTCAAACATCTCAACCAGGTATGAAGCTTTATCCAATCTGGCATGCGCTCATACGCTATGTTATACCGGTGACAGTAGGAGTCGTCATGGTATCCACGTGGCTTAACACATAATTGAGGAACCGTAGGCTCTCGAGTCTACGGTTTTTTTCGTCTCGCAACGGGAATGAAGTCGATATAGGTAGTTGTTTCTACACCTGTGGACGGAGGAAACAAAGACTTTTATTATGCTAAAATGATAGAGGTGACGAAACTTTTTTTGATCGGTTTCGTAATGTACAATAGAAGTAACATGAGATGAGGTGAAAAGAATGAAAACATGGATGAAATGGGCCCTGACTGGGGCAGTCATATACTTTGCCATCAACGTATTCGATTTCTCCTGGTTATTCATTATAGTAGGGGCGCTCGTCTTGAACGAAGTCTGGTCAACGAATAAGCGCAAAAACCGTCAGCGAACACCGACAACGGTCGCAAAACGGGCGAAGAAAAAACTGCTGCTTGATGAGGAAGAATCGTTCTCAGGCTCAAGAATCCTAAAACCGATTGAAGATCCTATCCCGGCACGTCAATTCGAGGCGACGGATGATTTAGAACTTCAATTCTTGCAACGGACGATTGAGCAAGGGTATGAGAAACTGCAACAGATTGACCGTGTCTTGCCTGAAATCAAAGATGTAGAAGTAAGGCGAGAAATGAAAGCAGTGTCAAAAGAAGCGCATGAATTGTTCGAGGAACTTTTCGAAAATCCGCAAGACGCGAAGCATGTTCGAGACTTGTTCACATTCTACTTAGATTCCCTCGTCTCGGTCGTCTTGAAATTTAAAGAACTGGAAGGAAAACGGGTCATCATTCAAGAAGAAACTCGAGAACAATTAATAACGAATATGCGGCTAATTGTCGATAAATTTAAAGAACAGCGCGGACGTCTTCTTGAAGATGATGCCGTAGACTTTGAACGTGAACTGATTATGATGGAGCGAGTCTTATCTGATCAGCCGGAAGGGAGAAAAAAGCATGACTTCATCGAATGAAACGAACTGGCAGTCATGGCCGGAAGAAGAGCTGACATCTGATACAAAAACAAAAACTGAGGCAGAGGGGTTTAGCGATCCGTCTGTAGAGTGGTCATCTGTTTCGCAGGCAGAGGAAGTGCCTGCTATCCAAGCGAAGCCAGACGTCCCTCAAGAGCACCGTGAGCGCATCACGCGATTGGCTGAATCAATCGATATTAAAAAGACGGATTCGGTTATGTTGTTTGGGTCGAATGTCCAACGTGAACTGTCACAATTCTCCGACCAAATTTTGACGGAAGTCCGAATGAAAGATGGCGGGGACGCCGGGAAACTTTTGTCAGATTTGATGCAAAACGTCCGAAAGATGGACCCGGACATGCTTCAACCGGAGAAGAAGAGTTTCATGGATAACATCCCGCTCATCGGTCGCGCAAAAAAGAAGGCTGAAAACTATAAACTTCAATTCGAAAAAATGAACGTCTATTTGGAAGAAGTTATCCACAATTTAGATCGTGCCAAGTTCGGTCTAATGAAAGACATCACGATGCTCGATCAAATGTATGACAAAAACAAGCGTTATTTCGAAGAATTAAACGTCTATATCGCAGCGGGTGAAACAAAGCTAGATCATGTACGTGAGCATGAGATTGCGCCACTGCGACATGAAGTGGAAGTTTCTAAAGACCAGTCAAAATTGCAACAATTGAACGACATGATTCAATTGGCGGACCGTTTTGAGAAGAAATTGCATGACTTAAAACTCAGTCGTACCATTAGCCTTCAAATGGCACCGCAAATTCGGGTCATTCAGCAGAATAACCAAATCCTTGCCGAGAAGATTGAATCGGCGGTCGTCAACACGATTCCGCTTTGGAAAAACCAGGTCGTTCTTGCGCTCAGCCTAACGCGTCAGAAGACGGCACTTCGTATGCAGCAGGACGTGACGAAGACGACAAACCAGTTGCTTGAGCAGAACTCGAAGATGTTGAAAGATTCTTCGATTGAAATCGCACAAGAAAATGAAAAAGGGATTGTTTCTGTTGAATCACTGAAAGTTGCTCACGAGAACTTACTTTCAACGTTGGATGAAACATTACGTATTCAACAAGAAGGGAAGCAAAAACGTCGCGACGCCGAGCGTGAACTCGACCGAATGGAGCACGAGCTTAAAGAGAAAGTCATCGAGATCGCCTCGAAAAATAAAGAACTGCCAAAAGACACTGGATACTAAGGGGGAAGTCTGAGCAATCAGACTTTCCTTTTCTACGAGGAGGGACTTGTGTGGAGAAACAACGATTGTGGGACGAGACGTGGTTGCTGTTTGCCGATATGATGGCCGAGCGACACTCGAAGTGTGCATCGAAGAGTGTCGCTTGTGTCATCGTGAAAGATGAAAAACCGATTTCAATCGGTCTGAATGGTACACCTTCAGGTCATACAAACTGTAATGAAATCTATATCAAGCTAGAAGATGGGTTCTATAAGCATGCTGACTATGTTGCATTGACGGATCTCAATATGATCAACGAACCAGCACGACTCATCCGTGATGGTGTGACATATATCAAATGTACGGACCCGTATGATCATCATCACTGGTCGAAACAACATGAAATCCATGCCGAAATCAATGCGATTGGAAAACTGGCTGCTGATTCGACGAACGCCTTCGGTGCGACCGCTTATGTCACCCATTCGCCGTGTCACGCCTGTTCACTTGCCCTAATCGCCGCACGAGTCGCACGAGTAGTCTATGCGGTCGGTTACGAGCATGGCGACGGATTAGAATTGATGCGTGACAGTGGGATTGAAGTGCTACATATGCCACTAGAGAAAATGTACAAAAATACATTGTAAACGTTTTCATAAGGTGATATATTATTAATGTACTGCCAATGGTGTTTTACTCTTCCATTATTCGCCCCTCCTCGGAGGGGCCTTTTTTTGTTCGAAATCAAGTGAGACAAACTTTACACATAATGTTCAATATTTCACAATATATACTCTGAAATCTCTTATATAATGAAAATAGATTCAGGAGAGGGGAAATTGTTTATGGAAAAACTTGTTCGCTTTACAGATGGTGCATATGAAGTAGAAGCCTTGATCACGCTCGAAGAAGTGTGGGAAGATAAATTTGCGATTGGCATGCGTAAAGAGTTGGCTGTCAAATCGTTGACGATTAACGGAAGTGAAGTATCTGAGATTAAACATGTTCGAGCTTTACTTCGATATTATCCGACGCTTGGTGTATCAGGAATCTTGTTGGCGCTTGATAAGGCAGCCGCCGAAATTGTCGCTTTGTCAAAAGACCAGGACCCAGCACTACAATATGTTGAGCTAGTAGCCCTCCAAATGGACGAGGCATCTACGAATGATTTAAAAACATTATACGCAGCGATGTGATTTCAATTGGGTGAACAATTTCACCCAATTTTTTATTGCATCTATTTTTCTTTATGGTATGATGTTTACAGATGAAGAAATGGAACGCCATATCGTTGTCAACCATAAGTATGGGGATCTAGATAGCTAGATCGCTGTCAAAAAGCCACGTTCATAGGAACGTGGCTTTTTTGTGTGCAATCATGTCGAAATCCGCCCCAACGTCTTTGGCGAGATGTGCATCCGAACCCATCGTGAACGGAATGTGAAACCGACTCGCGATTTTTGCAAGCCCTGCGACGTACGGTTCTCCACAATCGGGTTTTCTTAGTCCGGCCGTGTTGAAATCGAGTCCGAATCCTCGGTCGGCAATCGCCTGTAAGAGACGTTCTTCTTCCTCTATTACTTCTGAACGATCCCAGTCATAATTTTTTTGATATTTAATCGGGAGGTCAAGGTGTCCAATCCGAGCGACACGAATGTCTTTCCACGAAAATGCGAGACCCTGTTCAATCGATTCATAATAAGCTTTCATGACGTTCTCGAATGAGCCGAGCGCTGTGACAAGTTCATCGAACGTTTCGGCAGAATAATCAATCGGCATATAGGTGCCATCTACATATAAGAAGTGTTGTGACAAGATGACTTCATCGAGCAACGTTGCGTATGGTTCTAATAAAGCGATCGTTTCTTCCTCCAAGTTTGGCAACAAGTCGACTTCTAATCCGATCTTTATGCTTATTACACCTTTGTATTGCTGTTTCATCTGTTGCAATGTATTGAGGTAATCAGGAAGTGAATCAAATGGCATCGCCGAATCTCGATTCGGTACAGGGTCGATAAATGACTCAGGAAATGGTGCATGTTCTGTAAAAGTGATTGTTTGCAGGCCTTTTTCGATTCCGACTTGAATATATTGTTCAAGTGGGTCTTTTGTACCGTGTGGACAAAATGGAGTATGCACATGTCCATCGTGGGTAAAATCAAACATTTTGTTACACGTCCTTTATAAGTTAATTGGTTGACAGGTATGATTGTATTTGATAAATTTAACACAATACTTTAGTTTGGTAAAGTGATAATAAGGTAAAGGGTGGTTATCATGATTTGGTCAAATTCAAAAGGTTCAATTCCAGAAGGATGGTATGAACTTCAATCAGGAGACGTCATTCGGCCAAAGCGGTGGATGCTTTCATTTTTAGAAAAAGCAGAGGCGAGCGGTTATGCCGTGATTGACCCGCCTCTACTTGAATACTATTCGCATTATCAAAATTTGGCGCTCTTTGATGAGTCGGCCTATTATCGGTTATTTGGGAATGACGGCGAACTTCTCGTCATGCGCCCTGACTATACACTTCAGATTGCGAGAAAATTAGCCGACGGTCATGAACCGATGCGCGTCGCTTATGCGGGTGCCGTCTATCGTCGGACGGTCAAGCATTCCGGTCAACCGCATGAACGACAACAGCTTGGACTCGAGTGGGTCGACGGCGAAGAGAAGGATCATCATCTCATCGAATCATTTCTCGATATGACGGAAGGAGTCCTGCCTACGAATCAATTAACGATCAAAATCGGTTCTGCGGCCGTCATCTCACTTATTGCAAAAGAAACAGGCGTTCAAGAGCGGACATTCCGTAAAATCTTGGCGATTCGCAATTTAGAATCGTTACGTGAATTAGCGGAGACATATCGTTATCCATTGATTGCGAAATTACCGTTTCTAATTGGCAATTCAGCGCTCGAGGAGTTGCGCACTCAAGCACCGGCTTCTTTAAAAGAGGCAATCGATGATGTCGATGAGGCGGTACAACACTTGCGCGCAATCGGTTTAGAAGTGTCATACGATTTTGGTCAAACGGGTGATTTTGACTATTACTCTGGTTTGACCGTGACAGGAAGCGTCGAAGGGAAGCGTGTCCTGTCAGGAGGACGATACGATTCACTATATGGCCATTTCGGACAATCGAGACGAGCGTTCGGCATGTCGCTTGATTTAGAACAGTTAGATGAGGTGATCAAATGAAAGTAGCGGTCGCGAAAGGTCGGATCGAAAAAGCAGCTCGTCAATTTTTTGTAGAACGTGATTTACCCGTATGGCCTGAAACACGTGGACGTGAGCTGACGGTGCAAGCAGGCGATCATGAATTTATTTTCGTCAAAGGTGACGATGTCTATAAATATGTTATGCACGGGGCCGCAGATGTCGGGATCGTCGGTGGAGATATTTTACGGGAAAAAACGCCGGGTGTGCTTGAAGTCGTCGATTTGCCGTTCGGACGTTGTCGAATGGCTGTTTGTGGTCCAAAAGTCCGACGTAACGGAACGAAAAAATTGAAGGTGGCCAGTAAATACCCGAATATCGCCATCTCACATTTTGCATCGAAACGACAAAACGTAGAAGTGATCGCGTTGAATGGATCGGTTGAACTCGCGCCTTTAACCGGACTCGCTGATTGCATCGTTGACATCGTTGAGACAGGGGCGACACTTGCCGCGAACGACTTAGAAGAATATGAGACTATTTTTTCAATCAATGCAAAATTCATTACGAGCGAAACGGCTTTGGCGGAACAGCCTGACGAATTGAAGGCATGGATTCGAAAGCTGAGTCAGGAGGAGAACACATGAGCACTGAAACGAATCGATCACGGCGCGAAGCATGGGCCGAGTCCGTGAAACCAATCGTTGAATCGATCGAAACCCGTGGAGACGAAGCGCTCCTTGAATGGACGAAACAATTCGACGGTGTCGACAAAATTGAATCGGTTGATTTAGCCCGCTTTACCCCGCCAGCAGCGTATGCTGAACTGACGGAAGCGTTGACGTTAGCGGCGGAACGGATTCGTAAGTTCCACGCGCGTCAAGTACGACAAGATCATATGTTCGAAGATACGATGTTTCGACTCGGTCGACGCTATATGCCACTCGATTCGGTCGGGGTCTACGTGCCAGGCGGGACAGCTGTCTATCCGTCGAGCGTCCTCATGAACGTCATTCCGGCAAAAGTCGCCGGTGTCAAACGAGTCGTCATGGTCACGCCACCGAAAGCAGATGGGATCGACATCTCACTCTTAATCGCGGCAAAAATTGCGGGTGCTGACGAGTGTTTTCTTATCGGAGGCGCACAAGCCGTTGCTGCACTCGCATACGGAACGGAAACGATTCGTCCCGTCGATAAGATTGTCGGACCAGGAAATGCGTATGTCGCGACAGCGAAAGCGCTCGTGTCCCACATTGTCGGCATCGACTCCGTTGCGGGACCGTCCGAAGTGTTAATCATTGCCGATGAAACGGCGAACCCGAAGTGGGTCTCGGCTGACCTGCTCGCACAAGCGGAACATGACGTCGAGGCGACAGCGATTGCGCTCGTCACGACAGAGACGCTTCGTGATGAAGTGGAGCAAGAACTTGAACGACAGCTCGCGCTCTTACCACGACAAGACATCGCAAGAGAAGCGTTGAAACGTGGCGGCGTCTTTTATCGGAAAATCGAGGATGCGATCGAGTATGCGAATACGATGGCCGCGGAGCACGTCCAGTTGGCCGTCAAAGATCCGGAACAATTGATGAAAATGATTCGTCACGGTGGATCGTTCTTCCTCGGTCACGAGGCAGCGGAAGCGTTCGGAGACTATATCGCTGGACCGAATCATGTCTTGCCGACTAGCGGAACGGCTCGATTCTCAAGTGGACTATCGGTCGACGACTTTTATCGCCGCCAGACGTTCCTTGAGATGACAGAACTTGATGAGACAATCACAAAGGCTGCGATTCGAATCGCCAAACAAGAACAATTAGAAGGACATGCCCGTGCGATGGCTGTTCGGATGGAGGGCATATGAGACGAAACTATCAAAATATCCCTCGCTATGTACCACATGCCGTGTCAGGATTCGCACTCAATCAAAACGAAAGCCAATATCCGTTACCAGAACGACTAGAGCGATCGATTCGAGACGTGTCACTTGAGGCGCTCAGTCGTTATCCGGTCGAAGAGTTGATTGCCTTAAAAGCGAGTTATGCCAAATATGCAGTAGTTGAGGCGACACAACTCATGGTCGGAAGCGGAAGCGACGAACTGTTGGCGATTTTAAGTCAGGCAATCTTAGATACGGAGGACCACGTCCTCGCTCCGGCTCCAGACTTTTCGATGTATGGCATCTACACACAAATTGCGAGGGGGCAGTTCAAACAACCTGATACGAACGGATTGAGCTATGAGACATTCGTCGAGCTCATTCAAACGATCAAACCGAAGCTCGTCCTGATCTCAAATCCGAATAACCCGACCGGCAAGATGTGGACACTTGACGAATTGTCAGATATTGCGTCACGCGTTCCGTACCTCGTCGTAGATGAAGCGTATATCGATTTCACAATGCAGGACTCATTTGTATCTCGCTTGAACGAACATCCGAACGTCATCATCTTACGGACGTTATCGAAGGCGTTCGGTTTAGCGAACCTCCGGATTGGTTTCATGATTGCGTCAGAAGAAATCATTGAGCAGATTGATCGCTTCCGATCGCCGTTCAATGTCAGTGGACTCAGTGCCGCTGTCGCGAACGTCGTTTTACGAGACGAATCATATATTCAAGAATCGATCGAGTTCCATACGACACAACGTGAAAAATTGACGGACTTATTACGTCCAATCGGCGAGATTTTACCGAGTCGTGCCAACTTTATTTATGTCAAAACGGATGATAGTGAAGGATGGGCATCGCGCTTCCTTGAAAAAGGAGTTCATGTACGTGCGTTTCCGGATGGATTACGTGTCAGTGCAGGGACAGACGAGGCGTATACCTATATCCGACAAACGATTGAAGAGGTGAATTCTGTTGAGAACAGCTGAACTAAAACGTGAAACGAAAGAGACGAAAATTGATATTCAATTAAATCTGGACGGAACAGGTGAAAGCTCTATTCAAACGGGGGTCGGTTTTTTTGATCACATGTTGACGTTGCTTGCCTTTCACAGTCAGATGGACTTACACGTAAAAGTGGAAGGCGACACATGGATCGACGCCCATCATACGGTCGAGGATGTCGGCATCGCACTCGGTCAGCTCATCGCTAAGTCACTCGGGGATAAAGTCGGGATTCGCCGCTACGGGTCGAGTTACATGCCGATGGATGAGACGCTAGCGCGAGCAGTCGTCGATGTATCAGGACGACCTTATCTCGTCTATCAGGCGGAGATTCGTAATCCAAAGCTTGGTGATTTTGATACCGAACTCGCTGAAGAGTTCTTTCGGGCCGTTGCCATGAATGGCAGGCTTACCCTTCATCTCGCCGTCCTTTACGGGTCAAATTCACATCACATGATTGAAGGGTTGTTTAAGGCGTTTGGTCGAGCGCTTGCCGAGGCGGTATCAAGCGATGGGACGAACCGACTCCCTTCTACGAAAGGATGGATCGAAGGATGAAAGTAGCGGTCATCGATTATGGCATGGGAAACGTGTTCAACGTCGAACGTGCCTTACAAGCCATCGGATGTTACGTCGTGATTACGAACGATGCGAGGCAAATTGAAGAAGCAGACGCCATTTTACTCCCAGGTGTCGGTGCTTTCCCGCAAGCGATGCAATCGCTCGAGCAGTCAGGTCTGATCCCGTTTTTGCAACGAATGGCTACAGAAAAGCCGTTTTTAGGCATTTGTCTTGGGATGCAGCTCTTGTTTGACTCGAGCACGGAAGGGATGCCGACGAAAGGTCTCGGTTTGATCCCGGGGACGGTCGAACGGATGCGTGCGAAGCGCCTCCCACACGTCGGATGGAATTCGATCCTACGCGATGAGGACGTCTATTTTGTCCACTCTTACCATGCCGTGACGGACGACGAATACATCGTGGCTGCGGCTGAATATATGTGTGAGAAAGTTCCGGCAATCGTTCAAAAAGGGCTCGTCATGGGCATGCAGTTTCACCCGGAAAAGAGCGGGACGTTCGGTCTCAGTTTACTTCAAGAATGGAAGGAGGCGGTCGAGCGTGAGATTACTACCCGCCATTGATTTAATCGGAGGGAAGATCGTCCGTTTGACGGAAGGTGATTTTTCGACAGAAGAACAATACGGTGACCCGTATGAGCTACTGAAGGAATGGCAAGGAAAAGTCCCGATGATTCACTTGATCGATTTAGAAGGGGCCAAAGCAGGCGAGCCGCGTCACTTAGACGTTGTCCGCTATGCGAAGTCTCTTGGCTTCCTCGTACAGACAGGAGGCGGGATTCGTTCAGAGGCGTCACTTGAGGCGGTCATGGAAACCGGTGCGGACCGTGTCCTGTTAGGGACGAAGGCGTTCACGGATCCTGACTTTTTAGATCGGGCCATTGAAAAGTATGGCAAACGAGTTGCTGTGGCACTCGATGCCTACGACGGGAAGGTCGCCATTAACGGATGGCAGGAAGCGACAAAGCTCGATGACATCTCGGTCGCCCAAGATCTCGTCAAACGAGGCATTGAGACGATTCTATATACCGACATCGGGTCCGACGGAAAACTGAGCGGACCGAACGTTTCTCGGATGAAGGCGTTACGTCAAATCGTCAACGTCACACTGATCGCTTCAGGCGGTGTGACGACCGAAGAGGACGTGAAGGAACTGAAGATGGCCAAGATTGATGAGGCGGTCGTTGGCAAAGCGCTCCTATCCGGTAAAGTGAGTATCGAAGAACTGATTGAATGGGAGGCGCGTTATGCTTAAACGCAGAATTATTCCATGTCTCGATGTGAAGGAAGGTCGTGTCGTCAAAGGGATTGAATTCGTGCAATTACGAGATATCGGGGACCCGGTCGAAATCGCGAAATATTACGATGAGTCCGGAGCCGATGAACTCGTCTTTCTCGACATCACGGCAAGTACGGAACGACGCCAGACGATGCTCGATGTCGTCAGTGCGGTCGCGCGAAAAGTATTCATCCCGTTGACGGTCGGTGGAGGGATTCGTTCGCTAGAGGATATCTCTTCACTGTTAAAAGCAGGAGCGGACAAAGTATCGTTGAACACGCTCGCTGTCGAATCACCGAGTCTCATTCGTGAAGCCGCGGACCGTTTCGGATCACAATGTATTGTTGTCGCAATCGACGTAAAGTTTGAAGACGGCGAATACTACGTGTACACATATGGCGGCAAACAGAAAACCGAGCTGTTGGCAGTCGAATGGGCGAAACAAGTGGCCGCGCTCGGCGCGGGGGAACTTCTTGTCACGTCCATGAACCAGGACGGGAAGCAGAGCGGATATGACCTGGCAATTTTAGAACAACTGCGTGAAGTCGTCGACATTCCGATTATCGCGTCTGGTGGGGCAGGGAATGCGGAGCACGTAGTCGAGGCACTTAAGAAAGTCGACGCTGCCTTACTTGCCTCCATCTTACATGACCGAAAAACGACAGTAGAAGAGGTGAAGCACGTATGCACGAGTCACAACTTGCCGATGCGGTTCGTTTCGACGAAAATGGACTGATTCCCGCCATCATCGTCTCAAACGAAGACGGGGCAGTCCTCATGTTAGGATATATGAACGAGGAGGCGATTCAACAGACGCTTCGTGAACGGGTCGTCACGTTCTGGTCTCGTTCAAAAGGTCGGCTTTGGATGAAAGGAGAGACAAGCGGGAACACGCTTGATGTCGTCAGCATCCACGTCGACTGTGACCAGGATGCACTTCTCGTTCGTGTTCATGCGAACGGTCCGACGTGTCATACCGGAAATCGAACCTGTTTCTTTACGGAGGTGAACGTATGATTCATGAATTGGAGCAATTGATTGAGTCCAGAAAAAATGAACCGAAAGAAGGTTCTTATACGACGTATTTGTTTGAACAAGGCGTCGAAAAAATAGCAAAGAAGTTCGGAGAAGAATCGTTCGAGGTCGTCATTGCTGCCATGACGGACGAAGACTTGGTCGAAGAGTCAGCAGACCTTCTGTATCACCTGCTCGTCTTGTTGGCGGCTAAAGGGGTCCGCTTAGAGGATGTGGAAGCGTTACTCGCCAAACGTCACGGTACGACAACACCGGCGAAGCCTCGTCGCGACGTCACAGAATGGTAAATGAAAGAGGAAGGAGACGTGCTCCTTCCTCTTTTGAGTTATCGATTGACCGAAGCGGCCATGCGAATGTATGTATGGCGTCTTCCACGAATGGCAATCGAAAGTGCCTGAATGTTCTCTGGTACGGCGATCCCAGACAATCCGGCGTCACCGATATGAACGATGTCCGCACCGCCGCGCTTCGAAGAGAGTGCGATGTCCCGAACGGTCGCGACATCAGCCCCTTCTTGAGACGTTCCGATGGCTGCTAGAGTGAGTGCCCCGAGCGCTTGTAGCTCTTGTACAAGTTCGTGGAACGCCTCTTCACGGACGCCAGGTACCGTGCCTGGCGCCGGTAGTAGGATGATGTCTGCGCCAGCTTCGACGAAGCGGATATATGCGTCGCGGTCCAACACGTTGCCGGCACCGGCTTGATGCATCTTCCCAGCAATGATGACACCGGCAAATTCACGACGCGCCTGAATAATCGCTTGTTCGATTGCTTCATTTGTGACCCCGGTATTCGGGTTACCTGTCAGACAGACGAAGTCGATCCCAAGCTCAGATGCTTTTTGGAACGCTTCGATTGAAGCGAGTCTGCCTCGTTTCACTTCATTCATCTCAGACGACTTCTCCGAAAAATCGACAGGTTCCAAATTGATTCCAATCGGCAATCCAATCAGTCGTTTTAATTCAAGAATCGGATGATCGCTCATCTCATCACCTGGCATCTCGCCGAACAACGCATGACTTTCAAGTCCTTTAATATAAGGATGGAACACATCCAACATGTTCAATAAAATCAAATCGGCACCGAACGCTCGCGCCAGTTCTGCGTTCGTTACTTCCGGGTAAAGCGGCTGCACCGTCGGAATGACCTCGGCCATGACCGTCCGTCCCTCCGCTTTTCGAATTGATTCGACTAAATCTTGACGATTAAACGTGATAAAATCACTTGCTCGACAGTCTAATATTCGTTTCATCACATCTGCCTCCTTCTGCTCATCACTCTCTCTATTCCCTAAATGATTTGAAAATCCTCTATACTATTCATTGAGGAGGGATGAAAATGAAGGAAAAAGAAAAGATGATTCGTGGCGAATTATATTTAGCTGGTGATGAGACGCTCGTCGCCGACAGGAAACATGCTCGGCGATTAACCGAGCGATTCAATCGTTCAGGAATCGATGACTTGGAAGAGCGAAAAGAAATTCTTAGCGCATTACTTGGTTCAACGAAAGAGTCGTATTACATCGAACCGAACTTCAAATGTGATTACGGGTACAATATTCACTTGGGAGAGCGGTTCTATGCGAACTTTGATTGTGTCTTTCTAGACATCTGTCCCATCACGTTTGGGGATGACTGCATGCTCGCACCGGGTGTACATATTTATACGGCGACACACCCCATTGATCCGATTGAGCGAATCTCTGGGTATGAATTCGGAAAACCGGTGACCATCGGGGAACGCGTATGGATTGGTGGCGGGGCCATCATCAACCCGGGTGTGACGATTGGGGATGAGGCTGTCGTCGCATCCGGTGCGGTCGTCACAAAAGATGTACCACCTCGAACAGTCGTCGGAGGAAATCCGGCGCGTGTGATTAAGACGATCGACTGACAAAAACTCCTGAACACGAGGTTCAGGAGTTTTTGACGTTCATGGATTCAACGTACTGATGAATCGCTTCTTGTGTAAGCTGGAGTGCCGTCTCATCACCGATAGTCACCCGAATCCCCGTCGGTTGTTTCGACGTGTGTACGTTCAAGGCAGTCAAATGGGACCATACTGCTTCAGGTTGCTCTAACTCGACGTACAAGAAGTTTGTCGAGGCGACGAGGACATGACCGATGGATTCAAAGGCTAGTGCCCACTGTTGCCGCATCTCGTCATGCCATTCGATTGTTTCTTGAAGATAAGTCGCATCTTTTAAGAAGATGTTGCAAATCTTCGCACTTACTCCGCTAATGTTAAACGGTGGGATGAATTGACGGAAGTAATGTGCGAGTTTTGTGTTTGTCACCATGAATCCGATTCGGACGTTTGCCAATCCGAACGCTTTTGACATCGTGCGAAGGACGATGAGATTCGGATGGGTGGCAATGAACGGGATCATGCTGGCATCTGGTGTGAAGTCCATATACGCCTCATCCACCACGAGGTACGGCACGAGTGAGGCGAGATGCGCCAATTCTTCCACGTTCCACAGCTTCCCGGTTGGATTGTTCGGGTTCGAGAGAAGGAGAAGCTTCGGATGATGCATCTCAATCGCCTCTATTATTCCATCATACGACAAATCAACGGCTTGAATATGATGACCGTGTGCGATTGTCGTGAAAATCGGATACATCGAAAAGTCAGGTGCAGGAGATAAGACGATGTCATGTGGAGCGAGCAGTGCTTGCGTCACGACGTGAATCATCTCATCACTCCCACACCCGACGAGTAATTGCTCAGGTGTGACGCCGACGTACGCAGCGTAGTGTTCGAACAATTCATTGATCGGTTCGACCGGATATTCGTGTAAGTCGTGATACGTCACCGAATCAAGTTGGCTCATGATTCGGTCAGGTAACGGGAACTGACTTTCATTTTGGTTCAACCGATGTCCCGTCGGATAGACGACGGGATAGATCGGTAGCTTGACTTGTCTCATTCAGTCGGCTCCATCGAGAACCATTTTTCCACCAATTCATCGATTTCACCAGACTCCATCATTTTGGTCAACTCTTCATTGAACTGGTCGCGTAATTCATCATCTAATTTGAAGGCGGCTGCCGATCCTTTTTCGCCATCCTCTTTCAAAGCGAATGTATAGAAGTTGTCATCTTGGTCTAAGTATTTTTGTGCGACCGTGTCTTCGATGACCATCGCATCGATTCGACCTGTATTCAACTCTTGAACAATCTCAGGGATTTTGTTCAATGATACGAGTTCAGCGTCAGGAGCCTGTTCTTTTGCGATGTTTTCTTGAATCGAAGCCGTTTGAACACCGATTTTCTTCCCAGACAAATCTTCAATCGCCTGAAGGGACTCGTCTTTTGTCATAATCAAGTTTGTTGCTGATAAATAAATGTCCGAGAAGTCTGCATTTTCTTTCCGCTCTTCTGTTGGTGTCATCCCAGCCATGACAAAGTCGATTCGACCACTGTTCAAGGCTCCGAGTAAGCTACCGAAGTCCATATCTTCAATCTTCAATTCATAGCCGAGACGTTCCGTGATCGTTTCTGCGATTTCAATATCGAATCCGACGATTGCATCCCCGTTCGCTGTATCAACAAATTCGTATGGAAAGTAATCGGCACTCGTCCCCATAACGATTGTTTTCTGTTCTGTCGCTTCCCCTCCTGTTTCTTGACTACATGCACCGAGTAATACTGCGCTCATCATAAGTGTTCCTGCTAATAACCATTTTTTCATATGTATAATGCCTCCCTGTTGTAGATGAGACTAAGTGTATATGCATAATTATTAATTGTAAAGAATAAATATACAAAATTTTAAAAAGAATAAACACTTTCGATATGAAAGCGTTTTTAAAGTGAATTATAAAATGTTCTGACTGCTCGTGACGATTTCAAATGAATCAAATTGAGTTTTGTCGGGTGCTGTTCAATCTGTTGCAACAGCTGTAGCCGTTGAATGTTTGGGAAATTCCAAACCCATTTGAGGAAGGCAAAATCGAGTTTTTCCTCACAGGATGCGCCCATATCCGGTCGCGTCGTACCATGATATCGGACGACTCGTTTAAAGACACGGTATATACAGACGATGCGTGGTAGGTCAATCAAGATGACAGTGTCCGCTGCCTGCAGTCGTAAATCAAGCGTATTCCCGAAGTTTCCATCGATGATCCATTCATCTTTCTTCACGAGTTGTTGTTGAATACTGATTCGTTCTTCTCTTGATGCCATCACCCATCCCGGTCTCCACATGAGGGCATCTAAATGATAGACATCAAGTTGTAATCGTTCACCGAGCTGGCGGGCGAGTGTGGATTTTCCCGCACCGCCTGAACCGATAATCATGATTCGTTTCATGTTTATATTGCTATTAATCGGTAAGTTGCTCATCTATTCTTGCTCATCCTCCAATACAATCCATTTTTTCAGTTGTCCATCTTCTTCATAAATCACCCGAAAGTCCATCTGTCCGATGACGAAACGTTGTTCCGAATTGAACACGACAATCGGATAGTTCGTGGACACCGGCTTGTCCGTCTCAAAAATAGGGCTATGCGCCTGCATCGCGTAATATCCGTCCGATCTCGTGTTGGCAGCACCTGCGTCGATTTGTGTAACGTGTTCAAACCCTCTCAGTCTGAGCACATAACTGTACGATGTTCTCGCCCCACGTTCGAGACGCCATTCTTCGATGATGGCTGACTTATCGTCTATCGTTCGTTCTTCTAGCACTTTTTGCGCCGTATACTCTTTTTCATAAGGAATCATTTCCTGAATGCTGACGACCGTCATCGTCGCGAGCTTGAGCGACTCCTCAGAAGGCGGGGTAATCAGTATACCAATAAAGATGAGGATGGGAATCAATAAATAAACCATGACACGACTGCGCATTTTCATCACCTTACCTTTTCAGATGTGAACTATTTCTGCATAAGAGAATCAGTTCCCTTCAAAAGAACGCTGGAATCTCAAAAACCGATTCATTTCTTCAATTTTTTGAAAGAGCGGGTATGATACAGAGAGGAGGGATGTACATGAAAATCGGAGTCATTGGTGGAGGTGTCGCAGGGTTGACAGCTGCTGCGCTCGCGCAGCAGAAAGGGCATGATGTAGTCGTCTTAGAGGCATCACGTGAATGGGGCGGGTGTGCCGGGAAGTTTCAACGGGGTGACTACTTGTTCCCGGCAGGCGCGACGCTCGGAATGGGATTTGAGCAGGGAGGGGTCCATCAGCGGGTTCTCGAGAAGATTGGAGAAGCGGTCGAGGTCATTTTATTGGATGAAGTAATGAATATTCATCTCTCGGACCTTACCATCACATATTATCGCGACCGAGAACGTCTCCTCGATGAGCTCAGTCGTACCTTCCCTGAGAACAGTCAGGCAATCTATGCGTTTTACCGTGAAGTGTGGGGAGATTTTGAGAAGATTCGACCATTGTTTCAGCAGTTGCCTGCTCTTCCGCTTCGCACGATATCGGACATGGTTTACGCACTGAAAGGTTTCCGACCGAATCAAATCACAGCACTCCTTAAACTCCAGCGACCACTCGGCGACACGTTAGCCCGTCATGGACTAAACGGTACGATGTTCGAACGATTCATCGATGGCGTCCTGCTCGACAGTTTACAGACAGGAGCGAAAGACGCGAGTCACTTACTTGGTGCTGTGGCGCTATCAGTCTATCATGAAGGGGCGTATTATGTAGAAGGAGGACTGTATCAACTTGCTCATGCGTTAGAGCGCGCAATCCGAACGTTTGGTGGCGAGACGAAATTAGGGAGGGACGTTCAGTCCATCGAACGAGTGACGGATGGATGGCTCGTCACCGACCGAAGAGGACGACTTGAACTGGTCGACGTTGTTGTGTCTGCCATCCCGATTGAGCGGACGAGTGAACTTCTCAGAGGAAAGGATCGAGGACGGTTCAATCGACAGTATCGGAGACAATTGAAGCAGTCGCAATGGGGCACGTTCAGTCTCTATCTCGTCTTGCCTGAGGATGTGTGTCGACAGAAACCGCTGTTTCAACAAATCTATCACGAGCGATTACCGAGTGGGCATGCGTTCATTTCCATGTCCGCGCCGGATGATGTGTTGCGCACAGAAAAACCGGAACGGGCCATCACGGTCTCTACACATATCGATTTATCGGAATGGCAATATTGGAAAGACCGGACAGCCTATGAGAAACTAGAACAAGATTGGACCGATCGTCTCGTCGACGTCGTCGCCACTGCGTTCCCTACATGGGACCGTGAATCGTCACTTCTCCTTCCTGGTGGACCAGGTGCATGGGTGAAGTATACGAAGCGACCGCATGGGGCGGTCGGAGGCTATGCCCAGACACCGAGTCAGGCGCTGTTCCGTGCTGCGAGTTATCGTACAGACTTACCTGACTTTTACGTGTGCGGGGATACCGTGTTTCCGGGAGCGGGGACGATTGGCGCGATGACGAGCGGATTACACGTCGCCCGAGCACTCGGTGCCACGATTGATTAGGGGGAATAGGGATGAAGAGAAAAGCATTTCATGAACTGACAACGATTGAACTGTACCGTTTACTGGCGCTACGGACTGAGATATTTGTGGTCGAACAAAACTGTCCGTATCAAGAAATCGATGGGAAAGATGAACAGGCCATTCATTATTGGATTGAAGAAGATGGAGAAATCGTCTCAGCCCTTCGCGTGTTGACGGAAGCGTCTCCGGTCGCCATCGGGCGTGTCGTCACGAAAGCGGCGCATCGAGGGAAAGGGTATTCCCGTAAGTTGATGGAAGCAACAATCGAGGACTTCGGACATGAGACGCTGTATCTTCAAGCCCAGACGTACGTTGAACCGTTTTATGCATCGTTTGGCTTCAAACGGACGAGTGACGTATACGAAGAAGACGGGATTCCACATGTCGATATGTTGCGTGAATCCTCGAATCCCGCTAGTACCGTTTCCGAATCGTTCATGTTAGAATGAGAAAGAACATTCACGTGCGATTGAGCACGATTACATCATAGACATAAAGGGGTTTACAATGGTGACCGATCAACAAGTAATTGCAAAAGCAAGAGAATTGGCAGACGTATTAGCACAAACACCAGAAGTGGCACGTTTCAAGGAAGCGGAAGCGAAAGTAAACGGAAGTGACCGCGTACAGACGTTGATTAAACGAATCAAGTTCTTACAAAAAGAAGCGGTCAACTGTAAGCACTACGGCAAGACGGAAGCACTTGCGAAAGTCGAGCAAAAGATTGATAAAGCGATGGAAGAACTCGACTCGATTCCGGTCGTTCAAGCATTCCAAGAAACACAAGTCGAAGTGAACGATTTGCTTCAATACGTGACGGTCACGCTCGCGAACTCCGTGACGGATCGCATCATCGAATCGACGGACGGAGACGTCCTTGCAGGGAAGACAGGTAGCGGCATGGCGGCTGAACAAGCACGCGGCGGTTGCGGATACTAAAACGACACAGCTGGCCGATGGTCAGCTGTTGTACTTTCTAGAGGTGAATCAGCATGCAAGAAGTCCATCAGACACCAATGATGAAACAATATTTCTCCATCAAGGCAGACTATCCGGACGCCTTTTTATTCTATCGACTCGGCGACTTTTACGAGTTGTTTTTTGAAGATGCGCAAATTGTCGCAAAGGAGTTAGAGCTCACGCTCACTTCTAAAAATGGGAAGCAGGCCGAACACCCAATTCCAATGTGTGGCGTCCCACACCATTCGGCGGCAATCTACATTGAACAACTGATTGAAAAAGGATTCAACGTCGCCATCTGTGAACAGACGGAAGACCCGAAAGCGACGAAGGGGCTCGTGAATCGGGAAGTCATCCAAGTGATTACGCCTGGTACATATATGGCGTCACTTAGCGAGAAAGAGAACCGTTATCTCGTCGCCATTTCAAATATCGCAGGCCGATTCGGAATTGCTCGAGGTGACGTGACGACCGGTGAATCATGGTTGACGACGCTTTCGTCAGAAGAGGCCGTCTTGCGAGAAATCGAAGGATTGCTCCCGAATGAGGTCATCGTCGAGGACGAGCGACTGTCTGATTTGTTACGACAGACCGGGATCCCTCTTTCGATTCAAGTGGACAAGCGGGATAGTCCGCTCGCACAAGGTGCGAAAGACGATGCGCAACGCTCGGCATTTGAATTGTTGTTTGCCTATTTGACGAAAACACAAAAACGTTCGCTCGACCACTTGCAACCGGCTGTCGCCTATGAAGTTGAACAACACATGCAACTCGATGCCAATACGGCCCGAAATCTTGAGTTGTTCCGTTCGGCTCGTTCAGGGGAACGGAAAGGGTCACTCCTTGCACTCCTTGATGAGACGACGACGGCGATGGGCGGTCGATTGTTGAAACGTTGGCTCGAACAGCCCCTTTATACGGAGCAAGGCATCAAAGAGCGACAGGACGCCGTCGAGAACTTAGTGGACGACTTCATGTTGCGTGATCAACTACAAGAAGAGCTGAAGCGAGTTTATGATATCGAACGCCTTGTCGCAAAAGTCGGGTACGGGACGGCGAATGCGCGGGATCTCGTCCAACTACGTGACACGCTCGAGCGGATGCCTGCCGTCCGGTCACTCTTACAGACGGTTAAAGCCGATCGCTTACAGCAAATCGAACAGAATCTTGACTCGTTCGAGACGTTGAGTGAACAACTCCGGGCTGCCCTTGTCGACTCACCACCGATCTCGACGAAAGAAGGTGGGATGATTCGTCACGGTTACTCTGAAGAGCTCAATGAACTGTTAGAGGCAAAAGCGAACGGGAAATCGTGGATCGCCAATCTCGAACAACAGGAACGCATCGCGACCGGCATCAAGTCGTTGAAAGTCGGGTATAACCGTGTATTCGGTTACTACTTGGAAGTGACGAAGGCGAATGCGAAGTTGCTCGAAGAAGGGCGTTATGAGCGGAAGCAGACGTTGACGAATGCGGAACGATACATCACACCAGAGCTGAAAGAGAAGGAAGCGCTCATCTTGGGAGCGGAAGAGAAGAGCTGTACGCTTGAATATGACTTGTTTGTCGCGCTCCGCGAAGAAGTGAAAACGTACACGAAGGATCTTCAACAATTGGCACGTTCACTCAGCGAGTTGGATGTTCTCCTCGCCCTTGCCGTCGTGGCCGAGAAACGGGAGTATGTGCGTCCGGTTACAGCGACGCATGTACAAATCGAACGCGGACGACATCCTGTCATTGAGACGGTCTTGCCACGAGGTGCGTATGTCGCCAATGACTTGACGCTTGACGACTCGCGTCAAATGTTACTCATCACCGGACCGAACATGTCCGGTAAATCGACGTATATGCGTCAATTTGCCTTGATTGCAATCCTTCATCAAATCGGTTCATTCGTCCCGGCAGAAGCAGCGGAACTCCCGCTCTTTGACCGTATCTTCACACGGATCGGTGCAGCGGACGATTTAGTGAGCGGACAGTCGACGTTCATGGTCGAGATGACCGAGACGCGACAAGCGGTCACCGAAGCGACGAAGCATAGTCTGATTCTATTAGATGAGATTGGTCGCGGGACGTCGACGTATGACGGAATGGCGCTCGCACAGGCAATCGTTGAATATATCGCCTCGTCTATCGGCGCGAAGACACTGTTCTCGACGCACTATCATGAATTGACGGTGCTCGAAGATTCGATTCCGACACTTGAGAATGTTCATGTCCGGGCGATTGAGCGAGATGGACGAGTCGTCTTCCTCCATGAGGTACACCCAGGACGTGCCGACAAATCATACGGGATTCATGTGGCGGAATTGGCTGAACTTCCGGATTCATTGATTGACCGGGCCCGGACGATTCTGTCAGAACTCGAGTCGGAAGCAACGAAACCGAGTTTGAACGAGCAACCTGCCCCACCTTCAGTGGAAGAAGTCAGCCAGTTGTCGCTGTTCGAGTCGAATGACGCCGTACGGGAGCAACTGCTTAAACTCGATTTGTTGGCAATGAATCCAATCGAAGCGATGCAGGCACTTTACGAACTGCAACAGACCGCAAAGAAAGGGTGAGTCGATGGGAATCATTCGAGAGTTACCGGAACAGCTCGCGAACCGAATCGCAGCCGGGGAGGTCGTCGAACGACCTGCTTCCGTCGTCAAAGAACTAGTCGAAAATGCGATTGATGCGGGAGCGACGAAAGTTGACGTCGACTTACAAGAGGCGGGCATCCGTTTGATCAAAGTCCGTGACAACGGGCATGGGTTCCATGAAGAAGACGCGGCGCGAGCCTTCTTGCGACATGCGACGAGTAAGATTCGGGACGAGCATGATCTGTTCCGGATTCGGACGCTCGGCTTCCGCGGTGAGGCACTCGCCTCGATCGCGTCGGTCAGTCACGTGTCGTTGAAGTCAAAGCGAGCAGATGAGGACGGCTTTGAGATGACGCTCGAAGGCGGTGTCGTCCAAGCGACAAATCCGGCGGCGACGAACGTCGGGACCGAAATCGCGGTCAGCCAGCTCTTCTTCAACACACCGGCCCGTCTGAAATATTTGAAAACGTCAGCAACAGAGCTTGCGAGCATTACCGATACGTTGAACCGTTTGGCACTGTCTCATCCAGAGATTCGCTTCACGGTCTTCCATGAAGAGAAAGAGTTGCTACGAACGAACGGGAATGGCGACTTGAAACAAGTCATGCTCGCCATCTATGGTCGTCAAGTCGCCGCACAAATCGTGACGGCATCGAGTAAGACGAATGACTATACGCTGAGCGCACATCTCGTGCGCCCAGAAGTGACCCGTTCGAACAAACAATACGTGACTCTCATTCTAAATGGGCGAAGCATCAAGAACTTTGCCCTGACACAAAGTGTGCTTGAGGGCTACCATACGCTCTTACCGATCGGTCGCTATCCGATTGCTGTGCTCGAGGTGAAGATGGACCCGATGTTGATTGACGTGAACGTCCATCCGACGAAACGTGAAGTGCGGTTGTCAAAAGAAAAAGAACTATGCCAGCTCATCATAGAGACCGTTCAATTGACGCTCCGTGAGCAACGTCTCATTCCGTCTGTGAAACAAGAATTAAAGCCAAAACGAGAGACACCGTCTGAACAGTCGAAACTCGACTTTTCGATGGAGCCGCAACCTAAACAAGCAGACACCGTCGAGTGGAACTATCCAATTCCTCGGGAGCGAAAAGAGTCGCTCACATCTCCTTCCCAGTGGAATCCGGCTCCGCTCGTTCATGAGCCGGAGCCAGAGATGCTTCAGGCAGAACAGGTCGAGGAACCCGTTCGTCAGTCCGAACGTCTTCCGGCGTTAGACGTCATCGGGCAACTGCATTCGAGTTATATCATCTGTGGAGCGGAAGACGGAATGTACGTGATGGACCAACATGCTGCCCAGGAACGCATCAAGTATGAGTTGTTTTATGAGCAGTTAGGACGTCCGGAAAAAGAGTATCAGCTTCTATTGATCCCCTTAACGTTAGAGTTCACGCAAGAAGAAACGCTTGCTATTGAAGAAGTGCTCCCGCTCCTAGCGGATGCCGGCATTACGTTAGAGCCGTTTGGGGGTAACACGTTCCTTGTCCGTGAGATTCCGACATGGTATCCGCAACATGACTTAGAAGGTACGATTCGTGATTTAGTAGAGATGGCGATTCAACAGCGGTCGATTGACATCGCGAAATACCGCGAGGAAGCATCAATCCTCATGGCGTGTAAACGATCGATCAAAGCGAATCATCCACTCAATATGGAGATGATGCGACAATTGATTGATGATTTAAGCCGAACAACGTCTCCTTTCACATGTCCTCACGGTCGACCGATTCTCGTGAAGTGGAGCACGTACGAGCTTGAGAAGTTGTTTAAACGCGTCATGTAATCGTCTTGTTACTTCTTTTTAATACGCTGTAACGTTTATTCAACAGTCCACATGGGAAAACTATACACATGTCACGCAACGCATCGAGGTTGAGAGGTGGCTTTTTCACTGCCTCACCCTCAAGATGTCGACATGAAATGTATATCCATGTAGGAGGAAAAGAAAATGACGAACAAACTTCAAGTATCAAAACGAGAATTACGCCCACGCTCACTACGCACGAAGTTGCGTAACGAAGGAAAAGCGTTAGGTGTCGTCTACGGCTATAAAGTAGACAGTACGCCAATCGTGTTTGACGAGATGGACCTTCGTAAAATTCTTCGAGACCATGGTGACAATGCCTTGATTGAGCTCCATTACGATGGAAACAAAATCAACACGCTCGTGCACGGATCGGAAACGAACCCGTTCACAAACTTCTATCAACACGTCGAGTTCATGGCTGTGAAGATGGATGAAGAGACAGAAGTCGAAGCGGATATCGTCCTTGTTGGTGACGCGAAAGGCGTCAAAGAAGGCGGATACCTCGCCCAGTCGCTCTACAAAGTGACGGTCGCAGCGACACCTGCCAACATCCCTGAACGGATCGAACTCGATGTAACTGACCTCGAAATCGGTGACTCGGTGACGGTAGCAGACCTTCCGAAAGATAAATCGTACACGATTGTCTCAGAGTCAGACATGCATATCGCATCAGTGAATGAGCCGGTTGCTTCTGAGGAAGAAGAGACGGAAGAAGCTTCAACTGAAGGGGAAGCTTCAGAAGCATCTTCTGAAGAAACAGAAGAATCGACTGAGGATAAAGAATAAAAGTTGCGTCTGTGTCTGTAATAATGACACGACTCAATTGAGAGGAGCATCGTCCCGAGATGGGGGCGATGCTCCTCTTTTTTCAGTATTGTTTCGCTAATCTTGTCTATAACTGATAACGTAATTATTAAGAAACCTCTCTTCATTTTTAGTATCGGAAGGTGATCACTATGCAAGAGCTTACAATTATTGAAAGGAAGCATCTACATAAGCAGATTGAAGATAATTTAGATAATTATTTTATTTTAGATGAAATTAAAAAGGTTTATGAGATTGCTAGTTATGATGATTTAACAATTAATGATAACCAAGAAATTTTAATTGATTTTTTGATTTACCAAAATGTATATCCAATAGTTATAACATTCATTTTATCTAAAGATATAAGTCAGGATAATGAGATTGTTAAAAAGATGGATTCAAGGAAAATAAATTATTCTATGAACGATTACTCTGAGGATGAGAATTCTTTTTATTACTGCAATGCAATAATAGAAAACGAAAAAGATGTAAGGTTTTTGATTAACGAAACGTACTTGATACCTGCTCAAAATGGGTTTTATAACATTATCTTTAAAGATGAATTGAACTTCACTTTTAAAAAATATGGTAAGTGGCTGTTCTCTAGAACTCAATTTGTACCTTTAATTGATATGAGCATACCAACTTCTTTTATTAAAGTAGATGGAGATGGTCTTGGATTTATTTTATTTTCTAATGAAAAAAAATATGAGACTATTGAAGAACTAACAAAATATATACCTCATAAATTTGATATTGATTATTTAAACGAAAATGAATTGTGATGGCAGCAATTTATACAAGTTCTAACGTATAATGCCGATACATGTATGCAATGATCGAATTGTGCTGATTAAAAAATTGACAAGGCTACAACGTGCTTACTTCATGGAAGGTATTAGCATCGATAGTAACGAGTTAGAGGGACAGGAAATCTTTGTTTGTCATCTCTTATTGTCTCCTGTTACCGCTGAGATTCATTTCAAAAAAATTGAATCGGAACGGAATATCACTGATGAAATTTCCACTATGATTTAAAGAGATTTGGATAGTCATTCTCCCTAAAAACGGGAGATTTTTTATTTGTCACAAATCCGCCATATGTAAACGATTACGATGTGAACACTCTGTCAATTCCTTCTAGAAGTGATTGCCAACAGAGACTGTACAGTTTATATTGTTAATGATTTCACATATTAGAACTGATACTTTCCTATTTAATTATTCAGAAAGAAGGGTTTGTGACATGGCATCAATGGAAATCCATGCACTCGAATCATTACGGAAAAAAGCACAGGCTTCCTCGCAAATGATTCATTATCGTCCAATGGAATACTTTTTACGGGCAATGTTAGCCGGGATCTTCATCGGCTTTGCTTCAATCTTTACGTTGAAAGTCGTTAACGGTATGTATTTAGCGGAATCTCCGTTCACGACACTCATCGGGGGCTTCTCGTTCGGGATCGCGCTCGTCATGATCATCTATGGGGGAGCGGAATTGTTCACGGGAAATACGATGTATTTCACAACGTCGACACTTCGCGGTTATACGACGCTCAGTGATACGATGCTCGTCTGGTTGCTCTGCTTCGTCGGAAACGCACTCGGGGGCATCCTTTTCGCATTATTACTAGCACCGACTGGCGTCATCCAAGAACTTGGCATGAACAACTGGTTGTTCTCCGTTGTTGAGGGGAAAATGCATCATACGACGGTCGAAATTTTCTTCCGCGCTATCTTCTGTAACTGGATGGTCTGTCTCGCTATTTTCTTACCGAAACAAATGAAAAATGAGTTCGCTCAAATCTTCTCGATGATCTTCCTTGTCGCGGTCTTCTTCGCTTCAGGATTCGACCACGTCATTGCCAACTTCGTCTTGTTCGCCTTAACGCTCGTCGTCCCACATCCTGAGACGATCAGCATGGCAGGTGCGATTCACAACTTAATTCCTGCGACGTTCGGTAACATTATCGGTGGAGCGCTCTTCATGGGAGCCATCTATACGTGGCTCAACTCGAAGGGTCTCCGTGAAGCACAAGAATTAGAGGAAGAAGTCGAATTAAAAGTTGTAAAAGCTGTTAAATAAATGATGTTTGTCACATGCAGCGTAGAGCCTTGTCTTACCGAAGACGAGGCTCTTTTTTATCGTATGCCACAAATAAACTGTCACAATATCGACTCGTGACCATCGAGAAAAATACGTGCCATAATCTATATATAGGATTAATAAAACGATTAAGATTGTTTTGAATCCATATATAGTGAGGTGATGGGTTTTGAAATTACTGCAGTTGTATGAGGACGTCTGCATCTTACCAGACCAAGACTTAGTACAAGAGAATGCGAACGTGGACGGTAAATCCCCGCTCGGGAAACTAGCACGACTCTCTTCGGAAGTGTCGAAAGAACTATCGCAGACGTATTTGATGTCGGAGCGACCAAAACAGGCCGTCACTGATAACTATTTATACGTGCACGACGCCGACTATTACATCACAGGCTCGACGACATGTTGTCAAATTCCACTCGGTCAATTATTAAAAGATGGATTCCATACGGGGCATGGAACAATCAGGTCACCAAAGGACATTCGCTCCGCCATGGCACTCGCATCGATCATCCTTCAAGCGAATCAAAATATGCAACACGGGGGGCAGGCGTTCCCGATGTTTGACGTCGATTTGGCACCGTATGTCGAGAAGACATATGAGCGTCAACTGAGCCGACTCCAATCATTGCCTGTTGACTGGGACGATGCGCAATTGGAGACACTCGCGGAAGAAGAAACGATCTCTGCGACGTATCAGGCGTGTGAGGCGTTTATTCACAATGCGAACTCGATGCACTCACGAGGTGGCGGGCAAGTGCCTTTCGTTTCGATCAATTATGGAACGGACACATCAAAGTGGGGACGCATCCTCATTCGAGAGCTACTTCGTGCCACGGAACGTGGGTTAGGGAATGCAGAGACCCCGATTTTTCCTATTCAAATCTTTAAAGTGAAGGAAGGCATCAACTTCCACGAGGACGATCCGAACGTCGATCTTTTCCGTGAAGCGTGTCGCGTCACGGGCAAACGGCTTTTCCCGAACTTTTCTTTCATCGATGCCCCGTTCAACGCGTCATACTACGATGGGACGCATGCATCTGAAGTGGCGTATATGGGTTGCCGCACTCGGGTCATGGGAAACCGGCACGGAGAAGAGACGTCGATCGGTCGTGGCAATCTTTCCTTTTCCACACTCAACTTAGTGAAGATGGCACTTGTCTCGGAGTCGATCTCGGATTTTTACCGCATTCTCAACCAATATGTCGACATCGGGATCGAACAGTTGATCGAGCGTTTCGAATATCAATGTACGCGTCGCGCTGAAGAATTCCGATTCCTCTACACACAAGGTGTCTGGCGTGGAAGTGAGCTGTTACATATTCATGATGAAGTCCGAGACGTATTGAAACAAGGAACGCTTTCACTCGGTTTCATCGGACTCGCTGAAACGTTGAAGGTGTTGACGGGAGGTACACATGCCGAGTCGCGTGAGGCGGAACGACTCGGTCTCGACATCGTCACGCACTTGGCCAATCGCATGCGTGTGGCAGCCGAAACGTACGACTTGAACTTTTCGTTGCTCGCGACACCGGCAGAAGGATTGTCAGGTAAATTTGTAACGCGAGACCAGGAAGCGTTTGGGATGATTGAAGGTGTCACCAATCGTGCCTTTTATACAAATTCATTCCACGTGCCGGTCTATCAGTCTGTATCGATTCGTGAGAAAATTCGGATTGAGGCACCGTATCACGCATTGTGTGACGCGGGACATATTTCTTATGTCGAGGTCGATGGTTCCCTCGCCCACAATGCGGAAGCGGTAGAATCGATTGTCCGCTTGATGCGTCAGCATGACATCGGCTATGGTTCCATCAATCATCCGGTCGACCGCTGCGGGAATTGCGGGTTAGAAGGATTGATTGATGCGGCCTGTCCGACTTGTGGCGAGGATACAAACATTGAACGAATCCGCCGCATCACCGGTTATTTAGTCGGGACGATGGATCGCTGGAACACGGCAAAGCGAGAAGAAGAACGAGCGAGGGTGAAACATGATGCGCATTCTATCCGTCGTTGAAGAGTCTGTGGTCGATGGACCGGGGATTCGGACGGTCATCTTTACTGCAGGCTGTCCGCATCACTGTAAAGGTTGTCACAATCCGTCTTCCTGGAATCCAGCCGGTGGTGAGGAAGTCGAAGTGGAGGAACTTGTTCAACGCGTCAAGCTCAGTGGTTGGGACGGGGTGACCATTTCTGGAGGCGAACCGTTTCTTCAATCGTCAGCGCTAGCGGAACTCGTCATGGCATGTAAGTCGCTCGGTAAAAATGTGTGGGTGTATACGGGTTATACGCTTGAACAGTTGGAAGCGATGCACGACGAAGCGGTTCAAACCGTGTTAGACTACGCCGATGTGCTCGTCGACGGTCGTTACGAGCAGTCGCTACGAGACATGGAACTCCGCTTTCGGGGATCGAGTAATCAACGGATCATCTTTTTGAATAAAGTGTAATCGAGGCAGAGATGTCTCGATTTTTTGTATAATGATGAAAAAGGGGGAGTATTGATGAAATGGTGTAGTTTTGAGATGCAGGAAGAACAACGAGTGGGAATTGTCGAGGGTGATTTCGTCTACGATGTCAGCAATCAAGTACATACGACAAATTTATTAGAAGTGATCGCGCGTGAATTCGAACCGGATATCGATTTGGACGTGGCGCCCTCATACCGAGTGACGGAGGTGAAATTGCTCGCCCCGTACCGTCCGCTAAAAAACGTGATTTGTATCGGCAAGAACTACGAAGAACATGTGAAAGAGATGGATACAGCGGGAGCAGGGAAACTCGTCATCTTCACGAAAGCGCCGACCTCGGTCGTCGGTCCGGAGGCTGTCATTGAGCGTCATCCGGAATTGACGGATAAACTCGACTATGAGGGTGAGCTCGCCGTCATCATCGGAAAGTCGGGACGAGACATCGAAGCGGTCGAGGAACACATATTCGGATATACGATTTTAAATGACGTGACGGCACGGGACGTACAAAAAGAACATGTCCAATTCTTCCGTGGTAAGTCGTTCGATACGTTTTGTCCGATGGGACCATTCATCGTGACACCGGACGAGCTCCAGTTCCCTCTCCAAATCAAAACAAGTGTTAACGGGGAGACGCGTCAAAACGGGACGACAGCCGATATGATTCGTCCGATTGACGAGCTCATTCGTACATTGTCGAAAGGCATGACGCTCGAAGCGGGTGACATCATCGCGACGGGTACGCCTGCCGGGGTCGGGCATGGGATGATGCCACCGACGTATCTTCAAACGGGAGACACCGTCGAAGTGGCGATTGAAGGTCTCGGTACGTTAAGAAATGTGATTGTCTGAATGAAATGACGCAAAATGTGAAGAATCTTGTAATTCATTTATCATTTTATAAATGAGTGTTCCTCTTCGTTATAGTAAGGGTAGAAGATAACACAGAGGAGATGAATCATTATGGATCGTCACGATCAATCAAATGAACGCGATCAATTACATGAATCAGAACAACAAAAAGATTGGTTAGATACAGAACTCGGTTCATCCAACCGAGAAGAGACAATGGTACGAACACAAACAAAACCGTCATTCGTCAGCCGCATGTTCCCAGGACTTGTGGGCGGGGTCATCGGGGCATTGCTGACGGGCGCAATTGCTTACCCGTTTATCGACCAACCTGCAACGAGTGTCAGTGACACGAACGTGACCTCGCAAGGGACTCCGGTCCAGACGTCATCGAACGTATCCGATTCTTCGGTCACGAATGCCGTCGCGACCGCTCAACCTGCCGTCGTGACCGTGAACAACTTCGCCCAAACCGGATTCTCAAGTGAGGCCGTCGAGGCTGGAGTCGGGTCGGGCGTCATCTATAAAAAAGAAGGTGACTCGGCATATATCGCGACGAACCACCACGTCGTCAATGGAGCGGACAAGCTGACGGTCACGTTTAATGATGGCACAACAGCGGAAGCGACACTCATGGGAAGTGACGCGACGTATGACTTGGCCGTATTGAAAGTAGACGCTGACAAAGTACCGGCCGTCATCTCAATCGGCAAATCGAGCGAGTTAAAACCGGGTCAAACGGTCATCGCCATCGGGAATCCGCTCGGACAATTCGAAAACTCCGTGACGCGCGGTGTCGTCTCCTCGACGTCACGTCTCGTACCGGTCGATACGGATGAGAACGGACAGGCCGATTTCAACGCCGAGGTCATTCAAACGGATGCGGCCATCAACCCAGGTAACTCAGGTGGTGCGTTAATCAACGAAGAAGGACAACTCGTCGGAATCAACTCGATGAAAATTGCGACGGCAGAAGTCGAAGGAGTCGGATTCTCCATCCCGGTCGACATCGCGCTTCCGCTCATCAATCAAATTGAACAGACGGGAGAAGTGAATCATCCTTCACTCGGCGTCTCGCTTCGTGACGTATCAGAGTTCCCTCCAGGTTACTTGACGGAACAAATCAACTTGCCTGAATCGGTGACGGCGGGAACGATCATCGTGGAAGTGCAACAAAATAGTTCAGCTGCGAAAGCGGGTCTTAAAGCGCGTGACGTCATTGTGAAAATCAATGACAAAGAAGTCAGCTCGTTCATCGATCTCCGTAGTGAATTGATTCGAGACACGGATGGAACGGTCGATATCGAATACGTCCGTGACGGAAAAACAGAGACTGTTCAAGTCGAGATTCAAAACGCGAACGGTTCTACATTGTAAAAGGTGGGCAATATGCCCGCCTTTTTTGCTATGCTTATACAAAAGGAGGATGAGATATGGTACGAAATTTATATGGGGTGTTACTCTTCGGGGCAGGGATGTTACATTTTGTCAGAGAGAAGGCGTTCATGTCGATTATTCCGAAGTCTTGGCCGTTCCGTCGACTGATGGTGCAACTGAGCGGAGTCGTTGAAGTCACATTCGGAGCGATGCTCTTACTGAACAAGGGGACGTCGTTCGTAAAACGGATGTTGCCGGCATTTTTTATCGCCGTCTTCCCGGCAAATATCAATATGGCCGTGAAGCCATCTAGAATCGGCGGGAAAGTCATCCCGAAATGGATCACATGGAGTCGACTGCCTTTACAGTGGGTCCTCATCAAAGGCGTCAAAAAAATTTAAAGGTGTGGAGATACATATGACAAGCGTACTCAAGTGGTTTGAACATTTTCATGCACATCCAGAAATCAGTTGGAAAGAAGTCGAGACGACTCGAACAATCGCATCGATCTTATCAGACTGGTCGATTCCGCATCGGACGTTTGAGGATGTGACCGGCGTAATCGCAGAGATTGGATCAGGAGAAGACGTGATTGCGGTCCGAGCCGATATCGATGCGTTATGGCAACAAGTGGACGGAACGTTTCGTGCTAATCATTCGTGTGGACATGATGCGAACATCAGCATGGTACTCGGTGCGCTCGAACAGTTGAAAGACGAAGCGTTACAAAAGCGAATCCGTTTCATCTTCCAACCTGCCGAAGAGCAAGGAAACGGTTCACTCGCCATGATTGAACGGGGCGCGCTTGAAGATGTGACACAACTGCTCGGGATCCATTTGCGTCCACAAGAAGAGTTGAAAAAGGGACAATACGCGGCAGCGATTCAACATGGGGCTGCCTTCTTCCTGAAGGGAGAAGTGCTTGGAGATGATGCTCATGGTGCGAGACCGCATCAAGGGCAGAACGCACTCGATGTCATCTTTACGATTCAACACATGTTAAAAAGCATTTACTTGTCGCCTTTTGAGCCCCACTCCGTCAAGTTGACGAAAGTACACGCCGGGAGTGACAACATGAACATCATTCCGGGAAATGCGACGTTCTCGATTGATGTCCGTGCTCAACGAAATAAAGAATTGCTCGCTTTGCGAAATCGTGTCGAGGACATGCTTCACCATGTCGCTCAACTTCATCACGTGAAACTGGAATGGGAGTGGCAAGACTTCACACCGGGAGCTGTTGTCGGGGAAGAATCTAGCCAAATCGTCAAGCGAGCGATTGAGAAACGCTTCGGTGAGTCGGCTCTCGTCGAACGGATTGTCACGTCAGGTAGTGATGATTTTCATTTTTATACCGTTGAGAAACCGACGCTGGATGCGACGATGATTGGAATCGGGGCTGATTTAGGTCCAGGTCTTCATCATCCTCATATGACGTTTGACCGTGACGCCTTGGAAGACGGGGCACTCCTGCTCGCGGATGCACTCCGGATTGCAGCGACATAAATCAGGATGAGTGGGATAGACAGATGTCTGTCCACTCATTTTTTTATTGCATCAGTCCATTGTAAGCGCTATCATAACGTTATTAGCGACAATATAACGACAATTCTGAATTTTCGCTATAAGGGGAGGAAGCTAGATGGAAACAATGGGGAACAAAAAAGACATGAAACTAGGATGGGCACTGTTGCCACTCAGTGTGATGATTGTCGTCATGCTCATCTCGATCGTCCAACTCGGTCAAGGACCACATATCCCGCTCATCGTTGGGACGGCAGTCGCCTCGATCGTCGCCTGGCGTCACGGGTTTAAGTGGAAAGAGATTGAAGAGATGATGTATAAAGGAATTCGTCTCGCCTTGCCGGCAGTCGTCATCATCATTCTCGTCGGGTTGACGATTGGAGCATGGATTGGTGGAGGGATTGTCGCAACGATGATTTATTTCGGACTGAAGATCATCTCACCGGCATACTTTTTGTTAACGATTTGCCTCATCTGTGCGGTCGTCGCACTTTCGATCGGGAGCTCATGGTCGACGATGGGAACGATCGGGGTAGCGGGGATGGGCATCGGGCTGAGTATGGGGATACCAGCGCCGATGGTTGCGGGGGCCGTCATCTCGGGTGCTTATTTCGGGGATAAGATGTCACCTTTGTCAGACACGACAAACTTGGCGGCAGGGTTGACTAAAACCAATTTATTCGTACATATCCGGCACATGTTATATACGACGATTCCAGGACTCATCATTGCGCTCGGGGTCTACGCATGGCTCGGTAGACGATTTGCGGATTCGACGACAGACTCGTCCGAAATCACGCAGACACTAACGATTTTAGAGGACAGTTTTGTCATCTCACCATGGTTACTCATCGTCCCACTCGCCGTCATTTTGCTCGTTGCAAAGAAGGTGCCGGCGATTCCGGCACTCGTCGTCGGGATTGCACTCGGTTTCTTGGCTCAAGTGTTCATCCAAGGCGGAACGCTTGCTGACAGCGTAGGCGCTCTACAAAGTGGCTATGTCATTGATACTGGAAATGAGCTGGTCGATAACCTCTTCAGCCGAGGTGGTCTTGATGCGATGATGTACACGGTCTCGATGACCATCGTCGCGATGACGTTCGGTGGGATTTTAGAATATTCGGGAATGTTACAATCCATTATGAACCAAATCTTGAAGTTGGCGAAAACGGCAGGATCGTTGATTGCTTCAACGATTCTAGCGGGGATTGCGACGAATGCGACGTGTTCCGAGCAGTACATCTCCATCGTCGTCCCGTCACGCATGTTTGCCGGGGCTTATGAGAAAATGGGACTTCAATCGAAGAATTTATCTCGTGCACTCGAGGACGGTGGAACATTGACGTCGGTATTTATTCCGTGGAACACGTGCGGGGTATTCATACTTGGGACGCTCGGTGTCGGAGCGTTCGAATATGCGCCATACGCCGTCTTAAACTTCATCGTACCGGTCATTTCGATTTTGTATGCCTTCACAGGATATACGATTGAACGCATGGCGGTCATTCAACAAGAAGAACCTGTCGCTGAACAGGCGGCACAATAAAACAATTCCCGGTCGTCAATCGACCGGGAATTGAAATTTATAGACAGTGCGCGGTCGACCTTGACTGTAACTCATCTCTTCGCCAATCCGATGAACGAGTTTTGCATCAACCAATTTTTTGATGAGTCGTTCTGTCGTACGACGTGTCACGTTTAAATGGTCGGTCAACTCTTTCGCTGTAAACTCGAGATGGTCCGTTGAAAAGTGAATGAGCTTTTCGATATTAGTCGGACTCATACCGGTCTGTTTCATCATGTCATAGACACGCGTTTGCGTGACGCGGAAATGAATCGGTGCGGGTTGATCGGTGAACGTCATTCGTTTTGAATCATCGACGATTCGTATAGTGGCATCGCTTGTCGTATGAAGGGCAAGTTCGGCATGGTCAAAGGCACGTTGATAATCGGATCCATACCCGATGCCGACATGACCAGGAGTGTCCTCTGACAAGATGAAACCGTTTGAAATGGCGGATTCAATCTTTCCTTTATTCGATAGAAGGACGATACTGTCTTGGGCGGTCCCCATGAATTTGCCACCGAAACAGTGATGTTTTCTCACATGGTTGAGCGTATCTTTACTTGCATCCGAGTAGCAGAGCACAGCAAATTGTGACTGGTCTGATTTGTTCAAACGAATCTGTTGAATAAAATTATGGAAGTGGTGGAGAATCCTTTCTTTTGGCTCAATCATGAGTTGACTAGCAAAACCATTTTCCACTAAGTGACGATGGACTCGCTCGACACTCGTCAAGGCGAATCGTGTCGTCCCGTTTTGTTGAAGCTGTTCATGAAACGCAATCAACTCTTCGAAATTCATATACGGACTGAGCTCTTTCACTTGCGATGGCGACATGTGACTTGGAAATGATGTTAAAATCGATTCAAGTCGTGACGTGTCGACGAGATCGATGGAGAGATTTTCGATCCGGAGCTGCTCAGTCAACGTCACGTATAAGAGTGACGTCAATAACACGACATCATCTTGAACGACATGGTGGGCGTATGGAAGGGTCGCCTCCTCTGTCGCGTACGTATAAGGGAATGAACCGGAAAAGAACACTCCGTCAAAAAATAGGAGTTGTGTAGCGATGTCTTTCGCTTCACGTGGGTCATCATAAGGAAATCCTTCGATCCGGACATCGGGTAAGGAAGAGGAACCTTTCCGTACCTGTTGAATAAACGCTGGTGAGCCGACGACGGCGATATGGATGGACATATAAAAATCCCCCTTGCAATTTAGCGACTATATAACGACAATATAGAGGAAAGAGCAGTTGAAGTAAAGGAGTGATGAAAATGAATATTCAAAAAATAGAAATTTTCTCGGTTCGCTTTCCGTTAAAAGTACCATTCATCGTCAGTTATCACCGTTATGATGATATGCCGTCTGTCATTGTCAAAATGACCACGTCTTGTGGACTGATTGGTTATGGAGAAGCCGTGGCGGATGAGCATGTGACAGGGGAGTCGGCAGAGAGCACTGTCAGTGTCCTCCGTCATCTGTTGGCGCCGCTCTTAATCGGAAAAAATCCGATGCATCTAGAGCATATTCATGACGAGATGGACCGTGCGATTCGAGGTGTTCCGGCTGCCAAAGCAGCGCTCGATATCGCGTGTCATGATGTGATTGGGAAAAAGCTGAATCAACCAATCTACGAATGGATTGGCGGTCGGTACCATGAGTCATTCCCAGTCACTCACGTCTTGAGTATCGGAGAGCCGAGCCATATGGCACAAGAGGCACTCGAACAAATGAAACGAGGCTATACGGCCGTGAAGATGAAGGTCGGAGTCGATGTGCAAACGGACGTGGCGCGTGTCAAGGCGGTACGGGAAGCAGTAGGAAATGACGTGCCGATTCGAGTCGACGTTAACCAAGGATGGGTCAATGCGGCCAATACGGTTCAAGCCATGCGTCTACTCGAACCGTATGGAATCGATTGGGTCGAACAACCGGTCAAGGCGGATGATTTTGAAGGCATGTTCGAAGTGAAACAAAAAATCTCCGTCCCACTCATGATCGATGAAGGGCTGAAAGACGTTCACGATATGAGACGCTTGACGATGATGCAGGCAGCCCATAAAGCAAACATCAAGCTGATGAAGTGTGGTGGCATCTATCCGGCGAAGAAGTTAGTCCATATGGCGGAAATGTCGGGGATTGAATGTCAAATCGGTTCAATGGTCGAATCATCCATTGCATCGAGTGCAGGATTCCACGTCGCTTTCTCGAGTAAAATCGTGAAGACGGTCGAGTTGACGGGACCGCTCCGGTTCGGGAAAGATGTCGGAAACTTATCATATGATTTACCAATCATCTCGCTGAACAATCGTCCGGGACTCGGTATTGATGTCGATGAAGACGTGTTGTGTGAATTGACGACGGATTCTTACGAGATTGGAGAAGAGTCGCATGTGGCAAGGTGAAATCAAAGACCTTTCACTTCAAGTAGACGTTCTAAGCTTGTCAGATTTACCTGAACTATTGTCCGTTCAAGATGCGGTCATTCAGGTGTTGGCTGAACCAGAACATTATCAATCTCTATCAATCGAAGAGTTCACGAAACTATTGAAGGATCAGACGTTGATTGGGGCAAAATCAGATGGTCGGATCATCGCATTCCGAGCGATGCTCATCCCGCCGATTGACAACGAACATTTAGGGCGAGATATCGGTTGGCCAGAGGATTTGCTTGAACGTGTCATTTATCAAGAAGTGACGAACGTCCATCCAGAATTCCGTGGATATGGACTACAGACACATTTAGGCAAACTGTTGATGTCACAAGTTGAATCGGATAACCGATTCGATGTCGTCTGTGCAACCGTCGCCCCATTCAATATTCCAAGTATGAAAGACAAATTCTCTCTTGGACTCCGAATCGGTGCGTTTAAAGAGAAGTATGGTGGGAAACTTCGATATATTTTTTACAAAGAGATGCATCGTATGTGGCAACCTACTTCAGAAGTGACGGAGGTGCCGATGGAAGATCGGGCGCGACAAGTTGAGTTGCTTCAAGCAGGTTGGGTCGGGACGGACATGATGAAACAAGGGGAACAGTGGGTCGTTCGATATGAGAAGTAAAAAATCCTCGTCAAGCTTAGCCTGACGAGGATTTTTGTTACTCAAGGACGAAGAGTACATCATTCGCGAATTTTTCATACGTGCGGTCACTCGGATGGAATTGGTCGGTCGCGAGATCTCGTGATAAATCAGAGATGTAGGAGAACGGGTCAATCACATTGATGTTTTGAGCATTCGCTAATTGTTTCGCAGATGCATTCCAATCGAGGATGAGTTGATTGAACGCCTGTCCGTTCTCATCATTTTGAAACGGATTGTATAGACCGATATAGACGATGGTCGCCGAGTCGTTCAATGATCGAATTTCAGAAAAAATTGTTTCAAGATTTGTCTTCGCATCCGTGATGACTTGTTGAATATCGACCTCTTCGAAATTATCGACATTTTCTCCACGGTTAAACAAATCGTTTCCTCCGATGGTCAACGTGATATATCGGGCGTTCTCGATTGTCCGACGCACTTCAGGCTGCTCGAGTTGTGTGAGTAAATCTTCTGTGCGTGCTCCAGAGATGGCCAGGTTTTGGGTACGGACACCGTCTTCTTCAAGTACCGTACTTACGGGTTGAACATATCCAGCACCAGACGTTGACCCTACTCCGCGCGTCAACGAATCGCCAAGTGCGACGTAGACGTCTCCTTCTGGTTCAGGGCGTTCGTCTTCGGAGACGGAAAGTGTTCGTTCCGGGGGGTTGACGATATCCTGATAACCAATCCATAGACCGTATAAGGCGATTACCGTTAATAAAACGGCACCACTTAAAAATGCATACCATTTCGACTGTTTCATGGGCTGACCTCGCTTTCTATACACATATCATATCAAAAATGTATGGATGTGCCCTATGTGAATGTTCGAATAGGACAGATTCGCTTTTGTCCGATAGAATAAGAGAAGAGGTGAGACAATGGAACCGACGTTAAAGTTACATCAACTAACAAAAGTGATTGGTAAAAAGACGATTATCGATAATATTTCGTTAGACGTCTATCCAGGCGAGGTATTCGGATTTTTAGGACCAAACGGCGCCGGGAAGACGACGACGATTCGAATGATTGTTGGCTTGATCAAACCGACGAAAGGAAATGTATCGATTTGTGGGTATCGTGTCGACAAACAATTTGTTCAAGCGATGAACCAAATCGGAGCCATCGTCGAGAATCCAGAACTGTATAAATTTTTATCCGGACGTGAGAACTTAGAAGCATTTGCACGGATGTTACCTAATGTGGATGACAAACGGATTCAGGAAGTCATCGATCTCGTCGACTTGACTGCTCGAATCGATGATAAAGTGAAAACGTACTCCCTTGGGATGCGTCAACGGCTCGGAATTGCTCAGGCGTTGTTGAATAACCCACGAGTTCTTATTTTAGATGAGCCGACGAACGGACTCGACCCAATGGGGATTCGAGATTTGCGATTATTCATTCGTCGTCTTGTAGAAGAGACGGGACTGAGTGTTCTCGTATCGAGTCACATCTTGGCGGAGATTGAACTACTCGCGGATCGAGTCGCTATCATGTCCCGAGGTAAGATCGTCAAAGTAGGTACAGTTGAATCATTAATTGAAGAACTTGCATCGACAGTTGACTTGCATGTCACTAATAGTTTTGAAGTGTTACCCATCGTTCAAGGATACGTTGGAATCGATCAAGCGGACGTGGTTGATGAGCGGACGATTCGCATTTCGATGAACGTTGAAGAGACGGCAAAGTTGAATCGCTATTTAATAGAAAGAGACGTCGAAGTGTTCGGACTCGAACGACGGGTGCAGACACTAGAAGACCTCTTCATCACATTGACAGGCGGTGATCATATTGCCTAATCCATCGATGCTTGGCCTTATTCGTAATGAAGTATTAAAAATTCATCGGAAACGCAGATTGATGGTTGTCTCTATTATCTTGATCGTACTCGTCTCCATGTTTACGTACGCAAACTATCGTCAAATCGAGAAGCAACGTGAAGAACAAGGCACGATTGATTGGCGTGTCGATCTCCAGCAAGAGATCATCGATACGCAAAACCGACTCGCCTCTGCGAACGTTCAAGACGAGTTCAGGCAGATTCTCGAATTTCAAGTCCAACAGAATCAATATTATCTTGATAATGATATCAATCCGAATTATCCGGGGGCCCCGACGTTCATGCGTGTCTTCTTCTCCCAAGGGACGACGCTCGTCTTGCCGCTCTTTATCATCGTATTGATGGCGGATATCGTCAGCGGGGAACATAACGATGGGACAATCAAGACACTGTTATCCCGTCCGGTCCGGCGATTTAAGATTCTGATCGCCAAATGGCTGACAACGCTACTCTATACATCGATCTTAATTTTTGTGACCGCCATCGTCAGTTACGCCATATCCGGAATCGTTCTAGGTTGGGACGGTTGGACCGCTCCGATTCTGACTGGTTTCCAAGCTTCACCGACCGGAACGTTCTCGACCGATTTTGTGCATATTTTGCCGATGTGGGAATACTTGCTCATGTCGATGGGACTGTCGTGGCTTGTCGTCGCCGCAGTCGGAACAATTTCACTTATGATCTCTGTATTGGTGAAAAACACGGCGACTGGAATCGGGATTATGATGGCCGTCCTCATCTCTGGGCCGCTTTTGACATCACTAGGCTCAAATTGGGATAGCTCGAAATACCTGGTGAACGTCAACTTCGGCCTTCATACCTATTTGGAGGGACAAGCCCCACCCATTGATGGGATGACATTACCGTTTTCTCTACTTGTCATTCTCATTTGGTCGATGGCCGCCCTGGCGTATGCGTTTTATCACTTTACGCAAAAAGATGTCTATTAATTTGTTAGTGCTACCTTCCTAGGTAGTACTATTTTTTTTGGCTGAAATGAGGATAAGAGAATAGGTTTTGGTCCGGATGACTCAATATTTAGAATTGTCAAAATAATTAAAAGGATGGATACAAACCTTTTGGTAAAGTGTGTAAAGTAAGAGTTATCACAAAGGAGGGAAACACATGAAAAAAGTTGTATCTACATCATTAATCGCAGGCGTCTTGCTCGTACCACAACTGGTCGGTGCGGCAGAATTGAAGTCAGGCACATTGACGAAACCATCAGAAAGTGAACCAACGACGATCGTCAAAGAGTACGTCAAATCAAAAGGTGAATTCAAGACGATCGAGTCGAAGTCGGACAAAGTCGGGAAAGTGGTTAAGCTTCAACAAACAGTTGATGGCGTGCCCGTATTCGGTGGTGTGGTAGTCGGTGTCGTAGATGAAGTGGGTCAATTGAAGACGGTTGTAGACGATGCCAAATCGGTGAAAAACCTACATAAGTCAATCAAGTTAAGCGAGAAGAAAGCCATCGCGAGTTATAAAAAGCTCGTTGGACATAAAGGGGCTTACGAGCTCGAACCTGAAACGGAATTGATTGTTTATCCAAAAGGTGACAAGTCGGTCTATGCGTATCAAGTGACCGGAACAATCCTTGAAGCGGAAGAACCGTCGCGTTGGACATATTTTATCGATGCGGGTACTGGAGAAGTTCTCAACAAATTCGATCAATTGGCACACGCTAAACCAACGAACGGTGTGACGGGCACAACATATACAGGAACGGGAATCGATGTTCTCGGCTATAGCCAGACATTCAAGACAACGAAGAGTGGTTCATATTACTATTTACAGGATTCAACACGAGGAAAAGGGATTTATACGTACGATGCTGGAAACCGTACACGCCTTCCGGGTTCACTTTGGGCTGATGTCGATAACGTCTTGAACACCACATATGACCGTGCAGCGGTTTCAGCACACGTCAACGCAACGAAAACGTATGACTTCTATAAGAATACGTATGGACGTAACAGTTATGATAACGCTGGTGCTGCCCTCAACTCGACGGTTCACTATAGCCGTAGTTACAACAACGCGTTCTGGGATGGTAGCAAGATGGTATATGGTGACGGAGATGGTCAGACGTTCACATACCTTTCAGGTGCACTTGACGTAGTCGCTCATGAATTGACACACGCGGTCACGGAGTATACGGCAGGGTTGATCTATCAAAACGAATCTGGTGCAATCAATGAGGCAATATCAGATATTTTAGGAACGGTTGCCGAATATAGTGTCGGTACAAACTTCGATTGGTTGGTAGGGGAAGACATCTACACACCGGGAGTTGCAGGCGACGGACTTCGTTCGATGGCAAACCCTGCCGCATATGGAGACCCAGATCACTACTCGAAACGTTACACAGGGACACAAGACAATGGTGGGGTTCACATCAACTCGGGTATCGTCAACAAAGCGGCATACCTCTTAGGTAACGGTGGATCACATTACGGCGTGTCTGTACAGGGTGTAGGAGTCATGGAGATGGGGGATATCTATTACCGCGCTCTAAACGTTTACTTGACGCCAACATCAAACTTCTCAAGCCTTCGTCAAGCGGTTGTGCAATCCGCGAAAGACTTTTACGGTTCAACGAGCCCGCAAGCGGTATCGGCTGCGAAATCATTTGACGCTGTCGGAATCTATTAATACCTCGAAATCCTTTCCGGATGTTCCGGAAAGGATTTTTTTTTTTACATAGGAAAGGGTCATTGATGGAATGATTCAAATGCTTGAAAATGAGTAATGGATGACGTTCTCGTGAACAATAAAAATTCCCCTTGCACTGTAAGCGAATTCAAGCTAAAGTGATACAGTAGAATAGAGGTCAGACATCTGTACAAAAGGGGTAATGAATGTGGGTAACGTAAGTTTATTATTTGGTGGTGTCGCGCTATTTTTAAATAGTCTTGTCCTTCTCGGGAAGGTAGATACAAAAAGTGCTGGGGTATTTAGTCTGTTTACAGGAATCTTACAAACGTTTATCGCCACGTGGTTATTGATCGGGGCAAGTCCTGAAGAGCAGTTCGGTCTCGCAAGCATTTATCTGTTTTCATTCACTTATTTATACGTTGGTGTGACATTTATTTTGAATTTAGACGGTCGTGGAGTCGGCTGGTTCTCGTTATTCGTATCGATTGCAGCTTCATTTTATGGGGTGATGGCGATTGCTGGCGGCGATTCAATGGGTGCGTTGACGTGGTTCTTCTGGTCATTCTTATGGTCGCTCTTCTTTTTCGGGATGGGACTTGGTCGACCAAACGAGGCATTTACAGCTCGTGTTGCCCTTGTATTGTCATGGTTGACTCTTATTGTTCCAGCGATGATCGGGATGGCAGGACTTTTGAACGGGTTATACGAGATGATTTGGTGGGCTGCGAGTGGTACAGCGATTCTTTACTTCATCGTATCTGTTAAGCGTACGAAACAATCTGTTGAGGTTGCGTAAATAACATTTATAAAATCATACGAGGTCATCTAGTGTGATTCAATCGTACCGGGTGACTTTTTTAGTTCCAGTAGTTCGATATATATAGTGATGGTTTTCTTGTTCTTCTTAGCGCACTCTTTATGAGTGTGTTTTATTTTGTGTCTAAATTGTGAAAAATGGGAATGAGGAAGCTAAAGGAGGCGAAAGCAGATGAGTGATGGTCTCGTGTTATTACTCGGATTACTTTTATGTGGCTGGATGCTGTTTGCCGTCGTATTTGATGATAGAATAAAAAGAAGAATTTGATGACCCGTCTCGCGAGGAGACGGGTTTTTAATTGAGGAGTGAAGAGTATGAAAAAAACACCTGTCGTCGTCATCGTCGGACCAACCGCCGTTGGAAAAACAAAGACGGGTATCGAACTGGCGAAATCGTTCGACGGCGAAATCGTCTCGGGTGATTCGGTTCAAGTGTATCGAGGTATGGACATCGGTTCAGCGAAAGTGACGAAAGAAGAGGCCGAAGGGATCCCACATCATTTGATTGATATATGTGACCCGGATGACGCCATGAGCGTCGCGATGTTTCAGCAGTTAGCACGTGCCGCCATCGATGATATTTATGCCCGTGGCAAGTTACCGATTATCGTCGGCGGGACGGGGCTATACATTCGCTCCATCTTATATGACTATGAATTTGTGGAGCGACCTGTGGATGAAGCGTTGCGGGCTGACCTCGAACGATTGGCAGAAGTCGAAGGGCGTGAGGCGCTACACCAAAGATTGGTTCAACTTGACCCAGAGCGTGCGGCTACGATTCACCCGAATAACGTGCGTCGCGTCGTGCGTGCGCTCGAGGTGGCGATGCAAGGTGATACACAGACGACGGACAGTGCTCCATCCGAACATTATGATTATCGATTGTTCGTCCTTCATGCGGATCGTGAGATGCTATACGCCCGAATCAATCAACGCGTCGATGCGATGATGGAGGCAGGGCTTGTCGAAGAAGTCGAACGACTTTTGGCACAAGGATATCGTGATACGCAGGCGATGCGAGCCATCGGCTATAAGGAAATTATTCCATACGTAGAAGGAGAAATCTCAAAAGATCGGGCTACAGATTTGTTAAAACAACATACAAGACAATTTGCCAAACGGCAGTTGACGTGGTTCCGACATCAATTTGATGGAATTTGGGTAGATATGGGACGAAAATCATTTGAACTATCATATAAAAGTATTTATGATGATGTAGAGGAGTTTTTTCGAAAATTCCGATTATTTTAAAGAGATAAAGACTAGGGGGAATCCAGCATGAAAGCGAGCTACAACATCCAAGACCATTTTTTGAATCAACTTCGAAAAGAAATGGTGCCAACGACTGTATTTTTAGTAAGTGGGTTTCAAATTCGAGGTGTCATCAAATCATTTGATAACTTTACTGTCATCGTCGAATCGGAAGGGCGTCAACAGTTGATCTATAAACATGCGATTTCGACATTTTCACCGGCACGTAACGTGACGCTTTATGAGCCGGATGCAGTAGAAGTAACAGAAGGATGAGCATAAGAAAAGGAGCGGGCCGGGGACCGCTCCTTTTCTTATGCCGTTTTTGATGTTCCTGGCTGTTTGATTGCCTCAAGTACACGCTGAATGGCGCATCCACCGAGTAGAGAATCTACTTGACCACAAATCTGAATTGGTGTTGACCGATGTAACAATGTGTATGTCCGTTTCCATGCCCGTTCAGCCGATTGAATTCGGACGAGAAGGTCGGCATGGCTTAATTCTTTTAACTTGTCGATGTTGAGGCGGTTCGTACGTGCGAAGGCCGACAGAATCACTGCTTTCGCTAGAGGGGTCTGAAGTGGGTACCCGGATAGCTCGAGAGTAGCCATCGCCCCTTTCATCTCATGTTCGACGATTTTGTCGAGTGACTCATCTTTTGCATATGGATTACCGGAATGGTGCGTAAGAGACTGCTCTAAATCTTGCATTCCCACCGGACAAGCAGACGCTTGTAAAATATGTTCAATCGATTGCTGTTCTTGTGCATAACGTGTCGCTTCCCCCGAGGCGATGAAACGTTCATACGTATCGATTAATGAAATCATTCTCGTTTCCCCCTTTATAGAACTACCTTTATCGTACCAATAATCGTAAGCGCTTTCAATATGGTGGGGACGAAATTGAAACCCTACTAGAAAGTATGTTCGCCTAATGTGTGGAAACACGATACAATGTCAGAAGATGCGAGGAGGGAATGTATATGAACTATTACCAACAGATTGATCCGATCATAGGTACTTCTACGAACCAAGAAAGATTTCGAATACCTCAAATTGAAAAATCGAAAGAACGTTTAGACCGGTTACAGGACGGCGCACCTGTCCAGACGAAAGCGCTTGTCAGTACGGTTGAAGTGAAGGAAGGGAAGAGCGGTGCGAAGTGGATACAACTAAGTGTCACGACGGCGACCGGGATGATGCGCGCGAAACATTGGCTCCGTGGGAACGAGAGCGAACTACTTCCAATCTATGAGTCTGGCGTGATTGAATTGTCAGGAAAAATCGATATCTATCCAAAACCAGATGGTGCAAAATCAATCATTATCGACCGGGTTCATCCCATCTCAAAAGATGAAGCCATCTCTTTACTCCCTGGCTTACCGGGTGACGAAACGATGGAACAATTTGCTGATGAGTTATTCAGCTTAATCGATACGTTGTCGCCGACTTATCAACAGATCGCCTATGGTCTCCTTGATTTCGTTTGGGATGATTTCGTACTGTCGCCAGCAGCGCTTTACCATCATCATAATTACGCTGGAGGATTGCTGAAGCATACCGTTTGTATGTTACGTCTCGGATATCGGATTCAAGAACAGGATGACTATTTGGCCATGGTGTTCCGTGTAATCAAAGAAGCCGAGCAGTTGCATAAAGTCGACCTTTGGAATACGATGAACGGGGTTAAAATTGAACAGGCCTATAAAGGAACGTTCGAATCATTGTATGCCGCATGCGAAGCGATGGCAGAACGGAAAGAGCCATTGAACTGGGACGAACTCGCACTTGGAATCCTTTTCCACGACATCGGAAAAATATATGAATACAGTCATCTGCTATCTAGTCCGAATCGTTTTGAGAAACTATCTCCTGTTGAGGGTACAAGTGAAACGACCGGCATCTCGATCAATCCGATTGGAACATTAATTGGGCATATGCCATACGGTGGCCTGTTGTTCGAAGAGACGTTACGCCAATCAAAGATTCGACTGCCGATCGACGTTCATCATCGTATTTGGCATATGATTTTATCGCATCACGGGAAGCGTGAGTGGGGATCAAGTGTTTTGCCGATGACGACGGAAGCTTGGATGCTTCATTTGATTGATTTATTGGATGCGCGCTATGAGAAATGGGCTCGCGCACACGAAGAACTGTAAGAAAAGGGTGATAACATGATTCCCGTACAATTAGTGACCGGGTTTTTAGGAGCAGGCAAGACAACATATATGAATCGTTTACTCGCTGCGACCGATGAGAAGATTTGTTTGATTGTTAACGAACTTGGGTCTGTCAATATCGATGAACAGTTGATTGTGAAGATGGACCAGGAGCAAATCGAGCTCTCGAACGGCTGTATTTGTTGTTCGATTCAAAATGACTTGAGTAAGACGTTTTATCAACTCGTGGCGAAGAAGGAGACATTTGACCGAATCATCATCGAGACGACTGGTGTTGCCGACCCGGCCCCAATCATCCAGACAATTTATTATGATGAATATTTACGACAACACTTCAAGATGAATGCTATCTTAACTGTCGTGGATGCAAGCCAAATGGATCGCGAACTGTTTAAAGAAGGCATTCATCAAATCGCCTATGCGGATTTGATTTTGTTAAATAAAACGGATTTAGTCTCAGTGGAAGAGCTGGACCAGGCACATCAGCGAATTGAACAACTCAACCCGACTGTTCGGATTGTGGAGACTGTCCAAACAGTAGGCGATTACGAACTACTCGAAAATACGTTCCAACTGTCACGAGTCGACGAACAGAAGTTGAGTCAACTGACGGAGATGAGTGAATCGGTGTCTTCCCTTCGTGCGATCACACTGAATGCTGAGCGCCCTTTGTCTCGGGATCGGGTGACCCGTTATGTCCGTGAGGTACTGATGCATTATGAGGATTCGATTTATCGGATGAAAGCGATTGTCCGACTAAAAGACGAGAATCGAAAGTTCGTCATTCAAGCAACGAATCAGCTCATGGGCGCGACGTTTGCGAACGAGTTACATGAAGGGGACCGTTCGGTATTCGTCTGGATTGGAAAAGAATTAGATGCCGAGGCGTTGGCACGAGGATTAAAAGCATGTGAGGTGGAGCAAGATGAAGCTCATTCTAATTGATGGATTCAACTTATTGTCACGCTATTATTTTGCGACGGAGCGGAGACGGGCACAAGATCCGGACGTAACGGTGAAAGGGTTGCTTCGAAAAGTGGATTCATGGACGACAGACTTTTCGCACATCGCCTTCTTTTGGGACGGAACGCGAGAGTCCACACATCGCTATGCCATGTACCCTGAATATAAAGCAACGCGAAGTGGACTGCCTGAACCGTTGTTTGATGACTACTTGAAATTGAGGGTCGCTTTGGATGAACGAGGCATCTTACAATCCGAGTTGACCGGCTATGAGGCAGACGACTTGATGGGAGCTGTTGCGACGGCGTTTCCAGGGGAATCGTATCTCTATTCCTCTGACCGTGATTTGCTACAATTGTTGTCACCAACCGTGTTTCAAATCATGCCGAAAAAAGGTGAGGAGCAACTCGTGAATGAGGGTTTGTTTGAAGCGATGTATGGGGTAAAACCTAATCAGTTTGTCGACGTGAAGGCACTCCAAGGAGATGCTTCAGATAATATTCCAGGTGTGCGCGGAATCGGTCCGAAAACGGCAACTATCCTGATTCAACATTACGATACGATTGAGACGCTTTACATGCACGTGCAGAATGAAACGCTTGAAGCGACCCACCAAAAGTTTGCAAAAAAACTAGACGGTCATGAAGAGATTGCGCTCTTGTCAAAACGTCTGTCGCAGATTGACATTTATGCTCCAATCAATACGGACTGGGAGGCGTACCGCTTTGGTTCACATCTATTTTGACGCGGCAACCAATCAAACAACTGGAGAAAACGGCATCGGTGTTTGGATCAAGTCATCAGACGGTACAGTATCAACATTCAAGCAACGGGTGCTAGGGCTGTCGAGCGTCCATGCTGAACTAGCAGCTTGTGCCTATGCACTTGAAAAGGCGCATTTGATGCAAGAGGAGACGTCATTCATGCTCTACTCTGATGCTGACGTGGTTGTTCGTGCATTAGAGCAACGCTTCATGAAAGATGATTCGGCGAAGCCGCTCTTTCTTAAAGCGTTGATTGCGTATGATGAACTACCCACTATCTTTTTGAAATGGATTCCGCGTGTGGAAAATCGAGCGGATTTGATTGCCCGTGAGGCATTGAATGGAACGAGTTAAGTGACTAAGATCATTCTTGGTCGCTTTTTTGACGGAGTCATTTCTTTTTAGATGGTTTTTCGCTAAAATGAAAGCGTACTCAACTATAGAGGGGGAATTTACAATGGATTTTCGGATCGAACGGGATACAATGGGGGAAATTAAAGTCCCAGCTAATGCGAAATGGGGAGCGCAAACGCAGCGAAGTCTTGAAAACTTTAAAATCGGTGCTGAGAAGATGCCGCTTGAGATTGTATACGCTTTTGCCATTTTGAAAAAAGGAGCGGCTTTAGCGAACGCCGAACTTGGTGTACTTGAGGAAGACAAAGCGATCATCATCTCGGAAGTTGCGGATGAGATTTTAGCAGGGCAACACGACGCCGAATTTCCGCTTGTCGTCTGGCAGACGGGTTCAGGAACGCAGTCCAACATGAACGTCAACGAAGTCATCGCGCATCTTGCCAATGAAAAGTTACAGGCACGAGGACAATCGATCACGATTCATCCAAATGATGATGTCAACAAATCGCAGAGCTCGAACGATACGTATCCGACAGCGATGCACATCGCAGCCATCCTTTCTGTACAAGATGATGTCCTACCGGCAATCGACTCGCTTTACAAAACCCTTTCGCAAAAAGCGAAAGCGTATATGGATATCGTCAAAATCGGACGGACGCATCTTCAAGATGCGACACCGGTCACGCTCGGACAGGAAATCAGCGGCTGGGTGCGGATGCTAGAACTGTCAAAACAGATGATTGAACGGACGATAGAACCACTCACTGAGCTTGCTCTCGGAGGAACGGCCGTCGGGACAGGTATCAACGCGCACCCTGAGTTCGGTGAAGTCGTAGCCAAGAAAATCTCAGAAGAGACAGGCAAGCCGTTCATTACAGCCGTGAACAAATTCCACGCTCTAACGAGTCACGATCAACTCGTCTTCACGCACGGTGCTTTAAAAGCACTAGCGATGGACGCCATGAAGATTGCGAACGATGTGCGTTGGTTGGCTTCTGGTCCGCGTGCGGGAATCGGAGAAATTACGATTCCAGAAAATGAACCGGGAAGCTCGATTATGCCTGGTAAAGTAAATCCAACGCAAAGCGAGGCTCTCACGATGGTTGCCGCGCAAGTACTTGGTAATGATGCGACGATTGGCTTTGGGGCGAGTCAGGGGAATTTTGAACTGAATGTTTTCAAGCCGGTCATCATGTACAATTTCCTACAAACATGCCGTCTATTGACGGACAGCTTACATTCATTTAATGATCATTGTGCTGTCGGGATTGAACCGAATCAGGAAGTGATTTCACGAAACGTAGAGCAATCACTCATGCTCGTCACAGCACTCAATCCGCATATCGGATATGAGAACGCTGCAAAAATTGCAAAATCGGCACACAAAAACGGCACCTCTTTAAAAGAAGCGGCATTGAAAACAGGTTTATTGACAGAAGAACAATTCAATCAATGGATTCGTCCCGAAGAGATGACTACTCCAAATCTAAAAGTGAAAAAATAACGAAAAGCGGTCGCAAGACCGCTTTTTGTATGTCTATTTTAGGACATATGACCTATGTATATGTAAAACAATAGAAAATAAATAAGGAAATAGTTGTATTTTAACCGCCGAAGTCGCATAATCGAAGCATAAGATAATTCGGGGAGTACGAACATAGGGGGGACGAAAATGGAGCAAGGTCAACTCACTGAGCGTATACATATGATTTTGAAGAAGATATCAGAGTCTAGACAAATTCCAAAAAGCGATATCGAATTTCTACTCGATTGGATGAAGAAGGAAGTTAGACAACGACGTTTGATGCATTTGTTAGAAATCTTTAGTCGTGTCGAGTCTGACGCGAAGGAGTTACCTAGTGTCCTCACCCAAGCGGAAGCATTGACCCTGATTTCACCTGTGAAGCGGTATATCCATACAGTCCTAGGAATTGAACAAGAAGATGAAGACCTTGTCCTGATTTTATCAGCAAGTTTTTCTACATTTAGTCGCTATAAATCGCGTGTCGAAAAACTAGGAGCTCGTCCGGTATTTTTACAAACCCTCGAAGAAGCGGTTGAATACGATTATGAGGATGTGCCAAAAGCCATCATCATGGACGTCGAACTATGGCCGCAGTTCAAAGAACGAGACATCCAATCATTCGTCAGCAAAATGAGAAAACTCTATGTGCCGCTCATCGTCATCGGTACGAATGAACACTATCGTCTTGCTGCATATTCTTACGGATTCGATGATTATTGGGAATCGTGGGTTCCGATGGAGGAACGGTTGGTACGTCTCGGATTACATATTGAAAAATCCCGTCTCGTATCAAAGGCGTTACTCGTGGATGAATTGACAGGAGCCTTTAACCGCAAGTATTTGAAACCGACATTCTCTCGATTCATCTCGAGATTGGAGCGCTCTGGAGAGAGTTTTGCTGTCGCCTTACTTGATATCGATCATTTCAAACAATTGAACGATACGTTCGGTCATTCATACGGAGATGACGTCCTTCATCGTGTATCAGAGGAAATTCGCCATGCGATTCGCTCGAGCGATGAGCTCATTCGTTATGGTGGAGAAGAATTTTTAATTCTCTTAAATGTTTCAGATCGGGCGATTGTCGAAACGGTGTTGGAGCGTGTCCGTTCAAAAATCGAAACGATGGAGTTTCCTTATGACCATCAAGTGACGGTATCGATTGGCTACACGCGTGTCTGCCAGACGGGCTATACACTTGGTGAATGGTGCGCCTATGCAGATGAGGCGTTATACAAAGCGAAACGAGATGGACGAAATCGTGTTGTCCGTTATTCATCTGCAGTCCGTGAAGAGAAGCGGATTGCATATGTGACGATGTCAACGAATACATATATTTCGCTCGCGGACCGACTGCCTAAAGAACACCGCCGATATGAAGTAGTGTATCGTCCTTATGAAGCGTATTCTTGTAACGATAACATTGAAATGTTCGTCTTGGATGATGCCCGGGTAGATGAAGCGAGAGGTACATTGTCTGCCGTGAAGGAGCAGCGGGGGAAATATAGCCACATTCTCGCAGTATCGAAACGTACCGCATCTGAGCTTGAAGCGATTTATGATGACTATGCGGATGAAGAACATGACGAAATCATTACGAAAAAAATTGAACAGTGGCTAGAAAAACTACCAGACTAAAAAGCAGACATCAATGATTACTCGATGTCTGCTTTGTCGTATTGTTTAAATGTAAAGGAATATGCATGTCTTTCGTCTTGTGGATGATTGATTTGATTTGTGACCGTCCATTCCCCTGTGCGTTCAGGATAATACGTGTCGGCCTCGAACCTAGATTCGACTTCCGTGGCATAGATTCGACTCGTCATCGGCATCGTCTGCTCATATAAGGTGGCACCACCAATGACAAAGCATTCTTCCTGCTCACTCAATTCAACAAGACGGTCCAAGTCATGCCATACTTCGACTTGATCTGCTTCAAATGAAGAGTCGGACGTGACGACGATATTGCGTCGGTTTGGCAAAGCCTTTCCGATTGATTCGAACGTCTTTCTTCCCATTACGACTGTCCCGCCAGACGTGACGGTCTTGAAGTGTTTCAAGTCATCTGGCAAGCGCCATAACAAATCATTGTCTTTTCCGATTTCTCGGCTCTGCCCATACGCAACGACATGCGAAATCATACGCTCACTTCCCCTTTAATATGTGGATGCGGGTCATATCCGAGAATCTCAAAGTCTTCAAAACGGAATGATTCGATTGAGGGGACGTCTCGGACAATCTTGAGTTGTGGTAACAGGCGTGGCTCACGTGAGAGTTGAAGCTCCACTTGCTCGAGATGGTTGTGGTAAATATGTGCATCTCCGATTGTGTGGACAAAATCACCAACCTCAAGGCCGGTCACATGCGCAACCATGTGCGTCAGAAGCGCATAGGAAGCGATATTGAACGGAACTCCTAAAAAGGTGTCGGCACTCCGCTGATACAATTGGCAAGATAGCTTCCCGTCGGCGACATAGAATTGGAACAACAGATGACAGGGCGGGAGGGCCATCTCCTCTAGTTGTCCAGGGTTCCATGCGGAGACGATCAACCGTCTCGAATCAGGATTTGTCTTGATTTGTTCAATCACTTGAGCCAACTGATCGACGGTCGAGCCGTCCGGGCGCGGGAACGAACGCCATTGTGAGCCGTATACGGGTCCTAGATTGCCTTCTTCATCTGCCCATTCGTTCCAAATACGGACTCCATTCTCTTGTAGATAACGAATGTTTGTTTCTCCCGAAATGAACCAAAGTAGTTCATGAATGATCGAACGAGTATGTAATTTTTTCGTCGTGATAAGGGGAAAACCTTCCTGCAGATTAAAGCGCATTTGATAGCCAAAAACGCTCGTCGTCCCTGTACCAGTCCGGTCTTCTTTCGCTATTCCATTGTCGAGAATATGTCGACATAAGTCATGATATTGCTTCATACGTGATGTGCCTCCTTCTCAATCTCCTACCACTAAAGGTATCATATAATATCAATATTGTAGAGTGGAAACACAAGATATAGTGGTGAGAGTCATCCCTAATCAATATCATGGAACAACAATCACGATTCTTCGTTTTCGCCACTCTCGGTTTCGGGTATAATGGTGAATGAATATAAGGAGGGGTTTGATGAAACTTCAAGGAAAGAAAGTTCTTCAACTTGTCAGTAATGACTTCGAAGATTTAGAACTTTGGTATCCGGTGCACCGTCTTCGTGAAGAAGGAGCGCACGTGATCCTCGCGGGAGAGAAAGCCGATCATGCGTATATCGGTAAATATGGTGTCCCTGCCAAATCAGACGTATCGTTTGATGATGTAGACATCACTTCGTTCGATGCGATTCTCGTTCCGGGTGGTTGGTCACCTGACTTGTTACGTCGTTTTGATTCGGTGAAGGGGTTCGTCCGCTATATGGATGAACAAAAGCGACCGATCGGTCAAATTTGTCATGCTGGTTGGGTGCTGATTTCAGCGAACATTTTAGACGGTGTGAACGTGACGAGCACGCCGGGAATCAAAGATGACATGGAAAATGCGGGTGCGATTTGGCATGATGAGCCGGTCATCGTTGACGGACATATCGTCTCGAGTCGCCGACCACCAGATTTACCAGATTATATGCGCGCGTTCATCGACGTGTTCGCAAAACAGTAACTGAATCATAAAGGAGCTATACAACGTTGAACTTAAAATCGAATCCATTACTTCGTAAATCTATGCACTCTACAGCTTATAGTGCTGAGCCGATGACAAAAGCAGGGACATGGTCCAAAGTGTTTACATTGCTTCTTCTCGTGACGGCGGCAGCCGGTACGACATGGCTTGTCGTCCCTACAATTGAGGAAGAACTCTTGTTCCCGATCATGATTGGATCGCTCATCCTCGGGTTTATCTTTGCCTTGCTCATCACGTTTAAACCGAATACAGCGCCGGTTGTTGCACCACTTTACGGTATTATTGAAGGTGTGTTTGTCGGTTCGATTTCGTATTTCTTTGAAGCGATGGTCCCTGGTATTGTGGGACGTGCCGTATTGACGACGTTTGTCGTTGCTTTTGCGATGTGGTTTGTCTATACGACAGGTCTCGTCAAAGTGACACAAAAATTCAGAGCCGGTGTCATGGCTGCCATGTTCACAGTCATGTTGCTATATCTCGTGCAACTCGTCATGAGTCTATTCGGTTCAGGGTTGGCGTTTATGACCGGTTCGAGCCCGCTTGCAATCGGCGTACAGTTTGTCATTGTCATCGTCGCTTCGCTCGCGCTCGTCTTAGACTTTGACTTTATTGCAAGTCAGGTCGAAGCTCGTGCGCCGAAACAATTAGAATGGGTGGCGGCGTTCGGATTAATCGTCACACTCGTCTGGTTGTATATTGAATTGTTAGACTTATTGTATCGTCTAGCGATGAGAGAATAACATGTAATCATCGATCCATTGGGTCGATGATTTTTTCACGAAAGGATGTGTCCATCTGTCTGAAAGGACAGATTTATGATGAAGAAAATTGTGATTATCGGGTCGGGAATCGTTGGTGTATCGACAGCCTATCATTTAGCAGGTAAAGCTGACGTGACGGTCATCGACCGTAAAGAAGAAGGACGTGCGACAGATGCGGCAGCAGGAATCGTCTGTCCATGGATTGCGCAACGACGCAATAAAGCATGGTACGCACTCGCAAAAGGAGGTGCGCACTATTATCCGCAGATCGTGAAAGAGTTGGAAGCTGAAGGGGAAACGGAGACCGGATACAAACGGGTCGGGACTCTTGCGCTACATGAAGAAGCAAAACTTGACCAGATGATGGAGCGGACGATGAAACGACGTGAAGAGGCCCCGGAAATCGGCGACCTCGAACGATTGACCGCACAAGAGGCACAACTCCGCTTTCCTCCGTTATCCGATGAATATGATGCGCTTCTAGTAACAGGTGGAGCACGTGTGGACGGTGGGAAATTCCGAGGAGCACTCGAGCGTGTCGCCCAAAAACGCGGTGCAAAGTTCGTCTATGGTTCGGCACGATTGACTGGTGGGGATGAGATTGGCGTAGAGTGTGACGGAGTTCTCCATGAAGCGGATGAAATCATCCTTGCGGCGGGGGCGTGGCTACCGGAACTGTTACAGCCTATTGGATATACAGCTCGTGTCGACGGAGAGAAGGCGCAACTCGTTCACGTTCAGTTAAAGGACACCGATGCATCGAATTGGCCGGTTGTCATGCCACCACGGAGACGGTATTTACTTGGATTTGACGATGGTAAGGTTGTCATCGGCTCAACGCATGAGAAAGGAAAAGCATTCGATGCACGACCGACGGCGATTGGTGTTCATGAAGTACTGACAAAAGGTTTGGAGTCTTCACCTGGTCTTGCTGAAGCAGAACTCATTGAAACGAAAGTTGGCTTCCGTCCAGTCACACCGAATTCGATCCCTGTGCTTGGAAGGGTGCCCGGGGCAGAAAACCTGCTAGTCGCGAACGGTCTAGGCTCATCCGGATTGACGGTAGGCCCATTCATCGGGAAAGTGTTAAGTGATCTCGTTCTTACAGGCGACGCCGAAGTGGATCTATCGCTTTATCCGATCGAAGACTTTATCTATAAAACATGAAGAAAGGTGGCTGTCTGAAAATCTTAGACAGTCACCTTTTAACGTTTAATAACCCCGTTTAAAAAGAAATGAAAATAATCTTCCATCGTTTCTTTCATATCACCGATTGAAAAATGAGGATCGGACAGGATGGCCTGCTGCATTAACTGAACATAGCGAAGATAAGAGGCGGTCGATAAGGTCACATCGATTGATCCTTGTTGCTTACCGTACTCAATCAGTCGGGCGAAGGCGGTGTATCCCCGGGTCGCAAGTTGTTCCCAGTTTGGGTCCTGTTGCATTGTCTTCGTAATGGTCTCATCAAAGAGAACCGCTGTCTTAATTTTTCGCTTCAAGATGTCTACGAGTAACGCGTCGAAGGGAGTATTCGATTCGATTTTTTGATCGATCCAATTCATTTGTTCCTCCGTCATTTTTTTCAATACTTCAATGATGACCTGCTCTTTTGAACCAAAATAATTATAAATGGATACGGGGGAAACGTGTGCTTTTTTAGCGAGCTCGCTTACGGTAAATCGAGATTGCTTCTCTGTCATTAAGTTAAAAGCCGCGCTTAAAATGGCCTGTCGTTTTTCTTCAGTGCGTTTTGCGAATCCATCCATTTGTATAATCGCTCCTTTCTATAGTTTTGTAATAAATATACCATTACCATTTCAAAAAAGAACGTGATATACTAATTTTGTAATCATATTAAATGAATATTTCAAAAAAGGGGGATTCAAGATGATTCGGATTCAGCAATTGACGAAACGGTTCGATTCGACACACGGTATTTTTGACGTCTCGCTTAACGTATCACCGGGAATGATTTTTGGATTCATCGGACCGAATGGTGCAGGTAAATCAACAACGATTCGGCATTTGATGGGACTTTTGAAACCAAATGAAGGGAAAGCCTCAATCAATGGATTCGATTGTTGGCAAGAAACAGAGAAGGTGAAAGAGAGCGTTGGCTATTTGCCGGGAGAAATCAATTACCCACAAAACATGACCGGAGAAGAAATCATTCGGTTGACCCGTCATTTGCACAAAACAGATACTGACCGCGAACGGCGGCTTCGTGAACGATTTTCATTTGATGAAGCGACGAAAGTACGGAAGATGTCAAAAGGAATGAAGCAAAAGTTGGCTATTATCACGTGCTTCATGAAAGATGTGCCTGTCTATATTTTAGATGAGCCGACGAGTGGACTTGACCCGCTCATGCAGGAACGGTTAATCGATTGGTTGATTGAAGAAAAACAAGCAGGAAAAGCGATTCTCATGAGTTCACACCATTTTCCAGAGATGGAAAGGACGTGTGATCGTGCCGCATTGATTAAAGACGGCCGCATTATCATCGAGGAAAACATGGGAGAACTTCGACAGCATAGTGTGAAACGATATCGAATCGAATTCTCATCAGAGACAGAGGCGATCCGGTTCATCGAAGCTTCCGGATCGCGAGATGGAGTACACGTCGAGGTCGCGATCACGTCGCCACGAGACTTAAACAACTTAATCCGAACGCTTGCCGACTATGAGATTCGTTCACTTGAGAGTGGCGAAGACGAACTCGAACACTTGTTTATGCAGTATTACGGGGAGGCGACATAAATGTTAATAAGATCTATGTTTAGACAAAATCGCAGTTGGATTCTCGGTTATTCAATCGGAACAAGTATCTACCTCTTCTTTTTGGCGGCTATTTTCCCATCCATTCAGGAAACGGGATTGATTGAGGCAAAGTTAGAGTCCTTACCACCGGAACTGCTCGACGTGTTCCAAATCGATGCGACGATGGCGATGGATAATTTGCTCAATTTGTTGTCGAGTAATTATTATGGATTGATCTTTTATGTACTCGCTGTGTTGTTTGCGTTGACGTTTGCCTCAAAACTCCTCGCCAAACCGGTCGATTCTGGAGAAATCATGCTTTACATGGCGGCACCGATTTCTCGAGTCACGTATGTATTGTCCACATTTGTCATCCTCATCATTGCAGTAAGTTTTTTTGTCGGATTAAATGGGCTCAGTCTCATGGCAGCAGATGTATTGTTTGATTTACAAATCGACTATTCTGTTCTATGGATGCTTCAATTGAACGGAGCACTCATGCTGCTCGTATTAGGTGTCGTTGCTTATATGTTGGCAAGTCTGTTCGATGATAGTAGCAAATCCTATATGGTGACGGGTGGAATCTTTACGTTTTTCTTAATGGTGAATATCATTAACGGAGTGAGTGAGCAGTTCGAATGGCTAGGGAACATTTCCTTCTTCTCTCTCTTTGATGCTCCGGCCATCATGCGTGAAGAATTTGGTGGCATTCATTTTATATGGTTAATCGGCTTATTAATGTTCTTTTCAGTACTCTCGTTCATCCGTTTTATCCGAAAAGATTTGACGATTTAGTTTTTCAAAATAAATTCTCGGGTATGATAGAATCAGTTCGATAGAATAAAAAGGGGATGAACTAGATGTTATATGCTACGTTAAGAAACAAGGTAGAAATTCCGATGATCGGCTTTGGAGTGTGGCAAGTCGACAATGATACTGAAGCACCAGCAGCTGTCGTTGAGGCCATTAAAACGGGCTATCGTCATATCGATACGGCTGCAATTTATAAAAACGAAGATGGCGTCGCAAAAGGAATCAAAATTTCAGGAGTCGACCGTTCAGAATTGTTCATCACATCGAAGATTTGGAATGATGATATTCGTGAGGGGAAAACAAAAGTAGCTTTTGAAAACTCATTGAAGCGACTCCAGACAGATTATTTGGACCTTTGCCTACTTCATTGGCCGGTAGATGGCTTTGTCGAGGCATGGAAGGACCTCATCGATTTGTATAAGGCTGGGAAGATTAAAGCAATCGGTGTATCAAACTTCAAAGAGCACCATCTTGAAGCGTTGAAAGAAGCGGGACTTATGACACCACTCATTAATCAGGTGGAACTACACCCACAACTACCACAACCGGATTTGCTAGACTATTGCCAAGATGAAGGCATTCAAATTGAAGCGTGGAGTCCACTTATGCAAGGAAAGTTCTTAGACATTCCTGTCTTTTCGGAAATAGCTGAGAAGCATGACCGGACGCCTGCACAAGTTGTGCTTCGATGGCACCTCGAGTCGGGTCACGTCGCCTTACCAAAATCGGTTACACCACACCGAATCCGTGAGAATTTTGACGTGTTTGACTTTTCACTCGATGCAGACGATTTAGCAAAAATCGACCAAGTGGCGACGGGTGAACGTCTCGGACCAGACCCAGATGAAATCGATTTTTAATCAAAAGGGACTCGCTTAGGCAAGTCCCTTTTGACGTGTAGAGTCACACGGATCGGGGTATTGATTATTATGTTGCTAAAAGGAGGTGTTTGATCTTCGTTTAGAAGATCGAGGATATGGACTTATCTAAATGGCCGATAGTGAACTGGGTCGCTTTCTTGGCGACGGTTGTCATCAATTATTTTGCGAGTGGTGACAATGCCGCGGTTTCAGACCGGATCGATATTTACTTTAAGCCAGCGGGCTACGCCTTCTCGATTTGGGGAGTCATCTATGTGGCGTTACTTGTATGGTTAGTCTTGCAAGTGAAAAAAGGGACGGTGGCGAATCGACAAGCTAATCGAATGAAGGCAGGATTTCTAATCTCATGTGTATTGAACGGGTTATGGCTACTTGCATTCACGAATGAGTGGTTCATCATCTCTCTCGTCGTCATGGTATCATTCTTAGCTTCTCTTTGTTGGCTGTACTATATCGCGTTCCGAACGTCTACAAGTTGGCTCGACCGCTTCCCATTCTCCATTTATATCGGTTGGGTATCGGTTGCAACAATCGTCAATACGTTTGTCGTCATGAAGACGGAGCAGATTACTTCACTGTTAGGACTCGATGAACTTGCTTGGACGTCACTCATGCTCATGGTTGGGGTCGTACTAGCCCTTCTCTTCATGTGGTGGCACCACGACTTCATCTATCCTCTCGTATTCGTTTGGGCATACATCGGTATTTTTGCAAGAATCGAAGAGGGGACGCTATATGTCGTCATCGTTAGTGCGCTCGCATTGCTTGCAATTGGGTATATCGGATTGATTTTGTGGAAGCGACCGAAATCGTTTATACACCATACGCGTAAAACAGTTGAATAATAAAAAAGGATATCTTAAGTGATATCCTTTTTTACGTTCTTAAGAACCTATAAACAAATAATATTGATGGATATTTATTCTTTATCTAATATAACTAAAACTGAGTAACTCATTGATATCAATGATGTATGCGCTTTCATATATATTCTTTGATATTCTTATTATGCAAAAATACATACAGCGCACTTGATTTATCAGAATATTTAGAACAAAATGTTAATTACGAAACTGTGAGTGAAAGGGGTCGATGATATGAGTCGAGTTGGACTGTATGACTCAAGATTTGAGAAAGATGCGTGCGGAATTGGACTATATGTCAATTTACACGGACTTAAAAAACATGAGATTGTCCGTAAATCACTTTCGATGTTGTGTAATTTAGAGCACCGAGGTGGACAAGGCGTCATCGATGCCGGAGATGGTGCTGGCATTATGACAGAGATTCCACATGAGTTGTTCATGCAAACGATGAACCTTCCGTCACTCGGTCGTTACGCTGTCGGAATGGTTTTTTTTCAGCCGTCAGAAGATCGACTGAATGAAAAAGTTAAATTAATGGAACGTATGGCGGATGAATTGGATTGCTCGACGATCGAGTGGCGCGAAGTACCCGTGGACTCCACACAAATCGGTGAACATGCCCGTGTGACGCAACCGGTCATCTATCAGTGGTTCATCTCATGCCCATTCCTGGATGAAGATGCAAATGAACGGGTTTTTTATGAACTCAGACGAAAAATCGAAAAAGTCGAAATGTTAAACTTATATATCGCTAGTTTGTCGACGAAGACAATTGTCTATAAAGGAATGTTGACGCCTAGCCAAATCTCCGCATTTTACTTGGATTTACAATCGCCTCACTATAAGAGTACATTCGGCATTGTCCATTCTCGATTCTCAACGAATACATTCCCGTCCTGGGAACGAGCGCATCCAAACCGGATGATTGTCCATAATGGTGAAATCAATACGTTACGAGGAAACATCGATGCGATGCGTGCACGTGAAGGAGTCACCTCAACAGACCTGTTTGAAGACGTGAATCACTTGTTCCCTGTTCTCCAAGAGGATGGCAGTGACTCCTCAATGCTCGATAATGCCTTTGAATTTTTCACACGGACCGGTCGTTCGATAGCGCACACAGCCATGATGTTAATTCCAGAACCGTTCGTGGAAGCGAAAATGGAACCTTTCAAACGTGACTTCTATCAATATCATTCTTCAATCATGGAACCGTGGGATGGTCCGACTGGTGTCGTCTTTACAGATGGTCGGCAAATCGGGGCAATTTTAGATCGGAATGGATTGCGTCCGATGCGTTACATCGAAACATTGGACGGGGAATTGATCCTGTCGTCTGAGACGGGGGTCATTCCGGTCGATGCTGAGAACGTCAAATCAAAACAACGCCTCAGACCAGGGCAGTTGTTGTTGATTGACCTGATTGAGAAGCGATTGATTCCTGACAGTGAAATCAAGGAGACGATTGCGAAGTCAGAGCCATATCATAAATGGCTAAAGCAAATGATGATTAGTGAGGACAGAGGTGTTCAGGAGCAAACGGTTTCAGAGCTAGATCGTGTGCAACGTGCATTCGGTTATACAAAAGAGGACATCGAACAATACATGGTTCCTTTAATTAATGACGAGAAAGATCCAATCGGGTCGATGGGACACGATCAACCAATCGCTGTGCTTTCGACACGCCCACGATCGCTATTCCATTACTTCAAACAACATTTTGCACAAGTGACGAACCCGCCTATTGACGCATTACGAGAGAAGATTGTCACGGCGACATTCACCTGGATTGGTCCGCAAGGAGATCCGGTCCATACAGGACGCGGGCATGCGAAGCGTGTCTGGTTAGACCATCCGATTATTGATGGCACCACCCTTGATCAGATTGATGAACGACTTACACTCAAACGAATCGATGCAACATTTGCGAGTGATTTAGAATCGGCACTTGACGTACTCTTGAAGAGCGTCAGTCAAGCTGTTCAAGAAGGTGCGAACGTCATCGTCCTATCTGATCGCCTCATGAATGAGTTGCGAATTGCAATGCCTTCACTTCTCGTACTTAGTGCGGTACACCAGCATTTAATTCGGGAGAACTTACGCTCGAGCTGTAGCATCATTTGTGAGAGTGGAGAAGTTCGAGAAGTGCATCAGGCAGCGACGTTGATTGGTTACGGAGCAGATGCGGTCTATCCATACGTCGCGTATGCAACGATTCAAAACTTAGTTGAACATGGTCAAATCGCTCATACGTTTGAAGAGGCTGTTCGATCTTATCAGAAAGCGGTCGTAGAAGGGATCGTCAAAATCATGTCGAAGATGGGTATCTCGACGATTCAAAGCTATCGTGGGGCTCAAATTTTCGAAGCGATCGGATTAGACAGTCGATTGATTGAAAGGCATTTCCGAGGAACGACATCTCAACTATCTGGGATTGGATTCGTTGAACTAGAGGGCGAGGCGAGAGTGTTGCACGAATCCGCTTACCAGACGAATCGTCCGCTAGAAGCGGGGAGCGATTTCCAGTGGCGGGCAGACGGAGAAGAGCATGCATTCAATCCAAAGACAATTCATTTGTTGCAACGAGCTTGCCGCGAGAATGATCGAAAGTACTACGACGCCTACGTTAAATTGCATGAGTCTTCAGGACAGTTTATCCGCCAGTTGTTTACGTTCAAAGCACAACGTCCTGTGGCGCTTGACGAAGTTGAACCTATCACTTCGATTGTGGGACGATTCAAGAGCGGCGCGATGTCGTTCGGGTCGTTGTCGAAAGAAGCGCACGAAACACTCGCCATCGCCATGAACCAGATTGGTGCGAAAAGTAATTCTGGTGAAGGGGGAGAGGACCGCGCTCGTTATGTGGCAGATGAATTTGGAAACGAGCGAATCAGTCGCATCAAACAAGTCGCGAGTGGACGTTTCGGTGTGACAGCCGAATATCTTTATCATGCCGATGAAATTCAAATTAAAATGGCTCAAGGAGCAAAACCTGGAGAAGGTGGACAACTTCCGGGGAACAAAGTGTATCCATGGGTAGCGGAAGTTCGAGGTTCGGTTCCTGGGGTTGGACTGATCTCGCCGCCTCCGCACCACGATATATATTCCATCGAGGATTTGGCACAACTGATTTTTGATTTAAAGCATGTGAATCCGAACGCAAAAATCAGTGTCAAGCTCGTATCGAAATCAGGGGTCGGGACGATTGCGGCAGGTGTGGCAAAAGCGAACGCGGATACGATTGTCATCAGTGGATATGATGGCGGGACTGGTGCTTCTCCGAAGACATCAATCAAGCATACGGGACTCCCTTGGGAACTCGGTCTCTTAGAGACACATCAAACGCTTGCATTGAATGGATTGCGGGGGAGAGTCACGCTTGAGACGGACGGTAAGCTTATGACAGGGCGGGATATCGTCATGGCCGCAATCTTCGGAGCGGAAGAGTTCGCTTTTGCGACAGCACCGCTTGTCGTTCTCGGCTGTATCATGATGCGCGCATGTCACTTAGATACTTGCCCGGTCGGTGTGGCGACGCAAGACCCGGTACTTCGCCAAAAATTCATGGGGAAACCAGAACATGTCGTCAACTTGATGACATTCTTAGCTGAAGAAGTACGGGAGATCTTAGCATCACTTGGTGTGACGTCACTCGACGAAGTGATTGGTCGAACGGATTTACTCGAAGAAAGTGAGTGGAAGACGATTCATCCGAAAGCAAAACGGTTGGATTTAGCACCGATGCTCTCAATGCCGACACCACTCCCAGAATCTGAAGAGCTACCTCATCCGGCATATTATTCCTATGATCATCGGAAATTGATTCCAGCAGTTTCCCGGTCGATTAGCTCGTTGCAGCCGACATTCTTCGTTGGCCGGATTCGCAACACCGATCGAGCGGTCGGGACGCAGTTAGGATTTGAAGTAACGAAAGTTCATGGTCAGTTTGGTCTTCCGGACGATACGATTTCACTTCGACTTAGTGGGTCGGCCGGACAAAGTTTAGGTGCATTCATACCACGTGGAATCACCATTTCTGTGATTGGAGATGCAAACGATTATATCGGTAAAGGCTTGAGTGGAGGGAAACTGGCGTTGATTGCTGAAAAACATGCCCCTTTTGACGAGAGTGAACAAATGATTGCTGGTAACGTTTGCTTATACGGAGCGACGAGCGGTCAAGCTTTCTTTAACGGGCACGTCGGCGAGCGTTTTGCCGTCCGTAACTCAGGTGCAGCGACAGTCGTCGAAGGAGTCGGAGATCATGGCTGCGAATATATGACGGGTGGTACTGTTCTCGTACTCGGACAGATTGGGCGAAACTTTGCGGCCGGTATGTCTGGTGGAACAGCTTATATTTACGGAGCACAAGCGTATGAACAACTCGTCAATGAGGAACTCGTTTCCGTCGAACGAGAACTGGACGATGAGGACATGGAACAAATTTATACACTTCTTGAAGCGCATCAATTCCATACAGACAGCGTCAAAGCACGGACGATTTTAGAGTCATTTGAACAAGTGCGTTCACACTTTGTGAAAGTCGTTCCGAGAGACTATGCGAACGTCTTAGACGTGATGCGTCAGATTGAGGCGAATCGTCCAGAATTGAGTGAGGCCGACCGAGCACTTGAATTGTTCCGCGTCGTGACTGAAGGAGGTACCGCATGAAACATAACTTTTTGAATATCGCGCGAACGACCTTACCAGAGCGTCAGGTTGATGAACGGGTGAGAGATTATGATGAATATGCGTCTCGTATGGATGACGAATCTGTCCAGCAACAAGCCGCACGTTGTATGGATTGCGGCACACCGTTCTGTCATGTCGGGGAGTTGATTGGTCAGGAGACGATTGGATGCCCGATTCATAACTTTATTCCAGAATGGAACAAGCTTGTCACGAAAGCAGACTGGATGGGTGCGTATCATCGATTGATGGAGACGAACAACTTCCCGGAGTTCACGGGAAGGGTTTGTCCGGCGCCGTGTGAAGGATCATGTACGCTCGCCATTAGTGAAGATCCTGTCGCCATCAAATCGATTGAACGGACAATCATCGATCGTGCCTTTGAAGAAGGATGGGTGAAACCGAGATCGATTCAGCATAGAACCGGGATGACGGTCGCGATTATCGGAAGCGGTCCAGCCGGATTGGCTGCAGCCGATCAATTGAATCAACTTGGACATTCGGTCACCATCATTGAGAAAGCGGACGAAGCGGGAGGGCTCCTCATGTACGGAATCCCGAACATGAAACTGGATAAAGGTGTCGTAAGACGTCGTGTTCGCCTGCTCGAGCAAGAGGGAATCGTCATCCGGACGAATGTAGAGGTCGGTACCGACGTGACGGTCGAATCGCTTCGTAACGAGTACGATGCTGTCATTTTGGCGACTGGCGCACAAAAACAGCGTACGCTTGGGATTGATGGAGATGATGCCATTGGCGTGGAAATGGCAATGGACTATTTGACAGCCTCGATGCATGAACGAAAAGGAGTACATCTCGAATCGAAATTTGACGCCAAAGACAAAAATGTCATCGTCATCGGAGGTGGGGACACAGGCGCCGATTGCGTGGCGACTGCGATTCGTCAAGGCGCAAAATCAGTCGTTCAATTTGGTAAGCACCCATCAAAAGGGTTGCTTCGTGCACCTGAGAAACCTTGGCCGTTGCAGCCTGACACGCTAACGACCGATTATGCGTATGCTGAATCGCTCGCGGTGTATGAGAAAGACCCGAGAACGTATTTGATTCGTTCCAACCAAATCGTCACGAAAGAGGGACGTGTCACTGGGATTGAAACGGAACGGATGACGAAAGTTGTCAACCCGGATGGTCAGGCGACTTTCTTCGTGGAAGAAGATTCGATAGAGACGTATCCTGCGGACCTCGTCCTCGTTGCGATTGGGTTTGAGAGACCGGAGCATGAATTGCGGAAAATCGGCGTCGAAAAGACGAAGGATTTCCATACAGCAACGGATAACGTCTTTGTCGCCGGGGATGCGAAGCGAGGTCAAAGCTTAATCGTTTGGGCAATTCGAGAAGGGCGAGAAGTGGCAGAAGTCGTCGACTCCTATCTCGAAACTTGCAAGACTGTCTTAAAAACCTCATCATAAAAAAGGAGCGACAACCGTCGCTCCTTATCTTTTGTTTAGGAGGAGTTTTATGTTTACCGAAATCCTCATGTACACCGGAATCTGGTTTATCCTCATATTAATTTTACTAGGAACTATTTATTCACGACGGAAGAAATGATTAAAGGACCATTGCCGCAATCACCCCGAAGATGATGAGAGGGATGTTGTAGTGTAGGAACGTTGGCCAAACCGTCTCACGTAGGTGATCGTGTTGGCCGTCAGCGTTCAATCCACTCGTAGGTCCGAGCGTCGAGTCACTTGCAGGACTCCCCGCATCACCAAGAGCACCCGCAGTCCCGATGATGGCAATCGTCGCCTCCACAGAGAAACCGTACTGTACACAAAGAGGAACAAAGATGGCTGCGATGATTGGAATGGTCGAGAAACTTGACCCGATTCCGAGCGTGATCACTAGTCCGACGAGTAGCATAACGAGAGCGGCAATCATTTTCGAGTCACCCATCAGATTGCTCGCACCGTTGACGAGCGGATCAATCGCGCCTGTTTCACGAATGACGGCTGCGAATCCGCTTGCGGCAATCATGACGAAACCGATGAACGCCATCATGCGCATGCCGCTTGTGAAGATGTCATCTGCCTCCGACCAAGGGATGAGGCGGAAAATCGAGAGTAACATCAGTCCTGTCACTGCCGAGGCGATCATCGACTCGGTCTGTAATTGAACGATGAGAACGATGAGAACAACGACAAGCGTCATGATCATCTTGAAACCGCCCATTTGACGAACTTCATAGTCAGACGGTCCGAGTGCGATTGTTTCATACGTTCGCGGTTTCCGGTAATGGATGAACGCTGCGATCAATCCGACGACCATACCTAATGCCGGGATTCCCATGATTGAGATGATATTGACGTCGCCGACTGTCAAGCCGTTCGCTTCGACATTCGCAATGAGAATCTCATTCAAATAGATTCCGCCAAATCCGACCGGTAACAACATGTATGGTGTCACAAGACCGAAAGTTAAGATTGTCGCTACGAGACGGCGATCTAGTTTCAATTCATTGAATAAGACGAGTAACGGTGGAATCACAATCGGGATAAAGGCGATGTGAATCGGGAGTACGTTCTGTGAGCTGATCGACAATAATAAGAGTAGCGACAATAAGAACGCTTTGACATAACTCACGCGTTTACCCGACACGTCACGACCCGACATGGCAATCAGTTTTTCGGCCAAGACGTCTGGTAGACCCGTCTTCGACAACCCGACGGCGAATGCGCCGAGGAGTGCGTAACTGAGCGCGATGCTCGCTCCGCCCCCGAGGCCGTCGCTAAAAGCGGTCAACGTATCGTTAAACTCAAGTCCTCCAACAAGCCCTCCGACTAGCGCCGCTAATATTAAGGATAATACAATGTGCACTCGACTGATGGCGAGCGCGAATAAGACGATGACTGCAAGTAACACTGCATTCATATACATCCAACACCTTTCATATTTTCTTTCTCTTGGTATCACTTTAATATGATAAAGACTTTTTGAAATTTAACATATGATGTGACCCTTGTCAAATCGCTCATGAAAAAAGCGATAACTCGTAAAAGTTATCGCTTGCGTGTTACATATCGACGTTGTGATACACTTGGCGCACATCTTCCAAGTCTTCGAGAACGTCAATTAATTTTTCGAATTGTTCTTTCGATGCGTCATCGAGCGACACTTCGTTCTGTGGGAGCATCGTCAACTCTGCGACGGCAAACTCCTCAACCCCGGCAGCCTTGAATGCGGTCTGAACGGCGTGGAACGCTTCAGGCTCGGCATAGACGATTACCGTCTCGTCTTCTTCGATGACATCACGAACGTCAAGGTCGTGTTCCATCATAAGTTCAAGAACATCATCTGCAGACATTTGGTTGACACCGATGACGGCTGTCGCATCGAACATATAAGCGACCGAACCACTGACGCCCATGTTGCCTCCGTTTTTACCGAAAGCAGCACGAACTTCTGATGCTGTACGGTTCACGTTGTTCGTCAACGTGTCGACGATGACCATCGCACCATTCGGTCCGAATCCTTCATAACGAAGTTCGTCGAAGTTCTCTTCGTCGCCGCCTTTTGCTTTATCGATTGCACGATCGATGATTGCGCGAGGCACGTTATATGTTTTAGCGCGCTCCACCACAAATTTTAATGACTGGTTCAATTCAGGATCTGGTTCCCCTTGTCGGGCGACCACATAGATTTCGCGACCGAACTTCGCATAAACGCGACTCGTGTTGGCATCTTTAGACGCCTTCTTCTCTTTAATGTTGTTCCATTTACGACCCATTACATGTCATCTCTCTTTCCATTTGTACGTAGATTCATTACAGATTATATAAGAAGTTGGCTGAATTGACGAGTAAAGATTTACTCGTCGCCTTTGTCCATTTTCTCTACAATCTCAGTGAGGGTCTTCAAACTTTCAATCAGCCGGTCTGTCTCATCTTCATTTAAAAATGCGAGGCGCTCTTCGAATAGCGTTCGGAACGAGTCTCTTCGTTCAAGTAAGATTCGCTCACCTTTCTCCGTCAGCTGGTTCCATATCACTCGGCGATCCCGTTCGTCGGGTACGCGGGTAATGTAGCCCTCGTTCAACAGTTTCGTGATGAGAGGGGTGACGTTCGGTGGTGCGATGGAGAGTGTCTCGCTAATTCGTCCATTCGTGACTGCCCCCTCGTCTTCAATCAACATTAATAGATGGAAATGAGAAAAGTTCAAGTTTGGAATTTGAGGAAAATCAGATCGACGTAGCAATTTACGACGAATTAAAGGGATTAGTTTGACAAACTGGTCCGCTGCATCTTGTTTCGGCATAATAGATTCACTTCCTAGTTAGGTTCTATGTTCATTATACACGAGTTAGGTGCAGTTGAACCTAAAAACGGGTTGATGTGATGATTGATACATCTTATAAGAGATAGAACTGACACAATTAATGTAAGCGTTTACATGAATTGTTACTCATGTTTTCATGAAAACGTATTCGATTTTACTGAGGGTGCATGAAAAAATCAAGAGCTATCAACAAATGATAAAAAAATATTGTGAAAGAGTTCACATTGTTGTCACCCACAAAACCGGGAAAACATTGTATTCTATGAATGTGAAGGAAAGCACAATCTCTTGAAAACAAGCACCACATCGTGCTTCCATCAAGTCAATATGTTCATTAAAAGCTCTCACTTATGAGGAGGAACCTAACATGGCAGTTAAAGAGAAAGCAAAAGTGGAAACAACGGCAGAACAAATGGTGGATACGCTCGTAGCGGGCGCACACGCCGCACTCGATACGTTAATGACGTTCGACCAAGAGAAAATTGATCACATCGTACAAGCGATGGCGCTCGCAGGTCTAGAGAAGCACGTCGAACTTGCGAAACTAGCATATACAGAAACAGGTCGCGGTGTCTTTGAAGATAAGATGATCAAAAACATCTTTGCGACAGAATATATTTATAACTCACTTCGTGGAGAGAAAACGGTTGGCGTCCTTGAAGATGACGTTCAAAACGGAATCACATACATCGCAGAGCCGGTCGGCGTCGTTGCAGGTGTCACACCGGTCACGAACCCTACTTCTACTACGATGTTCAAAGCGATCATCGCCATTAAAACACGTAACCCGATTATCTTTGCCTTCCACCCGTCAGCTCAACAATGTTCTAGTGAGGCAGCGCGGGTCCTCCGTGACGCAGCGGTAGCCGCAGGAGCTCCTGAAAACTTGATTCAATGGGTAGAAGTCCCGTCACTTGATGCGACGAAAGCACTCATGAATCATCCTGGTGTCGCGATGGTCCTTGCTACTGGTGGAGCAGCGATGGTCAAGTCCGCCTACTCGACTGGTAAACCGGCTCTCGGTGTCGGACCTGGTAACGTACCAGCCTATATCGACAAAACAGCAAAAGTGAAACGTGCCATCTCAGACGTTATCCTTTCAAAAACGTTCGACAACGGGATGATCTGTGCGTCTGAACAAGCAATCATCGTCGACCAAGAAGTATACGAAGAAGTGAAAGCGGAAATGACAGCACTCGGTTGCTATTTCTGCTCACCTGAAGAAAAAGCGAAACTTGAAACACTCGTCATCCGTACGGACACATGCGCAGTCAACCCAGAGATCGTTGGGAAGCCGGCAGCGTGGATTGCAGAAAAAGCAGGTCTCAAAGTCCCAGCTGACACAAAAATCTTGATTGCTGAACTTGAAACGGTTGGCGCGACAGAACTTCTCTCACATGAAAAATTGAGCCCGGTCCTCGGTGCTTATAAAGTTCAATCACGTGAAGAAGGATTTGCGGTTGCTGAAAAAATGCTTGAAATCGGTGGTCTCGGCCATACAGCTGTCATCCACTCAACGGACGACGATGCCATCCTTGATTTCGGTCTTCGTATGAAAGCTTGTCGCATCATCGTCAACTCACCATCAGCACACGGTGGAATCGGTGACCTTTACAACGAAATGACACCATCCCTCACGCTCGGTTGTGGGTCTTACGGTAAAAACTCCGTCTCTGAAAACGTGACGGCGAAACATCTACTCAACGTGAAAAAGGTGGCGAGACGTCGCGTGAATATGCAATGGTTTAAAGTACCTGAAAAAATCTACTTTGAGAAAAACTCTGTCCAATACCTTCAATCACTCACAACGAAAAAGCGGGCGATGATTGTAACGGATGAAATGATGGTCAAACTCGGATTCGCTGATAAAGTCATCAAAAACTTACCAGCAGGTGTTGAGTACCGTATTTTCGACCAAGTCGAACCAGACCCATCTGTTGAGACGGTCATGAACGGTGCTGAAGCGATGCGTCACTTCCAGCCAGACATGATCATCGCACTTGGTGGTGGTTCGCCGATGGATGCTGCGAAAGGAATGTGGCTCTTCTATGAACGTCCAGAAGAGAAGTTCTCAAACCTTCGTCAGAAATTCATGGATATTCGCAAACGGACATACAAGTTCCCGACACTCGGTAACAAATCAATGTTCGTCGCAATCCCAACAACTTCTGGTACAGGTTCAGAAGTAACACCTTTTACCGTCATTACAGACAAAAAACGTAATGTGAAATATCCGATTGCTGACTACGCGATCACACCAGACGTCGCCATCGTCGACCCTGAGTTCGTCATGACCGTACCAGCATCAATCACGGCAGATACAGGAATGGACGTGTTGACACACGCCATCGAAGCTTACGTATCAGTCATGGCAAACGACTATACGGACGGACTTGCGCTCCGTTCGATGAAGATGATCTTCGACTACCTACCAAAAGCGTATGAAAACGGTAGCGACGCGGAAGCTCGTCAGAAAGTGCACAACGCGTCAACAATGGCAGGTATGGCGTTCGCGAACGCGTTCCTCGGCATCAACCACTCGATCGCTCACAAAATCGGTGGAGAGTTCCACGTACCGCACGGTCGCACAAACGCGATCCTCATGCCACACGTCATCCGTTACAATGCGACACGCCCATCAAAACTTGCGGCGTTCCCGAAATATGAGTCATTCATCGCTGACGAACGTTACGCAGAAATCGCACGTTACCTCGGTCTTCCGGCAAGCACGACAGCAGAAGGTGTCGAATCACTCGTCCAAGCAATCATTGAGCTCGGACAACGTTTGAACATCAAACTCTCGTTCAAAGCACAAGGCATCAAGAAAGCAGATCTTGATGCGAAGATTGACAAAATGGCGGTCGACGCATTCGAAGACCAATGTACGACGGCGAACCCGAAAATGCCGCTCGTTGAAGAATTGAAAGAAATCATGTACGCAGCATACGAAGGCGTATAAGAATCAATAGTCACGCGTGAGCCCGTTCAACTCGAACGGGCTCTTTTTGTGGTCTGAACATGATATTCAGTTTCTAAAATTATATTTAATGGATAAAATATTAAATAGTCAGACGATAAATAGCTGTCTATAATAAATATTGGCATACTTAGCCAATATCATTGAATGGGGATCATGTAATGTTAATAGTGATTAGTTTGTTGCGTTCAATCGCGACAGTCTTTCTCTTTTTTAATCCAATCCATCCGACACCGCTCGAGACTGCGGAATACTTTTCATCAGTCGATCGAAATGCAGATAGCTGGGAAAGTGCTGACTTTTTTGAATCATTCGGAACCGATTTACCCGTCGACATGGACCGGAACGTCCTTTACACAGAACGGATAACCGGTTGGACTGAGATTGAGGTGGGTGATGAAACGTATGAAGGTCTTTCATCGATGACGTTTGATCAACCGTTCAAAGGAACAATTTTACATATGGAGTGGGGACAAGATATTCCGGATGTCAAAGAGAAAGTGATTGTCTTACCGACGACAAAGTTTTCATATGACAATATCGAGGATGCGTATACCGTCGATTTCACGGGTGAAGTATTGAATGACCAAGAAGCGAACGCATATTTGTCATTACTCGCATCTAAGGGAGCGGCAGGATACTTGATCACACCTTATGAAGACGATCCATATGGGATGGGTTTTGTTTTCACGTCATCCTACATGCCGTTAGATGGTACGGGTGTAGACTCCGATACGGCTGAACAGCTGAAGGATGGACAATCGATAAAGATAGAGCCTTACCGTGAAGAGATCCCATATATCGAATTTGTTCAAACAGGGAAGAGTAATCAAGAAATCATCATCATGTCCCGACTCGATTCTTCCTGGCACGGTGCCCATTATTTGTCTGCCGTCGGACCGTCGACGGTCTTATATCATCTCATGCAAGTGATGAACGAGGAGACACCGGACTATACGATTCGATATGTCTTTTTGAATGGGAATGGGGACTCTAGAGAAGCGAGTGACGATTTCCTCGAACGATTAATGGTTCAAAGGGAGAAAGTCGATGCAGTCGTCATGCTCGATATTCTTGGGACCGGCGACGGCCCACTATACGTTCGGACGAAAGGGATGAAATCATATCGTATCCTTGAACAGACTCCGTTCGATCAATTAACAGTTCGTTCGATGGGGAGTTCTCCGGGTGATGCTTATGATGAAGAAGGATTACCTTATCTGATGTTGAGTGATTCATTAGAAGGAAGTTGGCAAGTGTTTACGGAGAAGGATACGTTCGAACGCCTGACGGAAGATGGGTTAGCTGATGCGGTCAATTGGTTGCACGTTTGGCTAACGGACTGACCGTATAGATGTCGCTGTCTCATTTGACGGCGACATATTTTTTTTGGATGTCAGTTTCGGGTATGATAGTAATGGAGGCGATACGATGAAACAAGAGATGACGATTACGACAGCATATGGAACGATTGCAGGAACTTTTCTTTCGCATGAGGAGCCTCGGGCGACCATCGTCATGTTGAGCGGGAGTGGACCGAGTGACCGTGATGGTAACATGGGAGGTGTCGGTTTTAATACGTATGCCAAGTTGGCAGAAGCGTTGTACGACTACGGTTACAACGTGTTCCGATATGATAAACAAGGAATCGGGAAGTCCGATGGGGATTTTAATAAAGTTGGCTTACATGATTTGATTAACGATGCGATTCTTGTCGTGCGCACCATTCGACAACTAGCCGATGTGAATCGATTATATCTACTCGGTCATAGTGAAGGGGCCGTTCTTGCTCCTGCCGTTCAGCTTGAGACGAAAGCCGATGGATTGATTTTACTGTCTGGGTTCCATGAATCGTCAAAGCAGATGTTCCTATACCAAGCAGACGCGCTGGCTAAAGACATCGAACATGTGAAGGGAATAAAAGGTCTCTTCTATCGGTTGACGGGCGTTGCCAAAAAAGTCAGACAGCGACAGGACGACTTGCTCGAGCGGTCTTTACGGACGAACGTGTCGTCTTTCAAATATCGTGGGCAAGTCGTTAATGCGAAATGGATTCGAGAACATGCATCCTATGACGTCCGTGAGCGGTTAGAGCATGTGACCGTCCCGGTGCTTGCGATTACAGGGGGACGTGATGTTCAAGTCCCACCAGAACACGTCCATATGATTCAAACGAAAGGGGAGGTCACCCCATCGATTATCGATGATATGAATCATCTCCTCGTGACACGTGAGTCACCCCATTCGCTTCTCATGCTGCATAAAGAATATCGAGAAGCAATCGATGCGCCGATTCATCCAAAACTTGTTCAAGAGTTGGATGAATGGTTAAAAAAACAGTCATGAACACAAAAAAACGGTCAGTAAATGACCGTTTTTTTGTGTTATAATTGTGACAAGTTGAATGAATATGGACGTTTTTGAATGATTTTAGTTGTTTTCATAATGGAAACGCTTTATATTAGACGTATGGAGGGAACAAGATGTTAACGAAACAACGACATCAGTTGATTTTGCAACGCTTATCTGAACAAAAGGTCGTCAAATTGAAAGAACTGGTTGATTTGACCGATTCGTCCGAGTCGACGATCCGTCGAGATTTGACGGACCTCGAAGAGGAAGGATATTTGGCAAGGGTTCACGGCGGAGCAACACTCATTGCGACTCCAGATGAAGAACCGACGTTTGAAGAGAAGCGAGATCGGTTCGTAGATGAAAAAGTTGCGATTGCACGGAAGGCCGCGACATTCATCGAAGACGGGATGTCGATCTATTTAGATGCCGGTACAACCACTCAGGCGATGGTTCCATTTTTAGAAGGGAAGAAAATCGTCGTCGTCACAAACAGTCTACCGATTGCGAATGAATTATTTGATCTTGATATTAAGACGTTTGTGATTGGCGGAGAATTAAAGCGTTCCACCCAAGCACTTGTCGGGTATAACGCACGCGAGAGCATGATGAATTATCGAGTCGACCTCGCCTTTCTCGGAATGAACGGAATCGACCTTGATGCGGGTTACACGACCCCAGACCCAGAAGAAGCGCTTGTCAAAAAAACGGCAATCGAATTGGCACAAACGTCCTTCGTACTCGCTGACGCATCGAAAATCGGGAAACGGACGTTCAGCCGAGTTGCGACGTTAGATGCCGCACAGTTGATCACATCAAGCGATGAGTCAATGAGTTCCATCCAAACAATCACAAAGGTGGTGAATGCGAAATGATTTATACGTTAACACTCAACCCTTCTATTGATTACTACGTAACATTACCTAAAGTACATCTAGGAGAAGTGAACCGAATCGAAGAGACGACAGAGCGAGCAGGTGGGAAGGGCATCAACGTCTCAATCGTTCTCCGGGAGTATGCACAAGACACAAAGGCACTTGGTTTCATCGGTGGGACGACAGGTGACTTCATTAAAAAGTCACTCGTCGATCACGGTGTACACACCGATTTCGTAGAGGTGAATGGAAGCACCCGGATCAACGTCAAGATTCGAGCGAAAGAGGAAACGGAACTGAATGCGAGCGGACCGAATATCACAGAGTATGAGCTCGAACAATTGACGGCCAAGTTCGATCAGGTTCAAAAAGGTGATATCGTCGTCCTTGCGGGTAGTATTCCAAGTAACCTACCAGACTCTCTATATCGGACGATTGCCGAATCGATTCGCGAAAAAGGGGCTGACTTTGTCGTTGATACGACGAAAGAAGCCATGCTCGAAGTGCTCGCCCTCGAACCACTCATGATCAAACCGAACCACCATGAATTAGGTGAATTGTTTGATACCGAAATTGAAACATTCGAGGAAGCTCTTCCTTATGCGGAACAACTCGTCAAACGTGGGGCGAAAAATGTCATCATCTCCTTTGCGGGAGACGGGGCGCTACTCGTTAACAAGGACGGAGCCGTCACAGCAAACACACCGACAGGGAAGCTCGTCAATTCGGTCGGTGCAGGAGACTCGCTCGTCGCCGGATTTGTCGCGAATGTGAAAGAAAAAGGCGAACAAGAAGCATTTCGATATGCGGTCACGACAGGAAGCGCATCTGCATATACGTTCGGTCTATGTTCGAAACAAGAGATCGATCGCTTGATCGATCAAGTACAACTCACACCACTTAAACGAATGGAGGAAACAACATGAAAATCACGGACTTGCTCCAACGCGACACGATTCAATTGAATCTAAGCGCGAGTTCTAAGCGTGAGGTCATCGAAGAACTTGTCGATGTCCTCGACCGCGCTGGTAAACTATCGGACCGCAACGGTTATCGCGATGCGATCCTAAAACGTGAAAGCGAGAGCACGACTGGGCTCGGTGAAGGCATTGCCATCCCGCACGCGAAAACGAGTGCAGTCAAGTCACCAGCGATCGCGTTCGGTCGCTCGGAAGGTGTCGACTACGAAGCGTTAGACGGACAACCGAGCCGCCTCTTCTTCATGATTGCGGCAGGCGAAAACGCCAATAATGAACACCTTGAAACACTCTCTAAACTATCAGTTTACTTGATGGACCCTGCATTCCAGGAACGGCTCTATGCGGCTACTTCTGAAAACGATGTCATCCGTGCAATCGAAGAAAAAGAAGCAGCAGAAGAGAAGCCAGAGGTCGTCAAACCGACAAACACGGATGCACCGTTCATTTTGGCGGTCACGGCTTGTCCGACCGGTATCGCTCATACGTATATGGCAGCAGATAGCTTGAAGCAAAAAGCGGAAGCGATGGGCGTCGACATCAAAGTCGAAACGAACGGGTCGACTGGCGTCAAAAATGAATTGACGCGCGCGGACATTGACCGGGCAACAGCAATCATCGTCGCAGCGGACAAGGCTGTTGAAATGGATCGCTTCGCTGGTAAACGAGTCATTGAAGTTCCGGTCGCACAAGGGATTCGGAAACCGGAAGAACTCATCAATCGTGCGGTGAAACAAGATGCGCCGGTATATGAGGCTTCGAAATCGTCAGGTGGTGCTTCGAAAGAGCAACGTACAGGCGTGTACAAGCACTTGATGAGCGGTGTATCCGCGATGCTTCCACTCGTTGTCGCAGGTGGACTCTTGATTGCCATCAGCTTCTTCTGGGGCATCAACTCCGCCAACCCGGATGACCCGTCTTACAATGAATTTGCTGCACAGTTGATGACGATCGGTGGAGCTGCATTCGGCTTCCTCGTTCCGATTCTCGCCGGTTTCATCGCGATGTCGATCGCCGATCGCCCAGGTCTCGCACCAGGTCTCGTGGCCGGGGTACTCGCAAGTCAAGGGAACGCAGGATTCCTCGGTGGTCTCATCGCTGGTTTCTTGGCAGGTTATGTCGTCCTGTTCTTGAAAAAAGCACTCGCAAAATTGCCTGCTTCACTTGAAGGAATCAAACCAGTCCTCTTGTATCCGTTACTCGGTTCGTTTATCTCAGGTATGGTCATGTTGCTCGTCGTCAATGAACCGATTGCAGCACTCATGACATGGTTGATGGATACGTTGAACAGCATGAGTGGCGCGAACGCCATCCTTTTAGGAGTCATCGTCGGTGGGATGATGGCAGTCGATATGGGTGGTCCGATCAACAAGACAGCGTACGTCTTCGGTACGGCAGCACTTACAGCGGGTAACCAAGAAGTCATGGCAGCGGTCATGGCTGGAGGGATGGTACCACCACTCCTCGTCGCACTCGCATCAACAGTCTTCGCTCGTCAAAAGTTCTCGAAACAAGAGCGCGAAGCAGGAAAAACCGCTTATATCATGGGAGCTTCGTTTATCACGGAAGCGGCGATCCCATTCGCAGCTGCGGACCCGATTCGCGTTCTTCCATCAGCGATTCTCGGTTCTGCCATCGCAGGCGGATTGTCCGCATTCTTCACGATTCAATTGCCGGCGCCACACGGTGGAATCTTCGTCTTCCCACTTCTTGAAGGTGCTGGAAATGTCGCGGTGAGTATGGGTCTTTACGCACTCGCTATCTTGGCAGGTGCGGTGGTCGGAGCATTGCTTCTCTCGTTCTTGAAAAAACCGTTAACAACGGCTACACCGATTCAGTCAAAAGAAGTTGCATAATTAGTGAATAGACACTGCCTCAGTAGAGGTGGCGTCTATTTTTTTTATGGTAGGTGATCGAATAGAATTCACATAATTCGAGATTGCATGTTGGAGATTTGTGGTAAACTATTTGTAAAGATTCGGGTAGGAGGGGGTCACATTGGACATTCGGGTCGCCAAACCAGACGATGTATATGGGATTGCGAGAGTGCGTGTGAACGGATGGCGCACGACCTATCGGGGGATCGTACCGACCGAGTACTTATTGAAACTTTCGTCCGGTTCCATCGAATGGGCAGAACGGTTGCGGACAGCACTTCGTCGGCAAGAGGTAGCCGGCTTTGTGGCGATTGTCGATGACGAGATTGTGGGCTTCGTTCTATACGGAGAAGAACGTACGGGTGAGTATCCAGACCATACGAACGAAGTGTATGCCATTTATATTTTAGAGAACCATCAAGGGAACGGAATCGGGTCCGCTCTCCTTGAACATGCCGTGCAATCGATGTGTGAAGCGGGTCTCTTGATCTGGGCACTAGAGATGAATCCGTTCCGCACATTTTATGAGCGAAAACAAGGGCAGGTCATCGACCAAAAAGATCGGGAGTTTGGTGAATTGTTACTCCGCGAAGTGGCATACGGTTGGGAAACGACTCGTCATGATTCGATTATGGGTGCCTAAGCTTAAAGACTGTAGAATGTTCTACGGTCTTTTTTTGTGCCGATTGGAGCTTTTTATCTATAGTGATTCATTCTGCCTTTGAGCTACAATCATAAACATACATGAAATAAATTTACCCGTTCATGTATGTTCAATAAATCATAGTAATGTGCGTCCAGTTATTTTTTGGAAACTCATATTGCTACTTTATGTGTGGTGACAAAATCGTATTCAAATCACCCAGTTAAATTAGGGTGAAGTAGTGAAAATTTTGTTTTTTAAGGGGGAGATAAAATGATAAATTTTGATCAAGAAATTAAAAAAATACAAACTATGGCACAATCGCCAAAGAAGCTGTTCCTTGCAATCCGTGCCGCCAGAGAATTAGTCAAAGAGTACCCAGACGAATTCATCGCCTGGACGACTCTCATTAGTGCTGAAATGGATACGCCGGAAGAAGACTATGAGAGTGCCTCTAAACACTTATTCGAAGCATTTGATAAGTTTCCGGAGCATTCGATTTTTTTCGCCCTCGGCGTATATCTTGAATCAACTTTCGTCTATCCAGTATATGACGAAACAAAGATCGAAGAGATCGAGTCGATGCTCGATAAAATGGATGCTAAGTCAAAAGGAATCCTTTACTATTCAATGGCCAATCTACATGAAATCGAACATCCAGAAAAATATGAATCGTATCTATTAAAGGCGATAGCAGAGTACCCAGAATTTCCTCGTTACTATCTTTGTCTTGGACGGTACTATATCTCAACCGAGAGTATTGAAAAGGGAAAGCAGTATGTAAGAGAAGGTTTGCTAAGAGTAAAAGAGTGTTTCAATGAAGCATCGCCTCTAGAATTTGAAATTTCTTTATATACGTTTATCGATGAAGAAATCGGTGGACTTTATATGTTCGATGAGTTTTACAAGGAATATAAAGAAATGTCCTTATGAATCAATTAAAAATAGTGTTGTTCCATTATATAAACTCTTCTATACTGAATTGAACAAAAAATTCCAAATGAAGGGTTGGGGAAAGATGGAACACCGGAAAATCTGTATTAAGTTAAGTGGGGCCGCTCTAGCTGGTGATGGACCGGATAATTTTGACGAAATGAGTCTCAGCCTGATTGCAGAAGAAATATTGTCACTCGCAAATAGCGGGGTTGAAGTATGTGTCATGGTCGGAGGGGGAAATCTCTTCCGAGGGAATCAAGCAGAAGCATGGGGGATCAATCGAGTGGAAGCTGACAGCATCGGGACGCTCGGGACAGTCATGAACTCATTGATGCTGCGTGGCATCTTGAAACGTGATGCCAATCGAGAAGTACGCGTCATGACGTCGATTCCAATGCCGAGTGTAGCCGAGGCATACATTCAACTTCGAGCCATCAATCATTTGAAAAAAGGATATATCGTCATTTTTGCAGGCGGTAACGGTCAACCGTTCGTCTCTTCAGACTATCCGGCTGTTCAGCGTGCGATCGAAGTGGGATGCGATGCCTTGTTTGTTGCCAAGAACGGTGTCTCCGGCGTATATGACCGAGATCCTCGTTTGGATTCGGACGCTCGTCAATTTGAAACCCTACACTATAACGACGTCATCGCTCATGACTTGAAAGTGATGGATCAATCGGCATTACTCCTCGCTAGAGACCACGGTTTGCCGATTCACTTGTTCGACTTCAAGGAACGGAACGCCATTCATCGGATTCTCCAAGGAGAGACCATTGGAACGCTGATTCATCACCATGACACGCAACTTTTGCAGAATTGAGGGGACGATATGCATGAAGTAACAGATGGTCAAGTCGTCGGGACAAACGGAATATCTGTCTCGTATTCGTTCCTGCAGCCTGATTCGTCATCCAACACGCTCGTGATGTTGTTGCCCGGATACGGATATACGAATGATTCCCCGATGTTTCGATACACGACAGCACTTTGTTTAGAGAATGGATTGAACATTCTTGAAGTCAACTACAACTATCGGGATGAGCGGTATGATTCAGTCGATGTATCAGAGGCGATTGTTGACGATGTTCGTCTCGTCATCGATCAAGTGCTACAATCCCATTCTTTTAATGAGTACATAATCGTTGGGAAATCGCTCGGTACGGTTGCGATGGCAAGTGAACTTACCCGAAACGTGTTTCATGATGCTAAACTGATTTGGTTGACACCTTTATTGAAACAAGACGACATATACGAAGCGATCCAGTCTCATAAAGGTCAACAGATGGTTCTCATGGGAACAGCGGACCAACATTATGTACTGGAACGAATCGAGCATCTTGAACATCTAGCATTGACTAAACTCGAGATTGTCGAGCAGATGAATCATAGTCTCGAGTACACAGGTAACACATACGAGTCACTACGGCTACTTGAAACACTACTCAAGCGAGTGGAGCAATTTATGATTTCCTCATAGGTCGTGAACCGGTGGGGAGTTTCACAGGGCGATTGCGATCAAATGTAAGGGGGAGACAACGTGAAATTTACCACTGAGCGTCTAGAAATCAGACCATTTACGGAGAAAGACTTGCATGCTACATTCGAAATGTATAGCAAGCCAGAAGTATGTAGATATCTTTTGCATGAGTCTTGGACTACTGAGAACGTGGAGACAGAGTTTAGAAAGAAACGAGATCAGCGTACGCTCTCCGAAAAGAGTGCGTTGAGTCTGGCGGTGCTCCATCAACAAAAAGTAATCGGTGATCTTACGGTATGGTACACGGGGATGAAAGAAACCGTCGAGATCGGCTATTGTTTTTCTGATTCACATTCAGGAAAAGGATATGCAACGGAGGCGGTGAGCGGATTGCTTGGGGAGTTGTTTACGAAGCTCAATCTACATCGAGTGCAAGCCAATCTCGACGCCAGAAATGTTTCTTCTCAGAAATTATGTGAACGGGTTGGGATGAGAAAAGAGGCCCATTTCATCAAAGATTACTGGAGTAAACAGGAGTGGACTGACAGCATGGTGTACGCCATGTTGCACGAGGAGTTTGTCAATCAAATGGATGAAAAATGCGAATGGGAAAAGAGATGACGTGACGCGCCATCTCTTTTTGTTTTATAATTTTCCAATCACCGTCAACGGGTCGACACGTTCTGTATAATCCGCAGGGACGTCACTGAATGAAATCGTTCCGTCTGAATCTATAATGAACGTGGCCGGTTTCGGCAACTGCCAATCCTCGTTCCCATTATGTGCGTCGACGTGCAGCCCAGACGCCTTATAAACGTCGATCAAGTAATCCGGCATGTCAAAGACGAGGTCGAATTGGCGTGCGACTTGATTATCTCCGTCGCTCAATACGTAAAAATCAAGTTCATTCTTTTCTTTCGTTGAAAGGGAATAATCCGGCGTCTCAGGACTGATTGCGACAAGAGTAGCCCCTTTTTCTTGAATCGTTGCCAACTCGCGCTGGTATGCGCGAAGCTCGAGGTTACAGTATGGACACCATCCGCCACGATAAAACGTGACAATTACAGGTCCTTTTTCAAGCAACGACTGCAACTCGACTTTTGTTCCGTCCGCGTGAGGCAATTCAAACAGAGGTGCTGACTCACCTACTCTTAATCCTGACGCAATTCCCGAATCTTTCAATTCCTGCGTTGCCTTTGCCATCAATCGTTGCTTCTCGGCAGGTGCTTTTTGTTTGAACTGTTCCTTATAACTTTTAATTTCTTCCAATAATGAATTCATATTTTTACCCCCTTTCCTGATAGGTTAACTCAATTTTATATTTAATTCGAATGATTTGATTTTAAATTTTATATTGTACGTATGAAACTCCATTTCAAGTTCCGAAAAATAATTTTCGAATAATTCAATCAACTATTAAAATATATATTTCTTAACCGATATTGTGAATAACCCAAGGATGACTCGGTAGGTCAACGACACTCCTTGAACACTTTATTCGAGGTAGGAGATGTTTTATGAAACAGAAACGTACGATTAGTATCAAGCAAAAGTTGATTGTCTTATCCGTTCTATTATTACTCATTCCAGCCACATTGATTGGAATCGTCGCTTATTCGCAGGCGAAAAGTAAGATTGAGTCTCAAATGATCCAGTCTGCCAATTCGGGGGTAGACCGGATGAACAATGAGGTCACGAACCTCATCGAGCCGATTCAAACGGACATCTCGTTTTTTGCGAATCGGATTGATGCTTCGATCTATGAAGAAGGAGAAGAGAATCAGGCGTTAGCAGAGAAGTTTACCGAGTATTTAGAGACGCATCCAAAAGTGACGAACATTTACTTTGCTTCATCGGAAGGCGCGATGACAATCTATCCTGAACAGGGATTGCCAGAAGGATACGACCCACGAACTCGTCCTTGGTATGAAGCGGCTGAAGCAAGTGGGCAAGATGTCGCCATCACGAATCCGTATGTCGATGCCTCTTCTCAAAAAATGATGATTACCGTATCGAAGAAGACAGCTGACGATAGTGGAGTAGTCGCTGTTGACGTTGATGTGAATGATATAGCCGAAGTAGCGTCAAGCATTCAAATCGGTAAAGAAGGATACGTTGCCATCTTTGACGAGGCAGAACAAGTTGTCATCCATCCGTCGACGGCTGTCGGTGAAAAAATAACTGAGCCTTGGGCGAAATCTCTCTTTGCCGAGGAAGAGGGTATTCTATCTGCAACTGAGAACGGGGAAGGTGTTGAGAAAGCGTTCGCAACGAACCCAATCACAGGATGGAAGATTGCAGGTACTTTATATGACGGTGAGATTCAGGACGAGACGGTCGGTATCCTCTGGACGACTGGATTTGTCATCATCGGAATGTTTGGTGTCGCAGCCATCCTTCTCTACTTCGTCCTTCGTTCAATCTTACGTCCATTGCGTGTATTGACTGAGGGAGCAGAACGGATCAAGGCAGGTGATTTGACAGAGCCGATTACCGTCTCATCGAACGATGAAATCGGTCGTGTCTCAGAAAGTTTTAACGAAATGAGCGATTCACTCCGTATGGTGTTACTTCATCTCGATGATTCAATCAGTCAAGTGGCCGCATCTTCTCAAGAACTGATGGCCAACTCGGCACAAAATACCATGTCGTCGGAGCAAATTGTTCAAGCGGTCGATCAAATGGCGCTCAGCGCCGATGGGTCGAAGCGACAACTCGACGACAATGCGACATCACTTCAAGCAATCACATCCGGTATCATGCGCATCTCGGAGAGCTCGATGGATGTATCCGAACTGTCGCGTGAAACGTCAAATGAAGCCGAGGACGGATCGACGACCGTAAAAGAGAACGTCAAGCAGATGCAGGCAATCGATGCGTCAGTCGTGACGTTTGAAGGGGTTATTCAGTCGTTGGCGAATCGTTCGAATGAAATCGGAGAAATCGTCACGGTCATCAACGGCATTGCAGAACAGACGAACCTATTGGCCTTGAACGCTGCGATTGAAGCGGCACGTGCAGGTGAGAATGGAAAAGGGTTCGCGGTCGTCGCGAGCGAAGTCCGAAAGCTTGCCGAACAGTCACAACAGTCGACAAAACAAATCGCAGGACTGATTGACCGGATCAAACATGAGACGGAACAATCCGTTCACTTGATGAAAGAAGTATCTACTCATACGAAAGCAGGATTGACGTCATCTGAGATGACAGCAGACCGCTTCGAGAAAATTAAAGAGCGTACAGTCGCGATGACACCGCGCATCGAAGATGTGACCGCAACTGTCGAGGAGATTGCGGCGAACGTTCAGGAAGTGGCCGCGACCGCGTCACAAATCGCTGACATCGCCGACGAAAACTCCAATGTCTCAAAACAAGTCGCAGCGACGACTGATGACCAATTGAAGTCGATTGAAGAAGTGTCACAATCAGCAAAATCACTCGCAACGATGGCGGAGGAACTTCAAGAACTCGTTTCACGCTTTAAACTTTGAAACAATGAGGCAGAGCGCTTTGCTCTGCCTCATGTCGTCGTTCTTATAAAATCGGACTGAGGAGTCGTGACACCCCTTCCCGTGCACGGACCGTCCATTTACGGGTTTCATAGTCTTCCATCGTATAAAATCGGCTGACCGCGGTGTCGGTTTCAAACAAAGAGACGAGTTCGAGGGCGACACGTTCATCATAAATGAGAGCGTTCACTTCAAAATTGAGACGGAAGCTTCGGGCATCTAAATTCGTCGTCCCAACGGTCGCAATCTCATCATCGACGACTAGGATTTTTGCGTGCAGAAATCCTTCATCATACAAGTAGACGTTCGCACCATAATCGAGCAACTCTCCGAGGAAAGAGAGGGAAGCCCACATGACGAACGGGTGATCCGGTTTTCCGGGAATCATGATATCGATTTGAATCCCGGAGAGTAACGCCATCTTACAAGCATCCATGAAGCTTGTATCAGGTATGAAGTAAGGCGTTTGAATGACGACCCGTCGTTTTGCCGACATGATCATCTTCACCATCATATTCTTTAAATGTTCCGTATCCGAGTTCGGTCCACTCGTGACGATTTGCATTGGAGACTTGTCTTTAATCTCGTGTCGCGCAAAAGAAAATGTATTTTCTGGTTCGTGGTCGCGATGGCCTGAATAGTTCCAATCCAAGATGAAACGGTGTTGAAGATGATAGACGACGTCACCTTCAACTCGCAAATGCGTGTCGCGCCAATAGCCAAATTTTTCGACGAGCCCGAGATATTCGGTGCCGACGTTAAAGCCCCCGACATACCCAATCTTCCCGTCAATGATGACGACCTTACGGTGATTTCGATTGTTCAGTTTAAAGTTGATCATTCCGAGAGTAGGTGGGAAGAAAACACGGACTTCGCCGTCGTTCGCAATCAACTCCTTAAAGTCGGAGTTTCGAAGACTCCGAGATCCGACCGCATCATAAAGGAGTCGTACTTTGACACCGGCTTTCGCACGCTCAATCAGTTCCTTCAAAAGTGCTTGGCCGAGGGCGTCACGTTGAATGATGTAGTATTGAATGTTAATCTCGGTTTCGGCAGAGCGGATATCATCCATTAGCGCTTTGAATTTTTGTTCACCATCGTGCAGGATGAGGGAACGATTATGTACGCTAATCAATGATTTAGCTGAACGTAAATTCATTTGAAGCAATTGATCGTACTTTTCAAACAATGGCTGAGCGAGCAATGTTTCTCGGGCATGAATCTGTTCGATTTGTGATTCTACTTGAAGCGCATGGAAAGAACGCTCTTCCACACTCAAATTGTAGAAGTTATCCTTCTTGAGTTGTCGTCCGAGAAAGAGGTAGATGATAAAGCCGAGCACCGGTAAAAAGAATAGGACGAGCAACCAAGCCCAGGTCGCCCCGACGTCCCTTCTTTCGGCAAAGATGACAGCGAGTGCGAACAACAGGTTTAACCCAAGGACGATATACAGTCCCCAGCTGAATAAAATGGACAAATTCAACGACATACACTCCTAAAAATCAATTTGTAGCTTAATCATACATCAAATGAGGGAATAGATTGCTATCAAATGAAATAGGGGGAGTAGACGATGGATATGGAAGTCGTATGGAAGCAAGGGATGGCGTTTGAAACGCATACGCCTTCGGGACACAAGATCACACTCGACGCGTCTGAGGATGTTGGGGGACATGACACCGGTCCTCGTCCGACCGAGATGTTACTTCACGCAACTGCATCCTGCACGGGAATCGATATCGTATCGATTTTGCATAAGATGCGTCAACCGCTCGAGTCGTTCGAGATGAAGATTGATGGGGTTCGTGCAATCGATCATCCGAAACGCTTTACAGCCATTCACATCTTATATATTTTGAAAGGCGATATGTCGGAAGAGCGGGTTCGACGGGCAATCGAACTGTCTGTTGAACGATATTGTTCCGTTTCACACAGTCTGAATGCGACATTGACCTATAGTTATGAATTAAACGAGAATGGAGTCATTCCGTTTGAAATGAAAGAGTGAGCAAGATGGTTGAAAGACATAGTGTTCTCCGTTATATTTGTATTTCAAATACTGTATAATTAAAGGAGGACGTTATGATTCGACTCGCGACGAAGCGCGATGCCAAGAGCATCGCGAACCTAATCGAACAACGAGCCGTAGCGCTAAATGAACAGGGAAGCGAACAGTGGACCGAATATTTGGAACAGGACCTCGTGAAGCGTGTGCTCACTGATATTACGGAAGGCAGTGTATATGTCTTTGAAGATAATCAACAAATTTTAGCTTCAATCGCATTGTTGCCTCCTGATGAATGGGACGACAATTTATGGGATGACAGTGAGTATGGACAATACATCCATCGAATCGTCGTCAGTGAAAAGTTAAAAGGACGCGGGGTTGGACAGCAACTCATGGAGCACGTGTTACAGTCGGCCGACGAGGATGAGCCGATCCGACTCGACTGTGTCGCTGATAATGAATTCCTCAATAGTTATTATCCACGTTTTGGTTTCGTCTATGTTGACTCCCGAAACGGGTACAATACGTTCGAATACAGATTAGATGAGAGTATGAGTGCATGAGGGTCTTTGGACCCTTTTTTTGATATAATGATTAAAGCGAAAAGGAGGATTTTTCCATGATTAAAACTATCTTAGTGGGGTTCGGCTTTTCTGCGAACACATTTCATCTCCCGTTCTTAAATACCGTTGACTCATTTGACGTGATTGGAGTCGTCTCAACGCGTCCGAGCGAAGTTCACGCCAAACTACCAGAAACTAATGTATATGAGACGTTAGAGGAAGCACTACAAGCAGATGCATCCTTGTTCATTATCACGACACCTTCTTACTTACATAAAGAGATGGTCGCTTCTTGTCTACGAGCAGGTAAAGACGTATTAGTAGAGAAACCAGCCTTTCTGACGACTGCAGAAGGATATGAGTTAATAAAACTTGAGGCGGAGACGGGTCAAATCGTCAATGTGTATCAAAATCGTCGCTTTGATGGTGATTTCTTAACGATTAAGTCGATGCTTGGCTCAAACGCAATAGGTGATTGGAAAGTAATGGAATCACGATTTGATCGCTTCCGACCGAATGTACGTGACCGTTGGCGGGAAAATGCAGGACCGGGCTCAGGCATCTTATTTGATTTAGGAAGTCATCTCATCGATCAAACGCTCGTTTTGTTTGGAAAGCCTGATCGAATTCAAGCAGATGTGATGACTCAACGAGAGGGTGGACAATCTGACGATGGGTTTCATGTGACGCTCTATTACGGAAATAAACGAGTCTATCTTCGTTCAAACCCGTTCATCGCAGGAGAAACTCCACGTTTTGAACTGCATGGAACGAATGGAAGTTTTGTGAAATACGGTCTTGATCCCCAGGAAGAGGCGCTGAAGGATGGGAAATTAGAAGCTGATATTTTAGAAACTGGTATCCTGTCTGTCGAAGATGTGGAAACGATTCAAGTTGAGAAGGGAAGCTACCTCACTTATTATCACCAGTTGGCGGAAAGTTATCAGACACGACGCCCGATTGTCTCTTTAAAAGATGCCGCATTGACAACACAAATTATTGAACTTGCTCGTCAATCGAGTGAAACAGGTGTAGTAATCACGGTGGACTGATGTCGTATCAATATCCTTCAACATGCGGATTCGCTATATAGCGGGTCCGTTTTTTAATTGTGAGTGAATCAACATACGAAAGAAATAGTGATATGTTTTTCGTAAACTACACTGTACGGAAATTGATTGTTAATAATAAAAAGTTACATTATTCATCTGTGTACTCATCCTCAAATGGGAAAAATAGTTAAGAAAATCACTTATAAAGGGGTGAGATGATGGAAACAAGAATCATCAAAGACCGAGCCGAGTGGGAATATTGGTTAAGTCAAACACAATGTGATGTATATGACAGTTATGATTATGTCAAAGTGAATTGTGGATCACATGACTCGCCAGAACTTTTTGTCGCCAATACATCAAAGGGGATGTTGATATATCCATATATCCGGAGACGAATCGATCAGCGGTATGATGATCTCGTGACAGCCTATGGTTATGGTGGACCATTTCGAGTTGGAGAGTTCACAGATGACGAAGTAAAGGTCGCTCGCCATACCTTTTTATTACGAAAAGAAAACGAAATGACGGTCACAGAGACAATTCGCTACCATCCGCTTAGAATAGATGAAGCCATCATGAAAACGTTTGGACAGGCTTTCCCTATTCGAAAAACAGTCCATGTTCAGCTGGATAAACCTTATGAACAGTTGACAGAGCGATTTCATAAAATGACGAAGCGTAATGTAAAACGGGCGACGCGTGAACAATTGACCGTTGTACAAGGTGGCGCTGAAGACATTCAAACATTTATAAGATTATATGAAGAAACCATGAATCGTCGTTCAGCGAATTGTGATTATTATTATTCAACTTCGTATTTTAGGAAATTGCTCACGAGTCAGTCGTTTGAAGCCGAGTTTTTATTTGCGCTTCATAATGAAAGCGTGATTGCAGGAGTGTTGCTGTTGTATGGAGAGACAGGTGCTCATTATCATCTAGGTGGATCGTTAAATAACTTTTTGTCACTCCGGCCAAACCATTTTCTGTTCAGTGAGATGATTCGCCGTTCAAGTAATAAAGGAAAAGTATACTTGCACCTTGGTGGGGGGGTGACAGGACAGGATGCTCTCTACGATTTTAAATCGAGTTTCTCTGGAGAAGAACCGCTCACTTATTATATTGGAAAAAGTATTCTAAAGGACGATGTGTATCAAAGGTTAAACGATGCCCATATTCAACTGCATGGAATGTCTGATTACTTTCCGATGTATCGAGCACCTGTAAAGATTGATACGCCACTTTCATCGACAAAATAAAACAATCGATGCAACAGAACGCTTGAACGTTCCGTGCATCGATTGTTTTGGTTATGCAGCATCTTCTTCTGTCGATTCGACTTTTTCAGTATGACGGACGATTGGGAAGTTTTTAAATAGGCGGCTTCCAATCAAACCAAAACCGATTCCTAAGATGAATAAAACGACAGCTGTGATTGTGACCGTTTGCCAGTCATTGAATCCATACATAACGAGAAGTCCCGGGATACCCGCAGCTGAACCAGGAGCATCATTGATCATACCCGTCATTGCCACGATCAGTCCTGCGACAGCCCCACCCACAAAGTTCACACTATAAATAGGAATTGGGTTTGCGGAAATTAAATCAGCTTGAGTCAACGGCTCAATTGCAACTGATAGTTGATCTTTCTTCGTTCCAATCTTCAATTGACGGAACAACAAGTAGTTCATCGAGATCGATGCGGTCAATGCAAGTGCGGCAATTGCCATCGGCACACCTGTCAAGCCGAGCATCGCTGTTAAAGCCATCGAACTGAGAGGGGACGTCGACACGACAGTGACAATTCCTCCTAGCACGAGCCCCATGACGACCGGGTTTTGCGTCGCCGCGAGTTCAATGACTGCACCAATTTGAGCGAGAGTGTTTGACACAAGTGGGTCTACGCCGATTGCAACGAGTCGTGCGAGTGGAGCCATCACAATGACGTAGAAGATCATATCGACCCCGGTCGGAAGATAGCGATTGATGCGTGTACCAACTAAGGCAAGGATATATCCTGCGAAAAATCCAGGAAGGATCCCGAATCCAGACACGGATAATCCAATCATCATACTATATACGGGGTTGATCCCGAGTGCGATGGCAACGAGTGCCGCCGCAGCAGGACCTGATAAGGAACCGGCTGCCTGCCCGACCTCTTCATATAGAGGAAGTGGCAGTAATCCTCCGATTGCGTAGGCGTTGAATGCTTCGACAAGGAAACTTGCGATTGCCGCACCTGCCAAGGCGCCCATCGCTTTCATTCCGAATGGTGCCTTGTAGCTGAAAAGTGTGAACAAGGCCAGGATGAGCAGTAAGAGTGCAACTCCTTGAATAATGACCATAAACTCTTCCTTCTTTCTATCTATCTGTATTCATTCATAATTTCTTCTATATTCAATGATAGAAACGCTTCTGTAAAGCCATTTTGACGAGAAAAATTAAAATTGAAGCATGATATCGTTTACATGAAGAAACAAAGAATCATGGTAGCGCTTACTTTGAAAATGACATCAATTGTACAAGTTTTGACGTGTCGAGCCGCATCAGATTGGGAACAGGTAGAGGAAAGACTGTTCATAAAGTATTGGTCGAGGAGGAAGAATCATGCAGAATGCAGACAGACAGTGGCATGCTCTCGAAGTAGATGAAGTAAAAGCAAGAGTGGAGACTGATATCGAAACGGGGCTCTCGAAAGAAAGTGTCACAAGTCGTCAGGAAGAGTTCGGTAAAAACGTGTTACCGGAGAAAGAGAAAACGCCTGAAATCATAAAGTTCTTAAGACAATTTAATGACATTCTTGTGTACGTCTTGATCGGTGCGGCAGTTGTCACCGGTTTTCTTGGTGAATATATCGATACGATTGTCATCGTCTTAGTCGTCACGGTCATCGGTGTCGTTGGATACCTACAAGAGAACAAAGCGGAAGAAGCACTAGAAGGAATCAAAAAATTGTTGGAAACGAAAGCGACCGTCATTCGTGACGGGAAACAATCCGAAATCGACTCGAGTGACCTCGTCGCCGGAGATGTACTCGTCCTCGCAGCTGGTGATAAAGTGCCAGCCGATGCCCGGGTTGTTCGGGCCGAAAAGTTCAAAGTAGAAGAGTCCGCATTGACCGGTGAAGCGACAACGGTCGAGAAAAAACCGGATATCGTCAATGAAGAAGCCGTACTCGCTGACCGTAAGAACATGGTTTACTCAGGAACGAGTGTGGCGACAGGTAGCGCTAAAGCCATCGTGACTGCGATTGGCGAAGGAACTGAGCTTGGGCAAATCAATGCATCCATCTCGGAAGTACAAACCGTCAAGACACCACTCATTCGTCAGACGACGAAATTTGGTCAAACCGTATCGATTGCCATCTTAATCATCTCTGTGGTGATTTATGCATTTGGCTATTTCATGAGAGATTATGAACCTGTCGAACTGATGCTGACGACGATTGGTCTGGCAGTCGCAGCGATCCCTGAAGGATTACCAGCTGTCATCTCCATTATCTTAGCGCTCGGAGTTCGGAATATGGCTGAACAGAAAGCGATTGTTCGAAGCTTACCATCTGTCGAGACGTTAGGCGCAGTATCCGTCATCTGTACGGATAAAACGGGAACGTTGACGAAAAATGAGATGACCGTCAAACAAATCGTGACGGCGAAACATGACATTGAAGTCTCAGGAAGTGGATATGCACCGAACGGAGACCTAGAATTGAACGGTCAACCGTTTGATTTGGATGACGATGAATCGATGATTGATCTCTTGACTGTCGGGAAGACGTGTAACGATGCACAGTTGAACGAAGAGGACGGGAGTTGGGTCATCAATGGGGACCCGACCGAAGCTTGTTTACTGACTGTCGCTGAGAAAGCGGAACGTCCGATTGAACGACTTAAAGTCATCTCTAAAATCCCATTTGATTCTGAATACAAGTACATGGCGACGCTCGTCGATTATAAAGGGGAGCGCATGATCTTCGTCAAAGGTGCACCTGACCGTCTATTTGAGATGGCATCGTCTGAAGATTTCACTGAAGAGTATTGGGACGAAAAACGGAAAGAAATTGCTGACCGAGGTCAACGTGTCCTCGGTGCCGGTTTCAAGAGAGTTGACAGTTCGAAACAATCGATTGACCATGAAGATGTTGAAAATAGTCTGACTTTCCTCGGGTTATTCGGTATCGTCGATCCGCCACGACAAGAGGCGATCGATGCTGTTGCCGCGTGTCGTGATGCTGGCATCCGAATTAAAATGATTACGGGTGACCATAAGGACACGGCCGTCGCAATCGCAAAAGAGCTCGGTATGGAAGTTGAAGGGGCGCTCGAAGGCCGCGAATTGACGGATATGTCCGATGAAGAAATCAAAGAGGCGTCCGTTCATAATGACGTGTTCGCGAGAACGAGCCCGAACGATAAACTTCGACTCGTCAAAGGGTTACAAGAGAACGGGTTGATCACCTCGATGACCGGAGACGGCGTCAATGACGCTCCAGCCTTAAAACGTGCAGATATCGGGGTATCGATGGGAATCAAAGGGACGGAAGTCGCTAAAGAAGCCTCTCAGATGGTTCTTGTCGATGATAACTTCAAAACAATCTATAACGCCGTCCGTGAAGGTCGCCGAGTATATGATAACTTGAAGAAAACAATCCTCTTCTTACTCCCTACAAACGGTGGACAGGCGTTACTCGTTGCGATGAGTATCTTGCTTGGGGCAGCAGCACCACTCAGTCCTGTTCAAATTTTATGGGTGAACATGGTCGTCGCAATCACCTTATCACTGGCAATTGCCTTTGAACCTCTTGAAGAGAGTACGATGAAGCGTCCTCCACGACCGGCGAACGTGCCACTTCTCAGTCGCTATTACATTTTCCGTGTCACATTCGTGTCGATATTGATTGGAGGAGGTAGTTTGTGGATTAATTACATGCTCGGTGATTTCGATTATTCAACCGAGAAATTACAGACAATTACCTTAAATGCAATCGTCATGGCACAGTTATTCCATTTATATAACTGTCGCACCGAGTTGGTCCCTGCGTTCAATCGTCGGTTCTTCGACAATAAGATCGCTTTCATCGTATCAGGTTTACTCATCGCTCTTCAATTGTTCATCACGTACGTGCCGTTCATGCATACGCTGTTCGGGACTGCACCACTTACGTGGGAAGATTGGATTTACCCAGTGGCATTTGGAGCCGTGGTGTTTGTCATCGTTGAAATCGAAAAAGCTATCTCAAGACGAGTGATCGGAAATCAAAACATTCACTAATACGTTTCATGTATGTAGAAAACGGATAAACAAAAGGAGTAACGACGAAGGAGGGATACGATGAAACGAGATGAATCACAACCAGGGGTACATCCAGATCCAATTCCAGATGATGAATCGAACCCGGCTAAGAAGCCGGCTCCGACACAACACCCTGACCCAAATCCCGAAGAAGAATCGGACGAATAAACAAGTTACCTGTGTATAATAAAACCTCCTCGTCTGAATCGGCGAGGAGGTTTTTGGTGTAGAGGTTACTTTGTCATTTTTGAGGAACGGCTGTTTTGTAGACGATTGAACTTTTTCTCATCCGTATGTTCTGTGATGATAAAATCGCCGACGGGACATTCCCATTTTCCTTTTGCGACAACGCATTCACGCAATGTCACCTGGTCATCATACAGATCAAGCTCTAGTGTTTCTTTTAAAAATTGATCTACTTTTTGATTTGGCACTTTAGCATATTCATTCAATTCGAGTACTTCATTTTTAACAGTCACATAAGATGTGACCTGAAAATAGCGCATGTGATGGTCTCCTTTATAACAAATCTAATTTTTAGTATAGCCGTTTATGAGACAAAGCGGGACATCAATGTTGCATTTCAACACGTTCGCGCTTCGGAGGAGCTTCGTTAAACGGTTTCTGATGTCGAATGATGAGCCAGAAGATTAAGCCGAACAGCGGGATGTACGGAAGTGGCCAAAGGCTCATCTTATAGCGTTTCGCATCCCGATTCATTAATATGATTTGAATGAACGCCAATAAGAAAAAGTCAACGGTCATCGTTCGCACAAACTGATTATTCTCTACATACGACCAATATTCTGAGACATTTCCCGTATTCGCGGCAGCGATGAACAGTCCGATTGTCACTAATAGCAACACGACACCAAGGATACGCGTCGGAAGCGGTTTGACCGGAGTCGGGTAAGGCGACTGTCTCGCAAAAGCCAAATAAGGAGCGAGTAGAAAACCACCGATAAAAAAACTACTGATGGCAGCGATGAGCGGATTCGGCTTCAGCTGATTCACTTCTGACCAAAGAAGCGGGAACATCGCTAATGGAAACACACCTAAGATACTAAAGAGTGAGAGAGAATAGCCTTCGTACGCATCGGTATTATAAGTCAAAAAGTCGATTAGAAAGCGCCCGTCAAACGGGACGTTCTGACCTAAGATGGCCAACGCGATAGCCGCCCCCCATGGAATCAATAAAAATTTTCTAGTCATACGAACACCTCGCCAATGATTGATAGTTGTAGTATACCCTCTTTTGTAAACACGAAAAAATGAGAAGATGCATCATGCATGTTCTCATTTATTTTCACGTGCATACGTTTTTATCATCGTGACGAGTTGTTGGGTTTCTTCCATTTTTATATCAAGCATGATTCCATAGTCATAAAGAGTTCCCAATTGATTGCGATGTTTAACGTATCCAATCAGTTCGATCGGTTGGAGAGTTGGAACGAGATCGAGGACAAAATGTACTTGTAAGTCATTAGAAAGTGGAAAGAGATAATCCGAGCGTAATTTTAATCCGTGAGAACTTACATTGAGAAGTAGCCCCTCGCCATCATATAATTCTTTGTCTCCCCAAATCAGTTTGTAAGGAATTATACGCGGATTTGGTAGTATGTAGCGGAAAGTTTCCTGTCTGCGATAACGCATCAATTCACCCCATTTCTCTACTCGTTATATCGGTACAGGATAATTAAAAATGAAGAGGAAATGCTTATAAAAATTATTATGTACTTGCTTTACAAAAGTAAAAACGCTTTCTATAATAAGTGTACGTTTTGAACAGGGAGGAGATCAGATGAATGTCCATGATTTACTCCGGCGATACGCGATTCAATCACCAGTCATTTACGAAAAAAAAACATAACGGGGAATGGGTTAAACTTGAGCGTTTGCCTGTCTATACCATTCTTGAGGTCGAAATGAATGATCAAACGATTGAGGCGGTCGCCATTGATGCGTTTAAGGCCATCACAGTTTGTCGAGATGAGACGTCGATTGAAGCCGCTCGGCCTTATGCTGTACGTATCCAAATCGAACGACCATGAAGAAATGCCGTAACTTCAAACGAGAAGTTACGGCATTTCTTATGCAGCATCTTGTTTTGTTTCGTCTTGTGGATTTGTCCGTTTTGCATAATACATGAATGGTGTAGCCATCCATGCAATTACAAACTTCGCCACGTACGTCGTGATAAAGATATTCCACCAAATGTCCCATTCCATCCCCCAGAAAGCGATAATACAGAACGTGAACGTATCAATCAATTGAGATAATACGGTCGAACCGGTTGTCCGGAGCCATAGCTTTTTCTCGCCCGTTTTTGCGCGAATTTTCGAATAGACGAAGACATCGAACAATTGAGAGACTAAATAGGCGGCAAGGCTACCGAGTGTGATCAATGGTAGCATCGAGAAGAGTGCCTCAAAACTCTCGTGCATGAAGAGCGCCTCTTCAAACGGTTCATACAAAAGGGCGTACTGCATGAGTACCGTTGAGACGATCAAAATGAAAAATCCGAGCCATACCCCTTTTCGGGCAGCTGCTCGCCCGTATTTTTCATTCAAAATGTCCGTCGCTAAGTAAAGCGAACCGTAGACGATGTTACCGAGCGTAAAAATGTATCCGCCAATTACAATCTGTTGCGTGACTTGAATATTTGCGACGACAGAAGCCATCGCAATCCAAGCGTATAGTCCGACCCGACCAAATAATTTGTAGCTAACGACGAGAAGACCGAGTGTAAGGATGGCGGAAGGAATCCATAACCATTCGTTTAGCATGAATCATGCTCCTTCCTTTAACTATTCAATAATTTCAACTTTTCAAGTTTATAGAGGAACGGAAATGATGTCAAGGTGAGGGGAGAGGAAAAGGGTCCACTTAGGTAAACACTGTAAAATTGAAAAACCTTCTTCTATATCAAAAAAGTGCTAGTGGAAACTTCTGTGAAGTGCAATCGTTCGACAAATCTACGGGCCATTCGACAAAGTGTCATTCGCGACATGAAAAATAAGAAAGTGGGAACAAAGTGGGAACGGGCAAAAAGAAAGCACCCCCTGTCATAAACAGGAAGTGCCCTAAACCGCATTGTTAAGCGGTATTATTGATGCCTCCGACGAGAATCGAACTCGTGCTGCAGCATTACCATTGCTGAGGTCTGCCACTAACCTACAGAGGCGTTACACCCACTATGTTACACAGGTTAATCGCCTTTTTCAAGCTTTTTCAGAATAATAAGACCTCTAGTCTTCGGTAACCGAAGACTAGAGGTCGGATGAATCATGCTTATTTTGTTCGGATCCACACAGCACCTGCAGAGTTGTCTTTCGCTTCACCGACTACGTCAATGACAAGGCCGTATTGCGGGAGTTTACGTCCTGCATCTGGAATGAGTGAGTTGATGTACGAATTCGCATCATTGAACTGCTTCACGCCAGCTTGTGCTTTGTAGTCATAGATACCACGACTTGGTGAATCGATATACCAAGCGAGCGTCTTATCGAGACTGAATGCAGCGTCAGCGATTTGGTAACGTGTGCTACCTGTCACTGTCTGTTGTCCATTCAAGTTACCGATAAGCGCTTGTGGATGTGAATCGACGACACCGAGGAAGCCTTCACCAGGGTGGACACCGACCCAGTTGTCTGTATACGAGTCATCACCGTACCATACGACTAGACCTGTGTTGTATTTCACGCCACGGCCGTTGAGAAGACCCATATCCGACCCGGCATGGTTACGCCACTCGAGGTAGTAGTAGTGTGGTTTTGAATCGTATCCGTCTGAAGAAACGAATCCATCGAGAGTGACGGCTTCAGCGCCTTCCGCATCATCTGCGAAGAGCGTTGTTGATTCTGATTTGATTGACAAGTTGTCGACTGCGAAGCCTTTCATCGCGACGCCGCCGTCTGTCACGTATTCAAAGACGATTTGAACATCTTGTCCAGCAAATTGTGAGAGGTCGTATGATTTGTTGACCCATGCCCCGTTCGTCGTCTCAGCAGGGTAACCTGCTTCGTTTGCACCGTTGACGTCGTCACCGAATACATCGAGAACGACTTCTTGACCACCGCTGAGGGCTTTAATGTACAAGTAATCATAGTCAGATTCGACTTCATAGAATGAATCGAATGTGAGGACTCCGTCAGCACCGAGTTTCACACTTGGTGTCGCCATCTCTGTGTGGATGTCGTCACCCTTTGTCGAGTAGTAATAGCGATCGCCATAAGCTGGTTCGATTCCTTTTATCTTCTTATCAGGAAGGTTGACTTTGACGATGCCTGGGTTGTTTGATTTCGTCACAGATTGGTCGAGTTGTGAGACGAACCCTTGTGAGTTGATGTCTTCAAGGTCGACTTCTGTGATGTTCGCCCAGTTTCCACCCATGATTTTTTGGAAGTACTCTTTGTTTTGTGGTGAGAAGCTTGTCGGTTCCGTACCTGCGACTTTACCGGCCCAGCTACCGCCACTCATGATAGACCATGACTGTACCGGCTCACCTTGACCTGTGTACTGCGTATCGTACTCATCTGGAAGACCGAGATCATGTCCAAATTCGTGTGCGAAGACTCCGACTGCGCCATCTTCAGGTTGAATCGTATAATCGTACGCAGCCATTTTTCCGCCCCAGTAAGGAACTGTAGCTTCTGTGTCGGCTACTGGATATACACCGTCGAGAACCCAGCGGTGTGACCAAACCGCATCGTCACCAAGCGCACCACCACCAGCTTCTTGACCAGTACCTGCGTGGATAATCATCAAGTGATCTACGAGACCGTCCGGCTCGTTGAAATCGCCGTCTCCATCTAAGTCGTAAAGGTCATATTGGTCGTGCTCTGCGAGGTCGATACCAGATGCGACCGCTGCATTCAACGCATCTTTGACGAGTTGACGTGGACCAGGCCCGACGTTATCGTGTCCACCATCACCTTTGTCCGCCCCATAGTCTTTCGCAGTCCCTGGAACGGTCAACCATTCAGAAACTTCACCATCAACTGTGTAGCTTCCACCTGATTGTTCTTCATAATACTGTTTGAACGTCCGGACTTTCTCTCCATTGAAGAGTTCGAATGACTTGTCACCAAACATATAGTTCTCGTAATGTTCTTTACTGAAATTATCACTATACATATAGCCCGGTTCTTGGGTGATGTTGTTGTGTTTGAAATCGCTATACTCGACGAGAAGGACGAGGACTTTGTCTTCACGAACAGCTCCGTTGTATGCAGATTGTTGTGCAGGGGATACTTTTACTTGACCATTTGGTTTTCCTTTTCGATAGTTCGCTTGTCCTTTTTTCGCTTTGTCGAGAATTCGTTCTGTTTCTTTTTCGAATTGAGTATGTACCTTCTCTTTTGCTTTTGAAGCCTTTTCATTCAGTTTTTCATCATGCTTATGTGAATCTTTTGCTGCACCTTGCTTTTTCGAGATATATGCGTCGACCGCTTTCATACGTTCAGATGCAGATAACCCCTTTTTGATGACGCCCCGTTTCTCGAGCGCTTTCGCGAGACGGTCTTCGTCGATAATGTTGTGGTCGAACGGAGCGAGTTCGCTCGTTGCCGGACCGGGTGGCGCAACCGCTAAAGGGGCAGCACCTGCAGCCGGAACGATACTGACTGTCATGGCAGAAGTCATGAGAGCCGCGAGTGTCGTTCGACGAATAGAACGTTTTTTCATTTGTGTGAACCTCCTGTAAATAGATAATGGGAAAATGTGTGAGCTTGATGTAAATGTACCTTTTGTGTCTGATTAATGTCAATATTCAGAAAATAATAAACAAAAAAGGAGTCTAATGACCTATTTAGTCAATATGAACTAAATAGACTTAGACTCTAGGTCGATATATCCGTAATGGAACTTCGACGTTTTACGTTTTATATGAGTGAAACCATAGCGTTCAAAGGTATCGCTCTCAAAATGCGCCTTCAAGACAATTCGTTTCTTGGCTACGCGTTTTGCTTCGGCAATCAACTCTTGAGTGAGAGGAGAAGTGTCGGCAATCGAGCGAAGTGGGTTCAAATGAACCGATTCTGAAATCGTTTTTTCAAACATCGGATCAAAGTAAATACAATCAAACGAATTTTCCGCACACGTTTTCAAATAGTCGAGTGAATTGGCGTGAACGACCTCAATGCGGCGCATCGCCTCAGTCACATGCTCATCTTTTTCTACCCAAACGGCCATGCCTTCTCGAACGAGTTGCGCCGTGATAAATTGACTTTCGATTCCGACCATTTTTCCTGTTGTGCCGACTGCATGGCTCATGACGATGCTGTCCGATCCCAGACCGAGCGTACAATCTAACATTCGATCACCCAGTGTAGCTTGTAATGCATCAATGAGTGGATCTGTTCCACCACGACTAAGTTGTTTCACTCGAAAGACCGAGCTAGAAGGATGAAAAAAGAATGGTTCTGTACTGTGCAGTGGTGTGTATTCGACGCGTCGTTTATCAAACACAAGTACATCTTGGTGATGGCGTTTCTTCAGCTCATCAATCGAATGTTTGCGTCGATCGACAAACTTCAACTTGTACTCTGCAGCATATCTATGCGCCCGAGACAAAACTTCGTCTGTCGGGCGTAAACAGGTGGTTACGATATACATGTTACTAGCTCCTCCATAAAAAATGAGACGCCGCTGCGTCTCATTTTTTCTTACTGAGTAAGTCTGATAGTTCATCGATAAGTGCTTTATGAGAAGCAAGTTCTTTCTTCTTCTCATCGTTTACGTTCACCGGACGCTTTGAACGGCTTTGCAGTGCTTCAAGCGTCTCATCGATTGATGATTTCAACGTATCTCGTTCTTCAGGTTTCAAGGATACTTCATGCGGATTTTCTCCAGAGGCATCTAGCTCGCGAAGGCGTGCCATCAATTGCTTCGCCTCGCGATTCAAATCGACGAGTAACCTGTCAATTTGTTCCAATCTTAATTTGATTCCATCTCGTTCTGTAAACATTTGTTTCACCTCTTTTTACGGTTTAACCCTAAGGTCTCTTCCTGTTTACTTTACCATAAAATTTGTTAAACGAAACTACCGGGAATTTATTCCATTTATTTTGGCTGTAAGAAACATTGTTTCTCTATCCCCACACGAAGTTCACCTGCTATACTAACTGAGCTAAAAAGGAGGTGGGGGGATGGAAACGACAAATCATCCACCAAAAGCGCTCAAAGGAGCGATTGTATCGATCACAACCTATTTGATCTTATCTATAGTAAAAGTATTTTTTGGTTATCTATATGAATCTGAGGCTGTGCTAGCCGATGGATTCAACAATACGACAGATATTATCGCGTCGGTCGCCGTATATATCGGAATTCGGGTTGCGGCTTTTCCTCGAGACGCTGAACATAAATACGGACACGCGAAGATGGAAACAATCTCGGCGTTAGTTGCTTCATTGATCATGGTTGCAGTCGGTATCTTTGTATTCTTCAATAGCCTGTCTAACTTAATCGGAGGAGAATATGCAGAACCGAACCCATTAGCAGCCGTCGTCGCGTTCATCAGTGCGCTCGTCATGTTCGCTGTATATCGCTTCAATTTGAATCTTTCGAAGAAAACAAAATCACTGGCGCTAAAGGCAGCGGCGAAAGATAACTTGGCAGATGCGATGATTTCGATTGGGGCAACACTCGGTGTTCTATTCGCATATTTTCAGCTCCCTTGGATGGACACGGTTTTGGCAGTTGTCATTGCCGGTATGATTATCCGCACAGCGATACAAATCTTCTTAGATGCCACACATCAACTCTCAGATGGGTTCCCGCCACATCTTGTGGAATCATATGAGGAGACAATCGAACAGTTCGAACGTGTGAAAGAAGTCCGTGAAATCAAAGGACGACATTTAGGGAATCACGTGATGCTCGACGTGACAATTGCAGTTGATGGGGATTTGACGGTGGATTCGGCTCATGAATTGTGTGACGAAATCGAACGGAAACTGGATGAACAACATGCTGTCGACTCGGTTCATATTCATATTGAACCGATATGACGTTCGGTTATCTTTTGCGCTTCATGAGTAGATTCGTTTATAATAAGCGCAGACAGATATTGAACTACTAGTTAAGGAGGGCACGGGATGAACATCGTGCGTCAACCTATTCGCCAAATTGATGAGATCGAATATGAACACTTTCAAAAATACGGAGAAAACTCATATGGTGTTTCTGCCGAAGAGTTGAAAGGCATCTTTGAAGAGATGGGGACAGAACAACTCTATCACGCAAAAGAGCACAGCTATGGAGAAGACTTTTATTATGATTTGATGGTCGACGACGAACTTGTCGGTAAAGTATTGTTGCTCAAGCTTGCTAGAGTATATCAACTCGACCTGATGGTGTTTGATCCGTATAAAAATAAAGGGTATGCGACTGAAGGGCTACGTCTTGCCTTACTAGATTCGGAGTTATTAGACGGACAGACCGTCCGCGCTGGCATTCCACCAACGAGTCCTCACCAACAAGAGATGCAACAAGTCCTTTTGCGAAATGGATTCGAAAAGCGGAACGGCCTGTATTATTTAAATTTTAAGAAACGATATGTAGTAAACCATTAAGCTGACGGCGTCTCGCACGTCAGCTTTTTTCATATGGAGGGGTAATGATGAAACAAGTCACCATTAAAGATATCGCCGAGCTCGCAGGAGTCGCAAAAAGTACAGTCTCGCGTTATTTGAACGGAGGTTCTGTCGGCAAGGCGACGAGAGAAAAACTCGACCGGGTCATTCGAGAGACGAATTATGAACCGAATCAGTTCGCGCAAAGTCTCAAATCGAAACAGACGAAGATGATTGGTGTCATCGTTCCACGGCTCGATTCGTACGCTGCCTCACGGACGATGATGGGGATCGATGAACAGCTCACAGAACGAGGATATCAGATGCTCGTCGTCAATACGGCACAGCAGACAGAGCGTGAAATCGAACAATTATACAACTTGACCAAACAAAAGGTTGCAGGGATCATTTGGCTTGGGACAACGGTCACAGAGCGTCACCTTGAGGCAATTGAAGCGATCCAGATCCCTGTCTTGCTAATTGGTCAGCGGCATGACAATGTGCACAGCCTTGTCTATCCTGATTTCGATGCAGCCTATGCGCTCGGTACACGATTTACGGAGTGGGGTCACCGGAACGTCATCTATGTGGGTGTGTCTGAGGTGGATATCGCCGTCGGACAGGATCGACGTGACGGTTTTTTAACAGCATTTCAGAAAACAGGAGCACGTGTCAAAATTATTCAAACAACGTTTAAAATTGATGATGCGATCCCGATCGGTGAACAACTGTCTGAAGAGATTGGCTTAATCTCTCTCATCGTCTGTGCGACAGACAACATCGCACTTGGCGTATTGAAAGGATTGGCGAATCGTGGTATCTCTGTCCCGAATGATGTTTCTGTCAGTGGTTTCGGAGGCTACGATTTTACGGAAGTCTTACATCCATCCATCACGACCGTCCGTCTTCCATATCGCCGAACTGGTGCTAAAGCAGCCGATATGATGTTGCAACTTTTACATGGTGAACAAGTTCCGATGAAAACGTTCACAAATTTCGAATTAAAAGTGCGCGAAAGCGTTGACAATATAAAATAAATGATTTATATTCGTGTTGCGGAACCGGTTCCGTAACATTTTTTTAAATCATTTTGGAACCGGTACCAATCATACTTAGAACTTATTATGATTTATGGAGGTGGACGATATGAACACCGTACATTGTATCGGAGAGTTGTTGATTGACTGGGTGTGTGAGGATGCTTCGAGCGACCTCGTCAACGGCACGACGTTCGTCAAAAAAGCAGGAGGCGCACCTGCGAATGTCGCGGCAGTCGTCAGTAAGCACGGGGGACAATCGAGTTTCCTCGGACAGGTTGGAGATGACCCGTTTGGTCTCTTCTTGAAACAGACGTTGATCGAGAACGGCGTCCGAACAGAAAACCTTGTGGAATCTGGAAATACGACATTTGCATTCGTATCGATTCAAGAGGACGGAGAGCGGGACTTCACATTCCGTCGCGGAAGTGACGGAGAGTTCGCTTTCGAGTCGATCGACTTATCGGTAATCGAGTCAGGAGACATCATTCATTTCGGCTCGGCGACAGCATTACTTGATGGAAAATTGAAAGACGCGTACTTCAAGTTATTGCAATTTGCAAAGCGGGATGGCTTGTTTATCTCGTTCGACCCGAACTATCGAGATGCATTGATCACGGACCTCGAGCAATTTAAACAAGATGCGAGACACTTCATCGCGGAATCGGACTTCATTAAATTGAGCGAAGAAGAAGCACACTTGTTAACCGGAGAAGAACAACTAGAAGACGCTGTTCGTGCACTGCTTGAATTAGGTGCAAAACAGATTGCCATCACACTAGGGTCTCGTGGGACGTTGATTGCGACAAGCGCGCATCATGAAATCGTTCCTTCAATCTCAATCGACAGTGTCGATTCGACGGGAGCGGGAGATGCGTTCGTCGGTGCCTATTTGTATCGTTTGGCGACACTCGGATTTGATTCGGCGCGATTACTGGCTGACATTGAATATGCAAACGTAACAGGAGCATTGACTTGTACGGCATACGGCGCTATACCAGCCATTCCATCACGAAAACTTGTAAATGAAACGTTAGGAGGGAAATGAAAATGGATTACAAAAAAGAAGCAGCATCGATCTTAGAGGCGATTGGTGGGAAAGAAAACGTTGCGGCAGCCGCCCACTGTGCGACTCGCCTTCGACTCGTATTGAACGATGAGTCGAAGGTCGATGAGAAAGCTCTCGAACAACTCGATGTTGTCAAAGGGACGTTCTCTACGGGAGGACAATACCAAATCATCATCGGACAAGGTACGGTCAACAAGGTATATGCCGAGTTCTCACAGATGACTGGTCTTGGAGACATGTCAACGACAGACGTGAAGTCAGCCGGAGCGAAAAAGATGAACCCGCTCCAACAGTTCGTCAAAATGTTATCCGATATCTTTGTTCCAATCATCCCGGCCATCGTCGCCGGCGGTCTCTTGATGGGGATCAACAACTTATTGACGGCACCGGATTTGTTTTTTGACGGACAATCGTTGATTAATCAGTATCCAGGCATGGCGGATCTCGCAGCGATGATCAATACGTTCGCAAACGCTGCCTTCGTCTTCTTACCAGTACTCATAGGGTTCTCCGCAGCCAAGCGGTTTGGTGGTAATCCATATCTTGGTGCGGCACTAGGAATGATCATGGTTCACCCGGACTTGATTAACGCATATGCACAGGCAACGGTTGAAGACATTCCGGTTTGGAACATCTTCGGTCTTGAGATTGAAAAGTTAGGATACCAAGGACAAGTCTTACCAGTCCTCGTCTCGACGTATATTTTATCGAAGCTTGAAATCAACATCCGGAAGTTCATGCCGGCGTCACTTGACATCTTGCTTACGCCATTACTTTCACTTCTCTTCACAGCGTTCATCACGTTCGCTTTCGTGGGTCCAATCACACGTGAAGCAGGGAACCTAATCATTGATGGATTGGTGTGGACGTATGATTCACTCGGATTCGTCGGTGGCTTGATCATGGGTCTTCTCTACGCCCCAATCGTGATCACAGGGATGCACCATAGCTTTATTGCGATTGAGACACAGCTTCTCGCTGATATCGCCGAAACTGGCGGATCGTTCATCTTCCCGATTGCTGCGATGTCAAACGTCGCACAAGGGGCAGCTACCCTTGCGGTCTTCTTCTTAACTGCTGATAAGAAGATGAAAGGGGTCGCCTCAGCATCAGGAATCTCTGCACTACTTGGAATCACAGAGCCTGCCATGTTCGGGGTCAACTTAAAACTTCGTTATCCGTTCATCGCAGCCATCGTCGGTTCAGCCATCGCCTCTGCGTTCATCGTTGGAAACGACGTATTGGCAGTAGCGCTCGGTGCTGCCGGATTACCAGGTATTATTTCAATCGCACCGGGTTCGATCATCTCGTATATCATTGGCATGGCCATCGCCTTCGCCGTGACATTCGGATTGACATTCATCCTCGCGAAACGACAAGCAAAAAAAGAAGCGGTCAAACAAGCCGCATAACAAAAAAGGAAGTGACACTATGAATTGGACGAAGGCCGAACGTTATCGTTCACTCCGTGACGTGAGCGCCCTCGAGATGGAGGTGCTCCGTGCAAAGACGACCGCATCCCCATGGCGGTTTGGATACCACATCCAGCCGCCTACGGGCCTCCTCAATGACCCGAACGGCTTCACGTATTACGATGGAGAATACCATTTATTTTATCAATGGTTTCCGCTAGGGCCAGTTCACGGTCTCAAACATTGGTACCATGTCAGTTCAACCGATCTCGTCCATTGGACAGACCGCGGGGTGGCGTTAGTCCCTGAAACGAAAGAAGATTCCCACGGTGCCTACTCTGGAAGTGGTTTCGTTGTAGACGACACCCTTCATGTGATGTATACCGGGAATCATCGCACAGACGATTGGACGCGTCACGCCTCGCAAATTATCGGTGTATTGCGTGACGGGATGATTGAACGTCGAAATGTGGCCATCCCGGATATTCCAGCAGGCTATACGGAACATTTCCGTGACCCGAAGGTGTGGGAAGAAGATGGAACGTATTACGCGATTGTCGGTGCGCAACGCACGGATGAGACGGGATGTGTCGTCTTATATCGTTCGACCGATTTAAATGACTGGACGTTTTTAGGTGAAGTAAAGACCGAACTCGAAGAGTTTGGTTACATGTGGGAATGTCCTGATGTGTTCGAACTTGACGGGAAACACGTGCTCATCTTTTCTCCGCAAGGGATCAAGCCCGAGGGTCATCGCTACCACAACATCTATCAGTCCGGATATTTGACCGGTGACCTCGACTTGAATACGAGTACATTCAACCACGGTGCATTCGAAGAATTGGACTTCGGGTTTGACTTTTACGCCCCGCAAACGACGGAGCATGATGGCCGTCGCATCTTAGTCGGTTGGATGGGCTTACCGGAGATTGAATATCCGACAGACCGGTACGGCTGGGCGCATGCATTGACGCTACCTAGAGAGCTGTCACTTGAAAATGGCGTATTGAAGCAACGTCCAGTCCCTGAAATGAAGCAACTCCGAACTAATCATTTCGTAAATGAATCAGGCGCGCATATCGAAGTGATTTCGCCCGAACGTTATGAATTGGAATTGTCGACGTCCGGAGAAGACTTCGAGCTCGAACTGTTGAAGACAGAAGATGAGTCGCTCGTGATTCGGTACAAGAAAGAAACACAGGAATTGACCATCGATCGGACGAATGCGGGTGAACCGTTCGCAACCGAGTTCGGGACGACCCGAACAATAGTGCTCGATGTCACGTCTTTACATCTGTTCGTCGACTCGTCGAGTGTCGAATGTTTCGTCAACGACGGTGACGCTGTGGCCACGCTTCGTGTTTTCCCAAATGATGACGAGAAACGGATTCGCTATGTCGGAGAGGATGCAACTTTGGTTGGTTGGAAATATGAATGAGTGTAAAAGCTGAGCGATTGCTCGGCTTTTTTATTTTGCAAATGTTGAAACCGTTTTGATTGATAATACGTACATTAGACGAGAGGAGTGAAATGATGGATAAATGGATTCGGTGGGCAGGTGAAATTCGTAAGGCGACATTGTCTTATAAAATCGATACAGAAGAACTGGAACGAGAAGAAATGGAACGCGTGATGGTGGCGGAGTCAACGGAGCGTGGAACATTCAATCCAGAAGTAGCGTTAGAGTTTCACGAATTGGATCAGGTTAAGGTGTTCGCGGAAATGCTACGAAGTTCAGAAGAAATCGAAGAAATCGAAATCGAAGTGGCACCCGATTTTGATCTTACGGTGCAATATAAAGGTGGAGAGAAAGAGCGTTATCAGCTTTGGCTCGGTCAATTGAACCGTCCAAGTGTACTCGCGGGATTTAATCGAGCAGGCAGTCTATGGAAGTTGCCAGAACATACGACCAATCATTTGATACAAGTTTTGGGATTGGATGGTTAATAGAGAAAAAGCACCTCTTGTGTTGAGATGCTTTATGAGTTAAATCGGATGAATCGTTCGATTTGTCGCTCTGACTTTCTCGCGTGCCGTCCGACCCAAATCAAGTGACCGGGACTGTTCAGAATCGATAGTTGAGCATGTGGGATTAAGCGCTTCGCGTAATGGGCATGGCGAACCGGAACGGCCTTATCGTTTTTGGAATGGACGATATAGGTCGGGCATTTGACACCGAGTAATACCTCGCTCGATACACGCTGTTTCAGATCGAACTGTGCGCCAAGACCGAATGACATTTGATTCGCGACGCGTTTGAGGAGGAAGATGTCGTAGGGTGACACTTCTTCCCGAATCGTGTCGAGCGTCAAATCGCTTGTCGATTGAATCATCCGAGCCGTCGCCTCAAACGGGTGCTTTTGGATGGCACGAGCAATGAACTGTTTCATGATGTATTGAAGCGCGATGAATGCCGGCTGGACGATATTCCGACTGACCGTGTCCCGATATGGAAAATCGACGATACTCGTCACGGCTGCAGCAAGTGTCAGACTGAGCACGGCCGGATTTTGTGAGGCGAGTTCGATGGCGGTCGGTCCACCGGCAGAAATACCATATACATGATATCGGTCAATTTTTAGCATCTGCATCAAGTGATGGAGTTGTGTCGCAAACACTTGAGGAGATGCTGAGAATGAGTACGGAGTTTCTCCATATCCGGGCCGAGATGGGACAATGACCCGAAAACCAGATAAAACGAGCTGGTCCACATGGTATGGTTCTAGACTCGAGGATTGGGTCCCATGAATCAGTACGATAACAGGACCGTGACCACGGTCTATATATTCAATTTTTGAGCCGTTGACGTGTGCATAATATTTCATTTCAGATGGCGCCTCCTTAAACGTTTTGTAATGGAAAATACCTTTATTTCGTGGAAATAAAATGATAATGTCTGTTTATACATAATTTAGATAGAGAAATGAAAGGGGATAGAACCGTGAATAACCGAGAGCGGTTACTTGAAGTACGACGTTTCTTCGAACGTTATACGGACGAAGCAAATCCAAAGACGCTTGAGGATTTGCTCGAATACTTGTCAACGATCGGAGATACTTCTAAGTTAGCAAAAAAATCGGTGAAAGACGATATCGAGGCACTGAACAATTCGGGGTTTGAAGTGCAGGATGAATTGGAGAAGAATGGTCTCGCCAAAAAATATTGGCACTCGGCTCGCTTGTTCGAGATTCATGAACTTCGGATGATGGTCGATGCAATTGTCGCAGCTAAGTTCATCTCGGAAGACGTGACCGAAGAGATTGTTGAAAAGCTCCAGATGCTAACGAGCAATCCTGAAGCGAAGACGTTACAATCCATCATCAAAACGCCAAAGAAAAAACACGGACACATTCCTTACCATATCGACCGAATCCAACGAGCTATTCATGAGCGAAAAGCCATCTCGTTCCAGTATACAGATGTCGTCGGATTCGATGTGACGAAACGAACGTTCCCGCTTCGCCGTGACGGAGAACGATACGTCATCAATCCGATTGACTTGCATTGGAATCACGAGCAGTATTACTTGATCGGTATTGACGAATCGATCGGAGAAGTGCGAAACTACCGGGTCGACCGAATCGTCAACTCAGAGATTGTGGAAGACGGCACCATCCGTCCGAAACATCACCTACCTGATGATTACTATCAAAAGTCGTTCAATATGTATAATGGATCTGATGAACAAATCGTCTTGTCTGTCGACGAACGGGTACTCCCGGTCATCTTTGACAAATTAGGAGAAGATGTTTCCGTGTCCGAACATGGAGAACGATTCCTCATCCGTTTCGACGCAGCCGTATCTGACGGATTCATTTACTGGTTGCTCTCATTAGGCGCACAAGTAGAAGTGGTCGAACCGCTCACACTTCGTGACCATATGAAAGCCACGATTGAGAAGATGGCAACTACTTATGAATATACAAGCATTCATTCATCCATCGAGTAAGCAGATATGCTATACTGCTTGCGACACTAGATGAAGGGGGACAGGCGGATGTTGAATTGGATGCCATTGATCATTCCGATTGTCGCTGTCATTTTCGTAACGATCGTCGCAAGACGCGCCATGAAAATGGATAAAGAGAATTAATATGAAGAGACATCATCCAGGCCTGGGAGATGTCTCTTTCGCTATGGAGGTAGAACGTGGATACGATTACACATACGTTATTCGGTCTAACGCTATATGGTGCAGCCGATAAACGTGATTTACAACAACATGAAAAACGAGCCTTGTTCGTCACGACACTCGTCGGGAGCCAAATCCCGGACAGTGATGTGATTTCAAGGCTATGGGACACGGAAGGCATGTATCAGATGTGGCATCGCGGCATCACCCACTCGATTTTTCTCGTCCCGCTCTTTGCCTTGCTCATCTACATACTCGTTCGCCTCCTCTTTCGCGTGACAGATATCCGTTATTTTTGGTGGGCACTGTTGTCCGTGTTCATACACAACACATCTGACTTGTTCAATGCGTGGGGGACGGGTTACTTTGAACCGATCTCGGACGTGAGGATTACGTTTGGTGTGATTCCAATTGTGGATTTCGTCTATTGGGGGATCTTCTTGGTTGCCTGGCTCGTCGCCCGTAAACAAGAAGTCCGCTATAAGACGTATCGGTATGCATGGGCGTCTCTCGTTTTGTATGTCGCGATTCAAAGTGCGCAAGGAGCTTACTTGTATCAGACATATGCAGATGAACATGACGAAGTGGCGCTATCGGCTTCATTTATCCCAACTCAGTTCACCGTCATCACGAAGACTGACGAGAACGTATCGCTCTTTCAAGATTCCATTTATCAAGAAGCGACCTTGCAATACGAATTGACGAGTGCCGAAAAGACGAGTCTTGAGCCATTGTTTGAAGCGAATCAAGAGGCGCTTACTCTGACAAAATGGTCACCGTTCGTCGTCATCGTGGCAGACGAAGAACGGCTCGGCGTCTTTGACCCACGTTTTTATGACGGAGAGTCTTCATTTTTATACGAATATATCGAAAGGTAGGGCAACGGATGGGACGTATACGTTATCTCTTTATCTTCGCTTACGAACAGGCACTCAGTTGTATCTTTCCGGTCGCCATCTTTGGTGCGCTTGCCGTCACAAAGTTTGTCGAGTTGCCACTTCCTCGATATGACGTCTTACTCATCTGGTGTTTGTTCGTCCAAGTGGTCCTCGTGAAAACGGGACTCGAGACGATGGAAGAAATGAAGGTCATCAGCTGGTTCCATGTCATCGGTCTCGGACTTGAACTGTTCAAAGTGCAGATGGGGTCATGGAGTTATCCGGATGAGGCGTTCACGAAAGTGTGGGGTGTTCCGCTCTATGCGGGGTTTATGTACGCGAGTGTCGGAAGTTACGTCGTCCAGGCATGGCGTCGCCTCGATTTAAGATTTACGAAGATGCCGAACCCGATCATCGCTTTCGGGCTAGGCATTGCGATTTATTTCAACTTCTTCTGGCACCATGTTTGGCTAGATCTGCGATGGCTATTGATCGCACTCATTTTCTTAGCATTTGGTCGCTCGGTTGTCTCATACAGGCTTGATGACCGGCGATTCAAGATGCCGGTCGTGCTGTCGTTCTTTTTGATCGCCTGCTTCATCTGGCTCGCTGAAAATATTGTGACCTTTTACAACGGCTGGGCGTATCCGGACCAGATGAACGGCTGGGCTATCGTTGATTTAGGAAAACTATCTTCTTGGTTCCTGCTCGTCATCATTAGCATCCTGCTTGTCGCTTGGCAAAAGCGAAAACTGGAATATGAAATAACTTAAACTCGACTTGTGTCGAGTTTTTTGATTGAGAAGAAGAATCGAATCCTTTTTCGAGGGAATTCGTATTAAAGATTGAGGTGATTGGGTTGTTGGAAATTGTACTCACTTGGTTGATTGGATTATTGTGTCTAGGTTCACTTGTCATCTATTGGATGGATTGGCGCAAGACACGCAATCGTGTAAAATTAGGCCAAGCCGTTCTCGCGGGCATCGCGTCAATTGTTCTTGTTGGAATGGCAGGTATGGAAACGTATGACCGCATGACGACGAATTACATCGTCGAGACGGGAGAATGTTATGTCGTCGATGACCGATCATCGAAGGGTTCATCGAACTTGACGCTATGGTTCGGTGAGCGGTCATACGGTTTCAAGGAAATTCCCGACGTTGCATATGGTCCGGGACAACTATTTTCATGTCGTGCGACGATGACGAAGCAGATGCGAACAGGAATCGATTATGAGTTGCGCTCACGAGATGGTGAATTATTGTATTCGACCAAGTTAAAGGATTGATGAAGTGATGGATGCTTGAATAAATTAACATTATTCGTCAATTTTGAATACACTTTTCAAATTGGATAAAAAGGATAAAGGTTTAAAATATTAAAAAGATAAATGGTATATTATGTGCATGAATCATCATGGGAGGGCATTGAATTGAAGAAAATGCTTATTTGTTTGTTCTTATTGATTGCGACCTTGAGTGGCTGCGGATTGGGTGCATCGCAACAGAGGCCAATCGAACTGTATAGTGGAGAACCCTTACATATCGCTGTGATCGGGGAACTACCGGAAATTCAACTGGAACAGGTGAAATTCAAAACGATCTCTTTTCAAGAGTTAGCGAATACCAATTCCACTTCTTCTTCATTTGATGCCGTGTGGATCATGAATAATCAATTTGATACAGCAGATCAAGAGAAATATGTAGAAGTCTATACGGCTTTAAGTATCCCGATCTTCTTTATCGGTACAAAAAAGAGCTATCTTCCATTCGTATTTGAAGACATGACTTATGATGATGCACCAGACATTCCAGGCGACTATGTCGCTGGTTATTTGCAAATTGACCAGGAGCAGTTTCAGTTCTGGGGTTTTGAGTTGAACGACAACGAAGTAACCGAGCGGAATGTTTTAGATGCATATATGCGAATTTTTACAGTGATTAGTGAGTTACAGTAGTTGAGTAAGTAGAAACATCGCTCTTAAGTGCGGAATTTTTCGACATCTTTGGTCAAGTTGACATATAAAGCATCTACTGAATTTGCACGTGTAGCAATGAATGTAGGTTTTTGACATCGAATCATTGTTAAACGAAAACGTGTTCGAGGCTAAAAATATAGCTTCGTACACGTTTTTATTGTCATTTTTTCTTATATGTACGCGATAAAAGTAGCATGATGCTGATAAAAGCTAGTCCTCCTACCATATTTGTTACGAACAATATGTAGTGAGACGAGAAGAGACGTGATGTGGCCTGGTATAAAAATGAAAATGCAATCACTACCAAAATGAGAATTCCAAAAGGGTTAGCGAAAGTCGCAAATAATTTATTTTCCATAGTCACGCTCCATTTATAATTATTTATTTTTTCGATTCCATCATGCGTGCTCGCTTTTTCTCTAAAAAGATCGGAAGAATATTCAAAAAGATTGCCGCAATCGTCAAGAACCATAGCGCACGCGACATGCCGGGTACGACATCCGATATGGCAGCCCAGTCCTCAGACTCCACCCACATATTGAGCAAGCTATACTCTGCGCAAAGTGTGAGTGCAGTCAAGGACAGCGCAATCGCCATCGGTAGTTTGTAATCTTTCTCCATCATAAAGGCAGTCAAGTTCAAAAGCGTGGCTCCAATCGCTGCTAGTCCCAATATAATCCACATGTTTCAACCTCCTAAATATTTCTACAAATCCATCATAGCATACATTGTGATCCACATTAATTTCTGAAAATTGTTTCTATTCACATAATAATTATGCTAGAATCAATAGAACGTGTCTTTGGATATAATTCCCTTTACAAAATGAAAGAATACCGGACATCCTTTCACGCGTTTGGTTGAGATAAGTAATTTAAAGGAGACAGAACTATGGGCTATATTGCACGGAAATCTGCACATCTTGTCATCGCATTTTTTGTCTTGATTGCGATTAGTGCCTTACCGACGCTCGTCGTTCAGACCGATTTTAGTCTGACGAATTACTGGAGCGGCATCCAACAACAGTTGGACCAACTGCAAAAGCTTGACGAGATTACATACTACAACATCACCGCTCAAACAGATTTACCTTTGTTGCCGGAACTTGGACCGCTCGTCAAAGAGTCGGTCATCATTTTTACGACAGCACTCGCCCTGTCGACTATGCTTGGTCTCATGTATGCCTACTTCTATTATCGTAGCGGTAGTCGTGTTCGCACGGTTCTACACCAAACGAGTCAGACGCTTGAGATGGTGCCTGATTTATTTTGGTTAATCTTTTCACAGTTTCTCGCCATTTCCATACATAAAGCAACGGGATTTGACCGAATTGAAGTAGCTGGCGGGTTTGCCGAATACATACGATTTCTACCGATTGTCACTTTGACACTTACGACATTGTTCTTTTTTATCAAATGGCTGACCATCCATATCCATGAACAAGAGTCCATCCCTTACCTTGAACTTGCCCAAGCGAAAGGGATTCGACCGAGTGGACTATTTTGGAAGCATTTGTTGCCGAACATCATCTATCGCTTTTACCTCTTTTTTCGTTCAAACCTCATCACCATCTTATCGACGCTTCTCATCGTCGAATATTTATTTAACGTCCAGGGACTGTTTCGATTCGCCGCCTACAATCCACAGATGGAGATCTTGCTCGTCATTTTATTCGTCATCTATATCCCGATTTTTCTGTTGGATCTATTCATTGAGTGGATCATTCCGAATGCCTGGAAAGGAGGGATTTGATGCGACGCGTATTAATACGTGACCCGATTTTTATCTTCTGCTTTATCATCGTAGCGGGTCTCCTGTTCATGAGTTTTGGAAATACCGTACTTCGTGATGGGAACGTTGACCAAACCCTTATGCTCTACTCGGATGAGGGGAGACTCATCGGAATCCCACCACTTGAACCGTCAAAAGATCAGTGGCTCGGGACGGATAATGCTGGATATGATTTGTTTCAGATGTTCGTCGAAGGTTTTAAGTGGACTGTCGGGATTTGTGCGATTGTCGCGCTTGGGCGCATGACGATCGGTTTATTGGTTGGGATTCCGCTTGCTTTCCGCGGAGCACGATTAAATCACTTCTTCAAAAAGTTGCTCGATGGATTCTTGATTTTACCGATTTCGTTACTCGCATTGATGATGCTCGCGTCGACGATGACGTTTTGGGATTCGACACAAGTACCTCCACTATTGGAACGAGTGAAGATTGAATTAATCGTCTTAGTCGTTCTCGGGTTACCTGCCGTCACGTTATATCTCATCACGGAGATTCGCCAATTGCTACAACAAGAGTTCATGATTGTTGCCGAGACACTTGGTGGGAGTGTCTGGCATCGTGTGAGACTACATCTCTTGCCCCACCTGATTCCGACGCTTGTCATCGTCTTTATGCAACAGTTCGTGCAGACGCTCATGTTGCTCATTCATCTTTCGTTGTTTGGGATTTTCTTCGGCGGAACGGTTCTATTACATGAAGGGATCATGCCGACCGTCTATGAATGGTCTTCGATGTTTGGATACTACTTCAGACAATTCACAGCAATGACTTGGATGACAAATCATCTATTCCTTGTCCCGGCGATTGCGCTCGCTGCGCTTATTTTTATCTTTAATGTATTGACGAGCCGACTCGAACGGGCATTCCGCCTACGTCGCCAAGAACCGAGGGTGACCGAGATGAAATTTGCACAATCGGAAGCGGCAGCCGCGTCACTCGACAATCCGTTTTCACTCGTCGATGTGAGTTTATCAGTAAAGAATGAACCGGATGATATCGTTTGATGTCATCTGGTTTTTCTATGCCGAATCGACTGAACGCTCTTTTTTGAGGGAACGTATATATCAGAATGAAGTGACAAATCATGAATGGAGTGAATCAACGTGAAAGCTGCGATTTGTACCGCATATGGAGGTCCAGAAGTGTTCGTCATCCAAGAAGTAGACCGACCGAAGCCAAAAAGCAATGAGATGCTTATCCAGGTACATGCATCGGCTGTTCATTCAGGAGATCGACGTCTACGCGCACTGGACGTTCCTGCACTCGGAAAATTACCGATGCGGATAGTTATGGGGTTCAAGGCACCAAGACAACCGATCCTTGGTGTCGTGTTGGCGGGTATCGTCGTGGAAACAGGCACCAGTGTGAAAAACTTTCAGGTCGGAGACAACATCTATGCGCTCACGGGAATGCGGTTTGGCGGATATGCGGAGTTTGCTTGCGTGAACGAATCGAAATGTGTGGTTCAGATGCCTGAGCATGCCAGTTTTATCGAGGCGGCGGCACTTCCGTTCGGAGGGACGACCTCTTTACATTTTTTACGGAAAGCAAACATCGAACGGGCGACAAATGTTCTTATATATGGTGGAGCGGGTGCTGTCGGTTCGACTGCTGTTCAGATTGCAAAGTATTTTGGTATACATGTCACGGCAGTTTGCCACGAGCGGAACGTGGAACTCGTGAAGCGACTTGGGGCTGATGCGGTCGTCGATTGTACGAAAGAGGGGTACGACCTTGAATTAGATACGTATGATGCGGTTTTTGATGCCTCAGGGAAAATCGATAAACGATTAGCAAAAGCCCATGTGAGCGAGAACGGGGCGTTCAGTTCTGTTGCGGGACAGGGACCGGCGAGCGAACGTAAAGAGGACTTGATGTTTTTAAACGAACTGTTCGAATCAGGAGCATTGCAACCCGTCATTGATTCGATTTATCCACTCGATGAGATTGTCGAAGCACACCGATATGTGGACCAAGGGAAAAAAGTTGGAAATGTGATCGTGACAGTCAATTAGGAATAAACACCAGAGGATGAGTTGTTGTTGATGCCATCAAGTGCAACGGATGGAACGCATGAATACGGATATCTGTTGTGTAGGGAAATCTTTATTGGTTTAGATGGATAAAAGACGCATGATCGATCATTTGTCTATCATTTTCAATCCGATTGGGGTTGGGATGTTTATTGAATCATGGCTATAAAAGAATATTATTTCACATACCATCAGTGTACAACTTATCATTGAATTGAACTTAGTACAAAATTGTAACCGAGGAGGAATTTCATGAGAATCACAGAAGTTACACTTTACACGAACCGGCTTGATGAAATGAAACGTTTCTATGCGGAAAAACTTGAACTAACCGTCATTGAGGAGGATTCTACCCGATTTCGAATTGAATTTGGGGAAGATACCTTGATATTCCAAGGGGCTGTAATGGAGCAAGAGCGACAATACCATTTCGCAATCAATATTCCGGCTAACCGGTTCAAAGAAGCGAAGGAATGGATCATGTCACGTGTCCCGCTTTTGACCGAAGAGGGGGAGGACGAAATTTATTTTGAAGGAATCGATGCATCATCGCTTTATTTTTACGACGCGGACGAGAATGTCGTCGAGTTGATTGCTCGACATTCGATTAATCCGGAAAGTAACATCGAGTCTTTTTCGTCAAATGAGTTTCTTGGAATCGGCGAGATGAGTTTGACGGTAGAAGACCCGTCTCTCGTCGCACAGGCGCTTGAAAAAATTGGAGTAACACGGAGAGATGGAAACTCAATCGACCCTCGTCATTTGAACTTTATAGGTCCTCCAAATCACAATACATACATTCTCCTCGTACCTCGAGGGCGTGTTTGGCTCTTCTCACCAAAACTGTCGATTCCGAGCCCGATTCAGATGGTACTTAATCAACAATATATCGTAGAAATAGATGAGAAACACGAATTTCATATTCACTCCATCAAAAAATGAGTTCACGAATGAACTCATTTTTTAGTCTTTGATTCGACATACCGATAAATTTCTTCTAATCGTATGGGTGCGTTCTCTAAGTTCACTTCAAACGATTTGTCTGAGCATTCAACAGTGAGCGAATCGCCGTTTTGACGTGAATACTCTAGTAATAGTGGTCTGATTCGTTCATGTACAATATGTGCATTTTCGATTGAAGTTCGAGGGAAAATCATGGCGAACGTGTCTTGCGCAACCCGATACTTCTTGTCCGTTCGTCGAGTCGCTTCGTGAAGTTCGTCACTAAAGTAGTTCAAGAACCATTCATACTCGGATGAACCATACCGTTTTTCAAAATCATCAAGAATCGGTAATGTGATGAATGACACCACGAACGTTTCACCGTGGCGAATCAACCGATCCCGTTCAGCCTCTACATCCATCAAAAACCGATCTCGGTTATCAAAACCGGTCTCCGGGTCTACCGCAATCAACTGACTCACTCTCGCTTCCGCAACCTTTAGTGCAAACTGGGCATGGAACAGGAAGACTTGAAGCCAGTAAGACAGACCCGTCAAAACCGCAAATAGTAATAAAATATATAGTTGCGCAGTAGCGGCAGTCGCATACACAGGCATGGTGATTAAAAAGTAAGCTGCGAATCCGAACAGAATGAGTACACCAGACCCGCGATGTATGAGCAAAGTTGAAAGATAAAGAATCGGAATACAGATCATCCACCAAACAGGTAGATGATTCATGATCAGCAGAGAGGAAAATAGAATACTACATGCCAACGATACAACGATGAGTGCGATCAGTTGTAGTGAACTCGTTGTCCAATGTCTCATAGGTATCCTCCTCTTAAAAGAAATAAATTGAAATCGTTACACTATTATCCATTTTCCGAAATAGTGATTGTTCAAACCGATTCGAACACTTGATTCATTATAAGTGATTCAGTGCATTAAAAAAGGCTTATTTTTGAAAAAACGTGAATGTTTCCGAACACTTCTGTAGGAAAAGAAGAATGAGTGATTGGTTTATAATGGAAAATGAGGTGGTGGCATGAATCGAAAACATATATTGGTTGTCGGAGGGACAGGAATGTTGGCAGAACTCACATCTTATTTAGCAATCGAACAGGATGTCACGGTCATTGGACGAGATAAAGTAAAAATGGCAAGCATTGTACAACGAAATCCTGACACGTGTCATCCGCTGATTGTTGATTATCGCGAGGAGGAAGCACTTTCAAACGCACTACAGTACGCAGTGAAACAAAGAGGTCCGTTTGATCGAGTCATCGCCTGGGTGCATCGTGGCTCAGGGAGTGCGATGCAACTCATTTTGGATCATTCGGAGACTGCAGAGGTGATACATATTTTAGGTGGCCGGGCGAATCCGGAAAATGAGAAGAAATGTCTATGTCTCAATGAACAACAAACGTATCGACAAGTTCAATTAGGGGAAATGCATGAGTTAGCATCCGTCCGTTGGTTGACACACGACGAGATTGTGAAAGGGGTTCTCGATGCCATTCAGAATCAAGACGACTATCGATTGATTGGGACACGAAAGGATGACGTAGATGTTCACTCGAGAAATGATTAGTGAATGGATGGGGATGTACCACGAAATTCATTTTCAGATTAGGATGAAGGGATTCATCAGTTCAAAAGATATTCATACATACACACCATATGTAGTTAGGAGGATCAAAAATTGACCAGACACTATTCAACTGGAGATGTCGCGAGAAAACTGAACGTGTCGGTGCGTACGCTGCGATACTATGGTCAAATCAACTTGGTTACCCCATCGTATATAAATGATGTACAGAAACGATTTTATAGCGACTTTGAATTGTTTCGACTTCAAAAAATCATGCTCCTAAAATCAATGGCCGTTCCGCTTGACGAAATTCGGAGAATCCTAGATGAGGAATCGTTGACGTCTATTTTGTCCGCACATCTTTCTTCCTTAGAAGGACAGATAGAGGAATTGAAGCAGGCGCAGAACCATACGGTCACGCTCCTTCAATCTATGAAGCTCGAAAATGAAAAAATCGATTGGACGAAACTGCAAACTATTCAAGCCAAATCAAATGACCGGAAACAATGGACGGACTATTTTACTGAAAAAGACTCTGATTTGTTGCAAGCGAGTTTACCAAAATTAGAAGATGCTGAACATGATACGAAAAAGTGGATCAACTTGATTCGGAGAACCGAAATTCTAATCGAACGTGGGGTCGCCCCTTCCTCAAAAGAAGCCCAAATTCTTAAAGAAGATTTGACTTGGTTAACAGACGAGACATTTGGAGACAATCAACAATTGATTGAATCATTTTGGAAGATTCGAAAATCAACTGATGCATCGAATGAATTAGGACTGTATCCAATCGATGCATCGATTCTTGCCTATATTGATTCACTATATCAAGAGGGAGCGGATTGATCCCATTTATGCTAATGCAGTCAATAGAACGGCCAGCCCATTAAAGGTGCCATGGATGAGTATACTAGAATATATAGAGTTGGTTCGTTCATATACCCAGGCGAACACGAGTCCCGATACAAAATTGATGAGTAACGTGTTTGTTGTCGGTAAATGAGCGAGAGTGAAAATCCCAGCACTTACTAGCATCCCAATCCAAACCCCAAATCGTTGCTCAAAGAAGCGATATAAGAACCCACGATAAAAGATTTTTTCATAGATTGGTGAAACGATAGCCGCCGATCCAAATGCAATTAAAATTGAAATAGGCGACAAGTCACTTTGTAAACTCTCTGTTTTTGTATTCGACGTACCGATACCGAAATATGATTGGACTACGACGATGATGATACTGAGTACAATTAACACAATTGTCCATAGAATGATGATGCCCGAATCTTTCCATGAAATACGGCGAAGTCCTAACGTTTCCAGCGATAAGGTTTGAGGACGTATTGCGACGAGATAGAGGACAGTCATAAATATTATGGCTAATAACAGGCCGATACTCGTTCCTGGATAGAGGGTGTTTCCCCATGACCGCTCTAGAAAGTTGTGTAATTGTTGCTCGATGAGTAAAGGAGTCACTCCAAAAAGAAGAATCATCGTAATTGCGAATTGTCTCCATGTCCAGATGGGTGTTATTTTCTTTTGCATTTGATTGAACATCGTTATTCCTCCTTGTGTGGTTGTAGCCCCATCTTATCGGGTGACGTAACGTCACCTGCAAGCAGAAAAATGAAAAAGGAGAAATAAGACTATGAAACAGTGGATTGGATCAGCTGGTTTATGTATGAACGAAGAAAAGAAAGTCCTGTTCGTAAAGAATCGTGACGTACAACAATGGAGTTTGCCATCAGGTGGTTTAGAAGATGGGGAAACGCCGGAACAATGTTGTCTGCGTGAAGTGTTAGAAGAGACGGGATATCGCATTTCGATTGATCAACGACTACATATCAAACGAGCCATCATCTCAAGTTATCGAGTCGAAACGCACTATTTTTCGGCAACGTGTGACGAGCGGATGGCGACCGCAACTATCGACTCGGACATCGATGAAGTCAAATGGTGGTCGATTCATGAAATAGAGCGATTGGAACTTGCATTTCCAGAGGATCTTGAGCTGATTAAACGGTGGAGTGTATGAATAGATTGATTGAAGTCAATGGACATCACATGGAATATCGGTTATTCGGTTCCGGGGAACTCCTTATCGTGGTGATGACAGGAATGGGAGGTTCATTCGAAGAGTGGGTTTCTCTTTCTGAACAATTAAGTGAGTCGTATCAAGTATTGCTTTATCATCGCTCAGGTTATGGTGAGAGTGAGATAAATATGCGTTCGAGTCGAACGTCATCTCATCTTCTTGAATGTACAGAATTGTTGGATGCCCTTCAGCTAAATCAACCAATCATATTAGTCGGTCATTCTTACGGAGGTCTGTGCGCGCAACACATGGCCAAACTTGTTTCGGATAGAGTAGTAGGAGTCGTACTCGTTGATTCCACTTCCCATAATCTTTCAATATTAGATGAGTTAGAAACTCCTGTAATGGATTGTCAGTATTCAGATGAAGATTGGCGGACGATGTGTCGTTCTTATTCAAATCTATCGAAAGAAGAATTAGAGCGACTCCATCAGCCAGAATTTTCACCCGAGCAACAAGGCTTATCATCAGATGCACGCGCACGTCTTAAACGATTTTATCAATCTCCGCAATTGTATAAAACGATGTTGGAAGAAGAATCGTTCTGGCGTGATGACGCCGCGATCATCAAACAAATGGGCACTTTTTCATCGATTCCGTTAATTGTCATCGGCAGAGACCATGAAGCGATGATTCAGGAAGGAATAAATAGTGGGATGCCTGAGTCAGAAATTCGCTTGCTAGAAGAGACATGGCATGAACTCATTCATCAACAGTTGAGATTATCAAATCAATCGGAACTCATCATCGCGGAAAAGGCAGGACACCAAATTCATTTACAACGACCAGACACAATCATCGAAGCGATTCACCGATTAGAACAAGCCGGTCGCATATAAACGACCGGCTCATGAATCAAGACGCTTCTTCAATTTGATTTTGAGTGAAATACTCCCGTTTCGAAGGATCGCGAATGACGTACAACGTATAACAACCGATTAGGAAGAAGACAATCGAGAATGCGAGATAGACTGGGCGAATCCCGATTATTTCGGCAAAGAGTCCAATCCCGAATGTAAGCAGGATGACGAATAGCGACTCTGCCACATTGATGACACCAGAGAACCGGCCCATGATTTCGACAGGAACATGGTGTTGATAGAATGACAAAAATCCGGTATTGGCGAACGCAAGCGCGAATGTCAGGACAAAAAATCCAACCGAGGCCATCATGAATGACGATGAACTTGCGAAAAGAAGATAGCCGACCGGTGTCATGATTGCCCCGAATCCAATACAAAACGATAAGGATAAACGGTGACTCCATCTTGAATTGATGAGTGACCCAACGATAATTCCAATCCCAGCGATACTGACGAGAAATCCATATCGGCTCTCAGACAAGTGAAGGACTTGGGTCGCAAATGACGCTTCCAACGAATCGAGTCCAGACATGAAGATGGTCATGAGACAGAACAATCCATAAATGAGCGTCACATATCTGGCATTCGAAGCGAATCGGATAACGACCTTCCAATCGTCAATAATCATCCGAATAGAGAATGGTTCAACAGACGCTTCTACTCGAAGATGAGATGGAAGGCGCGACAGCATACCAACCGAGACGATGAGTGCGAACGCGTTCACGAAAATTGCAGTTGTTGGACTCCCAACTAGGAAGAGTAGTCCGGCAATTGTTGGACCTAAAATAAACCCGGATGACTGCACAAAGTTCTTCATCGCATTGAACTTTTGGCGATTCGAGGCAGGTACGAGTCGCGTCATGTAGACCAGACTCGATGATTCGAATAACGAGCTCATAATGTTGAGGAGAAAGACAATCCCGTAGATGACCCACAGGGACTCGATCCAACCTAAACTGAATACGAGGCTCGCACGTAGACCATCCAGTAACATCATCAGGCGTCTCGTATCGACCCGGTCAATCAGGCTACCTGACCAAAGATTCGAGATGAGCGAGACGAGCGGGACTAATACATAGAGAATCGAGACGGCGAAAGGGGATCCCGTCATCTCAAGTACAATCAAGTTGAGCGCAATAAAGTATACCCAGGCACCGAGATTTGAGATTCCGACACTGACGAGCCATAGCGCAGAGGTTTTTCGAAACGATTTCAAGCGTATCACTCCTTCTATTTTTGATCACTTTCGGAACGAAAAAAAATCCCACCCCCAAGAACGAATTCTTGGGGACGAGATTCTCATCGTGGTGCCACCCCTGTTCGTCCGCACGTCACCGCACGAACCTTGTTCGGTACTGCCGAACGAGTCGGACTATACCTCAACTCTATAACGGGAGTGCCCGTCGCCATATCCCTCGGGGTGAGTTCCATAGCGCTGCTCGGAGTCTTGTTTCGACCAATCCTCTTTACCCCTTTTCACCGGACGGGGCTCTCTACGAAAGATTCATTGATGTACTGTTCTCTTCATCGCGTTTATCAGATCATTTTCGTAAGGATAGCATATTGAAAAAATATTGGAAACAACATTTTGGAGAAATATGTATCTCGTGCGAAATCTCTCCTAGGATATTCGAATCTTGCTTTAATTGGTAGTCAGATTCAATAGTTCGGCTCAACTGAACAAGCATTTCACGGAATGGGTAGGCTGCACCCCGGCTCGATTCCGTGAGAATAAAGGGCATCAGCTCAAACGTGATTAGAGAGCTTCAATCGATCTTGAATTTGGTGGGGGAGGGCGTTGAACGGTCCCTTCAAGTGTTGTACCGCATCCACATGATAAAACGTGCTCGTCTCCTTCATATTCATCATCTGGTCACCCAAATCGTATAGGAAAACGTGTTTATTCATCCCGAGAGCAATCCCGAGTTCAACATGTGCGCCTTTACCTCCAGGCAAGAGGATGACGACGAAGTCCGCTGATTGAATTCCAGAAACCTCCTCTTCGCCAATCGAGCGTAACGCATCAATTGAAGCGGCGCGTTCGTTTTGAGTCCAGTCATACGTGTGGGTGTGGCCGAGCGCAATCAGCTCATTACACATGAACCGTACTTCTTCGATATTTGAAAAGCTTGAACCGACATAAAATCGCATGTGAAAACCTCCAATTCGTTATAGATGATTCATCTGGTAAAGAGCCACTTTATAAAATAAAATGATCAACAAGCAGCAAAGTACAAGGAAAGAAATCACGCTAATCAGTACAAATTTCATCAAAGAAAGTGGAACGTATGATTGAATCAAGCGTGTCATATAAATCGACGAGAGAACGAGTAAGACGATTGTGCCGATAAACCAAATGGAACCAGTCATTACATTCGGAATCAGCCAAAAATAGGCGATTGTCATCACGATTAGACACAGAGTGACCATTAAATCTTTAGGTTTTTTAGTCATCTAATCCCCCTCGTTGATGTTCCAACTTCAACCGCACCTGTTCGGCATCCTCTGCATCAAACGTGCTGTACCATCTCACATACTCATGATCGATGACGCGGTAATGACCGCTGATGATGTTTTGTTGCAGAATATAGAAGGGACCTTCCTCAATTGCATGCCAAAAGACACGTCCTCCGAGCGTCTTTTCTTTCGGCTCGTATGTGTTCTCGGTTGCGATCAGTTTGACGAACTCGACCGGATCGTCACCAATCAGATGTATGAGAACCTCACTCTCATTGAACAGCGCGCATAGCGTTACAACCGTCGACCAACTCGCTTCATTCCGCTCTTTCTCGATTTGGATGAGCGTTTTTTTGGATATGCCGAGTAAGTTCGCCATCTCTTCCTGTGAATGCTGGGATTCGATACGAATCAATTTCATTTTTCGAGAGACTTGTCCAATAAATTCGGATTTTTGCATAAGCGCTCCTTCCTTCCTGTTTGTCTGAATTACAGCGTCGCTGAGCTAATGAAAATCAAGATCCACGAGATTCCGAGAAACACGGTGAATAAAAAGAGACAAACGATGACATAACAGCAAATGTATTGCCAATAGGACAACCGTTTCGATTGATAAAAATGGTATGTAAAACTGAATGTCGCAATGCCGATGACTAAGAAAGCGGCGAGATCCCAGATGATTCCGACTTTCAAGAACGATGGAGTAAGATATGATGCAACAAGAGCAAGTACAACCGTCACCACTCCAGTAGAAATAGCAGCGGATGGTGTTGAAGTATTTTCCAACATAATCACCTCCTAGTATATTACAAGTGTAATTTTACACTAAAAGTGGACAATGTCAATTTCAGAATCTAAAAAACCCTTCTCTAAGGAAGGGTTCCGTCACTCGTCATGTTTATTCGTTAAATAGGTCGTCAATGGGTAGACACCGATGCTTTGTAAGATTAGGGAGAGTAAAATGACGGCGAATGCGAGGGATATCATTTCGCTCGACCCGTCAATATTTTCTGCCTCTAGCCAGAGCACGAGGGCAATCGACATCGTTCCTTTGATTCCCGACCATGTGAGTAAGGAAGTCGCCGTTAAATCGTCTTTAAATTCCTTACGCCAGACGGGGACCGAATAGACGAGACCGCCGACGACGATGAACCGAGTCACGATTGAAAGCAGGAATAAAAGAACGGCGAACGTCCAAAGAGATACGGACAAGTATTCCGTTGCCTCGATTCCAATCAATAAGAACAAGAGGGCGAGCAATATGGGAATGACGATATCCCAGAAACCATCTAGATGACGCTGGACCGATTCGTAATCCGCTTTTGTTCCGAGTTCGTGGGACAACATCATACCTGCTGTCACCGTTGCGAGTACACCAGACACTTCTAGCGCATCGGCAAGATAGAAGGCGCCATATGCAGTCACGATCGTCAACATGACGAGCTCATGCTTTTTAAAGCTGACAATCATCAATTTTTTAAGTAAAAATCCAGAAATGAAGCCAATGCCGATCCCACCAGCAGACACAATCAAAAAATCAGTTAAAAAGCTGAGCGTGGAGAATCGTTCTCCAGTCGCGAACATACTGAGAAAGATTGTGAAGATGACGACACTCGTCCCATCGTTCACCATCGATTCGCCTTCGACGACGTCCGCAATCCGCTTCTCCCCTTTACTCCGTTTTAAAATCGCAGTCACGGAAACGGGGTCGGTCGGAATCAAGATGGACGCTAATAAGAAGGAAGCGGTCAACGTGAGCGGGGTGAAGAGCTCGCTGATCCAAAACGTGCCATATCCCATCAAGATGGCGGTCAAGACAAGACCGACCGTACTCAATATCGCGATGATCCCAAAGTTATCTTTCAAGTCGTTATACTTAAATTGATAGGCCGACGTAAAAAGTAAAGCCGGCAGGAACACTTCAAAAATCATATCTTTCGTAATGAATACGGAATCAAAGAAAGTGATATAAGATAGTCCAATCCCAATCAAGACCAAGATGACCGGGACAGGGAAGTAATTTCGTTTGGAATCAATCAAATAAATGAGATAGCCAATGAGTAGTAATGTGATGACTTGTTGCGCGATCATGACGACGTCCTCCTCTACATCAACATGCTATACACTATCTTCCCATTCAAGGTCTAATCAAACGAGAATTGTGGAATATAGGGGATAGTACATTTAATTTACTCAGGGAGGAATCAACATGGGAAACCCGATTGGAGATTTATCTTGGACGTTTTATTCGGAGTGTGAGGTTCCGAGTGATATCACGGAGTCATTCATCGACGGGGAGCGAGCGGTCGCTGCCTATAAGACAGTACGTGACGTCGCTGTCTTCACGAACAAACGTCTGATTGTGCGCGACGCGCAAGGACTCACGGGGAAGAAGATTGAAGTCTACTCGCTTCCGTACGACTCGATTAATATGTACTCGACGGAGAATGCAGGAAGAATGTTTGACTTGAACTCCGAGGTTCAATTGTTCACCCGTTCCGGTACAATTAAAATCAATCTGAATAAAAAAGTGGACGTGCGTAAGTTCGACCGACTGCTCGCAGAAGCAATTTTGTAATACAGTGGACCGAGAACTCTCGGTCTTTTCGTTTGGATTTTTCTGACAATCTCTTATCATACATGATACGATCATACATAATGTGTGACGGAGGTTACGATGCGATTTACAACCCGATTATTGATGATCATGCTCGGCATTTTGATGTTGGTGACTGGATTTATCCATCTGGCTCGTCTATTTTGGGAATGGTTTCACGACCCGACAGACGGTGGAATTATACTACGTTTTTCTGGGAAAGATGGTGTTAGCGGCGACGCATTTGATGGGAAGTTCCGTAAGTGGAAAGATGATGATCTTCAACTCTTAAATCATGACTTTCTAGACTATACATTCGGATCAGGTGGGACGGTAACAGAGACGGGAAATTCAGTCTGGATGTGGTTCCTTATTGGAGGCTTGATCGTTCTCCTGATTTTGACGCTCAGCATGCTACGTAAAAGAAAGGGTGTCGTCTCGACCATTGATTCCTCAAGAAACAGTGTGAAACGGGGAAACAGAACGACGAAAGCAAAAGGTTTTGTAGAACCCAGTGAGATCCAATGGACCGATAACGCGATTCGGAATGCGCTCATCCAGTTCAATTTGGATTTGCCGATTTCCTTAAGACACCAATCGAATGAGACGGTGTTGGATTGGTTCAAGCGGATCGGTGTGGAAGAGGTGGACCTCTCGCCTTATTGGAAATCAAGATATATAGACGAAGTGGTGAGTGATGAAGAATCTAGACGGTTTCGAGAGGCATTACATTTCAAGCGATTGGAAGACGGTAAGGGGTGATTGTGTATGAACGATGAAATAGAGGTGGTTGATTCCGATACGCGCAAGTCAATGGGTTCAGCTCGTTTGGTCAAGTCCAATCATCATTTCTACATCCATTGGAATGGGTTGATCATGGACTTCAATCGACATGAATATGTGGCGGGTATTCGAATCATTGACGAGAATCACTTGTTCATCTGGGCGTTTACGTTGGAAGGAGAACCAATCAATGCGTGGGTGCTAGATGTAGACGGCGACATCAAACATTCATTTCACGCAGGTAACGCGATTGAAGCGGTTGAGATCAATGATACCGGGATCTGGGTTGGTTACGGGGACGAGGGCATCTTTGGAGAAGGGATCTCGACCGAGGCTCTCGTCTGCTTCTCAAAAGAGGGAACCGTACGTTTTCAATATAATCAAGAGGTCAGAAAGGCCCCAGTTCTTCATGACTGCGACGTGATGTGTACGTCAGAGAAGGGGGTATGGGTCATCTCTTCAATCGATGGTCGTCTCGTTCATGTCCATGCGAACGGGTGGATTGAAATATATCCGATGCCACGTCATCTCCTTGACTGTTCCTCGTTGACAATTGAAGACGGTGTAGCCTATGTCGAGAAAGAAGGACAAATTTATCGTTGGCCTTTTAAGGAGAAGAAGCGTGCCGAAGTCTTTCAGAATGATAACAAATGATAAGAGAGTATTTTAGCTCACTATATATTTCAAATACCGTATTTAATACCTAATTATATGTAGACAGAGAAGAATTAAATGATCTTACCAATCCATTCTAATATGCAAGAAGACATTCGCAATTTTTTTGTTGAACAATGGGGTTCAGCTCAAATGGTCGTCTCCTCGGGAACCTACGATTGTACAGAGCTCGGAGGATTTGTCTACATGAAATCAAATCAAATTCACGGTCTTGTTACATATGTTATGCGGGATGAGGAAATAGAAATCATATCTCTTGATAGCCTGATGGAGAATTGTGGGATTGGCTCTCGCTTACTCCAGACTGTTGAAGAAATTAGTATGAAGCATGGCGTTAAGCAATCAATTGTCATCACAACCAATGATAATTTGAGAGCACTCGGCTTTAATCAACGTCGTGGCTATCGTCTAGAACGAATCATTCATGATGCGGTGACGAGAGCAAAAAAACAGAAATCGACAATCCCACAAGTCGGATATGATAAGATTCCTTTATTGGATGAAATCCTACTCATCAAAAATCTGAAAGAACAGAAATGAGGAATTCACATGATCCGTTTTGGTATCATTGGTACAAACTTCATCACAGACTGGTTTATTGAAACCATCAATCAGTTGGATGATGTAGAAGTGACAGCACTCTACTCGCGCACGGAGTCGCGTGCTAACGAATATGCAGAAAGTCACTCCATTGTACATACGTTCACATCACTTGAAGCGATGGCGCAGAGTGATGTCATCGATGCGATCTATATTGCGAGCCCGAACTCGCTTCACGCCGAACAGAGCATCTTGTTCATGCAGCATGGCAAACACGTCCTGTGTGAAAAGCCGCTCGCCTCGAACGTTCAGGAAGTCACCCGAATGATTGAAGTCGCGAAGGAGAACCAGGTCGTCTTACTTGAGGCACTCCGTAATCTATTCATGCCGAACTTTGAACGGGTTCAACAGGCGATGGAGCGAATCGCTCCGGTACGTCGGGCCGTCTTCAATAAATCACAGTATTCTTCCCGATACGATTTGTATAAACAAGGGAAAAATCCGAATACATTCAATCCCGATTTTTCGAACGGGTCATTGATGGACCTTGGCGTCTATTTACTCGGTCCCGCCTTGAAATTGTTCGGTCAACCGAATGACGTCCAGGCGAGCGGTGTCAAACTCGAATCTGGAGTGGACGGAAGCGGGACGGTCATCCTTTCCTATGATGACCTTGATGTAGTGGTCATGCACTCAAAGATCCATGCGACATCGACGCCTTCTGAGATTATCGGGGAAAAGGGACGCATCATCATCGATGATATTGCGACGTGCGATGATGTCCGTCTAGAGTTACGGGATGGCACATCAGAAATCATATCAGAAGCGCAGAACGCTCCGATGTCATATGAAATCGAAGCGTTCGTCCGAGCAATTAAAGCGGAGGATACAGAAACGGCTGTGCACTCAGCGACCGATATGATTCGCTTAGCTAATGTGATGACGACCGTGCGCAAACATGTTGGTGTGGTCTATCCAGCAGATAAATAAATATAAAACAGTCCTTGATGTCGTCTGCACATCAAGGACTGTTTCCATTATTCTTTGTTCAAATAGAGATACCTTAGAAACAATCCCAATACAATCGTCATGACGACAGCGGGGATGAGTCCGATTAATAGTAACGTACTCATACGGTTTCCTTTCTGAGCGTCTCGAGTCGTTCACGCATGTCATCAAAGGATTGACTATCCGTCAACATACTGAGCTCTGCAGCGGCGAGTTCTTTCACTTGGGTTGACCAATCTTGTTCAATATCGACTTCAGCTTTACTGATTTCATTGTTGGCCCGCTCGAGCTGTTTCTTATGAATGCTCTCGAGACGAGTGCGAATCATGTCACGGAGGAGTGCCGTCAATTCATCCTTCAGTTGCGTCCGACCCTCTCCCTCGAAAAATTGACTCGCATTCTTATAGCGCTTCAACACCGACTGATAAGGTGGTGTCTCGAGATGAATCGGTTCGACAGCCTCTCTTAGCCATGCCACGTCGAGTTCACGGTCGAATTCAAGCGTCGGAAGGAGAGATGCTTGACGTTCGGTCAACCGTTCGACCAAGGCGAGGAACTCACGTTTAACGTATCGCTCTAACCTATATTGAAACACTTGGAGCTCTTGTTGGATGTCATAGGCGTATTTATCGAGTGTACGTCCGAGGGCACGCTCCAGGCTCTTCCTCGACCCGTCGACCTCGACCGGGTGGAACGTCTCTTTGACGAAGTCTGAGAGGCGGAGAAGCGAACGGGTCTCGAGGTGGGCGAGGAGTTCTTTCGCTTCCCGGTCAAACAAATCGATGAGTGCTGATATATCGAGTGCAGGCGGGTTCTCGAGTAAAGCAATCAATTGCTGGCGACGATGTTCTTTCGCCGACGCGTCTTCTTTCGCTTCGTTCAATACACGATCGAATGTAGCGAGTAGCGCTGTCGTTTCTTCCTGTATACGCATCGCGTTCGCGAGACGAAGGTCTTTGTCGACATAGCGTTCAAGCGTCGAGACGAATCGGTCGAATCCCGCGTCATCCCCTTGCATGGCGTTTCGGCTTGAGATGGGGAGAACGGTCGGTCGTCGGACACCGAGCGCGGTCAACTGTTGCGAAACATAGCTTGTGACCGCATCCCGTTCTTCGTCATCTGTCGCAAGATCGGACGCGTTCACGAGGAAGAACATCTCATGGTCTCCGGTCCCTTGAACACGACCGAGCTGGATGACGAGCTCTCGGTCCGCTTCCGTGAACGCATGATTATAATACGTGACGAACAAGACAGCATCCGCGTCACGCATGTAACCGAATTGAACCTCGCTGTGTCGGTTGAACTGTGAATCGGCTCCTGGTGTGTCGACGAAGACGATGCCGCGTCGCGCCCACGATGAGTCGAGGTACAGTTCAATCTCTTTCACGATACAGCTTTTCTCTTCTTGTGCGACGAACGCGCAGAACGTGTCATAGTCGACGGTCTCCATTTGCCCGAGATAATCGAGCGGTGCTGATTTAACAGCATTGACGAATGGGTGATCGACATCGAGTGAGGCGAGGGAAGTCCCATAACCTTGTAACTCTTCCTCAAGTTCATCTCGTGACTTGAAGGTGATCATCGCCGTTCGATTCGTCCGACCATCTGGCGGTACGATTTTTGTGATCGAAGCCGTCAATGGGTTCGGTGAGGTCGGTAGAACCGTCTCCCCGAGAAGGGCATTGAGGGTCGAAGATTTTCCGGCCGAAAACGCACCGAAGATGGCAAACGTATATTGTTCATGCTTCGCACGCTCGATTTTTTTACGAAGGGTCGTCACACGGGAGCGGAATAAAGGATGACTCTCTAATATTTCACATACCGTATTTTCATAAGAAAAATTAAAATCAAATAAATCATAATCATCTTCTAATATCGATGTCGATGCAACCTCTGATTCAACAACATTCGACTGTTTTTCAGGAAGGTACGTCGCGTCGACATAGTTTCGAACGGCCAACTGATCTAACTGATCTGAATCAAGTTGTAACGTTTCATATTTATCGATTGCATGTAGACGATTTATGAGGCGTAAACGTAATGCTTCATTATCAAGTGCCTCATATAATTCGTCTTCTTCAGTCGAAAATTGTTCCAAGCGCATGTCGACTTCCGCTTTCATATACGTATCCGTCGAATGGACCCACGGTTCTGATACTTTCGTGACCCATGACGCGAGGGCGGTTTCGATGTCACGGCTAAATTGTAAGACGGTGTCGCCGCTGAGGGATGCACCGGACTTCACTTGATTGGTGATGAGTGAGCTCGGTGCAATCGGAAGGACATCTCCTTTTGGTAGCAACGTTTCAGGAAGCTTCAAATCTCGGATGATATCTTCCGCGTACTTCACGAGATGTGGGCGCAAGTTCATGTCAATCAAACGGTTGAACTCTTTGACCGCCACTTCCTCACGACGAGCTCGTTCTTGCTTCGTCTTCTCTTTTGAGAATAAGAGACCGACCTTGAAGGACGGGGCACAACTCTCGAGATAGGACCGCAACAACTCACGGAACTCATAGGTCATGATCGGTGCACTTTCTACGATTGGTGCCTGATGTTTGAAGAATTTGCGACGGAATGATGTCCACCATGCCCGTTTCTTCTCTAGGCGATGTAGACGTGACTGCATTTCCTTCGGACTCTTTTCATAAGTTGGCAATTGATCCAACGTCGATTGAATCGATGTTTCGTTACGGCGGACTAGCGTATGAATCAATGCATCAGCATGCTCGACTTGTTGCTGTTTCGATTCTTTGATGACTTGTCGAACATACGACCGCAAGCGCTCGACTTCGTTATAAGGGTGCTGTACATCACGAAGTGAAATATAGAATGTATCGTTCGGGACGATGTCATGATGACGGAACGCCTTCGTCAATGACGCTTTGAAGTCTACAAAGGAGAGCTCCCCTTCGTCATGCTTGTCGATTTGGTTAATGATGATGGAGTAGGGACGACCTTCCCGGCTAAATTGTTTCATCAGCCCGATGTTTTGTTCCGATTGGACATGATTGTAGTCCATCATGAAGAACAGGTGATCTGCCAAGAAGAGCGAGCGCTCCGTCGCTTGGCGATGTCGTTCATCCGTCGAGTCAATTCCTGGCGTATCCATCAATACGACGTGTTCATCAAATGGAAACCGGTCAATCGTATACTCGACTTCCTTGATTTCCTCGACTTTGCAATAGTCACTAATATTTGATAGGGAAGAAGAATCTAATGAAATCCAATCCATATTATTAATCGCAACAGCTGCCGCTGATTCGCCACCTCGTAATGTGACGATATTCGCACTCGTCGGAATCGGACTTGTCGGAAGAAATCCTTCTTCTAGCCAGTCGTTGAGCAATGTCGACTTCCCGGCTGAAAAGTGACCACAGACAGCAATCCATACTTCTTCATTCGTTACCTTTTGAAGGGCGGTGCGGGCGAGTCGGGCAGCATCCGTCATCTCCTCTTGTTCAAACGTTAAAGCGAGTCTTGCTAATTGTTCTCGTTGTTCGTGCATGTTTCCCATCCCCTAATTATGATTCCGTCGTGATGCCGACACGGTGTCTGACATAGTCATCATTCGTGAAACAATCTAGCACCAACTCGGCGACATCGTCTCTCGAGATCGGACCTGATTGTTTCGTGCCTAATACCTCTTTTGAGACGATGATGTCTCCGTTCGATGGCTCATTGATCAGTTGAGTCGGACAGATGACTGTGAACGCCAATCCGGAATCTCGTAATAACTCATAAGCCCGCGCATGATCTTCGGCTGCGGTTGTCATCGAACGCTTCGATTCTTTCGTTTCAAAGCGATAGTTGTCGCTGTCATGTGCCTTCAAGATGCCGGCGGTCCCGACTGTGATGATGCGTGTTACGTTAAATTGTTTCATCGCTTCGATCACGAGTGGTGTGAAGGTTGATAACACGTTTTGTTTGTCCGTCCCTAATGCTGAGATGACGACATCTGCAGATTGAACCGTTTCTAGTACTGCTTCATGGTCCGTCGCGTCTCCGATGATTTCATGAAGACCTTCCTTAGAATCGATTGAACGTCTCGATAAAAGTTTGACACTATGCCCTTGATTCAATAAGCGCTCAAGTATCCGTTCCCCTGTACGGCCACTTCCGCCGAATAAAGCAATTGTTGACAAGTAAACCCCTCCCCATCAAGATGAAAGAAATATCCAACGCCATCATAACACGGAAGCGTTCACAAAACTGCCTGAAATGGTTCGATTATGCTTGAAAAGAATGTGGTACGTTTTAGAATTGAAGAAGAAGGCAAAAAATACATATGACAGCTGTAAGAGAGGAAGGCACCACTACATGAAATTTGGGGCTAGAACTATTAAGACCGGACTATCGGTCGCAATCGTCTTACTGATTGCCGAGGCGTTTCAATTCCAACAAATCGTCGTCCCGGCACTCGCTGCGTCACTAGCACTTCTGCCGTCTGTCTATCAGACTGGGCTTCGCCTAATCGAGGAGATGAAAGGGAATCTCATCGGAGCATTGCTTGCGGTCGGTTCCTTGCTACTGACTCCGAATCCGACACCGATTGCAATCGGATTCGTCATCATCATCGCCATCTCCATCCTTCTCTTTTTAAATTTAGAATCGACGACGCGCACCGTTATCTTGACGACGATTCTAATCATGGAAGGGGCAAGTCAGTCCGATATGCCGGTTTGGGTGTTTGCGGGCGAACGTTACTTACTCATCATGATGGGGATTACGGTTGCGTTAATCGTAAACGCACTTTTGTTCCCACCTCGGTATGAACGGAAACTCGAAGCACAAGTAACCGATGTCTTTCAAATGGTCGTCCGAATCGCGCGTTTGTTTGCTGAAACGGAAGGCGGTCGTTCATCATTCGAGTCGCTACCTGAAACGAAGAAGTTGCATAGTGACTCAAAGCAAACATATGCTTATTTTGAAGAAGAAATTAAAGCGAATCGCTGGCTTGAGAAGAAGACGCCGATTTTCCGACGAGCCGTTATTAAATCTAAGATGATTGAGACGAACCGGGCTGCACTCCATGTCATCGAGAAACTTGATCATGACTTCCATACAATCGAACAACTCCCCCCGCAACTAAGCGAAGAGTTGTATCGCCATATTCGTCACTTGTTACGTCGACATGAGCGTCTGTTTTCAGCCTATGAACTCGAGAACGAGCACCTCATCGATCGGGAAGAGGATCTTATCCATGAGAACTTTGACTTTGCGAAGTTAATGATTGAGAGGATGCGAGAAGAAGAGGAAGAACTCATCCTCATCGTTGTGCCGCTCGTGGCAACGATGACCGACTGGGTCAAGGCAATGAATGAACTCGAACGCTATCTTGTCACTGAAATGAAGAAACATGGGGACAACTTAAAAGTGGAACCGCGTAAGAAATGGTTTTTTGAAGACTAAAAAGGAAAAAAAATTATAAAAAACCTGAAGGAGTACACGGTTTCGAATGCTCCTTCAGGTTTTTATTTGGCTGAAATAATAACAGAGTGATCTATAGAAAAGTGAATAAATCTCTTCAACCTCTTTTGTATAAACGTACAAGTGCCAGACAAACAAAAATTAACGAAATGAACACGATCAAACTGATTTTTTGCATATAAATTGTAAGATCATAATACTCATAGAAGTAAAAGATATGCGGCCAAGGCATAAACTCACCTCGTGTGATAACCTCGATGAGTGTATAGGTTAGTACGAGGGCAGTCGCATACTCGAAGCTTTTTAGAAGAAGAACCAGACCCGCTCCAATCGACCAAAACAGAGTTAGTAAAAGTAGATGATGAACCAGTATTAATGGATTTGTTTGAATCAATCGGAACGCGCCATCGATATTAAATAGCAATAAAAGATACCCTATAACATATAATATGAACAGGAACACGAAATTGAACCCAATCCATTTTCGGTAGTGTGGGATTAATGTGTAATAAGCTCCTGTGTCGTAAAGCGGCTGAAAATAGAGAATGACTGACCATGAAATCCAAGGCAGGTAGAGTGAATGGACAATCTGTATACTGAGGTACAATTCTGAACTATCCCTTATTACAATAAGGAGAGAGGCACAGAATGCAAGTAGCGGGAAAATCCCAAGCAACCGCTGATATCTCCATTCAAACAATTGAATTCTTAGTATACGATATATATCCATCATTGCTCCCTCATCACAGCTAAGTAACCATCGGCAAGCCGAGGAACGATGTTCGCATCGCCTTTCTCTTCATCAAAATATCGGATACAGGCCCCGTCTGATGTTTCTTCGATATGTACTACATCATGATCTTTCACCCATTTATTCAATTCCATAAGATTGATTTGCGATTCCACCAAAGAACCTTCTGCTTTCTTCTTCAATTCCTCAGGTGTACCTTCGAATAAGACGTGTCCGTTCGACAAGAGTCCAATCTTTGTACATAAAAACTCAATATCCTCCACGATATGTGAAGAAATAATGATTGTATGATCATGACTTAAGTCGCGAAGAAGGTTGCGGAAGCGGATTCGTTCTTCGATATCAAGGCCCGCAGTTGGTTCATCGAAGACGAGTATTTCCGGCTCACGCAACAACAATTGTGCAATCCCAACGCGGCGTCGCATCCCACCTGATAGTTCTTCCATCTTCAGGTGGGATTTATCGGTCAAGTTGACTCTTTCTAATGCTTGTTGAATGACACTCTCTTGTTTCTTGCGGTCGACGATACCTTGCAACAGGGCTAGATGCAAGAGAACTTCGTTTACAGACAGGGAGGGGTAAACATTAAAATCTTGGGCTAAGAAACCTATCATCCCAGCTGTATCCGCATATTTACGTTTCATCATTGATTGACCGTTCACTCGGATATCTCCACCGGACGCATTCGTTAGCCCGCAAATGATTTTCATTAATGTCGTCTTTCCCGCTCCGTTCGACCCAAGGAGACCGTATATCCCTTCGATGTTGAGCGAGACATGATCGAGAACCATATGTTTCTTGTACCTTTTCACGATGTGTTCCACTTGTATCATGGTGTACCTCCAAATCACTTATACTTTTGACGTACTGTTCAAATCCAGATACCATTTTTTCAAAAAGATGAGTTGCTGTTGATGAGTCAATTGCATGAATTCCGATATTTTCTTTTTAGATACAGCCAGTTCATCCCCATTAAGAATTGATTCTAAGAAGAAAGTATCTGGTTCGAGCGGCGAGGGAAGATTTAATTCGACAGACAGCCAAAAAGCCATCGCATCATCGAATGCCGCGCGAGTCGGCTGGATTTGGCTGTCTGTCTTTGAATGTGACCAAAACAAGGCAGACATGTATGCTCTAACGACTTCTGGTAGGTCATGATCTAACCGTAAATTACTTCCGACATGAAGGAGTAAATGCTGATCATCAAGATAACTGTATTTCTCAAGATTAGGCGATAAGAGGATGATCTTTTCAGGCAACGAGCTTGATACATCGAACTCTCTTTCAGTGATTGCATGAATTGATTGAAGAGTTGCTTTTAGAATCGGCCAATATGAGTATGGCGGTGTCCATGACTGGTCGACGATTACTTCTTGGCCATCCACTTGATACGCTTCAAATGATCCCTCAAACAACGTCACCCCTGTCTGCACACCTTCATAATGAGCAGGCGCTTTCTCAGTAAGGTTTGTTAAAAACTTAGACTGTGTCGAATAATGCAGCGTGACAGGTACGCTATTCGTTCGATTAATCACAGGCTTAAAGTTCTCAGACCCGAGTCTGCTGTTTGGGTAAGATTGTTTTGTTGGATACCAGTTTAACCAAGCAGGCAAATAAGTGACTTCTTTATTGATCGGAAATAGACTTGTGTTAGGGATTGTGTATTGGACGGTCAGTGCAGTTGGTGCTCCGAGCGTTACAGCCTCAATCTCGATGAAATCTCCAACTTGGCGGAACAATACCTCTTGCTGGTTTACACTGATACTTTTCACTTGATAATGATGATAGAGCGATAACACGATTGTCTCTGTGTTCGAAACTATCGTATAGTCTGCTTCCACTTCGAACTGATCATGTTGTTGCTTCTCTAATTTCAACTGTACATCGATTATTTCATAGTTCAAAGATGAATCCATCTGTGAAAAATCATATGGATAAGGTAGTTCATAATGTTCTGTCGTTTCCGTATCGAGAGAACGATCGAATACCAACTGGTCATGATTCAATGCGAAAGAAGCACTAGACGCGATCACTGAGAATAGGATGATTGTGAGGACTGTCATCTGAATACGGTGAGTCCGTCTGATTGCCCAATACGAGATGATCCATAAGGTGAGCCCAAAATGAAAACATAAAATCAACATGTTTTTAATGAATAGTGCGTTGCTACTCAAGAAACCTGTCAGTTCGTAATAGATGACCTCAGGTTGTAGAGGGCCGAAAAAGAAGAAAGCATTTGGGTTATTAAATCCTTTTTTTAAGAAGAACTCAGAAAAAATCTCTGTATTCAGTGGTCCGAACAATATCCATAGGATAAAGAGGACGAGAATGCCGCTTCGCTTTTTTCCGAACAGGAGACCCACATTGATTCCCCATAGCGCGGCAATCAGTAGTGGGAGTAAATAGAAAGTAACTGAATGGAAGAACAGTTGCTGATAAAAGGACCATGTTTCGATTTGGTTAAATAAGAAATAAGTGACGACAGGTAGAAGCCCGAGTAAGATGGCACAAAATGAAAAGAACGTATGCATGAAGAGTAGGGCGACAATCTTTTGAAATTGAATCCACACAATGTTTGGAAGAGTCAACTGACTTCTATATTGTGCCTCATCTGAAGTAAGACGATACATGACTACGCTGACAATCAACATAACACCTTGAATAGGAATCACTATGCCGCCTAAGACATTAGGAAACATCATGTACTCGAACGGCTCGTTCACGTTCGCAACGATTTTAAATATGAGGACAACCGGGATAAAGATAAGTGCAATCAAATAGAATACGTTTCGGCTCATCTGTTTAAAATAAAAAGGAATCAATTCTTTTAATATGTTTTGTTTCATAGTTACCTCGATGAATGTGTTGTGGTTTAATTGATAACGAGATTGGTTTAATTATCTCAGTTATATCCACAAGTGTAAATCGATTCCAAGTATATACGAGTCAATATAGACTTAATGAATCAATTGGTAATAAACGTAAGTTGTGTTAGTCTGGAAAAATCGTTGACAACGTTAAGAAGTCTATCGCTATATTGCTGTTAACATCTACTTTTGAAGGGGGATAAACATGAAAAAGATGTTCATAACACTCATACTGATGACCACAATGATGATGTCGTTGATTGGTTGTGGCGCGACATCCTCTACAGAAGAGATGTACCCTCGTCCGGTGATTTCTTTCGATGCCGGAACCATTCTCGCAGATGCTCAGAATCATCAGATAAAAATGCTGATGCTATCAAGTGTACCGATGGATAACGTTGACGTGACCGGGGCAGTCGAAGAGTTAGAAGGATTCAAAGCAAAAAATGATGCATATCTTGATGAACTGAATGAATTGAAGCATAAGGAAGCGACTTCTGAAGAGTATAAAATGTTGCTTATCGAATATCTTCAAGAGGAAAATGCCTATATCGACAAAACCATTGAGGCCGTGTATGCCAAAGAAATCTCTCGGCCCAGTCGTTTTTCATTGGAAACACTTTATGCGAGAGCGAACGAAAAAATTGCACGATTCCGCTACGAACCAAAGTAAAGATCCTGTTTATAAACAAACTCGAGAGAAGAATTACGAATTAATCGGAGAGACGAACCGATTGGAAGGTTCGTTTTTTTTGATTTATCCGAGGTACAATTGTCATACGATTGAAAACGCTGGAGACGGGAGGAAACCTTAAATAATCAAGCGGTCGTTTGAGCACACGACAAAGTATTGGAACATCACCGTTATGGGCGATCTGACGGGTGATTTGAAAGTGGAGGGATTAGCAGCCATCCATCGATTAAAACAAGCTTTCGAAATAGAGGTCCAGTCTATATTTGATGAGTTATATAAACGCTTAAGTACATTCCCGACCGAATCCTGAAACTTTTCGAGAAGAAACACGTATACAATAGAGACAGATACATAAGAACGATAGGGGGATTCACCATGTCAGAAACAACACCGACACCAGAAGAAGGTGGCACACCACAACGAATCAGCGGCACACTTCCAATCGAGGCACGTGCCGTCTTCCGGTTATCAAGTGCGATTTTTTATATCATTGGACTTCTCATCACGGGAGCTCTTGTTGTCGCATCATACTGGTTCGACTGGCCGACTTGGCTACAGATTGGTTTAATCGTGCTACTCGTCATCGATGTCGTCTATAGCTTGATTGATCTCATCTGGTTCCAAAAGTGGAAACAAGAACGATTCACGTATGATGTCCAGCCACTTGAAATCCGGATTCATCATGGGATCATCACGACACATGACGTACTCATCCCGATGACAAAAGTCCAGTATGTCCATGCGGCACAAGGACCGCTTCTCCGTAAATACGGATTACAGACCATCACCATCGGAACAGCGGCCGGTTCTCACGACATCTATGCGATTGAAGAGTCTTTTGCGAAGACGCTCCGTGAACAAATCGCCATCTATGCGCGAATTGAAGAGGAGGATGTCGTATGACCGATTCTGCGTTAACGTGGCATCGACTTCCAAATCGTGTTTTAGTACTACGCATCCTAGAGGTCATCAAATCATTCGCCATTCCAATCGTGTTATTGTTCGTGCTTAATAACGACTGGGATTCGACTTATGGAATCATTCTCCGAGTCGGGATCTTACTCTTCCTCTTGCTCGACATCGTCCAGAAATTCTTTGGATGGTTAAACTTCCGTTATGCCCTTGACGAAAAAACCGTCTATGTCATTGAAGGGAACTGGTTGAAAAAAGAAAAGTCGCTCCCGCTCTATAAAATTCAAAGCGTCCATTCGAACAGCCCGTTCCTTTATCGATTGCTTGGTGTCGTGGAATTGACGTTCGATACGAACGCTAACAGTGACGATGCTTCTTTCAAACTGGCTGGTGTCTTTCCGACAGAAGCCAAACGACTTGAAGAGATTCTCGAGCAAGTCCGTCATCGGAAACAGAATGCACAAACCGAAGGCGATTCTGAAGAGTCGGATGCGACACCTGAACAGTCAGAGCCGTTACCAAGCCGTCTGTTATACGCCTTGTCGACGCGCGAAATCGTGTTGGCTTCCGTCACGTCGCTCTCTGTCTTCGCCATCTTCCCGATCGCCTCGACGATCATCTCGTCGATTGACGACTTCATCAACTTGGATGGGGCGTTCAATCAGGTCGAAGATTATGTCATCCGTGCGTCCATCATCGTCATCGGTCTTCTCGTCATCGGGGTGTTGATGCTATCGGTCGTGATCGGCATGGTCATCAACTTCTTGAAGTATGGGAACTTCCGGCTCGAGCGGAGAGGGGAGCGCATTCGTGTCGAAAAAGGATTGTTGAACCGGATTGCGAAAGAGATCCCATATGAGAAGATTCAAGCAATCCGGATTAAAGAAACGTTCATCCGTCGCTGGTTCCACATCGTCGGAGTCGAACTCGTCGCAGCAGGCACGATGGATGAATTGAAGGACGAGTCGTCGACGATTCTCCCGTTCGTCCGGCGTGACCGAGCGATGAGGGTGCTCCGTGAACACTTCACTCACTTCACGTGGTCGGACGAACTACATCGACTCCCGAGACGTGCGTTAGGAATCAAACTACTACGAATCAGCTGGTTCGGCTTCATCCTATCAGGACTCGTGCTCTACTTCTTCCGAGATTACGCATGGTGGCTCCTCCTGTTATGGGCCATTATCATCGGAGGACGCGTGCTCAGTTACGTCACAACCAAGTATGTCCGCACCGATCAATTCATTCAGTTACGGACTGGAGCATTCAACGTCCAATCGTTCTTGACGGACAAACCGCGAATCGAACAGATTCAAGTGAAGCAATCGCTCTTGCAACGTCGGTTCGGACTTTGTACGGTTCAGTTCTCGACTCGAGGAGGATTCTTGTCCATCGAGATAATTGACGACATTCCGAAAGAAGAAGCGGACGAGATGCTCGTCTGGTTCTCTCGTTATAACGAACTCAAAGAAAAACGCTCAGGATAAAGTTTCCTGAGCGTTTGAATTATTTGTGATTTTCGTGTCAAATGATGTTTCTCTTACTGAAAACGCGGATAAAGTATGGTATGATGCAAGTAGAAAGAGATCGGTGCTGGACACACCGACCTCTGGCTTACAGGCTACCACTTTAAGAGTGGTCCCAGCCGCCACAATGGTTAGTGAATCAGAAAGTGACCCATCTCATTGCGCCGAGGGGGTCATTTTTTTGTGCGTTCAGACGTTGCACGATCGGATGTTCGGTGAATCACCAAGTGAACGATGATCGGAGCGAGGATTGGAATCATGACATAATCCCCAACCCAGGTCCAAAGTTGTTCCATCCGCACCACCGCCTTCCTCCATTGTGGACTTGGCGGCTGACCCCACTATTGCTGCGTTAACCTGCCCCTTCATTATAACAGATTCGTTCGTAAAAAGGCGTTAAAAATAAGAACAAACGTTCTTATTTTATGAAATGAATCTTTTGAAGGAATCGGTCTCATGAATGGGTCCAAAGAAGGAATTGAGTCGAATCGCTCTTGCTTGTTAGATGTCTGACAGGATATAATCAATCTCGTGTGTATACACGGGTGGGTGAGGGTGCCAATAAAGGATTGATTCCTATGGCAAAACAAACAGAATGGAAAACAGAAACATATGGGGGCGTGCTGAACTTTCTGGCGACAGCATACATCCCGGCCGTGCATGCGGCAATTTTGACACAAGCCGGACTCCCGTTCGAAGGGGCGCTCGTCGGAGCGATTTTGACAAGCATCATCGGGACGTTGATTGCGGGATTCTTCAATCTTCCGCTGCTCTTGTTACCGGGGATGGGGATTAACGCGCTCTTCACGTACACGCTCGTCTTACAGATGGGCTTGAGCTGGCAAAGCGCGCTCGCGGTCTCGTTCGTCTCAGGTGTACTCGTCGTATTGTTGACGGTCACCAAAGTGGCGAGGAAATTGGCGAACGCCTTTCCACCAATCATTCATGACGGATTGACGGTCGGTCTCGGCCTCTTCCTCATCTTGATCGGTCTCGAGGCGGCTGGAATCGTCTCAGGCGGGGGTGGGGCATTGCTCCACATCGGTGACCTCGGGGAGCGTAACGTCCAGGTGGCCTTTCTATCACTCTTCGTCGCCATCTTGCTGTTCTTGAAGATGGGACCGAGCAGCTTCCTTTGGACGATCGGTTTCGGTGTCGGACTTAGTGCCGTGATGGGAACACTAGAATGGACGGGAAGCTTCGCATTGACACCATTCTTCGAGTCATTCGGCACGGTATTCGGAAACATCTCGTTCGCGGAATCTGCGTCTCCTCTCTTCTTGGTCGCGGTCGGTGTACTGACGCTCGTCTTGTTGATTGAAAACATCAGCTTGATCCAGAATCAGACACGGGCAATCGGCAAAGAAGAAGAGGCGCCGAAAGGTCTCGTCGCACAAGGTTTGTCGACGATGGCCGGGGCCATGTTCGGGTCAAGCCCAACTGTCTCAACAGTCGAAGTGGCTGCCGGGATATCGGTCGGTGCACGAGGCGGGATTGCTTCATTCGTCACATCGGGATTGTATGTGGTATCGCTCATATTGCTACCACTCTTTGCAATCATCCCCGTGACGGCGATTGCACCGGTGTTGATTATCATCGGCATGATGATGTTCCAGAACGTGAAGCACTTGCCGCTCGATAACTGGGAGCATGCCTTCCCGGCGATTCTCGTCATCATCATGATTCCGTTCACATATTCCATCGTCGATGGGATCGGTCTCGGGTTCATCGCATACACGATGATTGTTTTGTTCAAGAAGGGCTACCGGTCACTCAGTCCGGTCGTCGGTGTCTTGACCGTATTGTTCTTATTTTTCTTCTCATTACCAGTCTGGTTATAGAGACACGCACGGCATCGTTCATCACGAACGGTGCCCTTTTTATATGAATCGAATGAGACGGTTCATGCTATAATCGCAGTAATTTGAATGGAACGGGGAGGAGATTGGATGCAAGTCCTTCAGGAATTCGCATCGTACACAGAATGGCTCGAGTCGTTAGAAAAGCTGAGTGAATCCGATTGGAATGAACGAATGGATTCAGATAAGTGGACAGTGAAGCAAATCGTTCTACATATCGCCCATTGGGACAACCATCTGTTGAATGTCATTATCCCATCGGTGAAGAACGGGGAAGGGATGATTTTCCCTGACTTTGACTCGTTCAACGCGCGGGCGACGAAAAGGGCGGAGAAGTTATCGGGTGACGTCGTATTGAAGGAATCACTACAAAGTCGGCGAACGCTCGTCACGATGCTCGAGTCCCTAAGTGAAGAAGCGCTGACTTACAAAACGACAGCGAATGGTGTCTCTCATGATCCGCATCAAGGTGCCCCCTACTCGTTACATGTGATCATCGGGGAGTTCATCGAGCATGACCGACACCATATGAAGCAAGTCGAGTCGATCCTGAAATGAGACAACGGAAAGTGCGAGGTCTGAAACGGAAATTAAGTCGTCTTCAGCGAAATATGCAAAGGACCCATCATGATTTTCCAACTGAGTTTCATAATGGTTATTGGAATACCAAGATTCCGGTCGAACAAACCTTTTTACTGGATATTCAACACAATGCCCAAATCAAACAGACAATCATTCATACTCTGCTCGATCAAGCGACGCGTCTAACGAAACAACGCGTGGATGAACGAATGCGAGTCGTCGTGCTGCTAGATCTTCCTACACTTTGGAACTCTGAGCTTCTCGTGTTTCAAGATGAAGAGGTGTTACAAACGTTCATGCGGCGTGATTCATCCCATCAAAAATGGATCCCGATTTCTCATGAGAAAACGTTTATGAATAAATGGGACATTTGTAGTGATCAAGATATTCGCGTGTATGGATTTGAAGAATGGTTGTTCGACGAAGAAGATGAAGGTAGAGAATTGTGGATGCTCGTTCAATGAAAGGGCATTTTTCTTTTGTCTAAAAATATCTGAATATTCCGTTAAAGAGCATGGTAAAATCCTTTTAATTCCACGACAAACTCTCGAAGAATTTGAAACTGTTCGGAATCTATTCCGGTGATGAGGGATATGCCACTTATGAAAACGGTGATCGCGTCTATAGTGTTCAAGTCATCTTTTACACCCATTCATTCTCAGGAGAAATCGCTCAATTGACAGACGAAAGTCACGAACATCGATTTTTCTCAAGAGAAGACCTACCACGATTACATCAACATCAACGTCGGTTCATTGACGATTGGGTCGAACAGGTCAATCTCCCGGTCGTGAAGTGATATTCATCTCGCGACAAACAACCCCTCATGCGCGCATGAGGGGTTTCTTCACATATAGGGTCCGTTCGCCTGAATGACGAACTGGGAATGTGCGTAATGATAGGTGATCCGTGAATAGTCGAAAGGTTTTCCGTTCGTCAGATGAAAGATGGTTTCAATGCGAAGTGTCGGATCATTCTCTTGCAATCCGAGGTGGCCTGCTTCCACTTCCGTCAATCGATCGACCTGTAGATACATGTCAGAAAACCCAATCGTGACGCCGAGCGCCGATTGCACGTAATCGAAAATCGAGTCCGCCACGATTTCTCGATTCAAATAAGGGACGATGGCTTTCACATAATAGGATTCCTCATGACAGAGCACTTCCCCGTCCACATATCTCACCCGTTCGACCCGGTACACATCGTCAGACACGTCAATCCCTAGATTCTCCGCAACGGTTGCGTCTGGCTTCATGACAGACACATCAATCACATCAGACGTCAACACACGGTCTCCGAGATTGCTCTTGAATCCTTGGGTGGAGAAGAGGCTCATATAGCCGGGTCGATTATGTCGTCTGACGAAGATGCCGCTTCCCCGCAGTTGAAAGATGACCCCTTTTCGTTCGAGCAGCTCTAATGCTTTCGTGATGGTGCTCTTACTCACTGCATATTGATTCATCATCTGCTCCAGGACAGGGAGCTTATCCCCCTGTTTTAACTGTTGTTCGTTAATGTATTGTTCGATTTCATTCGCAATCTGTTGATATTTTAGCATGGTCATTCCTCACTTTTTCGTCACTGCTTTCATTATATCATGAGAAAACAAAAAATGTTTAAGTGTATCGACCTTGTTAAATTGTGCCGGTACAATTATACTTGACATGTATGATATATCAGAAGGAGGAACAGAGGATGAAGACGTTACCTAAAGATTTCCTATGGGGAGGCGCACTCGCCGCCCATCAATTCGAGGGCGGTTGGGACGCTGACGGAAAAGGGTCGAGCGTCGTCGATGTCTTGACAGCAGGCGCACACGGTGTCGCGCGCCGCATCACAGACAAGGTCGAGCCGAACGAGTTTTATCCGAACCATGAGGCGATTGATTTCTATCATCGTTATAAAGAAGATGTGGCGCTTTTCGCTGAGATGGGATTGAAATGCTTGCGTACCTCGATCGGGTGGAGTCGCATCTTCCCGAACGGGGATGATGCAGCACCGAACGAAGCAGGTCTTCAATTTTATGACGACTTGTTCGATGAGCTGTTGAAGCACGATATCGAGCCGATCATCACGCTCTCGCATTTTGAGATGCCGCTCCACCTTGCCCGTGAATACGGAGGATTTCGAAATCGTGAAGTCGTCGACCACTTCGTCCGCTTTGCAGAGGTCTGCTTCGACCGCTACAAAGACAAGGTCAAATACTGGATGACGTTCAACGAAATCAACAACAAGATGGACGTCAACAATCCTCTCTTCTTGTGGACCAATTCGGGTGTCCTCCTAGAGGAAGGGGAGAACGCGCGTGAAGTCATGTATCAGACCGGACACCACGAACTGATTGCGAGTGCACTCGCCGTCGCTAAAGGGAAAGCCATCAATCCGGATTTCAAGATTGGAGCGATGGTCTCTCACGTCCCGATCTATCCGTATTCATCAAACCCGGACGACGTCATGCTTGCCGAAGAGATGATGCGGCAACGCTATTTCTTCCCGGACGTACAAGTTCGTGGGTTCTATCCAAGTTACGCCTTGAACGAGTTCGAGCGGGAAGGGTACAACATCCCGATCCTCGAAGGGGACAAAGAGATTTTACAGAACGGGAAGGTCGATTATCTCGGTTTCAGCTATTATATGTCGACGACTGTGAAGAGTGACGTCGTCGCGGACAACAGCGGAGATATCGTCAACGGTGGTTTGCCGAACGGCGTCGAGAACCCGTATATCCAGTCGAGTGACTGGGGCTGGGCGGTCGACCCGGTCGGTCTCCGTTATGTGCTCAACCGACTCTATGATCGATACCAAATCCCGCTCTTCATCGTCGAGAATGGATTTGGTGCCGTCGATGAGATTGTCGACGGGAAGATTCATGACGCGGCCAGAATCGATTATTTGAAGGCACATATCGAACAATTGAAGCAAGCCGTCCTCTATGACGGGGTCGATTTGATCGGGTACACACCTTGGGGCATTATCGACATCGTCTCGTTCACGACAGGCGAGATGAAGAAGCGATACGGGATGATTTACGTCGACCGTGACAATGAAGGGAACGGATCGATGGAGCGGATGAAGAAAGACTCGTTCGACTGGTATAAGCGGGTCATCGCAACGAATGGGGAAGAACTATAAGTGAGACAAGGGGGCAAAGAACTGTGAAATGTCTGCAGGTCTTTGCTTTTTTTCGTTATAATATAAAAAACACGATACAGGAGGGAAGCCTTATGGAAGTGAAACAACATGGACCGGTGACGGCCGTTAGTGCCAAAGTAAAGAACGGTCCATTCGAAATGTCGATGTATGTGTATTACATCGATGGGATGATCATCGATACGGGGACGCGCACGATGCTCCCGGCTCTCCAATCGTTTTATGAGTCGGTCCCGATCGACCTTGTCAGTATCACACACCCTCACGAAGACCATATCGGAACCGCGGCCTGGCTTGAACGAACATACGGTGTCCCGATTTACATACGAGAATCCGCGTTGGAACTGTGCCGAACGGGGCTAGACATCCCCGATTATCGGGTACGCTTCTCCGGTGACCCGGAACCGTTTCAACCAATCGCCTATCATGACAATCAAATCACGTCAGAACATCATTCGTATGAGGTGATCTATACACCCGGCCATGAACCGAATCACGTCGTCTTATACGATGAGGAGAACGGTCGACTGTTCTCAGGTGATTTGTTCGTCCATCCGTATCCGAAAGTGATGATTCCAGAGGAGTCGCTCCCTGAACAGATCCGTTCGCTCAAGCGTGTCCTGACACTTGATTTCGAGGAAGTATACTGCCAACATGCCGGGCGTCTCGAACAGGGGAGGGCGCAATTGACTAAAAAGCTTGACTACCTCGAGCGCTTGACCGATGACGTGCTAACCAAAACCGCAGCAGGCTATACCATTGACGACATCAATGTCCGGCTCTTTCCCGAACCGTCACCGCTCGTCCAAATCTCAAAGCGAGACTATGATTCGAGACATATGATTTCAAGTATTCTTCGGGAAGTGTACGAACAACTTCGTTGACAGAAGGCGGATCACCTAGTATTCTAAATGTAGGATTAAACGTTTAAACTTTTGAACGGAGTGATGAATATGAAACAAACAGATACAACACCCGAGTTATCGCTTTCTTTATTTGAAGATGCGATCCCACTGTTCCAAGTATTAGCCGATGTCAATCGTCAACGGATCATCGTCGAGATCGCCAAACATGAACGCTTGAACGTCAATCAGATTGATGAAAAGATCGAGTTGTCTCGACCGGCCATCTCGCATCATCTTAAACTGTTGCGACAAGCGGGCATCGTCTCATCCGAGAAAGTCGGGACAGAGAACTTTTACTTCCTGACGCTCGAGGACGCGGTCGGACTGCTGAAGGCACTGACACGTGCGATCGAAGACGAATGCATCCTTTGACCTTTCTTTTTGGAAACAGAGAGAAAGGCTTCTTTTCCACCAATCAGTTTAAAAGTTTAAACATATAAACATTAAAGGAGAATGAACATGAATCAAAAACATACCATTGTCATCACAGGAGCATCGAGCGGAATCGGCCGGGCAACGGTCGAACTGTTCAGCAAACGAGGTTGGACTGTCGCCGCAACGATGCGACAACCTGAAGACCATCAAGAACTGTCTAACCTTAAAGGGGTGTCGCTCTATCAGCTAGATGTGACGAACGAGACGAGTATTCGAGAGGCATTTGAACAAACCGTCTCGGATCACGGAACGATCGATGTGTTGTTGAACAATGCCGGGTACGGTGCGGTCGGGATTTTCGAGGAAGCCTCGCCGGAACAGATTCAACGGCAATTTGATACGAACGTCTTCGGGGTCATGAACGTGATTCGGGCAGCACTTCCATACTTACGCAAACAGCGGAGCGGACGGATTGTGACCGTCTCCTCCGTCGGTGGACAGATCACATTCCCAATTTACAGCTTGTATCACAGTTCAAAATGGGCGATTGAAGGATTCATCGAATCGCTTCAGTTCGAATTGGCACCGTTCAATATCAACATGAAATTGATTGAACCGGGACCAATCAAGACAGACTTTTACGGTCGTTCCCAAGAACTCGTTCGCGACCAACCGCTCGATGTATATGATGACTATACGGAGGTCGCACTTCATAACACGAACGTCGCTGGTGCGAACGCCGAAGGACCTGATGTCGTCGCCGAGACGATTTGGCGCGCTGCGACCGAACGGAAGAAACGACTCCGTTATCCATCGGGTAAACAGGCAGGGTTATTGATTGCGCTCAAGCGCTATCTTCCGAACCGTCTATTCTTCGCGATTGTTCGAGGTGTCGTTGAAAAGAAGTAATAAATCACATCCTTTTTGTTTTCTATGGAAAATGAGAAGGATTTTTTAATGGTGTTTTTGAAGATGCATCACCTCACGATAGGGTAACCACAAACTTGATGACTTTTTGGATACAGATAGACATCTATTCAGGCGCATGATATTATCATAAGTAATAATATTATTAAATATGATAATAATGAGGTGAAGATGATGGACCAAGACGTTTTAAAAAGCCTGTTGAACCCGATTCGCATGAAAATCTTTCAACATGTTCTGATGAATGAAGGAGTGACGACCGCTGATTTGGCAAAAGTACTTCCTGATGTACCGCAGGCGAGCCTCTATCGCCATATCAACAAGATGGTACAAGATGAAATCTTATCCGTCGTCAGCGAGAACAAAGTACGCGGGGTGTATGAGAAGGTGTACGCGATTCAAAACAACCCGTTGACCAGCATCAACAAGATTGTGGAGGAAGAGGACCGCGAACAACTGTACATGGTCTGTTATACATTCACGATGTCACTGCTCATGGATTTTGGGAACTATCTGAAGCGCGACTCGATTGACCTTCAGAAAGACAAAGTTGGATTCCGAAGTATCCCGCTTTATCTGTCCGATTCTGAAAGTGATCGATTCTTAAAAGGTCTCTATGATCTATTAGAAAGTATGCTCGAACATGAACCGTCAGAAGAACGGACGTTACGAAAATTCTCCTATGCCGTCATGCCGGTCGGAGAAAAGGAGGAAGCGGAAGATGTATAAACAAGAAGAGGTATTGATTCAAGGAGAAACAACGATTGCTGCTACCCTAACGTCACCCAACCAGGAAAAGTCGACATTTCCAGCCATCGTCCTCATCGGGGGTACGGGAGGGTTGAACCGTGACGGAAACGGAATCGGATTCAAGTCGAACGTGTATGAAGACTTAGCAGAATGGCTGACAACACAAGGATTCGTCACGTTACGCTATGACAAACGTGGGGTTGGCAAGAGTGGCGGCAATCGAAATAGCGTCGGGCTGACAGGACTCGTTGATGACGTGACGGCTATCGTACGTTATCTGAAATCTCATGACCATGTCTCACAAGACATTTTATTGCTCGGTCATAGTGAAGGATGCATCATCGCAACGCTCGCGGCCGAACGTGAATCCGTTTCCGGTCTCATCCTGTTGTCCGGTGCCGGTGTCGCCTTGAAGACGAGCATGCAGGAACAGGCATATGCTTTGCTCGAAGAAGTGAAACGTACGAAAGGAATCAAGGGCAAGCTGCTTCGACTTAGCTTGAACGAGAAGTCGGTCATCGGGAAACAAGAAAAACTGTTCGAGCGCGTCACAGCAATGGATCAAGATATGATGCGTATCCAGCTGATGAAATTCCCTGCCAAATGGTTACGGGAGCATCTTGCTTACACAGACGAGTCGTTTCGGGAACGATTGGTTCAGTTGAACATTCCAACGCTCGCACTGACAGGGGACCGTGACGTTCAAACGGACGTCCGGCATCTAGACGAGCTCGACGCACTTCACGCGGAACATATCGAGGTACAAAAAGTTAAGGATATGGACCATATGTTGAAACATTTCGATGGTGAGATGAGTATTTTGGACGTGAAAAAACAATATCGTTCACAACTCAGGGAGCCGCTCCATCCTGAGCTACAGCATCAACTTCACGAATGGCTCATACGCCACAATTGGACATCATGACGAAAGGACAGCCGATCCTGCTCCGCTGTCTCTTTTTACGAATGTAGGAATCGCTCGACGTTTCCCATCGAGAAATGACGGCTCCACTGAACGAAGTGTCCGCCTGGTATGGCAATCAATTGTACAGAGGGATGGAGTTGTCGTTCCGCTCGTTTGACATGATAAAGCGTCCGTTTCGCCTCTTTCAAACCAATACCTGTGAAGTCTGCATAGTAAAGTTGCGTCGGGACTTGGAGCCGTTGTAGCAAGTCGGTGAAATCAAGTCCGTCATATCCGAACAACAAATGTAAGCCACCGGACGACAGACGTGCCGGACGCTCGAAAGCTGTTCGAACGTTTGCGGTCGGTTCAACCCCGATCCGTCGACAGAACACTTGGAACCGCTCTTCAGAAAACGTGGGGTCACTCTTGTTCATGCGAGCTTCAAACCAGTTTAAAAGATGTTGTGGAGAGCAGTGATACAGTAGTCGCAAAAGCGGGAAGGTGAAGCCGAAGATGCCGTATTCACGATATGGGAGCACAGCATTCGGTTTATGACCTTGGTCGAGTAGTATTAAGCGCCTGACTCGGTCGGGATAATGGACCGCGTAGGCGAGAGCGATCGCGCCCCCCATCGAATGACCGATTAATCGAACAGCATCAAGTTTTCGAGAGATTCGATACGACTCGACCCAGTCCGCTAGTACTTTGGATGTGGCGTATGTATGTAGCCCCTCACTTTCACCAAATCCCGGTAAATCTAAGAGATGGACTTCAGATTTTTTATGTAGGGCTTCAACGAACTGTAATCCTTGCGATCCAGTGAAGCCCCCACCGGGAAGGAATAATACGGGATCACCTTGGCCATGAATCGTGACTTGAAATTGTCTCACGTCATCTCTCCTCTATACAATGAAGTGGTTTCCATTCAAGTATAAAGATAGTTGGAAATCAATTGAAGAAAATTTTCTATGTTTCTGAATGGGGTCGCTGACAAATGCGGGTATAACATAGTGACAGGCAAATCTCTGTCATCACGCATCATGTACGTTCTGACCTTCAAAGGAGGAATGATGAATGAAGCTTTCGGGGAAAACGGCAATCATCACTGGCGCAGGTTCGGGTATGGGGCGAGCCATCGCCAAACTGTTTGCGAAAGAGTGCGCCCGGATCGTCGCCTTCGATTTGGATGAAGATGGTGTTCAGGCGGTCGTCGAAGAAATCAAGACGGGAGGCGGGGATGTCGTCGGGATTGCTGGTAACGTGACAAATCAGTCGGATATCGACCGACTCATTGACACGACGAAGGATACGTTCGGCTCGGTCGACATTCTCGTCAATAATGCGGGAATCATGGATAACTTCATGACGGTGGGTGAGGTGACGGATGAACTATGGGACCGAGTCCTTGCCGTCAATTTGACCGGTCCGATGAAACTAGCACGTGCCGCTATCCAAGTGATGGAAAAACAAGATCATGGTGGCGTCAACACGAACATCGGTGCAACGATCACGGCACCGAGCGAACTCGGGATGCGGGCCATTCAAGGGGCTGGGGAAGCCCCGATGGGAGAACCCGAGCAAATCGCGAGTGTCGCTCTCTTCTTAGCATCAGACGATTCAAGCTTCGTGAATGGGGATGTGTTGAAAGCGGATGGTGGTTGGACGGCAAGATAGATAAAGGAAAAGAGTCGGGTTCAATCGGCTCTTTTCCTTTTGTACTGTTTTCGATAGGTGAGCGGTGTCATGGTGTGATGTGCTTTAAACATTTGAACGAAGTGACTGACACTGGCGTAGCCAAGTCGATTGGCAATGTCTGCGATGTTTTCAGTCAAATTTTCTAGCAGAGTTGCAGCTCGCTCCATTCGCTTCATTTGTACATATGCAATGGGAGACGTGTCTCCGAAGGTCACAAACAAACGAGAGCACTCACTTCGACTCACGTTTCCCGCATGAGCGATTTGAGCTAATGTTGGTTTGCTTTCTAAATGAGCGTCGATATAAGCGAGCATGTGACGAAGGCTCTCCCGTTTCTTCTCATCCTTCATCTCTTGACCCTCTTGCTGAATCCAATAACGCCAGATGACCGTACACTGCAGTGTCGCATCCATTAATGCGAGCGGTCCGTCCGCTTGAGAATGTTGAAGGGCGCGTTCAATCGTTTGAATGATCGCGTGATGTCCCTGTTCCTGTTTTAAAATATGTATGGATTTTTCCGACGTGAGATATGGTGTGACATATCGCTTCGCCAGATCGGGATGGAACAAAGCAGCGGGATCAAACTCGAGTAGCCTCAACCGCGACGATTCCTCGATCTTCTCCAACATGACACTTTGTCCTCGTGCCAAGAGAACGGCTTCTCTCGAATTAAGGTTGAGGCTCACTCCGTTCACCCGAATCACGGACATCCCAAACTCACACAAAAGAACAGTGAAGCCATCGGTTACCCTTAATGTCAATGGTCCGTGATGAATCATCTCGATACTCCTCAAAAGTGGTGCCTCCTCATTTTGATAATTTCCCGACATTTTGTTTCGATTGTTCACGGATAAACACTTTAAAACGAGAATAAATTGGGACAAATCCGACATTTCTTATCGTCGATCAGTAATAGGCTCAATCAAGCTTCTTCTATATAATGCCTAAAAGATTAGCCATCCTGTAAATGCGGCATGAACGAGGATGGCGACAGGTACCCCAATCCGGAATATAGGCTTCAGCGTCTTGTGGCGAAAGATCCGCATCGCCAAATACGCTCCAAAAGCTCCACCAACCCAAGTCATCGTCAATAACGTACGCTCCGAAATACGCCAAGCCCCGACGCGAGATCGTCGTTTATCGACAAAAAATGACACAAAGGCTAGTAAATTAGTCACAATGTAATACAGCAGTAATAGTTCCAAAGACCAAAACCTCCTTATTTCTCTCTTCATTATATCTTAAAATGGCTTTACAAAGCCGTTCTAATAGATTAAAACAATTTTCTGAAACCTCTCATCCTCGCGAATTGTTCTGTAAATGAACTGATAACACTCTCATATCGTCCTGTAATCGCAGTGAAACATATAGGTGTTACAGTAAGGGGGCGTTAGAAAAGGGAGGAATATTCTTATGAAAAAACCACTATTGACACTAACGGCACTCGCTGGCCTTAGTTTAGGAGTCGCTGCTCCAGCTTCGGCAGCATCAACACACACAGTTCAGTCTGGAGATACACTCTATCGTATCGCCGTGAACAACAACGTCTCTGTAAATGACATCAAACAAGCGAACGGCTTAAACTCAAATATGATTTATCCGAACCAAGTCTTGAAACTTGGAAAGGCAGAAGCAAAAGCTTCTACTGCATCAAAAACGTATACAGTTAAATCAGGAGATACACTTTATCGTATCGCATTAAACAACGGGATCTCTGTCAATCAATTGATGACTTGGAATGGTCTTAATTCAGATCTTATTTTCCCAGGGCAACAGTTTGCCGTGAAAGGTGCAGCAGCTGCGTCAGTAGCAAACGATGCGAAGACATCAGCACCAAAGACTTCAACATCTAAGCCTGTCACTAAAACAGCATCGTCTACAACGCAAACCCAAGCTCCGGCTTCAGGTAAGACGATGACTGTTGAAGCAACAGCTTATACACCATACTGTGCTGGATGTTCTGGTATCACAGCGACAGGTATCGACGTTCGTTCGAACCCGAACCAAAAAGTCATCGCGGTCGACCCTTCTGTCATTCCGCTCGGCTCTAAAGTATGGGTTGAAGGATACGGTACAGCCATCGCAGGAGATACTGGTGGTGCCATCAAAGGGAATAAGATCGATATCTTGATGCCGACACAAGAGCAAGCGCTCAACTTCGGTCGCAAGTCAATTACAATCAAAGTCTTGAACTAATTCAAGCTAATCAAGGACACTGCCATCGGGCGGTGTCTTTTTTTGTTTAACCCTTCTCCCAAGGATTCTTCACTTTCGTCAGTCCGAGTCGCTTCGCGAGTGGCTTAATCGTCAATCCATGCAAGGCGACAGACGTCACGACTAAACCGAGTGTGATCGGTAACATCCGCTCCGCGTCTTCAATTCCCAGTTCGGCGATTTCTTGGGCAAAAAAGCCGGTCACCGTCATGGCGACGATTCCACGAGGGGCAATCCAACTGATGAGCGCCCGCTCTTGCATCGATAACGGGGAACCGAGGAGCGACGTCTGTACCGAGATCGGTCGGATCAAGAATAAGATCCCAACAATCGACAAGAGGAGCGGCCAGTCGAGAATGGCGAGCAAGCTATCACGTGTCAAACTCGCCGTCAAAATGATGAAGACGGTCGACACGAGTAAGATGGAAATGTTCTCTTTGAACTCACGAAGCTGTTTCAGGATATGCATATGTCCATGCTTAGAATTTGCCATCGTCAATCCCATGGCCGTCACAGCCAATAGCCCGACTTCGCTCATGACCCATTCGCTGATTGAATATACGAGAAGGACCCCGGAGAACGTGAGGGTTGTTCTTAAATATTCAGGGACTTTCTCATTCCCGAACAAACGAATCAATAGATGTCCGACAGTGATCCCGAAGGCAACGGCGACGATACAGGACCAAAAGAATGGCAAGTGGCTCGCGAGCCCGTCATTTTGATAGAAGATGAAACCGACTCGGACGACGAATAATCCCATCAAGGCGCCGAGCGGGTCGACAATGATGCCTTCCCATTTCAAGACTTTGGCCGGACGTGCGGATAAGTTGGCTTGCCGTAGTAACGGGATGATGACGGTTGGTCCGGTCACGACGAAGATCGCACCGAGCGTGAACGCCGGCAACCAATGAAAATCGCCGACCATAATCAGTAACACCGACGTCAAAATAAAGGAAACGAACACACCGACCGTGACGAGACGAAAAATCGATTTTCGCAAATCATCAATCTCTCTGAATTCAAGACTGAGGCTTCCTTCAAATAGGATGAGCGCCACCGCGATCGAGATGAGCGGGCTATATAGGTCCCCTAATATCTGACCTGGTTCTAACCAACCGAAAATCGGTCCGACCAAAATCCCGGCAACCGTCATGATCAAGATGGCTGGGAAGTCAAAACGCCAAGCGAGTAACTGCGAAAGTGCCCCGATGAGGACAAGTAGGCTGAATCCAATCATCATGTCTTCCATATGCTCCCCCCGTTTCTTCACTTCTTCATTAAATGTATACCCAAATCATGAAAAACATTTGCTAACATTGCCCGATTTCGGGTAAGAATTGAAAGAAAGGGAGGGATACGATGGAAGTGACTATCGGACTCATCATCGTCATATTGACATGGCTCATCTTACTACTTAATCTCACGTTCGCCATCACCATCATCTTTTTCGAGAGACGAGACATCGGGACGACATGGGCGTGGCTACTCGTCCTCTTCTTCTTACCACTGATCGGCTTCTTCGTTTATATCTTCTTTGGCCGACTGATCAAATCTCATAATTTTTATGAAGTGGAAGAAGAAAAACGCGAAGCGTATCATCACCATGTCGAAGAACAACTCGATCAACTCGACCGTTCTCTCGCACCGTTCGATCACCCGCTCCTTTTGAAATATCGGCGGCTCGCTCGTCTGAATCTCGTGTCAACGAATGCGTTGATGTCTTTTCACAACGATATCAGCGTCCTGCACGACGGAACTGAAAAATTTGATCAGCTGTTTCAAGACATCGAACGAGCGACGAAAGAAGTCAATATTCAATATTACATCATCCAAAACGATCCACTCGGGCAGGCATTAATCCGCCTGTTAACGGAGAAGGCGAAACAAGGGGTACGCATCCGACTCCTTTATGATGCTGTCGGATCGAGGGGACTTAGACACAAGCACTTCAAGGACTTACTCTCTCACGGTGGGGAAGTCAAATCCTTCTTCCCGTCAAAACTCGGCATCAATTTCCGCGTCAATAATCGAAATCACCGAAAGCTTTGTACCATCGACGGTGAACTCGGCTATATCGGGGGATTCAATGTCGGGGATGAATATCTCGGCAAGGATGAACATTTCGGTTATTGGCGGGACGTCCATTTACGGATCTCCGGTGATGCTGTCAAAGAGTTGTTAGAACGCTTTATCTTGGATTGGAATCGCTCTGTCCCGACGCGAACGAAGGCACAAAAAGACGACTTCATTTGGCCGTCGGAAGGGATCACTCATCACGCGTCCCCCGTTCAAATCGTGACATCGGGTCCGAACTCGTCGACGGAGCATTTAAAGAATATGCTCGTCAAAATGATCACGCAATCGAAAGAATGTATTTATATCCAGACGCCTTACTTCATTCCAGATGCGAGTTTCCTCGATGCCTGTCGCATCGCGCTCATGACAGGTACCAAAATCAAACTGATGATTCCGAACAAGCCCGACCATATGTTTGTCTATTGGGCGACTTATGCGAACGCGGCAGAGCTTGTGCGTTATGGGGCAGAGGTCTTTACGTACGAGGAAGGGTTCCTCCATGCGAAGACGCTCGTCATCGATGGAGAAGTCGCCTCAATTGGGACGACGAATATCGATGCTAGAAGCTTCCGTCTCAATTTTGAAATCTCAGCGCTCGTCTTTGATCGAGATGTCGCACAATCCGTCATCGATGCGTTCGAACGAGACGAATCGAATGCCGAGCTCTTGACGATTGAACGATATGAGTCAAGGACCCGTTGGATTCGCTTTAAGGAGAGTGTGTCACGCTTACTCAGTCCAATCCTATAACGCGAAACATCCGGAGAGATATTCCTCACCGGATGTTTTTTAACGTTTCTTCATTTGTGCGACAAGACGATCAAATGATTCGTTGACGTCTTGCGGAGCTTCCTTATCTCCATATTCCGCTGCCTCTAACCATTCAGCGTAAATGGTATGGTCCGTGAACTCAATTCGTTGTAACCAGTCGGATACTGTCTCTTCACGAAGACGCGGATGCTGCTGTTCCAACTTTCGTCCCGTTTCAAGAAGGTGAATCTGACGAGGGGAGCGGACGATCCGCTTATCCGAAAGCGTCGGATGGTAAATACTCCTCGGGATCATTCCATCTTCCTGGATGTCTTTTCGTTTCTGTAAATAGAAGAACAAGCCTACCCCAATCAATAAGATGACAACGAAGGCCCCGATATAGAACAACGAGTTACCCGATGCCGAATCGAGCAATGTCTCCTGCGCCACCGTCTCCGCATCTAGGTTCGGGTTATCTGGGACGAGGAACCGGTTCACGCGGTCATTCGGATCGAGTACGATTCCGTCAAACCACCCCCCAATCCACAGAAAGAACGGACTGATCCAGGCGACGACATTTCCGAACAACAGCTCTTTGATTGTACGAATGACGAGGGAAACAGCTAAACCGATGCCTAAACCGAGGACAAGCATCGTCACCATTCGTTTATAGTCACGCCGATAATACAAGTTCCGTTGCCAAATCAAAAAGATGAATGGAAAGAGCACCATTGCAAGCGGTTGCGATGCCGGAGGGAATAACCAGTCCGCCACCAAGAATAGTACACTTGCCATCGCATAGCGGTCGGTCCAATCTAACGTCCGAATGAATGCATGGACGTATGTGAAGACCAATAGCAGGACACTCATCTCATACGAGAAGTAAAGGGCACCGATACTCATGACTGTCTGGACGATGAGTTGTATGTTCCGAGGGAGACGAAGCGTCAATAAAAAGAGTAGTGGAAACACATGTCCAATATAAAATGCTGAAAAGACCCACCATAGCCATCTCATTGACCGTCACCCCCTAACCGTAAAATCGATTGATTCCCGCTATATTTAGCTACTTTTCGCTCAAACAAGGAGCGAGCAAGTGGAAAGTCACTCTCAGACAGACAGGCAAACGTCGTCATGATCTTCCGGAAATGCACCTCGCCACTTCCTGGTTGTAGGTCATACGTGATCCCATCTTTCGTGAGGGTCGGGACAATCAGCCCGTAACTCGCGTTTTCTTTCTCAAAATCACGACATAATGCGGCCGCTTGTGAAATGAGGCGTTCCATCTGATAGGTGAGGGCCCGCCCATCCTTCGTCAACAAGTCGAGGACGATGACATATTCATTCGTTTGTACCGGTTGTTCAGTACGGGCGAGCAGTTCGCCCGTCTTTGCATAGGCGGACCAATACAGCTGTCGCATCGGTTGTCCGTGATATGGGGTGACCGACTGGAACGTTTCCGGGTCGCGATAGGCACTATGACGAACCATCTCCTCACCAGGGAGAGTAGGCGGGCGTTTTGGAATCGGATAAGGCGAAAACTCAGGGAAGACATAGCCGATGCGTGGGAGTGAGTCCTCTTTGTAGAGAGAAAACATGCGCAACGGGTCCCGGATTTCCAAACCGATCGCTTCGAGACGAACCGGGCCCCGCTTCTTCGCATGGAGCGGAATCGTGAAGTCGACGGTCGCATTTGTCTCGACAAAATTTTCCTGCCGCCAGAACGCATGTCCTTCCGATTCCACGGTCGGATGTAAATAGCCGGATAGGCGGACGACGCCAAGCGGTACTTTTGCCGTCGATACGAGTTTCAATACATAGACGGCCTCGTCGTTCGGAAATAATTTCAGTTCTTCTGTGAGGTCGACATGAATCTGTTCGGCCAAACGAAACATGAAGGAAGGCATGATCAGTGCATATAGACTGAAGCCGATCAATAGACTCGCAATCAAGACGCTCCCATAAAGTGCCGTGAAGACCCCGACGACGAACAAGAGCCACATATAGCCGGACTCGAGATAGCGTGGGCTGACTAACTGCATGTTACACCTCTGAAGGGACCGGGATGGTCTCGAGTACAGATTTAATCAGTTTTGATGGCTTCGTCTTTAGCGACGCTTCGACCGTCAAGACGATGCGGTGCCCTAAAATCGGAAGCGCGAGTGCCCGAATATCTTCCGGAGAGACATAGTCTCGACCTTCCGTATAGGCATGCGCACGGGCTGCCATTGTGTACGCAAGCGTCGCTCGTGGACTTGGTCCGACCTCGACGTCGCGATGGTGACGAAGTGACTCCATCAAATCAAGCAAGTAATCTTCCATCGCCTCGTGGAATCGGACATCTCGTACTTCTTGCTGCATGTTCAACAGTTCGTCCGGTTGCAGTGAGAAGGATTCGGTAGCGAGGTGCTCATTGCGAATCAAGCGCCGCTCGGAATCTCTCGAAAGCGGGGCGAGTGTCAACTTGAATAAGAAACGGTCCAATTGAGCTTGCGGAAGCGGGAACGTTCCTTGACCGTCAAACGGGTTTTGTGTGGCGATCATGAAGAAAGGATCAGGTAACTTGAGTGACACTTCCCCGAGTGTCACTTGACGTTCCTGCATGGCCTCGAGCAACGCGGATTGTGTACGTGGTGTCGTCCGGTTGATCTCATCGACGAGTAAAATCGAAGTGAAGATCGGTCCCGTCCGACGTTCAAACGTTCCTGTCGTCGGATTGAACAATTCCATCCCTAAAATATCGCTTGGTAATGTGTCCGGAGTACACTGTACACGTTGAAACGTAGCCGAGATGGAGCTTGCCAAGCTACGGGCGAGTGTCGTCTTCCCCGTACCGGGACGATCTTCAAGTAAGACGTGGCCTCCCGATAGTAACGCAATCGAAGCGAGCTTGATGGCTTTCGCTTGACCTACGATTTGATTATTCAAATGTGAAACCCATGGATGGTTCATTCAAAATCCCCCTATTATTTTTCTGATAATTAAGAAAATCATAGCATAATCACTTCATGAGATGTATCAAAAATCCATTTCACTAAAAAAGACCGACCGGCAGAGCCAATCAGTCAACGTTTCGGAGAATCTAAGTATCGTTCAAAATGACGTTCGAGCCATTCCTGAAAAAATGACATGAACGTACAGATCGCCCAGTAAATCAATGCCACGACGATATAGACCGTCATGTAGTCGAACTCTCGTCCACCGACAATCTTGGCCTTGTTAAAAATCTCAGGTACTGTGATCATTGCGGCGAGTGAACTCGCTTTGATTAAATCGAGAAAGACGTTCGAAAGCGGGGGGAGGGCGATCCGTGTCGCCTGCGGCAAGACGACACCTTTCAATGTCAACCATCTTCCCATCCCGAGCGAACGTGCCGCCTCAACTTGTCCTGAATCGACCGCGCGAATCGAAGAGCGGATGATCTCAGCGATATAGGCGGCAGAGTTCAAACTGAACCCGAGAATCGCTGCCGTCAAAGCGGCGAACTCGATCCCGATGAACGGGAAACCCGAATAAAGGATGAACAAGATAATCAAGATGGGCACGCCACGCATGAACGAGATATAAAATGTTGATGGATAGCGAAGGAGACGCGTCGGAGACAACTTTCCTAATGCCAAAACGAGACCGAGCACGAGACCGAAAAACATACTGACGAATGAGATCCAAATCGTATTCGGGAGCCCACCCAATAAATAAGGGAACGATTCTATGGCTAGGTCTACGTCAAAGATAGCGTCCCACTTGATATCTGAGAACGACATGTCGACCTTACTTCGTTTCGACGATTGTTGCGTCTACGTCGGGCTCAACCGAGACATCCGCACCGTTATAGAATTGCTCAGACAATTCTTTGACCGTACCGTCTTCAAGCATCTCATCCATGACACGGTCGATGTTCTCTTGGAGCTCGTCGTTTTCATTATTCATCAAGAATGCGACTTCTTGTGGGTTGTAGGCGATATCCGGGTGAATTGTAATATCAAACTCAGGGAAGAAAGCAAGAGCAAGCGTCTGAAGATAGTAATCGTTCAAGATGACATCGGTACGTCCTGTCGAGACGTCACGCAAATACTGGTCGTTCGTCGCGTTGTCATAAATCACTTCTTCTGCTCCATATTCACGTGCTACGTCCATGAAGACAGTCGTCGCTTCGCCAGCAGCTCTTTTGCCTTTCAAGTCTTCGAGTGATTCGATTCCAGATAGGTCGCTCTTACGAACGATGGCAGTCCCGTAAGTGTATTTATAGGGTTTTGAGAAAGCAAATTTTTCTTTACGGTCTTCGGTGACGGAGATATCGTTTGTTGCGATGTCGATTTGTCCGTTTTGAACGCCCGTCAACATATTGTCAAACGCCATTTCTTTGAACTCGATCTCGAGGTCGAGACGATTTCCAATCTCTTTCATGAGTTCAACGTCAAACCCTGTCAACATATCGCTCTCTTCTTCACGGAAAGAAGCGGGGTAGAGGGTGCCGGCAGTCCCGACTGTCAATGTCCCTTCTTCCTGAATCTCTTCCCACGGTGTCATGTCTGCTTGATTCGTGCTATCATCACCACAAGCGGCAAGCGGGATCGCTAAAAATAAAGTTGCTGCCAAACCTTTTGTCGTTCGTTTCACAAGAGTTCCTCCTTAAGATGTTTCATCTGTCTAAAAATAGCATGACTTCAGCGGTCTAGCAACTGTGAAGCTTAGTTTATACAGTTTCATATTATATTTGAAACGTATATTCATGAAGCGCTATCATTCTATTGAATGCCAAATTCATTTCATTAATACAGAGAAGAACTATTTATGAAACAGGTGATAAATTAACATAAAAGTTAGACGATATACACATGTCGAAGAATTAGATAAGGAAGTTACGGAAATTACATTTCTTTACGATCGATTAGACTGGAAACAATATATCGAACATAACAGTCGCATCATTTTTTAGCGATGGGCGGAGATAACTACATCGGAAAAAAATCGACTCGTAATAGATTGATTTCGATTCGCATACACTGAATAAATCGCGGCCCGTTAAACACATCGTAAGCGCGGTGTAGGACGAGTGTTGCTCGTCTCGGCCGAACATTGAGCTAAAATTGGATAGTCGCTTGAGGTGCAGTACGATAACCTCATTACGTGTCGCTTTTATGAAAAAGAGGGATTCCAACTTGAAGGAGTCGACACGATCAAACAATATGAGGGTCTGCAGATCGAGTTGACTTTGTACTGGTACAAGGTTTTTAAGGAATAGGGAACTTCAATGCAGAGCAATTTATTGCTCTACTTTTTATTAGTTTACATAACATATATTATCAGTAAAAATAAGAACTCATCTCATTATCTTAGTATACTTATGATAGTGAGATGAGATTGATTGTTAAGACGTATGCGTAAATCGGATCAATGTGACACCCGGTTCTGGTTCAAATTCAGCACTCGGTTCGAATCCGAGCTTCGTGTAAAGACGTTTTGCCGGTCCATTATGTTTACCGGTATGCACATAAACAAGTCGACCTTCATGAACGCTTAGTACATGATCAAGTAACGTCGTGGCCAGCCTCGATCGAAAATATGTCGGATCAATGCACAGTTTTGTGATTTCTACGGTTTTTTCTGATGCCTCGTAAGTCACGAATCCAATCAACCGCTCCTCGATGTACAAGCCGTAGCTCGTACCTGGTAAGTTTTGTATCACGTCGATTGTCTCATATCGAGCCGGTATCTCATCAAACCCTAGCAATTCCGCTTCCACAGCATAGGCATTTCGTTGTATCTCAAGCATCTGCTGGGCTTGATCAAATTGTTTGATCGGGATTTCTTGTAGCTGCATGCCTTACCCCTCCCGTCATCAGATAAATTTTCTTGCCCGCTTCCGTTCTGCCCGCTTCAGCGCCAAATAGAGGCGGTGCGTTCCTTTTAATGGTGCACCGTGTCCGACGAATGTGAGGAGTGGTGCCAAATCCACTAACCGTTCTGCGCTCTCGACAGCAACGGTCCGGTTCCACGTCGCAAGTCCGGGAAGTGGGAACAATGGACGAACATCCCCCGCCACCGCCGCCCCTCCTTGCGATTGAAACGCATCTCCTGCGAATAGCACCCGATTTGTCTCGTCATAATAGGCGACAGACCCTGGCGTATGGCCCGCTGCATCAAGGACACGTAGACCGAATAGCCGTTCACCAGGTTCGAGTAACGTGTCCGGTGTGGAACGGAGCGTCGGTAACGACCCCCGAATTTTCCTCTGTTCTCCCTCATCAAGCGATCGGTCTCCTGACAAAAGACGGGCATCACGGCGGGAGATGAAGAGCTCGGCGAGCGGATGTTCCGCTTTGATGATGTCTACCCCGCCGACATGGTCTTCGTGGGCATGCGTCAACAATATCGCCAGGAGCGGCTTGTCGAGCTCAGCGATATATGACAGGATATCGGTCGCGTTCCGCTTCAGCGCCGTATCAATCAAGACGAGACCGAGGTCATGTTCAAACAGTTGAACGTTGATCGGCAGAACGGGAGCGTAAAAAGTTAGTTGATGGATATGTCCGTATCGTCTTACTTTCATCGAAAAAACCTCCTAATCAAATAAAGTGGTCCAGTCTTCTTCTTGCCAATGCGCATCGAAGCACATATGAATCTGTTCAATCGTATTTCGGGCAAGAGAGAGTTCCGGTAAATGGTCACGCTCAAAGAAACCGACGTCGCTCGTCTCAATGCCAGCAACCCCCTCTCCGTCACCGATCAGCGCACACTCGATAAAGAGTTTATAGTAATGCTCGGAAAGTGGCGGATGGGGATGTTCGTGCATATCGAACAACGCGAGTAGACGCACAGGAATCACATCCAAACCAGCCTCTTCTTCCACTTCTTTAATGATATTCGTCGCAGGAGAACGATTTACTTCACAGAATCCACCTGGTAAGGTCCATAATCCGTCTGACCGCTCCTTGACGAGCAATAGTCGATCATCTTTAAAGACCACACCACGTACATCAAGCTTCGGTGTCGGATAACCGTTCACATGCGTCAGTTGTAAGATGGCATCACTCGATAAGTCGGAATGACGTTCGAACATTTCTCTTGCGATTTCCTGCAACTCTTCATACCGTTCTCGGTCAAATTGATCATGTGTGAACGTAAGACCGGCCTGAGACAGCGCCTGAATCCGTTTTGCCCACGTCAGCCATTGAGACATATAGATCCCCCTATCTTTTGTCTTATATGTTCTTTCGGCAAATCGAGGCATTCTTCCTTTTTGGTTTTTACATTCCCTTGAAACAGTCAGGCGCAATGAATGCACAAAAAAAGTCTGTGAGTGGCATAGTCGCCGACCCACAGACCTAATTTCTTTAATCGAGATACACATCTTCAATCTCGCCGAACGAATCTTCGTCAAAGACGAATGACCCATTGGCATAGCGATCGAGTAGCGTAAGGGTTTTGGTGCTCACTTCTTTCACTTTTTCTTTACCGACGATATGAAGCGTCTCATCCCCATGTACCGGGAGCGCACGACGGATTTGATGCGGTTTCGATTTGACCTCACGAATGAGCATCGTTCCGCGAAGGTTGCGGTTCGTACAGTCGAACTGGTCTTCGAGTTTCATCTTCTTGACCGCTCCCCGTTGCGTCACGAGGACGAACAGCGGTGGTGTGAAGAATGAGAAGGCATCGGAGACAACGTCACCGTCTTTCAAATTCATGGCTTTTACGCCCGCCGCCCGCTGTCCGACGACTGGAACATCATCTTCTTTGAACCAGAGTCCATATCCACGCTCTGAGACGAGGAACAACTGTCCAGGACCGTCGCTAATTCCGGCAAAGACGACCTCATCGTCACTTTTCAGCTTCAAGGCCATGAGCGGTTTCGATTTCCGCTGCGCGTCATAGTCACGTAACGGCGTACGCTTGACCATCCCGTCTTTCGTCACGAAGAGGCAATGGGCATCTGTTTCGAACGTCGAGACGACGTCTGCCGAGATGACCTGCTCCCCTTCGATCGGGACGAGGTTGGCGACATGTTGCCCAGCATCCTTCCACTTTGATTCTGGGATCTGGTGGATCGGAATGAGGAGGTAGCTTCCTTTGTTCGTCCATACGAGCAAATGGTCCGTTGTCATCGCCTGTGTCGTCAGAAGAGGACGATCCTTCTCTTTCATCTCTGGCAAGACGTCACTCGACGCCCCGTACGAGCGCATCGAGGCACGCTTGACATACCCGTCGCGGCTGACGAAGACCATCGTCTCTTCGACAGCGATCATGACTTCCGTCTTCAGTTTCAATTCCTCGACTTCTGACTCGATGATTGAACGACGGCCATCCCCGAACTCATCACGTAACGCCGTAAGTTCTTTCACGATCAGTTTCCGTTTCGTCGCGTCCACCTCAAGGATGTTCGAGAGGCGAGCAATCTCTTTTTGGAGCACCTTCGCTTCTTTTTGCAACTCGACGATGTCCGTGTTCGTGAGTCGATACAATTGGAGCATGACGACGGCTTCTGCCTGCCGTTCTGTGAATGAGAATCGCTCCATCAGTTTCTTCTTCGCGTCCGCTTTGTCTTTGGCGGAACGGATCAATTCAAGCGTCTCATCGAGGACGGAGATGGCTTGTTCCAAGGCGTCGACGATTTCGGCGCGTTTCTTCGCCTGTTCAAGCTCGAACGTCGTCCGGCGTGTCACGACTTCTTCGACGTGCTTCAAATAGGCGTCGATGATTGGGATGATGCCCATCTGTTTCGGGGTACGATGCACGATGGAGACCATGTTGTAGTTATAAGCGAGCTGCAGGTCCGTATGCTTCAAGAAGAAGTGAAGGACACCTTCCGCGTCCGCTTCTTTCTTCAATTCGATGACGACGCGAAGGCCTGTCCGATCCGTCTCGTCACGGACTTCCGCGACGCCTTCGACCCTTTTATCGAGGCGAAGCTCTTCCATCTTTTTGACGAGGTTCGCCTTGTTCACTTCATACGGGAGTTCTGTGATCGTGATCTGTTCACGGCCACCTTTTAATTTCTCAATCTCGGACTTCGCCCGGATGATGACCTTCCCTTTACCGGTCTCGAACGCCTTTAGGATGCCGTCTTTCCCCATGACCGTCCCTCCGGTCGGGAAGTCAGGACCTGCGACGTACTCGAGCGCGTCTTTCGCGTTATCGACCTGTCCTTTCAAGCGCGCGATGGCAAGGTTGAGGACTTCCGTCAAGTTATGGGGCGGGATTTCCGTCGCATAACCGGCTGAAATTCCTGTCGTCCCGTTCATGAGCAAGTTCGGGAGGAGTGACGGCAAGACGAGCGGCTCTTCTGTCGAGTCGTCAAAGTTCGGCGTATAGTCGACCGTATTCTTCGCAATCGACGTCAGCATGACGCCTGCGATCTTCGAGAGACGCGCTTCCGTATAACGCATGGCCGCTGCCGGGTCACCGTCCATCGATCCGTTGTTCCCATGCATGTCGATGAGCGGATAACGGAGTTTCCAGTCTTGCGAGAGACGTACCATCGCCTCATAGACGGACGAGTCACCGTGCGGGTGATAGTTCCCGATGACGTTCCCGACGGTCTTCGCAGACTTCCGGTACGGCTTGTCGTTCGTATTCCCTTCATGGTGCATCGCATATAGAATCCGGCGCTGTACAGGCTTGAGACCGTCTCGCGCGTCCGGCAAGGCACGGTCTTGAATGATATATTTCGAATAACGCCCGAACCGGTCTCCAACGACCTGTTCGAGAGATAAGTTTAAAATGTGTTGAATCGTCGACATCGTTACATCACTTCCTCAATCGCTTTAGTCACATGTTCATTGGCGATGATCGAATCATCTTCCTGGAGTCCGAAGGCGACGTTCTCCTCGATCCATTCCCGGCGATGCGTGACGTTGTCACCCATCAAGACCGAGACCCGTTTGTCCGCGACGGCAGCATCGTCGACTGTGACCCGGATGAGCGTACGAGTGTCCGGGTTCATCGTCGTCTCCCATAACTGGTCAGCGTTCATCTCACCGAGACCTTTATAGCGTTGGAGGATATAGCCTTTCTTATACACCTTGACGAGCTTCTCGAGCGCTTCTTCGTCCCAGGCATAGTCGAATTGTTCGGACTTGCCTTTCCCTTTTGAGATGCGATAGAGCGGTGGCAAGGCGACGAACACGCGACCCGCCTCGACGAGCGGGCGCATATAACGGAAGAAGAATGTAAGGAGGAGCACTTGGATGTGTGCACCGTCCGTATCGGCATCCGTCATGATGATGACCTTATCAAAATTACAGTCGTCCAACTCGAAATCGTGTCCGACCCCGGCACCTATTGCATGGATGATCGTGTTGATTTCTTCGTTCTTCATGATGTCCTGGAGTTTCGACTTCTCGGAGTTGATAACTTTCCCGCGTAGCGGGAGGATGGCTTGGAACGTCCGGTCACGCCCTTGTTTGGCGGAACCACCGGCCGAGTCCCCCTCGACGAGGAAGAGCTCGTTCTTCGCGGCATTTTTCGACGTCGCCGGTGTCAATTTCCCGTTCAAGATACTTGAACGTTTCTTTTTCTTGCCGTTCCGCGCCTCTTCACGGGCCTTACGAGCCGCCTCGCGTGCCTGAGCCGCACGAATCGCCTTTTTGATGAGCATCGTGGCCATCTGTGGGTTCTCCTCTAGGAAGATCGTCAACTGTTTCGCCATGACGCTGTCGGCACTCGCGCGTGCTTCCGGTGAACCGAGTTTCGACTTTGTCTGTCCCTCGAACTGAAGGAACTCCTCTGGTATCCGGACCGAGACGATGAGCGTGAGTCCCTCACGGACGTCACCGCCGTCTAGATTCTTGTCCTTCTCTTTGAGTAATCCGTTCTTGCGCGCATACTCGTTCATGATGCGGGTCATTGCCGTCTTGGCACCTACCTCGTGCGTCCCACCATCGCGTGTCCGAACGTTGTTGACGAAGGAGAGGACGTTCTCGGAATAGGCGTCCGTGAACTGGAACGCGAGTTCGATCTCAATCTCGTTCTCCGTGCCTTCGAAATAGACGATCGGATGGAGTGTTGCCTTATCGTCATTCAAATATTGAATGAACTCTGCAATCCCTTCCTCGTAATGGAACGTTTCTTGCTTATCAGCACGCTCATCTGTGAGCGTGATCGTCAACCCTTTTAAAAGGAAAGCCGATTCACGTAGACGTTCGGCGAGTGTGTCATAATTGTAAGTCGTTGTCGAGAAGATGGTTACATCCGGTTTGAAATAGACGCTCGTCCCGGTCTGGCGTGTCTTTCCTGTTTCAATCAGAGTCGTTTGAGGCACACCGCCGTCAGCGAATGTCTGCTCAAACACTTTGCCGTCTCGATAAATCGTCACGATGACCTTGCTCGAGAGCGCGTTGACGACCGATGCACCGACGCCGTGGAGTCCACCAGACGTCTTGTAACCGCCTTGTCCGAACTTCCCACCGGCGTGGAGGACCGTGAAAATGACTTCAGGTGTCGGCTTTCCTGAAGCGTGCATCCCTGTCGGCATACCTCGTCCGTGGTCACGGACTGTGATCGCATCATTTTTGTGAATCGTCACATCGATTTGACCACCGAACCCTGCGAGCGCCTCATCGATCGCATTGTCGACGATCTCATAAACGAGATGGTGAAGTCCGCGATGGTCGGTTGACCCGATGTACATCCCCGGTCGTTTCCGTACGGCCGTGAGTCCTTCGAGCACCTGGATGGCGTCTTCATTGTAATTAAATAGATCTGTTGACATAGCAGTCACCTCAACTTCGAACACACGTTCGTTTTTCTTTCCTATTGTATAGCTGTTCATCGATTCTGGCAAGCCTCCCTCGACAGCTGTTGCTGAAAAAAAGGAGACCTACCAAGGAGGTAGGTCTTATCCGAGTAGACGAGCATGCTCCACGTACAGGCAACGATTCTCGATATAATCGAGTCCAGCATCGCGTACGATCTGCTCTGCCTCAGTACTTGAGAGCCCGAGCTGATTGAAGACGAGCCCGACATCTCCATGTCGTACCGCATCTTCCGCGACACCTGCTAAAAATTCGTTGCGACGGAACACGTCGACGATATCAATTCTACCCGGGATGCTCTCGACGGAAGGATACACCTTGCGGCCGTTCCATTTTTCGAGCATCGGGTTGACAGGGATGACGGTATAGCCGACACGGAGTAAATACTCCGCAATCTGGTTGGCCGTCTTGTTTGGGTTGTCGGACACGCCGACGACCGCGATGGTTTTCGCTTCAGACAAAAGTTGTTTCAAACGCTGATCATCCATCCAAAATCCCCCTTTGGTTTACGTTTACAGTGTAACGTTACCTTCCTAACGGTTTCAAGTCTTATTTTCATCATAAGGTATAATGGTTCATCATTTCAATCTCAAGACAAATCAATATGGTTTACATAACAAATTATTGTATACCTTTTATTTTGCGATAAAAATGATTTAATGATTAACTGACCGATAAGTAAACGAAAGTACAAATCAAGAACCTTGCGTGAAATATCTATTTCACGCAATGTTAGATACCGAGTATAGGCAATATTTATATAGTGTTTTTATGACTTTTATACAAATATGATTCTTCTTTCGATATACTGAAAAGTAGGGGGTGTAAGATGAGGACAGCTTATGAAGTTAGTCGTGGAACACTGTATAATGAGCGCTTCGCTTTTTACGGAAATGTGCTCGCTTGGTTGGTCCACTTCCTATTTTGTATTTTATTTTGGCGACTAGAAGTAAACTCACTTTTCATTTCAAACGGATTGAGCGTCGTCTAATATACAATCTCGTTTTATTTCGTACATAAACGGTGGTATGGTATTTTCTTCACTGGGCTCTTCGTCGAGGTCATCTATAACGCCATCATCTCGACGGTCATCCTCGGATGGGAGATCAATATGCATTACTTTATTCTCATGATGGCCTACGGTGTCTTTTTCATGCCGAGTGTCCCAAGGGGCCAACGAATTTTAACCACGGCCCTCGCGATGCTGATTTATAGCCTTCTATTCATCTATGTATCTGACGGCATCGAGGCCCTGCCGATACACGTAGAACAAGCGCTTGGACTCTTTTGTATCCTATCGACCGTTATGATGATTGCAGGGCTCTCCTTCATCTTCGAGTCAGCTGTCGTGGCAGTGCCGGATGAACTCGAACTGTCGAACGAGCGGTTGCAAATCCTCGCCTCGACCGATGGGTTGACCGGGCTATTGAATCGTAAAGTCGGTCATGAACGAATCTCCGAAGCAATCGAGCAGACCACTCGGGACGGTGTACCATACGCGCTCGCGCTCGGTGATATCGATCGATTCAAATCTTTCAATGAAACATATGGTCACGACTGTGGAGATCGTGTCATTCAACAGGTTGCCTCGACCCTATCCGATGTCGACGGGATTACGGTCCGTTGGGGGGAGAAGAGTTCCTGATCTTCCTATCCGACCCGTCCGACGACTTTTACGAGACAATCGAACAGTTAAGACGACATATCGAGACGACGTATCTCGATTACGCAGGCGAACGACTTCGTGTCACGATGACGTTCGGACTCGCGGTTCGCAGTGGTTTTGATACGATTGAAGAGATAGTGAAAGAGGCGGATGATTATCTTCGAGAAGGTAAGCAAAACGGTAAAAATCAAGTCAGATCAACCTGAAGAAAGGAGATTTCAATGAGTATTTTCCGTCAACTTGGACAGCGATCGACACCTACGACTACGAAACGATTCGAGTTGAATGGTCTGCATCGACTACCGACATTTATTCAATATTTTTTTCACCATCTAGCTGCCAAACACTATTCCAAACAAACGGCACAACGCTACGTTTATGATGTATTGGACTTCTTTCGGTGGGTCGAACATGCAAGCGGGACTGAACTAGACCCTGAAACAGTTGATTTAACGGCATTCATCGAGATTGACCATGCTGGGGCAGAAGCGTATGCGACCTATTTAGCCCTCGACCTCGAGAACGCACCGAGTGTCATTAATAGAAAACTATCGACATTACAATCCCTGTTCAATTATTTGATTGAGACAAACCAGGCAGCAGTGAACCCATTCCAAGCTGTGGAACGTCCGAAACGAGGCAAACGGAATCCAGTCTATTTGACAGAGTCGGAATGGCTCGACTTCTCCACGCTCGTACGAAGCAACGTCGGGATGACGAACCGCGAAGCGAGTTATTATGAAACGAATCGCACGCGCGACTTTTTGATCATCCAACTGCTCGGACTGACGGGGATGCGCGTGTCCGAACTCGTTGGACTCAATTGGTCCGATATCAACTTCGAGACGGAAACGATCCGTGTGATCGGGAAAGGGAATAAAGAACGTGTCATCCCGATCGCCAACCCACTCCATCCCCTCCTTACTGAGTATAGACACGTGTCGAGTGATGGAGCGGTATTTCAAAATGATAAAGGAAGACGTATTGCCGTGCGGACGGTTCAACATGTGCTGAAAGGCCACATCGATCGGTTAAAGCCGTACCTTCCCTTTTTGACCCACAAACAAGTGACACCACATAAACTTCGACATACATTCGCGACAAGACTTGCAATGAGTGGGATTGACGTGTTGACGATTCAACAACTTCTCGGACATGAATCGGTAGCAACGACCCAAGTTTATGCCCATATCGGTGACGAACGCAAAAAACACGCGGTATCAGGTTTACAATAATACGTTATGTTAACCATATATCCAAATATAAACACCACCTAATTTATAGGTGGTGTTTATATTTAAATGCTAGACATTGACAAAATTAAAATCGTATCATCAATGACCATAAAGTAAGCATTTTCATATGCAAAACGCTCTTCTAATTCCAAATCAAAGAGGATGACCCCGCTTGTGAGTCCATCAGTATACTCATGGACGAGATAGCGTTGACTGATGACACGTTCAAAAGGGTTCACATCGATATAGCGTGCCCCCGTGGTGATATCAATGACTTCTGTATGCATATCACTTTCATCAACTTTTATAAAAATCGTTGAACCGATGTCGTCATATGTGAAGTCGAGCGGTTCATAGGCGCCCCAATCGACGACTGACACTTCGTGTAACACATCTGGTGCCGTCAAGTCATAAATGACTTCCTCGTTCAATGCATCGACAAATGCGGAAAATCGAAGGATACCATCGTTATCCCCAAGATATTGAACTGTATCCCCTTTTCCATGTAAGCGAAGAATATCATCAAAAGGCAATTCATCTTGTTGGTCCCAGATAGCCTCGATCGCTTCGTCTAGCGTGCATATGAGAAGTGCCTCGGAGTGATCAATCGGATCATCTGGAGAGATTCGTCCGTTATCGAGCGCGTCATAATAGTCAAATTCATCAAGTCTCGCGTTACACACAATATATGGCACACCATTAAAATTAGTAGTGAACAAGTACAACTCACGAAAACGTTCTGTTTTGCCGACGAGTCGTTCATCCCGAATGCGTTCACGTTGACCCGTCACTCGATCGTATAACCACGCCTCATCAGATTCAGACGATTCAAACGCCGTCAAAAAGAGGAAGTAACGGTTATCAAGTACCCAAAACAACGTACTATTTCCTCGTTTTTCAAACATTGTTAGGACTTCCTCGGTCCCCTCCTCATAAGAAAACGCAATCAACTCTGTCTTGATCACACCTTGCCCATCTGGTATCTCATTCAAAAAATACACGATGTCCCTATCCACGAAAAGTTTTGCATAGCCGTAGTCTTCATACGGATGACGATTTAACTGTGTAACCGCAGCGTTCTCTTCATCAAAACGATAAAGAGAAAAAGTCGTGCGACCTACTTTTTCTCGATAGTAGACAGAAGATGACGTGACCGCTATTACATCTTCGTGGTCGATAGGCATGGCCCGTGCGTCAACGATTCTCATAAGGCACCTCTCTCATAACCAGAGTCAGCAGGTTCGACAGTAACAAGACCTGGTGGTCGATTCGGAAACGTAATCCGTAGATGAGCATATTCAATCACGTGTTGATGTGGATGATTCTTGTCGATCCAGCGAATCGGTTGTTGATTCGCAAGAGCATGACCAATTTTCTCTTCCATCTGAAATTTAGAGATATCTCGATAAGCAACTTCTTGAATATAGGTTTCTTCATCAGGCTCGAACTGCTGCCAAATTCCCATGACAAGTTGTCCAAGTGCTGACACACGTCGTTCTGGTAGCGTGATCGTCCTTAATGTCTGACTCACTTCTTTCAGACATTCGTTCGCGTCGTCCGATACGGCGAACAACCGTTTCTCCGTATTATTCATGACGCGATAGCGGCGTTTGCGATTCTCGAGTCTGAGTACTTGCGCATAAGGCTCCACTGGTACCCCATGAAAAAACGTTTCTGTCCCGCCCCACGCGAATCCGAATGACGGGTCAAACTTTTGAATCGTCTGCATGAACGACATCATAAAGTCCTCGACTTCTCTCCGTTCTAGCCGTAGCCACTCGGCAAGGGCAAGTGTCCCTTTGTCTTTTGAAATCCGGTCGACTGGGAAGAACAGTTCCCCGTCCGCCAAACGATGCGGTTTCAATTCGACACCATTCGCTCGATAATCGGTTGATGGTCGTCCGCTTCTTCCTGAATAGATGACCCATTCATCATCTGTGCTTTCGATTGCGTATGCCTGATGGGCCCATGGCGGGGTCACGTATAAGGCCGGATACTCCTCGAACGTGTCGAGATGAATATACGAGCGGTCATTCCAAAGGTGAGCGACGAGTCGGACGACTTCTCCCGTCTCTGAATCTTTCGGCGCGATGTAATTTCCTGTATCACCGATGAATGTCAATACATTAAACCCATACCCGTTATATAAATGTCGGACAATCCGTTCGAAAACGGCAGTTACCATCCGCTCGAAAAGTGGGTGATCTACATTCCGGTCAAGCGTTGGCGAGTCAACCGTACACATGAGCCATCCCATCCGTTCATATAGACGAATGCGTAGGGGATAGGAGATTAGGGGAGAAGAACTCGCATGAATCTCAGTTAAGCGGATATTGGACATATTTTCGACTTCCAAGGTGAATCCACTACGCCTTAACTGCTCTTCCATCTTTTTCTTCCAATTGATTTTCTCCATGCTATCCACTCACTTTCTCTCATCATCTCATTGTGAATTTTTCCCGATTCTCGTTTTAGACAAACGCTTTTCGTTTCATTTGTACATGTAGCCGTGCAATCGCTTCATCTAAAAGTTCACGACGTGTACCAATATTCATACGCTCGAACATTTCTCCGTGAGGACCGAACGGACCGCCTGGTGACAAGAAAACGCGGACATCTCCGTGGAGCCAAGACTTTCGCTCTTCTGCGGTCATCGGGAGCTCCGAAAAGTCGATCCAAAGTAAATAACTCGCCTCAGGACGTGTTGTATGGAGCATTGGTAGATTCGTTTCAATCGAATCAATCACCTCATTCATTTGTTGCTCGAGCTCTTCCTGTAACTGATCGAGCCAGCGTTCCGCACGTCTATCAGTATACGCCGCGATAATAGCTGTGTTCGCAAACGGTGTAGGTAGGACATGATGTTTGTTTTGTACTTTGATGATCTGTTTACGCCAATCATCGACTGTACAGATGATATAAGATGCGAAGAGCCCGGCAATATTGAATGCTTTCGATGGTGCACTCACCGTGATGACACGTGGGTCGAGCGAGCCGATGGCAGTATGTTTGTGAGATGGAAATGTCAAATCAGCATGAATCTCATCCGCAACGACGATGACATCGTACTGATTCGCCAGTTCTACCACTTTCGTCAATTCTGCTTTTGTCCAAACACGTCCGACCGGATTATGCGGAGAACAAAGCAAGAATAGAGACGCTTGTTTCATCGCCTCCTCGAGCGCGAAAAAATCCATCTCGTAACGACCGTTTTTCTCCGTCAAAGGCGCATCGAACACTTGACGTTTCGAACCGACGACTAGCTCGTGGAACGGTGGATAGACAGGTGACTGGATGACGACCCCATCCCCCACTTCTGTCAACGCCTCGACGATGTGCGTCAACGCTGGAACGACCCCGCTTGAAAACATGATGTGTTTCGGGTCAACATTCAAATCGTGGCGACGATCATACCAAGAGCGGACGGCTTCTTGTGCCTCTCTCGCGAATAAAGTATAACCAAATTCTCCTTGTGCAGCTGTTGAAGCAAGCGCCTCTGAAATAGATGGTGCAGTACGGATATCGATATCCGCTACCCATAATGGCAAGACATCTTCCGACAGATGGAACCATCGCTCTAAGCCATCCCACTTCACTGAATTTGTGCCTTTACGTACGAGTTGTTGTTGTAAAATCGATTTCATGTTCATCCCTCCCTCTCTTACTGTATCAAAGTTGATTCGACTACGTAGTAAAAAAGTATGGCGGATTGTCATCGACTTCGTTATACTCAATCGAGAAATGAAAGGAGATCGCCTATGCACGTCAACATCATTCGAAACAAGCGAAGGAAAAGAGCCGCATTTCACGTCACTCCGGACGGTATCGAGCTCCGCATCCCGGAACGTTTGCCGAAACATCTCGTCGACCACATATTAGAAGAGCATGATTCATGGATTCGTGATACATTGCAAAATCTCCCGAAACAAACGTCCGTTCTCGATGAAGGACTCATCCTCCACGGGAAGGTCTATCCGACTAGAAAAGATGATAAGAAGACAATCAGACATGACGGTACTTCATTTTTGGTGCCGAACGCATGGGACGAAACTACGCTCTGGCAGAAGTATGAGACATGGTTACGCGAACGCGCCTTACATTATGTGAGTGAACGGGCACCATTATATGAAGAACGTCTAGATGTCCGAGCAATGAACGTACGAATTGCCCATCAAAAGACACGTTGGGGATCTTGTAGCTCGAACGGGACCATCTCCATCAACGTCCGACTCATGTTGGCGCCGATAGAGATTATGGACTACGTCATCGCACATGAGTGGACACATCTCGTGCACTTCGACCACTCCGCTTCATTTTGGAAGACGCTGCGTACCGTTTATCCAGAAATGGATGGTGCGAAAGCATGGTTGAAACAATACGGACATACGTTACAACTAAAAAAGCCGACCGACCCGTCCTAGGGTCAATCGGTTTACAGGTTGGAAGTGAACGTGTCGGCCGTATCATGTAACTCGGCAGCAGCCTGTTCGAACGACTGGAAGCGCTCCATCGTCTGTTCCATCGTTTTGGCACTCGATTGAATTTCTCGATTAGACGCAGTGACACCTTCTACAATCTTTTGAAGTTCAAGGTTCATCCCTTCCGTATTCGAATTGACATCTACGACGGCACGTTCGACCATACGGGAAAGATTCCGCACCTCCGTTGCCACGACATTGAACCCGAGACCATGCTCACCGGCCCGTGCTGCCTCGATGGCGGCATTAAGGGATAATAGATTCGTTTGAGCCGCAATCTCTTTTATAGACAAAGCAATCTTGGCGATGTCATCTGCTTGACGTCTTAAATTTTGCAGGGCGTTGAGATTGTCAACAGCATCTTTCGCAAGCTTTTCAATCGTTTCATTCAATTCGCTCGTATCGTTCAACCCCGTCTTCGCCCGATCATCGAGCACATCGGTCATCGATTTGAAACGATACGCATACTCTTCAATCACCTGTTGACGTTTGGTGATATCTGATGCAATTTTGACGACACCAATGACCTCGTCCCCATCAAGGATCGGCATATATGTTGCCTCGAGCCAAATCGTCTCCCCTTTCGCATTCTCGCGCTCCACCTTATCCGAGAAACTGAATCCGTTCCATAATTTCTCCCAAAATTCAGGATAGTCCGGGCTATTCACAAAAGATGAAGGACAGAAGAGATGATGCTGCATCCCGATCATCTCTTCTCGTTTGTACTTCATCGCTTTCGCGAACGTATCATTCACATCGACAACACGGCGTTGGCGATCGAATCGGATCATTGCCATGTTCGTCTCGATGGACCGAAGCACGTCGACTGAAGTCACATCTTTCTGGTTCAAAGTACTCATTCTCAATACCGACCTTTCTTTTCAATAGGATATTCGTACGAAATCATGAATTACAGTGTAACGTAACGAATGGTGTCCCATCTCACACTTTTTATACATAAGGTCAATATCTTGAGTTTGAAGTATTTACCATTTATAAAGACGCCAAAAGGCGCCTTTATTTCTTTGAATCGGGAAAGTAAGAGAAGAAGGTTTCTGCACCGGCACTTGTCAGTTTGAACGTCTGGCCTCGTGTTTCATCTGTTACATAGACATCCACTTTTTTAGACCGTTTCTTGAAGCTTAACTGAAACTCTTGTCCTTTCCATCCTTCGATGATGGTGAGAAGCGGATAGTCCCCCACTTCCCCAGCTCGATCCACAGGCTCTGCCTCCTCAAATGCGTTCATCAAATCAGACATGTCGATTCCTGCCGCACGCAATGTGTCCGGATACTCCAATGTAGCCGCTCCATCCAACGGTGTTTTATGGAGAAAGAAGAATGGGCCGCGCGGTACGGAAGGGTTCGCAATGATATCTTCGTCAATGGTTTCTTTTGTGGCAAACTCGCCTTTCGTGTACGTTAAGCTGACATCGGCTTTCACACGCTTCCCATTTTTCCTGTATGAGAATGTGTAAAGAGGCGTCTTTACACCTGGATCGAGTGTGTCTGTTTGAAGTACCCGCTCGACTTGTAATCCTTCGAACTGGATGGGTTCATGTCCAAATTCATCCTCATCCCAAACAACAAACGGTTGGATTGATGTGGCTCCGTTTGTTGCCTTGAAATAAAAATAGGCTTGTTTCAATTTGTCATTATAGCCAAGCGCAATTTTCGCGGTTCCCATTTGAGCATTATATGGCTCAATGAATGAGATTGGAAAGAGGCCTTGTTGTTCTCCGATTGTTAATCCGATTGTTCCATTTAATGGGGTGGTCACGTGAACCATGGTCTCTTCGAATAGATTAATCGGCATCCCAAGGTATTCTGAAGGATCACTCTGCTCTGCGACTTTTTCCTCCTCTTTCGTACCCGCTTTGATCAAAGGGACGTGCGGAACCTCCACACCGGATGTCAAATCAAGAAAATCGGGTATGTCATCTATCTTTCCTAATTTCATTTTGGAATAATCGCCATCATAGCAAATGGTAAAATTCTCTTTTCCTTTTAGGAAGGTCACTAATTTATAGTTGTTTGGATCATAATCTGATATCATTACTTTCCGATTCAAAGCATATGAATTGAAAACCGTCACATCCCCTTCAATTTGTGTGATCGGCTTGCCTGTGCATGCACCGAGGATATGACTCGCCCACGTCTCCGACTTAGCATCCATCCGACCCGAATACAAATCTCTCACAACCCATTGCTCTGGCATATAGTCTAGCTGCACGACATCGGTTTCTCGAGTACCACAACCTACTAATAAGCCAACCATACACAATATGAATACGATTCGTTTCATAACGACTCCCTCATCCGCGGAAAGATGTCTAAGAACGCTTCCGCCCCTTCGCTTGATAGTTTAAACGTTTGATCACGAAGCGGATCTGTCAGATAAATATCGACTTTTTTGGAACGTTGTGTATAACTGATTTCGAATTCTTGACCTTTCAATCCATCGATTAACGTTAAGTATCGAAAGTCTAAAGACTCTCCTGAACGATTGACCGATACGGCTTCCTCTAGTATCTTCACGACTTCTTTGGATTCTTTCTTCGATGCCTCGAGAAAGTCAGGATGACTTAGTGTTTTTCCGTCAAACGTTTCACGATGTGCAATGACTCTTGGTCCTTCTTCATATGCAGGCATCCAATCCTCGAACATCGGGGTAGGCTCTTCATCTTCCTTCAGCAACGTGCCGGGCACGAAACGTGCCGACATTGTTTCAGTCACTTGCTGTCCTTTTTTAATATACGTGAATTCATATAAGGGAATAGACTCTTTCTCATTGAGTTCACGAGATTCCACGATGGACTGGATACTTAATTCAGAAAAGACAGTATTTTCTTTTGACTCGGGGTCCTTCAGCTCTACAAACTCAATAGGATGTGGCATAAAATAATGACCGTCATATGAGTAGAGAATGTATGGACGAAACGATTTTTTATCATATCCAATGGCAATCTGTTGATTCGGCATCTCGATTCCAATCGGTTCAAATTGGGCGATTGGATGTCTGATCACTTTACCATCAAGTTCAATTTCAAGATTGCCGTATAGTGCCGGGGTGACCTCTAGTAACGTATGCGGGAGCGGGGTAATCTGTTTCCCATCAAAGTCTAGCACGTCTGCTTCCGCTAACTTGTCCTTTAAAGATGACGGCGTTTGATCAATGCTAGGTAATCGAGGAACTCTGTTGCCTTCAGATGTCCCCACAAAGGATGGGAACGCGTCAACCGTTTCAGCCATCAATTGATTCGTATAGCTCTCTCGACAAACGACATAGCGCTCGTCCCCTTCTAAATATGTGACCACTTTCATCATATAAGGATTAAGGCTAGACACGAGTTCTTCTCTTCCTGCAATCACCGTTTGATATACGGTGACGTTCCCCTTAAGCTCGGTCGGTCGTTCTCCTTCACATGCCGCAAGCACTTCTTTCGTTTCGTAAATCGGAACGATTTCCCCTTCTTTTGAATAACTTTCGACATTCCATTGGTCTTCTATATAGTCTAATTGAATCACTTCTATGTCAGATGTTCCGCATGCGCTTAATAGTGATGCTCCTACAAGCATCGCAATACCTCGCTTGGACACAAAATCCCCTCCAGTCATCGTACTATCCAATTTTACCATTATCTAACTGTTCTATACGAAAAAATTCCGCCCATGTTTCTTGAGCGGAAGGTAGAATTATTACTTGCTTTGGTCGATTGCACGTTGCAATCTAGATTCGACGTCTGCTGCAACGGCTTGTAACGATTCGTCATCGATGAGTCGAATCAATGCTGTCGGTTTCGGCATGCCGATTCGTGTATGGTCGTCTTTTTCGTACACCGCAATCTTACATGGAAGGAAATAACCTCCCTCTAATCGTTCGGATAGTACTTCTTTTGCCGCTTTCGGATTACATACCTCTAAGATGCGATACTTTCCTTCAATCGCTTGACCCTTTTTCTCAAGTGTCTCACTCAAGTCAAAGTCCCATAATACGCCAAACGATTCCTCTTTCAATGCCTCTCCGAGTCGAACGACAACGTCATCCACAGTGCGATCAGATTGCACGGTATAATCAAACATCTTGATTCCTCCTTAGCGTGTTGTTCATGAGAACTGTACCCGAACGAAGTCTTCTTCAATCAAAAAGAAACTGTATGTGATTTGAAACATAATCCTGAAACACAACGTATAAAAAGAGATAATAGTTAGAACCAAACTGATGTAAAGGAGAAGTGGTTGTCGTGACGGTCACGGTATTCACGCATACGAGCTGTAGTTCTTCTAGAAAAACGATTGATTGGTTGCGGGAACAAAACATCCCCTTCATCGAAAAGAAATTGACCGACCAAGGTTTGTCCTTTGGCGAATTTAAAGAGATGTTAAGCCTGACCGAGAATGGGACGACCGACTTGTTGTCGGTCCAAAAGAGTGTCTATAAACAAGCTGCAGAGAAGCTCGACGAGATGTCGATACGGGAACTATACAGTTTTGTCGCCTCGAATCCCCAAATCTTAAAAAGTCCGATCGTCTTCGATCATCATCGGATCCAGGTCGGCTTCAGTGAAAAGGAAATTCGAACGTTCATTCCTCGGAATGACCGCATCGCTGAACTGAAACGCTTGCTCCACAACGCATAAATCGTGTCGCCAAGGCGACACGATTATTTTTTAGGTACGTTTTAACTTGGCTGCCAATCGGATTCCTAATGACTGTATTGGATGAATAGAATCGAGTGGATGAAGTTGATGACGCTCGACATTTCACCGTAAACAAACCCGTTCTGTCTCGTCAGTATACTTCCTATGTTAGAAAATTTTCAAGGTTAACATCTATTGAATCCTTTTCAAAAAACATTCATAGTAAAAGAGTAGAAAAATTATATTTGTATGAGGGGATAGAGCATTGGAGCTTAATCGTCAACTTATTTGGAAACTGAGTGTAATCGGGCTGATTTTACTCGTCTTATGGCGTGTCATCAGTGAACCGGATACCATCTCACGTGTCTTACAGTACACGTTCCAGTTACTGACCCCAATCATCATGGGGATTGCCATCGCCTTGTTACTCAACACCGTTCTCTCCTATATTGAAGAACGGTTCCACTTGAAGCGGTATCAGGGACTACTTATCGTCTATATCACGTTCATCGGCATCTTGGCGATTTCGGTCGTCACGTTGTTCCCGCGGATTTACTCGAGTCTGTCATCACTCATCGATGAGTTACCGGTATATATTCGTCAAATCGACGTGTTTTTAGGTGAGGTGAATAATTACTTGAGAGATTATAACGCGACAATTGCTCAGGCGATTGATTTTGCCCGCTTCGAGGAACGTTATTCAGGATGGGTTGAATTGGCCGTCCTCTCGTCCGTCAGTTATGTATCAAGCTTCACGATGACACTGATTAACTTCTTAATCGGGATTGTGATCTCCATCTATCTCTTGAAGGACAAAGAAGTCTTTGCCCGGATGTTCAAGCGTCTTCTCTACGCGCTATTACCCGTTGGTACTGCGAAGACGACAATCGATATCTTTCAAGAGATGGATTACATCTTTAAACGATACATTATCGGCAAGTCGCTCGACTGTCTAATCATTGGAGTATTGGCAGTCATCGGGCTCTTGATCATCGGTGCCCCATATGCGCTACTCCTCGGGATCATCGTCGGCGTCTTAAACTTTATTCCCTACGTCGGACCGCTCCTCGGGATGATTCCTGCGTTCATCATCACCTATTTCTATGATCCGTTCACGGCACTGCTCGTGCTCCTGTTCATCTTCTTGTTGCAACAGTTTGATGGGTTGTGGCTCGGACCGAAGATTCTCGGGGGTAGTGTCGGCATCACCCCGTTTTGGGTCATCACGTCAATCATCATCGGAGGCAGTCTATTCGGACTGGTCGGAATGTTCGTGAGTGTCCCAATCACGGCCATGATTCAAGTTGTCTTGTCCCGACTCATCGATTATCGACTGAATCGGAAAAATTTGAACGAGTTACTTTGATTCTCCCCATGAAATTGTTGACATATTAAACAAATGTGTCATACAGTTGAAAAGAAGATTAATATTTAAAAGAAAGGAGAGGTTCCTATGTCAGTAGTATCTTCGAAAGCATTCACTCAAGTTCATACTGATTGGCAGGCACCTCTTCGATTGATTTATATCTAAGATGCCTGCCTATCTAGGCATGCATAAACAATGTGGGACGTCGTATGCCTTTATGCATATGACGTCCCTTTTGTGTATCATAAATTTAATAAAGCAGGTGACCTGTATGTTTCAAACACTCAAGCGGCTCGACCGCAACATCTGGATTCGTTTCTTAGGGGAGACGATCACGGGAATCATGATGTTCATGATTGCCCCATTCTTAGTCCTTTATTATAGTGATCAGTTAGACAGCTACCTTCAAGTCGGAATCATTATGGCGACGGGTCCCATCATGGCCCTACTCGGTTCGATGATTGGGGGACGGCTTGCTGACCTATATGGTCGAAAACCAATCATGATGATCGCCATCATAGGGGACGCACTCGCTCTCGTCGGGTTCGCCTTCGCTGACTCGTTTTGGCCACTCCTTTTATTGAACGCAATGCTCGGGTTGACGAACTCACTCTTCCACCCTGCGGCAAGCGCGATGGTCGCTGACGTCACGGAGCCTGAGCATATGAACGAAGCATTCGGACTCTTACGGATGGGGCATAATATCGGTGCTGCATTCGGACCGCTTCTCGGGAGCGCGGTGCTGTTCATCGACCGTGAGCTCATCTTCTTTACAGCAGCGTTCGTCTTTGCCTTATATGCGCTCACACTCGGATACTTTATCAGAGAATCGTTGCCGGAATTTACAGAAGATGAAACCCCGAGTAACCGAGAAGTGTTGCGCGTATTTTACAACGATCGCGTTTTTCTTATTTTCATCTTTGCAGGTATATTCATATCGATGGGATTTTCAGTCGTCGAGAGCATGCTGCCACTCTTTTTAAAAGAATCGCTTCCGACGTATACCGCACAACAAAATCCGTTCCCTTATCTTTTAGCATTGAACGGAATCATGGTCGTACTCTTCCAGTTCCCGATCGCATCAAAACTTGGGAATAGACCATTTGGTAAAGTCATGTTGGCCGGAGCGACCGTATTTGGTATCGGCATGATCTTATTGGCGATTGTGCCAAGAACTTTGTTCGCACTTGATACGCCATATGTGCCCCTCGTAGGTATCTTACTCGCCGTTTATGCCTTTTACACGTTAGGTGAGATGATCATGTCCCCTGTTCAACAAACGTTCATCGCCTTGATTGCTCCGGAGAATATGCGCGGCGCCTACAACGGCGCTGCCAGTGTCCAGTGGCTGATCGGTGGAGTCACGGCACCTATTATCGCAAGTGTCTTTTTTGATAATCGTGCCGGGCACATCGCTCTAATCTTGATTGGTGGTGCGAGTTGCTTATCAGGCATTATTTACTGGCAACTCGGACGCTACGTCCAATCAACCGAAGCAAAACAAAAGACTGCTTAATCACTCATTGACCACTCTCTATTTTTATGAGATGTGGTCTTTTGTTTCTTTTCATATTTATTAAAATTTGAAATTATCTTTCAATTTCACTTTACAATCATAATAATCCTTTTTATGATAAAACGGTTAAGGAGGGATCTTTCATGGAAAGGATCGATAAACAAACAATTGTGGATAGCGTTCCACAAAAAGGTTTTTTAGGACAACCGAAAGGATTGTTCACATTGTTTTTCACAGAATTTTGGGAACGTTTCTCATACTATGGAATGCGTGCCATCCTCGTATTCTATATGTACTATGAGGTTTCTGAAGGAGGACTCGGGCTCGACCGTAACGTCGCGCTATCGATCATGTCCGTCTATGGTGCGCTCGTCTATATGTCAGGAGTCATTGGGGGATGGCTCGCAGACCGGATATTCGGGACGTCACGTGCAGTCTTTTACGGTGGTGTGTTCATCATGCTCGGACACATCGTCCTCTCAATTCCGGGAAGTGTCGTCTTCTTGTTCATTTCGATGGCGTTAATTGTCATCGGTACTGGTTTATTAAAACCAAACGTATCAAGCATTGTTGGAGATATGTATAGCGAGACGGACCGCCGCCGTGACGCTGGATTTAGTATCTTCTACATGGGAATTAACTTGGGGGCGTTTATTTCACCACTCATCGTCGGACAAGTACAAAAAGACTATGGTTTCCATTGGGGCTTCGCCCTTGCCGCGATTGGAATGTTCGTCGGTCTTGTCGTCTTCGTCCTGACCCGTAAGACAAATCTCGGTCTAGCCGGGTCATATGTTCCAAACCCGTTGACGCCTGAAGAGAAGAAGAAAACGATTCGAATCGTCAGTATCGCCACTATCGCAATCGCTATCCTACTTGCGATTTTGATTCCACTTGGTTGGTTCACGATCAATACGTTCATCTCGCTTGTCGGAGTATTCGGAATTGCGATTCCGACATTGTATTTCATTATGATGTATCGCAGTCCAAAAACAACAGAAGTCGAGCGGTCTCGGATTATTGCTTATATCCCGCTCTTTATCGCTTCCGTCATGTTCTGGGCAATTCAAGAGCAGGGGGCAACAATCCTCGCAAGTTATGCGGACACACGGACTGACCTTGAGTTCTTCGGTTTCACATTGTCACCGGCTTGGTTCCAATCATTGAACCCGCTCTTCATCATCTTACTCGCACCGATTTTCGCTTGGTTATGGGTACATCTAGGAGATCGCGAGCCGAGCATCCCGACGAAGTTCGCATTTGGGATCTTGTTTGCAGGAATCAGTTTCTTGGTCATCTTACTTCCTGCTTATTTCAGCGGTCCAGATGCCCTCGTCAACCCGCTCTGGCTCGTCTTGAGTTACTTTATCGTCGTCTTGGGTGAACTCAGTTTATCACCGGTCGGTTTGTCAGCTACGACAAAACTCGCCCCAGCCGCATTTTCTGCTCAAACGATGTCACTCTGGTTCTTGTCAAATGCTGCTGCACAAGGAATTAACGCACAGCTCGTCAAATTTTACTCACCAGAGAATGAAATGCTATACTTCGGAATCATCGGTGGTGCTGCCATCGTCTTAAGTTTGATCCTATTCGCGCTCGCACCAAAAATCAAAGTGTACATGCGTGGTATTCATTAATCATGAAACAAGCCAGCCGCTGAAGAGCGGCTGGCTTGTTTTTATTTTCGTACTTGAATGAGTGACAAGTAACGATCGACCATATTGTGATTAAAGTAGTCATGAAAGTTGTCTTGCTTCAGGGATTGAATCGATTCATGGAACGTTGCCGGGAGTGATGCGATTCCTTGGCTCTCAATCTGTTTTGCTGAATATTCGAACAAGTCGTCTTCATTCGGAGAAGACGGAACAAGTTGCTGTTCGATTCCCTCGAGTCCAGCATAAATGAGCGCAGCAAGTGCCAAGTATGGGTTTGCACTCGGGTCAGGATTACGCACTTCGACACGTGTCGCACTTCCACGAGAAGCCGGGATACGAATCATCGAACTGCGGTTCGATGGACTCCAGCAAATATTGACTGGAGCCTCAAATCCAGGAACGAGACGCTCGTACGACTCAGGGAGCGGGTTTGTAAAGATGGCAGTGGCGCGGGCATGCTTTAAAATTCCCTCGATAAAATGACGAGCTGTTTTTGAGAGGCCATAGTCCGCATCAACTTCGTCGAACGCATTGTTTGTCGGGTTACCGGATTCATCATTCTTCCATACCGAGATATTAAGATGCATTCCCGAACCGTTCACGTCACGTAACGGTTTTGGTAAGAACGAAACAGATGCCCCTTTTTCTTTCGCAGCAATCTTGACGATTTCTTTGAAGAACTGGATATTATCCGCAGTATGGAGTGCATCGTCATATTTGATGCCAATCTCATGTTGTGCCGGGGCGACTTCATGGTGGACCGCTTCAATATTAAATCCGACTTCACTCAACCGATTCGCAATATGTTGACGTACTTCATAGCCTTTGTCTTCTGAACGTGTCGAGAAGTAACCAGCTTCATCATAAAACTCGCCGTTTTCGTCAAAAATAAAGAATTCTGGCTCTGCACCGACGAATACCGAATAGCCGTCTTTGGCGGCACGTTCGAGCGCATCTTTCAATACGTTCCGGGGATCATATTCGTATCGTTCGCCTTCTGGTGTGCAAACATCGCAGAAGAATGCCAAAATATTCTCATCACCATCTTGTTCATACCGTGGACGATCTAAATCCGGTCTCAAGAATAAGTCAGAGTTTTTGATGGAAGAGAACCCATTGATGGAGGAGCCATCAAACATCGTTTTTCCTTCAAATACTTCTGGCAACAATTTTGCCGAAAGCGTCAAGAGTTTCAAATCACCGAGTACATCTGAAAAGTATAGATGGATTTGGGTAACATTTTTCTCTTGTACCGTTTTCTCAATGTCTTGTTGCTTCTTCTTTGCGTCATCCTTGTCTGTTCCGAATAGATTTGCCATGATTCAAAAAAACCTCACTTCAATGGATTTGACAGGCAAGCTGTCTTTACGCACCGTTCGTACGCTTCTCTATAGTTCATAACCGACTTCGTTTTTTTCTAAACATGAAATTTCAAAAGAGGCAAAGTGGCTACATCAGCCGAGACTTGATATGATGGATGCAGAATGTCACAGAAAGGGAGAACGCGATTGTATATATTTATGACTGGTGGAACTGGATTTTTAGGAGGACGTCTCGCCAAAGAGTTGATTGGTCGTGGGCATCGCATCTGTATGCTCGCACGAACGCCAGAAAAGGTAAACGCTCAGTTCACGACTGAGGAACGTGAGATGATAGATATATTGCAAGGGGATTTGACGGCGCATGCACTCGGTGCTGATGAACGCTTCATCGACTCTCACAGAGGAAAGGTTGATTTATTTCTACACATGGCGGCACTCGTCAAATTTGATGAAGAACTACGTGAAGCTCTGTTTGAAACCAATTTGACCGGGACGAAAGAGGCCCTGCGATTGGCCAAGGCGCTCAATTGCCGCCGCTTCTTCCATGTGAGTACGGCCTATACGCTCGGCGCAAAAGAAATCGGTGGTGAGACTTTGTACGATGTGTCGCAATCATTTTTAAACCCATACGAAGAGAGCAAGGCGCACGCCGAACGGGCGGTCTGGGACTCGCGTGAAGCGCTTGAGGTTTCCATCTTCCGACCGGCGATCATCGTCGGCGACTCAAAGACAGGTGAGGCTGATTCAAAATTTACGATGTATGGATACATGCGCGCCCTCGAGCTATTCAAACGCAAACTTGAGCGCCGGGGTCACGATTTTGAGTCCCTTCGCCTGATTGGATCTGCAACAGGTACTTCGAACCTCGTTCCGGTCGATTATGTGACAGATGTGCTCTTAGCAGCCATTGAGCATGCGAAAGCGGGTACCATCTATAACGTGACGAATGATACGCCCCCACGAAATGAGACGATGCTCGATTTTATGAAAGAGTCATTATCTTTCCCACATTTGATGATTTCTGAGACACCGACATCCACACTCAGTTCCATCGAACAGTCTTTTAACGATATGGTCAAAGTATTCAATCCGTACTTGAATCGCAATATTAAGTTCTATGATGAAAATACGAAGCAGTTGCTTCGGGATGCAGGATTCTCACCACTTCGACTCGATCATCAATCATTACGTCGCATTGTGAATGCATACTACCAAACAAAATAAAAATGGACCGGGGTACCGGTCCATCGTCATTTATCGCAAACTAAAACAATTTTACCGTCCTGAATCTCACGTTCGAGTGAATCTACCATCTCTTTTGTTAACCCAAGGCTCTCCATCTGTTCCATTCGATCATCTGAATTGCTTGTAAATTTGGAGAGAAGCGACTCAAACATTCCCTTCTCAGGGATACGATACGATTGAACACCCGCCTCTGCAGCCAATCGAACTGTCAATTCCTCGTCTTTTGCGAACAAATAGATGTGTTCGTTCACACAACCTCCTGAAACCATTTCATTTACTTCATGGTCGACTGTCGTCATATCATTCACTACTCTTGTTTCTATCATGCCCCATCCTCCTAGACGTTCACACTCATAATTTTACTATTTTTACTATTCCCCAAAAGTGAGGTGATAAACATGAACCCCTATGGTTTATTCGTGGATTGCCCACACTTCGATATCAAAATGTTGTACGATTCCCTGAATTCGCTCACATTCATCCTCTATCCCTGTTCGTCCTTCTAATCGAGCGGTTACCGTGAACTGATTCTCGTCTTCTCGGATACGGGATATCCGATATCCTGCCTGTTGCAATAAGCCTGCGATGATTTCAATCTTCTCTTTCTCTGCCGATTGAAAGACATGCATATATATCATCTCCTTTCAAACCTCTCATCATACGTATGCTACCATATCGTTTCTCGTTTGAGATGATATACTATTGATAGAGAAAAGGAGTGATTTTCGTGCCTAAACAAGATCTAAATACAATCATGCTCGAATATTTGAATGAAAAGGAAGACTATGAAGCATTTGCGACGAAGCTGAAAGCACTCCTCAGCGAACTATTGACAGAAGCCGGTATTCAGTTTCATTCAATCGTTGCCCGTGCCAAAGAAGCAGATAGTCTATTTGCGAAGCTATCCCGAAAACCTTACCAATATCGGTCCTTACGTGATGTACAGGATTTGGCAGGAATTCGTATTGTTACGTACTTTCATGATGATGTGAGGACTGTTGCCCAAATTTTAGAAGATGAGTTCACCATCGATCGAGAACAATCGATTGATAAATCGACATTGCTTGACTCCAATGAATTTGGTTATCTTTCTGTACATTACGTCGTGGAGTTGAGTGACAAACGACTCGCACTTGGCGAATATCGTCGCTTTGCGGAAAAAGAGGCAGAGATTCAAGTCCGCTCGATTTTGCAACATGCTTGGGCTGAGATTGAGCATGACCTTGGATACAAAAATCCCAACGCTGTCCCGCCTGAGATTAAACGCAGCTTCAGCCGAGTCGCCGGTCTGTTGGAGATTGCTGATTCTGAGTTCGTGAACATCCGGAAACAATTAAGGACATTCGAACAAGAAACGGTGGAACAGATTCTTGAGTCTCCTGAGAAAGTGGCGATTACACGTGATAATTTGAATTATTATATCGCGAATGACAAAGTCGTTGAAAAGTTGGATAACGCCATCTTTAAGAGTGAGTGGTTACTCGAAACCGACCTCTCGGCCATCGTCGAACTGACACGCATGTTCCATTACGCAGATATTCGGACATTCAAAGACTTAAGTGATACGCTCTCAACTTATTTCACGCAAGCCATCCAATGTGCGACGCTTCTTCCTTCTTCTCTTTTACCAAGACAAGGAATGGGAGTTGTTTACGCCGTGCTCGCAAAACTTCTGGCAGAAGGAGATGAATCGCAAATCGAATTCTTCTTTAGACGCTTCTACCCGGACCTAAAGCATTACGAAGACATCATTCAACAAATTAGAGTGAAAGACGAGCCGCTATAACTTTACAGACAACACCTTTTTAATGTAGAATGTTTCTATGTTCTGAAGTATATATGAATAATATTAAACTAGGAGGTAGTTTAGAGGATGACCACACCTGTACAGACCACTTCACGTCGTCAGCTCGTCGCTGATGCTGAACGTGGAATCCGAATGAACTATCGCGGAGTTAAAAAAAATCTCCGTTCGATGTTCTCACAATACTTGACCCGCAATGAATTCTTCATTCTACGTTCTCTTTGTCAACAGAGTCCTCAAATCGCCTCTGCACTGTCAAACGAGTTTCAATTTTCGGCTTCAATGATTACAGCACTCGCTGATGAGTTAACGAAAAAGGGCTTAATCTCTCGCGAGCGTAGCGAGCGTGACCGCCGTGTCGTTGAACTTCAGGCGACCGATGCCGGTCGTGAGTTGTTTGAGACGCTAGAGAGCATGAAAATCGAATATTTGTTAGAAGTGTTTACTGATTTTTCAGATGACGAACTCATTTTACTCTCAAAATTGTTAGATCGTATGGATGCTTAACCTATAAACAGACCTCACCCTGGACGGGCGGGGTCTGTTTTACTTTAAAAGGAGATGCGAATCTTTGATTCGCATCTCCTTTGTTTATTTCGTTTCAATCAAGTGTGCTGTGACAACGATCCGGTCACGATATCCTAGCTTCTCATCGTATGGTCCCGCGCAAGTAATCAGTTGAATCCGTTTTGCCTGAGTGGCCGCAAAAATCGAAGCGAGCGGAACTTGTTCAAGGCGATATTGTTTTACACTGACGACTTCATATGTTGCGACTTGACCCTTTTTTTGGAGCGTCACCACTTCTCCAATTGGAAGTTGATCAAGGTTCGAAAAGATGGCGGGACCGTTCAAGTCATCGAGATGACCGGATAACACAACATTTCCTGTTGCGCCTGCCTTCGCACCGTATTGATACCAGCCAACTTGATTTACGTCAGCCGGAGTATCCATCCGTCCAGCATCATCCTTCCCGACTGCTTCAATCGATGCATCAACATCGATTGATGGAATCACAAGCCGGGACGGGACAAAACTATTCGAATGAAAGGATTGACGATCGACCTGTTTTGACGTCAAGACGATTGGTTTACCGAAGTCAGCCATCGGCATGACGAATGATCGATCAGGTGCATCGGCCTGAGCACTCAACAGGAAAAATGTGATGGTTCCTAAAAAGATGAGCTTAAGCGTCTTGCTTCTGACGACGAAAGACGTAGAATCCTGCCGCTGCAGCTCCAACTACCGCTGCTGCGAGCAACCAGTTCATTGATGCTGTTTGAGCGAGACCACCTTGTCCAGTCTCAGGAGCCATCGCCATTTCTCCGCCATCTGCAGCGAGGAGTACTTCAAACGCTGGTTCTCCTTCAAGGAGTCCGATAGCGAATGCCGTATAGTTCATACCACTTTCGAGTGCGACACCATCAAGTGCTTTGACGACATCGGTCGCCCCCGCTGGACGAACTTCAAGGTCATACGTGCCGGCATCGAGTGTGCCGTAATCACTTACTGCTTTGAACTCGAGGTTTGAGAATAGTGGGTCCCCACCTTTAGGTGCTACATCAACTGCTGGAGCATCCGGTGCGAAGTGAGCAACGCGAACTTTTGATTTACCGTCTTCGAAGTTCGCATCGTCTTCCATTGCAGCGATTTCGATGTTTTCAAGTTGTCCAATCGCAGCAGCTGTGTAGAATTTGCCTGCCTCGATTGAAAGGTCTGCTGCAACGACGACTGTTTCTGCGTCACCTGCTGGCTTGATCTCGACGTTGTAATCTCCAGCAGGAAGAGTCAAGTAGTCAGTGAGGTCTTTGAATTCTGCTCCCTCGACCGCGACTTCCCCATCCACATACACGTCAACTGCCGGTGCATCAGGTGAAGCATGTAGCACACGGACCATCGCATTTTCATGTCCATCGGCGCTAACCGGTAAGATGAACGCGAAAGCCAGTGCTAGTGTACCAAGTAAAGACATCAACTTCTTCATGTGAAATATCCTCCTTTTTTCTACGGTAACCTATGACTTGCATACAACAAGTGTGATGCAGTGCTACATGGCGTGCTACATCTGATTGCTATGTAGCTCGGTGACATCTTAAACTTAAGACAATCCGACAGTGACGTAAAGGGGACATTATGTCCTGAATGTGCTCCGATATGTTATGGAATGAAAGCGCAACCTCTACACTATTTTAGATTCCCAATCTCGATAAAGTAAAACCCCTTAGTCTGCGACTAAGAGGTTTGATTTGCCCATTCGATATCATTCACAAAAATGGCATCGACTTGAAGAGCTAGGCAGCGCTTCATTTCACTAGCTGTCTTGATTGTATAAGGTCTTACAGGAATATCATGTTGTTTTAAGCATTCGATTTCTTGATCTGTGATGCGATTGATATGTGGATGGACCGAGTCGGCTCCCACAAATTTAAGATATCCGACAAGGTCATATAAGGGTTGTGCCAATAAAATCGCACACTCGATATCTGGACGCATTTGCTTCAACCGATGAATCGTCTCATGGTTGAATGAAGAGAAAAGGATACGCGACGGGTTGATTCCTGCCATTTCGATTGTATCGATGATGCGGGATTCAATCCCTTCGTAGCGAAGGACATCGGTCTTCACCTCAAGATTTAATCGGATTGATTCATCACTCACAAGTTCGAGAAGTTCTTGTAGTGTCGGGATGACCTCTTGTTGAGAATATTGAACTCCGGCGTTAAACCTTCTCAGTTCGTTGAGTGTGTATGAAGACACCATACCGCTCCCGTCCGTCGTTCGCTCCAGTGTCTCATCATGAATGAGAACGAGCTCACCATCTTTGGTCAAATGAACATCTGTTTCGATTCCATCTGCCCCCGTATCCAGCGCGAGTCTGAACGCCGACATCGTATTCTCAGGTCGAAGTGCCATCACACCACGATGCGCGAATCGCCTCATTTGGAAACAGTCTGATACTTGTCCGTCAAATAGCGAACAAGAGGTTGCACCGAGATTTCTTGACCGGTCACTTGTCGAATAAGTTCATTCGGCGTTAGACGTTTTCCATATTGATGGACATTCTCCTGTAGCCATGCTTTTATCGGCTCAATCTCACCATCTTGAATCAGTGTCTCGAATTGAGGAAGGTCGGACTTCAAAGCCTCCGTCAATTGCGCCGCATAAATCAACCCGAGGGCATAGCTCGGGAAGTAACCGAATGAACCACCTGCCCAATGGACGTCTTGAAGGACCCCTTTGGCATTCGACGGCACATCGAGACCAAGATACTCTTTATATTTTTCGTTCCACGCCGCTGGCAGCTCATCTACGGATAATGTTCCTTGAATGAGCGCTTTCTCAAGCTCGTAACGGATGATGATGTGGAGACTGTACGTCAACTCGTCTGCCTCGATTCGAACGAGGGATGGCTTGGCTTCATTCACCCCACGATAGAATGTATCGAAGTCGATATCAGCATATGTTGGATGCAGTTGTTTGAGTTGCGGATAGACACGCCGTAAAAAGGCCTCGCTGCGTCCAATGAAGTTCTCAAAGAAGAGCGACTGCGATTCATGGATTCCCATTGATGCACCCCCTCCTAAACCGAGTTCATCGAGGGCTGGGTCGATTTGCTGTTCATACGTCGCGTGCCCCGCTTCGTGCATCGTACCGAACAACGCATTCCGAAAATCGGCTTCATCATATTTCGTCGTGATTCGGACGTCACGACGGTTGATTGTGATCTCAAATGGATGCACGGTCGCATCGAGACGCCCGCGCGACAAGTCGTAGGCGACAACATTCATCCAGTCGTGACAAATTTTCTCTTGAACGTCTGCCGGCATCGACCAGTCCATGGAGAACGATTCATTCGGGAGTTGCTGAATGAGGGGAACTAGTTCGTCTCGGAGCGAGGCGAACAATTCGTCTAAGAGTTCAACCGTCATACCGGGTTCGAAGTCATAAAGCAGTGCATCGTACGGATGCTTCTCATAACCGAAATATTCCGCAAATTTTTGTTGGAATCCGATGATTTTCTTTAAATAAGGAGCGAACATGTCCCAGTCGTCTTGGTCTTTTGCTTTCTCCCATGCCGTTTCCGCCTCAGAGACAAGCGTCACGTAAGCTTGATACTCATCATGAGGAATCTTTGCGTTTCGTTCATATTGCGTTTTTGCAACTTCAAGTGAACGCACTTCGATATCAGATAGCCCCTCTTCCTCAGTCATCCGTCCCAATAAAGAAGCAAACGATTCACTCGTTTGTCGTTTGAACGCCTCGGTCGACAAATATCCGATCGTTTCTGCCCGTAACGGTGCCGAATGTTCCGGCATTTGTGTACGCATATCCCAATATAAGAGAGAAATTGCTTCATCAAATGCCCGGAGTTGTTTAAAATGATCACGCCATTCTTTTGTTACTTCCATCTGTCAGTCACCCCTCTGTGTTATTCTTTTCTCTTTCTACTTTATTATAGCTATCAACCTTCGCCTACACCAGTTTACAAATCTTCTCGCTTGCTATAGGTGAGTGGTTTTGTAGCAGGTCCTTCCAGAACGGCTCCTTTTGTATCGAACCGCGATCCATGACAAGGACAATCCCATGTCCTTTCCGCATTGTTCCATTTCACTGTACAACCGAGGTGTGTGCAGGTCAGGTTGACAACATGGCAACGGTTTTCTAAATCTCGGTATACCCCTTTTGTGCGATGACCCACTTGCACGATTCCACCTTCATCTAGCTGAAGATCTTGAACATCTTGTTGTTCGAGCACCCGTTCGACCGCTCCTTTCGTGAATTGTGTGGCGGTGTCGAGGTTTGTCTTTAAAAATGCAGGGAGGTCTGTTGATTTGACAGTTGTCCGGAGTGGTGACACCAACTCTGAAAAACGGTTTGGACGATTCGTGAGTTGATCAGCTAACAATATTCCGGCAGCAATTCCGTTAGTCATACCCCATTTTAAAAATCCTGTCGCCACGAAGATATCTGGTTCCCGCTTAAACATCTGTCCTACATACGGGAGGGAATCTAATGTGATGAGATCTTGAGAAGACCAACGATACGTCGCCCGATTCGTTCCAAAATGATGTTGGGCATCGCTCTCCAGACGATCATAACGACTTCGGGTGTCCGTCACCTGTCCCGCTAAATGTCCTTCTCCACCAATTAGTAAATATGTTTTTCCATTATCAACATATGACCGATACGATCGACTGTTGTGATCGATACTTAAATACATCCCTTTCAGCGGATCTGTATCCGTTTCACAAGCAACGATATAGGAGCGCTCTACTGAAAATTTAGACACGTATAGCCCACGTAGGTCATTGAACGGATAATGGGTCGCAATCACGACCTGATTTGCCTGAACCCGTCTTCCTGTAGCAGTCGTGACAATCGGTCGTGGACCTTGACTCACTTCCATCGCCCTCGTCTGTTCATAGATATTTCCGCCGAGTCGGACAAAGCGTTCAGCTAATTCACGTAAGTACTTGACGGGATGAAACTGTGCTTGATTGCGAATTACTAAAGCTTGTTCGATTGTAAATGGAAGTGCATGATTCACTTCCTCTGTCGCTTCTCCCCCATCAATCTTTAGACGGCGGTAAGCATCGAGTTCTTTTACGAGTTCGTCATTTGGTTCCGTCGCATATAAGTACGAATGTTCCAAAGAAAAATCGCAATCGAATCCTTCGTTTACTTGATTCTGTAAATAGACAAGTGCTTCAGCATTGAATTCGTAGTAAAGACGCGCAACCGTTTCACCGAAGTGTCGTATCAATTTTTGATAAATCGACCCGTGTTGAACAGAACATTTGGCCGTCGTATGACCAGTGGTACCATGACCAATCTCTAACGCTTCTAAAAGCGTCACTTGCTTCCCTCGCTTCTGCAACTCATAAGCACAGACAAGTCCGGCAATCCCGGCTCCAATGACTACGACGTCAGCTGATTCTGAAACATTTAACGAGGGATACAAGGGCCCCGTGTCATGCTGTCGCCAAATAGAATTCGTGAACGGATAACGATGCATGGTAAATTCTCCTCTCATAGTAGTATCTCTACGTCTTTACCCAAATCTTCATTGTTTCCTCATCAATCATTGACCTAGTTCTTTATTTTAATAGCGAAAAAAGAGAGCATTTTCTATTATGTTTAATGAGTAATGATAAAAGGAGGGACTTTTGTTGACCCGTAAAAGGAGACACCGAAGAAGAACGTACATCATGCGACGAATGATTGCAGCGGTTGTGTTGCTCAGCATCATCGCAATGATCCCGACCTTAGTCGGATTTAAACAAGACAAGGAATCACCAACACCTGCAGAGGCAGCCGCTCCGAAAATGGAACCGATGAAACAAGGTCCTGTCTTTCCGAATATTGAGATGGGGTCATGGCATCCCAGTGAATCAACTATATTATCAAACGATGACATTTCCGTTGGAGCTTTGACCTTCATCAATGTGACGAAGCAGGAAATTTTAATCGATAAGAACGCAGACGATCGCGTGTTCCCAGCGAGCACAACCAAACTGATGACGGCACTGCTCGCCTACGAAAAAGCATCCGTCGCAGACGAGCTCGATCAATCAGTTATCACCATCCAAGCATCTACACTCGACATTCCATGGGATAGTCACATCGCCCATCTCACAATTGGTGATAAATTGACGGTACGCCAGGCTTTATATGCTACTCTTCTCGAATCGGGAAATGATGCTGCGAATAGTCTAGCGGAATATACGAGTGGGTCTACCGAAGCATTTGTTCAATTAATGAACGACCGTGCGAAAGTTTTAGGATTAGCTGGCACTCACTTTATGAATGCACACGGATACTCAGATCCGAATCATTATACAACGGCGAACGACATGGCTAAAATTGCCTTCGCATTCAGTACATACCCTGAACTTGTTGAAATTGCCGGGACTTATGAATACAAAGCTGAATTTGACGACATTGACGGAAACGGCAAACGGCGTTGGTGGTATCATCTCGGATCCGCTGTTAATGAGAGAAGCATTAACTATTCGAAATACGTGACGGCTACTAAAACAGGTTACACCGACGAATCCGGTTATACGATGGTGTTCATCATGCAACATGAAGAAGAGACGTATATCTTAGTCACAATGCAAGCAAAATCTGGGCAGACATTCCCGACGATGCGACTCGTTGAAGAGACAGCATTTCAATAATGATGAGAAAGAGCATTTAATCTATGCTCTTTTTTATTTTTTCTGAAAAGACATCATTTAATATTACATTAATGTTACAACAACAAGTCTTTAGCATTTCAAATATTCAGAATATTTAAACTTTTTAATGAAAGAAATTTGCTCTTATCCGTTGATATGATAGGCTTTAGAGCCGTTTTTATGAAAAGATGACAGTTTGCAATCATTCCAAAGGTTCTGTAAGGTAAACCACAAGTTCGCCTTTTCAACTTTTGTATTTGACTGTGTGACGACTTCACACAATCGCGAACGAGTTGATGAGATAGATTTTTTTAACTTAATAGGAGGTAATTCAATGCTATGGCAAGAATGGGTATCAATCGCGCTTTATCTCGTGATGATGCTTCTTATCGGATACGTCGCGTATAAGCGAACGACCGATTCATCAGATTATATGTTAGGTGGCCGTAAAATGGGGCCAGGAGTTACAGCCATGTCAGCCGGGGCTTCGGATATGAGTGGTTGGATGTTAATGGGACTACCAGGTGCAATGTATGCAACTGGACTATCAGCAATTTGGTTAGCCGTTGGATTGGTCATCGGAGCTTACTTGAACTACTTGTTAGTTGCTCCACGACTTCGCGTCTTCACAGAGATGGCGAACGATTCGATTACGATTCCAGACTTTTTAGAGAATCGGTTCCGAGATCACTCGAACTGGCTACGGATCCTATCCGCATCCGTCATCATCATCTTCTTCACGTTCTACACGTCAGCCGGACTCGTTTCTGGCGGGAAGTTGTTTGAAAGCTCATTCGGATTAAACTATCAGACAGGTGTCATCGTCACAATCAGTGTCGTCATCTTGTACACCCTTTTCGGTGGGTTTACAGCAGTTAGTTGGACGGATTTCGCCCAAGGCGTCATCATGTTCTTGGCACTCGTGCTCGTTCCTTTCGTCGCATTAACAGATCTCGGTGGAGTAGACACTGCTGTCAACTCTGCAACAGCAATCAATGCCGACTTGTTTGATTTATTTAAAGGTACGACAACACTTGGGATTATCGGTCTCCTCGCCTGGGGACTCGGTTACTTTGGTCAGCCGCACATCATCGTCCGCTTTATGGCCATTCGTGATGTGAAATCTTTGAAAACAGCTCGTCGTATCGGAATGAGCTGGATGACTGTATCGATTATTGGTGCCGTCATGACAGGTTTCGTCGGAATCGCATACTTCCGCGGTCAAGGAAATCCGCTTGGTGACCCAGAAACAGTCTTCATTCAATTCTCTGAAGTCTTGTTCCACCCGTTCATCACTGGATTCTTATTAGCTGCGATTCTTGCAGCGGTCATGTCGACCGTATCGTCACAATTGCTCGTTACGTCGTCTGCTTTAACAGAAGACTTTTATCGTAAGTTCTTCAACAAAGAAGCAAGTGAAAAAACAATGGTACGCGCCGGTCGTATCGGTGTCTTGGTCGTCGGGTTCGTAGCAACACTCATGTCTCTCAACCCATCTAGCACAATCTTGACACTCGTTGGATATGCATGGGCTGGATTCGGCTCAGCTTTCGGACCAGCAATTCTCTTGTCACTCTATTGGACGAAGATGACACGTCAAGGTGCCCTCGCTGGTATCCTCGTTGGTGCCATCACAGTTATTCTTTGGATTGTGACTGGACTCTCAACTGTCCTTTACGAAATGGTCCCTGGCTTCTTCTTAAGTATGTTGGCAATCGTACTTGTCAGTAACTTTACAAGCCAGAAAGAACAAAAACGCATTACTCGTGAATTCGGCGAAATGGAAGCTGAATTGGCAGCTGCGAAAAAAGAATAATACCACAAACAAAAACTCGGTTCCCTTAAAGGGACCGAGTTTTTTACATGGAAGCGGCTATTAACCATACACGAATCACGAATGGAACGAGCACTAATACGAGCATCGCGTTACGCATCCATTTGTTCCGATTCCAATAGTACGCCATCAATACGAACGGATGAAGCGCGACCAGTTCGTATGGGTTGAACCAAAACCAAGTAATGATCAATGCGATCAAATAATAGAGCACTGATTTTTCTTTCGTTGATCGATACTCACGCCACATATCATACGCTCCTTTAAAGAACGCAATGAATGTCGCAATCCAAAATAGAATGACAATCACATTATCGAATCCGCTAAACAACTGTGTAACCACCTTTTAGGAAGGATTTTCTACATAAAAACCGCCCCAATATATATGACGGTACGTAAACTCTTTACCACTCTCTACAGTAATTACAATCTCATCTTCCGTCAATACTAGAACGTGAACTGGCACTTCTCCTTGCCGTAACATCGGGCTAAATAGTTGGAACTGCTTGTTCAGCCATTTCCGTTCTGAGAAATTCTGATAGTGATGAAGCGCTAGCATAGGATGGCTCAAGTATACTATGCCAATCAATGCAATGGCGACTGGCGGCGACCCAATCTCCATCAAGAACGAAAAGACGAGTAAGAGTGACAAGATCGCATATCCGAATTCCACTAACTCCATGAAAGAAGCACGACTGGCGACGACATATTGAATGACTCGAAACATGAGATACAGGATGATACTGACCATCAAGTACTCCGAAAATGGTGATTGCTGAAACGATACGTTCAAATAGAATAAAACAGGTAATAGTAAAATCCACTTCCACAGATGTAAGGCGAGGTAAAACAATGATTGATCGATGAAACGACGATTGTGAACGAGCCGTTGCATATTCATGTTTCCCACCTCCGCTTAGATGATGTGACCTTACGTTACCATTCCCTATTCTTTTGAATGATAACTAATAATTACAAGTCTAACGAAGTTTTTCTTCCCTCTCGATCAGTGTCGCATTTAAGAGGCCTCCGAGTAAGATCACAGAGGCTGCTAGATAAAACCAAATCAATAAGACGATGAACGCTCCAAGTTGTCCATAAAACTGTTCGTAGTTCGCAAACTGTGAATAGTAACTGAACACATTTGACACAACTAGTATTCCGAGAGTCGCAAATGCTGCTCCAGCCCAACTATTCTTGAAAGTACCAACAACACTTGGCAACCACTTATAGACGAATACGAATACTATGAATAGAAGACTCGTTCCGATAATCCATCTAAAGTAAAACCAAATTTGAGCATAGGTTGTGACAATCTCATCGATGAATAGGATATACGAAGATACCTCGCGTAGCGCCGTCTCAATCACCGGTACGAGCAAAGAAAATGGAAGCACAAACATGAGTGCTAACGTGATGGCAATATCCTGTAAAATCCCTCTCCAAAACGCCTTGTTTCGGACTGCCCGATAGGCATCGTTCAAGGCCCGGACTAATGACTGGACAGCAATCGATGAAATCCAAAGTGCGGGTAAGATACTGAATGATGCCAATTTCAATTTTGAATTGTCAAAAATCGCCTCGATATTTCCTTCTAATAGACGATAACTTGCTTCTGGCATAATGAGCGACAATGCTTGAATCACATCGCCACTTGAAAAAGGTAAAAGTCCAACAATCCCCAACACGAACAACAAGAACGGGAATGTAGAAAGAATGAAGTAATAGGCTAACATAGCAGCTTGATCAAAAAATCGTTCTACAAAAAATCGCTTGACGATTGTCAAGATTACTTGTTTCATAATAATTCTCTACTTTCTTTAATTAAAATAAATACGGTATCTGAAATAATAATAAGTGAATGGAGAAAATGCTCCCTGAATCGGAAGCACTCCCATATATCGTTCAACTGATTTCTTCTTTTTTTGCTTCCCACGCTTCAATATGCTCCTTGCCAGGTAAATCTACATCATCTTTTAAGAATTCTGGGTCTTTGCCATCTTTCTTCTGGAGTATATAATCATCGAGGAGCGTCTTAGCAACTGTACTTAATCGGAAAATCGCGTACATATTGACAAGTGCCATCAACCCCATGAAGATGTCCGCAATCGACCAGACAAGTCCTGCCGAGCGTACCGAACCAAACATGACCATACCGACAACAGCAATCCGGTAAGTGATGAGATATCGTTTTTTTTCAGAAATAAATTCAATATTCGTCTCTCCATAGTAGTAGTTGGCCAAGATCGAGCTAAAAGCAAAAAGAAGAATCGCAACTGTCATGAGTGTCGTTGCTATCGGACCGATCTCAACGAGGAGCGCCTCTTGGGCAAGCTCGATTCCTTGAAACGCCTCAGAACCTTCCACACCCGAAATCAAGACAATCATCGCCGTCGCCGTACAGATGAATAATGTATCGACAAAAACACTGAGCGATTGAATCAATCCTTGTTTGACAGGGTGGCTAACTTCAGCCGTTGCGGCGGCATTCGGTGCTGAACCCATCCCTGCCTCGTTCGAGAACAATCCACGGCGAATCCCTTGAAGGACAGCTGCTCCGACCGCTCCACCGAACAGTTGTTGGAAACTGAGGACACCTTCTGAGAAGATGGCCGAGAATACTTGTGGCACTACATCAAGATTCGTGAGGACGACCCAAATCGCTAGTAGGATATAACCACCCGCCATGATTGGTACAATAATTCCCGACAAAGTCGAGATCGAACGAATTCCGCCGAAAATGACAATTGCAGTGAGGGCGGCTAAAATCAGCCCGACCCATATCGTATCAATCTCAAATACATTGTTCACAGAGAGCGCAATCGTATTCGCCTGTACCGAGTTGAAAGCAAATCCAAATGCAAAGGTAATCAAAATGGCAAAGACGATCCCTAACCAGCGCTCCCCTAATGCCCGCTCGATGTAATATGCTGGTCCACCACGCCAAGCTTTGCCATCATGCACTTTATATACTTGGGCGAGAGTACTCTCGACGAATGCTGATGCCGCTCCAATCAATGCGATGAGCCACATCCAAAACACGGCGCCAGGACCTCCTAATGCGATGGCGGTCGACACACCGGCGATGTTTCCCGTACCGACACGAGCTGCCGTCCCGATTGCGAACGCCTGGAAGGAAGATACCTGACCTTTCTCATGCTTGAGTCCTTTCACAAATAGCAGTTTAAACATTTCAGGTAGCATTCGAAATTGAACGAATCCCATCCGAATCGTAAAATAAAGTCCTCCGGCAATCAAGACAAAGATGAGTAGGTACGACCATAAATAGTCATTGATTTGCATAATCAGTTCACGAACATCCAACAAAATCGCCTCCTTTTATCGGGTTATCGAGTTTTTACCCGCTCTGAATCTGACAGAAACAGACGATTCACTGCACATGTGTGAGTATCTCTTCACACAGTCGATGCGTCTCAAGACTATCCTCGGCAATGACCGACGTATTCGGTTCCCCGTTTACTAACCGAATGAACTCTTCGACCATGTGGATGAATCCGCGACGTTTCAAGTTCGACTCCCACGGGTCGAGTGCCCATTCTCTCACCCCGTCGGGTCCATAATCCACAATCCGCTCGACGTCACGGCTGACACGCTTCACATTCGGAGACATGACCTCCATCACTTCCTCGGTGCAACCGTTATCACGGTTCATCCAACCGATTGCTTCAATCCCACCTGCAGTGAAGTGAATCACCACTTGTTTCAAAACGTCGCCGTCATAACGCGGAGTGACACGCAACCGTTCGACCGGACGAAGGTCGGTTAGATAGCGGAGTGTATCAACGACGTGAACAAAATCCTCGATGACGAATTCACGAAGCGTCGCCGGTTTATAAGTTCGGTTTTTTTGAATGAACACCATGTTCTTTTGTCCGATCTTTTTCAACGCTTGTGTCGCAGTCGCAAATCGTCGATTGAAGCCGGTGACGAGATGAACATCGTTTTCTTTGGCTAACATGACAAGCCGTTCCGTCTCTTCAAGCATGAACGTGATCGGCTTATCAATGAAGACATGTTTCTTTTGAAGAAGACAGTACTCGGCTTGTTCAAAGTGTGCTGATGTCGTCGAATGAATCATGACAGCATCCATCTCTGACATCGTCACCTCCTTAAGGTCAGTGTATCCACCTTGGAAACGATACGTTGACAGCATAGCGTCGAGCTTCTGTTTATCCCTTGAAACGAGGTATACGTTGACGTCTTTCAATCCGGCATACACTGGCAGATATGCTTTTTGGGCCACATCACCAATTCCGACTACTAAAATATTCAATTTGTTCACTCCTTCAGTCATATGTAGAAAGCCCGAAGCGATTGCCTCGGGCTCACGTAATGGATACAATCTCAAAACTAGTGATCGGCTCACGAATCGCGTCCGAAACAATTTGGTAGGCAGCATTTAGCTCTTCTTGATTATTCAAGTTTGGCGCACGGTTCATTTTCACATCTACCGTCCGGGTGGTCTGTTCTTTCGCATGTAACTGATATTCGACGGTATACGTCTGCATCACATGTCCCCCTTTTTATTATACATATGATATGTATAACCTGTTCATCGAATGATGAAACAATTGAGTAAGTGAAGGAAATTAGAAAAATGACCGCTCGATGGAACGGTCATTCTCTACATTAGTCAGATTTTTGATTCGTATCACGATCCGGACGTGGACGACGTTTACCGAAGAATTGATAATATTGTGTCTCAATGTTTCCGTTGTACAATTTACGACGCTTCGTCGCCGGGCGACCGTACGCTTTCTCGAAGTCTTCATAGCTCGTCAACATATAAACGCTATATCCAGGGTATTTCGCATATTGTGCCCCGATTCGCTCGTACAAGTCGATGATTTCTTCTTCAGATTGGAGTCGCTCACCATATGGTGGGTTGCCGATGATGACACCGTACTCTTCTTTCGGCTTCAACGCGGCCGCGTCACTATGGACGAACGTGATTGCATCACGAACGTCTGCGAGTTCAGCATTATCTTTCGCGAGCTTCACCATCCGTGGGTCGAGATCGATCCCGTAAATTTTTAGGGGTTTATCCCACTCTGCCTTCTCGTTCGCTTCATTGATTGCCGCATACCAGGCTTTCTTCGGGATACATGCCCAGTCCTGAGCGAAGTATTCACGATTGATACCCGGAGCAATGTTACGTCCGATCATCGCCGCTTCGATTGCAAGCGTCCCTGAACCGGTGAATACATCATAAAACGGCATGTCCGGACGCCAGTTCGTCAATTGAATCATCGCCGCTGCCATCGTCTCTTTGAGTGGAGCTTGCGAATGAAGCTCTCGATAACCACGACGGTGAAGCGGACCGGATGTATCGATTGTGATGGTCGCCACATCTTTTAATAGTGCGACTTCAATCGGGAATTTTGCGCCTGATTTCGGCAACCACTCGCCTTCCTTGTGGTAACCACGTTGCATCGCCTCGACGATTGCCTTCTCCGTGATCTTCTGGCAGTCACGAATCGAGAACAGTTTCGACTTGACAGAACGTCCGTCAACCGTGAACGCCGCATCCCATGGCATGAGTTCCGTCCATGGTAATGCCACGACCCCGTCAAACAATTCGGTGAACGTCGTCGCTTTGAATTCTGCGACGACGAGTTTGACTCGGTCCGCTGTCCGCAACCACATATTGAGGCGAGGGATGTCTTCCATCTCCGCATCGATATAGATCCGTCCATTTTCCACTTCACACGTGTACCCTAAATCTCTCACTTCTTTTGCTACGAGCGCCTCAATCCCCATCGCTGCTGTCGCAATCAGTTTACGTTTTGCCATTACCTATCGCCTTCTTTCTACAAGGTATCATTCATTAATCTGTAAGTTATAAAAAGTTCATGAAAAAAGGAGTTCAAGTATATGTGCTTGAACTCCTTGTCGTTGTAAGTTGAGACTATGTTGTCCTGTAAGCCATGTTCTGTACTCCGGTGCTCATAACGGTCTCCCTGGCACGATGGAGTGACAATCATCTATCTACGCACAAGTGCGCCCTCCGTCCCGTTCGATTCCGGTCTGGAAGTTCCCCTACCATAGTTTGGGTTTCTCGCTCGTGGGGTTTACCTCGTTCCACTCTGAACGTTTCCGATCAGACTCCGTCACTGTGGCACTTTCAAGAAGCGTACACCGTATCCTAGGACTTAGGTGTTTCTTCTGCCGTCAACTTGCGTTGCCTACACTTATCTTTTCGTGTAGCACGATCACTACAGCCATCACAGGCTGTGCGAGCATGGACTTTCCTCAAGACTTGCGTCCCGCGATTGTCCAGACTTCATAGTCACTTCAACTATTGTAGCGGATATTTCAATGCTTGACAACTGAAATTCGAAACTTGATTTTACGAACAGTCAGCGATAAAATAAGGCGTGTTCATTGAATAAGGAGGGATTTTGATGCATCAGGATGCAAAAAACGGTTGGATTCAACGTCTAACCTATGTAATAGAAATCGATGACATTAAAGTGCTCCACCCGAACAACGGCGTGTTCGCCTTCTACCGGAATAATCGTCTCGTTCGAGGGTTTGAACCGTTCGACATTAAAGCACCGAACGAACTCTCGAAACGATCATATCATTTTGACCATCACAATTTAACACACTTGGAAGAGCGTTTCCCGGACGCGATCCCAGTGTTCGATGAAACGCATGAAACGCGTCGCACATGGAGTGACCGTGTTCGAGTCGGTTTATGTGAGATCATCCGAGATGGTAAACTTAGTTTTGAGCATATCGACGACCAGGGAAATGTCTTAGAAGCGAGTATCCGTTGGTGTGGAGAAGCCATCACCATTGACTAAATAAGATTAGCCGCCTCTCTTCAGGAGTAGGCGGCTTTTAATTTTACAGTGTTTCGACGACGGGCTGCTCCTTCTCAATCTCAGGAGCGTCATAAGTGGTTGTCACGACTTTTTCTCGTACATCGGTCGGTTTCAGGATGACAGTCAAGCCTCGTGTCGTATCCCCTCGTACTGGGAACGTTCCGGCAATATGAAGGGCTTCATATAGTACATTCCCATCTAAATCAAGAACCGTGACCATCCCTTTTCGTGACGTCCGTAACGTAAAGGTCTTTTCATCTGTCGCTTCGACCGAAACAGATGTTTTTAACGTGTTGACATAGTCAATTGTTCGACTCGTGTAGCGCTTATATTTCCCATCTGTCACTTGTCCGACAATCCGATATTGTCCACTCGGTAACCAGTCTCCGCTCGAATACATTGTGAACGTACGATTCGGTGAGAACGTTTTAATTTTTTTACTTCCTTGATAGAGTGTGAACGATGATTTGAGATTCGAGTGATTCATGACACTCAATTTCACGTCTTTGACGTATCGACTTTTCCAAACAGAAGGTGTAGAAATATAAATCGGACGGCTTGTCGCTTCAAGCAATTTCATCGTATTTAGTTCGGTATGTGTTGTTCCGGACACTCGAGGCATTTTTGCAATCAAAGCTTCGATCTCTCCCGGAGTTAAATAAGGATTGATTGATTTGACAAGAGCTAGACTAGCAGTGACCATCGGTGCTGCCATGGACGTTCCATCCATATAGACAAAACGATTGTTGACCCCTAAAGACAAGACGTTGACGCCTGGCGCAACGATTTTGACGTTTGCATCCATATTACTAAAGTCGGCGATACGATGCCGGGAATCGATCGCACCGACCGCAATCACTTCTTTCATATTTGCTGGAAAGGTCGATTTGCGTTGCCCATCATTTCCAGAAGATGCGACAATGATCACACCCTTCGCCCTTGCCCGCTTGATTGATGTGGCCAATCGGCTGTCATAATCATCCCCCCCAAGAGACAGGTTGATTAGATTTGCACCTTTCGCGACTGCCGTATCCACAGCTTTCGCGACAGTCCATGAATCAGTGTACTTTGAATTCTTTCCGTAGAACACATTGTAAAAGTGATATCGTACGTTCGGTGCGAGTCCGGCAATACCGAACTGATTATGTTTACCGGCCAAAATGCCTGCAGTATGCGTCCCGTGAATGTCAGCGCTGTAGGGTCCTTTCATTGAGTTGACGACACGAGGAACATTTTTCAAATCCATATGATTCCGGTCGGCAGATGAGTCAATCAGTGCCACGACGATGTCGGAGGCTCCTCTCGTTTTACTCCAGGCCAAATCGGTTCCGATTTGATGAACATAATACTGACTCGATATACGAGGTTCTGAGACGACATAACCATGCTTCTCAAGGATGACAGGTTTGGCTGCACCTACCGTCGTAGGCAGTAAAAGCGCAACTGCTGTCAAAAGGGCAATCTTCTTCATTCCTTCCGCTCCATTCCAAACTGATAAAGTGATTTCATTATCTCAAACTTTGGATTAGATTTCCCTTTTTTTGAATAAAAAGTTGCCGAAAAACTTACCAATAATTTGATTCATCCGGATGTAGCATGTCGAATTCAATAATTCGTCCAATCGTCAAGTACGTATAATATCGCGCCAATTCAACCCGACTCGGGTCAGGACGAAATCCTTCTAAATCCTCTCCAAGTGGAGAACCATCAATGGTTTCAAACTGCTGACAAAAAAAAGACTCTGTTTCAGCATCCCAGATGATGTGGTCCCCAATGTATCCGCTACCAAAGCGAATATAATCGATGATGGATGGGACGATGACCTCAGCTGGTAAACGTTCACTCATCCGACTAACAAGTTCATATCTAATGCGATCCGCCTGATCGACTTCCTCAAAGGAGGAACACTTCAATACTTCTTTATTGATTTCAATCAACACAACGTAATCCCCTGGCTCGATAGAGAGCTTCATCGTCTCACCTCACTCTTTCAATCCTTCGTCTGATTCTCTACAAGTCACTATTCGAGATAAGTAAGTGGAATCCTTTCCATTCCTCATTTTTTTCCAAATCATAGTTGAATTCGCAACGGCTAATGTGTTTTTGTTATACTAATCATATGAATCTAGAGAGGAAGTGCACCATGGCCAAACGACCGTTGACCCCTCGTGAAAGTGAGTTGGTCGCGACCGCGTTATTTGTTGTTGGAACCGTCCCATATGCCGGACATATCGATCGTCTCGAATCACTCACCTTACGTGACATCGCTGATGACTATTTGACTGGAAAGCTCACTTCTGCAGATGCGATTGAAGCGCTCGACCAGTACATTTATGTACGACGACATCGGTTTAAAAATGTGACCCCTCACAACCTGTGGACGTTGGATGACCGGACTGAGCAAGAAGCGCTACGGCATATCTCAAAACGACCAGAATTGAAAAAGGGACAAACATTGAATAAACGAAATCAACCGTTTCAAGTGGGACAAGATATTGAATTCAAGGTAGACAAGCATATCGATCGGGGGCAATTCCGAATCTACATCGGGAAACAGCAGGGCTATACGTGTAAAGCACAGTCAAAAGAGCGAGAGAAGCTGAAATCTATATCCGGTTGGGTCACACATGTCGATCTCAAAGATCGATTGGTGTTCGTCAACGTGACAGACTTCGGTCGTTTAGCAATCGAACCGTCTATGAAACAGGAATTCGAATCCATGAGCGCCTCGATGCTCGGTTGGTTCGCTACAGCAACAATTCCTTCTGAAGAAGATACGCTCCTCGCAAAACGGATGATTGCCACACTTCAAAGACGTGATCAGCCGTACTGGTTCACACTTACGACGGCATTGAATCATCCCCGCCCAGAACATGTGAAACGTTGGGGAACTGTCGTCAATCTACTCGTCAAGGCGAGCAATGGTGACCAAAAAGCAATCCAAACATTAGAGACACAAGAAGACAAATACTTCAAAGATGCATTCATCCGGGCGCTTCGTTCCTTGCATCAAGAAATGACGAAACAGTTGAGCTGATCCGACTCGAGGTGACCCCAAAAAGGTCACCTCGTTTCCTGCAGTAACTTTTTGAAAGGAACGATTGACATGCGTATACTCATCGTCGAAGACGATCCCGCTATTTTACGACTTGTGAAGGAGACGTTTGAAAATGCAGGGCACGAGGTTTTAATCGCAACAAATGGCACAATAGGTGAGCATCTATACACGACCCGTCCGATTGATGCAGCAATTCTAGACGTCATGCTTCCTGGATTGGACGGTCGAGAGCTTTGTCAGCGCTTAAAGGGGACACTCGATATTCCAGTTATCCTATTGACGGCTCTCGATGAATGGGAAGATAAACGCCAAGGTTTCGAGCATGGGGCAGATGATTATGTGACAAAACCGTTCATCCCCGAGGAATTACTATTCCGCTTACAAGCCGTTTCGCGGAGATATCAACGTTCGTCCGCGTCAAAGATTCAAACAGGACCACTGCATTTGGATATAAGAGAATATGAGGTGAAACTTGACGGCCAATTGTTCTACCTTCCTAAAAAAGAATTCGAACTTTTATTTCAACTAGCCTCCTTCCCTGGCAGGGTATATCGTCGCGAGGAGTTGATTGAACTTGTTTGGGGATTCGATTTCGAGGGGGATGAGAGGACCGTTGATGTTCATATTAAACGACTTCGTCACCGGTTCAACCATCCTGAACTGTTTATTCGTACGATTCGAGGCGTTGGATATTCACTCGAGGTGAACGCATGAAGACACTCTATACACGAATCATCGTCACCATGTTTTTGATTTTACTCCTATCAGGAGCCGTTTCACTATTATTTAGTAACGTAGCCTATTATAGATGGTGGCAACCCTCCTATAGCGAGAAGACTGAAGCGGTTGCTAATGGAGCGTCAATCTATTTTGAACAACACACCGATGAGGATGCTGATGCATTTTATATGTTTTTAGCAGCGGCAGGTTATCAATTGGTCGTCATTGATACGACAGATGGACTCCGGCGCTATGGTGGTGCGTTTCGTGACGAAACTATTTCTGACAATGTAATCGAAGCAGTACGAGAAGGTACTCCTTATCAAGGAATGCGAGACTTTCCGTTTCACCTCTTCTTGTTAGGTTTATTTGATAACGAATTGACTAACACGTATGGATTTGCACTCGATAACGGAGACATTATCTTTATCCGCCCGGACTTAAGTGCCCAAATCCGGGAGTTACATCTTTTCGTCGGAATGTTCTTCGCCCTCGTCACGCTCCTAGCGTTCGGCTTGATTGCTATTTCGACACGCTCACTCGTTCGTCCGTTAAAGACACTCACAAAAGCGACCACTTCTGTCGCTATGCGTAAAGAGCCTGAAGATCTACCTATAGAACGACAAGATGAGATTGGGACGCTAGCACGACAGTTTCAAGACATGTCCAACACAATCAATCAGACCGAAGCGAGACAACGGCGTTTTGTATCGAACGTCTCTCATGAGTTCCAGTCCCCACTGACATCCCTTGTCGGCTATGCTGAAAAATTAGTTGACGGAACGGACGGTGTATCAAACGAATATGCGCGTGTCATCGAACAGGAGACGAGACGTCTATCCCAATTGACGAAACAGCTCCTTCTTTTGTCACGTCTGGATGAAAATCCACCAATCCTTGAGACGAAAGTGAATGTGCTCCAATCGGTATCTGAAGTCATTCAAATAAACGCCTTCTTGCTCGATCAAAAAGGGATTGCTGTCATCATAGATATTCCGAATGATGTCGAATTGACGAGCGACCCGGTCCTTCTCGCTCAAGTATGGAATAACGTATTGGTGAACGCCATACATGCTTCTCACGAAGGGGGTACGATTCAAATCATATGTACTTTAGAACCACATGTCACTATATCCTTCACTGATGAAGGGATTGGCATGAACGAGGAAACGAAACAACATCTCTTCGACCGTTTTTATCGTGGCGACACGGCTCGGACAAGCAGAGGAACCGGTCTCGGTCTCGCCATCACCTCAGATATCCTTGACTTACATGGCGGTCAGATCACACTTGAATCGAGTGAAGGAATCGGCACCACGATTCATCTACATTTTTGATTCTGTTCATATTCTGTTCATATTACTGAAGTACACTTCCTTCATCAGCACTTGAAGGAGGTTTTTTTATGCAGTTAGGTTGGAAAGAGATGTGGAGACAAAAAAGAAAATTCTCGATGCTATTTGTGATCACATTATTGATTGTCATGTTGACGACACTCATAACGGGGCTAGCAGATGGCCTTGCATATGATAATGGCTCCGCCTTGCACGAATTGAATGCTACGACGTATCAACTTGATCCAGACTCAGAAGGTCAATTAACACGATCGTTTATAAACGTCACAGCGGATACTTCAAATGAAACGATGAGTGTTCGACCGCTCACGGTCACATTTAATGGAAAAAAAGAAGAAGTGACACTATTCGCTCTTCCAAAAGATAGCAATATCGGTCCTGTTGCCGCTCTTAAAAAAGGTGAGGTCGTTTTCGACCCCAGTCTTTCAGATAATCTTGGAACAGGTGAAACCTTGACAGACTTCGTGTCTGATTATCGTTTTACGATTGCTGGGGAATCGCATGGACGCTATAGTCATGGACCAGTGATTTACACGACGAACGAGACATGGTTCGATTATTTGAATCATTCCGAACAACGTCCATATGTATCTGCTGAGATTGGGACTGAATCTACGATATCCGACGCGCTCGTCATGAGTCAACAAGATTTGATTGAGTCGGTTCCGGGATATAGTGCCGAACAGAGTACGTTCACGATGATGCGGGCATTTTTACTCGTGATTGGAACCTTTATTTTAACCGCATTCTTTTATTTGTTCACGCTTCAAAAATTACCCGAACTCGGAATCTTAAAGGCAATCGGCATCTCGCCACGCATCATCGGATGGGCACTGCTCTTTCAAGTCATCGTCATCGTCTCGGCTGCTGTCGCCACATCGATTGGGGTCACGTACGTCGTCGATGCGGTGATTCCATCGTCGCTACCGTTTCTCGTTGACTTCGGTCATGTCGCGCTGTTCGGATTTATGTTCATCAACTTATCTGTTCTCGGCGCATTGTTACCGCTATGGAAACTCCGTCAAGTCGACGCAATTGAGATTATAGGAGGGAAAGCATCATGAAGTTAAGCCATGTGTCACATCAGTTCGACGGTCAACTTGTATTAAATGATATCGAGTTAGATGTATCATCCGGAGAATGTATCGCCATCGTCGGCCCGAGTGGCAGCGGAAAAAGTACACTGTTATATATTCTGGGACTATTGCGAAAACCGGATCAAGGCACCTTCTTGATGAACGAACGCGACGTGTTCGAACTAGATGAGGAACAACGTCGTCTTATACGGCTACATGAAGTAGGCTTCGTGTTTCAACAAGCTCATCTAATCCCGTATCTGACGGTGCTCGAACAACTCGAACTCATTCAAGAGACAAGTAAGATCGACGCAAAGCAACTACTGAGCGACCTCGGCTTAGGACATCGACTGCATCTTCTCCCGGCGACCTTGTCAGGAGGAGAAAAGCAACGAGTCGCCGTCGCACGGGCTTTGATCAACTCCCCGCAACTCATTTTGGCAGATGAACCGACGGCGAGTCTCGATTATGAGAATGGGCGACGTGTGATGGAACTATTGTCCCAACAGGCACATGAAAAAGGAAGAAGTGTCGTCGTCATCACACATGATGAACGTATGCTCGATGTGTGTGACCGTGTCCTTCGCGTGATCGACGGTACCTTGACCGAGGTCAACAAGGAAGAAGGGCATCACGAAGACAAATTTGATGCAGTTGATGAGTGAGCCATCCTCCAAGGCGAATAGTGACACTAATTAACCCATCCCCGGAGATGGTCGCCTCTTCAATGGTCATCAGTCGTTCGGTGATATGATTCGATTCGAGTCGAATCCCCGAGAGACAGGAGAATGCGTGGACGATTTCTTCTGGTCGACACCCGACCAGATGCGCAACCTCTTGTACTTCGGTGAGGAGGCTCGTTTTGTTGAGTAGAAAAGAGCGGTCGAGTAACAGATCAAATACGAGTCCGACGATTCGTTCATCACCATCGGTCGTCCACGAGAAAGTTATTCCTCGTTCGAGTGTCCCCTCCCGATTGCTCAACACCCTTTGAATCATTCGATAGATATCTGCCCTCTCCATCAAGATCTCCCCCACTTCCCTGCTTTTGTCATTCCATCATATCGCTCGGACCCATATTTTTCGATGCACCATGATTCCTTCAATTAACCCGCTTATGCTATGTATAGCCCATCCTTATGTAAGAAAACAGGACCGTATCGATTCGTTTCGGGTACAATAGCGATGAAAGGAGTCGGTATATATGCAACAAAAATGGAAAATTGGATTAGCCTCACTATTCACAGGATACTATGCGGTCAGCTACTATGCCTTCAAACGGATGACGAGAGGCAAGCGCAAGACACCAGAGATGTTACTCGCTCCATATACGGAAGAGGACCGCGCATTTTATCACGACGTTCCATTTGAACACGTCTCGATTCAGTCCAAAGACGATTATCGACTCTATGGACGAATCTATCGGAACGATTCCTCGACGAAATGGATTGTCTTTGTGCATGGATATACCGCTTCACATAGTTTCATGGCTCCTCACCTCGCCATGTTCCATCGTCTCGGTTACAACCTGCTCCCCGTTGACTTACGATCACATGGTGAATCCGAAGGAATATATGCCTCATACGGCTATCATGAAAAATACGATATGATTGACTGGGTCGACTGGTTGAAAACAAATGAACAAGTCGAGCAAGTCGGTCTACATGGTGTCTCGATGGGAGCAGCGACCGTCTTACAGACGACACCGCTCACTGACGTCGATTTCGTCATCGCAGAATGTCCGTTTGATGACATGAGGCAGTTGATGCGTTATCAGTTAAAGGAATTGCATCGTATCCCGGCAGAGTTCATTCTTCCTGGAATCGATTATTTTCTGTGGTCCCGTGCCGGCTTCACAATGAAACAAGTTCAACCTAAAAAGGCCGTCACCGAAACGACGACCCCAATTTTATTTGTGCACGGTTCAAAAGATGATTTTGTCCCGACCTGGATGTCAGTCGAGATGAATGCCCTCAATCGTCACAATGACCTGACATTGATCGACGGGGCAGAACATACGAACTGTATAATCAAGGATGCCCCCGCCTATGAAGAGGCAGTCAATCGCTTTTTGCATCGACATGAATTGGACCAGCAATCAAATCAAGCAGTATATGCAAAACCATGACCGGCCACAGGACGCCCATCCCTAAGTATAAGATACCAAGTCCGAATCCGACGGTTCCTGTCGTAAGGACACCTTGTACCCCCTGATAAGCATGAGCGATGCCGAATAAGGCACCACCAATTAAGGCGAGTGTCATATTCGGTACCTCTATATAGAGGGAAATCGTGTACAGGAGGACTCCTCTGAAGATGAACTCCTCTGTCACTCCCGCAGTGATCGAAACGGCGCTCCATGCCTGTTCTTCAGTCTTCGTACGTGGTAGAAGTAATTTCTCTAAATCCAGTTCATAGTAAGGACGTAAAGCATTCCTGAGTCGAGATGAAATTTTTACAAACAAATAGAAGACGAATATCAAAGTAACAAGGACACATGATATTAAAAAGATTTGCCACGCTTCTTCATCTCCCGGTTCTGGTATAAATCTTAAACCAATTTCAGATAGCGGTACTTGAAATAAAAATACGAGAGCGACAATCAACAAGGTCAATCCCCATGCCGATTTCACGGTCTGTTCGTACACCCATGCCCGTCCTCTCGTTTCAATCAACGGACGAATCAATTTGGCATTGAAGATTTGAACAATCAGCATGTAGCCGATGATTGCTGTAAAAATCAAACGTTCGAGCATTCATATCCACTCCTGTCCTTCCTGTTAGCTATATGCTACACTATTCGGGTATTGTCTAAAAGCTAGGAGGCGGTATCTTGAAACGTATGATGCTGCGACTGACCGGTTTCATCATTGTGCTCGTGCTTTTGCTCGGGGCAGTCGGCTGGCTCGGTCAACATGATAAAGTGAACAATGGATTGTATCGAACCTATTATGGAGAGAACGGCGTCCCGAACACGCATCTCGCTGTGTATCAAGACGCAGCCGAAACGTATGACGTGGACTGGCGTCTACTTGCCGCCGTTCACCGTGTAGAGACGATCTTCTCCCACAGTTCTTCGATGCGCTCGTCTGTCGGCGCGATTGGACCGTTTCAATTCATGCCTCGCACATGGCTCGGTTGGGAATATGACACCGATGACCAAAAAGGCGATGTTCCGGAAGACGAAGTGGACTTGACGAACCTTGCCTTGATTGAACAGTATGGTGGTCTCGGTCGTGACGGGAACGGTGATGGAAAAGCAGACCCACACAGTCTAGTTGATTCTGCGCACACGGCGGCGTATTATTTAAGTGAACACGGTGGAAAAAAGACAGATTCGGTGGCATCCGTCCGAAACGCCATCTTCGAATATAATCGAAGTGAGCAGTATGTCAACGATGTCATGACGTATTTTGAAAACTATGAGTCAAGCGTGACGTTCATGCCTGATGAGCGTGATACGTTCAGTCAACAAGTCGCTTATTACACGATTCGATATGTCGAGTGGTTCAAAGCGCTCGGCTGATGCTTACATGAAAAAGTGAGGAATGGAAATGAACACGCTTGTAGAAGAAGTTACCATCCGCGTAAAATCAATCTTCAACGAAGGTAAAACGAAACGCTATATGCGAACGTATGAGTTCACCGATGTGGAGGATGGCGTCATCTGTGCCGTCATCATTTACTCGCCGCGGATGAGCGATGCCTTTTTGTCCGGCACGACGACACAGCGTGCTTATATGTTGATGCAAAATCATTTGTCACAACCGATTCGAGAAATGCGTGTCATCAGTCTCGTCCCGACACTCGCCATCAATGACAACCTCCCTTACGTGGAATCTCAACTTGATGAGACGAACTACCATTACGTCGAAGAGACGTTGCAAGAGGTAGATGCGAGCAGCGGGATGATCATCGTCGGCTGGGGATCGCCAGGTCGATTGATGCACCACGCGACATCTTATAAATCACTGTTTGCCGATTATGAGGCGAATATGTATTGCATCGGTACGACAGCAAAAGGCGAACCACAACAGATCCGAATGGCGAATGAGAATACGGTCCTCGAGGCGTTCAACAATGAATCAGTAAAACCGAAGTTCCGTATCGTGAAAGAAACGAAGAAAGACGACTCCGAGTGAGTCGTCTTTTTATATCCCTACCCAAATTGAAAGACCGAACAGTGTGAAGAACACACCTGACCACATGTAATCGGACGGTTTGACGTCAATCCGCTCATAGACGGTCCGTTTCCCACTCGTGAATCCTCTCGCCTCCATAGAGAAGGCGACACGTTCCGCCCGTCGGATCGAGCCTGCTAATAGCGGGAGAAGTAGTTTCGGCACATGTCGAACGCGTTCCCATTTTGTATCAAGAGGAACGCCACGAAGACGATGTGCGTATTGAAGCTGATACATTTCCTGTTGCATTAACGGTAGGAAACGGAATCCGACGAGCGCACTGTAGGCAATCGTCGGCGACAGCTTCGCCTGTTGCATCAGACTCATGACGAATCGTTTCGAATCGGTCGTCAACATGAAGAGAAGCGACAACACGGTGAACGCCAAAACACGTAGACTAAGAGAGATAGCGACGCGCGCCTCTTCTTTCGAAATGTCCTGACCGAGAAGGGTCACCCACGTTTCTCCCCCGAGCTCTTTCCCAAACACGAGCGTCGTCCAAAATGTTCCGAGCGCCGTGATGAGAAACGGGATCAAGAACAGGCTCCACCTTTTCCATGACACGTCCGTCGCCAAGGTCTGGATCACTAACGTACCGGCGATGATGACGAGTGGGGTCCACGGGTTATAAAACAAGGCCAGTCCGAACATCATAATCGTGAACGTCATAAACTTGACCGTCGGATTCATATCATGGAGTGACATCGTTGCCTCCCTCCCACTAACCGATAATGATGAAGTTTCTCCGTGTCCTGCCAAAGTTCATCCCCGAACGGTCCTGAGAGTACCCCATCCTTCATCAGATAGAACGTATTGGCGATGTTGGCGAACGACAAGTCATGGGTCACGAACAGGATCGTCTGTCCCTTTTTCGCATGTCGCTTCATTAACATCTCGAGTGCATGGAGTGACGGCTCGTCCTGTCCTGCCGTCGGTTCATCAAAGGCAAGCAACTGTTTGTTTGAGAGTAACTGGATCCCGACGGCGAGTCGTCGCTTCTGCCCATGACTGAGCGAAAGTGGATGGAGAGATCGTTTATTCTCGAGTGATAGATCCTCCAACACGATATCAATCGATTCCTCATGGCCAAACTGCAGTTCTTGCTCGACCGAATTCATGAAAAATAAGTGTTCCGGAGATTGAGGGACGAGTCCGACACGGCGATCACATTCCGTCAAACTTCGTAAAAACGTCGACTTTCCGCTCCCATTCGGACCCAATATGGCGATCACTTCCCCAATGCGAACTTGAAGTGTCACACTTTTTAATTGGAATGTATCACGCACCACCTCGTCGACCACATAGTGCTCGACTTCTTGTTGTGGTGTTGACGACGGTGTGAATGTAAAATCATCGACCGATCGAAACGGTTCGTTACGTACAATCCGTCCTTCTTCAAGTTCGATCTGCCAATCAAAAAAGTCTCCCCACATATGCGCGCGATGTTCGACAACGATGACGTTCACGTCATCCATTTGATCGAGCCATTCGACGAATCGATACGCGGTCACCGGGTCAAGGTGCGTCAACGGCTCATCGAGAAGCAACCATTCCGGTTGTCCAACCATGGCGCAGGCGACGGCAATCCGCTGTTTCTCCCCGCCTGACAAGGAATCGATGAGTCGATTTCGATAATCGGTCAGTTGGAGTGACTCGAGAATCTCTGTCACGCGCTGATCGATTACCTCGACTTGTGTCTCCAAATTTTCGAGTGTGAAGATGAGTTCCTCTTCCACCCGTTCCATCACGAACTGTGTGTCCGGGTCTTGGAACACGGTCCCGACCCGCTGATTGATCTCGCCCGGTGCATAGTCGTCGTATGATCGTCCGAACAGTTCGAGTCTGCCTTCAAGGATCCCATCACAATTCTCTGGATAGAGACGGTTAAATAGCGCAAGAAGCGTCGATTTCCCACTTCCGCTCGCTCCGCTCAATACGGTACGTCCAGGTCGTATGGAAAGTGTCACACCTTTTAAAATGGTGTCCTGACTTTCTGGAAACCGGAATGAGAGCGATTCTGTCTCAACCATGAACGTTCCCACTCCGAGCGATTGCATAGCCGCGAAGTGAACCTGTCTTCAATAACAAATCACTAAGCAACTTCCCTCCAATTCCTGCGATGACCATGCCACTAACCGCACGGAGCCCGAACATCGTCGCTACATATCCCGGTTCAAGCATCGCAAATCCGCTCATGAAGTAGGTATACACGAAACTCGTGACGGCCGAGCCAAATCCAGCAAGCATGAGAACCCAAAGTTCGTATCGACGATAACCCGTCATTGCAAAGACGGCTTCAGCACCAAGACCTTGAACGATGCCGACCAGGATGATGCGCGGTCCGATCGCATTCCCAATCAACATTTCAATCGTCGCAGCCATCACTTCCGAAATGAAGGCAGCACCCGGTTTTCGAATGATATACGCCGAGATGATTGACACGATGAACCAGATACCGAAGATCCACTCATAGGCGATTGGTCCAATCAACCCTGCCCATAAATTCCCGATATGGACGAACAATAAATAGACAACGGCAAAAACGACAGACAATACGGAGACGAGGACGACCTCTTTCAATTTCCACGACTTAAGCATGTTGACCTCCATGTGACGGACTGTTCACACTGAACGTCACCGTCATGACGACGTGTCGATTCTTCTCGCGCGTCCGGTTGAACGCCGCCTCGTAATACGAGAACACATCATCCAAATTCCCATGAATGCCTGACGCATAATGCATGGAGTCATTATACACACCAGCCTGTTTCGCTTGTTCGATTTCATCATAGATGAGATCCATATAGTTACCTGCACCCATCGGATAAAGCGCGAACTGTGAAGAGACATACTGCTCTCTTGACATTCCATTCAATGGTTGTGGTGGTGCATCGAGCGCCTCATCCCCAGCCGAATCTCCCGGACATCCGACGGAGAAGGTTCCGCTCATCGAGACATGGCGTCCTTCTTCCGAAGCCAGACTCAAGACTGTCCGTGCGACGTCGAACACGTGCTCGACGCGCCCTCGGATCACGGTCGATACGTCATCCGTATGTCGCCACACCCCTGTCATATTTGTTCCTTTCAATGCCCCTTTAATCGTCCCGACAAAGTCATCTGTCATCGGGCTAAGCGTGAAGCGAAATCCGACAATCGGACTCGTGCCACATGATTCATTCATCTTGTTTCCCCCTCTATATATGTTTGCATAGAAAAAGCCGCATTCATGAGAATGCAGCAACAAAATCTATACAAACTTGCATAGAGAAAGTGCCACACTTCCTCACGCCAGTATTACCTGGATCGAGTTATAAGGGATCGGAGCCATGCTCACATCTCAGCCGAAGCACCCCTAGTGCAGTCATTGATATGCGGTTACTTATGCAGTCACAGTATAGCGATGTTTCGTCACTTTGTAAACGGTCAATCTGAATAAGTGACGAGTTGGCCATTACCAGGAAGTGGGTCATGGAAGGCATTCCACGGCTCCACCATCTCCTCATCCGTCAACAAGCAAGCATCAAGTGACCGCTCGACCGTCTCCCGGTCCATCCGTTGACCGATGAGGACCAATTCGTTCTGTCGATCTCCGTACGGCTCGATGTAGTCCTCGCGTAGTTCAGGTTCTGAGGCAAACATCGCCTCTCGTTCATTCTCCGGAAGTGTCGCTAGCCAACGGCCCGCGTGTTCGAGCGTCGACGCGTATCCGGCTTGAGAGAAGAGACAGGCTAGGTCGTTCCGTGACGCAATCCATAAGAACCCTTTGGCGCGAACGATTTCTTCTGGATAATGCTCCATCCAATTCATCAAACGCTCAGGATGGAACGGTCGACGACGACGGTAAACGAACGAACTGATCCCATACTCTTCCGTTTCCGGCGTATGTTCTTCTGCCTCGAGCTCTTGAATCCATCCCGCCGCATGCATCGCCTGATCGAAATCGAACAAACGGACGTCTAGTAGATTGTCTAACGCCACGTCCGAGTAGGTCGAAGTCAACAATCGTGCGCTCGGGTTGAGCGTCTTGAGCAGACCCTTCATCTCCTGCAGCTCCGCTTCAGTCACCCGGTCCGCCTTATTCAATACGATGATATCCGCAAATTCGACTTGGTCGACGAGTAGGTCGACGACTTCGCGAACGTCACCTGTGTCGACGGCTTGTTGACGTTCTATGAGCGATTCACCGGAATTGAAATCCTTGAAGAAGCGGTACGCGTCGACGACGGTGACCATCGCATCGATATAGACACGGCTCGTCAAATCGATTCCGAGCGCATCATCGGCATACGTGAACGTCTGTGCGACGGGAATTGGCTCGGAAATCCCTGATGACTCGATGATAATCCCATCGAGGTCACGATTCTTTGTCAGCTCTTCGACAGCCGTGAGCAAATCCTCACGGAGGGTACAACAGATGCACCCGTTCGAGAGCTCGACTAACTTTTCATCGGTACGGGAGAACCCGCCCTGTTCAATCAACTTCTCATCGATGTTCAACTCACTCATATCGTTTACGATGACCGCATATTTTTTGTGATCACGGTTATGTAAAATGTGGTTGAGCAGTGTCGTCTTCCCGCTACCAAGATAACCTGAGAGTACCGTAATTGGAATTCGTTTCATGATGGACCTCCGTTAAATAGTAATCATTACTCTTTGTATAATGTAACGGTTCCACCCTTTTGTCAATAAAAAAACACGCCTCATCGACGTGTTTTCATGAACATTCAATTATTCTTCCAACGCTTTCCGTTCTGCTTCTGAACGCGGATAGGCGTTCGCTTGCCACTCGGCTCGATAAATGGAGTCGAGCTGCGTCAATCCGACTTCATCCTCGTCCTTGTCCGAATCGACACTCGGGACCTCGTCCCACTTCGGATCGAGATAAGAATGATCCTCTTCCCGCGCTCGACTTTCTTGTAATTTTTGAATTCCCACCTTGACCGCTGCCGCAACTGCCAATCCAATACCTGCTCGCACTAACAGTCGTTTCACCATCGTATGTCCTCCTCAACGCCCAAAGCGATAAAGCGGCATCCCTTTCACATCTGTCTCGATAATAAATACCGATCCAGCGTCCGGATGTTCGGTTAACGCCTCCTCGTCCATCCCTTCACGTGCTGTTGTGATGGCTAATCGATTGAGACCATCCCCGATGAAGGCGCATGATGTGACATTCGGGGCAGGGACGTGAACTTCTAACACTTTTTCACCGGTCGATGGATCCCAGCGAGATACTTTACTTCCTGCATAATGTGCGATCCATAAAAAACCTTCCGTATCCGATGTCATGCCATCCGGGAAGCCGTCCTCTTCCGAAAAGTCGATGACGACCTTTCCGTTCGACAATGTGCCGGTCTTCATGTCAAAATCATATTGTCGAATTTTTTCGGTCGGTGTATCAATATGATAAAAAACGGAATGGTCAGGAGACCACGTCAACCCGTTTGAAAGTGTCAATTCATCCATAAGTGTTGTCGTCGTTCCATCGCGGTCCACCCGATAGAGAGATGCCTGATTCTCTTTATCGTCCAAGTGGAGCGTCCCGGCAAAAATACGACCGTACGGATCGGCTTTCCCATCATTAAAACGTAATCGACCTTCAGGGTCATCCAATTCGACAATTTTAATTAACTCCCGGTTGATTTCATCCCATTCATAAATCCCGTCTTTAAGACCAAGGACGACACCATCCGTCACTTTTGGAATGACGAAACCGACCTGTTTTCCGACTTCGAAAGAAGAAATCTCGTCTTCTCGCTCGTCATACCACCATAACGTATGACCTTCGATATCCACCCAATAGAAACGCTTCAACTCAGCATCCCAACAAGGACCTTCACCAAGCGTATTTCGTACCCGAATCCACAACGACGCATCTATTCTTTCCATTACTTAGCCTCCACTCTATCCATTAGTTCAGAAATCTATTCCCTTCTCCCATCTGGACTATGCATGAATTCGAAAAATCGTAGAGGATTTCCACCCTAGTCTCATCATTTTGATATATTTATGGAAAGGTGAGAGGAGTGGATCATTTGTCTAAATGGAACGATCGTTATAATACCGATGAATATGTGTACGGAACGGAGCCAAATCAATTTTTACTCGACTTCATCACAACACATCGGCTTGAAGGAAAACATGTGTTAGCCATCGCTGAAGGAGAAGGTCGAAACGCAGTATGGCTCGCCACACTCGGACTCGACGTCGAGATGTGGGACGCTTCGAAAGTAGGACTCGAAAAAGCGAAACGCCTGGCGGCTTCACGAAACGTGTTCCTTCAGATGAAACAGATCGACTTGAATGAAGCCGACTGGCAAAAAGAGGCGTATGACATGGTCATCTGCATCTTTGGTCACTTTCCTCCGCATGTCAGAGAAAAGGTGTTCGCCGGTATCCAAAAAACGCTTCGCCCTGGTGGTGTATTCCTGACTGAAGTTTACTCTACAAACCAACTCACTTACGGGACAGGCGGACCGAACGACGCCTCCCTTCTCTACACCGAAGGGATGTTCCATCAACTCGATGAAGATTTCGCCCCTCTCGTCTTAAACGAGACGGTCGTATGGCGAGAAGAAGGCAAGCTCCATCACGGCGAATCCGCTGTGATTCAATATGTCGGGCAAAAACGGTAATAATGACCTCTTCGTTTAAAGCCTTGTTTTATGGACTGAGTGACTCCAGTTCTATGCGGCAATTAGATGGCTCCGGTATTGTTCCGTGGTCATCTTTTCTTGTATTCCGTTGTTTGTGTTCGTCAATGAAAACAAGGGCATTGGGCGATTAATTCTGCGCCTGACATATTTGTATACGATCGTTCTTACTCTATATACGCTTTAAAAATAGCGCTGTGCTCTTCCTCAGTTTATATTACGAAGAAAAGTTGAGTCTATTTTATAAGCGACAACTAAAAACATCTTGTATACGTTTTGACGTCGAAACGTATACAAGATGTTTTAATTTAACGATGAAGTAGACTTGTATCCCCTATGTTGATTTTAAGTCACTTTGGATTGTGGTGCTTAGTTTTATTTTAAATACAACCATCCAGAATTCGTTTTAACTTGAATCGTGGGATTCGAAAGACTGGGTTGATTGATTTCAAGAGTCGGGCTTGTTTGCGAGCGTTGAGTCGCGAAGTCGGTAGATACCTTTGTACGTTCCTCACGAATGTTCGTTGTTAAAAAGAATCGATTTTCAGGAGGTACCTGTAAATAGATATCACCCGACGTGTTTTTAATAGAGATTGAGTCGTCCATGTTCTGAAGTGACAAGTGTAGGTCGCCCGAAGTCATCTCGATTTCGCCCTTGCCATTAAATCTTTCAAGACGAAGATTGCCCGATGTCGCCTTCAATTTGAAAGATTCCCCAGTAAACCCCTTTAGGACATGGTCTCCCGAGGTCGATTTGACGATGAGCTCTTTTGATTGAATATCACTCATTTGCATCGGTTTGCTTGTTACGTTCATTTGAATGCTCCCGTATGTCTTACTCGGAACAGCGATATGTAGCTCCAAATCTTCGTTGATCCATTTTTTATTGATTGGGGACTGGATGGCGACTTGAAAAGAGCGACCAGACCTTTGTGTCGAGAGTGCCTGGTCCACCTCCTCCTCGGTACCAGGGAATACTCCTTTCAATTCTACAACGATTTTATCTTCGTCATGGGCGTGAAAGAAGACGCGTGTACTTGGAGCGTCAACCAAGATGTTTGATACTGTTTCAATATTATCCGTAAATTCATAACGATCGTTCACTTCCGTTCCTTGAGATGGAGTCAAAGCGCACCCTGAAACTAATAGAATCACCCCTGTGAAGATCCATAAGCTTTTTCTCATCAAATCATCCCTTTCCACTCAATGTAACGTCCATCCACCATCAAGCACTAAATTGTGACCAGTCATCATCTTTGAAGATTTCGCGCTGAGAAACATGACCGCCTCTGCGACATCGGACGGGGAAGCGTAACGCTCAAGAGGAATTTTCCCCAGCTCGTTCTCGATACAACGATTACTCGATAAGATATGATGATTCTTTTCTGTTTTTACATACGTTGGAGAGATGCAATTCGCTCGAATACCATAGGGAGCGAGCTCAAGTCCAAGAACCTTGGTCAAATGGATTAAACCAGCCTTGCTGACGCAATATGGAACACGTTCTTTGTTCGCGACCATCCCATGTTGTGACGTTATGGTCGTAATGGTCCCGACATTTCCTCGCTTCACCATTTGTGCGGCTATGGCCTTTGTGAGTAGAAAGGTTCCAATCCAATTAATTTCTGTCACTTTTCTTAAATCACTAGGCGTCCAATCGAAGAAACTTTTTAATATGTTTATGCCTGCCACATTTACTAGATCAGTTACGTCGTAAGTACCGTTTAAAGAATCGACAAATTTCGGTATTTCTTCATCGTTTTCCAAATTTAAAGAGTAGAAAACCATCCGAGATTGATCCTGAGATGAGAGTGATTCGAAAAACTCTTGTAGTATCCGTTGTTCTGACTCAATTTCAGTCGCTATAACGCGGTGACCTTTTTCTAAAAAGCTTCGAATGATTGCTTGACCAATCTCACTAGCGGCTCCCGTGATTAAAATAGTTTTTTTCATATTCAGTTACTCCTCAGTTGATGTTCTTTGGCGTATTCTCTCATGGTGTCTGACAGGATCAATACGATTTGATCTAATTCTGAATAGGTCATTGTATACGTCGGAAGTAACATCAGGCCAGTAGAATACTTGTTGGCATAGGGGTAGCAAAGTAGTCCATTCGTTTTTAACTGATTCGAGAAGCTTAACACCTCGTCAAAATCATCATCCATATCTAGTTCAACCGCCAACATCATTCCCTCTCCGCGAACCGCCTTGATCAATGTAAATTCTTCTTGGCATTGCAATAGCTTTTTCAATAAATGATCTCCCTTTTCGCATACGATGCTCTGATAATCCTCTCGCTCGAGCAACTCAATCGTCTTCACAGCAGCCGCGCAACAAAGTGGGTTCGCGTTTTGCGTGGAGAAGTGGTTTATGAAATCTTCGTCTCCAATTCGTCGTGTGACGCGTTGACTCAAGAGTACCGCTCCAAGTGGCAGCACTCCGTTATTAAGCCCTTTTGAGAGACATAAAATATCAGGGATAATTTCGGTGTCTTCATATGCAAATTTCGGTCCTGTTCGATAGAAACCCGTACTAATCTCATCAAAGACGAGCAATACGTCATATTCTTCACATAGCGCTTTCAATCGTTTTAAATAGCGAGATGATAGCTTAACGACACCAGAAACTCCGAGAACCGGCTCGAGTATGAATCCCCCGATTCGTTCTCCATATGCTGTGAAGAAGTCCTCTAACGACTTGATTGAACTCGATACGGTCCCTTTCTCTTCAAATGGTATAGGTAGATAGGCAAAGCCCTGTAGCATAGGACCATAGGGTTTGTAATACGCCTTGTCTATCCCCGTCGCCGTCATCGATCCATAGTGAGTGCCATGATAAGACGTTTCGAACACTCCTATATACTTTTTGTCATGGTGACTAGCAGCAGAATGATGACGACGAATCAATTTGATCGCTAGTTCCACCGCTTCAGAACCGGTACATGTATACATCACCTTATCAAATCGTCGATTTGTGAAAGCAATCAACTGTTCAGCCAGTTGATAGGCAATTTCTGTGCAACTTGTCCAAGGGTTCACAAAACTGACTGTCTGCATTTGACGAGTGATTGCATCTTCTATCTCTTTATTCCCATGACCTAATATCGTGTTCCATAACCCACTAATACCATCTAAATAAGACTGTCCGTCCTGATCGATGACGGTCGCACCAGCTGCAGTTTTAACTTTGATGATTTGTGCGTAATGCTTTTGAGGAAGAATCGGATGAATCAACGGATGACTATTCATGTTTTCACTCCTTTTAATCTGTCAGGGTGGTACATCACGAAACGGAACGAAGTAGCGATTCGGCCTTCTGCATCAGATGGTTAAACTGAACCTCGCTCATTCCAAATCTGTCTGAGCAATAATCCCGAATCTCATGACTTGATTCGCCCAACCAAACCCCCTCCAAATAAATCGCCATCAATATAGGAATCTTATAAAATTTCATTTTCGATTCACTATATAAAAAAATCTCATCTTTCCAGCCGAATATGAAATGCGATGTACGCATTTTCCGCTGCAACGTCCTAATTGGCCCATGATAGAATCGAGTACAATGTTCCGTTGAAAAGATCACGATATCGGACAGAGAGTGGTTGGATGAAATTGAAGCGAAAAAGCTCTTCAAGATATATTTTTTCCGAGTCAACTCTGCCACATAAGGCTGACTTTTCCGAAGCGAGCAATAGCGCTCTTTTTCCATGGACTGAGGAACCATTTTGATGCACCGCGGGCACTCAAGCGCAACCGGGCAATTGATACAATCAGCAATGACCGCATGCTCAGCGTACCTGGATTTAAAGAGCTGAAACAAATCTCCGCGGGTCAGCAAATCGTTGTCATCTATTTGAAAACAGACAGGTGAATCAAGAACATTCTCTGCCCCGATACTGATTCGGGTTTCTTTGGTCACTGAACACGTAGATTGGTAGGACCATTTACATTCATCTCTTAGGTAAGGAATCACATGGACGAGAGATAGCTCCCCGGTCAACTGAATTTGTTCAATCACGTTCGAATACAAGTCATAATCCTTTGGTTGTTCAATCGTCAGAAACACATCTTCCCCCTTCTCAGGAAGAAATGGTGTTTTCATATAGTCCACGTATGATAACGATTTGATGGATCGCGTCGTCGTCTCACCGCTTTCAATGACTAACACCTCGTATGAATTGGTGTTTACCGGTTTATACAACAATTGCCCCTCTCCAAACCAACTATCTTTATGATTAGTGGTTTCAAGATTAATTCCAGATCCGATTTGGGAAGAGTTAATATTACTGTTTAGATTGAGCCTATCCTTCAGTTGAGAAGAAATCGGGCGGTCAAAATCGAGATGCAGATGTTTCAGTTTTGAATGATGCAACTTTGCGGGGTACATACCTGTTAAAAACAGTCTAAAACCGTTGTAAAGAGCTTGATGGGTGTCGTCTCGATGACCCTGCTCGTTTTGTATATTTTCAAAAGAGATGTTAGATGAACGTCCCATTGCCCCTATAAGAGAATACAACCGGTTCAATATCTCTTTGTTTTCTTCTCGTTCAACTATCAGGTAGTGATGGTGGGGACGGTTCTGTATAAATGAAACCAGCGTCTTATATGTAAGGAAAAAGCGACTATCATTGAGAAGTGTAGACGATTCCTGATTCCTCGGTTTCATCTCCACACTCCATAGACCCTTTTCATCTTTGTAAATGTCAATCGTATAGGTAAGCCTCATATGCTTATCCCCTTATGAACTAAATTTGAGAATTATAGAGAAATACAATCTCATATACTTACTTTTCAAAAAAATTTTGATAAAATGTGTTAAATGAGTGTAAGCATGATTGTTTAGTAGCAAAATGACTCCCTGTCATTTCTAGTTACACATTGAATAATCGTAGCTGCTTCTGGAAGAGCCGTTTACCTCATTAAAGAGACTGACCAACGAACATGTGAGTGTTCATTAGTCAGTCTTTTTGTCATGGGTCGATCATGTGCAACACGATGAGCAACATGAGCTTGAACCACATGTCGAGTACACGTTGTCGCCTGAGCTTCCGCTCGATGCAGCTGTTTCTGGAAGAGCCGTCACATCATCAAGTTCAATCACTTCAAAATCCAATTCCAACTCTACGTCTAAATTGTTCTCCATGTCTTTGACCTCCTGATTGTTGTGTGTTTTCTTAAGTACAGCACGATGAACAGCATGAGCTCGACCCACATGTCGAGTACACGTTGTCGCCTGAGCTCCCACTTGATGCAGCTGTCTCTGGAAGAGCCGTCACATCATCAAGCTCAATCACTTCAAAATCAAGTTCTAATTCAATGTCCAAGTTGTTCTCCATTCGTCTCACCTCCTTTCAAAGGCAGACAGATCTCACAGTTAGGATGCTTTCGAATTTGCTTGAGAAAGACTTCTCTAGAACTCCCGTCAAATACATACTGTTTTCCAGCGATGGACGAGAAATGGGTCGTGTACATGAAGTATTCATCTAACAACCAGAAGATGAGCTCTTCGCTGATGGTGTCCATCAACAACTGAGGATACGCATCGATGCCAATATTGTCGTTTTTAGACAAGGTCTTCTCTTCTGTCAATTCGACACAGCGCATACATCCGTAAACCGCTTTTCGAATACGGGGGCCGAGTTTGAGCGTCTGCGAATCTCGATCATAAGAAAAGTTAAGAACAGGTGTCCTCGCATTAATCTTTTCGCGAAGCCGAAGCTGTTCCTCGAATGTCAGGTCACGATCTGTTAACAAGATGACACACTGGCTTATAGGAATAGATTCCATGTTCCGAATTGTTTCAAAATGACAGACCGATTTCAACTCACCCTCGATCAACCATTGCGGTGCATTCGAGGTCGTCAGGCAAACAATCGGTTCACCAACGAACCATTCTGTGATTCGTTCAAAGGCCAGGTAGCGGTCTTTTGGACTAATTGACGTCCGATGTTTGTCCAAACAGCGGAGTATCCATAGTTGGAGCTTATACGTATCTTCTGAAACGAAGACAATATTGTATAATCGTGAGAGTAACTCTCCTATCCTCGGTTCAGCATGGATAGTTTCGACCAAATCAGACGCCCGGACACTCTCGGTGTTGTATTGCGTGATCAAACTTCGAACGTCTTCACATTGATTCGGAATCCTCACTTGATATTTTGCCTTCTGCGACTCCTTATTAATAACCCGAATGATATCCTCATCCATCTCAAGAACGTAGTAAGGGTTAAGACGTGTCAATGTCCGAAGCGCGTCGTCCAGCGGTTGTTTTTGAAGGACCATTTGCATTCTCCTATCATAAAATCATCCTAGCGCAACAAGGTACAAACAGCGTTTCATCTCTGTTTTCAATGATAAAAAATATTCAACTTTGTCATCGTAAAAGGCACACATCGGAAGTGACTTCTTCCGAAGAGATGTAGCAACGAGTTGAATATTTTGAGCGATGTGACCAGCTTCGAGAGCCGCCAATCGATCCACTAACATCCCATACTTCGAAAAACCCCGTTCGTAATTTGCGACTAAGAAAACCAGCACGTTTGTCTTGGCGAATGAATCGGCATAAGGGTTCTTCGGGATCGTCAATGGTGACAAAGCATGTAACATGTCCAAAGAAATTGTCGTACCCGTTTTAGTGAAGTGGGTTGCAGATGCGTTTAATCGATATAATCCATCTTCTATGCCATCCACTTGCCGAATGTGAAGATGAATCTCGATGGGAAGTAATGACCCTCCTGAAGGATAAGTCCGCAGTTGTAAGCGTTTGGTATGTGGTCCGCTCTCGTTCACATAGGAGACGGTCTTTTCACCCGAGATACCAAAGGATAGTCTCGCCCATTTGAGTAAATCTTCTTTCGACCACTTTCCCTCAAACTCGGATAATCGGTAAGAGCGGCGTGCCAAAATTGTTTCCTCGAACTCACCCACCCCGGCTTGTTGAATAATAGGAATTTGCGCACCTTCTTGGTCTGATAACTTCTCGTTCTCTTCAGGAAATGAAAAGGTTGCTCGGGGACGACACTCATCCCAAAGGTCTTCGATGATACGTGTCGACTCTTTCATCTTGAACAACTCGTTTGGATCAAAGAAAGAGAACGTAGCCATTTTCTTATAGTCATGAAGGCTCTTCAACGCGGATTACCCCCTTCTTCGGTTCCTGGCTTTCAAAGTAAGCACCTAGATATTCGGAGATATAGTATTCGACAAATGGAGAAACACCCAACCGATTGTTCGCCATATGGATATGTGAGGCAACAATTCGGTGGAGGTAGAGTTCATCCCGCACCTGTTCGCGGATCTGTTGTAACTCCTGTTTCATCGCGACGAGACAATCCTTCACAATCTCATTCTGATTCAATAGCTGGTAAAAGCTATTCACGCTCATCTCGTTTGCATGGAAGAGTCGACGTAAGTCATCGGTCTTGTTCCCTTCTACAAACGACTCCCAATACTCTTGATAGAAGAGACAGAACTGTACGTTGTCTTCTTCGTCTTCAAACTCGAGTAGCTCCTCAATCAAGTACCGGGTCAGCGTCAATGAGAGAATGAAACGCCTCGCGGGATCGAACTTCATTTTCGAAAGTAAGTACGCGACGAGTCGACTTGAATGGGCAAAGATGTTTTCAGAATACGCCATGACGTCAGCCCCACCATAACGCGCTAACTCAGGCTCATACGGTATCAAGTGCACACTCTTATCCTCATACCAGGGCAGGTCGTTCATCGTGATCTCTTTTCCATCGAACTTATGCCCCTCATAGTAAGCGTCTTTGGTCATCGGAGGGAGAGAAGATGGATTGATCAACCAATATCCTTGCGTAAAGTCGGTCACTTGTTCGATGATTGCTTCGGGCTGATCCGTTTGAATCCTCAATCTGAGGTGTGGACCTCCCTCCCAATAGCGGATGAAAAACCACTGATTGACTTTTCCAGACCGAACGAGTTCATCCATCAATTTGGAGATGTTCACGATTAGCGCATCATACGTGGACATTTCATGCTGAAAAATATGTAAAGATATCCATGGTTTCATCGTCTGCCTCCTAAGGAAATGGATGTGGATACGGGTTAATGTTGTCCAAAGCCAATGGGCTTTCCGCACGTCCGGCCAGAACAGGAGCTTGTAAGATACGCGATTCATCCAGGCGACGATGCTGATGACCGAACGTCATCGTCAACATCCCAGGGATGAACACCTTCACGCAACGAAGTTTGAACGATTTAAGCAGGTCTCCAGAAAGGTCGACTACGTATACATCTTCATAATGTTTGTAGACGCGATGTAACAACTGGTTTAAATCTTCCGTTAGATCTTGGTTTTTGAACGTCTCAGTCTCATACCATTCAGGATGTAGAGTTCGTAATGTCTTTTTCTCTCCTGAACTAGTCAAAAATGACAACCGTTCCAAAGCGTCAGGGTGCGAATAAAGAAGGACGTGATCTTGGAACTCTGTGGCGAGATCATCGTTCTCAAAGATTAGACGCTTCCGTTCCAACAGGTGTTGCGCTCCAAATACTTTGTTGTAAACCGGAACCGAGGAAACGACCTCGATGAATGCGCTCATCAATGCCTTCTCTGGGTTGAAATGACACCCAGCAGCCGAGTAGGTCTTCACCACCGCATCATCTCGTTCATTGACCATGAGTGCCCAGACGGTCGGTATACCCAATTCCATCGTGGTATCGAAGAACCGGACTTCGTAGCCATCGGCTTTTATGACTTCGTTCAGGATACGGAATTCTTCATTCATATTGCTGATATCGATTTCGACGAGCGGCAGACGGTTATACCAAGCGACCAAAAAGTTGTCCCGTTCAATCATCTCGAAAAGCCCGTACAGTACAGCTTCTTCAATTGTTGACCCGAGTGCACACCCGTTGGACGTTTCATACACGAACCTTCTAGATTCTCCTCGAATCATTTCATCTTTGTAATACACCATCTGTTCGGGAATCAGTAATGGAACTTCGTTGCGGAGTGAACAGCCCCACACCCAATGGTATTTCATATTTTCCGAATATCGATGAAGACGGAAATGTTCATTCATGTGTTCTTCCTTGTGCAGTGTCATATCTGCCGGATTCACTGCTCGATCCTTCACTTCTAGATAAGAGGCAAAGATCTCACTGTGGGATTTCCGGTTATAGACGTTCGAATATCGCTCCAGACCTTCTAAATAAGCTGAGACCTCGGAGCTCTTAAAATCAAACGTACGTCCAAAAGCTCCTTCGTTCTTATCCGTCTCAATGTAATTTTCGGTACCGGCCATTGGAACATATTTCGATTCGACCTCGAAATAGCTGTGCTTTGTCTTTCCTGTCTTTAAATCGACCAATCTTTGCTTGAAACCGGTTGGTGAGAGTGAAGACTTCAAACGATATGTCGTTGGCGATTCCTTGATACGTGGTTGAAAATGAAGCATCGCATGCTGCTCGGTATCTGACGGTAGTTCTCCACAACTTTGACAGTATTCATGTTTGAGCAGGGGATGTATGTGAATACTTCGCTTTTCATCATTGAGAATAGTGATATGATTCAGGGCCGATTTTTCTTCAACTTCTACAAGCCGAAGCAACTCGACGACCTCTTCACAAATTTGATTCAGAAAACTGATTCGCCACGTCATGGCAGGAGACGTAGTCGTGTAGTCATAATCTCTATAAAGAACCATCGCGTCGTCAGGGGCGTTTGTAGAGAGACGCTCATATAGACAATCCACACAGCTGCTCATTCTCCCATTATAAACTGGTCCAACGACCGCCTGTTCGAATATCAGATTGGCTCTCACATAAGGAATGTGGTTGTCTCGACAGTACTCGACAACCCCCCGCTCGAAATTATAATCAAAGTAATCATATAGACCGACCAGCACTTCTGCGTCAGTCACATCAGTCAGTTTATCGATGACTCGTATACGTGAACTTTCATCAAAATAAGCTATGAATTGATGGAGTAACGTCTGGCCACGGTTGAGGAGACAGATATCCATATTTCCTCCTTTATTATTCGCGGGTCTCACCTTTCGAAGATCCGTCGAGATTGGGAATGGACACTCTGAAACACTTTGTGCCCGTTTTTTCAATTAGCATGTTGTGGGACCACTCCACAACCGAAAGATTGATTTCTAACGATTGAAGGAGACGGGTGATTTCTATTACCAGGGTGCCGACGTCATGAGTCGACACAGACGTGTCACTTTCAAGAGTAGCTACGAGATGACGGCTTTCTTGATCATGCTGATGGAAGGGGTGATTATTCTGTACATGTTGCGCATAAAATTGACGTAAGCTCGCTTCCACCAATTGATCAACACTTGTGCCGTATCTTTGAATTCGGTTCACTCCTTCGACCAGGATGGAAACTTGGTAAAGGGAGTACCCTTTTACCTTTCGTACCTCGATTTCAGGACTTCCACCTCTGGTAAAGAGTTCACTAATCTGCACCAGTCTTTTCATCAAAGGTGAGGGGATATTGTCTTCGGACAAAGGATACCGTGTCGTCTCAAGAGGAGTCATTACTCTTGCCATATGGTCGAAGAGGAGTGGGGCGACCCCAACTTGATAAAGCTCTTCAATACTCGAACAGCATACCCAGCGGGCATATTCATCCATCTCTCTCTGGTTTAAAGATGTCATCATCCCCAATTTGAAAACCTCAAATAAGGCTTTTAAAGGATGGTCTTCGGATTGAAGGACGGTCATTTTCTCTGCCCCTCGTATGGTAGTGATTGTGGCGATTTTAAATGGGATCTGCATCAGTTCCTCAAATCCATAATGTCGGAACATATATGGGGTCTGAGTCACAAACTTCTTCATATGATCGACAGGTTCATGGTAATGCTCCATGAAATCAAACGTGAGTTCTTCAACCTCGATTTCCTGACCAATCTTCAGGTAGTCTTCAAAGTTATGAACAGGTATAAATCGATCATTGCTTGAATCATCCATGGTAAAGATAACTATCTTATCTCTTATAGCGCGATCTTTGGTGATAAACTCTATTGAGCGTTGAAGCAACCGATCGCTAATAGCTGAAAAATGAGTAGATTGTCCGCTTACTTGAAGATGATGCATGTCCATGAAGCGAATGATATCCATTCCTTTACCGAGAAAGATAAAAGGTTGTACAGTGGTCGGAATTGCTACCATGACTGATTCAGAATGATATTCTCGCAGTCTAAGCCTCACCGTATTCTGACTTTCATTCTCCTCTCGGAGGAAAGACAGGAAAGGGACACGCTCTGACTGCTCTTCCACTAAAGAAGCCGAAGGAAATCGTGCCAACAATCGATTCAACTGTGGATTGTTCATTTTGCGAATGTCTTCAGCGTTCACATGACCTGTTTGAATACCAGGAAGCAGTGCCAGAAGGGCTTGAACAGTTTGCTGTTGCTTGATTTGATATCGTTTGGTCGGCGTCTTCACAATGATATGGTCATCGTGATAGGACAACCACAGTGTTTCTGGAACTAATTGATTGATCATAGTCCTGCTCCTATCATTGCCAGATTCATATGTTGTGGTATATATCCGTTCCGTTATACCGGTCCCCTCTCATGGCCATGATGTCTTCCCATGAGAAGTTGTAATGTTGCTCCGCTTGCTCACTGATAACTTTACATAGTTTGTTCTTTTGAAATGGAGAGATATTCAACAAAGGGAACACGCTATATAAAGAATTGACTAATAGGCGATACTGTAAAAAACCAATAGATTTGGAGAATGAAGCAAAGCCTTTCTCGTCCACGAATTTACTGTGAAAATCACTCAGTTGGCTACCACCTATCGTGAAAGAAGAGATGTCATGATATTCTTCAAAATGAATTTCCTCTCTAACCAGACCGTTGTGAAAAAATAATCCTAATGATTCGTTGATCGCGTACCAATCGAGCAATATCACCTTGTCATTCCCGCCATAATCTTTAAACCGTTTCTCTACTTGTGTGAGAAATACAGGCATCTCATCAATAAAGGACTGAAGTTCTTTTGATGTATGATCAATCTTCTGCATGACAATATCTCTTTTCTCCTCCGTCATGCGTTGAAGTTGCATGTTGAATCCTTCCCAATGAGACTTGAAAGAGATATAGCCGAATTTGATGCCTTCAAGGACCGTGTCTTCGATTTCGATGCGGTATTGATTAGCTGTGATTAACATCATTTTCGCGCTTAAAATTTCTCTGTCATCTGGACTCAATCGACCAAGGTAATCATGATGTCGGATAAAGAACGCTGACTTTTCTATTTCGCATTTTTGATACAACGAAGGTGCATAAATCGTTTGATTCGAAGACAGGTCTTGAATCATCACTTCGAGACTAAGGTCGTCGCGAAGTGGTAGGAGATCACCTGTATAACGCTCTGCTTTAGCAAGTCGAGAAGATAATTGTTCATATTTGTTGTGGTCAACAGGAGCACCTTCATACTCTCCCAACAAGTTTTGGAAAGATGTGATGAGTGTGTCTTTCACATGTAAGTCACAATCTATGTCATTGTCACGGAAATAAACAGCGATGTGAGGACCTGTTGCCCAATGTTTTTGCATAAAGCAATCTGTAATACCATTCTCGTGGAGAATTTTGAACACACCATATAAGGTTTCCCGAGACTGAGCTGAATCATAAAGGAACATTTTTGCGACATGATACTGGTACGGGTTCATTGAAGGGCTCCTTTCGAAGTCAGTTCGAGTAAATATTCTTCGGTGTATTCTTGATCTGATTCTCTTAAGTCTGGAAGCACCTCTGTCAGTAGAAAGTAAGGTGTATCCTTTGCTTCTTTTAAGAATAGACTCCAAAGAAGTGGGCTTGTAAAGTTCACGTACTGTGGTTTTTCAAAAGCTCCATCAATTGTGTCCGTATCCTCCTCAATCCCATCTAACGATTTCAGGCTTTGGAAGAAAACACGATGAGGGATACCATGAGAATCCAATAGAGATAAGAAATTCATCATAGATAGGTGATTTTTATCTGAATATTCAGTTAATAATTGCGTGTCGATGACCCAGCACTCTCGACTAAGAACAAGTGTCCCATCTAGACTGATTCGAGGAAAATGTTTGATGGTTGGCTGTTCCCGGGGTATTGCCAGATACTCGTCGATCAGAATTGATCCGACACTTTTAAAAAGTACGCCGTTTGCCGATAAGGCATGTAGCATTGCGCTAATCGAAGGTATGAGTCGCGTCATCAATGAACCTAAGAATAAGATATGAACCTGCTCCCCTTTGGCAAATACATCAATCTTTTTGGTGATGGGATTGTACTGCAGCTCGAGATCCTGCCAATCATAGACACCGGTTAAGCCGCTCTTATCTGCCACCCGACTGTTGGGGATATGTACACTGTAATCAGTAATGCTCGAGCGTACGTTGGCATTAAATCCGTAAGATTTATAAATATCGACAACATTGCGCTCTTTAATGTGTTGATGGACATATGACTGTAACGCTGGTTCTTTCATGACGTCTTTTAAGTTGAATAGAAAGCGAGAAAAATAAGACAGGTAACCTCCATACATATCATTCAGAACGAAACTGTTCTCATCTGTTCGCTGTACGAAGAAACTGTTTGACTGTGTATACCGCTCCAAATCTCTCGGCAATGTACTGATAAGTTCTTGAAGGTAGTCACTTGGAATCCTTATTTCCGAACCTTTGTTTAATTGTTCCTCTGCTTTAAGGTATCGAATAAATTCATTTTTCGCGGCGTCCAACACTCTCACTTCTTCGATTTCACTATCTATTGTCGTCTCGTTAAACTGTCCGCTCCATAGATGGCCTGCGTTGTCCATGATGGCATTCAGCATAATCTCCATCACGTCTTCTTTTTCATTGTCCCGAAAGGCGACACGCTCATGTCCGTATTTATCGAGCATGAACTTCCCTAAGACGTATTGGACTCGTAACACGACATCAAATAAGACAGTAGACTGTTGGAAAAGTTTTAATGAACGATCGATTTGTTCCCAGTTTTCCTGTGGTTCTATTCTTCGTTCCGTCGTGAGATAGTCCTGATAGAGCAACAACTTTTCATCAAGGTCCGGTATACCCAAGTGTTTCGTCACTTCTTTAAAATGAGAAACAATTTCTTGGTAGCTCTGGTAGCTAGCTTGGCCATGCATTTCGTCAAATGTGTTCAGAATTTCTTTAATGGTCTTCAGATGGACAAATACTTGCCGTAAAACTTCATCTGCGTTCAGCACTTCCGCCTCTGAGAGACAAGAGAGGATATAATCTAACCCTTTATTGCTATGTTCCGGAATGCCTTGAGTAGGTTGCAGAAAATCATTCTTGATTAAAGACAACGCATAGGTCACGGCTTTTTCTTGATCCAATCCGTTATGAAGGAACACTTTCTCGACACGATCATATGCGAAGGGGTCGCTTCCAAGTTCCTTGTAGAGTTGAAGTAATAGTGGATTTTCTTTGATCTTCATTAGTGTATCCGCAGTACGATAAATTTTTTTCCGTTTCATTGGTTGGTCGGCCAGGGTCGTCCAATAGAACTTCCCTTCGTGCCGTGTCAACGTTTCATTGAAACGGTAGGTCATTGTGAAGACCATACTAGGTCGCAGACGAATTGCTTCGAATACACGCATCAGATACGCCAGATTGAGATTTGTGACCGTATATGTCTCGCCGGGATCAGTCGATGATACAAGGTGACTATTTGAAAACTGACCAATCCCGACCTTCGTCAACGTGCTAAATGGACTTGTCTTGTGGGTCGCACGAGTCAATACTTTCAACAGTGTATAGTCTAATTTTCTATGTTTGACTCCATGCTCCTGAACAGGTGTGTTAAAATATCCCCTGGCTTTTTCCATGATGGTCGCCTGAATGAATTTCAATGAATTCATCAGTGTCTCTTCTTTTTGAAACACATCATAGAGCTGCGCCCTCTCATGCGATTTTGCATAGATAAATTGATGCTCGATTTCAATCAATCGCGCCTTGTTTTGTTGATAGAGGGAGCGGATGTCTTCCGCTTCCCTTATCAACTTAAAATCCTCTAACATAGGCTGGCACTGATCGATTCGCTGACAGAAACGAGGGCGTAAGTTGAACATATCCCGTTTTAAGTTGATCAACTCTTTCCTTTGTTGATCGTCTTCAATAAGTTTGATCACACGTTCTAATGTGGTAATAAATGAAACAATCTTTTTCTCTTGGAATTGGAGGGAAATACCATATTGTTGCATTAAATCTCGTAACTCGTTGGAACCGAACTGTAACGCATGGGCATAGGGCACGCTGTTCTGTCTAATTAAGAAGAGCGGTAACTTCGAATTCATCACAACAACTCCTAAAAACAGATTCGTTTTGATATGTCATTAGTCATATTTAAAGAAACGGAAACTTAGGAGCCCTACGACTACCGTCGTCGCCATGACGTAGATGAGATGGTAGGATTCCCATATGTCTCCACCGTTCCAAGAAATTTGTAGGATTTTCACCGCATGGGTCGTCGGTAAGACGTTCGCGACGCTCTGCATAAAGTCAGGCATCAGTTCAGTCGGGAACGTGACGCCACCTAAAAAGATAATGACGAAGTAGACTCCCATCGACAGGGTTTGTGAGGTCTTCGGATCTGTCGTCAAGTTCCCAATGAACACGCCAATGAAATAGCACATCATGAATGACAGGAACAGTATAGATCCAAAGATGAAGAGGTTCTTTCCATCGAGACTCATCGAGTACTGGGTCGTCGCGATGGCGAATAAGAGGATGATTGTAAATATGGCACACAGCAACTGTACCATGAAGTTGGCGGTGATGAATTGTGTGCTTTTGACCGAGGCCAAACGAAGTCTTCTGAAAAAAGATATGCTTCTCATGTAGGCGAAGCCGATCCCGACATTACCAATGGCGAGCACCACGACGCTCAAGAAAGCAAACATCGGAAACGTGAAATCAATCGGGGCAATCTCCATCCCATAGAGTTCAAGGCTGTTGTTGCTGACTTCTGTCTGCATGATCAAGAAGAAGAGCGGTGCAGCCACTCCAAACCCTAGGATGATCCACGTCCTTAATAACTTTTTTGCCTCTAGCTGAAATAGTGCGGTGACTGTATTCATGAGTTCCTCCTCGATTTACATAGATTCGACAAAATAATCTTGCAAACTGTTATAGTCAGTCCCCATCAATGCCTGAGGTGTAGTCGATTGTTCGACTTCTCCATTTTTGATGACGACCACCTTGTTGCACATTGCTTCAACCTCGTCCATATAATGACTGACCATGATGATGGTCTTTCCTTGGTCATTGAGTTCCTTTAGATATTTTCGCATCTCGTGACGACTCGTCGCATCAAGGGATGTGGTGAGCTCATCTAAAATAAGTAGATCCGGGTCATTCAATAGGCTCAATAGGATATTTAACTTTTGTTTTTGACCACCAGATAGTGTCTTTATATACTGTTTCCGCACCTCTGTTAAATCGAAGCGTTCAAGGTACCCCTCAACTACTGCCTGGTCGACTTTATAGATTTTTCGCCACAATGTGCACATATCCTCGACCTTGAGACGATCATCGAAATCACCTGATTGCGTTTGGACTCCGATGTGAGAATAAAGATCGCGTTCATTAAACGCGTATTTTATGGTCCCGCAATCTTGTTTCACCAGTTTACAAATGATGTTGGTAAGTGTGGTCTTGCCAGCCCCGTTCTTACCGATGATGGCCAAAAAATCCCCCTTTTCTACTTCGAAGGAAACACCTTTCAGCACTTCTTTTTTCCCATAATTCTTTTTTACATTTTCAATCTGTAGCATCAACATTGTTGCACCTCGCTTTTTTCATGTCATCAATTCATTGTTTCGTCTCGGCAATCAAACAAGTCAGTAGCACTAAGGCAAATCATTGATCTAGTAAAAATTTGACAATAGTTAGACGAAAAATCACCCCAGTTATTTACACCTAAAAAATTTACTAATGGATAGATATACCTTTTATGTAATTGATATCATTGTTTCATTCTAAGGAAATCATTTCAAGTGTTTAATATATTTAACATAAAATCTAAAACTTAAGTACTGTTATACATTTAAAAATTAAACATTAAACTTAGGATAAAAGACACGTTTCATTTTATCCCTGTACCAAAAGTCACTATGATATTTCACAACGTTTTATATTCTTATTGATTTACAATATATAATCATCACCGTATTCGATAGTTTCTATTCTGCCTATTCAATGATTGTGCAGGTTGTCGACTTTCAAGATTGCTGTATGAAATGTGACAACAGACATCGAGTTATAGATTGACTCTATATGCACCAATATTTTAAAGTTTCTAGTTTTTCGTCCGACAGTTAGATGAACAACTAATTTGAAATATCATCTTGGGGCGAATATAGCACGTCTCAGGAAGAACGTCTGAAGAAGAAGGGGATTGATTTTAGAGTCGAGGACGAAAAGATTTACATTAAGGAGAAAGATTTAGACAAAGTAGCATCATGTTGCAGTTGACTTTACAGTTTATTGATTGATGGATTATAAAATTCAGCGCAGCACCCAAACGTGAACACAAAAAAAACTTTGACGCTTTCCCTCCGCCAAAACGGGAAACGTCAAAAACCCTGAATGAGCACTTTTTATCAAGTGTCTATCATTCAGGGTTCAGTTCAATCTCCCGGAGAGGCCATTTTTACTTCGCGCCTTCGACGTTCATATGTTTACTGCGGAGTTGTCCGCATGCTGCATCGATGTCTGTCCCGTGCTCGAGACGGACACCAGTGTTGACGCCACGCTTTTTCAAGATGTCATAGAACGCCATGATGTCCTCAGGCGTGCTTCGCTCATATTGGATGTGCTCGTTGACCGGGTTATATGGAATCAAGTTGACGTACGACTTGTCTTTGATATCTTCGATCAAGTCGGCGAGTTCTTCCGCATGTTCCGGTAAATCATTCACTTTCGAGAGTAGGATATACTCGAACGTGATCCGTTTGTTCGTCTTCTCGACGTAGTAACGAATCGATGGCATGAGTTTATCAAGCGGGAACGCCCGATTGATTTTCATGATACGTGTACGTAATTCATCATTCGGCGCATGAAGCGAGAGCGCCAAGTTGATGCGTAAGTCAAGGTCTGCGAACTTGTAGATCTTATCCGCGAGACCACTCGTCGACACGTTGATCTTACGCGGAGCGATCGCAAGACCACGCTCATCTTTGACGACACGCAAGAAGTCGACCAAGTTGTCGAAGTTATCGAATGGTTCGCCGATACCCATGACGACGATATGGCTGACGCGGTCCCCTTCGCCCTCTTCATCGAGGAAGTGTTGAACGGTCATGATTTGCTCGACGACCTCACCAGCCGTCAAGTCCCGTGTCTTTTTCAACAACCCGCTCGCGCAGAAGCTACAGCCGATGTTGCAACCGACCTGAGTCGTCACACAGACCGAACGTCCGTATTTGTGACGCATGAGCACCGTCTCGATGTAATGCCCGTCATGTAATTTAAGTAAGAATTTGACCGTCCCGTCGCCCGCTTCTTGTTTGACGAACAGTTCTTGTGTCGAGATGACATATTTCTCTGTTAAGTAATCGCGCACCTCATCACGTACGTTGAGGTCGTCCATCGATTTGACCCGATCGATGTAGAGCGAGTCCCAAACTTGACGTGCGTGGAAGGCACCGTATCCCGCTTCCGTACACTCGTTTGTGAGTTGATCGAACGTCAACCCGTATATAGATGATTTCATTGTAATCTGTCCTTTCTCTAATCCGCATACGTACCATTGTAGCGGACGTGAGAGACGGGTGCAACTTACGAATAATCCGGAGGCGTCGGGCGTGTGATGAACTGTTCGAACGCATAAGCGACTCGGATCAAATCACGCTCCGCGTAGCTCGTCCCCGTGAACGAGAGGCCGAATGGGGCCCCGCTCTCTTTTCGTTGATAAGGGATTGTAATCGTCGGATGCCCTGCTTTCGCAGCCATGTCGTAGTTCATATCATGTGGGAGGACGATTGCATCTAGTTTATGAGTTTGAAGCAATGCGTCAATCCCTTCTGTTTTTGCGAGACGGACGTCCGCGATGCGACGGTCGAGATAGCTCGCTTCGATCAGTTTTCCAGATCGGGCGTTCGCTTCTTCAAAGATGGTCTGGCCGTGCGGAATCGATTCAGGATGTTCCGCGTTCCACTCGATTAAATCAGAAAGCGTCTTAAACGGCACGGTCGTGTTCGCGAGATACGCCTCGACCCCGAGCTTGAATTCGTCGAACAGGATGTCCGCCTGCTCAAGCGCCTCATGCTTTGGTAGTGCGACTTCGACAAGTTCGACCTCGGCTTGCCGTAGTAACCTGATTGCCTGTTCATACAATCCGACTTCTTCGTCTGAAATATTTGGTTTGATAAATCCGACACGCATCCCGACCGCTTGCCTCACGTCGAGACATGTCACGTATGGGGGACCGACCGGTGTCTCGAGAGTCGCCGGATCCGATTCATCCTCACCGCACATCGATTGTAAGGCGATGACCGCATCACGAAGCGTCCTCGCCATCGGTCCTGCCGTATCTTGAGAACGTGAGATCGGGATGATTCCGGAGCGGCTGATCAATCCGACGGTCGGCTTGATCCCGACGATGCTGTTATGGACACTCGGATGAACGATTGAACCGCTCGTCTCGGACCCTACCGCAAGAAGAGTGAGGTTCGCCGCGACCGCAGAAGCCGACCCCGAACTTGATCCCCCGACATTTAACGCGTCGCCATATGGGTTCATCGTCTGTCCACCGACGGCACTCCATCCGTTCGGCATATCTTCCGTTAAAAAGTTCGCCCACTCGGACAGGTTCGCTTTCCCCAAGATGATGGCCCCGTCAGCCCGTAACCGTTTGACGAGCTCGGCATCTCGAGCGGCGAAATGATGTCGCATCGCGGCAGCACCTGCAGTCGTTCGCATCAGACCGTTCGTCTCGATGTTGTCTTTGATTAAGACAGGAATACCGAGTAGCGGTTTGCGTACTCCTTTTCGGTACGCCCGGTCTGCCGCCTCTGCCTCGAACAGGGCGTCCGGATTGACTTGAATGACGGCGTGAAGCCGTTCATTATACGCTGCAATCCGCCCTAAATAATAGGCGGTCACGTCTCTCGCCGTGAATTGTCCTTCTTTATACCCACGATGTGCACGTTCAATCGTCAGTTCATGTAATTGGATTTGTTCCATCATACATTCCTCCTTTATCTCTCCCCTTTATTCGTGCTCTACGTCTGATTTCCTTTTCGTATCGCCAAGTCGATGTGTTCTTGTTACACTTAAGAAAAAACAGGAGGTTCCTATGACACGCTCCTATGTCTTTGTGTTGCTGGCTGTGTTCGGTCTATTTTTCTTACAGCTATACGGTGAAAATGTGCCTTATGGTACACTCATTTCCATCGCGTTGATTGGATTCATCATCGTCTTGACTGTTTTTCAGTTGAAACGAAAGCCGAATCATTGACGGATGTATTTTGAGGGTGGTATGATGCTCTCACCAACTACATATCGATATCAAGAGTGAACGAGAGATCTGGCTCCGCGACTTCACAGCAACCTGCCTTAGGCAAGGTGCTACGACCAGCAAGGGAAACCTTGGACGATATGACGAAAGCGCTCATGTCATCCGACGTGAGCGCTTTTTTGTTGAATGACGATTTGGAGGGAACGACAGAATGGAAAAAGCAACATTCGCAGGCGGCTGTTTTTGGTGCATGGTGACACCATTTGAGGAATTACCAGGGATTGAAGGCATCGTATCCGGCTATATGGGTGGACAAGTCGACAATCCGACATATGAACAAGTAAAAACCGGGACGACGGGGCACCTCGAGGTCGTTCAAATCACATATGATCCAGCATTATTCTCGTATGAACGTCTCCTTGAACTGTATTGGATTCAGACCGACCCGACCGATGACGGTGGTCAATTCCAAGACCGGGGACCTCAGTATGCCCCAGCTATTTTCTATCACACGGAAGAACAACGAATCGCTGCTGAGGCGAGTCGCGATGTGTTGGCGGCAAGCGGGCGCTTCACGGCCCCGATCGTCACGAAAATCATTCCAGCGACGACGTTCTTTGCCGCAGAAGACTACCATCAGGATTATCATAAAAAGAATCCGAAGCATTATAAGGAAGACCGAGCCATCTCGGGACGTGACGAGTTCATCGAGGAGAAGTGGACTGAAACCGTATAACGGTCATCACACGCGAATTTTAGCATTCGCGTCTTTTTATAAGACCAATAATCGGGAAAAGGCTACTAATGGTTCATACATCCGAAAAGGAGGACTCATATATGAAAACAAGTACGAAACTCATCATCGGTGTGATCGGAGTAGCCGTGATCGCCATCGCCTGGTGGCTGATCTCCCCACTATTCTTAACCGAGACGGTCGATGAAGGATTGCCGCCGACAGCAGTCGAATCACCAACTCCAGAGGAAGAGGAATCAGATCAAGAGACGTCCGAGACACCGGAAGCACAACCGAGTCCAACCGAAGTAGCGGGTGTGTTCATGGACGGGGAGGAAAATTATGAGACGACCGGGACGATCCGCTCGGTCGAGGCAGAAGACGGGACATATCTCCGATTTGAAGAGTTCGAGACGACGAACGGTCCAGACTTATTTGTCTATTTGACAAAACCAGGTCAAGAGACGACCGAAGGCGTCAGTCTAGGGGCTCTAAAAGGGAATATCGGGAATCAAAACTATTTGGTCCCTGCGGATGTGAATCTAGAGGAGTACAACACAGTTGTCATCTGGTGCCGTGCGTTCAGCGCGACGTTCGGGACGGGAGAACTGACTGGAACAAGTGAATGAATTGACTGCAGGGCGGCTGAATGAATCGGCCACCCTCTTTTCATTTGAAATCGGCTAAAAAATAAAGACCAATCATCCAACATCAATTGTGTATATGCTATCATATATGTAAATAAGTGTAATTCAATTGAGGAGATACGATTATGGAACAGACTGTGTCACAAACGTACAAACACTACTTTTGGAAACGTTTCTTTCTATTTTTCATTCCATTGATGGTGATCGGCATACTATCCGAACCGATGATTATTCAGAATCCATTCGAAGAGCTCGAAGACTATGGAGCATTTGTGTTTTTCTTGGCAATTTATATCCTTGTACTCGGTGGATGGGCAGCGTTTATGACGTCGATGATGTGGCGGATCAAACAATTCAAGTTGAAAAAGTAATCGATATGGTAAAGTGTGGAACTTAGTATAAGGCTGAAAGAATCACTGCTTGTTCAACCGTTGAGAAGACGGGGTAGCCTGACCAGATTTCAATCAATAGGTCGGATCATTCGGGGATCCCCCACCTTAAAGCAAAGCTTAGGCGGGGGTCGTTCAAATAATAGTTTACCTACTCCCTCAACTGCCCTTTTTCAAGATATACATATGGTAGCGCGCATTGAATTCCGGATAGTCTGTATAGCGGTCATCAAGTATTTCCCAATCGATTTCCAACTCATCGAGCACGCGCTTCAAGTATGCTTCCCTTTTTTGGCCTTGCTGCATAAAAATGGCCAACACCCCACCGTTCTTCAGCTCCACAGCAATACGTTGGAGCAGTTTTGTTTCTTCCTCAATATCCCTTTTATAAAAATGCAACATTGAATCTAACAGGACAATATCGTATTCCTCATCTATCGGGTATGTGTAAACATCTCCTATTTTTCCGGTCACTTTCAACTGCTCGTCACGGGCGACTTGATTCATTTGTGCGAGCCCGACAGTGGAGATATCGACGCCTGTCACCGTATACCTTAACCTTCCTAAAAACAATGAGTCTCTTCCTTGTCCGCATCCTACATCTAAGACATGCCCTTTCGGTTCATACGCCTTAAAGAATGCCATGAGTCCAGGGTATGGATTCCCGAAATAATGTTGTTCTTGATAATGTGTATCGTAGATTCGTTCCGTCATGTTACTCCACCTCGTTCCCAATCTTCCATCGCCATTTCATGGTTAATTTCAGCTGCGACTTCATACCCATCACTCGCAGCCTTTAGCAATCCAGAAAACACATTCTTTGTGTCTCCGATCACATATAGTCCCTTCACAGTCGTTTGCGATCCTTCTTCAGTTTTGACTCCCCCCATGTCTGTATAATCGATGCCAAAGTGGTCTAGAGAAAACGCCTGATATTCGCCTGTATCCATGATAAACCCACCAGTTCGATGTTACGTCTCTCCTGACGTCATAACGACCTTTTGTAGTTGACCCTCGGTTGAAATAAGTTCATCAATCGCCTCTTCCACAAGCTCCACACCGTGCCCTAGTAAATCTTTCCGATCTTCTTCCGAAAGCGTTGCAGCACCGTTTGTAAAAACGATTAGATCCTGACTCCAGTTATAAATCAATTTAACGTAGTGAATAAGCCAGGGCTCGTTTCCAAAAATCGCCAAAGGTTCATCTTTTCGCTCCCAACCATCACAATAAGGACATGGAAAAACCGTTGAGCCGTATACGTTCTGTAGTCCTTTGATTGCCGGCAGTTTTTCTTTTATCCCCGCTGCTACAATGACACGCGGGCTGGCAAAGCTATCCCCATTATCGGTCTGAACGGTAAAAATGCCCTCTATTTTTTCAAGTGCCGTAACCTTGGTTTCAACATAGGTTACTGTCGGATATGCCTTGATTTCGCCTAAACCGATCGACTTAAATAATTCAGGCTTCACACCGTCTCGTGTCAAATACCCGTGCGATGCATGCGTCACACGGTTCCGTGCGGTATTGGCATCCAATACGAGAACTTTCCGCTTTGATCGTCCAAACACAAGCGCTGAACTTAAGCCAGCAGCTCCGCCCCCTATTACAATCACTTCATATTGTTCCAACGTGTCCTCTCTCCTTTCTAACGATCACACTTGCCGTTTTCGCTACATATGTACCTTCAGCAATCCCTATCGGTAGTTCTCTCACCTGATCTCCTAGATTTAAGACGACGAGCGAAGGAAGAGACTTCATTTCCTCCACCACTTTCTCAGATGATGGAAATTCATCCAAGAGTCCTCCTGGTGGAAGCTCTTCCTCAGTTTTGATCAACCCAAGATAGACGAGCAGACCGCCTTCTTCAAGCTGTTTTTCTAATCTTGAGAAAAGCGTACCCCGCTCCTCTTTCGAAAAATGCATAAATGAGAGAAGAATCAAATCAAATTTCCCTTCCCCCTTGTATTTAAGTGCATCTGCTACTTCCGTCTCTATCGAATATCCCTTTTCACGAGAATGTTGCTCGATGAACTGAACAGCCACCGGAGAAAAATCGACACTCGTCACGCTCCATCCCTGTTGCGCTAACCAAAAACTATTGCCACCTTCCCCGGCACCGAGATCAAGCGCACGACCTGTTGGTACACCTTCAAGCCATTCAATAATCCGCTCATCTGGCCTTGTCCAGTGCATTTTATTCTGTAAATATTCCTCATCAAAACTCATGACAACAATCCCTTCTTAAATGTATTCCATGCAAGATCTGGGATTTCTCTCGGAGCCACTGTCCCGTTGTGCAATGCCTCCCAAGCCATCAACAGCACTCCGTCATACATATGGAACACCCAGGCATCTGGAATAGAAGAATTAATATGCCCTGCGTCTCTCAATCGTCCGATCAATGCATACAGCACTTCGTTGACCTTCGAAAACTTGCACGTTTCCGGGTCATGCTCTTCATGATTCCCGTGCTCACGGAATAAAAGATGGAATCCATGATTTCCCGCATTTGTTCTAATAATCGATTCCATCTGCACAAGCGGATCCTCAAATTTGTCCATCGACTCATTGAAAATGACTAATGTCCTTTCAATCAACACCTCATGTATGGAAGAAAACAACCGTTCGCGACTCTTGAAATAACGGTGAATCGTCATTCGACTCACATTCGCCTGTTCCGCAATCGTTTCCATCGATGCGCTTTCGTTTCTTGAAAGAACATCAATTGCGATGTTCACAATATTGATTTGCGTTTTATTCATTTCTTCACCTCTTAACGTTACGTAACTGTAACATATTGTACAAGTTAGTAACTTATAAGTCAATAGAAAAGAAGGGTGTGATTTCATTTCTGAACTCTCACACCACTAGACATTTAGTTGATGGGCCTTATTCAAGCAGAGACAACTTTACTTATGCTGCCTTACAAAGGAAAAAGGACGATTGTCCCGAAAACGTCGGTCGAATCGTCCTTATTTTTGTTCAATCTCGGATGGAACGGAAGATTATTAATTCCTCTGACTAACTTGTTCCTTCAAACCCGATTTAACTCTTGGCAATCCCAAGCATAAATCCAGCGACGACAATCAAACCGATTCCCATAAAGACAAAGACACGTTCTTTTGTCGTCTTCTCTTCTTTCAATAGATAGATACCACCGAGTGTCGCCACAACGACGTTCAATTGAGATAAGGCGAACGAGGTCGCGATCCCGACTTCTCCGCTTGAAACGAAAAGTCCGAAGTTCCCGATCCCCCAGGCAAGCCCCGCCAAGATGTTTTTGAACGTACGCGGATCCAGTTTCTTGACGTCTTTCTCACGAAGACTGAAGAGAAGTGCTGTGATGAACATCCCGACGGATTGTGGAAGGATTGCCGTGATTCCCTCTACTCCAAAATAGTTCGTCAAAACGGCATACGTGACGTAACCGATACTTGAAACGAAGAGGACGAGTAGTCCCTTTTTCAAGGCGCCGGCACTATCTTTGTCTTTTTTCTGTTGATACGAAGTCATCGTCGCCCCGATGATGATCAAGACGAGCGCCGAGAACCCTAACCATAGCTCCGTCGTCGTCTGCCAGTCTCCGAGAACGATGACTCCAAAGAGAGACGTCCCGACGAGCTGCATGCCCGTACTGATTGGCATCGCCTTCGAGACACTTAAGATTTGGAATGATTGAAACTGTAAGTATTGACCGAGCGCCCAAAACGCCCCTGAGATAAACCCGGTCACGATGGCGAGTGTCGTGAACTCCGGTCGGAAGACGAGGGCAATCACTGCCGCCATGATCATCGCCCCGATGGTCGTTCCGATCAATTGCTGAATCGGTTTGCCTCCCACCTTCGACACGATGAGCGGAATACTTCCCCACATGAGTGCCGGTAAGAGTGCCAAAAGAATCATTTCCATGAAGCACACCTGCTTTCTTAATATAACGTCTAACATGAAATTCCCACGCTTTCAATTTTATAAACCTAAATTGCAAAAGGGAATTGCCATAGCGAATACTAGGATGATATAATGATTTCGAACGGGGCATTAGCTCAGCTGGGAGAGCGCTACGCTGGCAGCGTAGAGGTCAGGGGTTCGAGCCCCCTATGCTCCATTAATTTGTCACATCTCGGATGAGGTGTGACTTTTTTATTGGCATGACGCGATTCAACCCCTTAGTGAACGGGTAATGGTAGATAGACTTTTCATACAAGGGGGACTTCCGATGGAACGCACATCCGTAGAAGAGACATTGACGAGCGTGATTGAATGTTTACGCGCTTGCAATCACTGTTTCTCAAAAAGTTTACAAGAAGAGGATTTACACATGTTCACCGAATGCATCCGACTAACTAGGGAATGTTCTGACATTTGCACGCTAGCTTTGAACGCCTTAGAGTCAGACTCCGCTTTTTCTAAACCAATTCTCTCTCTATGTGCCCAAATATGCGACACATGTGCCGTCGAATGTGGCCGCCACCTGCATGACCATTGTCAGGCTTGTGCGAAAGCGTGTGAGCGTTGTTCGGAAGCTTGCCGTACACTCGTCGCTGCCTAAACACGACATTCGTCTAACTTTCTGTTAGACTTTTTTTATTGCTTAGAAAGAAGGTGGACCATGCAATATTCAATTTTCGCTCTCGATGTCGAAACCGCGAACCGCGACAGTCGCAGCATCTGTTCTGTCGGATGGAGCATTCTTGAGAATGGAGAAGTCGTCGAAACCGATCAACGACTCGTCAACCCGGAAGAAGAATTCGATATGCGCAACGTCCGCGTTCATGGTATTCGTCCGAGTGACGTCTGGGATGCGCCGGCATTACCGGAAGTACTTTCCTCTCTTTACCCGATTTTACGGGAAGTGGACCTCGTCATCGCACATAACGCCTCATTTGATATGGGTGCCTTGAGAAAGGCGATTGTGAAATATGATTTATTCGATTTCCCTACAATCGAGTACGGCTGCACCGTCAAACTGTCACGCAAACTATATCCCGGGTTACCAAACCACAAGTTGAACACGATGGCCGAGTATTTGAATGTACCATTTCTTCACCATGATGCCGCGGAAGATGCTCGCGTATGCGCCTTACTCATGCGTGATATGATGCAAAAGACAAGTATTACGAATCCGAAAGAGTTACATCGCTATACGTCCGTCAAAATGGGAACGCTCGCATATTAAACCGGTCATGAAATCATGACCGGTTATTTTTTAAAAATCCATCGTTTTTGAACATAATAACTGATGAAAAAGAGAAAGCTATCCACGATAATTTTCAAGACGACTTCTCCTTGTCTAAATAGGAGAAACAGAAGATAAACCAATAGTGCCGAGATCGCCATCTGGAGAACGACGAGTCCAAAATACTTGGAAAGTGATCGACGTGCCTTCGAATGGAAGACTACTTTCCGATTGACAAAATAATTGAATAAAGAGGAAATGACTCGTGCGAGTACCGTTGCAACGATGACATGGGCTGTATCGAAGTACGGGGATAATAAATAGATGAAGACTGCATATACTCCAACATCGACAAGGAACGAAGCGACTGACGATATTGAATACATCAAAAACATCCGGTAAATTAAAATCGAGTCGAGTACCGGTCTGAAATGAGATGAATCATTTTCGTTCTCGTAAACCGTCTGAATGGTCGTTTGTTGAATGGGCACCTGTAGCCGTTTTGTGAACGTGAGCATATTCATCTCAAACTCGTATCGACTTCCCGGAATGTCCAATAATTGTCTCGCGTATCGCATCGGGATGGCACGTAACCCGGTCTGTGTATCTTTCAGTTTTAATCCGCTCCCAATCAACATAACGAGCCGTGTCGCCTGATTCCCAAATCGACTTCGAAACGGAATCTCCTCCCCACTAAAATCACGACATCCCATGATGAGATGGTGTGGCTTATTCACACCTTCCTCATATACGTTGACAACATCTTCAGGCAGGTGCTGTCCATCGGCATCGACTGTGATGACCCCTAAACGATCAGGATACGTATTTACAATATATTGTAATCCTGTCTTCAAAGCAGCCCCTTTCCCTTGATTCTGATCATGGGTCAATACTTGATCAACTAAAGGTGTCACTGCATCAAAGGTCGATTGTGCTGAAGCACCGCTACCGTCATCGACGACGATAATCGATAAAAATCCATTTGCTCTCAACTTCTCAACGAGTGTGACGAGTGCACCATCAGGGTTATAGGCAGGAATTAAAATCGTATACGCTTGACGTGCTTCTACTTTATGCATTTGCATCGCCACCCCTCCTCTCCCTTCCCTTATACCCGATGGAACGGATTCGCATGCCAACAGAAAAAGCATCAGCACGAGGCTGATGCTACAAAATCATCCGATGAAAATCAAATAGGAAGAAACAAAATAAACGACTAAGACGAGTAGTGAGGGTATCGCATACCGAACTTTCGACGTGACATTTTGACGGAGCACACTATACATAACAAGGATGGACAGAATCGTGATTCCGACCGCAGAGACGAGATGAGACGTCGAGACATCTGCCAGAATCGAACCGTTGCGATAGAATACATCTGACATAGCGATGATGAGCATGTTAAAAATATTGCTACCGAGAATCGAACCGAACGCTAAGTTTACGTTTCGAAGTTTAAGTGCCATGAAGACAGCGACTGCTTCTGGTAACGATGTTGATGCGGCGATTAAAAAGCTTCCGACAAAACTTGAACCGAGTCCCGTGACGACGGCAATCTGATCCCCTGTGATCGATAGGGCTGTACCTGCTGCCATAATCATGATAGCAGCAATCAGAAAACCAACGACTGCCCGTTTTAACGTGATGTCTTCATATTTACTGACGACAACTTCTTCCTCCACTTCTTGTTCAGCGACCGGATCTTTCGGCTGCTTACCGATATAGTAAATTCCAATTGCATAGAGAATGGCAATAAAGAGCGCGTCGATTCCGATTCCGATGAACGTCATATCAACACGGACGATCAAAGCAACCAATGTCGTGAAGGTCAATAATAAGCCGAGCCCTGCCGTATATAAATGGTCCCGGCTCGCATAGTTAAACAGTTGTTTTTGACGGAAATATAAGTCGAACATCGCCAAGATGAAAATATTGAATAAGTTGGACCCGAGCATATTCCCAATCGCGATATCGGGGTTATTAATCATGACGGCCGAAATACTCGTCGTCACTTCAGGTAACGACGTCGCCCCTGCCAATAGGACGGTTCCGATGAGCATCCCACCCATTTTCGACTTCTCTGTCATGACATCGGCGTAAGTGGATAATTTAATCGCGGCAAAGACCGTAATAGCCGCAGCTAATAAAAAATAAACAAATACCATTTTTTTCTCCTCCTTGGATAAACAAAAAAGACCTTTTTATGGACGACAAAAACGCCCATAAAAAGGTCTTGCGTACTTGTAAAAGCTCGATGGACCGAGTGCAGACGCACTGTAATGACGACCCATCGACCACATATGTGGTCGCTACTCCCCTTTTTAACTTCCATTTGACTATAGCATGAACAAATCTAGTTGACAATCGAGTGACGCATGAGAATGACTAAATCCTTCACATCAAGTGCAGTGCGATAACTGAGTTCCTTCAAGCCAGCAAGCGTTGATGGTGACGAAAGTTCCGGCCAACCGGATTGGTACAGTTGCTGTCTGAAACGTGCAACTTCTTCTTCATCACATGTCCCACGTCCAACGATTTCTCTTAATTCATACGCGGTCTGGCAAAGCGGTGCCACTTCCTGGATCCAGATGTCCTCATCGAAATTAATGACAATCGATTCGAGTAATTGTCTTACTTTTCGATCCTTCGCATTCTTCTCACCATAAAATAACAAATGAAGTTCTTGTTCATATAAACCAATCAAATCCGTCGAGCTCCGAAATGGTTCAAGCGCTAACAACAACTCATGATAATACCAAGATTGGTCTCTCATCGGACGTTCGAAGCGTTGCCACACCTTCATCCCTTCCATTTCTAAATCATAGCGAATGGAACGGAGATTATGTAGCTTGTCCGCCACGAACAGAGCAACTTCATCGAATTGAAGCGTTGACAGGCGTTGAAGGGTCATTTGCTTTCGTTGTTCCCAGGTCAAGTCTCGAATTCCCTCTGAGACCGCAAGAACGAGGCGAAGTACATCAGGACCAAACTTTGATAAAATTTCGTGCGGTTCCGTATTGGTCTTCTCTATCACATCATGGAGTAGACCTGCTACAACGACAGCCGGTGGTTGTTGATCTGTTTCGAGTAGCAAAGCAACCGAAAAGGGATGAGACAAATATGGAATGGATGAACCATTACAATCCTGTCCTCCGTGACGTATAGACGAAAAGCGAATGGCCTCTTCTATGAGCGGGTTCATATCATGTACCCCCTTTTTTCGGATAAAAGCTCCAATATCTATTACCCGAAATTAGGCATAATTAACCTAAAAAACAAAGTGGTATTAGGTGAAAAGTCTCATCACTCTTCATATATCATCTTCTTCGTCATACCACCATCAACAATGAGGTTTTGTCCATTCACAAAATCATTTTGTCGGTCAATCAAATAGCGCACCGCACGGACGATATCTTCCGGTTCACCGACCCGACCCGATGGATGTTGTTCATGATCGATCTCACGTAACGACTCATCAGACGTGTGAATCCACCCCGGGCTGATCGCATTTACTGTAATCGGTCGGTCGCTCAATGAGATGGCTAGTGAGTACGTTAGACTGACGATTCCACCTTTTGAAGCCCCATATGCATCCCAGTGAGGTTCGTTTTGCGATGCTCTTGTTGAAGCCATATTGACGATTCTTCCGTACGACTCATCTTTATTCAGTTCTAAAAAGTATTTTGAACAACTAAATGTCCCGACTAAATTGACATCGATGACTCGTTTAAACGTGTCAATCTCGAGTTCATCAATCGGGTTGATCAGTGAAGCGATGCCTCCATTATTAATCAAGACATGGGCTCGACCAAATTGGTTATAAATCTCTTCGAAGACACGCTTGAGTTCAGACTTGTCACCGAGGTCAACCTGATAAAAATGTATACCTTCAACGTTTGGGTCTTCTCCAATGTCTAGCCCAATCACTTCATACTGATTTACGAAAGTTTGTGCAATCGCATAACCAATGCCTTGACTAACACCTGTCACAATCATCACGTCTTTCATCATTCATCCCTCCTAAAGGACTGTATACCCAAATCCTGATTAGTCGGACCATAGTTTTCGATTTGAGGTCGTAACAACACTCGCTCCCGCATCAAGAGCTGCTTGAACTTCTTCCGCTGTCTCGATTAGGCCGCCTGCGAATACCGGAATGCCTGTCTTTTCATGAACACGCTGTATATATTTCGGCACAATTCCAGGTAATACTTCGATATAGTCCGGTTTCGAACGTTCAATATGACGAATACTCTTTTCAAGTGAGAGTGAATCAATTAAAAACAAGCGTTGTACAGTCACGACACCTTTTTGCTTCGCCTTCACGATTACGTTTCCTTTCGTCGAGATAATGCCAAACGGTTTATATGTTTGACATATATATTCAGTCGCGAATTCATCCGCTTTCATTCCTTGTATCAGATCCATATGAATGAATACCTTTTTGTGATGGCTCCCCAGTAATTTAAAGATGGATTCTAATCGACTCATATGAATTTCCAATAACACGCCTAATTCGAGATCACTTGATAAAAAGCGTTCTAAATCACGCATGTCCCGTATCGCCGGCAAGAGTGATTGACCGTTTAACATCTGCTATTCCCCCTATCTCCTCTCTCATTATGCAGACAGCCGTTTTTAGAAATCAAGGTTTACTCATTCAATATATCGGGAAAGTAAAATTAACTTGTGTTGAGGGGGATTTTAGTATGGTCAATGAAGTCACAGTAAAGGTCGAAACGCCAACACCGGAACAGCATCAAGCGTTGCGCGTCAAGGCAGGAATGCCTCGTCGGTCTGATGAAAGTACGGTCAAAGGACTTAAGAATACGCTTTTTGGGATCTGTTTATACTTAGATGACGAGATTGTGGGGATGGGGCGTGTCGTAGGTGACGGCGGAATGGTCTTTCATTTAGTTGATATTGTCGTAGACCCTGAATGCCAAGGACTCGGTCTCGGAAAGTTGATTATGGAGCATATGATGGATTGGATTTTAACTGAAGCAGACGAAACAGCCATCATCAGTCTGATTGCGGATATCCCTGCAGATGGATTATATCGACAGTTCGGCTTTGATTACTCAAGACCTGAATCCGTAGGGATGGAGTATCAGTGGAATCAAGCAAACAGTGAAACCCATCGTTAAAGGAGATGACTTATGGATGGATTAAACATCATCGTGTTGCTCGGATTGTCGCTCACTCTGATTTCCGTATTCAGCCTTCTGATTGAACGCCTATACTTCCCTAGCATTTTGGCGTTTATCGCCATCGGGGTAGGCGTTGGATTTTTCTGGGATGGAAACGAGGTATTCAAAGTCGCGGGTGAAATCGGAATCGTCCTCTTGTTTTTCTTTCTTGGTCTTAAGTTTCCCCTACGTCAGCTATGGAAACGGATGCGTAAAGTATGGAAAGCAGGAGTCCTTGACATCATCCTCTCGTTCGGTGTCTCATTTGGGATTGCCTTACTGTTTGGTCTGGATTTCCCTCGTGCTTTTTTAATCGGCGCCGTATTGTATGCGACAAGTTCTTCCATCTCCGCGAAGCTACTTGAGCGCCATTCCGAAAAACATGAAGATATTAAAGACTTTGTTCTCGCTTTACTCATATTCGAGGATATTTTTGCACCGCTATTACTAACGATTGCACCTTTCATTATTCAAGAGGAACCGGTGGCCATGAGTGACATCGGAAGAGTATTCACAGGATTTCTCATATTCGGGGTACTGCTGTTCATTGGATCAAACTTCGTATCTAGACAGCAAAAGTTTTCTAAGCATTTACTTAGGCAGGATGATGCTAGTATCGGTTTAATCGGACTTATTCTCTTTTTCGCCGGAATCGGGATGATGTTTGGCTTGTCCGAAATTTTAGGTGCGTTCATTGCTGGAATCATGTTAGCGGACATCCACGACGTCAGACCGCTCAAGCGATTGACTGTACCGGTTCGCGACTTATTTTTACCCATCTTCTTTATCTCATTTGGCATCTCAATCAATCTAGAGGAAGGTGTCATCGTAAACGCCTTATTCTTCGTCCTGATTGTGTGGGGCGTCTTATCGAAGTGGATTGTTGGTCGTGTCGGTGGAAGAATATACGGTCTGACACGAATCCAGGCCAACGAGGCCGGATTTTCGCTCGCTCCACGTGGCGAATTCTCTATATTATTTACCGCGCTTTCGAACGGAGCCATCAACTTGTTTGTCGGTCTCTATATTTTTGTATCCGCTATTGTCGGGATCATCTTATTCCGTTTCTCAGAATATTTGGCAGAAAAGACGGAACGGACACTCACGAAAGTATTGCCGGACAAGAAAAAAGAATAAGAGTGAACAGGCGAACCGTGACTCGGTCCGCCTGTTTTATCGTCTCCGTTAATCTTTTACCGTCTTTTTATGTTGACGTTTTTTTCGCCAGATCAGGTATCCTACCATACCGATCAGCAACAGACCGTAAATCGTGTAGGAATAAGCATCAAGATACGTGAGAATTTCTTTCCAGTTCTCCCCTACCTTCATTCCTATCAATATGAGAATCGTGTTCCAAATGGCTGTCCCCACAGTACTGAGGAGTAAAAATTTCAAAAACGGCATATTCGACATCCCCGCAGGTATTGAAATGAGACTTCGGACGACAGGCATCAATCGCCCAAAGAACACCATCCATCCCCCGTATCGGTCAAACCAGGCATCTGCTTTTTTGACATCCTCTATATCAAGACGCAACCACTTTCCGTATCGCTTCGTCCATTTCTCAATCTGTTCAACATCGAATAATAGACCAATTCCATATAACAGAATTGCTCCAAGTATAGCTCCGGTCGTTGAGGCTACGACGACTAGTATAATTGAAAGATTCGTCTTCACAGCAAAAAAACCGCCAAACAATAAAACAACTTCAGAAGGGATTGGCGGAAATACGTTCTCAATAAAAATCATGAACGCGATTCCTATGTATCCATATTGTTCGATTACTGAAATCATCCAGTCGCTCATTTTAAATGTCCCCCATTCCCACTCTGTATACCCGTCGATTCGCAAGCATAACCGCCAAGACATGCTACACTTTACATAAAAGGAGCTGATGAATTTGGAAAGAATCTTTCGCTGTCCGTGGTGCGGTACCGACCCGTTATACGTCAGCTACCACGACAAGGAATGGGGAAAGCCCATACACGATGATACGAAACATTTTGAATGTTTGACCCTTGAGAGTGCGCAGGCTGGACTGAGTTGGATCACGATTTTACGAAAACGAGAAAATTATCGATTGGCCTATGCTAACTTTGAGGTACAACGAGTTGCCAGCTTTACGGATGAGGATGTGAAAAGACTTCTATCCGATAACGGAATCGTGAGGAATCGTCGAAAAATCGAGGCGTCGATCAATAATGCAAAACAGTTCATCAAAATACAGGAAGAGTTTGGCTCGTTTGATTCATACATCTGGTCATTCGTCGATCATGAACCTATCATCAATGCATGGGATCGACTTGAAGATGTTCCCGCAACGACGGAACTATCTGAACAATTGAGTAAAGACCTCAAACGACGCGGGTTTAAGTTTTTAGGACCGACAACGGTTTATGCCCACCTACAAGCGACCGGTCTCGTCAATGATCATCTCACCTCTTGCACGTTCCGTTAATTTAAGACCAGCTATCAAAAACATCTTTACATTTCCCCACTTGTTGTGACAATATTTTGACAAAGTGATACTCAATCACTGAAATCATTTTCATATTTATTATCTTTCGGGGGGATGTTGATGAACGGAATTTTAGTGTCCATCGTCGTGTACATGGCACTGATGGTCCTACTTGGGATCATCGCGTATCGGAGAACAAGCAGCATCGGAGATTACATGTTGGGTGGACGGGCGTTAGGTCCCGGGGTCGCCGCCTTATCTGCCGGTGCATCAGACATGAGTGGATGGCTCTTAATGGGATTGCCTGGTGCAATGTATGCGTCAGGGATTTCAAGTGGCTGGATTGTAATTGGATTGACCATCGGCGCGTATTTAAACTGGTTATTGGTCGCTCCGAGATTGCGCATTTATTCATATATATCAGACGATGCAATCACAATCCCAGACTTCTTTGAGAAACGATTCAAAGACACAAAAGGCGTGTTACGTTCTTTTTCAGCAGCTGTCACGCTCATCTTTTTCACACTGTATGCGACAAGCGGATTCGTCGCCGGCGGTCGTCTTTTCAATGCCGTCTTCGACATTAAATTTGTGACGGGTGTCATCATTCTCGCTTCCGTTATTATTGTGTATACATTCATTGGTGGATTTTTAGCCGTTAGTTGGACAGACTTCGTTCAAGGATTGATCATGTTGTTCGCCCTCCTCTTTGTACCTGCGATTGCAATCATATCAACGGATGGTGTCTCGAATGCTTTGGACACGGTCCGCAACATTGATGAAGCACTACTTGACCCGTGGACAGGACTATCGTTCATCGGAATCATTTCTTTATTTGCATGGGGTCTCGGATACTTCGGACAACCACATATCATCGTCCGTTTTATGGCAATCGGAAAGATTGAGGACATTAAGACGGCACGTCGGATTGGAATCTCATGGATGGTCTTCACCGTTGTCGGGGCGATGGCGACCGGATTGTTTGGTCTTGCCTATTACACACAACAAGGCCTTACGATCGATAATCCGGAGAACGTCTTTATCAATTTATCTGATTTGTTATTCCCGGATTTGGTGACTGGTGTATTGTTGGCTGCTCTTCTTGCTGCCATCATGTCGACCATCTCCTCTCAATTGCTCGTCTCGTCAAGTGCCGCGACGACAGATTTTTATCAGAAGTTTTTCCGTAAAGACGCAGGAGATCGTGAACTCGTCATGGTCGGTCGCATCACGGTCATCCTCGTCTCCGTCGTGTCGATTGTTCTTGCACTCGATGCAGACGACACCATTTTAAATCTTGTCGGGTATGCTTGGGCAGGCTTTGGTTCTTCATTTGGACCACTCATCTTGTTCAGTCTGTTTTGGAAGCGAACGACGCGTCAAGGCGCGCTTGCTGGAATGTTGACTGGAGCCTTTGTCGTTATTCTATGGAAGAACTATGCCGCTTCTCTCTTCGGTACGTTTGGGACATTGTATGAAATGATTCCAGCATTCTTCTTGTCGGCGCTCGCCATCTACATCGTGAGCTTGATGACGCCGCCACCAAATGAGGTCGTTCAACGTGAGTTTGACCACATGCAAGACATGGTCAAGGAACATATCAAATAATTCTCATGACAGGTCAGAAACGACCTGTCTTTATTTATATAAGCAGGATTTTTCTTAATTATCGACGAATTTTATGGTTATCGAACGAATCTGTCGTGAAAAGGAGAATCGAGATGAAACCAATCAAAATCGTCTCTCGCCTTACCTTCCTGCCTAGCTTAGTTGTATTATTTGCTTGTAGTACGACTCCAGCAACAAATCAAGAAGTACCAGCAGAAGTAGAAGAACCCATTGTCGAGGTTCCTGAAGAAGTACCACCCATCGAACCTGAGCCGCTTGTTACGACGGCCTCTCTCTATGCGATCGGCGATGTACTTCTTCATGACTCGGTATACAACGCGGCTCGTGTCGATGACGGGTATGACTTTGATTCTGCGTTCGAACAGATTTCTCCGATATTGAGTCGCGCCGATATTTCAATTGCCAACCAAGAGAGTATGATTGGTGGAAGTGAAATCGGACTGTCGAGCTACCCGGCATTTAACAGCCCGTATGAGATTGGAGATGCTTTGAAACGGGCGGGAATCGATTTGGTCACAACGGCGAATAATCATACGCTCGACCGCGGGGTTCGTGCCATCGAGAACTCAATCGGGTATTGGAATGAAATCGGGATGCCTTATACCGGCTCCTTTTTATCCGCTGAAGACAAAGCAAACATTCGTACGTTGACAGCCAATGACATTTCTTTTTCCTTCCTCGCATACACGTACGGGACGAATGGAGTCGTTCCGAAGCAGCCATATCACGTGAACTATATCGACCTCGCGCAAATGCAACCAGAGATTGAGAAGGCGGAACAGTCGACTGACATGACCGTCGTCTCCCTCCATTTTGGAACGGAGTACGAACCGTTACCGAATGAGGGTCAAACCGAACTCGTACAAGCGTTAGCAGACCTTGGGGTCGACATCATCATCGGTCACCATCCTCATGTGCTGCAACCCCCAGCGATGCTAGAAGGAGTCAACGGCAATCAGACATTTGTTGTCTACTCACTCGGTAATTTCCTTTCAGGTCAACAAGGGGATGATCGAAATACAGGTGGGATCATTGGGATTGATGTCGTCAAAACAATCGAAGATAACAGTGTGACTTTTGAATTGAAGAATCCCATGTTCTATCCGACGTTTGCTCGAAAATCTATCGGTGGATCGTATGAAGTCGTCCCATTAGAAGTTGCTCGCCCTAAACTCATCTCCCCTATCAGTAATCACATGTCTCAGTGGTTACCACAACTCAAGATTGAACAATGACAACCACGAAAAAAGTTCGTGGTTTTTCTTTTTTCAAAAAAAGGTTGCTACTTAAATTATTATCCCTTACACTAAATCGTATATTTATAAATAAAAACTAATAATTATTCATAAGGGGTGTTCACATTTTGAAACAGAAACTCGTATTGGCTTATTCAGGTGGACTTGATACATCGGTTGCAATTAAATGGTTGGATGAACAAGGGTATGATGTCATTGCGGTATGTTTAAACGTTGGGGAAGGAAAAGATTTAGAAAAGATTCAGCAGAAAGCAATGAAAGTTGGAGCGAAAAAATCCATCGTCATCGATGCGGTCGATGAATTCGTCAACGAGTTCGCTCGTTACTCGATGCAGGCCCATACATTATATGAAGGCGTATATCCACTCGTTTCGGCACTATCTCGTCCCCTCATCTCGAAGAAATTGGTCGAGGTCGCACAAGCAGAAGGAGCCGTCGCTGTGGCTCATGGATGTACCGGGAAAGGAAATGACCAAGTGCGTTTCGAAGTGTCCATTCACGCACTCGACCCTTCACTGGAAATCGTCGCACCCGTTCGTGAATGGAAGTGGTCACGTGAGGAAGAAATTGCGTACGCGGCTCAACATCATATCCCTATTCCAATCGTTCAAGAAGAGCCTTTCTCGATCGATCAGAACATCTGGGGACGCGCCATCGAATGCGGCATTTTAGAAGATCCTTGGGCGGCACCACCTGAGAGCGCTTATGAGTTAACTGCAGCAATCGAGGATACACCACACGAACCGACTTTCCTTGAAATTGAATTCAAGAACGGGGTGCCGGTCGCCATTGATGGGAAGAGCCAACCGTTCACTGATATCTTGAAAGAGCTCAATATCGTCGCTGGTGCGCATGGCGTCGGTAAGATTGACCACATCGAGAACCGTGTCGTCGGTATCAAATCACGTGAGGTGTATGAGGCACCTGGTGCCATGACATTGATTACGGCCCATAAAGCTCTTGAATCCTTGACACTCGTGCGTGAAGTCGCGCATTTCAAACCGATTGTCGAGCAAAAGTTAACGGAGACCATCTACAACGGACTTTGGTATTCTCCGCTCACGAAGGCACTCCTTGCCTTTATCGATGAGACACAGGCAACCGTCACAGGCACGGTCCGGATGAAGCTGTTTAAAGGGCACGCCATCGTCGACGGCCGCAAGTCCCCAATCTCACTCTACGATGAGGAACTTGCGACATATACATCGGCGGACACGTTCGATCAGCAAGCAGCTGTCGGATTCATCAAGTTATGGGGCTTGCCAACAAAAGTTCAATCAGAGGTGTTGATGGAAAAAGGAGCGTTCGTCAATGAGTAAACTATGGGGAGGCCGTTTCGAGAAGACGGCGAGTGATTGGGTCGATGCGTTCGGTGCATCGATTGAATTTGACGCTCAACTCGTTCTTGAAGATTTAGAAGGTAGCATGGCTCACGTGACGATGCTAGGTGACCAGGGCATCCTCTTAAAGGAGGAGGTCACTCAAATCCTTGATGGATTGCAACAGCTTAAGCAAAAAGCACATGCAGGTGAATTGGAATTCGAGGTGTATCACGAAGATATTCATATGAACTTAGAAGCTCTGCTTCATGAAGCGATTGGACCGGTTGCCGGGAAAATGCATACGGCACGTAGTCGAAACGATCAAGTCGCGACCGATATGCATCTTTACTTGAAAGTACGTGTGAAAGAAGTGATTCAATTGATTGAATTACTTCAGCAGGAACTCCATGCACACGCTTCAGACCATGTCGAGACGATCATGCCTGGCTATACGCACCTTCAGCGCGCGCAACCCATCTCACTGGCTCATCACTTACTCGCCTATTTTTGGATGCTCGAGCGGGATAAAGAACGCTTCACCGACAGTTTGAAACGAATCGATTGGTCACCGCTTGGAGCAGGCGCGCTTGCCGGAACAACTTTCCCAATTGACCGGACCCGATCAGCTGAACTTCTCGGATTCAATCGGGTCTACCCGAACAGTCTCGATGCCGTGAGCGATCGTGACTTCATTCTCGAGTTCCTTTCAAATGCGTCGATGCTCATGATGCACCTCTCCCGTTTCTGCGAGGAATTGATTCTTTGGGCGAGTGAAGAATATCGCTTCATTACGGTGTCAGACACCTTCTCTACCGGTTCAAGTATGATGCCACAAAAGAAAAATCCGGACATGGCCGAACTCGTCCGTGGAAAATCGGGTCGAGTGATTGGAAATTTGATGGGATTGTTGACGCTCATGAAAGGACTTCCGCTCGCTTATAATAAAGATTTACAGGAAGATAAAGAAGGAATGTTCGATACGGTCAAGACCGTCCAAGGCTCTCTTAGTATCATGGCTGGGATGATGAATGAATTGACGTTCCATTCTGACGTCATGAAACAAGCGACCGAACGTGATTTTTCTAATGCGACCGAGCTCGCCGATTATTTGACAGCAAAAGGGTTGCCGTTTCGCGAGGCGCACGAGGTGACAGGAAAACTAGTCAAGCACTGCGTGAATGAACGATTATATTTATGTGAGCTTACGATTGAAGTGTTTCAAAGCCACTCCACCTTGATTGAAAACGATGTGTATGTCGCCCTCACCCCTGAACAGGCCGTTAAACGTCGGAACAGTTATGGCGGCACAGGATTTGATGCCGTCCGCGAACAGTTGAAGGAAGCTTCAGAATGTATGAAAATGATGACTTCTTCATAACAGATTTGATCCGTCACTCTATGGAGTGGCGGATCTTTTACTTTCCTTTTTCGTTCAATCGCTCAACGAAGGATTCGAGACCCTCATCTAGTAAAATTTCGAACACTTCCATCATCTCATCAATCGAGTTCTCATTGACGTCTAGTAAATATTGGAGAACTACTCCATCAATTGCGCCAATCAACCATGAACTAAAGGCCTGACTCAAACGGGTATTTTCTAACCCATACAAATGAATCAATAATTGCTCGATTTGTTTCGTCCATTCAGAGTATTTGACTTTCAATTTTGCTTGCGCATCCATATTTCCTAGTAATACGTCGTGAGCGAAATGATATTGAAGCCGATTCTCTGCATCTTTATAAAATCGATTGGCCGTGTTTTGTACAATCTCTTCCTTCACTAGTTCTTTCGAAAATGATTCGTTAGTTACTTCTTTAGCGATTTGAGAGGAAACTGACAAACTTTCATCTAAAAGATCATATAATAAATCCTCTTTATTTTTATAGTGATGATAGATGGCTCCAGTCGTCATGTTCGCTTCTTCGGCAATCGCTCTAACCGTCGCCCCATTGGCACCATGTTTTATGATCACATTTTTTGTAGCAGCAAGAATTTTTGTTTTTCCATCCACTTTCAATTTATCCCCTTTCGATTCCACTTTAGAATAACATAGCCCGAACTAGGTTTCGCTTCAATATTGTGAATAAATTCACATTGACTATTGATAAATATCAGCCTATACTAAAAACATAACAAACGTTATGTTTGTTAAATTCAAATGAGAAGGTGAAATTGATGAACGTATGGCCTCATGTAATCTCAATGCCACTCTATTTAGGTCTATTGTTAGGAATCGTTGTTTTCTTTCGTAAACACTACAAATTGTCCGCCTATTTTTGGCTCGCTTCGCTGTTGACGATCCCGTTATGGATGATGGGAAATGTAGATGGATGGTTTAGATGGGCAAAAATTGTAAGCGTTATCATCCCGACGATTATCGTTGGTTTTTCTCGAATCGCAATATATGAAAATAAACAAGGTCGCATCTGGGATTTCTTGAAGCGAGATGAATTTTTATGGTTCTTTTATGGAATTCTGTTTTTGAATATTGCCGAAGCAACCATCAAGGATGCAACACTTGGAAACTATTTTAATGCCGCTTGTGGGTTTTTACTTTGTGTCACGATTCCGTTTGCTCCGACTTTTTGGAGGTTTGCAAAAGAAGGTTATGCTGATCTCGTCGCATATACGACCGGGTCTTGGAATTTTATCTATACGACATGGAATGCTTGTTTTGTATATGCCGAATCACCAACTTATTTTGCAAGTTCTCTCTGTATTTTGATTGCTGCCGAACTTTATCCAGTGCTAAAAGGTAGACCAGAATTATATATCACTGCCCGAATCTATACGTTAGCAGCTCATCTGCTAATTCGAGCATGCTATGATGTCTTCCCGACTGTTATGAATTCCTCGACTTGGTTCAATCCAGAAGTATTGAGAACGTGGGGAATGATTAATTTTGTCATTATTGTTCCTTATGTATTTTGGCATATGTGGCAACTTCATAATAATAAAGCGACCTTGAGTTTTAAGAGAGTTAAAGCGAGTTAACGTTCGTATTGCGTATCAATTTTTGCCTTCAATTGCTCAATGTTGAACAATATTTTTTATAAAGGAGTCACTTATCATGGGAATACTATACGAGCAAACAGATCTTGTAGGCTGGGGAATATGGTTATTTGTTCTATTTGCGCTCATGGCTTTCAATGAATTCAGTCGGACGACAAAATGGGGTGGATTGACTCTATTTTTGATTGTTCCAGTCGTTTTAACTATATTTATTTGGCCAACGACAGCGTCACCGGGAAATGAATATGGAACAGGTACGTGGTTCAACTGGGTGAAGACTTATTCTGCACTCGCGGGGTGCCTTGGCTTTATGCTAATTCGTTATCGCCCTACTTTATTAAACAATAAATGGATCCTTTTATTCCCTCCTGGTATATTGGCGCTAAACATATTAGAAGCATGCATTCGTGACTTTCAAGTTTATTTTTATAACGTCCCGAACGGAGCATATATTGATAACTTGTGGGTCATGTCTGGTCCGTGGAACTTAATGAACGGGGTCGCTGGACTACTAAATATCATTGCGATTTGTGGATGGGTTGGAATCAAGATTTCAAAAGACCAATCGAAAGATATGATATGGCCTGACATGATTTGGCCATGGATTATCGCTTATGATCTTTGGAACTTTGCATACGTCTACAACTGTATATCTGACCATTCATTTTATGCGGGATTTGCACTTTTACTCGCTTGTACGATTCCTTCATTTTTTATCAAAAAAGGAGCATGGTTACAGCACCGTGCACATACACTCGCTTTATGGATCATGTTTGTCATGACTGTCCCATCTTTTGTCGACCGGTTGGCACCTGTTCCATCCACTCATAATCCGAGAGCATTTTTCATCGTTAGTCTCATCTCTCTTATTTCGAATATAGCACTTGTGTCTTACCAATTTTATCGAATCCGCCAACGTAATCTTCATCCACTCAAGGATGAAATCTATGCTGATACAAAAGCATATCAGACAGTTCTAAGTCAAAATGGACTTTAACAAAAAATACACCAGAGACAAATATCTCTGGTGTATTTTTACTAATTTATTCTTGTCAAAAAAATTCTTGCTATCCTCTTCCTAAGGTGTTAACTTTTATTATGTTAACGTTAACTTGAAGGGGGTTTACATATGAAGATTCAAGACATGACACAAATCGCTTTTGGAGCTGCACTCATCGCGAGTGTCGGATTTATTGAAATACCGATCGGACCGGTTCCGATAACGCTTCAAACACTTGCCATCATGACAATCGCCGGTGTGTTCGGGGCACGTAAAGGCTCACTAGCAGTGATAGTTTATCTATTGCTAGGATTAATCGGACTTCCGGTACTGAGCGGTCAAGGTGGTCTCGCACCATTCGTCGGTCCAACAGTCGGTTATTTGATCGCCTTCCCTATTGCGGCTTTTCTGATTGGCTTGTTCAGCGAACGCCATCGCTCGATTCCTGGATTAATTGGTTACAACTTCTTATTCGGTCTAGGATTCGTCTATTTACTCGGCAGCATCGGCCTTGAATTCATGCTTGGCATGTCATTCATTGATGCGCTCAAAGTGAATATCCCATTTGTTTTCGGAGATTCAATCAAGGCTGTGCTCGCAGGAATTATGGCAAACAAAATTTCTGAAAATGTCCAAGTGCGACGTTCGCTCGCTTCTTAAAGGTTTGAACGTTTCGCCGGTTTCCTTATGTGGAATATTGTTTATATGGAAGGGGGTGTCCTTATGAGCGATTCGACGTTTAAAAAACGATTACAGAAAGCGAGCCACTTTTATAAACGCTCTGATAAAGGACAACATCGAGGAGTCGACAAATCGTCTCATGAGAAACGTGACACAGAAGCTTTTGAGCGCAGACTCCGCGAGGCAAAAGGCAAAGTCGGTGAAATCCAAGAAAACATTGATCATATTGCTAGACGATAAAATCCCGTCCGTAGACGGGGTTTATTTTTTTCGTGGTCGAATGATGAGCGTAATGATGAAAAGGAGCGCCAATGACACAAGAAGTGAGAGTGATGCGGTATTCCATCCTATCAGGTTGAGCGCCACGCTGAATGCGACCGTAACATAAAATCCACCGAGTGCTTTTTTGACATGTTGTGAACTGAACCGCTGTAACTGTTTTGCTCCGAACGGTGACCCAATCATGGCACCAGCAATCAGGGCGATTCCATGCCAATAGTTCGTTTCTGCGCCAGCTACGGCGTAACTAATCACGCCGGAAATGACGATAAGAAGTGCCGCTGAAATACTCGTTCCTACCGCACGTTTCATTTCAGTATTGAGTAACTTGACTTGTAGCGGAGTCAATACGAACCCCCCGCTCACACCCATCAACGAGGAAATAAAACCGGCAAAGACACCGATGATGCCTAGACGTGGCACGGAACCCGTACCAACACTTCCTTCCACGTGCTGTTTCGAGCGGAAGAAAGAAATCGCGAAGTACGTAAGTAACGCAATGTAAACGAGAGAAATGATCAGCGTCGCTCCGTCTACCCCTTCTAAATAAAAGACGAGTGGCGTCGCAACCCATGTACCGAGTATCCCAAATACACCAATCCATAAAGCATGAGGCACGTTCACGTTACGCAAACGAATGTGCGAGATCGTTCCTGCCGTCGTTGATCCGAGTGTCAACATGAGACTGAGGGCGATTGCCGCACTCGCCTCATAGCCGAAAACGAGGAGTAGTGGTGTCAGTAAAATTCCGCCTCCGATTCCGAAGAAGCCGCTCAAGATTCCAATCAACGTCCCGAGCAAAAGAAACTGTATTAACTGCAAAAAGTCCATGTTATACCCTTCTTTCATTGGTCTCGTCTGCAATCATATCAAAAAGGGGCGTCAAATGCGCCCCTTTACTCATAATGAACGTTCTAAAAAATCGAAAATCTGTTGACGATATTCTGTTTGGAATGACCGATAAGATCCAACGTGTCCGTCGTTATCGGTCACCCAGAGCTCGACTTGCTCTTGAGCTGCAGCCAGTTCTTCACTTTCTGAGACAGGGATTGCATCGTCACCCGCGCTATGAATTAAAAGAATCGGCGCATCAATTGATTTGATGTCATGGATGGGAGAGACAATATCGGCATCGAGACCGGTAAACCAAGGTGTCACAGTCATGATGACGGGCGTGAACGGAACATTTGGTAAATCGCTCCACACGGGTAGATTCGTCTCGAGATAGTTCCTTAAATCACTAAATGGACTATCTGCGATAACCGCCGCAACTTCGACATCATCAGCTGTAGAAAGTGCTGTCGCCGCTCCCATTGAGATTCCATACAGGACAATTGGTCCCTCTGAGCGGCCCTGTGCATACTTAATAGCTGCCTGTAAATCCGATTGTTCTTTGGCACCAACCGTCACACGGTCCCCTTCAGATATGCCCGATGCACGAAAATCGAATGTTAAGAATTGATATCCTTGTTCATGAAATTCAGGAATCAATTCTTTAAGCGGCAGATCTTCCTGTTCTCGATTCTTACCATACCCATGCGCGAAAACAATTGTCGCACGCGGCGTAGGATGTGGAATCCACCATCCATATAAATCATACTCTTCTTCCGATTGAATCGTAACATTCTCGTACTTTAACCCTAATGACTTCGGCGTGTATGTCAAAGTTTCACGCTCAGGCGAAGTCAATTGATCGCCGATGTGTGCTGAGATCCCGCCAATCACTAGTCCGGCAACGAGTAAGATGACAAGTACAGAAATACTCAATATTTTCATCCAACGACTCATCTGTTTCTTCCCCTCGATTCTGCGTTCATTTATCTCAACCAACTTCGAAGCGCGACGAGAGCATGTTGCACCGGTTCCCATGTGTTAGATGGAATCAGATAGCATGTCGCTTCGTTGATCGTAAACGTTCGAACACCTTTTTGTTTGACAATATTTTCGCCTATCGCACCAAATGGATCACTGTTTACATCGATGTGGTCAAACGTAATCCATTTACGTTCATCGCGATCAAGGACGGCACAACCAAACGATTTTGTCGGTCCATCGATTCCGTACTCGGCATAGTGCCAAAGTGTCGTCGCATCGAGCGGTGAGCCGAGATGAAGGACACGTGCATCTCGCTCAATCATTCGTTCGATTGGAGAGCCGGGACCAAATCCGACATCGACCGTGTGACCAGAAACGATTTCTTCTGCATCTTTTCCCCATGCGGCGACTGACCACATCGGGTGGGAGCTGCGATAAACGTCCGGGTGTGTTCGGAAGAGCTCCGGAACACGTCCCATTCCACGAGTCGCTGTCTTCCCCTTTTCATATGGTGGCATTTCGGCACGAATCGTCTGCCACCATTCAACCGGGACGGGGGGAGCTTCCCATTCAGCCGGATCTGAATTGTCTCCGGTTTGGGTCGCCATCATAATCAGTCCAGCTGGCCCTACCACTTCTTGCAACGCCTCAATCACAGTCTGGGCACCACCACACACCCACCCGAGTTTAGAAAGCGACGTGTGGACAAACAAAGCCTCTCCCGGCTTAATACCGGCTATTTTTAGACTATCTATGATACTTGATTTCGTGACCATCTGTTTCACAACTTTCACTCCACAATCAGCTGGATCGATGACCCGCTTCTAGATTTTTTCACTTCGATTCGGGCATCGACGCGATCTTTCAATTCTTGCACGTGACTGATGACCCCGACGAGGCGACCCGTCGCCTGCAGAGACATTAATAATTCAATCGCCTGGTCAAGGGATTCGGCATCAAGTGTCCCAAATCCTTCATCGATGAGCATCGTTTCGAGACTGACACCCCCACTCAAATGTTGCACTACTTCCGCAAGTCCGAGGGCGAGAGAGAGCGACGCCTTGAACCCTTCCCCTCCCGAAAGGTTTTGGACGCGTCTTGATTGACCGGTGTACGCATCAAAAACGAGTAACTCGAGTCCGGATTTGGCATTTCCTTTCGCAGTCTCTACCTTACGTTCAAGTCGGAACTGCCCGCTTGTCATTTGATCCAAGTGAATGTTTGCAGCATATAGAATCTGATCAAAGAAAGCTGTTTGTACATATGTCTCAAACGTCATTTTCTGCGGATTAATTCCTTTTCCGGTATCCGCAATTAACTTGATTGTTTCTAACTTCTTCTCTTCAAGCGCCGTATCCTCAAGAAGGGCATTCCATTCTGAAACGATTTGACGATGTCGAGACAAGGTGTCCTGAGCGGTGATCAAATGTTCCGATGCTTGCTCATACAATTCAGCGGCTTCCTTCACTTTTGTTTCGATCCACTGTAAGTCTGGCCGCTCCACACTTCCGAGTTTCTCTTCAATCATTTGTTTATAGTGTCGAAGTCGAACCCCTTCTTCCTCTTCACGTTGCAGTTCTTCACGAATTATCGTACGTTGATCGATTTGATTGGCGAGCTCTTCGTAGCGTTCACGAGTCAGATGTGTCGCATCTAATTGTTTGAACCAAAGCGCTTGTTGCACACCATACTGTTTATTCGCCTCGTTCAGTTGTTCACGCGTCACAGAAAGTCGTTCTTCCTCTTTCCACATTGCTTTTTTCCCAGTTTCGAACTCATGCTCATACGTTTCTACTTTTTTCATGAGTCCCGTTAAACGATTTTGTCGATCAATGCGTTCTGATTGTAACGCTTCAAGCGTTGTTTCTTCTGCTTGACCTAAAGCGTGAAGCTTTTGTTGGGTCATTTCAAGTTCGGAGAGGACACGTTGACGCTCCTCAAATTGATTACGCCGCTCTTGCTCAAGCTGTCTGATTTCGACTGTTAATTGACGTAACGTCCGTTCATGCTCTTGACGCATTCGTTCATCACGTTGCAACGTCTCAGCATGAACACTCCATTTCTTGACTTCTTCCGTTAACGATTTATCCAATCTTACGCCTTTAGACACTTCGTCAAATTCTCTTTGAACTGTTTCGAGTTGTTGATGGAGCGAACGATAGTCCGCTCTCGCCTCAATCAAACGTGTAGACAGTTCTTCGAGACGCGTTAAAGCTTCATTCTGCTCAGCAACGTTTACAGATGTCTCCTCGTGCTGTGGGGTTTCATGATGACGGGAACCACATACCGGGCACGGTTCTCCATCTGCGAGCGATTCGCTAAGTTGTCTTGCTAACATCAGTCGTTCCTGATGTTTATAAGTGGACACCACGTCCTGCTGGGTCGCATACTGTCGCTGAATGTCTTTACCCGTTCGTTCACACTCGGCGAGTTGCTTCGATAACCCTTCCACCTTTGTTTCAAGTGATACCAATTGCATCAATCGGTCCACATGCCGTTCAACATCAACCGCGCGTTCGGTAGGCTCGGTCTTCAGTCCCTCAACTAATTGTTGTTCTTGCTCTTGAAGCTCTTGCAGTCGAGCTTCTTTTGAAAAGTCAGCCAGACCATGCGCCCGTTGCGCCAATCGATCTCGAAGCGTCATATAAGACGTACGTTCTTTGATTCGGGGCATCATCTCATCAATTACCCGAAGTCGCTCTTGATGGGTGATGACTTCTTGTTTGTCCGCTTCAATCGCTGATCGCTGTTCGATTAAAGTCGATTGAGTGGCTTTCAACTTTTCAAGTTTCGTCGAGGAATTTTGCTCTCCCATGGTCAGCCGTTGAACTTGCTGCTCCATTTCCAATAAACGTTCAAAGACTGGCCGAATGCTCGCTGCGGTTTCTAAGTTCTGTAGCAGTTCCCGTCGCTCGTTTCGAAGCGATTCTCCACTTAAAAAAGCTTCAAGTGCCTGCTTTGTCTGTTCTTGCTCCACGAACAGATTGATGAGTGTTTTTGCCTCTTCGAACTCGTTCCGAACTTGATTGAGCGTTTTTGCATGAATCTGTTTTGTGCTACTAGCAGCATCACATGTTTCAATCAATCTTTCTTCCCGTTCGCTTTGCCATCGCTCAATCTCATCAATCGATTTCGTCGAAACTTCTTCAATCGAATCGTCTTCGAGTTCCAATAACTTTAGTCGTGTCCGTTCGACCGACCATTCGACTTGTTTTCGGTAAACGCTATATCGCTCTGCCCATTTCTCTTGAAAGGCACGAAACGCCTCTGTTTTGAAGATCGATTGTAAAATTTGTTGCTTCTCGTTTGAGTTCGAATCAAGTAATTGTCTAAATTGATTTTGAGGAAGCAATAAGATTTGACTGAATTGTTCATACGATAGTTGTAAAATCGATTCGATTTGTTCTTGAACTTCATTTACTTTTGTCGCCAACGGTTTCCATCCATTTTCCCACTCGTACAGCACCGCTTCATGTGGGATTGGTGTCTTGTTTTTCGGGTGGGGTTGCTGAGGTTGTCGTACGATTCGATAGCGGTCACCACGAATCGTAAATGAAAAGTCCACCTCTGTCCTCATTTCAGGTTGTGCATATTGGCTTCTAAAGTCACTCGCGTTTCGAAGTGCTCCGCTCGCCCGACCATAGAGCGCGAATGTCATCGCATCAAAAATTGTTGTCTTCCCAGCACCCGTCCGACCGCTCACTACAAACATCGAGCGACCAACTAACTGTGTAAAGTCAATTTCTTCGCGTTCCGCATACGGACCGAATGCTTGAATCTTCAACTCAACCGGTCTCATGTGACATCACCTTCTTCAATCATTTGTTTCACGGCATCGGAAGCACCCTGGTCATGTACAGCTTCAAAGAACTGCAAATAGACTTCTTCAACCGATTGCCGTTCAAGTGCTTCTCGTTCAAACGTGGACGTCTGTTCCTGACGTCGTAACAGCTCCAATTCGAGATGTAAAATATTTGGATATACAGTGCGCAGTTTTGCCATTGGGTCAAATAGCGCTTTATCGTCAGTTAAAACAATTTTAAGGTAGTCATCCGTTTGTTGCTTTTGATAAAAAGATGGCGAAAGGAGTTCATTCAGTGTTCCAGTGAGTTGTCGCATATCTCGCTCTGGTGTCAACGTCCGGCGTCGCCGCTTCCATTGCCCGTCCCATTCCAAGACATCGACTGATTTTTCATGGTTGACCTCAGAGAATGAATATTTCATTAAGGAACCACTGTAAGCGATTCCTTCCGCCTGAATCGCATCACGATTATGTAGATGACCTAGAGCTGTATATGAAAAAGGTTCATACAAGCTTTTCGCGACTTGACCGGCGGTACCGACCGATAATTGTCGTTCCGAATCCGTCTCAAGTCCACCTGCCACAAAGCTGTGCCCGACCGACACCGCCCTTTTGTCGATTACTCCGTACGCTTCAATGACTGCCTGTAATGCGTCATGATGCGTACGAATCGTATCGATGCCAAGAATGTGACGCACTCGAGCCGGTTCGAGGAACGGGATTGGATAAAACGGAACCCCGGCGACTTCAAGAGGACCTTCATCTGGATTTAGTTTACCGACGATATGAAGTCCCACCTGTCTCAACAGCTTAGAACTATACTCAAGACGTTCTACCGAATCGTGGTTTCCCGCGATAGCGACAACCGGAATTTCCCGCTTCAATACGAGCTCCCGCCACATTTCATCAAGTAGATCGACAGCTTCGACCGGTGGGACGGCACGGTCATATAAATCACCTGCGATGATGATTGCATTCGGTTGTTCCTCGTCAACGATGTTCAAAAACGAATGGAATAATATATTCCGTTGATCTTGTGTCATATGACGGCCGTGGACAATCTTTCCTAGATGCCAATCGGCCGTGTGAATCCATTTCATCACCTATCACCTCTTCTTCTTATTCTAGCATGACTCAATCGTTCGATTCGACGTCTTGACACCCGTTTTTGAAACAGCGAAAGTAAGAGGAGAGGAGGATGTTCCAAAAATGAAATCATCTACATGGCAAACTTTTTTTCAACTCTTTAAAATTGCGAATCCTCCGAAAGGATTGTTTGTCGGTGCCATTCTTATTTCGCTCCTTCAAGCAGCTGCATCACTGGCCATTCCACTTATTCTGCAACGCGTGGTCGACCGTTGGAGTAGCGACCTGTTGACGCCCGAGTGGATTGCGTACTTCATCATCGCTTTTTTCATTCAAGTCATCACGAGCGCTGTTTCGATTTACTGGCTACATATTGTCGGTCAACGTGTTGTCGCCAATTTGCGGACGACATTGTGGACCCATCTTGTTAAATTGCCCGTTCCTTTCTACGATGGAACCAAGTCGGGTGAACTCGTTTCCCGATTAAACAATGATACGACAACGCTTCAGCAGCTATTATCCGAGCAAAGCGTGCGCCTATTGACCTCTCTCGTCTCGGTCGTCGGTGCTGTCGCCATACTGTTCACACTTGATTGGCAAATGACACTCGTCATCCTGTTCTCAGTGCCAACTACACTAATCATCGTCATTCCGCTCGGTCGTAAACTTCGAATCATTGCGAAAGAGACACAACAAGAACTTGGAAATCTTTCCGGATTCTTTGCCGAATTGCTCGGTGAAATCCGACTCGTGAAATCACAGGCAACGGAACAGACTGAAGTGCAAACTGGTAGAGCCAAAATCGAAACACTGTTCGACTATGGAGTAAAGGAAGGGCGCATTCAAGCGATTCTTATCCCGCTCCTTAATGTCACATTGACCGGGATGTTGATTACCATTCTTGGTTTCGGCGCTTATCGTGTATCGACCGGAGCATTATCGACAGGCGAACTGCTCGCGTTTATGTTGTACTTGTTCCAAATCATCACGCCACTTATCACAATGAGTGAATTTCTGACGAGACTCCAAAAGGCGCGTGGTGCTACTGAACGAATCGCTGAATTGCTTGATGTCAGTCCTGAACCGTATAGCGCGCGTGAAGAACTGATCGAGCAAGCCGAACTTTCATTTGAAAATGTAGCATTCCACTATGGTACGGAACCGGTGATTCAAGGATTGACCCTTCACGTTTCGCCTGGAGCGACGACCGCCATCGTGGGACGCAGCGGTGCCGGAAAAACGACTCTCTTTTCCCTCGTTGAACAATTCTATTTACCTACAGGAGGTACGATACGATATGGAAAACGCGAGATTCAGTCATACGGACGTGATATGTGGCGTCAAATCATTGGTTATGTCGCACAAGACTCTCCTGTCCTTTCCGGTTCCGTAAGAACAAACATTATTTATGGACTTAAACAGAATGTAAGCGATGAAGAAATCAGAGAGGCGTGCGAGATGGCGAATGCGTGGTCATTTATTGAGGCGATGCCTAAACAGCTCGATACAGAAATTGGAGAGCGAGGTATTCGATTGTCTGGTGGGCAACGACAACGTCTCGCGATTGCGCGGGCGTTGTTACGTAATCCGCAAATTCTATTGCTCGATGAAGCAACATCAAGTCTTGATTCAGAATCTGAGCGTGTCGTTCAAGAAGCCCTCGACCGCCTCATGGTCGGACGAACTACACTTGTAATTGCCCATCGTCTATCAACAGTCAGACACGCTGACCAAATCGTCGTCTTAGAAGACGGTCGTATTAGCGGAATCGGGCAACACGAACAACTCTTAAATGAGAACGAACTTTATAAGCGACTCGTTTCACAACAATTACTAGGGGGACAATCAACGTGAAGACAATTGGTTTTATCGGACTAGGTGTCATGGGACAATCGATGGTACGAAATTTGATGAAACATGGATTTGACGTGCAGGCCTATACACGTACGAAAGAAAGAGCGGTAGATCTCCTCGACGAGGGTGTGACATGGTGCGAATCGATACAAGACGTCTGCGAAGGCGCCGATGCCGTCATCACAATCGTCGGTTATCCGTCAGATGTCGAGTCCATCTATTTTGGAGATGGGAATATTCTCGACTCAGCCGAACCGGGTACAATATTGATTGACATGACAACTTCGTCGCCAAAGCTCGCTGAACGAATCGCAGAAACTGCCATCGACCGGGGTCTTCTCCCTCTCGATGCGCCGGTCACAGGCGGGGACGTCGGGGCCAAAAATGGAACACTTTCCATTCTAGTCGGCGGTGGTGAGTTCGCCTTCAACAAAGCAAAGCCATTATTTGAAGCGATGGGGCAAGCAATCGAACGGATGGGATATGCCGGAAGCGGTCAATACGCTAAACTCGCCAACCAAATTGCCATCGCTGGAATCATGATGGGGAACGCAGAAATGCTGGCGTTCAGTAAGCAGGCAGGTCTTGACCCAGAAGCACTCATCCGTACGATCCGTGGAGGAGCAGCCGGAAGCTGGACGCTCGAGAATCTTGTTCCCCGCATGATTGTTGAAGATTACGCTCCTGGTTTCTTTATTAAACACTTTATCAAAGATATGACCCTCGCCATCGAGAGTGCAAATGATCTTCACTTGAAATTGCCGGGACTCGAGCTTGCCCACCGACTCTATAATATCCTCGAGGAGAATGGTTACGGAGAGAACGGTACCCAAGCGCTCATCGATTACTACATCCATCAAGAAGTTTGAAACCAAGCATTTGTGGAATTAGTAGGAGTGAAGGAGGCGATTTTCGTGCCATGGAACATGAAAGATTATCCAGAATCACTGAAAAACTTCGACCCACTCGTAAAAAAGAAAGCCATTGATATCGCGAATGCATTGCTCGCGCAAGGCTATTCTGAAACTAAAGCAATACCAATTGCCACTGAACAAGCGAAGAAGTGGCATGCGGATGCTTCGGAAGAGGAAAAACATGATTTTGAAGATGCCCCCAATCCTAAAAAGACAGATCAGCATTGAACGTAAACAACCGGTCGGATTACCCGACCGGTTGTTTTGCTTGATAGGATGCTTTCATCTCTAAATAAAGGCCAGAAATAGCCGTCTGTAGATACGGAGTGACGAAGATATATGCTAGTCCTCCTGTGAGAAGAACGAGCGCATACCACCCGATGAAGCTTGCGAACAACTTCAGCATCGTCCGTTTATGTCCTTTCATGATCTGACGACTCTTTCGCATCGCCTGAAATGCAGATAGATTCGGTTCGTCCCGTAGGATGAATGGGACGATACGATACGTCAAATAAAACCAGACTCCCGGCACGATGAGGAACAACATCAGCACATTGAGTCCCAGATAGAATACGGCATAGTACGACACGGCTCGCCCGTACTCTTTGACCGAACCGAACGATTCAATCAATAGACCAAAACTTGGCTTTTCATCTTTGGCTACCTGAAGAAAGACCCAGTTCTTTCCGAGCTCTATCGGCGCAAGCAAGACCGTCGCCCCGTACAGGAGTGCAACCGAGCTCATGAGGGCTTCGGGATTGTTCGTCGAGAGGTCGAGACGTGTCGTAATCATCGCCTGAATGACCATGACGGTCAACACAACGAGTAAAGACACACTCCATTTCCCAGAGAGCATTCGAAGAGCGTATTGTTTGTAAACAGAAGATTGCATGACTTCACCTACACTTATCATTTTCTTTCATTATAGCAAAAAAACAGTCTTTCGACTGTTTTCTGCCATCGTGTTATCCTCGTAGTTGTTTGAATTTCGATTCATCGAACTGTCCATCTGTTCGCACGCCGTTCCCGATATGTACCATATCTACAACGAGTCGCTCTTGTAGAGAAGGCATTGTCTTCAACGTAATGCCGGAACCAGGCAATATCGTCATTCCCGCCTGTTCTTTAAGCCGATTCAACACTTCAATTCCTTCGATTGCAGTATTTGCACCACCGGATGTCAACAAAATGTCCACTTCGGGATATTCATTCAGTACCTCGATTGATTCAAACACATCACGAGATGCATCGAAAGCCCGATGGAAGGTGAGCGTCATCTCCCCTTTATGTTTGATAACCTCACCTAAGATTCGCTCATCAATCGCTCCGTCCTTTGTCAATGCACCGAACACAATCCCATCCACTCCGAGTTCGCGGCATAGACCGATATCTGCAAGCATCGTTTCAACATCGTCTTCGTTATAATGAAACGAACGTGTATGAGGTCGAATCATGACATGTACGGGAATCGATACGTGTTCGACAACATTTCGAATCGTTCCAAAGCTAGGGGTGATCCCCCCATTTCCCATATCAGCAATGAGTTCGAGTCGGTCTGCCCCAAGATGCTCTGCCTGAATGGCTTCTGATAGTGTCGTGACAATCACTTCTATTTTCATGTAATCTCTCCTTTTAAGGCGCGAACTTCCAGTCCACACCATGTTCGGCTAAGACGCCTTTAAATTCTTGTGGCTCCGGAAAATCAGAGATGATGGCCGTCACCTTTGAAAAATCACAAACCCGATACCGTTTTTGTTGGTTTAATTGAGTATGATCTGTCAATAAGTACGTCTCGCGACTCTGAGACATCACTGCTTGGGTGATACTAGTGAGTCCGAAGGCATCACAAGTCAAACCGAGCGATGCATCAACCCCTTCGACAGACATAACCGCAAGGTCAAACATATACGTTTGGAGTTGTGCGAGAACTTGTTCACCGGTCGTCACGAGATGTTTCGGGTCGATTGTACCACCTAATAACTGAATCTCGCCACCGAGCACACCTTTTGCTCGCTGTTCAAATAGCGCTTTCGCCACCGTCAAAGATGGGGTAACGACTGTCACATTGCGTCCACGCAACCGGGATGCCACTTGTTCGGCCGCGACTCCGTGCCCGATATATAATAATGTATCATCTGGAATTAACTGAAATGCTGTATAGGCGATGCGGCGAATTCCATCCATGTTTGCAATGACAATGGGCTGAAAGGACATACTTTGATGAAGGACCGCGCCCCCATATACGCGTTTAATCCGATGCTCTTTCTCTAGCTCTTCTAAATAACGTCGAATCGATTCCCCAGAAACGTTCAAACGTTCAATCAACTCACTCGTTTTCACTTTGCCTTCCCGTTCAACCCATTCGACAATTTTTTGTTTACGCTCTTCACCGATTAAAGACACATCCCTGCCTCCTCCACTAAAATCATTCCTTTTCTAGTGTAACGAACGGATGTAAATTTAACGTAAAGTGAAAGTAAAGAACGAGCAAATCCAACATGATTTTGTTTCTTTTTTATGTAAATCAACAACAATACACAATAAAAGGCACGTCCTCAATAGACGCGCCTGTATGAATCAAGACTTAGGCTTTTTTTGAAAGAGTGGAACTTTCGGTTCTTTCCCCGCTCGTATACGTTGCCAATTGGTACGATGTTTGATGATGATAAATAATGCCAGTGGCACGATAACGATTAACGGTAACCAATCTTTCGTCAATAAGCTATACGTCGTTGCCGTCACGAGTCCGACCGCCGCCGCAGCCATGGAAGAGAGGGACACCATTCGAGAGATGAGAAGTGTCACAATAAACGTACCGACAACGACAAAGAAGAACCACGGGAATGCCGCTAGGAGAACTCCACCACTCGTTGCGACTGATTTACCACCTTTGAATTTCGCAAAAATCGGATAAGAGTGCCCAATGACCGCAGGAATCCCAGCTAGGAGCAAACTCATCTCACTACCAAATAAAAGTGGTAACAGCGCCGCTGCGAACCCTTTCCCCATGTCTCCGAGCAAAACAAGGATACCGGCTTTCTTTCCAAGGACTCGAAACGTATTTGTCGTCCCTAAGTTGCCACTTCCGTGTTCACGTACATCTACTCGGTAGCCAATCTTGCCAATGATGAGTGCGAACGGGATCGCCCCGAGTAAATAGCTTAAAAGTATAATCATGATTTCTATCATATATGGCATCGCAATTCCCCTTACTTCATAAATTCCTGAATATAACGATCGTATGGTTTATTTAAAGTATGCACTTGTTTGGCATGTTCCATACCGATAAAGCGTAAGTGCCACGGCTCGTACATATACCCTGTTTCTTCCTCAAACGCTCGTTGATAGCGGATGATAAAGCCATATTCATGGGCGTGGTCCGCTAACCATTTCCCTTCAACCGTTTCGCCAAGGTTTTGAGTGAGTTGATAGTTCACAGATGCACTCGATACATCGATTGCAAGGCCAGTCTGATGCTCAGAATGACCTGGAGGAGCGGAATACTTCATGGCTTGTTCTTTTCCATCGCGTTCGACGTAAGCATTGAATAGATTCACTTGATAGGCGTAAGAACGAAATGCGCTTGTCCCCTTTAAGTCAATCCCTTCCGTTTTCGCATCTTTCATCAAACGTTCAATCGCCACTGCTGCCTCTTTACGCAACATCCGGCGCTCACCGACCGTCGAATCAACAAAATCAATATTCGCTTCAACTAAATCGGCGGGCTGATAATTTGCCGGTAATGCAATCTGTTTATTCACAAGAATTAATTCATCTAATTCCAAGTTTGCCACACCATCTATCTCAATCGGTTGGGCAGGTATCGTTGGTTCCGTCTCTGTAGATGGAGCCGGTTCAGTTGGCTGTCCGTCGACTTCTGGTTTATCATCTGTCGACTCTTTATCAGTAGGTGACTCCGTATCCACATCGTCTTCACGATCTGAGTTTGGTGCTGTCTGTGATTCATCTATTGTTGGTGACTGTGTCGTTGGTTCTTTCGGTTCAACTTGCTCGTTTGTCGTACAACCGACCAATGTAAACGTCAAGGCGCCGCAAGCCATCAGGAATGATGGATAACGCATGCGATCTTCCCCTTTCTAAATATCAAAAAGTACCGTCAAGATATGATACCACACTGACGGTACGAAGACAGAAGATTCTTAGACAGGATTCATGACGCTCATGTACATCTCATGCCATTTTGGAAATTCACGATCGAGGCGAATCGGTTTAAAATCACCTCGTTTGACGACCACATGTGTAGTCGTTGCCTTACCGACAAGTTCGCCTTGTTGGTTCGTCAACTCATACCCATAAATCGTTCTGACTTTCGAATACTGATCAACCCATACGCGGACATGGACCGTATCACCGAATGTCACGCTCCGTTTATAATCGACAGTAACGTTCGTCACGGGTGAAACAAATCCCGCCTCTTCCATATCTTTGTATTCGACCCCAAGTTGTCGTAACAATTCAGTACGCGCAATCTCTAAATAAACCAAATAGTTGGCATGATAGACGATTCCCATCATGTCCGTTTCTTGATATCTTACTGGAATTTGAATCGTATGCATTGAATCATCCTTCTTTCCTACCGCCAGTATATTATAACTTACTCTTAATATCTACTACTAATAACTGTTGAAGAGACGCTTCTTCCTCTTCATTCGAAACGATACGATACGATTGACGCGCAATCGACTCATCAATGACGGAAAGAGCAGTTCGTGCATTCGCGTGCTTAATTTCTCCCAATCGAGTCGCCAATGCTTCAACCGCTTCATCGTCTATCACGTATCCGAACTGATTCGCATAATTTATGGCAATCTCCACCAATTGACTTTGTGAATAGTCAGCGAAATGGATCGTGCGTTTCATCCGACTGCTCAGCCCTGGATTCGATTCGATCAACCTGCGCATCGGCCCTTCATATCCCGCAAGGACGACGACAAGGTTCTCACCATGTTTAGGCATCTCATCAACAAGCGTATCAATCGCCTCCCGACCGTAGTCGTTCACTCCCCCATTCAAGCTATACGCTTCGTCAATGAGTAATACGCCACCAAGTGCGTCACGGATTGCTTCTTTTGTTTTTTGAGCTGTCTGTCCTACATAGCCACTGACCAAGTCGGCTCGACTGACGACATTAACATGTCCCCGCTTCAAGTATCCTGTGCGTTTCAACATCTGTGCATACAAGTACGCAAAGGTCGTCTTCCCAGTTCCACTATTTCCTGCAAGCGTCATATGGAGTTGGACGGGTGCAGCCTTCAAACCGAGCGCCTTTCGTTTCTTCTGAATCTTTACGAGCGCTTCAATCTCTGCCAACTGCGTTTTCGCTTCCTCCATACCGACAAGGTCATCTAAAGAAGTCGGAGACGATTCATCCATCGGCTGTTCGAAGTCTTCTTCCGTCAATAGGGCCATTTCGTCTAGAGGGGCATCTGCTCCAAACCGTGATCCTTTTCTAAACATCGCATCAAGTAAAATGTTATGGACGGTTCTGGCGTTCCCGAATGTCAAATCGACTCGTTCCCGGTCAATTCGAGAGAGTAGCGCACGTTTTGCATCTTCGGTCAATACGTAATTGTTCTCTTGCGCCACTTTTTCTCCGATGGCGACCAGTTCTTCGTCACGATAGTTCGGTAACTCATAATGATTCGATTCAGGGAATCTTGAACGCAAGCCCGGGTTCGCGAGTAAGAAATGGCGCATCTCCTCTGGATAACCGGCAAGGATGACGACAAACTTCCCGGCATATTCACCACTCGTCATTGCTGCGACAAGTGTATCGATGGCTGCTTGTCCATAATCGCTTCCACTCGCATCTTGACGCTTTAACGCATACGCCTCATCAATGAACAAGACGCCACCTTCTGCCTCCTTCACCTTATTCATCACTTGTTCCTCTGTTTGGCCGACATATGCTCCGACAAGGCTCGAGCGATCCGCCTCAACGAGATCTGGACGACCGAGCAAACCGAGCTCGAAATAGATTTCTGCCATAAGCCTTGCAAGTGTCGTCTTGCCGGTTCCTGGGTTTCCTGTGAAAACGAGGTGGAGGGAAGGTTGATGCTTGGAGGAGAAGCCTGCTTTCTCTCGTTCTTTTTGGAAGAGAAGGAAGCGATACCACGCCTTCACCCGCTCTTTAATGTTCTCGAGTCCAATCATCTCCTCGAGTGATTCAATTGCACTCGACCGAGTCTCGCTCTGACGTTCCGGTAACAGATTGCAAATTGTGTCCAGTCGCTCCTTAACGAATCCCACACGTTCCCCGAACCGACGAAACGCTTCCCGACTGAAATAGTTCCCTTGCATCGATGCAAGCAAGGACGCCGTATCATCTTCGAGAGATGCGACTTCTTGCATTGCCTCGATAATTGCCTCAAACAATTTCTCGAGCTGACCTCGCCATTCGGAATCACGCAAATCCGATTTTGCAGTCTCCACTTCATCATGGAGTTGGTCGAGTTGGTCGAGTAGTGCTGATGTTTTAGACTCGTACTCCGTCAAAATTTGTACCTTCATCGATGCATAATCTGCTTCCCGTAGTGTCGGCCAATCGATTTGAAGTGCCTGCTTCGAACGGCGCAACAGCTCATTCAATTGAAATAGACGCAACTCATTGGGTAACGCATTCATCGACTCCAACTCTTTTACCCAACGGTTTAGTAACGGGTCCATCGACTCCCTTTGTTCGAGCCGATTCGTTGCGAGTAAGGTCAACGAACGAATCAATTCTTCTTGATGCTGAGTCGCTCGAGACCAATGTGCATAGGATAACAATGCTGCTTCATTGATTTTTTCGCCCGCTTCCCAGTTCGCCAAATCCGTTTGAACTTGTTCTACTTGAATTTGTTTCATCCTGTTCTCCCTTTCAGACGACAAGGGAGCCGACATCATGTCTGCTCCCCATCGGATTATCTTGATTCAAAAGATGTCATCCGAATCGAATGGAATAACTTCCCGTTATTCCGCGATTCTGCCGCGAGCAAAATTCGTTCGTTCGCATCGACATAATATGTGACTGTTTCTTTATTTTCTTCCTCACTGAAAATCGATGGATAATTTTCAATCCATTCTTTCGGAACCGCTTCAGCTGTTTCGGACTTCACGTAAGCTTGTGCAGTACGTCCAACTAAATTCGTCTCTCCTTCACTTGAACCAAGAGTACCATCATCAAGCCATTTACGAATCTGTTCGTTCGTGGCACGTGACAAGAACGGGTGTGGCGCAACTGCTCCTGAATTCGTTTCTTGGCGTAGAACTTCTTCCCCATCCGGGTTAAACTCCAAGTACGTCTCTCCGTCCCATTCTGCTTTTGCACCGACATTCGGACCTGTAACGACTTCAGAGACAAAATGTCCGTCATCGTCATATGTGACAAGATATTCCCGTTCTTCGAGTTTTTCTCCTTCTTTCGGAAGTTTACGCTCTTGGTATCCGATCACGACATTTGAGTAAAAAGGTTCGACCTGTTCTTTCTCTTCACCATTTAAATTAAAGAGAACGTAAAAATTATAAGCGAGTAACGCCCCGACAATGAGGATGCCGGCCAATATCACCCAGCTCAACCGTTTTTTCATCTGTTGTTTCATAGCCTATCCTCCTCGTTTCTTCACTTACTATCCTACACTAGCGAAGAAGACAAGCAAAATATTTTTAACTAAAAAAGGGCCTCCATAGAGACCCTAACTGGTTTAACCTAACTTATCTTCGTCTTTCTTTTGCATTTCGAGCCATTTGTCTCGCTCATCTGGTTCATCGGCCAAATCTTTGAACAAGGCGACGATCATAAAGATGAGTACGAAAACGAATGGGAATGCCGCAAGAATCGCTACAGCTTGTAAGGCGGCAAGGCCTCCTGAATAAAGCAGTACGGCCGCGATTGAAGATTGAATGATACCCCACGTCATTTTAATACGCATTGGAGGAACGAGCTTACCATTCGATGTGAGCATTCCTAATACATAAGTTGCAGAGTCCGCAGATGTGATAAAGAATGTCGAAATCAAGAAGACAGCGACAATACTCAGTACCGTTCCAAATCCACCGAACGTGTCAAACAGTGCGAAAAGTCCGATTTCTGTACCGATTTCGTTTACTTGACCAATCAAGTTGTATCCACCGAACAAGTCAGCCCAAATCGCTGAACCACCAAAGACAGAGAACCAGATGAGCCCAAACGATGTCGGGACAAGTAAGATTCCGATGATGAATTCACGAATCGTACGTCCTTTCGAAACACGCGCAATGAATGTTCCGACGAATGGTGACCAAGAGATCCACCATGCCCAATAGAAGATTGTCCAACCGTTGATCCATTCTCGTTCAATCGGCTCAAACGCGGCGGTACGGAAACTCATACCCGGTAGTTGTTGCAAATAAGTACCGACAGTTTGCGTAAACAAGTCGAAAATGAACGCCGTCGGTCCAGCAAACATCGTTGCAACGAGTAAGACGATGGCGAGGAAGATGTTTGTGTTACTTAAAATCCGAATTCCTTTGTCGAGACCTGTTGAGGCGCTGATCATATAAAGAACCGTTACGACGGCGATGATGATCAACTGTGTCACGAAGGCGTTCGGTACCCCAGGGATGAGGTAATGAAGGCCCCCGGCAATCTGTTGAGCACCAAAACCAAGTGATGTCGCTACCCCGAACGCCGTCGCAATGACTGCAAGGATATCGACTGTCTGTTTCACAGGTTTTTCATAACGATTGTGGACGAGCGAACCGATCGTTTCCCCAATCGTCGCCGGACGTCCTTTTCTAAATGTCGAGTAGGCGATGGCGAGTGCAATCATCGCATAAATCGCCCATGGGTGGAATCCCCAGTGGAAAAAGGCATAACGCATTGCTATCCTTGCGTCTCCTTCAGGCGTCAATGATGAGAATGGTGGTGAGTGGAAATGAAGTAACGGCTCTGCTGCTCCCCAGAAGATGAGGCCAATCCCCATTCCGGCACTAAACAGCATCGCGAACCACGACAAATAACTAAACTCGGGACGGTCCGAGTCTTTCCCAAGACGAATCGAGCCATACCGTGAAAAGATTAAAAAGATGGCAACGAGCAGGAATCCTGTCGCACTCAAAAGATAGAACCAACCCATCCCGTTTGAGAGCCAGCCTTGAAGTGTGCTCGTTACATTGAGTAGACTCGCATTTCCAATGGCACTCTCGGGGAAGAGTCCCCAGATTGTGAATAAGCCTGTTATGATTGCAGATACGACGAACACGGTCGTCACACGGCTTTTCCGTTCCATAAAAATCACTCCTATTTAATTTTCTATTTTCATATACGTTTTCCACCCTAACATACTTTTTAAACAAGTAACAACCCCATCTGTCATTAAATGTGTCATTTACCGCAAAACATATAGGTGTCTTGTCAAGAGGTAGACTCTTTAGGTTCTAGTGAGACAATCAATGTTTCGTCCACCACGTAGTACGGTCGTTTTGGTAACGTTTTTAAATAACCACCTTCTCTTAATCGCGATAAATCTAGTTGTAATGAATCTTGAAATTTTCGTAGCGGTAGTTTTTTTTCTTGATCCATATACAGATCGAGGGCACGTTGCACCTGATCCATCTCGTATATGACGTCTCGTTCTTCTTCAGGCACGATATGAAATGTTTCTTTTGACATATAAAAGCGTTGTTTCGGAATTCCGGATAAATGATGTTTCAATCGCTTCGTATCGATTTCTTGCGTGTCATCCAACAGGACGGTGCGATTTACCCCTTTTGGCAACGCTTGTTCATATTCGTGAATCGCTTGCCGCAATTCAGAGAGCGTGATATCAATCTCCCGATCAGGCTCCACTTCTTTTTGTTGCATCAGCCGCTTCCACCAACTTTTTCCAACTTTTTCATCTCGATCCATGTGCATACCCCTCCCTCTTTTCCTGTTCCCGATTCCATTAAAACTTTCACCATAAAATCGCATATTCATGAAAAAAACCTTCCTTTTTTCAAAGGAAGGTGTGCAGCTTATTTCAATTTGTTACGGAGAACCATCTGTAAGATTCCACCGTGACGATAGTAGTCGATTTCAACTTCCGAGTCGAAACGAGCGATGACTTTGAATTCTGTCACCGTTCCGTTCTCGTGTGTTGCTTTAGCGTTTAAGATGTCACGCGGACGAACAGACTCATCGACTTGGATATCAATCGCTTCCTCACCAGTCAAACCGAGTGATTCTGAAGATTCCCCATCTAAGAACTGAAGTGGAAGTACACCCATCATGACAAGGTTTGAACGGTGAATCCGCTCGAAACTTTGCGCGACCACCGCACGAATTCCAAGAAGGTTCGTTCCTTTTGCTGCCCAGTCACGGGACGACCCCATTCCGTAGTCGTTTCCAGCAAGAACGATGAGACCAGTCCCTTGCTCTTTATACTTCATCGCCGCATCGTACATCGGCATGATTTCTCCAGTTGGCCAGTAAGTCGTGAATCCACCTTCTGTACCCGGAGCGACTTGGTTACGGATTCGGATATTCGCGAACGTACCGCGCATCATCACTTCGTGGTTACCACGTCGCGAACCGTACGAGTTGAAATCGATTGGCTCCACTCCTTTTGAAAGGAGATATTGACCTGCTGGTGTCGTCTTCGAGAACGACCCTGCTGGTGAGATATGGTCCGTCGTGACCGAATCAGCGAACTTCCCGATAACGCGTAAACCATTCAACGCGTGCACCTCACCCGCTTCCGGTTCGAGTTGTTCAAAGAACGGTGGGTTTTGAATGTATGTCGACTCATCAGAGAAATCATACAAGTTTCCTTCTGGCACTTCTAGCGCGTTCCAACGTTCGTTTCCAGTAAAGACGGTTTCGTATTCTTTACGGAACGCTTCAGGGGAAACAACGTCTTGAACGACCATCTTGATTTCATCGTTCGATGGCCAAATGTCTTTGAAGTAGACTTCATTTCCATCTTTATCCGTACCGAATGAATCATTCATGACGTCAAAGTTAACAGTTCCCGCAAGAGCATAGGCGACGACGAGCGGTGGCGATGCCAAGAAGTTCGCTTTCACAAGTGGGTGAACGCGTCCTTCGAAGTTACGGTTCCCTGAGAGGACTGATGAGACGAGCAAATCGTTGTCTGTGATCGCCTCTTCCACTTCACGGTCGAGTGGCCCGGAGTTTCCGATACATGTTGTACAGCCGTATCCGACTGTATTGAAGCCAAGCTCGTCCAAGTAAGAAGTCAAGCCAGCTTTGTCGAGATAGTCTGTGACGACCTTCGAGCCTGGTGCGAGTGACGTCTTCACATACTTCGGAACAGTCAATCCACGCTCGACAGCCTTCTTCGCCACGAGTCCGGCACCAACCATGACGTATGGGTTTGACGTGTTCGTACAACTTGTGATCGCAGCGATTGCAACATCTCCCGTGCTCATGTCGACTGCGCCGTCTTCGTAGTTAACCGTCGCCTTTTTGTCGAGTTCTGAACGGTCGAGACCGAACCCGCTATTTCCTGCAGGAGCGCTCAAGCTATCGATGAAGGATGTATGAACGTCTGAAAGGTTGATTCGGTCTTGTGGACGTTTCGGACCCGCAAGTGAAGGTTCAACTTTTGACAAGTCGAGCGTCAACACTTTCGTGAACGTTGGATCCGCTTGATCTGGCGTATAGAAGAGGTCGTTCGCTTTTGAATATTCTTCAACGAGTGTGATCAACTCTTCAGAACGGCCTGTCGTACGCATGTAGTTCAGTGTTTCCGTATCCACTGGGAAGAACCCACATGTTGCACCGTATTCAGGTGCCATGTTTGCAATTGTTGCACGGTCTGAAAGTGGCATCGTGTGAAGTGATGGACCGAAGAATTCAACAAATTTCCCGACAACTTTTTCATGACGAAGCATCTCTGTCACGACGAGCGCAACATCGGTTGCCGTCACACCTGGGTTGACTTCACCGATGATTTTGACACCGACGACGTCTGGTACTGGGAAGTATGAAGGTTGACCGAGCATGCTCGCTTCTGCTTCAATTCCTCCAACACCCCATCCGAGAACACCGAGACCGTTGATCATCGTTGTATGAGAGTCAGTTCCAACGAGTGAATCTGGGTAAGCTACTGTACCTTCCGTATCGCTCTTCTCAAGCACGACTGACGCCAAGTACTCCAAGTTTACTTGGTGAACGATTCCTGTAGCTGGTGGAACGGCACGATAGTTATCGAATGCTGTCTGTGCCCAACGTAAGAACTTGTAACGTTCTTCGTTACGTTCGAACTCGATATCCATGTTTTTCATCAACGCACCAGCAAAGCCGTACGCATCTACTTGAACAGAATGGTCAACGACGAGGTCGACAGGAATTTCTGGGTTGATTTTGTTTGGGTCCCCGCCAAGGTCTGCCATCGCTTTGCGAAGTGAGGCGAGGTCTACAACCGTCGGAACACCAGTGAAGTCTTGAAGTACGACACGTGCCGGTTTGAACGGTACGTCAATATCTTTCGAGACGTCGGCAGTACCCCATTTTGCCAAGTTCTCGACATGTTCTTTCGTGATGGCACGACCGTCTTGTTGACGGAGTACTGATTCGAGCAGAACACGAATCGAATAAGGAAGACGGCTGATGTCCGTTAATCCCTCTTCTTCTAACTTTTTCAATCGATAAAAATCATACGATTGCCCGTTCACCTCGAATTTAGTTCGAGATGAGAAGGCGTCTAAAACATTCGTTTGTTCCATTGCAATTTCCCCCTTTTTGAAAGCGCCGACCACACGACAATGCGTAATCGCTTACTTTTCACATATTTATCATAATACAAGTATAGCGTGACGTAAAATACATTCCGTCACAAATTAGTCATAAGTAAAACTTATTACGTTATTCGTTAGGAGTTAAACACAAAAAAACACCTCAAAAACGAGGTGTTTACAACTTATTCTTCTGTACCAATCTCTTCATTGACGTCAAGTGCCTCGACGAGAGTCAAGTCATCGGCATGACGTTCTGCAAAACGCTCAAACGTGAACTCGTTCGCGAATAGGAAGACCGGACGTTCCCAACGGTCAGTGACGAGCATATTCCGTGAGTCTTGGAACGGTTTCAGTGCTTTCAATTCCTTGTCTTTCACCCAACGTGCAACACTGTATGACACCGGCTCCATTCGGATATCTACGCCGTACTCGTTGTTTAAGCGATATTCGAACACTTCGAATTGAAGTTGTCCGACAGCACCGAGATAAATCTCGTTGTACTCGTTACGATAGACTTGGATTGCCCCTTCTTGTGCGAGCTGCTCCACACCTTTGTGGAAGTGTTTTGACTTGAGTGAGTTGACCGGCGATACGCGCATGAATAATTCAGGCGGGAAAGTCGGCAACGCTTCGAACGCAATCTTTTGTTTCGATGTCGTAATCGTATCCCCGATTTGATACGTCCCCGAGTCATAGATCCCGATGACATCACCGGCAAATGCCTGATCGACCGTCTCACGGTCGTTCGCCATCAACTGTGTCGACTGGCTCAATTTAATTTTCTTTCCAGTCCGTGTGAGCGTCACGTCCATTCCACGCTCAAATACACCTGAACAGATGCGGACGAATGCGATCCGGTCGCGGTGTGCCGGGTTCATGTTCGCTTGAATTTTAAAGACGAATCCACTGAAGTCTTCTGACGTCGGATTGATTGGACCAACGTTCGACTTACGTGCCTCTGGAGCTGGCGACATCTTTAAATAATGATTCAAGAATGCAGTCACGCCAAAGTCGACAAGTGCTGTCCCGAAGAATACTGGGGTCAATTTACCACTTTGAATCTCATTCACATCAATCTCGTTCCCGGCTCCGTCGAGAAGGTCGATCTCGTCGCGAAGATTTGTCAAGTTCTCTTCTGATAGATGATCAGCGAGCACCGGGTCGTTCACCCCATCCTCGCCCAGTTGAAGCGTCGACTTCTCACCACGGAACAAATGAACTTCATTTTTCATTCGATCATACACACCTTCGAACTGCATCCCACTCCCGATCGGCCATGTGATGGCAACAGAAGGCATGCCGAGCACTTCTTCAAGTTCCTCCATCAATTCAAGCGGATCTTTTGCCTGACGGTCCAACTTGTTCATAAATGTAAAAATCGGAATCCCACGCATACGACAAACTTGGAATAGTTTTTTCGTCTGTGCCTCAATACCTTTCGCTGCATCGATGACCATGACCGCGCTGTCGACCGATGTCAACACGCGGTATGTATCCTCACCGAAGTCATTGTGTCCAGGTGTATCCATAATCGACACGACTTTATCTTGATAAATGAATTGCATGACGGACGATGTAACCGAAATTCCACGTTGTTTCTCGATTTCCATCCAGTCAGATTTGGCGTGTTTTGAATTTTTTCGTGCTTTGACCGTACCCGCCTCACGAATCGCACCACCGTGCAAAAGTAACTTTTCTGTTAATGTCGTCTTCCCCGCATCCGGGTGAGAGATGATGCCGAATATTCGACGTCTCTCAACTTCCTGTTTCAATTGGCTCATATACTATAGACCCTTCCTTTCTCGACTCAGATCATGCTTATTCTCGTAGCAACGCTCTCTATTCTAACGAAATCGATTCAGTTCGTCTATCCTAACAGGACGTGCGCCTTTTGCAATTTGATTCTTTTTTGTATACTTACGATGAAAGTAAGTGAATGAATAGAACGGGGGAAAGACGATGCCAGAAAACTTGATGATGTATTTCATTATATTCTGGGGATTCGTCATGATTGGTCTCATGACGATTGGCGGGTACTTCATGTTCCGCAAGTTTTTAAAACGAATGCCGAAAGAAGATGGACGTTCCCTACTTGATATTGAAGATGATTATATAGAGAGAACGCTTCACCTATGGACCCCGGAAACTCGGACGCTACTAGACCGGCTCGTCTCACCGGTTCCCGAGTTGTTCCGCGACGTCGCCATCCGAAAAATCGCCGGGAAGATTGGGCAGTTCGCACTTGAATCCCGGGCTAAAAAGATGACGACCGAACTCGTTGTAAAAGGATATATCGCTGCAACGCCAAAACGCGATCACAAGTTTCTAAAGAAAGCACTGGCCGAAGAAAAAATTGACTGGACACCTTACGAACATTATTTTCAGCAGTAGACTCTATCCAATTCGGCTAGAGTTTTTTGTTTATTAAATTGGGCGATTTGACTATTTGGAAGTAGTAACTTTTCTCCCGAATTATATGACCTAAGCCCATCGTTCAATTTCCAGACAGCATTGAGAACGCTCGTAACTATCGTTGCCGGACTCGTCTTCTCAGCCGCTTCCTCATCCACTCATGACTTTTTTGAACACATCATCAATAGAGGATGCAACAAAACTTAACAAATATAAGAATCGATACGGAGACAGAAGTCGCCATCCTAAAAGAGAGGTAAACAAAAATGGAGCGGCTTTGAGCCACTCCATTTTCATGTGATTGCGATTCGTTTATACTTCTGATACATCGCAATTCGCCACGGAACAATCATCCCCCACGCAATTAAATAGAACAATCCTCCAGTGGAGAAAATATCGACTTCATGCCCGACCCAAACTTTCATCGCCGTGCGAATCGCAAGTAGTGCAAAAACCACGATAAAAAATGCTTTCGAGCGGGACAGATACACTTCCCCATCCCGTTTTTCAAAGTTTGATGTTTTGATTAAGAACAGGCTAAAGATCAGTCCGACCGCTAGCGCTTCAAGTACTTCAATCCATGACAAGCGAAACGCAGGAATCAAAAACTGAATCATCCCTGTTGTCATCGCAAGCGGTGGAATCAAGATTTTTTTTGCATTCGTCGGTTTCGCCGATGCTTTCACACGAACGAAGCTTGCCACGATCCCCATCAATAATGCAATAAGAGTCGATCCCCATAACATTGACATCTCGATCAACCCCTTAAAATCCGGTGAATCCGACAAGTTCGCTCATCCAGGCCGCGAATCGATTCATTCCGTCAAAATATAATAGTACGCCGAACGCCATCATCAAATAGCCTCCAACTTTTGCAACTTTCGCGCTGTTTCGTGCTAAGTACTTAATTTTGCCTACGAAAGCGACCATCACTAAAAATGGAATCGCGAAACCGATGACATACGCCAACATGTAGCCGAGACCTTGGCTCGGATTCGTTGCGGCAAGTGCAATCACGCCCGCTAAAATCGGACCCGTACAAGGCGTCCAACCAGCTGCAAACCCAATTCCGATTAATACGGTTCCAAAATACCCACTCTTTCGTTCGCCGATATCCATTTTCTTTTCGCGCATCATAAATTGCGGTTGCCAAAGGCCCGCCAAAAAAACGCCGAATACGAAAATCAAGATGGCTCCGAACATCCGAAGACTATCTTTATACTGGATGAAGACGTCTGCAATCAACGATGTCGATAATCCAAGTACGAGAAAGACAATCGAAAAGCCGAATAAGAACGAAAATGTGTGGAACCAAGCTGTACGCTGTTTCAATCCTTCATTTTTTAATTCAGATACGGAAACCCCGGTAATATACGATAGAAAAACCGGATACAACGGGAGCGTACATGGTGATAAAAACGATAAGACGCCCGCCCCAAATGCGAGCCATAATGTGACTTCCATGACGATTTCCACCTTTCACGACCATTATAGCGAAAACCTATTTAAATTGCTCGCATCTTTTCCTTCGCATCTCAATATCATTTTGTAATTTTTGAAATGGAAATGAAACTTGTCATCTGTAAACGAAGGTGCTAAGATTTGGATATTCTAGTTCACAAAATTCTAACTTACATGATGGGGGAACGAACGTGGCAGTCACCGCAGCAGATACACTACACCAAGCCATTGAACAAAAACGTGATGAACTGTATGAAATCGCGTCAGAGCACTCTTGGAGCTCGCCAGAAGTCATTTTGGTCAGTCAAGAACTTGACTCGCTGATTACTCATCACGTCCTATCAAAATATAAAAAAGAACAGCTCAATACTTAATTTTATTGGCTCGTCACCTTGGGTGGCGAGCTTTTTTCCATGGAAAAAGGACACCTAGGTAGGTATCCTTTCCAATTCAAGACATCAGACGTTGACCAGACTGAAGTTCATACATTTTTTTATAAAGACCATCCTGTTTCAACAACTCTTGATGATTTCCCCTCTCCACGATTTCCCCTCGATGCAAAACCAATATCAAATCGGCATCTTGAATCGTCGACAGGCGATGGGCAATCGCAATTGTCGTACGACCACGGCGCATCCGATCGAGTGCAATTTGAACACGTTCTTCCGTCTCGGTATCGATTGAACTCGTCGCCTCATCGAGAATGAGTATTTTTGGATTTCGCGCGACCGTGCGTGCAAATGCAAGCAATTGCCGTTCTCCACTCGAGAAGGTAGCCCCACGCTCCCCGACGTTATGTCCATATCCGGCATCCAACTTCTCGATGAACGTATGTGCCTGAACAAATTCAGCGGCCTCACGCGTCCGTTCTGAATCGATGTTCGGATTGAACAGTTTTAAATTTTCTTCAATCGTTCCCGTAAACAAGAACGGGTCTTGAAGTACCAGTCCAACTTGCTGACGAAGTTCTTGTTCTTCAAATTGTTCGAGTGGCTGTCCATCAATCGTGATTTTGCCAGATCCATATGGGTAAAAACGTGTCAATAAGTTAATGATCGAACTTTTCCCGCTACCGGTATGACCGACGAGCGCGACCGTTTCTCCTGGCTTGGCGACGAACGAGATATGTTTCAACACATCGACTTCACCGTCATAACTGAACGTCACATCCTCGAATCGCACCTCCCCTTCCGAAACACGAGCTTCTCCTGGCAACTGTTTTCCTGGAGATGGCTCATTTGTATCTAAAATTTTAAAGACGCGGTCCGCAGATACGACAGCTTGTTGAAACTCGCTCAGTCGTTGCATGATGTCAAGCACCGGTCGGAAAATACGCTCGATATAACTGATGAACGCGTAGACGACCCCGACTTGAACTTGCTCAGTCATCGAGAGGACTCCATAATACCCGAGAAGTCCAATGATGGAGAATGCGAGCAACAACTCAATAATTGGACGGAGTAACATACTATCGAGCTTTAAGTTCCGATATCGTGCCTCTTGGTGCGCCTCATTCGTTTCTTCAAACTGACGGATGAGTCGTTCTTCTTGGCGGAATTGTTGAATGATTCTCATTCCATTGATGGATTCGTTCAACTGGGCATTGAGTTGAGACAACAGGTCTCGAACTTGAGCAAAATACTTCGTCGAGAAACGACGATACGCCCAGATGATGAGCCAAAAGAGTGGCAGTAGGACAAGTCCCATCGTCGCAAGTTGCGGCTCTAGTATGTATAGGAATATATACGTCCCAATCAATTGGACAGCCGACTGAACGAACGTACTCATGACACCGACGTATAGCTCTTTTACGGCCTCGGTATCATTCGTGATGCGGGATACGAGGACACCGGCTGGGGTACGATCAAAATAAGCGAGACGCATCCCCATGACGTGACGAAAAATATCCATTCGAATGTTCTGGACAATCTTCAATGCAATCTTTTGGAAGGAGATGGACTGCAGATAGTCAAACAGAATAGCTGACAAGTGCAGAATCATATAAACAGTGAAGAGGGCAATCACCCAGTTCGTCGGATAGACACCTGGCGTGACAAACTCATCGATGAACACTTTAATGAGAAATGGACCGGCCAACTTGGCACCTGTCGCAATCAATAGAAAAACGAAGGCGATACCGAGAGGTTTACCGTACCGTTTCGCGTAACTCAGCAATCGTTTGATGACTTGCCATTCTTGAATATCATGCTTCATCGTGCCCACCCCCTTCTACGATCGCCTCAAGCTGTTGACGGTCATATGTTTCTCGATACCAGCCTATCTCTTGAAGGAGTAACTCATGCCGTCCACGTTGTACAATTTTACCGTCTTCGATGACGAGAATCTCATCGGCATGTTCGACTGCGGAAAGTCGATGTGCGACGATGACTCGTGCCTGTTCCGGATTGCCGACACGAAAATGCTCGATAATCGATTCTTCGGTTTTCGCATCAACGGCAGATAGCGCATCATCTAAAATCAACACATCAGCCTCTGTCATGAGCGCCCGCGCAATGGAAATACGCTGCTTCTGTCCTCCTGATAATGTCACACCGCGCTCACCGACGAGCGTCGCGTACCCTTCAGGGAGGCGGACGATATCTTCATGTACCTCTGCGACCTTAGCCGCTTCGATGATTTCCTCCATGCTGGCATCGGGTCTTCCGAATGCGATATTGTTTGCGATAGAATCAGAGAATAAGAAGTGGTCTTGCGGCACGACTGCAATTTTATCCATGAGAAGTGACTTTTTCACTTGGCGGATATTGATTCCACCGATTTTGATTTTGCCATCTTTCACATCATACTCACGGGTCAACAAGCGTACAATTGTCGTCTTGCCTGCCCCCGTCCTTCCGACGATCCCAATCGTTTTCCCACGCTCGATTCGGAAATGAACGTCATCGAGTACGATAGTCTCATCATAAGCGAACTTTCGAACGGCAACTTCCACCTCTGAGTGCGCCAGAGTCGTCGCAGCCATACGATCGTCTTGAATCTCAGGCTTGACGGCAAGCATTCGCTCGATGCGGTCGTATGAGGCACGTCCCCGTTCCACAATGTTAAACAGCCAACCGAATGCTAACATCGGCCACGTCAAGAGTGCCAAATAGGCAGTGAAGCTGACAATCTGTCCAATTGTCAATTCGCCCTGCTCGATTAGGACTGCCCCGTATCCGACAGAAAGGATATAGGAAAGGCCGACAATTCCGAAGATTGTCGGATCATATAAGGCATCGATTTTAGCGACACGGACGTTTTTCGCCATGACCTCACTCGATAAGTTTTCAAATGAATCCACATCCCGCTCGACTTCCCCGGCCGACTTTAAGACACGAACCCCACTGACACTTTCCTGCACTTTGTCATTCAATTCTGAAAATGCCGCTTGAGCGACCCCGAATCGGCTATGTAACATCTTTCCATATCGTGTCGTCAAAGCGACCATGATTGGGAGTGGCAGTAAGGCGACGAGCGTCAGTTTCCAACTGATTGTCGTAATCATCGTGATGATCACGAACGTTCCGAGCGTCACGCTATCAACAAGCGTCAAAATCCCCGCTCCGGCCGTCATCGATACGGCCTGTACATCATTTGTCGCATGTGCCATTAAGTCACCGACACGTGATTTTTTGTAGAATCGCTGGTCGAGGTCCGTAAAGTGCCGATACAATTGACTGCGAAGCTTTCTACCTAGACGAATCGAAGCACCAAAGATGAAATAGCGCCAAAAGAAGCGGGCAACATAATTCCCAATCCCGACCGCAGCTAGTCCTCCGAGTAACATCCAAAGCGTGTTCGATGCGAGTGAATCACTGTTGATTTCATCGACGACTCGTCCGATGATGCGTGGAGGAATCAACTCTAACCCTGCCACGAATATGAGTAAGACGATACCGATTGTATACGTCTTCCACTCGAGACGCAAAAACCAAGATAATTGTTTAAATACACGAATGAGAAACGCCCCCTTCTATCTTTATATGAAGATTATTTCTTAATCGTAGCGAAAGTTTGTTCGATTGTCTAACAAAATGAGGAGACAAAAAAAGCACTTCGAGGACCGAAGTGCTTTCACGACTCATTATGACTTCTTTTCATCTTTCATCTGCACGTTCATGGCGCGCATCACTTGGTTGACTTTCTTCTGTGATGGCTTTTGACCCATCTGCATCATCAACGTACGAATCATATCTTCATTGATTGGCGGGTTTTGTTCAAGGTAGTTCATCATGTATTTACGCGCGATGAAGAATCCAATCGCGATACCCCCGATGAGTGCTGCCACGACAAGAAGAATCCAAAATAATGTACTCAAGGCTTTACCTCCTCTACCATATGAAACATCGTTTTTTACTATACACTAAATCGAACAACTTCGCTAGTCGTCTAGAAAAAAAGTGACGGCCAAATGAATGGCCGTCATAAATAATCAATTTAAGATTAAAGTGATTTTACTGCATCGACGACGTTGTCGACTGACATGCCGTATTCTTTCATGAGGAGATCTCCAGGCGCTGAAGCTCCGAACTTATCGATTCCGAGTACTTTCCCACCAAATCCGACATACTTGTACCAACCAAGTGTCGCACCCGCTTCAAGTGACACACGCTTTGTGATTGAAGACGGAAGGACAGATTCTTTATACTCAGCAGATTGTGCTTCGAAGAGTTCCCATGACGGCATCGAGACAACTGCTGCGTTCACACCAACAGATGCGAGCTGTTCACGTGCTTCAACGAGGACATGTACTTCTGAACCTGTACCAAGTAAGAGAACGTCTGCATCTTTCGATTCACCCGCAACGACGTATGCGCCTTTTGCTGCGGTTTCAATCGATGTGCCTTCGAGTTCAGGCAATGCTTGACGAGTCAAGACGAGAAGCGATGGTGCTGTCTTCGATGTCACAGCTTGTTTCCAAGCAGCAATCGTTTCTTTACCATCTGCCGGACGAAGAACAGAAAGGTTTGGCATCGCGCGGAAGCTCATCAAATGTTCGACCGGCTCGTGTGTTGGACCATCTTCACCAACTGCGATTGAGTCGTGTGTCAAGATGAACGTCGATGGGAGTCCCATGAGCGCAGCAAGACGAACTGCAGGGCGAAGGTAATCCGAGAAGACGAAGAATGTCGCACCGTATGGAAGTACTCCACCGTGAAGCGCCATACCGTTTACAGCTGCCGCCATCGCAAATTCACGTACACCGAACCAGATGTTACGACCGGCCGGGTCTTCATCGAAGTCCACTGCACCTTTGATCATCGAGTTGTTTGAACCTGCAAGGTCAGCCGATCCACCGAAGAGTGTCGGTACTGCTTTCGCGATTGCGTTCAACACTTCGCCACTCGTTTGACGTGTTGCTTTTTTCGAACCGATTTCAAATGTCGGCAACTCGCTGTCCCAACCTTCAGGAAGCTCATTGTTCATCGCAAGTTCGAACTGTGCACCAAGCTCTGGATAGGCCGCTTTGTATGCTTCAACGAGCTCGTTCCAGTCTGACTCGTACTTCGCGCCGGGCTCGACCACTTTCTCATTGAACAAGTCGTATACTTCGTTTGGAACGTAGAACGACTCGCCTTCCCATTTGTAGAACTGTTTCGTCAATTCGATTTCAGCATCTCCAAGTGGTGCCCCGTGCGAAGCCGACTTCCCTGACTTGTTCGGTGAACCGAATCCGATCACCGTCTTGACTTCAATCAATGTCGGTTTCGACGTCTCAGCTTTCGCTGCATCAATTGCTTTTGCGATTGAATCGATATCTGTTCCATCTTCGACACGAATGACTTGCCATCCATAGGCGTTGAAACGGTCTTCAACGCTCTCAGAGAATGACTTGTGAAGGTCACCATCGAGTGAGATGTCGTTTGAATCGTAAAGGACAACGAGTTTACCAAGTTTCAAGTGACCAGCGAGTGATGCCGCTTCCGCCGAGACACCTTCCATTAAGTCCCCGTCTCCGCAAATTCCAAATGTGTAGTGGTCAACGACGTTGAACTTGTCGCGGTTGTAAGTCGCTTCTAAGTGCTTTTCTGCCATGGCCATCCCGACAGCCATCGCGATCCCTTGTCCAAGTGGTCCCGTTGTCGCATCTACCCCAGCCGTGTGACGATACTCTGGGTGACCTGGTGTCTTCGAGTCCATTTGACGGAATGATTTAAGGTCGTCCATTGACAAATCATATCCAGACAAGTGAAGGAGCGAGTACAAGAGCATCGATCCATGACCCGCAGAAAGCACGAAACGGTCGCGGTTGAACCAGTTCGGGTTTTTCGGGTTGTGACGCATTTTGTCTGTCCAAAGTGTAAACGCCATCGGTGCAGCCCCCATCGGCATTCCTGGGTGACCAGAGTTTGCTTTTTGGACCGCATCGATTGAGAGCGTCCGAATCGAGTTAATCGCTAATAATTCTTTAGTAGTTGTTTCCACTAATTTCATCCTCTCTGTGTTAAGAAGGTTTTCTACCCGTCATATTCTATCATACTCATTCGTGTGTCACAACTAATTAATTAGTATAACACATTATATGAAATCGTTTCCTTCAATTGCATGAAAAAGAACGCAATCCGTTCGTCTGATGATTGTTCGTGTATAACAAAAATGCACATCCTATGCGAAATAGGATGTGCATTCAGCATCACTCACCACGATGGCGTTTTTGTTCTTCTTTCAATTTCTCTGGCGTGACGTCGTTTCCTTCTGGGTCAACGACTTTCATGCCCATCATTTGAGACTTGAAAGATTGACGGAACGCCTTCAAATATTCTTGACGCAAGTCTTGTTGTTCGTTCATCTCTTCTTGAGATAGTCCTTCTGTCTTCGCTTTGTTGGCGAGGAAATTGATTCGCTCCAATTGTCCGGGTGCTAACATATGACTCGCCCCCTCTCTCGTGAATTTGTTCTTCTACTTTACAAAATCAGAGAGGAAGAATCAAGTTTCAGCAACTGACCGGTGTTCGAGATAGCGTCGGTTGACCGTCGCTTTTGATACTTCGTATCCGAATCCGCGAAGTGTCGCCGCAATCTCGGCAAACGTCAACCCCCGCTCGCGCAATTGAATAATCTCTTCAATCGGAACTTCAATCCGATGTCGGCCACCTTGATCATTGTTCTCAATATTACGTTGTGGATTGAAACCGTTGGCGACCGCACGACGCATTCCGCGGGAAATCTTCGCGTTATGAATTTTCCGTTGATACTCTTCGACGACACTAACAATCTCTAACACCATCTTCTCAGCATCAGAAACAACGTAATCCGAAGTCGACTGCATCGTCAACAATCGCACATCATGCTTCATTAATGTGTGTAGTATCGCAATTTTGGCATTTCCTCGTCCTAAACGACTGTCATCGGTGACGAGCACGGCATCCAACTGAGATGTCGATACGTGGTCAAGTAAATTGAGCAGCCCCTGTCGATTAACTTCATAACCGCTCTCTTGTTCTGTGATGACATCTATAATGTCGGCCCCTAAACGCGAAGCTAGTTCTTGTAATTCTTCGACTTGCCGACTGAGTGATGTCTCTTGGGTAGACTTGTTCGTCGATACCCGACAATAGATGACGACTCGCATCGCATCACTCCCTTTCATCGCATTCATTCCTTACGATACACAGTTTGAGAACGGTTCGCAATGCTGAACGATCACTCAGCGGCATACCATTTTGTTTTTCGTTCATTATGTTCTTCTCGCTCTGCCATGATTTGCGCTTCAATCGACTCTGCCTCGACATAGGCGACCTCTTCTTCAATCGTACGTTCCGATGTCATGATCGGTTCAACTGGTGTCGTTCCCCCACGCACCTCCCCAGCTAAATAAAAGGCGAACATCCCGACTAAGAGCATTCCGACTAAAATGATTCCGTTGAGTGTATCTTTCATGATTCCCTTACCTCCTGTATAAGAATGTATGTTCGTTAGAACGTTTGTTCGTTTATCTGTTCTTATCATAAAACAAGAACTCGTGTTCGGTCAAGGGAAAATAACGAACGAATGTTTGTACGCTCATGTGTTCTTGTGTTACACTAAATACATAAAGAATAGGATGCGATTGCAGTTTATTCGATTATATCGAGGTGAACATAATGAAAAAAATGTCAGCGCGACAACAACAAATTCTTGATTTCATCAAAGACGAAGTTCGGGCAAAAGGCTATCCACCCTCTGTTCGTGAGATTGGAGAAGCAGTCGGTCTTGCCTCTAGTTCGACCGTACATGGTCATCTAGATCGCCTAGAGAAACGCGGTTTGATTCGTCGGGATAAGACGAAGCCCCGTGCAATTGAAATTCTGAGTGAAGATGCATCCACAATGGAGGAGCAAGAGTCCGTCATGTACGTTCCGGTCATCGGGAAAGTCACCGCGGGGACACCGATCACCGCCATCGAAAACGTGGAAGAGCACTTCCCTCTTCCGGCACATATCGTTGGTTCAGATAACGTCTATATGCTGTCCGTTTCTGGAGATTCAATGATCAATGCAGGGATTTTGGACGGAGACCGTGTGCTCGTCCGCCAACAGAGCACTGCCGACAATGGAGAGATTGTCGTCGCCATGACAGAAGAGGGCGAGGCGACTGTGAAGCGTATTTATAAGGAAGCTTCAAAAGTCCGTCTTCAACCGGAAAACGACGAGTTAGAAGCGATGTATTTTGACAACGTCTCAATTTTAGGGAAAGTTATCGGCGTATACCGGACAATTCATTAATGGCTAGCGGTAAGACCCATACCCGTACGAATCTCGTGGCAACCGGCGCACTTGCGGTTGCCACGCCTTTTATTGATTTAGACGTCCCGCTCGCATTCATAATCGGTGCGATTATTGGAACGCTCTGGCTCTCCCCGGACCTCGATTTAAAATCAGATGCGTATTATCGATGGGGACCACTCAAATTGATTTGGCTCCCATATGTGAAACTTATGCCGCATCGCTCTCTACTATCGCATTTTCCTGGTTTGAGCGATGTGATTCGGATTGTATATATCGGTTTCCCATTGGTGCTTCTCTTACCATTCACGGCATACGAAACGGAAATTCGCTCATGGGTGGACGTTCATGGCATGTCTTTCTTTCTAGGACTCGTCTTCGCGACGACACTCCATACGACACTCGACTACACATCAACGTTTTTAAAAAAAGCGTTTTAACTAACAAAGGATCACTTCCACGCTCGTGGAGGTGATCCTTTTACATTTCTGCTTCATCTGAAACTCAACAAAAAAGAGCAATGAACGACACTTCTGAGGAAAGTCATTCATTGCTCTTTTGCATATTTCTTCTATTAGTAGAGCGTCAAGTACTGATCTCGTTCCCACTCTGTTACTTGCATACGGAACATATCCCACTCGATTTCTTTTAACTCGAGGAAATGTTCACCAATGTGTTCACCGAGCGATTCCATGACGACCTTGTCTGCACGAAGGACTTCGAGTGCGTCAAAGAGTGTCGCCGGAAGATCGTCGATTCCGTTCGCTACACGCTCAGGTTTGTCCATCACGTAGATGTTGCTGTCGATTGGTTTTGGTGCATTCAAATCTTTTTCGATTCCGTCAAGACCTGAAGCTAAGAGCGCAGCAAGTGCGAGATACGGGTTCGCTGCCGGGTCAACCGAACGTACTTCGATACGAGTCGAGAGACCACGTGCTGCTGGCACACGTACGAGCGGTGAACGGTTGCGTGCGCTCCATGCAACGTAGCAAGGTGCTTCGTAGCCTGGTACGAGACGCTTGTATGAGTTCACAGTCGGGTTACAAACTGCAGTGAAGGCACGAGCGTGCTCCAAGATACCAGCTGTGAACGCGCGAGCTGTGTCAGAAAGTTCCATGTCGCCGTTCGGATCGTAGAAGACGTTCGTGTCGCCTTTGAAGAGTGACATGTTCGCGTGCATTCCTGAACCGTTCACACCAAAGAGTGGCTTAGGCATGAATGTCGCGTGAAGACCATACTTCGCAGCGATCGTCTTGACGACGAGTTTGAACGTTTGGATGTTATCTGCCGTTGTGACAGCATCGGCGTATTTGAAGTCGATTTCGTGTTGTCCTGGTGCGACTTCATGGTGTGACGCTTCGATTTCGAAGCCCATGTTCTCAAGTTCGATGACGATTTCTTTACGGCAGTTCTCACCAAGGTCAACTGGTGCCAAGTCGAAGTATCCACCTTGGTCGTTGAGCTCAAGTGTCGGACGACCTGAAGCGTCTTTCTTGAACAAGAAGAACTCTGGCTCTGGTCCAACGTTGAACGCTGAGAAGCCAAGCTTTTGCATCTTTTCAAGGTTACGTTTGAGTGTACCGCGTGGGTCACCGCTGAACGGTGTCCCGTCTGGGTTATAAATATCACAAATTAAGCGAGCGACTTTTCCGCTGCCATTTGTCCACGGGAAGACAACCCATGTGTTGAGGTCTGGATACAAGTACATGTCTGATTCCTCGATGCGGACGAATCCTTCGATTGACGATCCATCGAACATCATTTTGTTATCAAGTGCTTTGTCCAATTGGCTGATCGGCACCTCGACGTTTTTGATTGTTCCGAGGATGTCCGTGAATTGAAGACGAATAAAGCGTACGTCTTCCTCTTGTGCGATGCGTTTAATGTCTTCTTTTGTGAACGTTTTTCTGGCCATGGTAAAATGTCCCCTCTCACATTGCGTAATGGTTGATGTGTGCGGCGTTATCGATAAAAACGAGAAAGCTCGCCTTGAATGAGCGACGTCTTATTGAAGCGACCGGCTTCTTGAAGCTGTGTTTTCAACAAATGATGTAACTCTTTTTCTGAAATCTTCGGAGTTTCATCAACCGGTGTAGCCGGAGCGGACGTTTCTGCTCCTTTTCCACCTTCTTGCTCTAACATATGGCGAATCGCTGCCAAGTTAAAACCTTGGTCAATGTAATCCTTGATTGCGAGTAGACGTTCGACATCATTAAAGGAATAAAGTCGTCGTTTCGATTCTGTCCGACTAGGAGAAACCAGACCCTGTTCTTCATAATACCGAATCTGCCTACCAGTCAGCTGCGTCAAATCTTGGACGATTCCAATCGGAAACAACGGGTTGGAGCGACGAAATTGATCGGCCATCCTTACCCCTCCTTTTCTGTCTCACAATGTGAGAATAATACATGACAACAATCCTGTCAATAGATGTTAACAAAGTTAACATGACAGAACAGTTACAAATGCGTTGACTGATTTTGCTCGTCGAATGCTACTAAGCCCTTGCCGTGTAATTGGCTCAACGCCAACATCAAAGCGACCTTTACGTGAGCATACGTCAGACCACCTTGGACGTACGCTGTGTATGGTGCTCGAAGTGGTCCATCAGCCGAAAGTTCGATGGACGAGCCTTGAATGAATGTCCCCGCCGCCATGATGACATCATCTTCATAACCCGGCATATAGGCCGGCACAGGTAATGCATGTGCATTTACAGGAGATGCCATTTGGATGCTTTGACAAAACGCGATCATCTTGTCACGGTCACGGAACGTCACCGACTGAATCAAATCCGTTCGTTCAGTCGTATAGTGCGGGTCGGTCTCAAACCCCACTAGTGACAAGAGACTGGCCGTCAAGTGTGCTCCTTTCAGCGCTTGCGCAACCGTATGAGGAGCCATATAGAAGCCTTGATACATCTCTTGAAGCGAGTAGAGCGATGGACCGGCTTCACTTCCGATTCCTGGGGTTGTCATCCGGAACGAACAGCGTTCAATCAACTCTTTCGTACCGGCGATATATCCACCCGTCTTCGCCAATCCACCGCCCGGGTTTTTAATGAGGGAGCCGGCCATCAAATCTGCCCCGACATGCGTCGGCTCCATCGTCTCGACGAATTCACCGTAACAGTTGTCAACGAACACATACACATGCGGATGCGCCGCTTTGATGCGTTCGATGGCAACTTTGATCTCTTCGACTGGGATACTGCGACGGTTCGCGTATCCTTTCGAACGCTGAATCCCGACAAGTTTCGTTTCAGGACGAATCCGTTCGATGACGCAATCGATATCGATTTCACGATTTTCTTTTAATTCCACTGTGTCATACAAGACACCGAGCTCTTTCAACGAGCCGCGACCATCGCCTCGGATGCCGACAATCTCCTCGAGCGTGTCATACGGCTTCCCTGTGATATAGAGCAGTTCATCACCTGGTAGAAGGACACCGAACAAGGCAATCCCAATCGCGTGGGTACCAGAGATAATCTGTGGTCGACATAGCGCGAGCTCGGCTCCGAACACATCCGCATAAATCGACTCGAGCGTGTCTCGACCGATATCATCATACCCGTACCCCGTCGTCGGATTGAAGTGGAAATCAGACACCTTGTGTTTCTTAAAAGATTCAAGGACGCGATACTGGTTGTATTCGGCCGTCTCGTCAATCTTCTCAAAAAATGGTTTGACCCGCGCCTCCGCTTTTTTCACGAACGGCGCGAGCGTATCATAATGTTCAATCTTTTCTTGCCACATACTTACACCTCAAATTGTTTTAGCGTCGCGTATAGACGCGTGTCTTCTCTCATATAACCGACCAATTCGACAGAGCCATCCTCTAAGAAGTTTTCTTGAAGACGATACATCACCTCTTTGGCTGGATGATAATGTTCAAAAGCCGTCACCGGTAGGATGACATGAACTTTTGTCAAAATGTCCGCAATCTTATCCTCGAGCGCACCTGTCAAAGTCTCGATATCTTCTGGTGCGATTGCCGAGATTAACAACGGTCCGCCGACAAAGTCTGTCGTGAGACGGTCTTTTTTATTATACACCTCGAGTTGGGGCACCTCACTCGCACCGAGTTCTTCAAGTACCGCATTGGTCGTATCGATCTGGTTCAAGTAATGTGGATTCGATGCGTCAATCACATGGAGAATCAGGTCGGCACCGACCACCTCTTCTAATGTCGAACGGAACGCAGCGACAAGCTTAGTCGGTAGGTCGCGAATAAATCCGACCGTATCCGTGATGAGCACTTTCCCACCACGCGGGAGTTCGAGCTCACGCGTCAACGGGTCTAGCGTCGCGAACAATTCATCCTGCTCATACGTGTCCGCATCCGTCAACCGGTTGAAGATTGTCGACTTCCCAGCGTTCGTATACCCGACAAGAGCGACTTGGAACACACGATTTTCTTTCCGGCGTTCTCGGTAACGATCACGGTGCGCGACTGTTCCTTCGAGTTGTTTTGTGATCTCATCGATGCGACGCTTGATATGGCGACGATCCGACTCAAGCTTCGTCTCACCAGGACCACGTGTCCCGATCCCTCCACCGAGCCGTGAGAGCTGTGTCCCTTGTCCGATTAGACGGGGAAGCAAATAGTTCATCTGCGCGAGTTCGACTTGTAGCTTCCCTTCACGTGACTGGGCACGACTTGCAAAGATGTCTAAGATGAGTTGCGTACGGTCGATCAGCTTCATCTCGTCCGGGTCGTTCAGGGCGATGCGAATGTTCTTCGACTGCGCAGGCGTCAACTCGGCGTTGAAAATCAACAGGTCCGGCTCGAACTGCTCAACGAGCATCGCAAGTTCTTCTATTTTCCCTTTCCCGATAAAGGTACGACGGTCGATTTGTTGGCGTTTTTGGTCGAGCCGGGCAACGACGTCACCTTGCGCCGTGTCCACGAGTTCGACGAGCTCGCCCATCGACTGTTCATATGTCCAATCATCGACATTCGGTAACTGACAGCCGACGATAACAACTTTTTCACGTTCAATCATGTAATCCCTCATTCCATAAAGTCTCACCTTTCATCTTACCACGAATCAGCGCATAGAGAACGTCCGTTTGTGGTAGGATAAAGGAAGAAGGAGGCTTGACCATGACGAAACGTAGAAAAGACTATCCGCTTCCCGAGTTTATCGAAACTTACTTGTATCATCTCGGTGCAAGCGGTCGTCAACCCTCGACGCTCAAACGATATCGCTACGACTTGATTGACGTGCATAAATACTTTCACGACCACAATGTCGAACTAAACGAACCGACGGACTGGCTAGACGTCCCAATCGAATCGTGGAAGACGTTCGTGAACGACTTCTTAATCGAAGAGAAGCACTATCAACAGGCGACCGTCGCCCGCATCGTCACGGTCATCAATAGCCTGACCCACTTTTTAAATCCGCTTCGGAAAAAGATGCTTGCCTATTCACAGCCGGCGCATACGCTGACAATCGATCAAATCGCACTCGAGTCTGAATTCGACCGGCTCGTTCAAACGATTCGATCGACGAGAGGATTGAGTGAGAATCAGCTCCAAGCTCATCCCTATCTTATCAATCGGAACGAACTGATTGTGACACTCTTCTATAAATATGGATTACGTGTCCATCACATCATTCGTTTGCGAATGAGCGACTTACATTTGGCCGACCAGACCTTTGATGTGTATGACCGGCTCGGCAACCAGTTCACGTTGAAGCTGTCCCAAGAAGACCAATCGTTACTCATGAACTACTTGGCCGATATCCCGACGCCAGTAAGACCACGCTGGTATTCAGAAGACCCCGTCTTCGTTTCATTCGATTTCGCACGGATGACGTTCCGCTGGGTGTACGCGAAAAATCAACCGAAGCAATTGACGATCGTCATGATCACGAAGATGATGCGTCAATTAAATGAACGGAGCGGATTCGCACGTTCCGTCACCCCGTCGATGCTCAGGAACGCCCACGTGTTAAAGACATATGCGACCGACATGACGCCAATCGAGCGGATGAACATCACGTGTATGCATAAAGAGTCTTCCCTTCGCCGGTACGAGCAGGCGTATGAGGAGTTCGGAACCGAATTATTCGATTCAGACGAAAGACCCGCCCTCTCGTAAAGGGCGGGTCTAGTACTGTTATTAAACGTAAACAATCCATCGCTATACCGTTTCAAAAAAAGAATCAACTTGCCGTTCTGTCACTTCGCTAAGTGTAGAAGGATTCCATTTCGGAGTACGATCTTTATCAACAAGAACTGAACGAACCCCTTCATAGAAATCATGACATTTCATAAAATGCAACGCGAGGTTTTGTTCCATATCAAAACACGCTTGAAGAGATTGCTCTTTCCCTTTCTGCATTTGACGAAGGGTCACTTTCAATGACGTGGGTGACATAGATCGGAGTGTCTCTATCGTTTTCTCTGCCCACTCATCGCCTGTTCTCGCACCTTGTTTAAGCGATGAAATAATCTCTTCAATTGTTTCAAACCGAAAGTACTGATCGATTTTGTCTTGTACGGATGATATTGACGAAGGAAGAGAAACAGGTCTCCGGAACGAATCCAATAGCTGATTGAGGTCCGTTTCAACTGAATCAGGCGTCCAACGTTTTTCCATCATGCCTTCTTTTAATTTGGGCCAATCCTTGCTCTCAATGAAATGGTCAGCCGCTCCGATATAGAGCGCATCTTGTGCATGGATAACGGTCGCGGTTAAAGCAAGATATCTTCCTACTGAACCAGGCATCTGATTTAAAAAATAACTTGCCCCGACATCAGGGAAAAAACCGATGTTCATTTCTGGCATTGCCCATTTGGACGATTCAGTTACAATCCTGTGTGAGGCACCTATTGATAGTCCGACGCCACCACCCATGACTATACCGTTCATGAATACGACGACTGGTTTTGGATAATGATGAATCTCATAGTCCAATTCGTACTCAATCGAAAAGAATTGTTTGGCGTATGCTTCTATATCATCTTCTTTTAAATCATATAAGGCGCGCATATCTCCACCTGCGCACAGACCCTTTTCGCCTTCTCCGTAAATACATACGAATGATACACTGTCATCTAGCTTCCATTTTTTTAGCTGTTCATTCATCGTATCTACCATGTCAACGTTTAAGGAGTTTAACGCACGGGGGCGATTCAGCTTGATCCACCCAATTCCATTTTGAACTTCTGTGACGACACTTTTTTGAATATCCATCATCGATCACCGCCTTGATGATTGTATAAGTTGCTATGACTTAAACGCAAAGTACACTTACTGAGAACAGGTTGAAATGATCCAATCATTATTTATCTTGGAATTCCGCCTCACGCTTTTCGATAAAAGCATTGACTCCTTCTTTCATATCTTCCGTTGTAAACAACTTCGCCCAAAGGTCCGCTTCAATTGCGAGACCTTCGTCTAATGTTGTTTCCAAACCTTTATTTACCGCCTCCATCGTTGCCGCAATCGATGATCGACTCTTTTTAAGAGCAATAGTTTCGGCAAGTTGTTTCGCTTCATCCATTAATTCAGCAAGAGGCACCGATTTGTTTACTAATCCAATTGATTCCGCTTCTTTCCCACCAATGATTTTACTAGTCAAAATCATTTCAAGAGCCTTCGACTTATTCGTAAGTCGTGCCAAACGTTGCGTACCTCCAAAGCCCGGTATTAATCCTAAGTTCAGTTCAGGTTGCCCAAGCTTGGCTTCATCTGCAGCAATCCGTATATGACAACTCATCGCAAGCTCCAAACCTCCACCTAAGCAAGCCCCATTAATCGCAGCAATGACAGGTTTGTTTAATTGTTCGATTTTATTTAAGACAGATTGTGCTTCTACAGATAGAGATTTTCCTTTTTCTTCACTATCGAACGCAGATACAAATTCTTTGATATCAGCACCCGCAACGAAGAATTTCCCTTCCCCTGTAATCACGACTGCCTTTATGTTTGGTTCTTCCGCGACATAATCAACGCAATCTGACAATCCGCTAACCGTCTCTGAACTGATCACATTTGCCGGTGGATTATTGACGAACAGATAGGCTACGTGATTTTCAACTTTTACATAACAATTTGAAAATTCTTTTTCATTATTCATCTTTTGTTGACCTCCTCATTTTGCATTGATTTTAACCATTGGAGTTGAATTTTGATGGCTCCTCAGAATTCGCATATAAAATTGTTTTGCACCAAAACTGTTTCACCTCGAAACTTAACATGCTATGATGAACAGTGTCAAGATAAGGGGAGAACGATATGGAATTGAAAGATTGTATTAACTTTTTACTAAGCGCTAGCCAGAATAAGGTTTTTAAATATTTCAGCAAGCTACTAGAAGAGTATGAAGTGACTCCAGCTCAATATGGTGTATTAAACTGTTTGTGGAGAGACGGACAGCTTTCCCCGAAACAGATTGGAGAAAAGTTGTATCTTGAAGCTCCTACGATTTCAGGAATACTTGATAAAATGCAAAAATCAGGACTGATCGAGCGTTCGATTGATCCTGATAATCGTAGAAACGTATTGGTTGTACCTACTCAAAAAGCTGAAGAAATGAAAAGTGGAATCGAAGCTGCCACGATTGAGCTGAACGAAAAAGTTTTCGAACATTTATCGGATTGTGATGTGGAAATTTTAAAAAAATCATTAGCGATTATCATCCAAACCGATTATTGAATGACAGAAAGGACATTCTCTTATGAATTGGAGAATGTCCTTTCGTAATTTAATGTCATTTAAAATTATAATGGCATGCATATTTAATTTTTCTTTAGTTTTTACAAGAATGATAGAAAAAATCTCGCGGTACCACCTTAATTCGCAATCTGACTCACATCAGATGCCTCTACAAGTACTGTGTATCATGCTATACACGAATAACCGTGACATGGATAACGGATGACAAATCCCGTCGCCTCTTACTTGTGAATCCACACGTTCAGGACGAAGCTCAGAGACCATTTTCAATCGAGTGTCTTTTACCTTTTCTCAGCTTACAAGGTTCTCTGTATAAAAACGAACTCGATTTACTTTTCTCTTCAACGCATTTTCATATAGTTATACGTATCTTAGTCTTACCAGTTATCAGTAGTCTATAGATTTCTAACCTTGAGGTTTATATAACTTATCGACACTCATCAATGTGTCGTTTTTAAAAGTCGCCTTGTAGAGATCCGGCATATCGAGTTCTTTCCAAAACTCATATCCATATTGATCATCAAAATAATTCAACATGAGAACCATGATATTTCCATGTGTACCGAGCACCACTTTTTTCCCTTCGTATGTACGGAGCAGTGATTTTAGAGCCTCTATTCCTCTAGATTGAGCCTGAACGTTCGATTCTCCACCTTCCCATGTGAACGTAGGATTTTGCCAAACAGTTTCGATCGCGCTTGTAAAGTCTTTAGCCGGTGCTGAAGTCAAGGTTCGCTCTCTCAAATCATCCATCACTACAATGTCCTGTCCAAGATAATCCGCGATGCCTTGGACGGTTTGAACGGCTCGTTTGTAAGGACTCGAAGTCACGATATCAATCCCTTCATCGATTAGAAGATTTGTGATTTCAGAAACATCATGCATTCCTCTCTCGGATAACGGTCTGGCGAATTCGTCTGCCGTATAAGTAGAATGTGCATGTCTGACAAAGTATATGATTGTCATTCAGTAGTCCCCTTTTTTAAATACGTATCTTTCTCGTCGTTGTTTACATACGATTTCCAGCCTCATCATAAGTTTTAGAATGATGGTTTAGCTGCAAATATTCATGTCGCAGCAACCCATAAATGACATGATCGACGTAACGGTCATATAGCCATTCCGCATCTCGAATGACCCCTTCTTCTTTAAAGCCGAATCGTTCCGGAAGTGCCCGACTCTTCACATTCCCTGTCGCGACTCGAATTTCAATCTTATTTAGTTTAAGGTCTCGGAACCCATATTCGAAGATGGTCTCGAGCGCTTGACTCATGATTCCCTTACCTTGAAACTCTTGTCCGAGCCAGTATCCGATCGTGCCACATTGGATTCCGCGATCAATTTCGTTAAATCCAATTGTTCCAGCAAGTTCACCTTTATACATCAAAGCGAACGATTTTGGGCGCCCGCCCGTTTCAATCAACCCTTTGATTCGTCCCTCTATGTTCTGCTTCGAGTCTTCCACCGTCTCAATATAGTCGAGCCAGCCAAGCCACTCTCGCAAATAAGGCTTCGATGCAATCGTCAGCTTAAATAGCTCGTTCGCATCGTCTGTATTGAACATTCTCAGTGTGATATCGTCATTTAGTTTATATTCAAGCATCTGGTTCCATCCTCATCATTCATTATTTTTTCAATTCACTTTCGTAAAGTAACCCACGCAATTGCTTCTTACCCAGTAGTATCAAAGCGGGTCGAATCATTCCATCCTCCTGTTATGACAATTTCACCCATATGATAAGTTTACAGAATTCATCAAATTTTGTATAATTATTTTTATATCATTTTATGAAGAGGTGAAAATGTGTAATAACGTTTCGTCCAACCCACCCAATTGAATAGATTCGGAGGAGATTTGTGATGAAATCGTTTTACACATTGCTTGTTAGCCAGTGGCTCGCAAACATTGGCGATGTCCTATACATCGTCGCGCTCATTGCCTTGTTGTATCAACAAACCGGGTCCGCTCTCATGGCGGCCAGCTTTCCGATTGCCGTGACTGCCGGTATGACGCTCAGCGGACTCTTTTTCGCCCGCATCCTCAGTCACTTCTCGCTCGGGAAAACGCTCGTCCTGTCACAACTGATGAAGACGGTCACCCTTGTTCTCGTTCTCTTCACGGATTCGATTCTTGTTCTCGGACTCGTCGTGTTCATTGCATTTCTCGATGGGTTCGCGCGTCCGATTCAAGCGTCATTTATCCCTAGATTGACGACGAATCGTCAACAAGCGAACAGCCTCGTTCAAGGTTCCAATCAGTTCATCCAACTTGCGATGTGGCCGCTCGGGACAATGCTCGTCTCTCTCACATCGAGCGCCATTGCGTTAATCGTTTCACTCGTTCTCTTCAGCCTTTCGACGATTGTGACGATTTACTTCTATCAATCGCTTACGGAAGACGTGATCGATGACGAAACGGATGAATCGATTTCCTTATTTGAAAGTCTTATTTATGTAAAGACCTCAGTATTCGCTCGTCGTGTGACCTGGTTTGTCACGTATGAATCCTTTGTTAGCACGCTCTGGATTTCAGCGTTGCTTCTCGTCTATCTCGAGCAACATCTACAAGTCGATACGGGCTGGTGGGGAACTCTCAACGCATCATTTTTGATTAGTATGATTGCGACGAGTGCCTATCTTTATCGGTCTCGACGAGCGCCCTCGCTACCGTCGACTGCCATCCTATCCATTGTCGCCGCCCTCTTGTTTGGCATGACCGCGCATCTTGCGTTTGCAATTTTGGCGCTAGTGATTCAAGGCGTAGCGACACAAATCCGCATCATCCAGACGAACACCGTCATTCAAGATCAGATTCCGGCTACACAGCTTCCTTATGTATATAGTGTGCAACAGACAGGATATGCCCTCGCATTCAGTGTGGGAAGCTTATTGTTCGGTCTTCTTGCGGACGGGCTACCAATTGATTCGGTTTACCTTCTCGGAGCATTCGTGACCCTTCCGTTGATCTGGATCGGACGATTGACTGAACAGTCCATCTTGACCGTATCCTCTGCATAAACAACAGGCGCCTTCTTAAATTGAGGGCGCCTTATTTAAATGATTTTTCAACTGGCAGATTCCCCTTTCTCACAATGGATAAGATAAAATGGAGCGATTCATATCGTATACTAAAAGAAACAAATGATCGGAGTGATTTGTCATGTCGAAGCTTTCACAGGAAGAAACCCTCGAATTACTTAATACCCTCGAGTCTCGTTTCATTGAAAACGTAGAACGTCATCCTGACGTCGTCTGGTCGGACGTATTTGAACGAATTCAAATTGATCAGGATAAGTTGACCTCACTCGCTTTGATGGAAGAGACCGGCGGAGAACCCGACGTGATTCGTCTACCTAACGGAGATCTCGCTTTTTGCGACTGTTCAGTCGAGAGTCCGAGTGGTCGCCGAAGTCTCTGTTATGACGAACCAGCGCTTGAGGCACGTAAAAAGAATAAGCCTGTCGGAAGCGCGGTCGCCTTATCTGAACAGATTGGCATAACCCTTCTCGACGAAGAAACATATCGACACTTACAAACGCTCGGTGCATTCGATTTGAAGACGTCGAGTTGGATTCACACACCGGACACCATTCGTCAAAAAGGCGGCGCCCTGTTCTGCGACCGTCGCTATGACCACACCTTCGTCTATCACAATGGTGCAGATTCTTATTATGCCGCTCGAGGATTTAGAGGGATACTCATGATTTAAGCAAGGCATTTCGCCTTGCTTCTTTTTTCATTATAATCATTTAATCACAATACGGTAATTGAAATATCATTAGTTTGTTTAGGTATTTTTCTTGTTTTAAGATTCCATAAAAAAAACTGCAGACAATCGTCTGCAGTCCTCGTTTATGCGTGTAATGTCACATTTAACTCTTGCGCGACCGTTTTGAACGCTTCGAGTGCTCGTTCGAGGTCGTCTCGCGTATGCTCCGCTGTGACGATGGTCCGGATACGAGCTTTCCCGCGCTCGACCGTCGGGAAAGCGATACTCTGTGCGAATACACCATGTTCCTTCAACTTGTCTGAGAATGTATGCGCAAGCGTCTCTTCGCCGAGCATGACCGGTGTGATCGGTGTCGTCGCATGGCCGATATCGAAACCGAGGTCACGTAGACCGTTCTTGAAGAACTCCGTGTTCGCCCATAGCTTGTCGAACAACTCTTCTTCCTCTTTCATGACACGAATCGCTTCACGGTTCGCCGCCACGACTGCCGGTGGATGTGATGTCGAGAAGAGGAACGGGCGACCTTTGTGAATCAAGTAATCGCGTACGTCTTGTGAACAGGCGACATAGCCACCTAAGACACCGATTGCTTTTGAGAGCGTCCCGACCTGTAGCGCGACACGACCGTCCAGACCGAAGTGATTGACCGTCCCACGACCATTTTTCCCAAGGACACCTGATGCGTGCGCATCATCGACCATGACCGCAGCGTCATACTTCTCTGCGAGTTCGACGATGGCTGGGAGCGGTGCGATGTTCCCATCCATCGAAAATACACCGTCCGTCACGACGAGACGCGTGCGATAATCTTGTGTCTCTTTCAACGCCTTCTCCAAGTCTTCAAGGTCGACGTGCTTATAAATACGACGCGCCGCTTTCGTGAGACGAATCCCATCAATGATGGACGCATGGTTGAGGGCGTCACTAATGACGACATCCTCCGGTCCGAGCAGTGCAGACAACACCCCGAGGTTCGTCGCAAACCCTGATTGGAAGACGAGTGAGGCCTCCGTATGTTTGAACTCGGCGAGCTCACGCTCAAACGCTTCGTGCATCTCGAACGTCCCGGCAATCGTCCGGACCGATCCCGTTCCTGCCCCATATTGCTCGACCGCTTCAATCGCCGCTTGTTTTAATCGCGGATGGTTCGCGAGTCCGAGGTAGTTGTTCGAGGACAACTGGACGAGTGATTTCCCATCGATTGTCACTTCATTCCCTTGTGCCGATTCGAGTGGGACGAGCTTACGGAACGTCCCCTCTTCTTTCATCTCATTGATTGCTTCTGTAATATGTTCAAATGCCATGTTGTTTCCCCCTTTAAGGTATTAAGACGACCTTTCCACATTTCCCTGCCCGCATGAGTTCGAACCCTTTCTCGAACTCCTCGAGCTTAAAGACGTGCGTGATGATCGGTTCGACGTTCAACTGACCCGTCGCAAGCATCGTCGAGACTTGGCTCCACGTCTCATACATTTTTCGTCCTGTGATCCCTTGGACACGGACCCCTTTAAAGACGACGTCCCGCGTGAGGTCGATGGCGACCGGACGAGCCGGGAGTGACAAGACGTTGACGTCTCCACCTGCCGTGACCATCTTGAACGCCTGATCGATCGCAATCGGGTGTCCGCTCATCTCGCAGACGACATCAATCCCGTCTCCGTTTGTCTCACGCTCGATCAATTCGAGCGGATTCTCTTCTAAACTGTTGATGACGACATCCGCCCCCATCTCTTCAGCGAGTTTTAAGCGATACGGATTGACGTCGACCGCGTATACTCGGCTTGCGCCTGCTGCTTTGGCGACGCCGACCGCCATGAGTCCGATCGGCCCACAACCGACGATGGCGACCGACTTGGCAGACACGTCACTCGCTAACACCGTATGGACCGCATTGCCGAGTGGTTCTTGAATCGAGGCGAGTTTTACCGGCATCGATTCCGGATTCACCCATAGGTTCTCTTCAGGCATGACGACGTATTCTGCGAAGCAGCCTTGCGTGTCCACGCCGATGATTTTTGTGTTCTTACAGATGTGATACTGTCCGCGCAAACATTGTTTACACTGATGACAGACGATATGCGTCTCTGCAGACACGGTTTGTCCGATCTGGATACGCTTCGTCCCTTCCCCGAGCGCCACGACTTCTCCCGAAAATTCATGACCAAATACGTACGGTGGTTTGACGCGACTCTGTGACCACTCATCCCACTCATAGATGTGGACATCGGTCCCGCAAATCGATGTCGCTTTTACTTGAATGAGCACTTCTCCAGGCCCTGGTGTCGGAACTGGTACGTCGACCAGTTTTGCCCCAAAACCGGCCGTGTGTTTTTGAATCGCTTTCATTACTGGTGTCGTTGTTTCCTTCTCTGTGGTTGACACGAGTTGTTCCATTGAAAACGTCCCCCTCTTGTCTCTTATGATCGAACGATACGTTCTTTATCATCTTGTCATAAAATGACGAAACTGAGAAGATGGAACGTCCGATTTTTATAAAAAAGAGGAGCCATCCGCGCCGATGGCTCCTCTATACAAGAATAGGACCTATGTCCCTACTGCTCATCGTGGCTCGATGATGAGCTTGATGGCAGTACGTTCCTCACCGTCTATCATAATATCCGTAAAGGCTGGAATGCAAATCAAATCGAGACCGCTTGGCGCGACAAAGCCTCGGGCGATTGCGACGGCTTTGACGGATTGATTCAGCGCACCTGCCCCAACCGCCTGTATCTCACACGTTCCTTTTTCACGTAGCACACCCGCTAAAGCACCCGCAACGGAGTTAGGGTTCGATTTTGCCGAAACTTTGAGTACGTCCATTCTTGTTTCCCCCTCGGGTAGGTTGTTCAATCAAACCAGACGGTCTGATCATCTAGGTGTATTCGTTCGATTTTTGTCGCTCGTTTCGTCTGATCATCGATTGTAATGAAAACTCCATTAAGTTGTTCCCGTCCCTCGGCAACTTCAAACCGAACTGGGAGTTGTGTCATAAATTTTTTTAAGACGACCGATGCATCCATCCCGAGCACCCCGTCTAGTGGACCGGTCATGCCGACGTCTGTAATGTAGGCCGTTCCGTTCGGTAGGACACGCTCGTCCGCTGTCTGCACGTGCGTATGAGTTCCTACTACGGCTTGAGCGCGTCCATCGAGATGATACCCCATCGCAATCTTTTCACTTGTCGCCTCGGCGTGGACATCGACGAAGATCGCATCGACCTCGTCACGCACTTCTTCAATGAGACGGTTGACAGTCCGGAACGGGCAGTCAAGAGATGGCAAGAAGACATTTCCCATGACGTTGATGACGGCCAATTTCTTCCCATTCTGCTTTAGCTTCATCATCCCGACACCCGGTGTCCCATCCGGATAGTTGGCCGGACGAACGATCCGGTCGGCATCGTCGATCCAATCAAAGATGTCGCGGTTGTCCCACGTGTGGTTCCCCATCGTCACCCCATGAAAGCCGAGCTCCAAAAACTGTTGATAAATCTTTTTCGTGAGACCGCGTCCGTTCGCCGCATTCTCCCCGTTGACGAGCATGAACGTCGGGTTGTATTTATCTTTCAACCGACCAATCTGATTGCTTAAAATATCTCGACCTGGTTTACCGACCACGTCACCGATAAATAAAATTTTCATATAAAATCCTCCCTCAAACAGAAAAAGCGGAGAAATTCTCCGCTTCGTTTACTTCGCATAATCGACGGAACGTGTTTCACGAATGACCGTCACTTTAATTTGTCCAGGATAATCGAGTTCATCCTCGATTCGCTTACAAATATCGCGTGCCATCTTGCCGGCGACGACATCGTCGACGACATCAGGACGAACGATGATTCGGACTTCACGTCCCGCTTGAATCGCATACGATTTTTCGACACCTTCAAACGACTCACAGATTGACTCGAGTCGTTCGAGACGGCGAATGTAGCTTTCAAGTGTCTCTTGGCGAGCTCCTGGGCGAGCTGCTGACAAGGCGTCGGCCGCTGCCACAAGTACCGCAATCGTCGATGTCGCCTCGACGTCTCCGTGGTGGGAAGCAATCGAGTTGATGACGACCGGATGTTCTTTGTACTTCGTCGCAAGTTCCACACCGATCTCGACGTGACTACCTTCGACTTCGTGGTCGATCGCTTTACCGATATCGTGTAAGAGCCCTGCCCGCTTCGCGAGCGTGACATCTTCCCCGAGTTCGGCTGCCATCATCCCGGCAAGGTGTGCCACCTCGACCGAGTGAGACAAGACGTTCTGACCATAACTCGTACGATAGCGCATGCGACCGAGTGTTTTGACGAGGTCTGGATGGAGTCCATGAATCCCGGCTTCGAACGTTGCTTCTTCTCCGTACTCACGAATGCGCTCATCCACTTCCCGACGCGATTTCTCGACCATCTCTTCAATTCGAGCCGGGTGAATCCGACCGTCTTGAACGAGTTTTTCAAGCGTCATTTTGGCGATTTCACGGCGAACCGGGTCGAAACCTGACAAAATGACGGCTTCTGGTGTGTCATCAATGATGAGGTCAATCCCAGTCAACGTCTCGAGCGTCCGGATGTTACGACCCTCACGCCCGATGATGCGACCTTTCATCTCATCACTCGGTAAGTTAACAACGGATACCGTCGTCTCAGCGACATGTTCAGCAGCGTATCGTTGCATCGTGAGAGATAAGAGGTGTTTCGCTTTTTTATCCGCTTCTTGTTTTGCTTTTTGCTCGATTTCTTTTTGAAGGAGAGCAGCATCATGAAGCGCTTCCTGCTTCGCTTCGTCCATGATGATGGTACGTGCTTCATCTTTCGAGAGGGATGCCACGCGTACAAGTTCTTGGCGTGCCTCTGCGTATAAGTCCTCCACTTTGCTTTCAAGCATTTCTGCTTCACGCTTGCGCTTTTCGAGTCCTCGTTCCTGTTCATCAAGTGAGTCTTCTTTCCGCTCGAGCATGTCTGCTTTGCGGTCGAGAAGCTCTTCTTTTTGAACGAGGCGATTCTCTTTCACTTTCTGGTCTTCGCGACGTTCACGTAATTCCTGTTCCGTCTCATTACGAAGTTGAATCATCTCTTCTTTTACTTCAAGCCGTGCTTCTTTTTGCATCGCTTCCGATTGTTGTTTGGCTTGCTCCACAATCTTAGTCGCTTCCGTCTCGGCACCTTGAATCTTCGCTTCGGCGATCGATTTACGCACAAAAAAACCTGCAACAAAAGCTATCGGCAAAAGGAGGATCAGAATAAGCCAGTATAGCCATTCCATCATGTTCACCTCCCTTTCGCAAGGTTATTTTATTTTTTTAATAAGTGAGTAGCACGGGCAAGCCCACGCATAACTTTATTGTACTTATTTAAGAGTGAGAATGCAATGCACGGACAGGATAGAACTACCAATTGTCTAAAAATTATACTAAAAAAATCTCACTCGGATGATTCCAAGTGAGACAATCTGCTTATTCGTCATCGAGAAGTGAAATAACTTCGTCGTCTTCTCCTTCGACTGTGACCGTTTTTTCTCCGTTCAAGCCGTAGTGGTCGCGAATTTGTCGTTCCACTTCGGCAGCGATTGCTGGGTTTTCTTTCATGTACTGCTTCGCGTTCTCACGGCCTTGACCGAGACGTTCCTCATTGAATGAATACCAAGCTCCACTCTTTTGAACGATATCGAGGTCTGCACCGATGTCGATGAGTTCCCCTTCACGTGAGATTCCTTCTCCATACATGATATCGACTTCTGCCGTTTTGAATGGTGGCGCAATCTTGTTTTTAACAATCTTGATCTTCGTACGGTTCCCGACCATATCTTGACCTTGTTTGAGTGTTTCTGCACGACGAACTTCAAGACGCACCGAAGAGTAGAACTTCAAGGCGCGACCACCTGGAGTCGTTTCCGGGTTACCGAACATGATACCGATCTTCTCACGGATTTGGTTGATGAAGATCACAATCGTCTTCGACTTGTTCGTCGCACCAGACAGCTTACGAAGTGCCTGAGACATCAAGCGGGCTTGAAGACCAACGTGTGAATCTCCCATTTCCCCTTCGATTTCGGCTTTTGGTACGAGTGCCGCAACCGAGTCGACAACAAGGATATCAACCGCACCAGAGCGAACGAGCGCTTCAGCGATCTCAAGCGCCTGCTCCCCTGTATCCGGTTGAGAGAGAAGCAACTCATCGATGTTGACACCAAGGTTTTTAGCATACTTCGGATCGAGCGCGTGCTCGGCATCGACGAATGCAGCTTGACCTCCGCGTTTTTGAACTTCCGCAATCGCATGAAGGGCGACAGTCGTCTTACCTGAAGATTCTGGTCCGTATACTTCAATGACACGACCACGTGGATATCCACCTGCTCCGAGCGCGACATCGAGAGCGATTGACCCTGAAGGGATGACCGACACTTGTTGGTCTGTATTTTCACCAAGGCGCATAATCGAGCCTTTACCGAATTGTTTTTCAATCTGGCGCAATGCCATTTCTAACGCTTGTTTACGATCACTCATAGATAAATGAGCCTCCTTTAATTGATACTTTCATTATACGTGAACAGTTGGCGATACACAAGTTTTTTACGAACATTTATTCGCCTTTTTCAATTCGCTGGATGAGGGCCCACAACCCGTCTTTTGCAGCTCTCATACGAATCATATTACGTTCCTGATGTGGATACGTTCGCTCGATGACCTCGGTTCCCCCTGGCGTTTTCACGCCGATATAGACCGTTCCGACCGGACGACCCGAATTTGATGTCGGTCCAGCTTCACCTGTGAATGAAAGGGCATAATCGGCTTTCGATTCATGAGCCAACCCCACGACCATCTCATAGGCAACTTCTTTTGAGACGACTGAGTGCTGTTCAATTGTATCAAGGGCGACCCCCAAATACCTATTTTTTAGCTCATCCGAATACGTCACCATCCCTCCTAAAAAAACAGCTGACGAACCCGGTGTCGATGTGATCATCGACTGGACCTCACCACCGGTCAATGACTCGGCAACAGCGAGCGTTCGATTCATGCGAGTCAGCAATTGAACAAGATGCGAGGCAATCGTTTCTTCATCCGATCCAAAATAATATGAACCGACCCGTTCTAAAATTTTAGACTTCACTTCTTGAATCATCGCTCTCGCCGTCATCTCATCGACTGCACGAGCGCTGACTCGGAGTCTTGCCTCTCCAGTCTCGGCATATGGCGCGACGGTTGGATTTGCACCGTTCAACAAGTCTTTCACTGCATCGTCGAGGGCGGATTCACCAATCTCATAAAATCGTAGCGATTCCGAGACGAGCGTCGCACCTGAAAACTTTTTCGGAAACGTCTCATCGACGAGCGCTCGCATCTCACGCGGTACACCTGGGAGTAGCATCCATGTCGTATCACCAGGAATCCACATACCCGGAGCAAGCCCTACTGGATTTTGTAGCACGTCTGCTCCGCTCAACACATCGGCTTGGCGTGCATCCCCCTCATTCATCGGGCGATTACGCGAGCGAAGGAATCGTTGAATCGTCTCAAACGCTTCCTCATCCCGTACGATCGGACGTTCGAGCAGTTCAGAAAGGACCTCTTTCGTGACGTCATCCGCTGTTGGACCTAGCCCACCTGTGACGATGACCAAGTCAGAACGACGACGGGCGATCTCAAAAGTCTCTCGCATTCGTGCCGCGTTGTCCCCGACAACTTGATGATACAAGACCGGCACGCCGTACTTCGACAGTTGTTCTGATATGTAACTGGCATTCGTATTGATGATTTCTCCTAAGAGCAACTCGCTTCCTACCGCAATGATTTCGGCTCGTTTCATCTTAATTCCTCCTCGACTTCAAAAAAAAGACGAGCTAGATCAACCAACTCGTCTCTGTCGACTTACATCGACTTCACAATTATCTTGTAGTTTTGTGCGAAGTACTCAGCACCTGAATAAATCGTCAGCGCGAGTGCCAACCACATCGCCCATTCGCCAAATGGGATTCCGACATAGCTGAAAATCGGATTACCGAATAGCAAGAAGATGATGGCAAATAGTTGCACCCACGTCTTCGCCTTCCCAGATTTTCCGGCCGCGACGACAATCCCTTCGTCAGCAGCGACAAGGCGAAGGCCAGTGACAGCGAATTCGCGTGAAAGAATCACGACGACGACCCAAGCCGCAACGAGGTCCATCTCGACGAGGAGCACGAGTGCCGCCGTAACGAGAAGTTTGTCTGCGAGCGGGTCCATAAACTTACCAAAGTTCGTGACCAAATTGTGTTTGCGGGCCAAGTGACCATCCAGCCAGTCCGTAATGGCCGCAATCGTAAAAATCACACCAGCAATAAATTGGTGAAGTGGGATGTCAGCACCTAAAAAGGCGATGTTGCCCCAATCAAAATCAATAGCGAGTAAGACGACGAATACGGGAATGAGTACCACGCGTAACATCGTCAATCGGTTAGGTAGGTTCATGTAGAACGCCTCCTCTTAGAAGGAGAGTCGACTTATTCAGTGTCAACTCTCTTTACAAAAATATTTTGTGTGACCGGAGACTCTTGAAGCTCGAGCTCGCGACCGTTGACGACGATTTTCTCAACACCTGCGATGAGCCCGATTCGAATACGTAGCGTGTCCGTTTCAGCGTCTTCAATGACAATCGGGTTTTGTTTCGATTGATTTGGATATTCAGGCGCTAGGAATGCTCCTTCAAGTGATGTATCACGTACGCCAACATATGAGGCCGGGGACTCTTTTACATAAATCTCAGTTGATAATTTTTCACTCGTCATAAGTTCATATGTGATATCCGCACCGTTCGATTCTGTCACCGTAACCGGACCGGATTCTGCAGGCGGTTCTTCCTCAGCCGGATTCTCTTCAGACGGTTCTTCCTCGACAGGCTCATCTGCCGGAACATCCTCGTTTTGGTCGACCGTAACGCTAGAACTTGGCGGTTCAGTAGGACTCGCATCCTGCCCACCGAAGTCGATGCTTCTCACCGCAAAATAAACCGCAGTGATGAGCAAAAAGACAGTGAGGACAAGCAGTACTTTTGGAACCCACCTTGAAACCCGGCTCGTAGACTCCGAAGCCTTGGAATACGTTTTCTTCCGAGATAACTGAGCGGTCGGCTGTGCCTCGATTTTTGGTAAGTCTTTTGCATATGTTCCGTACAGTTCATCTACATCTAGACCGAGTGACTCCGCATACGTTTTAATGAACGCCCGTGCATAGAAAGAGCCAGGGAGATTTTTGTAATCACCTTCCTCGATCGCGATGATATAGCGCTTTTGGATCTTCGTCGTCTGTTGGATTTGGTCGAGCGTCAATCCGCTCTCCTCACGCTTTTGTTTCAAAAAAGTCCCTAGTTCTGTCACAGGGGTCCACACCTTCCATTCACATTATTATTCAAACCATTCTGACTCACGATGTGTTTCTTGTGGGATGATGATCGTTTCATCCGGGTTGTTTCTCAATTCAATAATATAATCAAAGTCTTCATACACGCAATCGGTGTTTCGGACATATAAGTCAGGATGTTCAATAACTTTCACTGCAGGCAATCGCATGACTTCACGGATGAGCTGTCGATGTCGTTCATCCATTGTACGAGTGGAGACGGCTCCATCAATTATGTATACGTGATCGCCTTCCCGTTCTTCTTCAAATAATGAGGTTCGAACGGTCTGTTTCATCAGTGTTGATGACAAAAACAGCCATCGTTTGTTTGCACACACACTCGCCGCGACGATTGACTCTGTCTTCCCAACGCGTGGATTGCCACGTACGCCAATTAACAGGTGACGCTCTTCTTTCATCAACTCCGCGACAAAATCGACGAGAATCCCTAAGTCTTCTCGGACGAAACGAAACGTCTTTTTGTCATCGCTGTCATGGTCGATGTATCGACCATGTCGAATCGCTATTCGATCCCTTAATTTGGGACGCCGTAACTTGATGACAGCGATAGCTTCCATTCGCTTCAAAATATGTTCGAGCCGATGGACATGATCAGCAGCCGGGGTTTTTAACAACATCCCACGGCGCTGTAGATCGACTCCATTGATGGTGACGATGGATATTTGAAGCATTCCCATGAGAGACGCGATATCTCCGAGGATACCCGGTCGATTTTGACACAGTTCATACTCGAGATACCACTCTTCGAATTTATGTTCCATCCCCAACCATCCTTTCGAGCGAGTTCACTACCTAGCCTATTTTAAATTATTTTAGAAGAATTGAAAAGAACTCGTTTATGTACAGTGACGAGATCATTGCCAGCCACCGTCGATGCGTAACACCGTTCCTGTCATATAGGAGGCGTCCGTTGAGCATAAAAAACGAATGGTTTTAGCAACATCTTCAGTATTCCCGAGTCGTCCAAGTGGAATGTCGTTCATCACGGATTCCTTCGACTCTTCTACCGTATCATTCATTGGCGTATCAATCCACCCTGGTGTCACCGCATTGATTCGAACATTGAACGGTCCCACTTCTCTGGCAAACGCTTTGACGAAGCCGAGCTGTGCTGCCTTGACTGTGGAGTAAAATACCTCGGCGGCCGCACCGACCTCACCCCAGATGCTTGAGACAATGACAATATCGAGTTGATGATCATACGGCTTCTTAGCTACAACGGACTGGACCAATCGAATCATCGCACGGACATGAATTTCATAGAGACGGTCGAGCTCATCGATTGCTTGGTCGACGACGAGACCATGAAGAGCGTGTCCGGCCACGTAGACGATTCGGTCGACGTTCGGCATTTCTTGTACCCACGATTCAACGGCACCTCGGTCTGTTAGGTCACAAGGGAAAAGTTCTGCCGAAAGATTTTCTTCATCAATCAAATGACGTAGTCTTTCGTGACCCTCGTTCGCATGCAAAATCAATTCATCTTCACGAAAAGCGAGCGAGACGGCACGTCCGATGGCACCGCTCGCTCCAACAATCAACGTCTTCATGGCTTTTTGACGATGCATACGGTCCGTTGCTCTTGACGGAACAACCGCTCGTACGCTTCGTATAGTTCATCTAATGTGATGTCATCAATCAAATTCGGAATCTCGAACAAGTTTCCGTCATTGAGCGCATAACGAGAAAACTGATTGGCGATGAATTCCGGTGAATTCAGTGCTTTTAAAAATTGTCCTTGCATCATGCGTTTCTTACGGTCAAGCGTTTCCTGATTGAGTTGAAGTGGACGTTCCAGTGCCTCCGTCACACGACCGACAAACGCATCGACTTCCGACGTCTCCATCGACAACGCAGCAAAGGCGAATGTTTCTTCTGACGTATAGTCAAACGAGAAGGCATCGTCAATCAGTCCTTCAGCATACAGTTCAGTATAGAGAGGGGCTGTCGTATCAAACAGTGCATGCATAAGCAATTCTACCGTCAACTCTTGCTTCAGACCCGCTTCGCCAGCTTGCGGGGCATCTTTATAGCCAATCATCACTTTCGGGACAGAGACATCCATCTCGATGACTCGTTCCGACAAACGAACCGCGATCGGCTCTTCAACCGTTTCACGGGCACTCAGCTTCGGTGCATCGAATGATTTGGTCGACTGATTGTTTCGAATCAATTCGAGCATCTCATCCGGTTCAATGTTTCCAACGACGAACAACGTCATATTGCTCGGATGGTAGAACGCTTGATGACAAACGTATAAATCTTCTGCAGTGATCTTCGAAATCGATTCGATAGTGCCCGCAATATCGATTTTAACGGGATGTGTCTCATACATTGCTTCAATCAAACCGAAATAAAGACGCCATCCCGGATTGTCTTGATACATTTGGATCTCTTGACCGATGATGCCCTTCTCTTTCTCAACCGATTCTTCCGTGAAATATGGAGTTTGAACGAAGTCGAGCAACGTTTGAACATTTTTCTGAATGTTCGACGTCGCACCGAACAAGTACGCCGTCCGTGTGAAAGAGGTGAAAGCGTTCGCCGAAGCGCCTTGACGTCCGAACTGTTGGAAGACGTCGCCATCTTCTTTTTCGAACATCTTATGTTCTAAGAAATGCGCAATACCATCGGGAACCTCGATCCAGTCTTCTAGTTTAAAGCGTCGGTCAATCGATCCATATTTGGTCGTGAACGTCGCGAATGTTTTTTCATATCCAGTCTTTTTCAACAAGTAAACGGAGAGGCCATTGTCGAGCACGTGGTGATGTAATGTCTCTCCGACGTTTGGAAAGTCTAGTTTCATGCTTCTCCTCCTTTCAAACAATAGACAGCTTCAAGCTCTATCTCATTCGCAAGGGCGATGACATGATCGCGTGTCGTGTTTTCGATAATCGCAATCTCTTCGTCTAGCGAGAATGGACGAACGTCCGCTCCGCTCATCCAAGCAATCAACTGACGCGGACTATCTCCGAGTTGACGACGTTGGTGGAACAAGAGTTCTTTCGTCTGTTGTAGCGTTTCATCTTCAAACTCGCCCGCTTGTAAAGCCTTCAATTGCTCTTCGATGATCTGTTCAGTCTTCTTCTGATTCGTCGCATCAATTCCTGCGTATACGAATAACTTTCGGCTGAGTGAACTATATTGTGAAGCAGCATAATATGCCAAACTTTCTTTTTCACGGACGTTCATAAACAGTTTCGAATGAGGAAATCCACCGAATAACCCGTTTACAATTTGCATACGTATCGCGTCTTTTGTACGTGGGTCGACATCGAGCGCATAGGCGAGATGAAGCTTGCTTTGTTTGATGTCTTGATGCTCCTCTAACCGCTTAAACTCACCTCGACTCGCTTCAGGTAACAGGCGTGGTTGACGTGTCCCAAGAGATTCCAATGGGTTAAAGGCCTGTTCGACTTGTTCACGACTGACATCCCCGACGACATAAATGTCGACACGGTCGTCTTGAATCATCGATTGATAGGCATCGTACAACGATTTTGGCGTGACATGGTCGAGTTGTTCAAGCGTACCGAGTGACGGGATTGCGAGTTCTCCTCCGAGCATCTCTTGTAGACGCTGTTGGGCGAATCGCATCTTGTCATCATAGACCGATTCGATGCGCTGGCGTTGTAGACGGCGCTCTTGCTCCACAATGAGCGGTTGGAATGCACCGTCATAGGCGTTTGGACGAAGCAGTACGTCTTCAAGCAATTTGATTGCTTGGCTCAGGACGTTTTCCCCGACAAGGTTGTCGTTGACGACTTCAAGTTGGAATTGGATGACATGCTCTTTTCCAATTTTTGAAGCGCCTGCATACAAGTTTGTGTCATACAAATCTTCTAGCGGTGTGTGAAATAACTCAATCGAAGGATAGGTCTCCGTCGATTTTTCCATGATGAATGGAAGTAGGGCTCGATCTGCTACCGTATCTGTAGAAAGTGGTGCAGCGAATGAGACGAGACAAGTCGTCGTCTTAAATTTTTTGGTCGGATAGACCGAGTAGTGCAATTGATGCTCGAACTGCTCGATTCCTTTCATCAGCCGATCACTCCTTTTTTCGTTTTGGTTGGAACACGGCAGCGCCGCGTGCATATTCTTGGTCCGGTATGCCTGCCACGACATTCGCGTAACGTGCAACCGTGAATAAATAATCACTCAAGCGATTAAAGTACGGAAGTTGCCGGTCGGCGACACCGAGTGCGGTCAAGTCACGCTCGACCCGTCGGCAGACAGAACGGGCCACATGCAGGCTCGCTGCGGCAACACTGCCACCCGGAAGGATGAAACGTATGAGCTCCGGGCATGACGTCTCCCACTCATCTATCCAGCTTTCAAGCTCCGTCACGATTGACAGATCGACCTTTTTTGGAGGTTCTCCAGTGTACATCAGTTCCGACCCGAGATCGAATAGGTCGTGTTGAACCTTCGTCAGCTGTCCACGAAGTGACTCGTCCTCTTGATGGGCAATCGCCAAACCAATGTGACTATTCAACTCATCTAGATGACCCATCGCTTCGATTTGAGGATGATGTTTGTCGACACGGCTACCGATTAAAGAAGTTTCACCCGTGTCGCCAGTTCGTGTATATCTTTTCATACGACTCCCCCCTTAAAATGCCACAAATGGTGACTCAAACGAGTCACCATTACGAGATGTGTGGTTGTTCAAATGGTAAGTAAATCTCAAATGTCGTACCGACACCAGCTGTACTCGATACGTTGACCGTCCCATGATGGGCGTCGACCACATTCTTCACAATGGCAAGACCAATCCCGGTCCCTGTTTTCGAACCACTCGTCCGCGCCTTATCGGCTTTGTAGAATCGCTCGAACACGAACGGTAAGTCTTCTTTCGGAATCCCGTGACCCGTATCGGTCAATTGAATCTGTATCCCGTCGGACATTTCGGTCGCCTCGATTCGAATCTCTCCGGAGTCGGTATGGGCGATGGCGTTGCCGATCAAGTTCGTGAACACTTGTTCGAGTCGGTCGCCGTCCGCTTCGATGAGTCGATGCGGTACGTCTGTCTGTAATTGAATTTCCTTCTCAGACGCCATTTGGTTAAACTTCCGCATGACGCGCGGCAAGAACTCCCCGATATCGAACGAGCTGAACTGCATCGTCTCTTTACCCGATTCGATGCGTGCCAAATCCAGCAAATCGTTGACGAGTCGGGCCAAGCGTAGTGATTCGTCGTAGATGATTGAGGCGAACTCCTTCGTTGCCTCGTCACTCTCTGTCATGCCGTCGATAATCGCCTCTGAATACCCTTGAAGCGTCACGAGCGGTGTCCTGAGTTCATGACTGACATTCGCCACAAAATCGGTCCGCATCTTATCGAGTCGATGACTCTCAGACGTGTCCCGAATGACGACGACGGCCCCTTCAAAATCATCCTCACCGACGAGCGGTGTGACCGTCAAAGTGTAGTAGCGGTCATCCTGTTTCACTTCAATCGTCTTTTCAGATGTCCCATCCATCACTTCCTCATAAAGAGAGAGCACGACTTCATGGGGCTGCCCGTCTTGAAGCAGCGGACTCGCTTGCGGATTCGTGACAATAATGTTCGCATGACGGTCGAGCGTAATGACACCGTCCGCCATCGAACGTAGAATCGATGCAAGTTGCAATCGTTCGCGGTCAAGGGCATCGACATACTTCGCCAACTGGCTACTCATCGCATTGAAGGAAGCGGCGAGTTCACCGATCTCATCTCGCGTCTTCGTCTCGAGACGTAAATCGAATTGCCCTTCACCTGTCTTGTTGACCGCGTCCCGCATTTCTCGAAGAGGCGCCGTGATCCGTGTCGATAAGAAGAACGCAAACACGGTCGTGACGATGATTGCCGAGGCGACGGTCCACAAGATGATGGTCCGCGCACCCGCATTCGCACTCGAGATTGCATCAAGGGGTTCTAGTAAGTACAGCGTATATTGACCGTTTGATAACGAGAATGTCGTTCGGTAAGCAAGGGCCGCTTGATCGTTAAACGATGAGAAGTTCCCGATGGCCGTTTCCCCGACCGCCTGGTACGTTTCCCAATCTTGTCGCTCAAGTTCAACCATCAAACCCTCCACTTGATTGCCAAAGTTGGATCGAACCGAACCGTTTTCGAGAATATAATTCGCACCATAAACTTCGATGATTTGATCAATCGTCTGTGACGTATCCCCTTCATTCAACAATACCGATTGAACCTGACCTCCGAGTTTGGCGAGATGCCCTCGTTCTTGGTCGATGTGAAAGGAATTAAAAAATTCAAGCATCAATACCGAGACAATGAATAAGATCACGCTGACCAAAACGAGAATCGTCAGCCACAGTTTCGTGACGATACTATTTCGACGAATCATCATTCACTGGCAGCTTCGAACTTGTACCCGACACCCCATACAGTCGTGATCATATGAGCGGCGTCTGGAGAGACCCGATTCAATTTCTCACGAAGACGTTTCACATGTGTATCGACGGTCCGAAGGTCTCCGAAAAATTCGTAGTTCCATACTTCTTTCAATAACTGTTCACGCGAAAAGACTTTGTCCACCTGTTTTGCGAGGAAGAATAATAATTCGTACTCTTTCGGTGTGAGTGCGATCTCTTCCCCATCTACCGTGACGCGGTGAGCATCGTTATCGATTGTCAGGTGTGGAAAGACGATCAAATCTTTTGACTTTTCGCTCGTCTGCATGAATTTTGTTGAGCCTGAACGACGAAGGAGCGCCTTGACGCGAAGCACAACTTCACGTGGGCTAAACGGTTTGACGATGTAATCGTCCGCTCCGACCTCAAATCCTTGAACACGATCGATTTCTTCACCTTTCGCCGTGAGCATAATGACGGGTGTCGCTTTTGTTTTTCGAAGCTCTGTACACACTTCAACACCATCCATCTTCGGCATCATCAAATCGAGCAAGATGACATCGTATTCGTTTTCAAGGGCGAGTGCGAGTGCCTCTTCGCCATTGACTGCCTCTTCAATCACATATTGTTCGCGTTCTAAGTACATCTTCAAAAGTCGGCGAATTCTTTCTTCGTCGTCGACTACTAAAATTTTCGTTTTCTCAGCCATTCCTGAAACCCTCCTAAGACCCATTACGAGTTGTAGAGAATGTTGCACATTTGTGAACATTCTACTCTCTGCCATAACTATACCACTCTATTATTTCGCTTCACAACGATGATTTGATGGACCAAATGAAAAAGAAGTCACAATCGTGACTTCTTTTAAGTCAAGCATACGAATGTAGGCCCGCAATGACCAAGTTGACGAAGACGAGGTTGAACATGATGATGGCAAATCCACCGACACATAACCATGCTGCTTTCGTTCCTGTCCAGCCGCGCTGAATACGCATATGCAAGTAATATATATAAATGAGCATCGTAATGAGGGCCCACACTTCTTTAGGGTCCCAGCCCCAAAAACGGTTCCAGGCGATCTGTGCCCAAATCATCGCGAAGATGAGGCCGCCGAGAATGAAGACAGGTAATCCAATCGCAACCGAGCGATAACTGATTTCATCAGCAAGGTCGAGGTCGACTTTTTTCGCAAGCGGTTGAAGCGCTTCTGCGACACGTTTCCGCAAAATGACGAAGCGAAGCAACGCATAAATCACGACACCGCCGATGACCGACCAAAGAAGTGTGTTCAACTTGAGTGTGTTGATCCAGTTTGGAAGTTCAAGCGACAATCCGCTTGCGCCAGACAACAGTTGTGCTCCTTCTGGGGCGAACAAGATTGGCATGAAATATTCATACGTTTCTACTTGACCACGGTCATTCGTAAATTCGACGACCCCACCGGCACCAATTCCCTTAAAGAGCATCGATACGATGATGAAGCCAAGCGTACACATGAGGACGAACATTGTCACTTCAAGCCACGTCCGCGATTTTGACTGTTCTTTCATCGACGTCTCATTTAACAAGAAAATAAGACCCGATGCAAAGCTGATCGCCAAAATGCCTTGACCGAGTGCGGCCGTCGTAACGTGGATTTTCAGCCAAACACTGTTGAGTGCAGGGATTAGCGGTGCGACCTCGCTCGAGAACATCGAGGCGAAGGCGATGACGAGTAACGCCACCGGCATCGCGAACAATCCAAGTACATCATTTCTATAAATACCGTATACGACAAGGAACCCTAGCACCATCATCATCCCAAAGAATGTCGTATATTCATACAGGTTTGATACCGGCGCATAACCGACACCTGCCCAACGCATAAAGAAATACGTCAATTGAGCAACAAAGCCGATCACCGCCAAACTGAATGCATATTTCCCATAGGCGACTCGGTTGACGTTCCGATCTTTACGCATTCCACTCACGGCGATCGTAAAGAGCACCGTTGAGATTGCATAAAGGAAGAACGCGATAAACAGCATCCGGCTGCTCCATTCAATCCATTCCATCAAGATTCCCCTCTTTCATCTGTTGACTCATTCTCCGATTCCGATGTGAATCTCGCCTGGTCCTCCCACATCGGTAAGCCCGTCTGTTCTAATAACGGCGAAACTTCCCGGCGGAGCGAAGACGGGTTTTTGTTCGTAAAGCCTGCAACGAGCACGCTGTCTTCGTGACGGCGAACCCATAAGCGTCGATGCGGCCAGTACATGCCCATCACAATCCCAATCATGAAGATGGTGGCACCGACAATTAAGATTGGATACGTGGAATCACTCTTCACACGGAGTCCGCTCGTGCTCGCCATTTCTGTACCTGCAAACTGGACATCATAACGGTTCTCTTCATCGGCGACGTTGAGACGAATACCGACCAAGTTTGATTCCGTCTCTCCTTCAGGTGATTCGATATTGAAGAAGAAGGCAGGGTTCAGAGCACGAGGTGATTTCGTGTTCGGTTGCCCATCTTTCACTTCAAAGTCCGGATACAAATCTTTCAAGGTGACAGTGACCCCATCAATCTCATAGGATTTCTCTGGATTCTCCAAATCGACTTTGAACGGACCATATTCGTCGCCGGTTTCTTTATCTGCCAACATGAACGACATCGATAAGAATTCCGGACGGCTCGAATATTGTTCCTGATACACTTCAAATTGATCAAATTTAAACGGGTGGTTGACTTTCGTCGAACCGACATCGACTTGTTCGAGTTGCGGCGATCCGTCCTCGTTCGTTCCCGTTTTTTTGAATAACGTCAGTTCTGTCTCATAGTTTTTCGGAACGGCCCCCGCTTTTTCAATGGCGGCTGCGAACTTCGCATCCTCCTCATTGTTCTCCGGGTCGTACATCTCAAGAATGAACTGATCGTTCCGTAAATAATACTCCCCATCAGTCGCTTCTAGTGAGACCGTATCTCCTTCACGCACCCACTCAAGTGTGTCTGTATGAAAAGCAGGGAATACTCGGAGCATCGCCCCGAGGAAGAAGATGACAAGTCCGACATGGTTGACATACGGACCCCAACGACCGAAGCGGTGTTTCTCCGCTAACAGGGCATCGCCGTCACGTTTGACGGTATATCGTTTCTTTTTGAGTAAAGTTGTGACTTCGTCGATTTGAGCTTCTGTCCCTTTACCTTGACCGAAGAGACGTTGACCTTTCATGAAGCGTTCTGTCCGTCTGACCGGTTGTTTCTTGAGCGCCTTATAAAGTGGGATACCACGGTCAATCGACACAACGATGAGCGAGAGTGTCAGCATGACGATTAAGCTGATATACCACCATGACGTATATAAATTATGGAATCCGAGCGCATGATAAATGGATCCCGGTGTCCCGTATTCCTGCGCATAGTATTGTTCAGCAGGTAACTGTTGCGGAATATACATTTCTTGAGGAAAGATTGTTCCGATTGCCGAACCGACAATAATCAAACCAATCAACCACAACCCCACTTTGACCGATGCAAAAAAATTCCACACGCGGTCAATGATCGATTTCGGACGACGTTTCGATCGTAAATCGGCGCCTTCATATTTCATATCTAGCATCAGTGCGTCCCCCGTTCGCTTACAATGACTTCTCGGCTAGCTCCATCAATTTTTCTTTCGAGAGTTCACCTTCATACTTTTCAATTACATTCCCTTCACCATCGATGACGAATGTGACGGGTAAATTATAAATGCCATAGGCTCCCTCGACTTCACTCTTCGTATCCATCAAAATCGGATAATCGAGACCTACACCGAGGTCGTTGATGAAGTTGTCGACGCGAAGTGGCGTTTCGCCCACGTTCACAGCCCAAAAATCGACGCCCATATCCTGAAGTGTCGCATAATTCTCTTGAACGACAGGCATCTCTTTCTTGCATGGTTCACAGAATGTGCCCCAGAAATTCAACAACATACCCTTTCCTTCGTAGTTATTTCGCTCGTAAAGGGTCGAGCCGTCGAGTGTGACGAGTTTGAAGTTCGGTGCCTCGTCTCCCGCCTCGATGCGTCCGTCGTTACCGGCCTGATCGAACAGTTGCATGACGGTGATGGCTCCCGCAAAGAGAACGACCGTCATGATCATCAATCGCCAAAATGACCTCTTTTTCTTTTTTGCGACCGCTTGTTCCATCCGGTCGTCTTTGTTTTGATCTTTTGTCATCGTTTTCACACCATCCTTCAGTTGCTATTGTACTGAAAAAACATTAAAAACGCACATTAACAGACTTTTTTCATTTTTTTGTCACACAATTTACACAATCAAAAAAATCATCCCATTTCAGGACGATTTTTTATTGTTATTTTTTCTTCTTTTTGCCTCGTGGTTTCGGCGGAACAGTCGGGTTCGCGAGTTCACGAAGCTTACTGATTTCTTTGTGTGAGAGCTCACGCCAGTCACCTGTGTTGAGACCGTCCAGTGTCAAGAAACCGAACTGTTCACGTTTGAGTTTAATGACCTCGGAACCGACTGCCTCGACCATGCGACGAATTTGACGATTATGCCCTTCTGAGATGACGATTTCAAGAATCGCCGTGTTCTTCTTCTGGTCCACAGACTTCATCTTCACTTTCGCGCTTCCTGTCTTAAAGCCATCATCGAGCTCCACGCCTGACTCAAGTTGTTTAATGGCCAAGTATGACGGGACATTCTTCACTTTCGCCACATAGCGCTTTTGGATTTTATATTTCGGGTGCGTCATCATGTTTGAGAACTCTCCATCGTTCGTCAAGATGATGAGACCTGTCGTATTGTAGTCAAGACGTCCGACAGGGAAAACACGTGCCCCTGGTGGTACGAGGTCTGTGATGACTTTGCGCCCTTTGTCATCTTCTACCGTCGATACATAGCCGCTCGGTTTGTATAGTAAGTAATAGACATGTTCTTCTTGTTCGATTTTGACACCATCGACCTCAATCTCCGTTTTCGGTCCAACTTTTGTCCCGAGTTCCCGGACAACTTTCCCATTGACGCGGACGCGACCATCTAAAATCATTTCTTCTGCTTTCCGGCGTGAGGCGATCCCCGCTTGTGCGATTACTTTTTGTAAACGTTCCATATCATTAATCCTTCTCCAATCTCTCTTCTTGCTTCGATGATTCCTGACCGAAGAACAAATCTCCTTCGTCCGTCAGTTCATCTTCAAATGTTAATGGTGGTAATTCCTCGAGTGAATTAAATCCGAAGTGATCGAGGAAGTGCTCAGTCGTGCGATATAACTTGGCACGGCCGATCGTTTTTGCACGTCCTGCCGATTCAATTAACCCTTTCGACAGTAGCGTATGAATGACACGCTCCACTTTGACACCACGAATTTCTTCGATATCTGCCCGTGTGACCGGCTGTTTGTAAGCGATGATGACCAAAGTCTCCATCGCCGCACGCGAGAGCGCCTGCTCAGCCATCGTCCCGACATACTTTTGAATGTAGGGAGCAACGTCAGGAATGGTCACGAGCTTGTAGACTCCTGCCGACTCCATTAGTTGAAACGGTCGATTCGATTTGTTGAATGAGATCTCTAGCTTACTGAGCTGTTCGCGTGCCGCGGCTTCTGAGATATCGAGTGTCTCGGCGAGAGCACGCACTTCCATTCCCTCATCACCGACGACGAATAGCAATCCTTCGATAATCGTTTCATAAGACAACAACCGCTTCATCCCCTTTCTTTGATGATTCGATGAACGAAATTTGAATGTCTTGGTCAAGTTGTTTCGTCTCGACGACCCTGAGCTTAATCAACTCAAGGAGCGCCATAAACGTCACCACGAGATCCGAGATGTTCGGTCGTTCTACAAAGAAGGCAAAAAACGATGTTTGTCGCGTCGAGGACACGTGGTCATGAAGTCGTGTCATCTGTTCTTCAAGAGTTCGCTCTTCACGTTTGATCGTCTTTTTGCGTCGCTCTTTCCAACGTTTACGTTCAATCATCTTTGAATAGGCGTGGAGAAGATCCGAAAAGTTGAGGGGGCCGTCATACTTCGACACCTCGTCTGACATGTACGTCGTCAAATCTTCACCTGGTCGCGTATACAGTTCAAGACGGTTTTCTTCTTGTTCGCGCATAAAAACGACTGCTTCTTTATAAGCTTTGTATTCAATCAATTGACGTATGAGTCCTTCACGCGTCGGTTCATCACTGAAATCTGGAACATCCTCGTCATCCTCGACCGGAACGGGCGGTAGCAACTGCTTACTCTTCAATTGGAGCAACGTTGCCGCCATGACCAAATATTCACTGGCCACGTCGAGTTCAAATTTTTGCATCGTGCGAATATAGCCGACATACTGGTCAGTGACTTCTGCCACGGAAATGTCGACGATATCAATCTCCATTTTTCCGATCAAATGGAGCAACAGGTCGAGTGGACCTTCGAACGTATCAATTTTAACGTTATAGGCTTCCATAGAGACACCTGCCATTTTACATTTTTGCGCTTTAGTATAACATGTTTTATAACACCGTGGACACGAAAGGAGAAAATTGATTCATGACCCCTTTTATTCATTATACGTTGCTTTTTGAATGTCATGCCGATTATTTCGAATGTCATGAGGTATTAGAAGAAGCATGGCAGGAAGGTGGACGACAACATCACGGCTATGCGGCACTCATTCAATACGCTGTCATTCACTATCATCTTCGGCGCGATAATCTCATCGGTGCGAAAAAGAGCTTGCGTCTCTTACGTCAAAAAGTCGACGTCGCTTCTCCCTATTTGAATAAGCTCGGTCTAGATGTCGAAGCATTCATCTCACAGCTTGATGAATGGCCGTTAATAACGACACTTCCCTTGCAACAAGAAGTTCGTGAGACGGTCGAAGCACTGAAACCGTCGTTCCCGACGACGGAGCTGTCGTTCGAGGAGCTCGTGCACAAGCATCTTCATCGTGACCGCAGTGACGTCATCACGGAACGGGAGTTAGCGCTTTTAGAACGGCAACGCGCGCGAGGATGATCCTGAGCCTTTAACAAATCATACGTTGTGTTTTTTCAAAAGCTCGAACTCAATCAATCAGCTCTCCAGATTGCTTCGATCAACTCATAACGACGTGTAAAACCCCCGCAGTCACGGATGTGATTGCGGGGGTTTTTTGTCATCAGACGACCAATTGATTCCATTTGTCCAATAAATCGCCCGTCTTGCCTGTACCGGTTAACGTCAAATCAAGTGGAAGGACGTTTCTTACCTCGTCTAGAAGCTCGTAAGAACGTTTCTCGCCACGGAATGATGGCGACAAGGCGATATGGTCGATGACCATCGTCGTGCCTTTTTGCTCCATACCAATGATACCAACGAAGTCTTCACCGACTTTCCACAAGTAGAGGAACTTCGACTCCTCCTCGTCGTACAATCGGACGAGTTCAAGCAAGCTGAGCGGAGATTTGTCACTACAAGAGAATGCGAGTAGACCCATCGCCGTCTTTTCATGAGAACGTTTATATTTTACCAGCATCGCTGGGTTCACCACCTTTAGTCATTCAAGTTTCACGACGTGAACACGTGAGAGACATGGTTCATTGTGCCATAACCTTCAGGCAAAAATCAATTCTCGTCCCAAACTTTCACTTCAGCCATCTTCGTTCCTTGACGAAGCTTGACTGCGTGCTCAAGTCCAGATGTCACTTTACCGAATACGGTGTGAACCCCATCCAAGTGTGGCTGTGGCTCATGGACGATGAAGAATTGTGAAGATCCTGTGTCACGTCCTGCGTGTGCCATCGACAGTGACCCTGCTTCGTGTTTGTGAGGGAACGATGTCGATGTCTCGCATGGAATCGTGTAGCCAGCGCCGCCCATTCCTGTCCCTTGTGGGCAACCGCCTTGGCTGACGAACCCAGGGATGACACGGTGGAACGTCAATCCGTTATAAAAGCCGCTGTTCGCAAGTTTTTCGAAGTTTTCAACCGTGATCGGTGCTTCATTGTGGAATAAATCAAATTCAATCATTTCGCCATTTTCAAGTTTCATTGAACCTTTTTTCATGTGTCAAGCAACCCCTTTTCGTATATGTATCCTGCTATTCTTCATTCACATTACCCATCTTATCAAAAAAACACGTCTGTCTCCACTTTTTTTGTGGAAACAGACGTTCTGTCTTATTGGATGACAGCGTGAACGAGTGGACGGGCTTCTGGTTTCGTCGCACCAATCGTATACGCATGGTCTAAACGTTCGACAGCTGAAGACATGTCTTCGATGTTCGAGCGAAGTACTGCAATTACGTCTCCTGCCTCGACACGATCACCGACTTTCTTCTCAAGCGTGATGCCTGCCGCAAAGTCGATTTTATCTTCTTTCGTCGCGCGTCCTGCACCGAGGAGCATCGCCGCGACACCCACTTCGTCTGCGATGATTGACTCGACGTATCCAGCCTCTTTCGCAACGAATGTCGCCTCGTACGAAGCTTGTGGCAATTTGGTCACGTCATCGACGAGTGACGCGTCTCCACCTTGGGCTTCGATAAATTTGCGGAACACCTCGAGGGCATGACCGTCCGCAATCCGTTTCTCGAGGTCAGCATACGCTTCTTCGAAAGTTGGATAGAAATCACCGAGTACTGCCATATGTCCTGCAATTGTGAGAGCGATTGTTTTCAAGTCTTCAACTTCTTTACCAGACAGAACTTCAATCGCTTCTTTCACTTCGTTCGCATTGCCGATTTCAAACCCGAGTGGTTGGTCCATATCCGTGATGACAGCGACCGTCTTACGGCCTACGTTCTTCCCAATCGCGACCATCTCTTCTGCGAGTGCTTTCGCATCATCAAACGACTTCATGAATGCACCAGAACCTGTCTTGACATCAAGGACGATACTGTCTGCACCCGCTGCGATTTTCTTCGACATAATTGAGCTTGCAATGAGTGGAATCGACTCGACTGTAGCCGTTACATCACGAAGCGCATAGAGACGCTTGTCCGCTGGCGTCAAGTTTCCAGTCTGACCGATGATTGACATCTTGATGTCGTTCACTTGTTTCGTGAATTGTTTTTCTGTCAATTCAACGTCAAACCCCGGGAATGATTCGAGCTTATCAATCGTTCCGCCAGTGTGGCCGAGTCCACGACCGCTCATCTTCGCGACCGGGATACCGATTGATGCGACGAGTGGTGCCACAATCAAGCTGATTTTATCCCCGACTCCGCCTGTTGAGTGTTTGTCGACTTTCTTCCCTTCGATATTCGAAAGGTCAATCGTGTCCCCTGACTTGACCATTTCCATCGTCAAAGCAGCCGTCTCATTTTCAGTCATCCCATTGAAGTAGATGGCCATTGACAATGCAGACATTTGATAGTCAGGAATCGACTCGTTCGTGAATCCTTCGACCACAAAGCGAATCTCCTCTTCGTTTAATTCTCCACCGTTACGTTTTTTCAAAATCAAATCGACCATACGCATAACTGTCGTCCTCCTAAAATAAAGTTACTTACATGTTTTTAATCGTGCCACGAACGAGTGACAGGAAGTCTTGACGAACACGTTCTGTTGTCTCGATGACTTCTTCATGATTGAGTGGTTGATCTAAAATTCCCGCAGCCATGTTCGAAACACATGAAATCCCGAGGACTCGCATATCCGAGTGACGCGCGACGATCACTTCCGGGACCGTCGACATTCCGACGACGTCTCCACCGAGATGACGTGCCATTTTGACTTCCGCTGGCGTTTCGTATGTTGGACCCGTATTACCGAAATAAACACCTTTTTGTACAGAGAGCCCAAGGTCTGATGCCACGCGTTCCGTCAATTTCACAAGTTCCTTATCATACGCTTCTGACATATCCGGGAAGCGTGTCCCGAATTCGCTCGCGTTCTTCCCGATGAGCGGGCTCGTCCCAAAGAAGTTGATGTGATCTGTGATAATCATCAAGTCACCTGGGTTGAACGTTTCGTTACATGCACCTGCTGCGTTCGTGACGATGAGTGTTTCGACTCCGATCAATTTGAGGACACGGACCGGGAACGTCACCTGTTCCATCGAGTATCCTTCATAGAAGTGGAATCGCCCTTGCATCGCGACGACGCGCTTTCCTTCAAGCTCTCCGAACACGAGTTGTCCTGCATGTCCTTCGACAGTCGATACTGGGAAGTGCGGGATTTCCTCATATGGAATGGCGACCGGGTTCTCGATTTCGTCCGCGAGGACTCCAAGCCCCGACCCGAGAATGAGTCCGATTTCTGGTGTATCGCCCATACGCTCTTGCAAATACGCTTTTGTTTCATTCCAATTTACCATGAATATTGCCTCCTCAAATTTCGTTTAAGAAACTCTTTCCGTTTGATGGTGCCGCGACGTCAAAGTTTTCAGCAACGGTCGCGCCAATGTCTGCGAACGTACCACGAATGCCCAAGTCCGCTGATTTCGCCCCGTTATGGTGAACGATGAGCGGCACGTATTCACGCGTGTGGTCTGTCCCAGCATGAACCGGGTCATTCCCGTGGTCCGCTGTGATGATGAGTAAGTCATCTTCACGAAGACGCTCCATCACTTCAGGAAGTCGAGCATCATATTCTTCAAGTGCGACCGCATAGCCTTCTGGGTCACGACGATGACCGAACAAGGCGTCAAAGTCGACCAAGTTCAAGAAGCAAAGTCCTTCGAAGTCTTCTTCGAGCGAATCGACCAATTTGTCCATTCCGTCCATGTTCGATTTCGTACGAATGGCCTTCGTTACGCCTTCCCCATCATAAATGTCACTGATCTTCCCGAGGGCGATGACGTCTTTACCATCCTCTTCAAGTGTGTTCATGACCGTCTTCCCGAAAGGTTTGAGTGCATAGTCATGACGATTTGCCGTACGGACCCACGCTCCAGGCGTCCCGATGAACGGACGGGCGATGATGCGGCCAAGCATGTACGGGTCTTCACGCGTGATTTCACGCGCGTATTCACAGATTCGATACAACTCATCAATTGGCACGATGTCTTCATGTGCAGCGATTTGAAGGACCGAGTCTGCAGATGTATAAACGATCAGAGCTCCCGTATTGACGTGCTCTTCACCGAGCTCGTCAAGAATCTCTGTACCTGATGCCGGTTTATTCCCGATTACTTTACGGCCACTGAACTCTTCTAGGCGATGAATCAAATCGTCCGGGAACTTTTCAAAGACACGGAACGGTGTCTCGATATGAAGGCCCATGATCTCCCAGTGACCCGTCATCGTATCTTTACCAGCTGAAATTTCTTCCATACGACCATATGCACTTGGTGCATCAGATACATCGATTCCTTGAATCGGTTTGATGTTTGAGAGTCCGAGTTTACCCATATTCGGCATATTCAATCCGTTATGCTCACGTGCAATATGTCCGAGCGTGTCGGCCCCTTTGTCACCAAACTGTTCAGCATCCGGTGCTTCACCGATGCCGACCGAGTCCATGACTACTAAGAAAATACGTTTAAACTTCTTCACAAAAAATTCCTCCTTTTCGATGTCTAGGCACGAGGGTGATGCTTGCGATACACATCATGCAAGCGCGACTTGTTGACGTGTGTATACACTTGTGTCGTCGCCAGGTCCGCATGACCGAGCATCTGTTGAATGGCACGTAAGTCCGCTCCATTCTCGAGCAGGTGTGTCGCAAAGGAATGACGGAGTACATGAGGTGTGATCTCTTTGTCAATTCCAGCAAGTTTGGCACGTCGTTTGATTATCTTCCAAAATCCTTGACGACTGAGCCGGCCTCCTCTGCCATTTAAAAAGAGCGCCTCTGTCTCTCTACCGCCGAGTCCGTTACGAGCTTGTTGAATATAGCGCTCGACAAACCCTTGGGCGACCGAAGAAACCGGAATGATTCGTGCGCGCTCGCCTTTCCCTTCACATTGTAGATACCCCAATTCGAACTGTAAATCATCCAAATCAAGACCTAAAAGTTCACTGACCCGCATCCCGGTCCCATACAAGAGTTCAAGCATCGCCCGGTCTCGTAACGAGAGCGGGTCGGATGTCGGGACACTATCCAATAGACGTTCGACTTCCGCTTGTGACCAAGTATCCGGAAGTTGTTTCTCTGCTTTTGGCGTCTCTAGATAGAGGGACGGATCGGTCGTCGTGATCCCGGTCATCTTTAAATGATGATGGAACATGCGGATTGAACTGACAGCCCGTCTCAAAGACGAGGAAGCACGTCCGGCTTGAGACAATTCTTCGATATGTTTGACGATATGCGAACGCGTCACTTCATTCCAATCTTCCACCCCAAGTTGGGTCAAAGTCGATGCGTATTGCGTTAAATCGCTCGCATACGCCTGTCTCGTGTTTGCGGACATCCGCTTTTCAACAGTCATATATTGAAGAAATGACTCGATATGCGAACGCATCATACCCTCCTCCTTCCTCGTTTCACCTGAATACGCTTACAGCATATCACTTATGTAAACCGTTGTGAAGATGTCTGACCTCATTTTTTAATCACTTTTTTGTGACAAAATAACAGTGACTATTTTTTCTTATGATGACAATAAAAAACCATCCTCATTCAAGGATGGTTTGCATGTAAGGTTAACCGTTGATGACTGCTTTATGACCTTCAAGCGTGACGCCTTTTGCTTGGCATACTTTACAAATGCCATGAAACGTCAAGCGATGGTCTTTAATAAGAAATTCATATTTGCTCTCGACTTTCTTCTCAACGTCGACAAGCAAGTCTTCCATGATTTCTTCAACCGATCCGCATTCGACACAGACGAGATGATGGTGCGAATGGTTCGCCCCTTCCGGTCTCAGGTCAAAACGCGCGACCCCGTCACCGAAGTTGACTTTATCGACGACACCAAGCTCAGTTAACAACTCAAGTGTCCGATACACAGTAGCAAGTCCGATCTCTGGCGCGATGCTCTTGACGAGCATGAACACGTTCTCCGCACTCAAATGGTCGCTCTCATTCTCGAGTAAGATGCGTACCGTCGATTCACGCTGTGGTGTCAGTTTATATCCTTTGGCGCTCAATTGCTGTTTAATCCGTTCAATTCGCGTTTCCATAAGGCGCCCCCTCTTTACATAGTTCACTACTCAAAGCATACCGAAGTTTTAGGCAATTTTCAATTTAAAATCATTACTATGTAAGTTTACCATATAAAATTACAGATTAGAATTATTTCAATCTGGACAATTGCCACCATTGAATCGCCATGATTGTCTTCGCGTCGGTAATGATGCCTCGGTCAAGCAAATCGACAGCTTCGTCAAAGGTGTATCGTTTCACATTTAAAAATTCATCTTCGTCCAAGTTCATCTCACCCGCAGATAGTCCTTTTGCGACAAACACGTCAACTCGTTCACTACAAAATCCCGGTGCCCCGTAGAACGAAAAGATTTTTTCAAGCGACTCGGCGGTATAACCCGTCTCTTCTTCTAATTCTCGCTTGGCACTCGCTAGAGGTTCCTCTCCTTTTTCCAATTTACCGGCAGGAATTTCGAGTGACATCGATTCGAACGCCTTTCGATATTGTTCCACCATGACGATTTTTTCTGATTCATCGACGACGAGGACGGCGACAGCCCCGTTATGATAGACGAGTTCTCGCACAGATGTGTTTCCATTCGGAAGGGAGACGACATGTTTTTCTACGTCGAAGATTTTGCCTTGATAGATGACTTCCCGCTCAATCGTTGTTTCTTCCATATGATTACTCCTCACTTTTCGATATACTCTGATTATGAGTCAAACCTACATTTCGAACAAGGAGGAATCTAGATGAGCGAACTCGGGCTCGGGACGATGACGATTTTAAAACATGGTGAGAACGAGGCGAAGCGAATCCTCGAGACGGCCATTCAATCAGGGATTCGCCATATCGACACAGCAGATGTCTATGCACGACAAGATGTCGAACGCGTTATTGGCGAAACGTTAGGTCACGAACGAAAGCACCTCTTTTTGACGAGTAAAGGTGGGAATGAGCTGACTGAGGAGGGGATGCGCTGGAATCCAAATCCATCCTACTTAGACGTAGCACTCCATGGGTCGCTTGAGCGATTGCGTACAGATTATCTCGATTTGTACTATATTCACGGTGGTACGCTCGAGGATGACCTCGACACCACGATTGAATGGGCACAAAAACAAAAGCGAGACGGTGTGATCCGCCAAATCGGCCTCTCCTCGATTCGGCCGAACGTCATCAAACGATGGGTCGCTTCCGGTGCACTCGATGTGCTCATGACACCGTATTCTCTACTCGATCGCCGACCAGAGACGCTTGACGTATCGATTCCCATCGTTGGCCGAGGTGTTCTTGCCAAAGGACTCCTAACGGATGAATGGGAGGCACGCCTTGGTGACAAAGGTTTCGAGGCATGGCGAAAAGAGGACCTTGCAAGCGAGCTTGCCATGATGCCTAAACCGATTCAGGCATATGCACTCGGAGCCGCAAAGCGGTTTTGCGACGTCGTCTTACCTGGCGCATCTTCAGTCGAACAGTTGCAACAGACGATCCGTGCATTCGAGACTGAAATTGATGAGGACGTACTTGGCCGATTACTCGCCCGTTTACCGATTCATCCTTATACAAAACACGTGACCTGATTCATTCAGGTCACGTGTTTTTCACTGCGTGCTTTTATCTGTTCGATTGCCCAGTCTGCCCATCCGGCATAGTTTTCCATCATTCGAATGGCATATTCACTCGTCAATAAGTAGCCGAGCGTATCTTCGTCTGATTGATGTTCCTCCTGAAACATCCGGATCTGTTGCGCGACTTGTTCGTGATGAGCTTTCGTTTCTTCGATATACCGGACCGCTTCCTCGACTGGCAACAATTGAAGCAAACTGACTCGTAACAAATTCTCATCCTTCATTTTCGGCTGGAAAGACGTCGGTTGACGCAGCCAATTGATCAACTCTTCTCGTCCTTGATCCGTGATGGAGTATATTTTTTTATCCGGTAACTCTTGCTGTGAAATGTGCTCCGCCGAGACGAGCGCGTCGTCTTCCATCTTCAACAGTTCCCGATAAATCTGTGTATGATGTGCGTTCCAAAAATGAATCATCTGCGCCTTGAACGTCGCGTTCAGGGCATACCCGGTCGCAGGCTGATGGGTCAATAACCCGAGCAATGCGTGACGTAACGCCATATCCATCACCTTTTCCTTATCATGCTATTTTTATAAGTGTATCACATTCTCTCACGGATTCGAGAATGCCAATCTGTTGACGACTTGTTTAAAACCCGACAAAATAGATAGAAGAAAGGAGAGTTGTCTATGCAACCGATTCATTCATCACAACAATTTGACGAAGCTACAAAAGATCATGGAATGGTGGTCTTCACCACATCATGGTGCCCGGACTGCAAACGCCTGGACATGTATGTCGACGAGCTCGTCAAAGACTATCCACAGTTCAACTGGCATGTCGTCGACCGCGACGAACTCCCAGATTTATCTGATGCACAAGAAGTTCGCGGCATCCCTTCACTTCTCTACTATAAAGACGGGGCAAAACAAGAACACCTCCACTCGGCAAACGCCAAGACGGAGATGCAAATCCGTTCATTCCTCGATACGATTCAAGCATGAACTGATTCCTGCAGACCATTCGGCTGCAGGAGTTTTTCAATTGTAATGACGTACATACCGCGAGTCGATGAATCGCTTCAAATAATATGGAAGTCGTCCATGCCAACTGAAACGTCCGAACGTCAACAGTGCGTGTCCCGTTGTCGTCAATAAAATGTTCATCGATTGACGTTTCCGAAACGGTCGCGTCGTTTCATCGAGCAATCGTTCCGCAACGTATCGACCAGATCGGACAGCATCGACCCCACCGTTTAGAGCGGAGGCCATGTCTCCCGTCACATATATGTTAGGAAACTGATAATGGCGAAGGTACTCATCCGTCTCAATAAACTGATCCGGGTTTGCGAGGCCCGATTCAGCCCACCAGTTCACTGGAACGACCCCTGTTGCGTCAAGCACAAGTCCTTCAGAGGACTCATCGTTTTTCCTCTGTTTTATGACCACTACGCCAGACCTCACCAATAAGCGTTCCATCTGTTTCTGTCGGCGGATCGACACGTCGGGTAAGACTCGCTTCGCATACAGCGTGACTTTTTTCGTCCGGACGCAAGTAAATGCCAATTCAACGCCCGCTTTTCCGCCGCCGACGATGGTTACTTGTGAACTCGAATCGATGCGGTCAAGTAAAGCTTGTGACATCGGTTTAAGCGGGGTCCCGATTCCTCGGCTCACTGCACCAGTTGCCAGCACAAGTCGGTCGTAATGAAACGGCCCCTTTTCCGTTTGAACGGTCTTTAAATGAGGATCGATCGCGAGGATCCGTTCTGCGGCCGGTTCAAGTTGAGGCAGTCGGACCGTTGCGGAATTCATGAGTCCGGCGATCACTTGTGGAAACGCTCCTGTGTACACCGTCTGACATTTTCCAATGAAGAGAACTTCATAATGTTCACGAATCTCCTCAATCCGATCGAGAATTTCAAGCTGACCATGACCGAGCCCGGCCAATACCAATGTCGGTTTCATCGCAAAATCCTCCGCGCCTCAATGAATCGTTGTGTAATCGTCATCACTTCGAGTAGGAGAAAAATGAGGGCAATCCCACCGACCCAGTTCGGGAAGAGAATCATCAAGGTAAATAGGATGAAACATTCCGTCCGTTCAATGATTCCAGGTTGGTAATAAAACGTCTTTTCCGACCGCCTCGAACTACTCGCTCCTACTGCGAGGAATAGCGTCATTGCGATCACAAAAGAAGCGATCAGAATGAGAAAGATCGGCATATATTCCGGATAACGAAGTGCAAGCGCAATCACTACAGACAACTCGACGAATCGATCGAGCACAAGATCAAGCACTGTCCCAAACCCACTCGTTTTCGACTTTCTAGCCATCGTTCCGTCTAAGACGTCAAATAGTCCGGAAATCCATAGTAGAATCACGGCTGTCCAGTGCATATCGTTGTAGATAAAGATGCCTGTTGAAATTCCAATAATTCCCCCTAGAATTGTTACCTCGTTCGGTGTGAAATTCCACTTGAGCAATCGATCTGCTCCTCGTTCAATGACCGGTTTGACGTATCGACTTCCATAAGTATCGAGCATGTTATCCCTCCTTTCGTTTAATTCGGTACATCGTCCCGACTTGGAATGATTCGTGCGTCGGTAACATGACCGAATGTCCATCCTCGAAATGATATTCACCAAAACTTTGACCGAACCGATAGATTTTTTTCATCAATCGTACGGGCTCACCGACCGCTTCTGACACCATGACGTCGGACAGTGGCCGCAATTCCCCATCAATCATGAGAAAGTCACCAAACCCTGGCGCGCTTTCGTACAACTCTTTCGCCGTCCCTGTTGATGTCACTTTACCTGACTCAAGTAGCGTCACTCGGTCAGCCATCAGCATCGCCTCTTCACGGTCATGTGTGACCAAAACCGCTGTGAGGTCGAGCTCCTTGACCAAATCACGAATGAACCGTTGCAGGTCGAACTTCAGGTTTGGATCGAGGTTCGTGAACGGTTCGTCCAATAAAAGGACTTCCGGCTCAGCAGCCAGCGCACGTGCGAGACTGACGCGTTGTTGCTCACCACCTGACAATTCGTGAACTTCCGCATCGTAACGGTCACCGAGACGGACAACGTTCAACCACCGTTCTGCCTGTTCTCGAGAGCGTGAACGGGTCGCGAGCGTGACATTCTCGCCTACTGTCAAATGCGGAAACAATAAAGTGGACTGGGACAACATCGTCACACGCCGCTTGTGTGCAGGAACCTTTAACAAAGAACGATGATTCCAGAACACTTCTCCTTCATCACTCGTATCAAGTCCTGCAATGATTCGTAGAATGGTTGACTTCCCAGAGCCGCTGACTCCAACGATGGCGTGGATGTCATGGGGAGTGACTTCAAAATCAATACCATCTAACACTTGTCTCGTTCCATACCGTTTACGTAATGCTTGTACTTTCAAACTCATTGAAGACGTCCTTTCAGGAAGCGCACCGTCCACTGACTCAATCCTGAGAGCAGGAAATAGAGGAGAACAGGGATAATGATGAGCATCCAAGTGTTCGAGAGCGCGAGGTTTCGGTTATTCCCCGCATAAGATTGATACAGTTCAGTCGTCACCGTCGGAATCAATCCTGCACCAATCAATTGGACTAACGCGAATTGACTGAGCAGAATGACCGTCGTAAATAATACGATGGTTCGCATCGTTTGTGAGAAAAGCGGAAATAGTACATAAACGAGACGACGCTTTACCGTCAAAAGCCGTGCCTGTTCTAAGAGTGGACGACCGATGACCGCCATCCCGTTATAAGCGAGACGGATTGAATACGGTAACGTCACGACAAGTAAGGCAATCACGACACCGATATACGTCCCAACCAAACCCGCTTCCGCCAAGATCAAGTAAAGACCGAACAGCATCGCAAGCATTGGGATGAACAGTGGTAAAAAAACGAGCCACTCTAGAACGTGACGCCATCTCGATTCTGTCCAAAGAAGCCACCAGGCGAATGCCATTGATAACCACACGTTGACCGCGGATAAGATGACCGTCAACCCGATCGTATTTAGCATCGTCATATCGTTCCCGATTTCAGCTGTCGGTACCGCTTGGAATAGGGTGATGAACGGAATCAAGATGAAACAGATGATGATAAGCTGACGAATCATCGTTTCACCCCGCGTTCAATACGTCGTCGTACGGACGCGGTCAATAAGTAAGACAGGAATACACCGGTTCCGACAAAACATGTCCACATGAGGGCGACCGCATAAGGTTCTGTCGCCTCTAAATAAAGTCCAGTCGACAGTCGTTCATAAGCGAGGACTCCAAGTAGTTTTGGATAGGTCACTCCGAGTAATGCAGGGACTTCATACGCGAACGAGACGAACGCAATCAAAATCCAAGTAGCATCAAGCAATGGTTTAATCAAAAATGGTAATTCTGCATGCTTGAATTGTTCGACTGGGGAGAGTTGGAGCGTCTTCGCCGTCTCTAAATATCCCCGATTCAATTGTTCATACGTACCGAGCATCATCAAAAAGACAAACGGGGTCTCCTTCCATATGTATGTCAGGATGACCGTCACATAGTCTCTTTCATTCGCCTCGATCCAGCCACTGCCGAACGGTCCACTGAATAATAATAAGATCAAATAGGCAGCGGCAATATGAGGGACGAACATCGGGATTCGGATGACCGACGACGTGATGCGCCACTTCTGATTCACGGCGGTCCTCGCAAGCCATGTCCCGATGATGAGCGACAGGATGGTCGATACACTGACGACGTATAGCGTCATGAACAGACTGTCCCGCCACGTCTCATCCGTCAGAAGCGATGCCCAATCTGTACCAACCGCTTCCATTCCCAAAAAGACGATGGATACGAGTGATAAAAGTGATAGGACAATCGTCAATGCGACACTACTTCGCAACACGTGACCATTCCTCACGTACGGCATCAATCACGTCCGGTCCATAGTCTGGAATGGAACGTTCCTGTAACTGCTCTGTGTCCGGATACGTCTTGCCATCTCCAAGTGCTTCGAATGCTTGTTGGTCCGCTTCATCCAATTTGGTCAAGTCAAGCGATGTCCCGTCTCCCCAATAGTCAGGCCCTTGTTTCACGAGTTGGGCTTCCGGTGATAGCAGTTCTTGAATGAGGACGATCGCTCCGTCCGGGTTCGGCGCATTGAACGGTATCGCTAAGAAGTGTGTCGACGCGATCGAGTGATCGAGGACGAGGGCACGTGTCTCTTTCGGGAAAATGCCTTCCATCACTTCCGCTTCTGCTCGACGTTCATTGAAGCCCATCGTCATCCAAACTTCCCCGGATGCATAGAGTTGATCGAGTTGTTCAAGCGTCTTCGGATACGTCTGTCCTTCTTTCCATAAATTCGGGGACCACGCTTTCAAATCATCCCAGAACGACTCTTCAATGGTCACATTCTCTTCTAATTCAGCACCGTAGCGTTCAAATAAAAGATGACGAATAAATGCATTACCGGTGAAATCTGTGACTTCAGGATACGTGAAACGACCTGGGTTGTCTTCGGTCCAGCGACGTAATTCCTCAAACGATTCTGGAGGATTGTCTACTTTCGCTGCATCGTAATGCAAGATAAACTGTACATTTCCCCAAGCGAGTTCCAAGTCATCTGTCGGTGTACCGGCATCTGATTGTTGAGCCGTTTCATTTAATAACGTGGCATTTGGGACACGCTCCATCAGTCCATCCCGAAGAAGTCCTGCTTCTTTCGCATTTCGGAAATTATCGCCGTTAATCCAGACGACGTCGATTGTTCCGACTTGTCTGTCCGCTTTTTTGTCGAGCGATAGCTGACGTACGTATTCAGCCGTATCCATAGCGACACGATTTAATTCGACATCGTAAGATTCCTCAAGCCGGGGTGCCACGTAGTCATCAATATAGCTGTTAATTCCCTCGTCCCCACCCCACATATATAAGTTGACGGTCGACCCGTTCGCTGACTCAGCCGCAGCTTCGAATGAGTCCGAAAACTCAACCGCCTCTTCATTCCCACATGCTGCAACGAAAGTGAGCATAAACGTTGCGAGCAATACTCTCCATTTCTTCATCGTTCTCCCCCTTTTTTACTTTTTCTCAAATCCCCGTTTTGCGAGCATTTCGAACATATTTGGGCAGATTGCATACACATTCGCACCGATATTCATCCACCACGGTGCATTGATTTCGCGTTTGCGCGTAAAACTCCCTTTGACAATCGCGTCGGCTAATCGTTTCGGATTGAGCATGATTCCCTTAACGCTTTGGGCATATGTACCACTCTTGTCGGCCCGATCAAAGAACGGCGTGGCAATCGGTCCCGGATTGACAGTCATGACATGGACGCCATACGGCTTCAACTCGAGTCGAAGGGCGTTTGAGAACTGAAGAAGTGCCGCTTTCGATCCTGCGTACACGGCTGATTTTGGAGTTGGAACTTTCGCTGCTTGCGAACAAATGTTGATGATGACACCTCCACGTCCTAACACTCTGGCAGCGTTTCTCGACAACAACATCGGGGCGACCGCATTCACATGCATCGTCTCTTCCATCACATCGGTCGATTGATCGGTCACGAAATCAAATTCAGCCATTCCTGCATTATTGACCCAAATGTCAAACTTCCCAAATCGCTCGATCACATCATCGACAAGAGCATCCGCCTTCGTGACGTCCGCGCGCATCCATTCTCCCTCACACGTGGTCGCAATTGTTTTCAAACGTTCTTCATTTCTTCCAATCAATAACACGCTATATCCTTTTTCATAAAAAGAATGCGCCATTGCGGCACCGAGTCCGCTTGACGCACCTGTAATGACTACCCGTTTCATGACATCGCTTCTTTCTTTGTATAAATCCATTTTTGGTCATCCCGGCGTCTCTCGATATCGCCACGCTCCTCAAGTAAACTGAGTCGCGCAAACACCTCACTGAAGACGAGCGGCATCCCGCGTCGCATTTTTCTTCCATATAATTTCATCGACCAATCGAAGACACTGAGCCCATCCTCCCATTCGGCGAGCAATTGTTCGCTACGCTCATACCGTTGACGAATCCGGCTCTCAATTAAATCGTTCGGGTGGTGAATTGGTTCACCGTGTCCACTGACGACAAGTTTCAAATCGACACCCCGCAATTTTTTGAGCGAGTCGATATAGAGAATGACGGGTGAGGCGAAACCTTCATCTTCATACGGTTGCTCGATAAGAGGATTTGGTTCAACTTTGTCAATCAAATGATCACCCGCAATCAAGACACCCCCAGGTCCAATCAATCCAAGTTGATCACTCGCATGACCCGGCAAATGAATCGTCTGCCACGCTCCGTCTGGTGTGATATCCTGACCGTCATTGAACGTCGTCGTGACGGTCGTCGGTCCGATCCAACGAAGCGCTTCACGGTAATCCGGTAACTTTTCCACAAGTGGAGCCGGTGCCCCGAACGAGACGGCCAATTCATGTAAAAAATGGTTGCCGCGTTTCAAAAAATTCGGAGTTTGTTCTAAGTATCGAACAAGCTTTTCGTGTCCGTATACCGGGATCGATGCGTCACGAAGACGCCAAGCCTGCCCCGCATGATCGGCATGATGATGTGTCAAAAATAAAAAGTCGATGTCAGACAACGAGAGTTCAAGCTCTTCAAGTTGCAGATTCAACGCGGTCCATGCTTCTTCTGTATCCGGTCCACAGTCGACCATGAAAAATCGGTTCATATGTTCAACGATATAGACGTTCACGTTCCCTACTTCGAACGGTGTCGGAATATCGAGTCTTGCCAGTTGACTTGAAATCCAGTTCGCCACGTCATCACCACCTTTTCATCCATTCTTTCTTTATTATACCCGTCTGAAAGATGCGTTTTCAATCAAACAAAAAAAGAGGGGGACATCTCCCCCTCACAAAAATGATTCTTATAAGTTGATGACCGTCACTTTATCTCGCGTCATCGTCTCGAGACTACGGCCGATTCCTTGAACGCCGAGCCCTGATTGTTTAACTCCGATGAACGGGAAGTGGTCTGGACCACGTTCCGTACGTCCATTCACTTGAACCGTACCGACTTCTAACTTGTCAGCGACTGTGAAGGCGCTATTCACGTTTTGTGTGAATACGCTCGCTTGGAGACCAAACTCTGATTCATTCGTGAGCGCGACCATCTCGTCGAGCGATTTCACACGAATCACTGGAAGGACTGGTCCGAACGGTTCCTCCCATGCGACGCGCATGTCTGTCGTCACGTTGTCAAGTAGCGTCGGGTGAATCAAGTTTCCGACACGTTCATTGCCGTTTATGACGGTTGCGTTTTTGTTGACCGCATCGTCAATCAAACCTTGGACATAATCCGCTGATTTTTCGTCGACCAACGGCACGATGAAACTGTTGTCTTCCGGTGAGCCGACTGAGAGTTTCTCGACACGTTCTTTCAACATGCCAACGAGCTCATCTGCTTGGTCTTCGAGCACGAAGACGCGCTTGATTGCTGTACAACGTTGACCCGAGTATGAGAACGCACCACTGATGATTTGCTCTGCAGCCAACGTCAAATCCGCATCCTCTAAGACGAGGGCTGGGTCTTTCCCACCAAGTTCGAGCACGACCGGTACCATCGACGCTTGTTGCGACAAGTGTTGACCCGTACCTGTCCCACCTGTGAACGTGATCATGTCGATACCAGGGTGTGAAGTCAAGTAATCTCCAATGACCGAACCACGTCCTGTCACAAGGTTCAAGAGACCTTTCGGAAGACCTGCATCATGTAATGCCTCGACCATCTTGATTCCACTGATTGCACCTTGAGTCGCTGGTTTGAAGACGACCGCATTTCCTGTGACGAGCGCAGGTGCAATCTTCGCAGCCGCTAAGTTCACCGGATAGTTGAACGGTGAAATCGCGAGAACGACACCGAGTGCCTCTTTCTTGATGATGGCCATCTTGTTTTTCGAGCCACCAGGGAATGAATCCCCTTGCATGAATCCACCGTTGAAGCGAATTCCTTCTTCTGCCGTGTAACGAATGATTTCAGCTGTACGAACGACTTCTTTCTTCGCGTCGTTCAAGTTTTTCCCGACTTCCTGCATGATGATTTGACCGATCTCATCAACGCGTTCTTCGAGTTTTTCTGCCCATGCATACAACAGTTCAGCGCGCTTGTTGACCGGAAGCGCAGCCCATTCCTGTTGTGCGCGTTTGGCGCCATGGATGGCTTCGTCTACTTCGTCACGTGACATCGCTTGAACGCGACCTACGACTTCGTCTTTATATGGTGAAACGAGTTCAATCGTTTCCTGACTTGAAGATTCCTGCCATTGACCATTCAATAAATAAGGATACGTGTTCATACTCATCATCTCTATCTGCCTCCTGAGTAAGCTGTAATATCTCGTTGCCAACCCCATTGTATGCAGATTTTTTTGCGTTGGACAACTATAACGATTCAGTTTATGAGATGTAAACGGTTACTATGAAACTTTTTGTGAATTCTGACGTGAGTTCGACATATTTTTACTGTAGATTTAATGATTCGAAACCGATAGTAAAGAAGAGAGTACGTGAAATAGGAGGGACTACCATTGAACAATGATCATAATATTTTACTTGAAGCAGGAACGAACGAACTTGAGATCGTGATTTTCCAAGCTGGCCCATTCTTATTTGGCATCAATGTCATGAAAGTACGCGAAATCATTACGATGCTCCCACTGACTCCGCTCCCAGGTACACCGGAGGCCATTATGGGTCTCATCGAGTTACGTGGAGAAGTCATGACCGTCATCGACCTTCCCATGGTCATCAGTCATCCGCGTGAAGTCGGCAGTGACGACCGCTTGATTGTCTGCGAGTTCAACGGTGAGAAATCGGTTCTTCGAGTCGACCAAGTGACCGAGATTAAACGCATCTCATGGGAACAGATTGACACGCCTTCAGATCTCGCCCGCGGTGTCCAAGGTATCACGAACGGTGTCGTCAAAACAGGTGATCAGATGATTATCTTACTTGACTATGAGCGCATCGCGTTAGAACTTTCTCGTAAAGACATCATGGCGCGTGAGTCAGTGAAACGTCTCGGTGCTCGTGAACGTTCGAACAAAAACATTTGGATTGCCGAGGATTCGGAGATGCTTCGGACACTTATTCTCGATACGTTAGATGATGCAGGCTACTTCAACACGACCGTCTTTAATAACGGTAAAGAGGCGCTTGATGCATTTGAACAGGATGGTGTCGAATGTGATCTTCTCATCACGGATATTGAGATGCCACAGATGGACGGACTCCATTTAACGAAGCGTCTTCGCGAGATGGAGCGCTACGCAACACTTCCGATTATCATCTTCTCGTCACTCATCTCGGACGACTTGAAACATAAAGGTGAAGCGGTCGGAGCGAACGCCCAAATTACGAAACCAGAGATCGGTCTCCTGATTGCGACACTTGACGAATTTGTAGGCTAATAAAAAAAGTTTGCTCCCAAACTGGGTGCAAACTTTTTTTACGTCAACTGTTCGAAGTGGTTGGTCCATTCGGCTAAAAAGCGCTTACTGTGCGACTCAATTGTCGCCAACGTCTCGTCTGCTCCGTCCAGATGGGCGTTCTCGCCTGCGACTTCAAGATCGTGGAAAAGAAGGGCAGTCTGTTCTAAGCCGACCGAATACGAGGCCCCTTTTAGTAGGTGGGCGAGCTGTTCGATCCGCTCATAATCCTTCAATTCGACAGCTGCTTTTAGTTCGGGATATTTCGTCTCGAACTGCTGAATATATGTGGTTGCAATTTTATTTAAAAAATCCATGTTTCCATTTGCGATTTGGTGGAGCTCCGTTAACTTATCTTCATTGAACAGAGCGTTCTCGGGCATTCTTGTCAATATAACCCCTCCTCAATAAACGATCATCCAATCATTCCCTCTCACTGTAACACGTTTTCGAGAGAAAACAAAAAAACTCCTGCTTTGGATTGCACTCTAAGTTTTGGCTACCTATAATAAGATTGAGTTAAGGTAGGAGGAAGATGCATGCTGACGATTTACCGTACTGACGCATCGGGCCATGTGGATGAAATCGAAGACTTTGATAAAGGGAGCTGGATTCAACTCGTGAATCCGACAAAAGATGAGGCCGATCAAGTCATCGAGGCGTCCGGCATTCCAGAAGACTTTGTTTATGACCCACTTGATATCGAAGAAAAACCGCGTTTTGAAAAAGATGATGAAGGGCTTCTAATGATCATCGACGTTCCATATGTAGAAGAAGATGACACAGGTCGTGCCTATAATACGATCCCTCTTGGTATCATCGTGACCGGAAGACATTTCATCACCGTCTGCTCACGTGACCTTGATGTCTTGAATCTATTCGCTAACGGGAAGGCACGGTTGTTCCGAACGAACTATCGGAGCCGTTTCGTCTTTCAGATTTTACACCGGGTGAGTATGACGTATTTGCGCTTCTTGCGCCAAATCGACCGAAGAATGGATGAGCTCGAGCAAGAGTTGCAGCGTTCGATGCGAAACCAAGAGATTTTTCAATTGATGAACCTACAAAAGTCGCTCGTCTACTTCATGACTTCCTTGAAAGCGAACGACAGTGTCCTTGACCGAATCGTCAAGACGCCGAGTTTGGAGAAACATGAAGAGGACGAGGAGCTATTAGAGGACGTCTTCGTCGAGCATCGGCAGGCGATGGAAATGGCATCGATTTATAATGACATCATCAGCATCAAGATGGAGGCGTTCGGGTCGATCATCTCAAACAACGTCAACTTCGTCATGAAGTTTTTGGCATCGATCACGATCGTCCTCAGCATCCCGACGATGATTTCCGGGATCTTTGGGATGAACGTCCAAGTCCCATGGGAAGGGGATCCGTTCGGATTCATCATGGCGATTGCGATGATGATTGGATTTTCCGGTCTCGCCTTTTATATCCTTTGGCGAAAACGATATTTCTAACGAACAAGAGCCTGACGCACGGTGCGTCAGGCTCTTGTCATGTGATTTTGACGGTGACGAGACACAGGTCGTCATCGATTTCAATTTTAGGTACGAGTTGTTCGGCAACGTGACGACTATAGTCAAGCCCGTATGTGGCGACATCTTTTTCAAGCCATCGAATCCCGTCATCGATATCTTTGCTGTAACATTCCATAAGCCCATCTGTATACATATGTAGCTTCATATCTCGTGTGATGTCAATCTCTTTCGACTCATAGTTCGGTTCATCGAACATGCCGACCGGCACCCCTGTCGTCTCAAGTCGGCAATTCCCCGCTTCAGACGTCACGATGACCGGCGGATGACCCGCATTCACATATTCGATTCGACGCTTCGTCGTATCGATGTAGCAATAGACCGCCGTAAAGTAGCTATGCATATCGTCACCCGAGAACAGGAATGTCATCTGACGGTTCAACTCGGTCATGACGTCTACCGGATATTGCACGTTTCCGACAAGACCCGGAAGAATCGACCGGATTCCCATCGTGATGAGTGCCGATGAGACCCCGTGTCCCATGACGTCAAAGATAATGACCCCGTAACGGTCCGGGGCGACCTGGAACCAGGCGTACATGTCCCCTGCCAATTTTTTTGATGGCAAATAAAGGGCGCGAACATCAATCTCTTCGTTACTGATGGGAGGAGTGAGCGCACTTTGTTGAATCTTTTGGGCAAGGTCCAAATCATACTGGAGACGGGCCTCATAAATCTTCCGCTCGTCGACCGCTGCCTTATAGCGAAGCGCAGAGCGAATTCGGGCCAGGAGCTCCGTCACTTTAATCGGTTTGGTCGTATAGTCAGATGCTCCTGCGTCAAGTCCTTCAGCAATTTGCTTCTCATCTGTACGTCCGGAGACCATGATGACCGGCAACTCTTCATATTCTGCCATCTGTCGAATCCGTTTACACGTCTCAATCCCTGAAATCCCGGGCATCTCGACATCCAATAGGACGAGATCATACAGCGATGCGGCTTGTGGTGCCATCAGTAAATCGAGCGCTTCTTCCCCACTTGAGACCGAAATCGTCTCATAGTCGTGTTGGTGAAGCAGTTGCTCGAGTACGAGCGTATTGACCGGTTCGTCGTCCACAATCAAAATCGCCATAACTATCCCTTCCTTCTCTAAGTAGTAATCTATATCGTATTGTACCATATCTTTTCGATGTCACACGACACAACCGTCTATTCATTCCAGTTGATGAACCGGCCCACCATTTGGCATACTTAAGTTAGAAAGTGGGGGATTCTTATGGCCTGGATATTCGCCGTCAGCGGCTTGATTATTTTACTCGTCCTTATCGCGTCCATCGTCGTCATCCAAAAAGGGTACGCGTATAAAGACAATAAAGATGATATCGTCCTCGACTATGACGAAATCAATCGTCGAATCGAGTCCGAAAAAACACAAGAAAAGACAGATCAGTCAGAAGGACCACGTTGAACTCCCCCCATGAAAGTTGGATTGACATGTCCGACTTTTATGGGGTGTTCACTAGGACCCTTCTTTTATTTGAACTCGAATCGGAGCTCACCTTTTTCTAAATATAACGAAGCGTTAAACGTTTTCTCGCCTTTTTTAAACGTATGGACGTTCGATTGACCCCCGTTGATCATCTGTCTCAACTCATCCTTGACGAGTCCGACGCCGAGCACCTGCTTAGAGACGGTGAAACGACAGCCTTCACGATATCCGCTACAGCCGATGAATTTAGGATGTTCGACAAGTCCTTTGCCACAGCTCGGACAGACTCCGAACGACGCTTTCGGCCGTCCCGCCCCTTTCTTCCCATATCGCTTCGCTTCAATCGTATATCCTTCAGGATTCGCTGCCTCAACGCGCGATTTCGCTTCTTCGACGAGATGGATCGACATTTTTTTGGCTTGTTCGATAAATTCTGCGGCAGATGCGGACGCCTGTCCGATCTCATGGAGTCGCTTCTCCCATTTCGCAGTCATGACGGGCGAGGCCAAAATGCTGTCTCCGAGTACATCGATTAAAAGACGACCCTTGTCTGTCGGGACGAGCTCTTTTTTCTGAAGCTGGACATATCCGCGCTTTTTCAACCCGTCAATGATATTGGCGCGTGTCGCCTCGGTCCCGAGACCCTCTACTTCTTTCATGATGTGAATCAACACCTCATCATCAAGCTGTTTCCCGGCGACTTTCATCGCCATGATGAGTGCCCCTTCTGTATAGCGTTTGGGCGGTTCCGTCTGTTTCGACAGCACATCGACAGTCTTCTCCTTCAACACTTCCCCGACAGTCAGTAAAGGGAGCTCGACGTCTTTGGATTTCATCTCGACGACATCCCGATAGCCTGGACGTACGACGACGGTCCCTTTCGCCCGATAGAGATCCTTTCCATCTAACAGGTCGACCGTCGTCTTTTCAAGCATCGCAGCAGGTGCGAACGCCGCGAGGAAACGCCGAATGATGAGATCATACAGTTTTGCCTCATCCCCAGCGAGCCGATTGACATCGCCACATGCTTCCGTCGGGATGATCGCATAGTGGTCACTCACTTTTTTTGCGTTGACGTAACGACGATTTTTGGACGGGTCCTCGGTCAACAACTCTCGGAGTCCGCCGTATGCATCGGACTTTAACAGCCTCGCCTTCGTTTGAGGGAACAGAGTCGCTTCGTCCGGTGTGACGAATCCAGAATCGGTCCGCGGGTAGCTGATCCATCCTTTTGTATATAACTTTTGCGCGATATCGAGCGTTTTTTTCGCCCCGAAACCGAATCGTTTCCCCGCTTCTGCCTGCAATCCGGATAGACTGAACCAAAATGGAGGTTGTTCGATTTTTTCTTCTTTGTCAATCGCTTGGACTGTAGCGGTGCCGGAAGCGCGCCTGACGACCGCATCTGCCTCATCGCGCGTCTTCAGTTTCGTCGTCTTTCCGATGGTGTACTTCGCCTTGAACGTGCTTCGACCTTTAAGTAACGTCGCCTCGACTTCGAAGTACGGTTCCGGTACGAACTGTTTGATTTCCCGTTCGCGATTGACGATTAGGGCAAGTGTCGGTGTCTGCACACGACCGAGCGAGAAGACATCTTCGATTCCGATCGTCTTCAATAAGGTCGTATAAGCGCGTGAGGCATTCATCCCGACGAGCCAATCGGCACAGGCGCGGCTCATCGCCTCATGGTAATACGGGACCGTCTGCTCACCCGGCAGTAGTTCCGAGAACCCACGGTCGACCGCTTGTTCCGTCAAGCTTGAAATCCATAGCCGAGCGAGCGGTTTTTTGTTTCCCGCGAGCCTTAAAATCAGACGGACAATCGCCTCCCCTTCCCGTTCGGCATCCGAGGCGATGATGACGTCTGTGATGGAGCGATCGTGCAACCATTTTTTGATTGCATAAAAAGGCTTTGATTTGCCTTTTGAGATACGGTAGTCGAACCGCTCGGGTACGATCGGGAGCGCATCATATTTCCATGACTTCCACTCCGGTCGATAGTGTGACGGTTCCTGGAGCTCACAAAGGTGACCGACCGCCCATACGACGATCGCCCCTTCAGGAAAACGGGAGCACGGAGAGATTTCGATCTCCTCTTTTCGCTTTTTAGATGGATAGGGAGCGGCCAGTTTTTGTGCTTGTGATGGCTTTTCCGCGATGATTAGTCTCATAATAAGAACTCCTTACTTCGCCTCTTAATTCGAGTCAAGACGTACCTGATTCGATTGCGTCTTCAATATATTTTACTATATCAAGTCATAGATGGACATATCGAGAGAGGATTCGAACGGATCGAAGACGCGAGACTGACCTACAACATGTCCCGGGTCGGACGTTGTCTCGGCTACGACTCATTCAAGTCTTTTGAGGTACCCTGAAAGTGGAGATGTACAACTTGCGTGAGCTCTAAGCCTCTAGCGGACTCACATCGTCCTTCGAGACCTACGTATCGCTTTACAGCCACGACCGTTTCTAGAAATGACTGAACGCCGTAATGACCGACATAGCGATACGGGTTTTCTTCTGCCACCTCTTGACCGAGAGGCGTCAGACCCTCAAGCGCAATCAAATTCCCCCACTCGTCATAACTGTAGCGGGCAATCACTTCCTGAATCTCGTTCGTGATTGCAACAACGTCACCACGTTGGTTGAAGACGTAGTCGAAAGTCGTCCCTTTATACTCAAAGTTAAGGAGCTTACCACTTGCATCTCGATAGAAATTCATCGTGTTCTCAAGCAAATCGTCTCCCGTTTTGCGCGATACAGAGACGAGATCCCCGTTTGAATCGTAATAGTAGAACTCAAAACGGTCGCCTTCAGCGTTCGTCACTTTCTTCGAAGAACGATTGTCCTCGCTGTCGTACGTATACTCGATGCGTTCGGTGACTTTACTTCCTTGCTTCGTTGTGATGCTCATCAACAGGTTGAACGAAGAATAGTGATATTCTTTCACCACATCGAACGCAGTCTGTTTCGCGCTACTCGATGTGCTTGACGGTTTACGAATCGTTTCTTTTGCTAATGACCCATTCTCTCTAAAATCATAGCTGATGTGGCGATAAGTGTTCGTCTCTTTATCGTACTGAATTGAAGTATCGATACGGTTTCCTTGTAGGTACTTATTTTCAGAAATCAATTTGCCGGACTGGTCTTCTGATTTCAGCATATTCCCGCTCAAGTCATACGTATAGCCTATCGTGTCGCTCCCTCGAGTGACAGATTGCAAGAACCCTTCCTTCGTATAGGTATATGTTGAATCATTGTTCGTCGCCTTGATGATTTGCTCATCTTTGTTATATTCATACGTTTCAGAGAAAATGACCGTCTCCGTGTCCTTCTTATTCGTCTGGATCTGGGTCATCTTCTCATTCGGACCATAATTCATCTCATGAGTCAGTCTCGGTCCCCTGATTTTTTTGATTAACTCCGACGTGGTATAGGAGAACTGGAACTCTTCATTGCGCGGTGTAATGATTTTCTTCACTAAATCATTTTCATTATAGTATATCGTTGCCTGACCGAGAGCAGATTGAATGATTTCGGCATTCTCGTCATCTTTATACGTTAAGCTAACAATCCCATTTTCATTCTTCTCTCATGTATACGAAATATGAAATTCCCGTATATACTATTTTCCGCTATCATTAGACTAAGAAATACATAAGTGAAGGAGTGTCGCCATGTCTTATCTCATTTTGTTCGCCGCTGTCTTTTTCTTGTCGACGAGCGTCCTATTCGTCAAATGGACGTCCGCTCCTGCCGAGACGGCCGCCTTTTACCGCATGCTGATCACATGTCTGATGCTATTGCCGTTCGTTGACTTCAAATCACTCATCGGAACACGTCTCATGACTCGATATGCCTTACTCCTTAGCGGGACGCTTCTCGCGTTTCACTTTTGGCTCTGGTTTTTATCGCTCGATTATACGACAGTCGCCAGTTCGACTCTTTTCGTCACATCGAGCCCAATCTTTGTCTTGATTGGAAATGCCGTCATCTTCAAAAAAAATCCGACCAAACAAGGACTCACTTACGCACTCGTCGCTGTCCTCGGGGGTATGCTCGTCGCCGCAGGGGATGTTCAACTCGGTCGTGAAGCGCTCTTTGGGGACATGCTCGCCTTGCTCGCCGCTCTCCTCATCGCCGGATATTGGCTCGTCGGACAACACGTCCGTACCGAGATGAAGACGAACACGTATTCATTTAGCGTCTACCTCGTCGCGACGGTCGTTCTTTGTTTCATGTTGCTCGTACGCGACACGTCGTTCACGGAATTCGAATCGGTCAACTGGTGGTACTTCCTCGCACTCGCATTCTTTCCGACGATCCTCGGGCACAATCTGTTCAATTATGCGCTCGCACGGGTCAGTGCGACAGTCGTCAGCATCACGATTCTCGGTGAGGCACTATGGGGAATGCTGTTCGGGTACGCCTTTTTCGGAGAACGGCTCGGTCCGTTGCAGTGGACCGGTGCCATCATCCTCCTCGCAGGGATCTATCTGTTCCTAAAAGAAGACGCCCGCTCGACTCGAGCGGACGTCTGATTATAGATTCGTAGCTTTCGGGTCCCCCGGACGATCTTCTGCATCCTCTTCTGAAGGACGGAACAACAGCTTACGGTCCCAAAACGCCAGAGCGACCGCCGTCAAAAACGTCATCGCATCGGCAATCGGGAATGCGAGCCAGACGCCGAACACCCCGAGAAACGATGGTAGGATGAAGACGAGCGGAATCGTATAGAGCGTCTGACGGGAAAGCGATAGGAACATGGCGACTCGCGCCTTTCCGAGCGACTGATAAATCCCGTTGACGAGCATCTGCACGCTCGGTAAGAAGGAGACCGCGAACAGGATATGAATCGCGGTCACCCCTCCGGCAATGAGCGCATCATCCGTCGAGAACCATCCCATGAGCGTATGCGGGAACAACTGCAAGACGAGCCAAATGACCACGGCGATTGCAATTCCGGCACGCATCGCCGTCCAAATCGTCTCACGCATGCGATCAAACTGGGCGGCTCCATAGTTGTACCCGACGATCGGTTGCATCCCTTGGACAATACCCATGATCGGCATACCGACGAGCGCCATGAACTTATTGATGATGGCGAAAGTCGCCAACTCATCCGTCCCACCGTACGTCCCAAGCATCACGTTGACGCCGACGAACAGAATCGATTGGGATACCATCATGATGAACGAGGACGAACCGATTGCCATGATTTCCTTGATCTCATCAAACCGAATCCGGAACTGTCGCCATTTGAAGCGCAGTTCCGTTTTTGGTTTACGGGCAAAAAAGAAGCGAAGCATCAATATGGAACCGACGACTTGTGCGAGTGCCGTCGAAATGGCTGCCCCGTACATTCCCCACCCAAAGGTGAAGATAAAAAGAGGGGTCGTCACGAGATTGACGAGGACGGTCGTCAACATGACCTTCATTTGATACGGCGCCTGTCCTTCAGCACGTACCATCGCACTTGAAGCAAGCGTGAACATAAAGAAGGGTGAACTGATCAATACGACCGATAAGTATTGTCGGCTAAGTTCCATGATTTCGGATGTCGCCCCGAACACCATTAATATCTCATCTAGCATAAAGAAGGCAGAACTGACCGCGAACGCCGCAAACAGACCGACGAGGACGAGCACGTTTAAAAACGTGACAGCCGCACCGGCATCGTCCCCGCGCCCGAGCTTCCTCGAACTGATGGACGCCCCGCCGAGCCCGACCGCACTGGACACGGCCATCAAGATCATCTGAATCGGAAACGCAATCCCGATGGCGGCGACGGCTGACGCGCCGATCCCACGGGCGACAAAAATCGTATCAATGATGTTATAGAGCGCCGTCACGAGCATCCCAATCATCGCCGGAAGCGATAATTTGAAGAGGAGTCGGCCGATGGGCTCAGTCCGTAATTGCTCTGTGTTTTGGTTCATCCTTCCATCCCTCCGTCTCTACCTCTTAGGGTAGCAGGATTGGACGGTCCGGGCGACTATGTTGGCTCGAAGGATGTGTCAGACGACTACGCGTGCGGGTACGCTTTTTCGCTTGCGCATAATAAAATCGGTCGCGACCGGTTCATCTACTTTCACGCGAATCGTCATCATCGCTTGATTAGCTGACTCGAGCGGCTGTCCGTCCACATTTTCAATCGACTCGATGACTTGCGAGAAGCGTTTAAATCCGGGCCCAAAAAATTCGACCTCTTCCCCGACCGAGAAATGGTTTCGTTGCTCTAGTGTCGCCATCCCGCTCGTCGGGTCGTATGAGATGACCCGTGCGGCAAAGGCATACTGCGGAATCGAACGCGGTTTCCCGAACAACTGCTCTTTTTCGGTTGGAATGCCGTAATAGAATCCGCTCGCCAGTTCACGTTGGGCCGCTTTCCAAATCTCTTCTTCCCATGCCGGGTCGAAGACAAAATTCTCCGGGTCCTCACAGTACGCGTCAATCACTTGACGATAGACGTTACATACGGTCGCGACGTAATGAATCGACTTCATCCGCCCCTCGACTTTCAAACTGTCGACTCCCGCGTCCACGAGGTCAGGGATATGCCGCACCATCGATAAGTCGACCGAACTCATTGTGAACGGTTCTTCGTCGCGCGCTTCCATCTCTTCTGTCAACAGTTCACCCTCTTCGAAGAATCCATATTTCCAGCGGCATGATTGGGCGCAGCCTCCACGATTGGCATCACGTAGTGTCATGTGGTTAGACAACGTACAGCGACCGGAATAAGAAATGCACATCGCTCCATGGACGAACGTCTCAATCTCGACATCGACTTCCTGTTTCATTTTCACGATTTCATCCATCGATACTTCACGAGCCAAGACGACCCGTTCAAGGCCCTCGTCCTTCCAAAAACGAAGTGTCTCGTAGTTGGTCGCCGAGGCTTGAGTCGACAGATGGACCGGCAGTCCTTCAGCTTCCGTGAGACACGTCTCGATCATCGCCGGATCGGAGACGATGACCGCGTCAATTCCGATATCACGCAGTGTCTGAAAGAATTCACCTGCCCCTTCGATATCACCTTCATGCGTCACCATGTTCGCGGCGACGTATACTTTCGCATTGCGAGCATGGGCGAACGCCACACCTTCTCGCATCTCCTCATAACTAAAGTTACCGGCACGTGAACGCAGACCAAATTGCTGTCCGCCGATATAGACCGCGTCGGCCCCGTAGTGAATCGCCATCTTCAATTTTTCTAAGTTACCTGCTGGCGCTAATAATTCTGGACGTCGTTTCATGTTTATCCCTCACTTGATCTCTTCTGGCTTGCGTAGCAACAATCCCGTTCCGAGACGGAATCCTTCCGGTTGCAGGTCGTTGAGACGAGCTTCCATCTCAACACGGTCAAATCGACCGTTCAATAGATTCGCACGGACGAACGTAAACAATTTAACGATTTCGACAAACTGGTCGCCCGCATGCCATCCGTCAAGTTTCCACGTATGAAGCCCGTGTTTGACTAGCGTTGGCAGCTGCCCCATGAGTGTCAGATCTTCAGAGAAAATATGCGTCCCGTTCTCGTCTTCATAAATCGGGTACCGGCTAGATGCATCAGCAGGCTCGCTCATGTAAAACTCGCGTTGTTTCGCCTCTTCAGAAGGGCGACCGAGTTCGTTGAAATAGTTCGTCACGAGCGGACGCTTGGAGTGATGGATACAAGTCGGACCATACACCTGTACTTCTACCGGCAGTCCGATTTGTTGCTGGATGAGAGCGAGTTCCTCGAGCGTCACTTCGCGTGCGACGACCGCTCCGATTGCCTCCCGTTTGCCCCAAAACTGAATTTGTTTGGCGGACGTGACGAGCGTTTGGGCATCGTACCAATAAGGAATCTTCGCTTGTCGAATCAGACGGATCGCTCCAGGGTCTCCAGCCGTCACATCATCGACTCCGATCGCCCTCAGTTCCTGTAAATATTCGGGCAACTCATCAATCTGGTCGTTATGCATCAAATTATTGACGGCCACCGTCACTTCTTTCCCGTATCGATGGGCAAGTTGTGTGACTTCCCTCACAGCATCGATAGTCCACTCTCCTTTTTGTCGTAACCCGAACCGTGAATTCCCGATATACAGTCGGTCAGCGCCCGCTTTAATTAACGCTTCTGCTTGATCGACGCTTTGTGCCGTAGTGACGAGCTGAATCATCATGATTGTTTTTCTCCTTACTTTGTGAGTCTAATCACATTTTCTTGCTATACTTTAGCATACGTTTCAATGTGTAAACGAGGCAGGATTTTAACAACTCGTGAAGAATTCAGTAACAATGTATGACTTTTCATCAAAGGAGTGGATCATGTTGTCAAAGACAGCTTTAATCACCGGTGCCTCGATGGGCATCGGTTTAGACTTGGCCGTACTCGCCGCACGAGATGGGTACGACTGTATCCTCGTATCTCGAAACGAGCCGCGCTTACACGAATTGAAAAAAGTACTGGAGACGAGATATCGCATCAACGTCCATGTCTTCGCGCTTGATTTGGCAAAGCATGACGCCGCAGCCCGATTGACTAGTATGATCGCCGAGGCGGGACTTTCCGTCGACTTTTTAATCAACAATGCCGGTTTTGGTACATCCGGTGCATTCGCCGACCTCGATGCCGAGACGGAGGCGGACGAGGTCCGATTGAACGTCAACACGTTGACCGAACTGACGAAAGCCTATCTACCTGGCATGCTCGAGCGTGACCACGGTCATGTATTAAATGTCGCCTCCGTCGCCGCGTTCCAACCAGGACCGTATATGGCCGTCTATTACGCGACGAAGGCATACGTCCTTTCCTTCACCGAGGCGATCCATGCCGAAGTGAAAGGAAGCGGTGTTCACGTCAGTGTCCTCTGCCCTGGTCCGACTGACACGAACTTCTTCGATCGCGCCGGAAGTGAATTGTCATTCTCAAAAATGCCATCTCACCTCGTCGCCTTTTTCGGATATAAAGGTGTCATGAACAACAAACGGGTGATTGTACCTGGCCTCTCGAACCAGCTATTGGTCGGTTTGGCTAAGTTGATGCCACGGGCTCTCAGTCTCGAAGTATTACATCGTGTTCAAAAGCCAACAGACGGTAAAGCCGCTGAATCGACGACATGAAAAAGGAGCGACCCGCGTAGGTCGCTCCTTTTATAATTCAGAATGCAATCGAGACACAGTCACAAGCCGATGAAGAAAGACTCCTGCTGGAATCATCGTCATGAGCGCAGTCGAGAGGACGACCGCCCACGCGATCACAGCGTTTAACGTCCATTCTCCCGAAGTGAGTTGATCCATCACATTCAATTGATTTACCGAAAGAACAATCATGAGTGCCGGCCACACGCTTGTTGCCAGAATACTCAGCATTGCAAAACGGGCTCTCGTGTAACGCTTCGCTAAAAGAACAAGGTTTAACACGATAAACAATAACCCTACGAGTAGAAACATACCGACTTCCGTGACATTGACATAAGCATCCATCCGTCGTTCACCTCACTCAATATGATAGGAATATTGTATATTTACCCGAGTTGACGAAGGAATATGCGCTCAAATAACGGACGAATCAATAGGAGGAAGACGACGTTAGAAATGCCGTGGACGAAATCAAATGGGAAACTAAGCAAAAGTAATTTCAAAAAGTCTGCACCAATCACTTCGATAAACGCGACGTTCGTCGTCCATCCGTATAAAAAACCAGATAGAAATCCTAGTACGAGGAAGAGTACGGGCGACTTTAATAAAAGCGGTCGAAACAGGCTGACGAGCAATACGACAAGGAGCCACCCTAAAAATTGATAAAGGACGAACGGTCCAATCCCAAGCAAGAGTCCTGACAAGATCGGCACGAAGAGTGCGAGGATGGCTGCACCGTTCAAGCTGACGAGTAGAGCGGTCAACATCAAAATCGCCGTCGTCGGTTGAACGTTCGGGATTGTCATAAAGAGCCAACGACCAATCACCGCGAGCGCTAAAAGTTGGACAAGTGGTTGAATCGGAATCGAGGATTTCTCGAATCGATACAAGACGACAATCGCAATCAAGATGGCGAGGATGTAAGTGACCATAACGTACTCCGTTCTTGGAAGAGTGAACGTGTCCCATGAAAGACGATCCGACCGCTCGCAAGGTAAATGACATCTGTCGATCGGTCAATCAGTTCCATGTCGTGTGTCGCACAAACGACCCTTGCCGTCTCAGCCTTCTGTCGTACTGCTTCAACGAATGCTTCACGTTCCTGCCCCGTTAAATCTACAGTCGGTTCATCGAGCAAAAGGACGCTCGACGGATCATGAAGCACGCCTTGCAGTTGCGCGACCCGTCGTCTTTCTTCCTTCTGGCTTGGACCGTATTCTGGTTCGGCAGAAAGATAGACGGCTCGTTCGCCTCGCTTCACCCGTCCCTTGAGCGGTCGTCTGCTTCGGGCCAACAATTCGAGCAAGGTCGACTTCCCGCTCCCGTTCGTCCCGATACAGACCGTGAGTCCTGGCTTATTCAACTGGATGGTCACATCATCGATTGCATACACCGCTTGAAGCGGATGCCGATAAGATACATCTTGCGCATCGATTATTGGTGCTCTATTCGATTCGGTGAATGTGAACGTCACGTCGCCTGACTGCTCACGCGCCCTTTCCGTATAGCCGATTTGAACACCGAGCCCGGAGATACGCCGGAGCAACAGCTCAAGGTGTTCTTTACGAAATTGATCAAGATGCCGAAACGGTTCGATGAGAACGATTGATTCTGGTCGGTCCACTAGTGCAAAGGCAACACGAACGATCTGTTGTTCACCACTCGAACATGTGTCGAACCGCTTCGGATAGAGTGCATCGATTTGTAACAGTGTAGCAAGCTCTGCCCCTCGAAACGGGTCCCCACTCGATAATAAATGCCCGACTTTCCCTGAGAACGGTTGGTTCATCTCGATGACGCGTGGTCGGTAGCGTTCGACATATTCTTCGAACGTCCCGTCAGCGGTAGAGAGCCATTGCATCACGCAAACCTCCTTTCGTAACGTACGGATAAATGAGCCAAAATATAATTGTCCACTGGAGCGCTACCCAGCAAGTCATTACAATCAAGATAATCTGAAGAGCATCCTCTACTCGAAAGTGACGCATCGGTTCAGAGGCAAATCTCGGCTCCTGTTGCTGACTCTCGATTCCAATCCGTATCCCTTCTCGCCATAATTTTTTCGGATGACTCCTAATCGATTGGCGCACTGCTTGTTCCATCGATGGGATGAGTGCCCACGCCCCATACAATAGCGACGATGATCTAGGCCAATTCGTTAACAGTGGAAGCAGGCGCTCCAGACGAATAATGCGAGCGATCCACAACATGCCTAGTAAAAAGGCGGCCAAGCTCACTAGTTGACGCCATATGTACGAGAGTGAAATGTCCCATCCGAATAATCCAGGCAGTACCGAGACCAATCCGAAAGCAATCAATACCCCTAACATCGCCCAAGGAAAACGGCGTTCGAGAATAAGCAGAATGACAAGCGCGATGACAAAAACAGTGATGTCATCGACATTCGTCAGCACGTATAGGTGGCTAAGGAGAAAGAAAAAGAGCGTGACAGGATGTCTCCGCTCCCAATCTGCCTCATTCGAAGAAAGCAATCGCATCTTCTTCGAACCGCCACTGAATGACATCGGTCGATTCTACTTCTTTCGCACCGGCACCTTCATCTCCCGGAGCACCGTTAAAAGCAAATACCCATCCTGACGATTGTCCTTCTGATTTTTCTTCGATTCCCTCGATTGCCGTCACGTATGACATGTCACCGTTTCCTGTCACTTCGAGGTCAAGCCCAGTCGCCTTCAACGCATCGAGCACAGTCGCGTCTTCTTCAAGGCAGACGCTTTTTTCTTGATAGATCGTCTCTTCGGTCGCTGCATTGTATACTGAGATGGTCGGACTTACATCACATGCCTCACGTTGAGCTTCTTCACCGCCACATCCGACAAGGAGTGCAGTCGTTAATAGAGAAATGCTTATATATGGTTTTATCATTCTGTCAAATCCTCTCGTTGATGTATCGAATAATTATATAGAATCGCATAACGTTCCCCAGAACTACGCCCTTCTTGTGTCAGTCCAACGAGTTGAATGCTGTTGGCAAGGACTGGTTCCCGCTGTAGCCAGAACTTGACGAGCTCATCGTCCCGATTGAGCATGAGCATCGACTCGTTTTCGAACGTGTACATATCGTACAATCCATCATAAGAGAGTTGTAAGATTGGTGCAGCTACAACATCAGTGTATTCCTCCCATGACGGCTCTCGTAAAGTCGACAACATATGGTCAAATTCAACGAGTTTTTCAAAGAACGCCTGTCCAGATTCTTTTCGTAGTTCATCAACCTGCTCATAGGCGAGTTGTCCAGACTCGTATGTCACACGAATCTGTTGGAACGACTCGGCTCTCTCCACCATCAGTAAGTATTCAATGGACTTGACGTTTCCTACCCGGTCAATTTGTAGCTTGCCCCGGTCTAATTTAATCGAATCACTGTTGATTCGCTGCAATAATTTCTCTGTCATGTCGTCAAATGATTCGTCCGCGACGGAGACGGCACCAATCTGTTGGGATTCGGCTCGGAATCCCGATTGATCAAACAACGGGACAAAGAGTAAGACGATAAAGAAGAAGAAGCCTAATAGCGCCCCATACCATTTATAGCGGCTGTTCTGCTTTGGAAAGAATAAAAAAGACAATAAGAATCCGATCGGGATGTGAAAACCGCCGATTGGAAAGGAGACGATTCCAAGCAAAGAATAAAACAAGAACTTCGGAAAGAAATTAGCTTCCGGCTCTTTTAATTGATTCAATCGAATCCCTAACAGAATGCTGATTGCTAAAAACGCGGCCCATACATAGAGTTGAATGGTCACATCAATCCCCCACTGTATATTCTAAAAAGTCGGTCGCCACTAAACTCGACGGAAAATCCGATACGACTTCTCGTTCAAACTCTTCTTCTCGTCCGACGTAGCGAGCGGAGATGTGCGTGACGATCAGCTTGCCGACGGAACACGCTTTCGCGAGCGCTGTCGCTTCACGTGTCGTCGAGTGCCCATATTTGCGTGCGAGCGGCTGTTCATTTCCCATAAATGTCGCCTCATGAACGAGAAGGTCCGCACCTTCTGCTAAGATTCGAGCGTTCTCACAAGGGGTCGTATCACCGAGAATTGCAACGACTTTACCCGGAATCGGTTCAGTGACATATTCTTTAGAATCATACCATTTTCCTTCATATTCAAACCGTTCTTCTTCTTTGATTGTTTTATAGATGGGTCCACTCGGGATTCCAAGCTCCCTCACCTTGTCAACGCGTAACGTTCCACGTTTTTCTGGACCGTTGATGCGAAAACCGTAAGATGGGAAACGATGCTCTAATTTTCTCACAGTGACGAGATGACCGTCTTGTTCGAATGTATCTCCATCCGTGAACTCGACAACGTTCAACTCATAACCGAGATGAGAACCCGTGATACGAAATGTCGCTTCAAGCCATTTTTTCAATCCTTTCGGCCCATAAACAGTCACAGCGTCCGTTCCATCTAGGGCAGAGCGGGTCGATAAGAATCCAGGTAAGCCGAAAACATGGTCTCCGTGGAGATGGGTCACCCATACCGCCGTCACTTTCCTCGGTTTGGTCTTCGTATAGAGCATTTGATGTTGTGTCCCTTCACCACAGTCAATCAACCAGGTGACTTTTGGAAGGTCGATCGCGAGTCCCGACACATTGCGCTGTTTCGATGGCATCCCTGAACCAGTTCCTAAAAACTGTAACTTCATAAATATTTTAGTCCTTTCTCCAAGCCGTTCCATGCTATAATAAAGTAATCGCTGAAAAGGATGTGATTTGTGATGACCAAGGCAGAACAAACCGAATCGATCTATGAAACGATTCTAGAACGTGCAGCTTTGATGAATCGCTTGCACCAAAAAGAACAAGGCACCTCTATCCGCATTCACGACATAGCGATCGAACTTCATTGCACAGACGAATTGATTTTAGAATCATTGGAGTTCGCAGCATAACGAGTACGAACACATACGAAGAGCCGACGAATAGTCGGCTCTTTTTTTATTGCTCGGTTGATGCGACTTCTTCGACGATTGTCACGACATATTCGATAAGTTTGTACAACTCTTCGAGCGGCATCCGTTCGTTCGTCGTATGAATCTCTTCATAGCCGACCGCTAAGTTGACCGTTGGGATTCCGCCACCCGCAATCACGTTGGCATCCGATCCGCCACCTGAATGTAAGATACGTGTCGGGCGTCCGATTGCTTGAGCCGCGCGTTTCGCGACTTCAACGACCTCGTCGCCTTCTTCAAACTTGAATCCAGGATACATGATGTGGATGTCGACCTCAGCACGAGCACCAAACGACTCAGCGACTTCAATGTAGGCCTGCTTCATCGTTTCTGCCTGCTTCTCCATCTTCTCGTGGATGAGCGAGCGTGCCTCTGCGAGTACTTCGACGTAGTCACACACGATGTTTGTCGCGCGTCCGCCTTCGAAGCGTCCGATATTCGCAGTCGTCTCTTCATCGATTCGGCCGAGAGGCATCTTCGCGATGGCTTTAGCTGCGATTTGAATCGCCGAGATGCCTTTCTCTGGCGCGACACCCGCATGAGCCGTTTTTCCGTAAATCTTCGCGTTTACTTTCGCTTGTGTCGGTGCCGCAACGATGATGTCACCGACCGGTCCATCCGAGTCAAGCGCAAAGCCGAACTTCGCATCGATCTTCGACAAGTCCAACACTTTCGCACCGACGAGACCTGATTCTTCTCCGACCGTAATCACGAATTGGATTTGGCCATGTGGAATCTGTTTTTCTTTCAACACACGAACGAGTTCAATCATTGCCGTGAGTCCCGTCTTATCATCTGCTCCGAGAATGGTCGTGCCATCTGTGACGACATACCCATCTTTAATACTCGTCTTGATTCCTTTACCTGGTGTCACAGTGTCCATGTGAGCCGTGAAGTAAATCGGATCGATATTTTCTTTCGTTGCAGGCAACGTGATGATCAAGTTGTTACCAGAGTGCGCCGTCTTCGTTGATGCGTCATCCTCATAGACGTCGCAACCAAGCTCAGTGAAGACACCTTTCAAGTGTTCACAGATGACCGCTTCTTCCTTCGTTTCTGAATCGATGCCGACCAACCCTAAGAAAGTGTCGAGCACACGTGTCTCGTTTACCATAAACAACATCCCTCCATCCAAACATTTCTTGACCATTATAACAAACTCCCTTAGATTGCACGAATCTTTTCCATTCTGTACAATGATGGCAAACACGTTTATGGAGGCAAGCCATGAAGAAAAAACAGAAAAAACGACAACGCATCATTCAAATCGGCGTCGTCGTCATCGTCTCAATCTTTTTGATCAGCACGTTTCTCTCGAGCATGACCATGTTCTTTTAAGAGCAGGATATATCGCTCTTTTAAGATCAAGTAACTTTTCACATCAGATAAAATATTCAATAAGGATGAGCGTACCTCAAATTCCTCACGAGTCGTGGGGAGAGGTACGTTTTTTCGATAGTGCTCAATCATCTCTTCAAGTTCTTGCAGGAAGACCGAGGCGTCCGCCTGTTCGTTCACGTGGTCTCCGACCCGACGCAAAAACGTCGCAACTGGTTTCGCTTCATTGACGACCATCGTGATCTCTCTTGCGTTATCGGCGACACGCTTCAAAATATCATATTGTCGCTCACGCATCCGGAAGTATAGATAATCCATGTCTTCGTTACGCTTCCCAATCGAGTTACCCATACGGCGAAGGGATAAGTCCTTCCCTTCCTTCAGATAATCTCGCGTCTTGATGAGCATCATCGAATGATTGTTATACACACCGGTCTCGATACAAGCCGCCACATCGTAAAACAGTACCGCGAGCGAGCGGTCGATACTATCTTTGATGCGCTCGATTTCCCGGTCAAGCGTCGGCATATACATGTTGACGACGAGCCCGACACCGACACCGATGACGATCAGTAAAAGCTCGTTAATGAACAGCTCTACTGAAAATTGTGCTTCGGTATAAAGATGCGTCAAGATGACGACACTCGTGATCAATCCGTCCTGCAGTTTCAATTGTTGTACGAGCGGAATGAAGATGACAAAATAAAGAGTAAGTGTCACTGGCGAATAACCAAGTAATGCGAACATCGCCGCGCCCATTCCGATAGCGAGGAGACTCGCCATGACGCGCTCATAGGAGGCTCGAATCGATTTTTTTCGTGTTTCTTGAATACTCAAGATGGCAATAATGGCTGCGAATACAAAATAATCAAGATGGATCGTCTCGGAAATGAGCATCGCGATACCCGCTGCGACCGCGGTCTTCAACGTCCGCGTTCCAATTTTCATATTCATTTCCCCCTTCTTCATCAAATTGTTGACTAAATTAACTCGTTTGGCAATTCAAAAGTTTGGAAGTGATCTAATTGAAACGAAAGAGAAAACGTACAATATGGCCGATGGTCGCGACACTAAGTATCGCAGTCGCCGCATTTTTATGGATTCAATCCGGAGATGAAGACATGTATACCGTCGAGACCATGACGAATGGCGATCGCGTCACGCGGTCATTCGAATCTCTCGCTGAAGCGAAACGATATATGACTTCTGGTAAGAACCGCACCCTGTTCTCTCCTTCCGGTGAAGTCCTCGATTTCACGGGTACCGGGATCGTCGTCACCCCAAGTGATGCGATCACAAATTTATATGAAGATGAGGCGTTCAAAAAGCGACAATCATATGTCGCCGGCGGCACACGACTTCAGTTAATCGAACGAGGAAACGGTCATTTAAAAGTTCGCATCTCAGGAGCTGACGTCTATGTCAAACCGGATCATATGGCGTTATTCCCTGAAGCAGTCGTGGAAAGACGTGGATATTATGAAATCCGGGATGGTGATGTCTACCATACGGTCGAAGCAAATGCCAATCTCGCTGGAACGTTCCTCGTCGGACCAACGAAAAAGCGCTCGGATGATCGCTACTATACGGAACGCGTCCAAGACGTCTTCGACTCTCCTTATCAATTTGCATCGATTCGTTCGTCCTCTCCGTATACCACGAAAGAGTTTGATCAATATTTACGGTCCATCGATTCTCCGCTCGCAGGGGAAGGAAAGGCCTTTAAACGGGCAGAGGATACGTACGGAATCAATGCTCTGTTCTTACTTGCGGTTGCCGGGCATGAATCAAGATTTGGAACGTCCGACATCGCACGGGAAAAGCGAAACCTATTTGGATTCCGGGCGACGGACGACAACCCGAGTGAGAATGCCACAATGTTTAAAACTATCGATGCAAGCGTTCAGGCTGCTGCAGAACTGTTTGCGACTAAATATGTCAAAGGTCCATACGCTCGCGGAGATTACCCCGGTAACAAACAGGAAGGCATCAACATCTTCTATGCTTCGGACCCATACTGGGGCGAGAAGGTCGCCGGTACGATGTATACGATTGATCGTGAGCTCGGTTTGAAACAGTTGAAGCAAATCCAATGAATAGTAGCCCGGCTCATATGAGTCGGGCTACTTGACGCTTCGTTCGATTATAACGTGTTTTCCACCTCTTGCTCGTACAATTCGATGAGTCGATTGTTGTCGAGCACTTGCTCACTTGACGCTTCGTACCGTTCTGTGACGAGCGGAATCAAATCTTCCCATACGACCCATTTGACGTATTGATCGCGATAATAATCATGATTGAGCTCATACACGCTCATCTCTTTTGCCTCGGCATATCGTCTTTGTGACTCGACTACCGTCGCATCCGGTCCTTTTTCAATCCATTCATCGACTTCGTCACCCGTTACTACGATGCCATAGTCACTTTTCGCATGGTCCAACCATGCACGTTCAAAATCAGCTTGGTCTTTAGCGCGGATTAGAAGTTGCTTCACATCGATGGTTTCATCAAACATCTTCATCTCCACGTACATCCGTTCTGCCAACTTTCGTTCGAAATCGTTATTGATTCGAGGAGCCACATCGTTTTGAAACGCAGCAAGCATCTCCTTCAGTTCTTCGACCGTCGACTCAGGATAAACCTTCGTCTCCGTTTGGGTGAACATCTTATTTTCGATCTGTTCAGATATTTTCTTTGAATCAGACCGATCGATGAGTACAAATATTCCGACAATGATAAGAATGAATAGGGTCAATCCTGTAATGCGCTTCATATTCCATCATCTCCTATTGTAGATACACGTCATGGTTTTGAATATCAATCGTTACATCTTGTGTATACGTCTCGAGTTAAAAGAATGTTTCAACATCGAATGACACTTTATTGAAGGAGTTTTACATCATTAGACGAATATGTAAAATGAACGACCATTCATTTTTGAGGGGGAAACAGGATGAAAACGATTTGGATTACCGGGGGATCGTCCGGTATGGGGAAAGCCATGGCATTGAAATTTAAACAAGAAGGGTGGAGCGTGGCCATCAGCGGTCGAAACGAGGAGCGACTGAAAGATGCGATGAACGACCTGAACGCCATCGACGCGGGTCAGGCGATGAGTGTGCAACATGACGTTCGTGATTATGAAGGATGCGCGCAAGCACTCGCTGACATCGTGTCCGCATACGGTCCAGTCCACGCGCTCGTTAACAACGCTGCCGGCAATTTCGTCTGCCCGACACTCGATTTGTCTCCAAACGGTTGGGCGAGCGTGATCGATATCGTCTTGAACGGGACGTTCAACTGCACCCATGTTCTCGGGAAACATTGGGAAGCAGAAGAACTCCGTGGCGGGTCAATCATCAACATGGTCGCCTCGTATGCGTGGCAGGCCGGCCCCGGTGTCGCACCGAGTGCTGCAGCGAAAGCGGGGGTCTTGAACTTGACACGAACGCTCGCAGTCGAATGGGGCTATCAGTTCGGCGCGCGCGTCAACGCGATCAGTCCTGGACCGATTGAACGGACAGGCGGTGCCGAAAAACTCGTCTCCCACGTGAAAGAAGTGGAGCGCATTCGCCGTAACGTCCCACTCGGACGGTTTGGAACACCGGAAGAAATCGCGGACCTGGCTTACTGGATGGCATCAGACGAGATGCGCTATTTAAACGGGGATTGCATCTCTCTTGACGGTGGTCATTGGTTGAACAAGCATCCGTTCTAAGCAAAAGGACGACCGAATATACTCGGTCGTCCTTTTCATGTATCGATCCCGTCCCATTCTTCATGAAACTGCTTTAAAAAGCGTTGCATGAAAGTATGGCGTGACATCGCCAAGCGTTTAGCTTTTTCCGTATGCATATTTCCCGCCAATTTCAACAACTTATCTTGAAAATGTTGAACGGCACTCGTCTCTGCCAAATCAAGCGGCGTACCGAGAGAACCTGCATATTGGAATGTCCTCGCAATTCCGATAGCACCAATCGCATCAAGACGGTCGGCGTCTTGCAAAATTTCGCTTTCCCGAGTCGTCGGCGTCTTTCCTTTTGAGAAAGAAACCTCATCAATCACCGCCATCACCAAATTCACTTGCTCGTCAGTGATGTCAATTGAGGACAGGTGCTGTTTGACGAGACCCTTCGGACGACCGAGCTTATGGTCTTCCACGTCGTGTAGATATGCCGCCAGGAGAAGAACCGTCCGATTGACCGGTTCATTCTCCATTAAACGCTCCACCAATCGAACGACACGCTCAACGTGAGCGACGTCATGACCTGAAGAGTCATTTGCATGAATCGTTTCGATGAACTGCTTCGTCTCCTGAATCACATTCATGATTAAATCTCGATGGTCGTATTCGGTTCAATCAAGAGACCGCGACGGTGCAGTTGGTCACAAAACGCCTGAGCATCCTGTTTAATCGGCGGAAACGTATCAAAGTGGATCGGGACGACACGTTTCGCTTGTAGCCACTGTGCCGCATCTAATGCGTCTATAGGTCCCATTGTGAAATTGTCCCCGATCGGAAGGAAGGCGACATCGATTTCAAAACGTTCACCATACATCTTCATATCTGAGAAGAGACTCGTGTCTCCTGCGTGATAAAGCGTCAACCCATTCGTTTCGATGATGAATCCAGCTGGCATCCCCATGTAGACCGGCGTGTCTCCCATATCCAAACTTGAACTGTGGAAGGCTTGCGTCATCGTGACGCGGCCGAACGGGAAATCGTGTCCGCCGCCGATATTCATACCGTGTACAGAATACCCTTTCTTCTCATAGTAGCTCGCAAGCTCATGCGTCGCCACAATCGTCGCACCCGTCTCTTTCGCAATCAATTCGACATCTTCGATATGATCAAAATGAGCATGCGTGAGCAACAAATAATCGGGCCGCAGTGTAGAAGGGTCTACTTCGGTATGAGGATTACTCGTCAAGAATGGGTCAATCAACACGTTCACACCATCTACCTCAAATCCTACTGTCGCATGTCCATAATACGTGATTTTCATGTGCATTCATCCTTCCCTCGTGAGATCAGATTACAACACTTTCTCCAAGAAGCGTTTTGCCCGGTCTGTTTGCGGGTTTAACAACAGGTCAGCCGGCTTGCCTTCTTCCATGAGGATCCCTTCGTCGAGGAAGAGCACGCGGTCCGCCACTTCACGGGCGAAGCCCATTTCGTGTGTGACGACGACCATCGTCATTCCCGTCTCAACCAAGCCTTTCATGACATCGAGTACTTCGTTAACCATTTCCGGGTCAAGTGCTGACGTCGGTTCATCGAACAACATGACGTTCGGTTCCATCGCCAAGGCACGAGCAATCGCGACACGTTGTTTTTGTCCACCTGAAAGTTGACTCGGATAGGCATCGATTTTCTCAGAAAGTCCGACGCGTTCAAGTAATTTTTTCGCACGTTCGAGTGCTTCAGCTTTACTCACCTTCAACACATTGACCGGCGCATACGTCAAATTATCCAATACGCTCATATGTGGGAACAGGTTGAATTGTTGAAACACCATCCCGATATTTTGACGAGCCTTGGCGACGTTCGCACCTTTTTTCGTTAGCTCGAACCCGTCGACACTGACCGTCCCGCTCGTTGGAATCTCAAGCATGTTCAAGCAACGTAGAAATGTCGATTTACCAGACCCGGACGGTCCGATGACAGCGACCACTTCACCACGTTCGATCGTCGTCGTGATTCCTTTCAATACTTCTAAGTCACCAAATTGTTTGTATAGGTCTTTTACCTCGATCATCTTCCATCACTCTTTCTTAACCGTTTTTCAAGACGTTGTCCAAGATACGTCAAGATCATCACTATTGTAAAGTATATCACACCGGCAAATAGAAGCGGTTCGAAGTAGATTGCCTTCTGCCCACCGACGATTTGTGCGCGGCGCATGATGTCAAGCACTCCGACCGTCGAGACGAGGGCAGACTCTTTCGTCAACGTGATCATCTCGTTCACTAAAGCAGGCAAGATATTCTTGAATGCCTGCGGCAAGATGATGGAACGTAATTGTTTCACATAAGGGACACCGAGGGCATCCGATGCTTCCCATTGACCTTTGTCGACTGCTTGGATACCGGCACGGATGATTTCTGAAATATACGCCCCCGAGTTCAGTGAGAAGGCGATAACCGCCGACTGATAAGGTGTCGTGATATAGCCGGTCAGTTGCGGCAATCCGAAGTGGATGATGGCGAGTTGTAAGATGAGCGGTGTTCCACGAAACACGGCCGTATAAGCATGACCGAGGAAGTTAATCAAGCGGTTCGGCACAATCTTCAACGTAGCAACAACAATCCCAAGCGTGATCCCGATCAATGCCGAGACGATGACGACTTGGAACATGACTGGAATCCCTTCGAGTATGTAAGGGATAGAATCATAAATCCGACTAAAATCCATTGTAAGTTCCTCCTAAAAAAGGCTGACCGATTTCTCTTCAGTCAGCCCCGTACGATTCATTATTCGGCTGGTGCAGCCTCTTCTTCAAACCATTTTTGTGCTAACTCGTCAATGTCTCCATTGTCGATCATCTTCTTCAACTCTTCATTGAATTGATCACGGAGCTCATCGTCTTTACGGAAGGCAGCAGCAGAACCTGCTTCTTCCTCGTCCACGATTTCAAATGTTGTCAACTCACTGTCTTGATCGAGGTATTTCTTCGCGACCGTGTCTTCAATGACCATCGCGTCAATACGTCCCGTCTTGATTTCTTGAATAATCTCAGGAATCTTGTTCAACGATACGATTTCTGCGTCTTGAATCTGGTCTTGTGCGATTCCTTCTTGAATCGAACCGAGTTGGACACCAATCTTTTTGCCTTTCAAGTCTTCAAGAGATTGAAGTGAGTCATCTTTCGATAAGATTAAGTTCACCGCAGTGAAATAAATATCCGAGAAATCAGCATTCTCTTTACGCTCTTCAGTCGGTGTCATCCCAGCCATGACGAAATCGACACGCCCTGCATTGAGTGCTCCAAGTAAACTACCAAAATCCATATCTTCAATTTTCAATTCATATCCCATGTTTTCCGCCACTTTTTTGGCGATATCGATATCAAATCCAACGATGTCGTCGCCATTCGCCGTATCGACGAACTCATATGGGAAGTAATCGGCACTCGTTCCCATGACAATGACTTTGTCATCTTCCCCATCGGTCGATGACGATCCTCCTTCGTTCTCGTCTGTCCCACATGCGACCGAAAACGCGGCTAGTCCTGCTAAACATAATGCTAGAAAACCTTTTTTCATCTCCATCTTCCTTTCGTAGTTGAATGACAATTATCAGAACTTTAACAAAATTATGACATATGTGTCATTGCAGCTCAACTGTTCAATGACACATCAGTTGTCCGACTTGTATCTTCAACCACTATATACACATAATTATTAATTGTAAAGTATATTCATGCATTTTATCTAAAAAAAAGAAGGTCACATCCGCTCGAAAGCGAAATATGTGACCGTTCCATTGTCGCGAGACCCGTATGGTTGAACCTGTTTAACAGAAGACATAGGGATGGCACTATACACGTGCGGATAGCGCTCCCCGTCTTCATCTAGTTCATAATGTAACAGCTGTCCTAGTCGGTTAACGTGGAGCGAGACGAGCACGACCGACTCTCCAAAAAAAGATTGTTTTACCACTTTTCCTATTTGCTGCGGTGTACAACATTTGATTGTCCCTTCGGATTGAAGTGATGGTTCATTGATTTCACCGCGTGACAGGGCAATCATATATTCTGCCTCCGTCATGATTTTGATGACTGGTTCCATATGCATTGCCCCTTTTTACAAAAACGCAAAGGCAGGGCCTTTGCGCCGATGTGTGATTATGAGAAATAGATGTCAAACAATGTTTGCAACTGATCGACGAGTTCTTCAGCAGTAGCTGACTCGATTTCACTGCGTTCTACCATCGTCACGATGTTTCCATCTTCAAGAAGAGCAATTGACGGTGAAGACGGTGCATATCCTTCAAAATACTCCCGTGCACGGTCAGTCGCTTCACGGTCTTGACCGGCAAACACAGTAACGAAGTGGTCAGGTTTTACACCTTCCATCTTGTTCACGTACGCAGCGGCCGGACGAGCGATGCCGCCTGCACAGCCACATACCGAGTTGACGAGGACGAGTGTCTTCCCTTCTTTTTTGAGTGCCCCGTCCACCTCTTCCGGTGTCGTGAGCTCTGTGTATCCTGCAGCACGTACTTCGTTACGCGCTTGTTCGACTACATCTTGAAAATATAATTGAAAATCCATGTTGTTTCCCCTTTCGACATTCGTCTATACTCTCCTATTTTACGTCTTGTTCCACCTCGAGGACAAGTCTATCGCTCAATTCTCGTTCTAAGAACGGATCGGCATGTATCATTTGCTTGAAGGCGAGATAACGCGCTTTCGTCTCAGCGGTTGCCACGCGGTTCGTCAAATAGGCACGAATCATAATATTTTTTGGTGTGTGTTCGAGATCGATAAATTCGAGCAGTTGTGCATCATACCCGACAAGTCCAAGCAGTTCTGCCCGAATCGAATCTGTCGCGAGGGAGGCGAAACGTTCCTTGATCAGTCCATGTTGTAGCATCACGTCCAAGTTCGGTGCTTGAATTTGACGATTCAATTCTTTTTGGCAACACGGGACGCTTAAGATGACGTTTGCGCCCCAACGTACAGCACGTGCTAACGCCATGTCTGTCGCCACATCACATGCATGGAGCGTCACGACCATATCGACGGCCGTCTCCCCTTCATATTCATTAATGTCCCCGACTAAAAACTCCAGCCGTTCATAGCCGAGATCCTTCGCGATGGATGCACACTCTTCGATGACTTCTTTCTTCAAATCGAGTCCCGTGATGTGGACGTCATACCCTTTCATCTCATGTAAGAAATGATAGAGAGCGAACGTCAAATACGATTTGCCCGAACCGAAATCGAGAATACGGACAGTGCGATCCGTAGGTAAATGTTTGAGTGAATCCTCGATGAACTCGAGGAAGCGGTTGATTTGTTTGAATTTGTCGTACTTTTGTCGTTTCACTTTCCCGTCTGTAGATTGAATGCCTAGGCGAATCAAGAATGGGACCGGTTCGTCAAGTGGCAGCACGTACTGCTTTTCCCGATTATGGCTCAATTGAACTTCTTTTTGAGCCGTATGTTTCTCTTTCAATGTCACTTTGAACTTTTTCGATAACTGGAACTGAAGATCGGATTCTTTTAATTGAAACTGACCTTGTCTGAACGTTTCAAGGAGCTCGATCATTTCCGATACAGCCTCGTCTGGTGTCAAATTTTTATGATTCATCACACGCTCATACTGATACTCGAACTGGATATGATATGCATTCCGAATCAGGACCGGTTTCAATTTGACCCGTCTTAAATCACTTGATTTTTGGCGGGGTTGACTGATGGTCGCCGACACGAGATGATTTGATTCAATAACGTCTTCGAGACGTTCTAATAATGCTGTATATTCCAATGGATTCAATCCTTTTTAAGAAATTTTGAAACATATCGTTTCACCTGTCCGTACATACTATTACACGAAGACGGCGTTACGTCAAAGGAGGACACACATATGTTTAAAAAGATTTTATCTTCAATCGGAATCGGTGCCGCAAAAGTTGATACGCGCCTGAATGAAAGCCACTGTACGCCCGGCGGGGAACTGAACGGGGTCGTCCATATCGAAGGCGGTTCTGTCGAACAATCGGTTGATAGTATCTATCTGTTTTTCAACACGTTATATAAACATGAAGTGAACGACAAAATCACACACTCGACGTTTACGATTGAAAAGATTTTATTGAATGAGGCGCCGTTTATGATTGGACCAGGGGAAGTGAAAGAAATCCAATTCACAGTCAACGTCCCGTTCAACACACCTCTTTCTGTCAGCCAATCGAAATCATGGATTGAGACCGGGCTAGATATCGCCCAAGCCGTAGACCCGAAAGATGAAGATGCGATCACCGTGCAACCGAACGCCGCCCAACAAGTCATTTTAGATGCGATGGACGAGCTCGGTTTCCGCCTGAAGAAAGCCGATACAGAGATGCTTCCGGCACGCCACCGGTCCGGTCGCCTTCCGATTGCACAAGAACTCGAGTATTCAGCGAACGGTTCGCGTTTCGGTCGCCAGCTAGATGAAGTAGAAATTGTGATTTTACAAGACGAGGACACGATTGAACTTCTCATTCAAGTCGACCGCAGTGTCCACGATCTCGGAAGTCTCTTTGCCGACTTGACGGGTTCAGACGAATCGACTCATCGTGTGCGCTACGACGTCGCACGTTTATCATTAGCTAAAGTTCGTCGTGACATCGAAACGATGATCGAACAATCGATTTAAGGAACTAGCCGACACGTCATTCATAGGAATGGCGTGTTTTTTTAGTGGGACGTTGAGTTTTTACATCCAATATCTTACAATTATTATAAGGAGTCAAATTTTCAGGAGGTGACTACATCTTGTTCGCTTTAATAATGATCGGGAGTTTCGGCCTTGCGCCACTTGCCTTACCCATTCTAGAGACTAGTTTCACTGATTCACTCGCCTATTTCACGCTTGGTGGGCTCGAGGTGTTGATCGGTTTGATTGCGATGGGTTTAATGCGTAATCCGTCTACAAATGCCTTATCATTCCTGAAGTTCGTACCTTATCTTGTACTCTTCCTCCATTTCCCGGCCTCACTCGTTCTTCTTTGGATTTCCTCAGCCAGACATGATGGGATTCCTGCGTTTGCAATAAACTATATCTTCGTATATTGGGTGTTCCTTCTCATATTCGTTCTGATTACCAGATTTATGTACCGTGTCCATCAACGGCGATTTGAGAAGGTGCATGATTAGAAAGGATGATTTAACTTTGGATATACTCCAGTTACTCCAAGACCGTGCAATCCCGCTCACACTATTCGCGACGTTCGTCATATTCAGTCTCGTGTTTGCGTACGCACTCTACAAATCCAAACACCGACTGTCTAAAGGAATCGTCACAATGGGCATGTCCTTAACGATCCTTCTCTTACTTATCTCAGCCGTAAGCTTTGTCTTCACGCTATTCTTCGGCTATAACGCATAAAAATGGAGGTGCCCCAACTCGGGAGCGCCTCCATTTTTCATCAATTAATACAACGTATACGTGTTCGGGTCGATGGACTCGAGTGATTGTTTGATTGCTTGCAAGAACTGACCTGCGACGAGACCATCGAGGACACGATGGTCGACCGACATGCAAAGGTTGACCATGTCGCGTGCCGCGAACATCCCGTTCATCCAGACCGGACGTTTCACGATCGATTCGACCGATAGGATGGCAGCTTGTGGGTAATTCAAAATCGGTGCCGACTGAATCGAACCGAACGCACCTGTGTTATTGATCGTGAACGTCCCGCCACGCATCTCTTCTGCCTTCAAACGGTTCTCACGCGCACGTGACGCCACGTCTTGAAGTGCAACAGCAAGTCCTTTGATGTTCTTCTCATCCGCTTGACGAATGACCGGTACATAAAGGGCGTCGTTTGCCGCGACAGCCACAGAAAGATGGATGTCTTGGTGAACTTTGATATGATCGCCCGCCCACTCTGAGTTCATCATCGGATATTTCTTCAATGCCTCGATCGCCGCTTTCATGAAGAACGGCATGAATGTCAATTTGACACCTTCCCGTTTCATGAACTCGTCTTTCAGTTTTGCCCGGGCGTCGACGAGATTCGTCACGTCGACTTCAATCATGAGCCATGCGTGCGGGGCCTCGTGTTTTGAGCGGACCATATTGTTCGCAATCGCTTGACGTACACCTGCTGTCGGAATGGATTCATAGCGTCCAGAAGAAGTGGATGTCGATGCGACCGGTTGCGACGGCTCGACGACAGGACGTGGTGCCTCAGTCGGAACATCCATCTTCGTTTGTACCATCGTCTCTTGAACGGGTGCCTGCGTCGCCTGATCAGAAGTCGACGGGCGGCCATCCGAGAGATAACGAAGAATATCTTTACGCGTGATACGGCCACCTAGACCGCTCCCACTCAATTCACTCAAATCGATGTTGTTCTCATTGGCGAGTCGGATGACTGCAGGAGAGAAACGCCCGTTGCCACTTTGTTTTTTCGGAGCGACAGCGACCGCTTGCTTCGCCACGGGTTCTGCAGGAGTCGTTTCTGCGATCGGTTCGGTCTTCGTCTCAACCGCTGATTCCTCGGCACTTTCTACTTCCATCGTCAGTACCGGTGTCCCGACACTGACCGTCTCCCCTTCTGGAATGAGGAATTCTTTGATGGTTCCCGCACTGGTCGCCGGAATTTCAGCAGTGACTTTATCCGTCATGACCTCAGCGAGTGGCTCGTATTCTTCCACACGGTCGCCCGGTTTGACGAGATAAGTCGTAATCGTTCCTTCTGTCACACTCTCCCCGAGTTGGGGCATTGTAATCGTTTGTTCCATGGAGAAGCCTCCTTAAAACGCCGCGAGCTGACGTGCCCGCTCGGCAATTTTTTCTGGGGATACGATAAAGAATTTTTCCATCGGTGGTGCATACGGCATAGCTGGAACATCAGGGCCCGCTAAGCGTTCAATCGGTGCATCGAGTTCGAAAAGCGCTTTCTCTGCAATAATCGCCGCGACTTCTCCAATGATGCTTCCTTCTTTATTGTCCTCTGTCACGAGTAGCACTTTACCAGTCTTCTTGACCGACTCAATGATGGCTTCTTGGTCGAGTGGGTAGACAGTACGAAGATCGAGGATGTGCGTGCTAATCCCTTCCTCTTCGAGCGTTTTCGCTGCCTCTTGTGCCATGTGTACACAGAGACCGTATGTGATGATTGTGATGTCATCGCCTTCACGTTTGACTGCCGCCTTACCGATTTCGACCGTATATTCGTCCGTCGGCAAGTCTGCCTTCAAAAGACGATAGGCACGCTTATGTTCAAAGAAGAGCACCGGGTCGTTTGAACGAATCGCCTCTTTCAATAATCCTTTCGCATCGACCGGGTCTGATGGAATGACGACTTTAAGGCCTGGCGTCGAACTAAACATCGCCTCGACCGATTGCGAATGATAGAGGGCCCCGTGGATTCCTCCACCAAAAGGCGCACGGATGACCATCGGACATGTCCAATCGTTATTCGAGCGGTAACGAATTTTCGCAGCTTCCGATACGATTTGGTTCACTGCTGGCATGATGAAGTCTGCGAATTGCATTTCTGCGATCGGTCGCATCCCATACATCGCAGCTCCGACACCGACACCAGCAATCGCACTCTCGGCGAGCGGTGCATCGATGACACGACCTTCCCCGTACTTCTCAATCAACCCTTGTGTGGCACGGAATACCCCGCCGCGAACGCCGACGTCTTCTCCGACGACGAAGACGTTTTCGTCGCGCTCCATTTCCTCATGAATCGCTTCGTTGATCGCTTCGATAAACGTTTTCATCATTTTTCCTCCTCGTAAACGTAATCCATTGCAGATTCAGGCGCAGCGTACGGTGCCTTATCCGCATACGTCGTCGCTTCGTTCACTTCTAAATCAATCTTCTCGTCAATTTCCGAGAGCACATCAGACGTAGCGACCTCCTCGTTAATGAGGCGCTGACGGAATAGTTTTATGCCGTCCCGTTCTTTCAATCCAGCCAATTCTTCCGCTGAGCGGTAGGCTTTGTCATCGTCATCTGATGAGTGAGGTACGAGGCGTTCCACTTCTGCTTCGATGAGTGTCGGTCCCTCTCCGCGCAGAGCACGTTCACGCGCTTCTTTCACGACCGCATAAACGGCAATCGGGTCGGTCCCGTCGACTGTCACGCCTGGCATCCCGTAACCTTTCGCCCGGTCAGATACTCTTTCACATGCCAACTGCTTCGTGAGTGGTACCGAGATCGCATATTTGTTGTTCTCACAGAATAAGATGACCGGAAGTTTGTGGACACCGGCAAAGTTTGCACCTTCGTGGAAATCTCCTTGGTTGGAAGACCCTTCACCGAACGAGACAAACGTGACGAGCTCTTCTTTTTTCATCTTCGCTGCGAGTGCGATTCCGACAGCATGAGGGACTTGTGTCGTAACCGGAGATGAACCCGTCACGATGCGATGCTCTTTCGAGCCGAAGTGTCCAGGCATCTGACGACCGCCCGAGTTCGGATCTTCCGCTTTCGCGAACGCCGACAGCATCAAGTCTCTTGAAGTTTGACCGAAGTGTAGGACGACCGCCACATCACGATAGTAAGGGAGGACATAGTCGATTCCTTTTTCGAGTGCGAACGCCGCCCCGACCTGCGCTGCCTCTTGACCTTGACACGAAACGACGAACGGGATTTTCCCGGCGCGGTTCAACTTCCACATCCGTTCATCAATTTTACGCGCACGCACCATCGTTTCGTACATCGCCAATAAATCTTGTTTTGTTAAGCCGAGCTCTTCATATGAGTTTACAGTCATCTGTTCCATCCTTGTTCCTCCTTAGGCGTGAATCGGTAATCCATCGACGGCGAGCGCCGCTTCCTGGAAAGCCTCACTTAGTGCAGGGTGTGGGTGAACGAGTTGCCCCATCTCCCAAGCGGTCGCGTTCAAGACGAGTGCGAGCCCGCCTTCAGTGATGAGTTCAGTCGCTTTCGGTCCGACGATATGGACACCGAGCAGGTCATCTGTCTCTTTGTCCGAAACGAGTTTGACGAATCCGTCGGCTTGCCCTTCAATGCGCGCTTTCCCGAGGCCGTTGAAGCGATACGTCCCTGTCTTCACGTCATGTCCCGCATCTTTTGCTGCTTCTTCTGTCAGACCGACCGAGGCGACTTCAGGGACACTGTATACACAGCGTGGGATGAGCATATAATCGAGTGGTGTCGGCTCAAGACCAAGAATCGTCTCGACGGCCTTCACTCCTTCTGCTGAAGCGACGTGGGCGAGTTGTAGCTTCCCGATACAGTCACCGATTGCGAAGATATGACGTTCTTTCGTCCGATACTGGCTATCGACTTGAATGATCCCGCTCTCGACGACGATGGACGTATTTTGTAGCCCCAGGTCTTCTGTATTAGCGACACGACCCACTGAGACGAGGACACAGTCAACGTTCAACATGTCTTCCCCAACAGCAAGTTCCACCGCATCTTCATGAATCAATGTCCGTTCCGCATCGACTGTCACACTTTTCTTCACACGAACACCGCGCTTCTTCAATAACCGCTCCACTTCACGGGAGACCGCCTTGTCCTCGAGCGGGAGTAAACGATCGCCTACTTCAATCAACGTCACATTCACATCCAAATCGACGAGCATCGATGCCCATTCGACTCCGATCACACCGCCACCGACAATCGCAATCGATTCAGGTAGTGTCTCGAAATTGAGCAAGTCGTCTGAGTTTAAAATACGCTCGTGATCGAACGGTAACCCAGGAAGCTCACGTGGAATCGATCCTGTGGCGATAATCAATTGGTTCGGCAAGATGAGTTCCGACTCACCGCTTTCATCTTCAACCGATACGGTCCCTGGTTGTGGTGAGAAGATACTTGGTCCAAGAATGGAGGCTTTCCCCCGAAACACTTCGATCTTTCCTTGTTTCATCAAATGCTCGATTCCCTTTTCTAGGCCAGCGACGAGATCGCGCTTATACGTTTGGGCCCGTTCCATGTTGAACGTCACGTCTCCCGTTTCCACACCATACGTCGCACTCTGTTTCGCCGTTTGATAAACGTGTGCCGCTTTTAAGAGCGCCTTCGTCGGGATGCATCCTCTATGTAAGCAGGTTCCGCCTAACTTCTTCGCCTCGACGATTGCGACAGATTTTCCTGCCTGGGCCGCTTTAATCGCGGCCACATATCCTCCTGGTCCTCCACCGATGACGACAACATCAAATTCTTGTGCCATGTGTATCCCCCTCATAAACTCGTGCGGTCTCTTCCTTCTCGATGATGCGAAGCGCACCTTCAGCCAACGCTTTTAGTTCATCTTCACCCGGATAAATGTGTACCGGCGCGAGATAAGTGACACGCTCCTTAATCTTGTCAGTCAGCCAGTCGGAATATGCGATCCCGCCCGTCAGTAAGATGGCATCTACACGACCACATAATGTCGCCCCATGTTTAGAAATCTCTTGAGCGACGCGATAAGCCATCGTCTCATACAAAAGTCTCGCCTCATCGTCACCTGTTTCTAAGCGTTGTTCAATCTCAATCGCATCGTATGTTCCGAGGTGAGCGAACAGTCCGCCCTGACCAACAATTTTCTTCTTCATTTCCGATTCTTTATACCTGGTACTATAACATAGTTCTACTACCTGTCCAACAGGAATTGAACCGGCACGCTCTGGTGCAAGCGGACCGTCCCCGTCCAGTCCATTGTTCACATCAATGACGCGGCCGGCCGCATGTGCACCGACAGTGATTCCGCCACCGAGATGCGCAACAATGAGATTCAGCTCGTTGTAATCGCTTCCATTTTCAGATGCGAATCGCTTCGCAACGGCCTTTTGGTTAAGAGCATGGAAAATACTCCGACGATCAATCTCTGATATACCCGTCTTACGGGCCAACTCATGCATCTCATCGACGACGACTGGATCGACAATGAAACTCGGGACTCCTTCGTGCTCACCAATTTTAGAAGCAATCAATCCACCAAGGTTGGATGCGTGCATACCGAAACGACCGCTCGTCAAATCCTCACGCATGAGTTCATTGACGGTATATGTTCCCGATGTCATTGGCGCAAGTAAGCCACCACGACCGACGACCGCGGTCAAATCGTTGACCGCGATGCCAGTCTCTTCTAACAAGGCACGTACTTCTTGCTCACGATGAGGCAATTGCTCCGGAAGAGTGAGGCCGGTCACGTCAATCTCATGACGAACCGTGCGAGTCATCACTTCTTCCTTCCCATCAAACAATCCAACTTTCGTCGAGGTCGACCCTGGGTTGATTGCAAGAATTAGCCGTTTCGTCATCTTAGCGTCTCCCTAGAATGCTTTTTTCGACTTTTAGGAATTGACTGCGTGAACGCGACATCATCTGAATACGTTCTTCAGCCATCTTATCGGCCGCGACGTGTGTCGGTACACCGTCACGTTCTGCGATTTGAAAGACGCGCATCATGTTGTCATAAATGAGTTCGACTTTTTTCATCGCGCGTTCTCGGTTGTATCCTTCGAGTTCGTCGGCGACGTTGATGACACCTCCAGCGTTGATGACGAAATCTGGTGAATAGAGGATACCGTTCTCGTCGAGCACATCACCGTGACGATCTTCTGCCAATTGGTTGTTCGCAGCACCTGCGACGATTTGAGCTTTTAACTGTGGAATCGTTTGATCGTTGATGACCGCACCGAGTGCACATGGGGCAAAAATGTCACATTCGACAGAGTAAATTTCATCCGGCTTGACGACAGTCGCACCAAAGTCAGTTTCCGCACGTTTGAGTGCTTCCTCGTTAATATCTGTCACGATCAAATGCGCACCTTCTTCGTGGAGGTGGCGGCATAAATTATAGGCGACGTTTCCGACACCTTGTACAGCAACCGTCTTCCCGGCGAGCGAGTCGGTGCCAAACTTCCATTTAGCAGCCGCTTTCATCCCACGATACACACCGTATGCTGTTACAGGTGAAGGGTTACCACTCGAGCCGAATGCTGGGCTAACGCCTGTTACGTAGTCTGTCTCCATATGAATGAAATCCATATCTGAAACTGTCGTGTTGACATCTTCAGCCGTGATGTAACGCCCGCTAAGTGATTGTACGTAACGACCGAACGCACGGAAGAGCGCTTCTGACTTATCCGTCTTCGCATTTCCGATGATGACAGCTTTTCCGCCCCCAAGGTTGAGACCGGCTGCCGCATTTTTATACGTCATTCCTTTTGCAAGGCGCAAGACGTCTGTGAGTGCTTCTTGTTCTGATTCATAGTTCCACATGCGAAGTCCACCGAGCGCTGGACCGAGTGTCGTATCGTGAATCGCGATGATTGCTTTTAGTCCTGAAGTTTGGTCCTGACAAAATACGATTTGTTCATAGTCCTCAGATTGTAAAACATCAAAAATACGGAAGCGTGGTTCTGTGTTTGTTTCCATCATGGTTAATTCCTCCTGTTAAATATGATTAATTTTTGGCATGTAACAAAGCGAATGCGAGTGAATATAGTTTCGCTTCTGCAGTATCGGCACGACTCGTCAACACGACAGGGGCTGATGCGCCGACGACAATCGCCGCTACGCTCGCCTCTGCAAAATACATGATTGATTTATAAAGGACGTTGCCGACCTCTATGTATGGTACGACTAATAAGTCAGCTTGACCGGCTACTTCACTGTTGATTCCTTTTTGCTTGGCCGCAATCATATCGACCGCATTATCGAGTGCGAGTGGTCCGTCTACGATACAGCCTTTGATTTGACCCCTACGATTCATTTGACTGAGTAACGCGGCATCGAGTGTCGCATTCATCTGTGGATTGACAACTTCGACCGCTCCGATTGCTGCAACTTTTGGTGATGCGTAACCAATGTCATGCATCGCCTCGACAGCATTGTGGATGATTTCAACTTTTTCTTCAAGCGTCGGCGCAATATGAATCGCAGCATCAGTCACACCGATCAGCTTTTCTCGATTCGGAATTTGGAATAAAGCCACATGACTGAGCGTTCGTTTCGTCCGAAGACCAGCCTCTCGATTGAGGACAGCTTTCATGAAAGTAGATGTCGACACCATTCCTTTCATGAGTACATCCGCTTCTTTGTTTTTCACGGCTAGCGCGGCGCGGCGTGCAATCTCTACATCACCTTTCGCATGTAAAATATCGACGTTTGACTCATCGATCTCATGCTGCTCACATAACTTCCGGATTTCTCTAGCTTCGCCGAACAAAATGAAACGAGACAAGCCATGATCCGTAGCAAGTTTTACGGCCCGAATAACTTCTTCGTCCGCTGCACCCGCAATGGACACGGTACAACCTTCTAGTTGTTTCGCGTTCGTCAGCATCCGTTCAAAATTCATCATTGTCCCCCCTTGACCTCTACACTATATCATAAGCAAGTTTAATTCCAAAAATGTAAGCGCTTTATAATGCGGGGCACCATGCAGATTAATGCTTACCATGCATAAATGTTCATGCAGATTATTGCGTGGTGTCTAATTTGTTATATAATGTCCGAATCGAAATCTTTAATCGGCGGGCTGCTTCTGATTTGTTCCCACCGGCTTCTTCAATCGTCCGTTCAATCAAATCTCGCTCATATTTCGCTACGGCCTCATGGAATGTCCCGGACTCAACTACTTTTTGACTTGTAGACCGATTTGATAATTGTAAGTGGTGAGGCGCGATCCACTGGTCGGTGCTCGCCATGTAAATCATCGCCCGCCCAATCACGTTCTCAAGTTCTCGGACGTTCCCTTTCCAATGCTGACTTTTCAGTAGAATCAACGCATCTTCGTCTACCCCACGTACACTACGACCATATTCCTGATTCAACTTCCGTACGATTCGGTCACACAGCGCTTCGAGTTCATTCAACCGTTCACGTAAAGGTGGTATGTGGATTGGCATACGATTGATCCGGTAATACAAATCTTCACGGAAGGACCCATCCCCCACTTTTTGCTCAAGATCGGCATTCGTTGCGGCAATGATGCGGACATCGATTGGGATCGCCGTTGTCCCTCCAACTCGCACGATTTCATTTTCCTGTAGGACACGTAACAGTTTCACTTGGACATCGAGCGGCAATTCACCAATTTCGTCTAAAAAGAGCGAACCACCGTCCGCTTCCTCGAAATAACCCGTTTTCCCGCCTCGTTTGGCACCGCTGAACGCGCCATCCTCATAGCCGAACAACTCACTCTCAAGAAGCGTTGGCGAGATGGCGGCACAGTTGACCCGAATGAACTTCTTATATTTCCGGGGGGACTCCCCGTGAATGGCATGGGCGAACAATTCTTTCCCAGTTCCCGATTCTCCACGAATCAATACTGTCACAGGGGTCACCGCAGCAAGTTTTGCCTGCTCAATGACAAATCGCATCGCATCACTCGTCGCGATGATATCGGCAAACTGATACTTCGCCTCTAGATTCCGAATGCGTGTTTTCGCTTCCTGTAATTCATCTCGAAGCGCACGGATTTGAGACACATCTCGGATGACCCCGACCGAGCCGCGTAATTTACCTTCCACGATGATTGGTTCCGCGTTCACGAGAATGTCCCGTCGAGTCGCACCGATTTGCATTCTGATGTCCCTGACGCCTTGCCCGGTAGACAATACTTTCAAATGGACACTTTCTTGCATTCCGATATCAGCCGTTGCCGGCTTATCGACAACGTCTTCTTTTTTAAATCCCGTCAAACGAGTGTATGATGGGTTGATCAATATCGTGTTCCCATGATGGTCGGCTACCGAAATGGCTTCACTCGTACATTCAATGATTGCTTCAAGCATTTGTTGATTCTGCTTCAACCGCTCGACAACGATACGAATAAACTCTCCTGGTAACACGACCGCCTCTTTAAAATGGTCTTTCAACTCTTCGAACGTTTGATGCTGTCCGGTTGTTTCGATGACAAAGTCTAGCTTAGCTTCAGCATATTTTGTCCAATCGTCTGTCACAGCGATGCCGTAACTTTTCGCAAGAGCGATTCCTTCAGCCGATACATCAGAGTCAACGACTGCCACAATAGTCGCAAGTGGTGAATCCATCAACATATGAAGGACCTCTGACCCGCCTTTTCCGGCCCCGACAATCATCAATCGTTTATTCATACTTATTCCCCCATCATCTCTCTTCTCTTCTTCATGCTACTGAATCCTATGTTGATTCGCAAGTCGCCTAAAAATAGACAGTGTCGAGCGAAATGATTTCTGTTAAAATAATGTATGGTAAAGGAGGAGATTGCATGCGTTTCATCGCACTTCTAATCTTAATCATCCCCGGACTACTAGGTGTCTACGGAATCAAATTGCTCCGCGACAGCTTCTTTTTGAAGACGAGCACACCCTTCACATGGATTGATTCACTCGCTGCCGCCTCTATGTTGCAGGGGACCTTTGGACTTCTGCTCGCCATGGGTGGGATCGGATTTGTAGCTGGCTATATTTTTAACCGCGACAAGAAATCAGGAAAAGTTCAACGATTCGACTCATAAGTACACAAAAAAAAGGTTCCCTAACTTGACTTCATTTCAAGTGCGGAACCTTTTATTCGTATTGAATTGTGATCACTACGGATGATCTCCTTTCTAACTACTTTGCTTGCTTTGACATGATATCCAACGTCTTCTTAATGAAGAAGTATGAAAGAATTTTAGTAACTGCCGTCTTGCGTGAACGGAACGCTTCCATTCGAGTTACTAACTTTTTGATTATCGGATCATGTCCAACCATCCATTGTGAAGTCGAGCGCTTGCCATAAACTGTTCAACGGTTGACAACACTCCTTTTGGTTAACTGAACGATTCGTTTTCCCTATACCAACCCCTAGCTTCGAGCTGATAATAGAATCGTCTCGCAAATGAGCGACTGTCGCGACCTCACGTCGGGACATTAACGACTTGAGGTGTCGTTCCCACCTCTGAGCTATAATCGGATAGCGAACCGAGATGATTATATTTCTTCAAACATGCTCCGGAACAAGTTTGAAAAGCGTTCATCTGACGCTTGTCCAAGTAACTTGGTACACCTTTATTATAACAAAGAGCGCATATTTTGCAAGCGCTTTCTTTCTTAAACTGAATAAAAAAGGACTAAGCCAGATCATGACTCAGTCCAAATCGATTTTTTTAATTGTTCTTAAACGATAAATACGTGACGAAGTAAGAGATGAACTCCGAGTTTTTCGGGCTTCGCTCACGCTCCGGTCGTCCTTCAAACATTTCATGGTCCTGCATCCCGTTACCCCAGGCCGTCTTAATCGCGTGGCGCATAGCCCGCTCCACACGCGACGAAGTCGTCTCATGTTCTTTCGCAACCATTGGATATAACTCTTTCGTGATTAGACCGAGCAAGTCTTGACGCTCCCTCACATAGATGACCGCTTGACGGATGTACTTGAATCCTTTGATTCGTGGAGAAATGCCCATTTGTTGCAGTAAGAGTGAAATCTCGATCTCTTCGGGTGTCATCCCTTCAAACTCCCGATTCGTCCCATCCGACAATTCTCGAATCTTCGTTAACAACTGTTGGATATTGAATGGCTTGACGAGAAAATAAGAGGCACCGAGTTGAACCGCTTGTTTCGTCACTTCATCTTTCCCGAACGCACTGAGCATGATCACTTCCGGCTTCTCGTCACCGAACTCTTCATTAAGACGTTGCAATACTCCAATTCCATCCAAATGCGGCATGATAATATCGAGTAAGAGTACATCCGGTTGGTGTGTCTTGACGACATCCAAGCACGTTTCACCATCGTGCGCCGTTCCCACGACACGAAGATCAGGCTCAGATTCTAGTTGTCGGCTCAACAAATCGACGATTTCTCGATTGTCGTCCGCAATACATAATGTAATCACTTATGACACTCCTTTGATGAACTTCTGTTTTACTTGCTGTGACATCTCAAGTAACTCTTCAACGTGTTGTTTCGTCAAGTTCGTCATTTGAGCTCCAGCAATCATTCGACCCAATTCGTCGATTCGACTCTCATGATTGAGAGAGTCGACATTCGTTTTCGTTCGGTCATCCGTTTCTGTTTTCGTAATGTAAAGGTGTTGATCTGCCATCGCGGCGACTTGTGCCAAGTGAGTGATACACAGCACCTGTGACCCGACAGATAGACGGAAAATCTTCTCCCCCATCGCTTGGGCGACACGGCCGGATACACCTGTATCGACTTCATCAAAAATAATCGAGGCCACTCCGACGGTTCTTGAAAAGATGGACTTGAGTGCGAGCATGACGCGGGAAAGCTCACCGCCTGAAGCGACTTTCGCAAGCGGTTTAAACGGTTCACCGACATTTGTCATCATGTAAAACTCTACATCATCTAATCCGTCTTGTTTTAGAGACGTTGAGCGAAAACGAACTTCAAATGCTGTTTTTCCCATGTACAGTTCTTTTAATTCACGATGTATCGCCTGCTCCAGCGACTTTGCTGCAACTTTGCGGGCTGTAGATAGTATTATTCCAGTCTCTTTTGCAGCCTTCTCTAATCGAACAAGCTCATCTGACAACGTCTGCAAATGTTCTTCTCGATTCGTCATCGATTTAAGTTCCTCGGAAACTCGTTCCCCATATGCGATGACTTCTTCGATTGTTGTTCCATACTTTCGTTTTAGCTGCTGGAAAAGGGCTAATCTCGACTCGATCTCATCCAATCGAATCGGATCAAACTCTAGCGAATCTAATTGATCGCGCAATTGAAATTTCGCGTCTTCTAGCAGATAGTATGCGTTGGAGATTGTCTCGGATACAGAAGCAAGAGAGGTGGAAAGCTGTGATGCCTCGCCCATTTCACGCATCGCAACGCCAATTTGGTCAAGTCCGTTCGAGTCCTCGGCAACCGCCTCATAAGAAAGACGGATATGTTGATGGATGCGCTCAAAGTTGGCTAATTCATCACGCTCTTCCGTCAGCGCCTGTTCTTCACCCGGCTTTAATTCTGCCGCCTCGATCTCTTTTGTTTGGAACGACAACAAATCCATCCGCTGCGCGAGTTCTTGCTCACTTTGGCTGAGGCGCTTCAGTTCATCGGCGATTTTTTTCCAAGCTGCATATGCTGCTTGATATTCCTCTAATAGAGGGCCCACTTCCTTCTCGGCAAAGTGATCGAGAATTCCTAAGTGAAATTCCGCTTCCATCAGATGTTGATGCTCATGTTGCCCATGAATATCGACGAGAAGTCGCCCGAATTCACGCAACGTCGAGAGCGTCATCATTTTCCCGTTCACCCGACAAACACTTTTTCCACTACTATGTAAGTCTCGACGTAGTATGACAGTCCCGTCCTCAACATCAATTCCATATTGATTGGCCGCTTCAATGACGGGATGATTTGGTTCAATCATGAACAACCCTTCGATTTCGGCCTTGTCCTGACCGTAGCGAACAAACTCACTCGAGCCTCGTCCTCCAACAAGCAACCCAATCGCATCTAACAAAATTGATTTACCGGCACCCGTTTCACCCGTGAGAACGGTCATACCTCGATTAAACGTAATGTTTAACTCGTCGATAATCGCAAACTGTTTGATTGATAGTTCTGCTAACATACGTACTTTCACCTCATAACATTCCGATTAATCGATCGATAATCTGCTTCGCTTTATCTTCATCGCGCGCAATCATTAAAATCGTATCGTCGCCACAAACTGTCCCAATCAATTCATCCCATGACAAATGGTCGATTAAGACGCCGATTGCATCAGCATTTCCCGGAAGCACTTTCATGACGACCAAATTTTGAGCAGAATCGACCGAGACGAAGCTGTCGCTAAGGATTCGCTTCATTTTACCGTATGGGTTAAAGCGCTGATCCGCAGGCAAGCTGTATTTGTATCGTCCGTCGTTTAACGGCACTTTGACTAAATGTAACTCCTTAATATCCCGAGACACAGTTGCCTGTGTGACCGGATATCCGGAGCGACGTAGTTCATCTACCAGTTCATCTTGCGTTTCGATTTCACGATTCGTCACGATGTCTCGAATTTTAATCAATCGCTGTCCTTTGTTCATAAGCGCTGACACCTCATTTTTCGTTTCACATACACATTATCATTCTAAAGTATTGTCGAAAAAAGGTCTAGCATTCCAGTGGGTATTTCCACCATTCCCCATCTCTTCTTCATCGATAAGAAAAAGCTACAGACAAATCTGTCTGTAGCCATTGCTTATCCCTTTAGTTTGGTATGTGCCGCATCCACCACGTCTTCGACTCGTAGGGATGGTTCGACTCCACCTACCCCCGTATAACGGGCGAATAAAAGGAATTCAATATTTCCGTCTCCACCCGTGATTGGGGAGTAATCCAATCCTTCGACGAAGAACCCTTCCGATGCAAGATAGCGAACCATATCGCTCGCCACACGCTCATGTACGTCACGGTCTCGTACAATCCCTTTTTTCCCGACGTCGGCTTTACCGGCTTCAAATTGAGGTTTAACGAGTGCCATAACGACGCCGTCCTGCTTTAAAATAGTTTTGAGCGGCGGCACCATAAGGCGTAGTGAGATGAACGAGACATCAATCGTCGCAAAGTCTGGTTTGATCGGGAATTGATCGGCCGTCGCATGACGAAAATTCATCCGTTCCATGACGACAACGCGATCATCGCTCCGAAGTTTCCAGGCAAGCTGGTTGTACCCGACATCGACCGCATACATTTGGCTCGCACCGTTTTGAAGCGCACAGTCAGTAAACCCTCCCGTTGAAGACCCGATGTCGATTCCGACACGTCCGTTTACGTCAAGCGGGAATACTTCGAGCGCTTTCTCGAGCTTCAAGCCCCCCCGGCCGACATACGGTAGGGCTTGTCCCTTCACTTCGAGAGGGATATCATCAAACACTTTATCGCCCGCCTTGTCTAGGCGTTCGGTCCCACTATAGACGAGACCGGCCATGACAGACCGCTTCGCCTTTTCTCGTGTTTCAGCGAGTCCACGTTCGACGAGCAATACATCTAATCTAGTTTTCGTTCTTTTTTCCATAATCCCTCACACATTCTGTCGATTTGTTTCCATGACGAATCGTTCAATCGATTCCGCCATTTGGGTAGGTCGAAGTCCAATCTCTTCTAAGAGTTGGTTGACCCCTCCATGTTCGATATAGCGATCCGGAATACCGAGACGTTGAATCCGCGGGAAAGTTCCAGCTTCATTCGCATGCTCTAACACACTACTTCCAAAACCACCGGCAAGTGCCGCTTCTTCGAGTGTCACGAGCGGGATACCTTCTGCATATAATGAAGCAAGCATGGCCTCATCGAGCGGTTTAATCGTACGGCAGTTGATGACCCGAACGCTGAGCGTGCCTTCTAACAAAGACCGTACTTCAAGAGCGTCTTGAACTTGTGGACCGAACGTCAAAATCGCGACATCCGTTCCTTCCGCCTCGACTTCCCAATCATCAAGTGAAATCTCCTGAAGCGTGTCACTCATCGGAACACCGATTCCTTCACCACGTGGGAACCGAATCGCAATCGGCCCGCCATCGTAACGAAGAGCAGAATAAACGAGTCGTTGCAACTCTTCTTCGTCTTTCGCCATCAAGATGCGAATGTTTGGGACATGACGCATAAAGGCGATGTCAAACACACCTTGGTGCGTCTCTCCATCCGCCCCTACGAGTCCGGACCGGTCAATCGTGAACACGACGTTCAGGTTTTGACGACAAATGTCATGGACGAGTTGGTCATACGCACGTTGGAAGAACGTCGAATAAATCGAGACGACGGGTTTTAATCCTTGTGTCGCTTGTCCACCAGCGAGCGTGACCGCGTGCTGCTCAGCGATCCCGACATCAAACATGCGTTCCGGGAATTTTTTCGTGAAGCAGTCAAGTTTTGATCCGACGCTCATTGCCGGCGTGATTAACGTGACCCGTTCATCAGACTCCGCAACTTTCGTAATCGTTTCAGCGACTACTTTCGAATAACTTGGTCCTTTCGGCTTCCCTTTGATGACTTCACCAGACTCAATCTTATATGGCCCAAGCCCGTGCCACGTTCCGATACCATCTAGTTCTGCCGGACGGTAACCTCTGCCTTTTTTCGTGATGACATGAACGAGAACCGGACCGTCGATCTTCTTCGCATACTCGAGCGTCTCGAGCAAATCTTTCAAATCGTGTCCGTCTGTCGGGCCGAAGTAAGTAAACCCGAGTTCTTCAAAGAAAGTGCCCGGAATAAGTGCAGACTTCAATAAATCTTTCACCCGTTCCCCACTTCGTTCAAGCGAGTTGCCAACGAGAGGAATGTGTTTAATGATGGATTCCATTTCTTCACGTGCATGCTTCAATTTTCGTGATGCACGAATACGTCCGAGCATGTTGTGCATGGCACCGACGTTCGGTGCAATCGACATCTCATTGTCGTTCAGGATGACGATGACATTTTGCTTTTCGGCACCAATGTGATTCAGCGCTTCAAGCGCCATTCCCCCAGTCAGCGCACCATCCCCGATGATGGCAATGGCACGATCGTTTGCGCGACCTTTCAACTCGTTTGCGATTGCAATCCCCATCGCTGCCGAAAGTGATGTCGAACTATGGCCTGTTTCCCAAACGTCATGTTCGCTCTCACAACGTTTCGGGAAACCGCATAATCCATTATACTGTCGCAGGGTATCAAACTGATCTGTACGCCCTGTCAAAATTTTATGAACGTACGCCTGATGACCGACGTCCCATACAAGTTGGTCTTTCGGACTGTCAAATACACGGTGCAAGGCAAGCGTCAACTCTACAACACCTAAGTTTGGCGCCAAATGCCCTCCCGTCACTGCCAATTTTTCAATCAAGAACCGTCTAATGTCAGAACCGAGTGATTCGAGTTCGGTTACAGACAACCTTTTCAGGAATGACGGGTCTTGAATGGATGTCAAGTCCATAATGACCATCCTTTCTCCTCACATTTTACTGATTCGTACCTTACATTTTACAAGAATGTGACGGTAGATGCCACACATTCCCCAAAACAAAGGTGACACGATGTGCTCATCGTGTCACCGAGGTCAATAATTTCGTTTCACTACAAACGTCAACAGGTCAACAAGTAACGGTGCTTGAACCGAAAGTGATTGGATTGCAAAGGTCGCAGCATCTACCTCTGCATCAAGTGCACGCTTCGCCCCATCTAGTCCGAGTAATTTCGGATAAGTCGTTTTTTCATTCTCTTCATCCGAGCCGACGCGTTTCCCGATTGCCTGTTCGTCCCCGATGACATCTAAAATATCATCTTGAATCTGAAAGGCAATACCTAGATGGCGGCCGAACTGTTTGAGTTGAAGCCGGTCTTCTTTAGACACACCTGCAAGAACACTACCTGCTTCAAGTGCATAGACGAGCAGTGCTCCCGTCTTCCGTTCATGAATCGACTGAAGTTCCTGAAGCGTGACATCATCCCGCTTTTCAGCGAGCATATCATCTAATTGTCCACCGACCATGCCAGCACTTCCGGCGGCAAGTCCGAAAGCGCGAATAATCTCGACGATTGCTTCCGCAGGGAGGTTCGCTTCCGAAAGGATGCGAAACGCATCGGTTAATAGCGCGTCCCCCGCCAAAATGGCAGTCGCCTCATCAAACTGACGATGGTTCGTCAGACGGCCGCGCCGAAGGTCGTCATCATCCATTGCTGGCAAGTCGTCATGAATGAGTGAGTATGTATGAACCATCTCGAGTGTCGAAGCGACTTCCCGCCCGCGCTCGATTGCAATGCCATACGTTTCAAGAACTGCATAAACGAGCGCAGGACGGATTCGCTTCCCTCCCGCCTCTAATGAATACGACATCGCATCACGGAGTCTAGTCGGCATGTCACTTGATTCGATAAGTTCCTGCATCGTTTCTTCAACAGCCAACTTCCACTTCTTCAAATCATCGGTACGGTTCATGAGGGGCCTCCTTTTTCACGAAGGGTACCATCGAGTTCCAAGATTTCGTCCATCTTTTTCTCGGCTGCCGAGAGTTTTGTCTGACACAAAGCAGACAAGCGGACACCTTCTTCATAGAGCGTCATGGCTTCCTCTAGCGGCACATCACCGGTTTCGAGCTGAGCGACGATCTGTTCGAGTCGCTCTAGCGCGGCTTCAAACGTCTGTTCTTTTTTTGTCACCGACAACCCTCTCCTTCACTTCAGCGACTGCATGACCGTCCCGAAAACGAATCGAGATGTCTCCATCGCGTAATTGTTTCACATTTTGCACATATGCACCGTCTTGCTCAATGAACGCATAGCCACGTGATAAGACAGCAAGCGGGCTGACCGAATGCAGTCGTCCCACCTGTTGGGCAAACTGTTGTTTTGACTGTTCTAACGGTTTTGTACGACGGAGTCGAGCGGTCATTTGATTGACCTCTTCACCCTGCTGTGTCAACGTTTTTGAAAACCGTTTCAAATCAAGCTGTTGTGAGACTTGATGAAGTTGATGCGTGGCTTGGGTTAGATGACGTCTCATCCCTTGTTCGAGTCGGATTTCAGATTGCGCGAATCGTTCACGTTTTTGTGAAATGGTATAACGCGGCGATCTTAACCCATAGCTGTTGACCATTCGATTGACTCTGCTCCGCAGATCATCGAGTTGGTTCGAAACCGATTTGTGCAAATGCACGTGAAGGCGCTCCACATCTTTACGTTGCGCATCAATCATTGCTGTAGCGAGTTCTGCTGCAGCCGTTGGAGTAGCTGCTCTTACATCTGCGACAAAGTCGGAAAGTGTATAGTCCGTTTCATGACCGACAGCAGAAATGATCGGAATGGTGGACGAATAAATCACCTCCACCACAACATCCTCATTAAATGCCCACAGTTCTTCGATGGAACCGCCACCTCGTCCGACAATCAGTACATCACAATCAGTGCGCTCATTCATCCATTGAATGGCAGATGCAACTTGCGGGGCTGCCATCTCACCTTGCACGGCAACCGGGGCGAACGTAATGGCCACGTGAGGCGCACGACGTCGAAGGGTTGTCGCGATATCGTGGAGTGCAGCACCTTTAGGAGACGTCACAATCCCGATTCGTTCTGGAAATGTGGGTAGTGCTTGCTTTCTTTCCGAATCGAACCAACCCTTTTCCTCGAGTTCACGCTTTCTCGCCTCATACCGCTCAAACAACAGACCAACGCCATCTTGACGCATCAATTCGACATACAGCTGAACATCACCCGTCGCCTCATACATTGTCACTCTCGAGACAGCGATAACTTTCATCCCGTCTTTCGGTTCAAATTGAAGTTGTTTGGCATCACGAGAAAACATGACGGCTTTCATACGAGATGCGTCATCCTTCAACGTGAAATAACAATGACCCGAGGAATATCGTTTAAAATTTGAGATTTCACCGATGACTGCGACTTGTCGAAGCAATATATCATCATCGAGTTGTCGCTTCACATACCGAACGACCTCTGAAACCGGAAGGGGGTTAGCCACGTGATGCAACCTCGATCGTATTATGCATGAGCATCGTAATGGTCATCGGACCGACACCACCTGGAACAGGCGTGATCGCACTCGCCTTTTCTTTCACGGCCGTGTAATCCACGTCCCCGACGAGGCGACCTTCCACCCGGTTGACACCGACATCGATGACGACTGCCCCTGGTTTGACCATATCTGCAGTGACGAGACTTGCGCGCCCTACCGCGACAATCAAAATATCGGCCTGTCGCGTCATCGCACCGAGATCAGCCGTTTTTGAGTGACAATATGTGACCGTAGCAGATTCATTCAAGAACAACATCCCGACCGGTTTGCCGACGATTTGACTGCGACCGACGACGACAACGTGTTTTCCGGAAATCTCGATTTGTGTCTTCGCGAGATGTAAGATGCCGTGAGGCGTACATGGAAGCAATGTGTCTAGACCGAGCATCATCTTCCCGACGTTCTCGGGATGGAATCCGTCTACATCCTTTTTAGGAGAGATGCGCATGATGACTCGCGACTCGTCGATGTGTTTCGGTAAAGGGAGCTGCACGAGAATACCATGGACTTCCTCATCCTCATTCATCAAGTCAATCAAGTCGAGCAATTCTGTTTCGCTAATTGTTTCATCAAAACGGAGCACTTGAGAATCGATTCCGATTTCCTCTGCCGCCCGTTCCTTCCCGCGTACATAGCTATGACTTGCTGGGTCATCCCCAATCAACACTACTTTCAATTTCGGTACGATGCCGCGTGCACGAAGTTCCGTTACACGCTCTTTTAACGTTGCTCGATATGATGCTGCCACTTGTTTCCCGTCGATCACTACTGCCATCTCTCTCATCCCCCGTTGTCTTTAGGTTTTTCTGTAGTTGGTCTGGTGTCTTATCTCTATTTTTTAGTCTTCTTTAATGATATTGCCGAGTACGCCATTCACAAGTTTACCGGCCTCTTCATCCGCGAACGATTTCGCGAGTTCGACCGCTTCGTTAATTGTGACGTTCTCTGGAATCGTTTCGACATATAACAATTCATACGTTGCCATTCGTAGAATCGTACGCTCGACGTTACCGAGGCGATCTAAGCGCCAGTTTTTTAAGTTCTCAACGAGCAATACGTCGATATCTTCAATATGTTCTAGCGTCCCTGTGACGAGTTGTTCGTAAAACGGATCAGATTCTTCTCCATCCAATGCGAATTCGATTGCTTCATCTACCTCTAATTTTGATACTTCGATTTGAAAAAGCGTTTGAATCGCTTTCTCTCGTGCTTCATGACGTTTCATTCAGTTACTCTCCTTTTACATGCTTTCATTGTGATAGTTTAGCATAAAGCACTCATAAATTCAGTACAAAAAACCAGGAAGCCGAAATAATGTTCGGGCTTCCTGGTTGTTGTTATTTCGCCAATGACATTTCTTTTTCGACAAATTTCGTATCAAATGTACCGATTCGGAATTGTTCATGGGCCATGACTTGCTGATGGAACGGAATCGTCGTTTTGACCCCTGAAACCGTGAACTCATCCAATGCACGCAACATCTTCAAAATTGCCTCGTCACGTGTTGGCGCATGAACAATTAATTTAGCTACCATCGAGTCGTAGAATGGCGGAATCATCGCACCAGCGTATAGCCCGCTATCGACACGGACACCCATGCCTCCCGGGACGATGTATTGGTCAATCTTCCCTGCCATCGGACGGAAGTCCATAAATGGATCTTCTGCATTGATTCGGCATTCGATTGAATGTCCTGAGAAGGTGATGTCTTCTTGGGAGATGGCTAACGGATGTCCGAGCGCCACTTCTAGTTGCGCTTGGACGAGGTCGAATCCTGTAATCATCTCCGTGACCGGGTGCTCGACTTGAATCCGTGTGTTCATCTCCATGAAGTAGAACTCGTTCGATTCAGGGACATAGATGAACTCGATTGTTCCCGCTCCTGAATACTGAATGGCTTTTGCCGCTTTGACGGCCGCATCTCCCATCATTTGCCGGGTAGTTTCATCAATCGCAGGTGATGGTGCCTCTTCGACTAGTTTTTGCATACGTCGTTGAATCGTACAGTCGCGTTCACCTAAGTGGATGACGTTACCGAATTGGTCGGCAAGGACTTGCACTTCAACATGACGGAACGACTCGATGAACTTCTCGAGATAAACGTCTCCGTTACCGAAAGCCTGCTTCGCTTCTTTACGTGTCGCAATCAACCCTTGAGTCAGTTCTTCTTCGTCACGGGCAACACGAATACCGCGTCCCCCTCCACCTGCCGTCGCTTTGATAATGACCGGATAGCCCATCTCACGCGCGAGTTCCATCGCTTCTTCGTCTGTGACGACACCACTTGAACCTGGAACGACAGGAACCCCTGACTCGATCATCGTTCGTTTGGCCTCATCCTTGATTCCCATTTTGCGAATCGCATAGCTGCTTGGGCCGACAAATTGAATTCCACACGCCTCGCACATCTCAGCGAACTCGGCATTTTCAGCCAAAAAACCGTAACCGGGATGTACCATCGTCGCATCCACGGCGCAGGCGACTGATAAAATATTTGGGATATTCAAATAGGAGTCCTTCGATGGATTCGGACCGATGCAATAAGCCTCGTCAGCCAAATGAACATGTAACGCTTCACGATCCGCCTCAGAAAAGACGGCGACCGTCGGGATATTCAATTCTTTTGCAGCACGTATGATTCGAACCGCGATTTCCCCGCGGTTAGCAATTAATAATTTCATAACGACCTCACTTCACGCTGAAGAGCGGTTGACCGAATTCGACGAGATCGCCATCGGCGACTAACACCTCTACGATTTCGCCACTGATTTCCGCTTCGACATCGTTAAACAGTTTCATCGCCTCTAGAATACAAACGATTTGTCCTGACTCGACACGGTCGCCGACGTTCACGAACGCTTCTTTATCCGGGGCCGGACGTGAATAGAACGTTCCAACCATCGGCGAGGTGATAGTACGATAAGACGCCTTTTCTTGAGTCGGTTCTTCTGTTTGTTCATTTACTTGAGGAGCAGGCGCAGGCGGTGCGAATGCTTGTGTCTGCATGATAGGCGCGCTCGCTGTTTGTTGCGCTTCTTTCTTTAATGACAGTTTGAAATCAGATGTTTCAAGCTCCATTTCATGGACTGATGATTGGTCCAATAATTGAATAAGCTCTTTTATTTGATCGATTTGCATCTTTCTTACCCCCTGTTTATACCTGGTACTAATCTCTCCTTCACTATAACTGGTCAGACCAATGAATGCAACGAGAAAAAAGAGCGTTCATTCATTCGAATGAACACTCTCTTTGATTAACCGTTGTAACGACCCATGAAATCTCCAGTACGTGTATCAACCGTTACTTTTTCACCTGGTTCGATGAAAAGTGGTACTTGAATCACATGTCCTGTTTCCACTGTCGCATTTTTCTTCACGTTTGATGCCGTGTCCCCTTTAACGCCCGGGTCCGCTTCGACAATTGTCAAGACAACACTTGTAGGAAGTTCGATTCCAAGAATCTCACCCTCATAGTCTGCGATGCTAACTTCCATGTTTTCAAGCATGTAAGGAAGAGCCGCTTTAACTTGTTCGCTTGTCAATTCAAGTTGCTCGTATGATTCGTTGTCCATGAATACATACGTGTCACCCATTGGATAGAGATATTGCATACGTTTACGTTCGATATGCGCTCGTTCGATTTTTTCTCCACCACGGAACGTTGTTTCCTGAATCGCACCGTTACGCAAGTTGCGCATCTTCGTACGTACGAACGCCGCACCTTTTCCCGGTTTTACATGTTGGAATTCGATGACTTGCCAAATCGAACCGTCAGACGTTTTGACTGTCAATCCTGTTTTTAAATCGTTAACTGATACCATGTTAATTTCCTCCTAAATTCAGACGAGACTCACGCCTCAATCGTAATTAACTCTTTTGGCGACTGCGTTAGACGGTAGCATCCGTCTTCCGTAATGACGACATCGTCTTCAATTCGGCAACCGCCGACACCGTTAATGTAAATACCCGGTTCGATTGTGACGACCATCCCAGGTTCTAGCACCGTTTCAGAACGGAATGATAACCCTGGTGCCTCGTGCACTTCCATGCCGAGACCATGGCCCGTCGAGTGACCGAAGTATTCACCGTATCCAGCTTCTTTAATGATGTCTCGTGTCAACGCGTCAGCTTCAATGCCTGTGATACCGGCACGAGTACCTTCTACACCAGCGAGTTGAGCGCGAAGAACCGTATCGTAAATTTGATGCAACTCATCTGAGATTTCTCCGACCGCGAGTGTACGCGTGATATCAGAGCAGTACCCTTTATAGTATGCTCCAAAATCAAGTGTGACAAGTTCACCTGATTCGATGACTTTATCGCTTGCGACTCCGTGCGGAAGTGCCGAACGGAGTCCTGAAGCGACAATCATATCAAATGATGACGAGTCAGCGCCTTTTGAACGCATAAACATCTCGAGTTCGTTCGCAACTTCTCTTTCAGTACGACCAGGACGGATGAACGTCTGGATATGGGCATAAGCTGCATCAGCGATTGCCGCAGCTTCCTTCATAATCTTAATCTCTGATTCATCCTTAATCAAGCGCAGTTTTTCTACGATTCCTGCCGTCTCGATGAGATGTGCATCTACTTCTTTTTCATATGTCCGATACTGACCAATCGTCATTGCGTCTTGCTCGATTCCAAGACGTGTGATCGAGTCACGTGATACAACGTCAGCGACCGATTTAATAAGCGATGTATCCAATTCAACGATGTCGTATCCTTTTACTTGATCGTTCGCTTGTTCCGTATAACGGAAATCCGTGATAAAGCTTGCGGTTTTCGACGTGATGACGATAACGCCACTCGATCCGGTGAAACCAGATAAGTAGCGAATGTTTTCACGTTTTGTGACGAGCAATGCGTCAATCTCGTTTGCTTCTAACTGTGCTTGCAGTTTGTTTACGCGTTCAATCATGTCGATTCCTCCAATGTTCGATTAGTGCATGCAATGCTAACGTATAGCTAGTGAGCCCAAATCCGGTGATTACTCCTAAGCAAACGCCTGCGAGTTTTGACTCGTGACGAAACACCTCACGGGCATGCACGTTCGAGATATGTACTTCAACGACCGGGGCAGCGATAGCGGAGATGGCATCTCGAATCGCGATTGACGTATGCGTGTAGGCTCCCGCATTTAATACAACACCTTCGAAATCGTAGGCGTCGTGAAGGGCGTCAATCAACTCTCCCTCGTGATTCGATTGTTTGAACGTGAGTTCGACGCCCTCCGGTGCGACGAGCATTAATTCGGCAGCTAAGCCTTTTAACGACACGTTCCCATACACGTCTGGTTCACGGCGACCTAACAAATTTAAATTCGGCCCATTCAATACTAAAATCCGCAATCTTCTTCCCCCTCGTTCGTCAAGTCTTATCTATTGTAACAAATTTATCGAAAGAACGTGAATCGAGCCTTCTGCCCTTTCGTTTTTTTGATAAATCACGGTATAATTCAAGTACAACACTGTAAGAATCGAGGAAAGTGAATGAATTCTAAACAAACTATCCCTGTCGGGGGACAGGCACTTGTGGAAGGGGTCATGTTTCAAGGCCGTTCCGAGAGCGCATCTGCCATTCGACGAAAGGATGGGTCCATCGAAACGTTCGAGCAAGCACGCATCCTCGTCCCATGGGTTCAATCCTTAAAAAAAGTACCGTTTCTAAGAGGAATCGTCGCGCTCTACGAGTCGTTAAAGAATGGGTCTGCCCATATGAATTTTGCGAGTGATCGGTATGACGTTGATCCAAGTGAAGACTCGAGCCCGAACGATGAACAAAAGCAGAGCATTTGGATGATTGCCTTCGTCGCCATCATCGGCGTCATTTCATACGTCTTCGGCAAATTGATTTTTAACGTGACACCAGCACTGCTCGCCGCAATGTTTCAAGACGTACCGATATTTTCTGGACACGTGATTCAAAACCTCCTTGAAGGGGGAATAAAATTAGTATTGTTGCTTAGTTACCTCTACTTGATTTCATTGACGCCACTCATCAAACGTGTCTTTCAATATCATGGGGCTGAGCATAAGGTCATCAACTGTTATGAGTCCGGACGACAGGTCACAGTCGAACATGTTCGTCAAAGCTCACGTCTTCATTATCGCTGTGGATCAAGCTTTATTTTGTTCACTGTCTTCGTGGGGATTGGCGTGTATATGATTGTGCCAATCGATCCGCTTTGGCTGCGACTCGTCAGCCGAATCGCACTCTTGCCAGTCGTCATCGGAATCTCGTTTGAAGTCCTTCAATTCACCAATCGCTTCCGCGATCATCGCTTTTTGTCATTCCTCGGAAAACCAGGTCTTTCGCTTCAGTTATTGACGACCCGGGAACCAAATGATGAACAGATTCAAGTTGCGATTGAAGCATTCGAAACGTGGGAACGAAAAGAGTTAGGAGAATCGGTCGTTCAGAGAGAGGGATAAGAGGAGGAAGCACCATGATCAGACAAAGAATTGGTTCGACCGCAGCAACCATCGTGTTTATCCTTGGCTTCATCGGGGTCGGACATATGCTCGCCACCGATCCAGGTCGCTTGTTTAGACAGTTGTTGTTCATCGGAATATTCGGGTTAGTCTTTTATGTGATCTATCGTTTCTTCATCGGTCGACGTATGTCTCCAGAGGATATGCGTTACCGTAAAACCGCACAAGCCTCTAAGAAACGGATGCAAGGAAACCGCGGCCCTCAAGTCAAACCTTCCGCATCTGCAAAAATCAAAAAAAGCAAAAAACCAGGTTCGAACGTTACAAAGTTGTCGAAACGCCCGAACGTACATCGAAGCAATCCTCCACATTTGACGGTAATCGAAGGGAAGAAAGGCAAGAAGAAAAAGAAAGCGAACATGTAAAAGGAGCGCCGCGGCGCTCCTTTTTAGGTTGTTTCTACATACCCGATATAAGGTAAGTTGCGATACTGCTCCGCATAATCGATGCCATAACCGATGACAAATTCATCCGGAATCTCAAAGCCAACATAGTCTGCGTCTAATTGCACGAGACGGCGAGCCGGTTTATCGAGAAGCGTACAGATTTTCAACTGTTTCGGTTGATGGAGTTCCATATGTTTGCACAGAAATTTCAACGTCTGCCCCGTATCGATGATATCTTCGATGATGACGACATACTTTCCTTCGACATCTAAATCAAGATCTTTCCGAAGTTGTACACTGCCACTCGAAACGGTCTTTTTCCCGTATGAAGATGTTGCGACTGTATCGAGTTGCACACTGCCTTTCATGTAGCGCATCAAATCGGCAGCAAAGACCATCGACCCTTTCAACACGGCAACGATGACAATCGGTGTCCCATTGGCATCTTTCTCAATTTCTTCTGCCAATTCTTTTACCCGGTCTCGAATTTGTTGTTCGTCAAATAACTTCCCTTTAATTTGAATCTCCATAATATCGGCGAATGTTCGCCGCCACCCCCTCAATATTCAATCCACGATTTATCTTAACATATTCCTAACCAAAATATATACATTCATTCGCAACTAACAATAATTCGTTCGTGTTTTGAAGAAACGAAGCGATAAAAAAACGCCAATCGATTAAAATTGGCGTTTTTTCAAATTATTCTTCCGCAGCCCGCTCTTGTTCACGAAACTCTTTAAATTGATTCATGAGCTCCGGTTTATCCTCAAAGAATTCCACAAACTGAGTCATGCAATCGAGTGTATTTGAACTGAGGTGGTGTTCGATTCCTTCAACATCTTCATAGACGTCTGCCTCATCCACTCCGATGAGACGTAAAAAAGACTCGAGCATCGCATGACGCTCGACCAATCGCTTCCCTACTTTTTGACCTTTTTTCGTAAGCATAAGTCCACGATATTTTTCGTATACGAGATACTCTTCACGATCCAACTTTTGAACCATTTTCGTGACAGAGGAGGGATGTACTCCTAAATGTTCGGCAATGTCAGATACTCGCGCATATCCTTTTTCTGACATCAATAAGTAAATACGTTCTAAATAATCTTCCATACTCGGTGTCGGCATGGGCACGACCTCCCCTAATGTTCCGGTTTCCACTTTTTATTTTATCCTAACTAGAATGAAATCGAAAGGGAAAGCACTGATTGATTGAGTCAATCATTGTCTCATGACCTCAAATTCATTATAATGAGAGATGGTAACTTTGAAAGAGAAGGGAAGAACATCTATGGGACTCGAAACAATCCTCGTCATCCTCCTATGGGTTGCCTTGATCGCCTACATCGTATGGCGCTTCATGCCAGCTCGCGGGTTGAAAAAAATGAAACAAGAAGAATTCCGCGCTTCACTCCGTAAAGGACAATTGATCGACGTACGTGAACCGAAAGAATATAAAGCTGGTCATATCGTCGGCGCACGAAACATCCCGGTCGGACAAATGAAAATGCGTATGAAAGAATTGCGTAAAGATCAACCGATCCTTATTTATTGTCAAGGAAGCTCACGGTCTAACCAAGCAGCCAAGCTTCTCATGAAGAACGGATACAACAACATCTACATGCTCGAAGGTGGATTCAAAAACTGGAAAGGCAAAATTAAAAAAGCATAAAAATGAGCGGGACGACTGAGTCGACCCGCTCATTTTTATTTAACTGACGATGCTTCGCGACGTTCGTATTTTAAAATCGGTTTCCGAGCAGCGAGCGTCTCATCCATACGTTTGACGACCGTCGTATGCGGAGCCGTCTGAACGATTTCCGGATTTTCTTCCGCTTCTTTTGCAATTTGAAGCATCGCATCACAGAAAGCATCGAGTGTCTCTTTTGATTCGGTTTCAGTCGGTTCCACCATGATACACTCTTCGACATTCAACGGGAAATAGATGGTTGGTGGGTGATAGCCGAAATCAAGAAGACGTTTTGCGATATCGAGCGTACGAACTCCGAGTGCTTTTTGTCGTTTACCTGACAAAACGAACTCGTGTTTGCAATACGTATCGTACGGTACGTCAAACGCATCTTTTAATCGAGCGAACATATAGTTGGCGTTGAGTACAGCTTCTCGCGAAACACGCGTCAACCCTTCGGCACCCATCGTCTTGATATAGCTGTAAGCCCGGACATTGATTCCAAAGTTCCCATAGAACGGTTTGATTCGACCGATCGAGTGTGGACGGTCGTAATCTAGACCATATCCATTTTCCGTCTTAGTTACGATCGGGGTCGGCAAGAATGGAATCAAATCGCGTTTGACACCGACAGGACCTGAACCTGGTCCACCTCCACCGTGTGGACCTGTGAACGTCTTATGCAAGTTTAAGTGGACGACGTCAAAGCCCATGTCTCCCGGACGCGCGATACCTAGGATTGCGTTCGAGTTCGCGCCGTCATAATACAATTTTCCACCAGCTTCATGGACCACTTTTGAAATCTCAAGGATGTCTGCTTCAAATAGTCCAAGTGTGTTCGGATTCGTAAGCATGAGCGCCGCTGTATCCGCTCCGACCTTCGCTTTTAAATCATCCAAATCAACGAGTCCACGATTGTCCGATTTGACCGTCACTGTCTCGAATCCAGCAACTACTGCAGAGGCCGGATTCGTTCCATGGGCAGAATCTGGGACGAGAACTTTCGTACGAGCCGTATCCCCGTTGCGCTCGTGGAATGCTTTAATCAACATGAGACCCGTCCATTCACCATGCGCTCCAGCTGCGGGTTGCAACGTGACCTCGTCCATACCTGTGATTTCAGCGAGTTGCTCCTGTAAGTCCACCATGAGTTCAAGTGCACCTTGAATCGTTTCCGCCGGTTGCAAAGGATGAATATGCGCAAACCCAGAAAGGCGGGCCATGTCTTCATTCACTTTTGGATTATATTTCATCGTACACGAACCGAGCGGATAAAATCCTGAATCCACACCATGGTTTCGAGTAGACAGAGAGGTATAATGGCGGACAACATCGAGTTCAGATACTTCCGGAAGTTCCGCTGCCTCTTTTCGAATCATCGTAGCCGGTAACAGTGTCTCGAGGTCAACCTCAGGGACAGTTGGTGTCGGCAAGTTATATCCTGTCCGTCCTTCACGTGACACTTCAAAAATTAGCGTTTGTTCGTGTTGCATCATTTCATCCCCCTAACCACTTCGACAAACTGATCAATCTCTTCTTTTGTACGTAATTCCGTCGCGCAAACCAACATTTGTGTCTGACGTTCCGCTTCGTACGTCCCAAGCGGTAGACCACCGATTATCCCATGATTGAGTAACTGACGAGATACTTTATCTGCGTCATGTGCGAAATCAACAACAAACTCATTGAACATTGGACCTTCATCAATGATTGAATACCCTGCCGACTTCAACGTTTCTTTCATATAATGAGCGGTTTGAATGTTACGAACGGCCATGTCACGAATTCCATACTTTCCTAAAGCAGACATCGTAATCGATGCAGCCAATGCATTAAGTGCTTGGTTCGAACAGATGTTAGACGTCGCTTTGTCACGACGGATGTGCTGTTCACGCGCCTGAAGCGTCAAGACGAAACCGCGTTTCCCGTCCTCGTCGACGGTTTGACCGACGAGTCGTCCTGGTAGTTTACGCATCAACGACTTTTTCACCGCGAAGTAACCACATGACGGACCACCAAAACTTTGCGGAATACCGAATGGTTGTGCATCTCCGACTGTAATATCCGCACCGAGTGCACCTGGTGATTCTAAAATGCCAAGTGCGAGCGGGTTACTCGATACAACGAAGAGGGCACCTGCCTCGTGTGCCTGTTCCGCTAATTTCTCTAAGTCTTCAATTCGACCGTAGAAGTTTGGGTATTGCACGACGAGACATGACGCATCCGTCAAATCGAAATCAGATAGATCCGTTACACCATTCACTACGTCTGTGTATTCGACTGAAAGACCAGGCCCATCAGCGTACGTGCGAATAACATCTTTGGCTTCAGGATGAACTGCTCCTGAAACGACGACACGTTTTTTCTTCGTTTGAGCACTAGCTAAATACGTAGCCTCGGCAAGCGCAGTGATTCCATCATACATCGATGAGTTTGCGACATCCATACCTGTCAATTCACAGATCATCGTCTGAAACTCAAACATTGCTTGCAGTTCACCTTGTGAAATCTCAGGTTGATATGGTGTATATGCTGTATAGAATTCAGAACGCAAAAGCATATGGTTCATTACGGTCGGCGAAAGGTGATCATACATCCCTGCTCCAAGGAAGCTCGGGTATGATTTCGTATGCTTGTTTTTGTCAGCCAATTTCGTCATATGACGTACGAGATCAACCTCGGGAAGTGGTGAGCCGATTGCCGCAAGTGATGCTTTTTCACGAAGCGATTCTGGGATATCCGCAAGTAGTGTCTCAATTGAATCGACTCCGATTGTCTGCAACATGTCTCGCTCGTCTTGTTCAGTCATCGGTAAATAACGAAATTCCATTCTATTCATTCTGAATCCCCCTGTTTCATTTCGTCCGTTTATAGAAAGGTGTCGGTACACGTTCCGCTTCAATCTTCTTGCCACGAATATCAATCACGAATCGTTCTTCATCTTTATAGCGTGCATCGACTCGTGCCCACGCAATCGATTCATTGACCGTCGGAGGCATCGTACCGGTCGTGACGACACCTACCACATCCCCATCGACTTCGACTTGCGCTCCTTGACGAGCGATCCCTCGACCGAGTAATCTCAAGCCTACTAATCGAGTCGGAATGTTCTCTTTTTGAGAGACAAGCGCATCTTTCCCGATAAAATCCGTGTCTAACTTAACAGCAAAGTTGAGATTCGCCTCAAACGGTGTAACCGACTCATCTAGCTCATGTCCATAGAGCGGTAAGCACGCCTCAAAACGAAGTGTATCTCGTGAACCTAGTCCACAAGGGATCACGCCTTCTGATTCAAGAGCTTCCCAAACGGCAGAGATTCCTTCAGCCCGAGCATAGATTTCGAAACCATCCTCCCCTGTATATCCACTACGTGAGATAACAGACGGGACGCCTGCCACATCACCGTTTATAAACTTGAAGAACCCGATTTCCTTGAGTTTTACATTTGTGATTTTTTGAAGAATTGTTTCTGCGTTCGGTCCTTGGATGGCAATTTGACCGTACCCGTCAGACTCATTTGTCACAGTCACGTCACCATTGACGTACCTGCGAATATGCGCTTCATCTTTTTCGATATTCGAGGCGTTGACGACGAGCCAATAGGCGTCCTCATCTAAGCGATAGACAAGCAAATCATCCACCACTCCACCATCTTCAAGGCACAGAAGGTTGTACTGAGCTTGACCAACTTTAATTTTCGAGACGTCATTCGTCACGAGGTTCTGTACTTGTTCAAGTGCGTCTGGTCCCTCAATCCGAATCTCTCCCATGTGAGATACATCAAACATCCCCACGTTTTGACGCACAGCCAGATGTTCTTCCTTAATCGAAGAGAACAAAATCGGCATTTCGAATCCCGCAAAATCAACCATCTTCGCCTTCGGTTCAATCAATTCAAATAAAGGCGTACGTTTCAAAGTAACCCTTTCCATAATATCCCCCAATCCCGAACATAAATGATATTTTGTTTGAAATCTTTCGCTTTCCATTTCACTTTAACAATTTTTAATCTTTCTGCATAGTTAAAAAAGAGAAAAAGAAAAAGGATGAAAAACGAAAACGTTTTCATCCTCATTATTTCATATTTTTGTCTCGGTGGAAACGTCAGAGCGTTCGATTCCCGCCGTTCGTTTGATTTCATGCGTCAGCCCAACCGCCGCCTGCTTCAACTCGATTGATTCGTCTTTTGCCTTAACTCCGAAGTCCTTTATTTGAGTAATAGATCGGTTGACCGCATCCACATGTCCTTTAATCTCATTGACTTGCTGTCCAATCACGTCTGCTCGAATGTTAAACCGTTCCGTCAATCGATTCAACCGACCGATTTCTGACTTCATCTGCTTTTTGAACAAGAGATAACCATAGATGCCAAGACCGATTAATGACAGTACAATAATTGCGAGATTGATCCAAATCATGCCTTTCCCTCCTTCAAACGGATAATGTGTTCAGCGATGTCTTGAGGTGTACGTGACGCATCGACCGACTCGTCCGCTTCCCGATACAACGCGTCACGTCGTTTATATAATGATTGAACTTCTACTTGTCCTTTTTTCACGAGTGGTCGATTAGAATCCTTGATGCGTTCCCAGCAGTCTTCAAACGGCAGATTCAAATGAATCATCGTGCCACGTTCGCGCATCCAACTTATGTTTTCAGGACGTTCAACTACTCCGCCACCTGTCAAAACGTAATCAGCATCCACTCGTTGCAGTGCCTCTGTTTCGACATCACGAAACGCCTTCTCACCATATCGGTCAAAATATGTAGCGATGTCCATCCCAGTCATGGCTTCGATTACCGAATCAAGGTCCGCCACTTCACCAGATTCTTTGAAAAAAGAAAGCAAGGTAGACTTACCTGTACCCATAAACCCTACAATGTAAAACGGTTTGTCATTCATAAGCCATCACCTCTTTATGCCGTTCACCGGATATCAATACCATCTCCACTTCCGTTCGATTCGGTGCAATCGGACGACATGTCACCGTCCCCGTCGGTTTAGTGAGTGTTACTGGTTGATTGCCACAACGTTCTTTTGCCAACAACAAGTGGGATTCAAAACGTATGGCCAATATCTCATCTGAGATTCGTCTCGTCGTTCGTTCAATATCAGTATACCAAAATAACGCGGCCCCAAGTAGCCATACAACGATTGTCAAGGTGACAATGAGGAAGAATCCTCGTTCATACACATCACGTGCCGCTCTCTTTTGAACGACGAATCGGTCCATGAAATTCGAAATCCTTTTCCAATCGATTCGACATGATACTGATCGATTCCTCTTAAAAATAGCAAGTTCCCCCCTCCGTCTCCAACCATGACCAAATTCCCATTCAACTGTTTAATCGTCCATGGCCATACCTCATCATCCGACTTAACAAATTCTCCTCGTAAGCGACCGGCGTCTACACGGCAATTTTCACTGTTTATCAAACGTCGTACAATCAGTTGCGGTGTCGTATGATGATTCCATTTAGGCTGTTCGTAAAGCTTTTGACCAAGCAGCATCAATTCCGCTAACAATAAGATAAATATCGGAAGAATCAGCAATACTGCCGTCATCTCAATCATAGTAAATCCTTGTTCACAACGTCGGCAAACAGAATCCTTTTTCACACACTTGCTCGCGACCAGACGGTTCAGCAGCTTCAAGTAGCACCTCTCCTTGTAAACGTTCATAGGTGAACAACGTTTCACTCATTCGGTCGATCCGCTCGTTCCCCTGCACGACAAATGATGTCAAAATGAAGACCCATCCCATTATCACTGCTAGACTTACACTCAATTCCCATAAAGAAAAACCCGCTTCATTCCTCCTCACGAATAATCACCTCCGGCTCATACGTTCCGATTCGAAATTTGAGCGTCACAGACGTCTTTCCACTTACAAACTTCCATTGCCCTGCATAGGAAGCCGTTGCTTGTGAAAATGTCAAAGTATTATACGTCGGGAGATATAGAGTTATTCCCGATGGTACGTCTACCTCTCTAATTAACGTCAGACCACACACGATCAGATAGGTTTGCTGTTGGGATATCCAAATCAACTTCGGAACACAACTCCCATTTTCAGAAATATAGGGGTACTGCCCCGCTTCTTGAATATTGGCAACTAAGGAATCTGTGAAATCATAGAGCTCTAGTCGCTCAAACGGTTTTGCTACCGGGATACTGATTAGTAGGAGAAACGATAATATAACAAGGACCCATGTTATTTCGACGAGTGTATATCCTTTCATCGCTTTATGAGAGAACCATCAAGAGGTGAATATGTATACTCTGACGATTGACAGCTGTATACGAGTGGGTCTGTTGAGGAGTCGCGTTTTATCACTTCTAATGTTGCAGGGTAAGATTTATGCTCGGCATAGTATAAGTTGATTTCTGACTCGACGATACGTACACTGCCTTCACAACTAACTTGGTCTGCCCGCGATTTCCCTTCTGTTAGGGATGGGACGAGTAATAAGAGCAGAACCGATATAATCAAAAGGACAGCCGCCATCTCAACTAGTGTGAATCCATGTTCTTCCTTCATTTCCTTTTCCCCCTTCATAATTGAGCCATGATGAGCTTGACCGGTAAATACAATGTATAAAATAAAACTGCAATCATCATACTAATTACGCCATACAATATCGGCTCCACTTTTTCAATCAAACTACGACTGTACAGTTCCATTTCTTCGAATACAAGTTCTCGGTGAAGCGACATGAGTTCACCAAGTTCACCACTCATCGCTCCTACCCCTAACAGACCGACGACCTCATAATCAATAAACGGCTCACATTTCACGGCGGCTTCAAGACCTTCTCCATCTGACATGCGACAATGGATTCGTTTAGCCATCTTAGCCATCTCCCCATCTTCATCTGCTAGACGACTGATGATCTGCCTGATGTTCATTTCAGTATTTTGGAGTAGTGATAACTCACTAACAAATACATACGTCAAATACAGCGTCTTTCCATGGTTCCATGTGTAAAAGGGAAGCTCAATCCCTCGTCGATACATTCCGAACATTAGTGCCCCAGACGTTAAAACTACACAAAATAGTGTTGGGAAGAACCACCGTGACAATAGAATCGAAGCTACACCATTTTGCAACGAGACATCGACCATTCCCATCAGTTTCGGAAAAATATATAGCGCGTAAATCATCCCTAGAGAAAGGAGAATAAAAAAAATGATCAATGGATAGCGAATCAATCTTTTTAATTCTTCTTTCAGTCGTTGACGCATCTCCAACACTAAGACGACTTGATGTAACCCATCAATAAACCGACCACTTCGCTCTGCCGTGTTCAAAATCTCTCGCATTTGCGGATTAGTGATGATTACCGAGAACACTTCAGCCAAATTCGTACCTGTTTCAAGTAACGCCCTCATATCCCGAACCTTGTCTTTTTTCGCTCCTTTTTCATGGTATTCGAGTGTTTCCATCGTCACTTTCAGTGACACACCTCGGGATTGCAATCGCAGAAAGCGGTGAATCAATTGAATCGGAGGATTCATTGATGAGTTGCCCATTCACAAGTCACCCCCTGATTCCGGGTCAGCACACACCAATGTCTCTGGATGGAAGTCTTCCCAAGTAATTGCTCAATTCTTCTCTCTCCATCTTGAATGGATGCTGTATGAAAGGTGGTGATCGTCAAATGTCCACTTAGTGCCGCATCGTATGCGACAGTCAACTCTTCAACGGTTCGTACTTCCCCAATCACGATAATGTCCGGATCCGCCCTCAATGTTTCTTTCAATAATTGTCGATGGCTTAGTCCTGCTTTAGTATTCACTTCCAATTGAATCACCCCGTCGACCATTTGTTCAGGAGGGTTTTCAATGGTAACAATCCGTTCTTTTTTTAAATAATTTAACAATGCATACATCACTGTCGTCTTACCCGCTCCTGTAGAGCCACCAATAAATAAAAGTCCGTTTCGTTCTCGTGAAGCAGTCATTTTTTGTAAACGTTCCACATCTTGTGATTGCAATAATTGAGGGAGATTGAACGTCTGATGTGGAATCCTCCATGACATCAACGTTTGCTCAAATGAAGGAAGAAAAGTCACACGAATTACTTCTTGATTTAATTCGTATACGCCTGACTGAGGAAGCCGTTGATTCGTTTCAGGTAATGAACACCAATAGCGCATATGCCACGTGAGTCGATTGTATTGACCTAAGTCCATTGACTGAAATTCGACTAATCTCATGGCTGATCGGACTTGAACCTTCACCCGATGAGCATCCGGTAAAAAATGAAGATCGGTCGCACCGGCTTGCCGGGCTGCGACCATCAGTTCTTCAATGAATTCTTTCATCTCGTTCACCTCGGTTCAAGCATAAAAAAAAACCCACTATGTCGAAAGTGGGCTTGTCTTAAGAAACTTGAACCGAAACCGTATTATGGCGACGCGCATATGTTTCGATTGAAACCTTGTCATATCCGACAATCACTTCTTTTCCATCCGTTAGAATCGGACGTTTCAACAATTTCGGATTTTCGCTCATCAATTTGAGTAGTTCGCTTAACTTCAAATCTTCTACATCAACGTCGAGTTGCTTGAAGGCTTGACTTCTCGTCGCTAAGAGGGAATCAACACCTTCTTCACTAATTGCAAGTAATTGTAACAACTCATCAACAGTCGGTGCATCTCTGAAAATATGACGTTCACTCACTTGAAGCTCTTGATCCTGTAAAAACGCTTTCGTTTTTCTACAAGAAGTACAGCTTGGATACGTATAAAACATTAGTTCTGATGACATTTTTATAATCCTCCCTCATTCAACTTTTTACTTCGTTCAGTTTGTATAAGTTGATTATACACTTATATACCCACTTTGTATATGTTTTGTACAACTTTATTAAAAATTTGTACAACTTTTTTTATCAGAATGATTTCACATATTTTTCACGATTATTTTGCGCAATTCTCACGTTTCCATAGCATTTTTTCGAATGTGTTGGTAAAATAGTGAATGAGAATGGAATAATGCACGCATGGGGGGATTAACATGGCAAGAATGTTTCGTGTCCTAGGCTTTTGGACTGGGCTAGTGGCGGCACTTGCTTTCGTAGGCGCACTTGGCGGCGACCAAAGTAGTAGTGAACATACTGGTGACTTTATCGTTATGGGACTTGTCTTCTTAGCACAAACGATTTTCTTTGTCGCTCTAGGTTACTTAAAGTTAACTGAAAAAACGTATGTATATGTCTTTGGGGCGTATTTGACAATTTTCTTCGTTGTCTTTACGTATTGGAGCAACTTCCAAATGTAAAAAAAGATTGTCTCACCGGAGACAATCTTTTTTTACTGTTTGAAGAACGGGTTTGTCCGCTTCTCATCTTCTAACGTTGTCCGAGGACCATGTCCAGAGTAGAGAACTGTCGAATCAGGGAGCAATTGCTTCATCCGATCGATTGATCCCATTAACGCCTTTTGATCCCCCCCGAACAAGTCGGTTCGTCCAACAGACTGTTTAAATATCAAATCACCACAAAATGCAACTTCTTCATCCTTCATGTACAAGACAACACTTCCCGGGGAGTGACCCGGCGTATGATAGAGCCGGAATGCGATGCTCCCAACGACCAGCATATCGCCTTCGTATGTCTTTTCTGCCGGTTTCATTGCCGGAACTGGTAGATTGAATGCGGCCGCCCCATTCTTTTCTCCATCCGTCAACCAACTTGTTTCAAAACGGTGCACGTATACGGGTATTTGATAGTGCTCACGAAGTGCATCAATTCCACCGATATGATCAAAATGCGCATGAGTTAATAAAATCGCAGAAGGTTTACCGAAATGTTCGATCACTTCAAAATACCTTGGATCATCTGTTCCTGGATCGATTACAATGACAGTTCCGTCTTTTTCAAGAACATATCCATTCTCTTGTGCTAAGCCAGACGTAATCTTCTTAATTTGCATTTGATTCATCCCCTTCTTGTTCAAAACAATATTGTGGCAAAATTGTATCGATGTCAACCTTTGCTCGACAGCGCCCCAATAATCGGATAAAATAATAATGATATTTCAGTGAAATTTTTATGAATTTCATGACGTATAATTAAAGGGGGAACTCGTCATGCATTTGTATGAACCGTTCGGATGGATTTCCGTCATCGTCGCCATTGTGGCTGTATGGGGAATGCTTCGTTCATTCCAAAAACGCCAATTCTTTCCGCTCGTATTTGCAGCTTTAACTGTACTCGTATTCGGATTCTTTGGGATCGCCACATTGATTTACGGCGGAATTCCAGGTTAATGATTTGCAGCAAGAAATCAGCAAGCGACTTCGGTCGCTTTTTTTGTGTCAAAAATCAACCTGATGTACAGTTTTCGATTGACTCATCTGATTCATTTTTAAGAAAAGGATAGAAACACTGTCCTCTACAAAAAAAGAACCAAATCACATAAAGTGATTCGGTTCTTCATCAACTAATCGCTTATTCTTTCGTCTGCTCTTTAAAACGGAGTAAGTCAGAATAGATTAAATCATCGTTCATCTGTAATATCTTTTCCGCTTCCTCTGTGATCGGACCACATAGTGACGTGTCTTCTACAACTTCACCAGATGTAGCATTATAACATGTCGATTGTGTCCAGACATATTCATCCGTCACGACCGTACCATCACGGAAGATTGCACGACTGTTTCGGTTTTCTGAGAATAAATCATTCCCGAAACCGATTGTGTCCGACGTATCGATTCCAAGTAAATGCAAGATTGTCGGTTTCATGTCAACATGACTTCCGATTGTTTCATGCACTTCACCATTCTTCTGATCCGGTAAATGAATAGCGAATGGTACTTGTTGTAATTTCGCAACATCGAAAGGTGTTAATTCTTCTTTTCCAAGCAACTCTGCCATTGCACTATTGTGGTTTGTTGAGATTCCATAATGATCACCATAGACGACAAAAATCGTGTCATCCCACATATCGTTCTCTTTTAATTGTTCAATAAAGAGACCGAGTGCATAATCTTGGTACGCAAGTGCTTGCGGGAAATTATTCAATGTTGTCGAACTTGTTTCAAACTTTGGAACGAGCTCATAGTCTTCACTTGGCATCGTATATGGGAAGTGGTTCGTTAATGTAATGAACTTCGCATAATACGGCTCTGGTAGTTCTTGGAGCATTGGAATAGATTGCTCGAAGAAACTATCATCCAAAAGACCCCATTCTGTCATATTTTCTGGATTCCCAAGGTCATAACTCTTCTCATCAAAGAACTGATCGACCCCGACGTTTTTATACATTTGATCACGGTTCCAGAACGATTTATTGTTCGCGTGGAACACAGCTGAATAATAATTATCTTCTTTGATCATCTCAGAAAGTGCTTGGTATTCATTATCGGCATTTGTAAAGTATACGGCACCACGTGGAAGACCGTATAGCGAGTTATCGAGTGCAAACTCAGCGTCCGAAGTCTTCCCTTGACCAACTGTGTGGTAATAGTTCGGCCAGTAGTGAGACTCCTCAATCAGTTTGTTTAAGTTTGGGGTGATATACTCTCCGTTTGGCGCCTTCATGTTATGTGTGAAGTTCTGTGCCGATTCGAACGAAACGACAATGACATTCTTCCCTTTATACTTACCGAACAAATCTGGATTCGGTGCAGCATAATTTTGACGTGTGAACTGTTCAATCGTCGCAAGCTCTGATTCATCAGCCATCGCTTTTTGAGCCGATGTTTTCGTTTGGAGCATCGCATCGTATACATGGAAGTTGAAAGTACCGATGTTTTTCACGAGTAGTTCACGGTCAAATGAACGAGTCAACAATTCAGGACGTTCTGTTTCTGCGAGCGAAAGGTTGAACAAGAATACTGACACAGCTACAACGAATGTGACGAGCGCACGTCGGTGTGAGGCAGCGTTCTCTTTCATGTTCATCCGCCATAAGATGAATGGTAAGACGAACACATCACCAAGAACGATTAAATCTTTCCATTCAAGAAGTGAAGTGAACGAAGTCGATAACGTTTCCATGTTCGACGGTTGCATAATGACAGGCATCGTCAAGTAGTCCGTGAATTCCCGATAATACACGGCATCTGCAAACAAGATAAACGATGCAATTGCGTAAAGCGTGTAAAGCACCCATTTTTGTTTGTTCCCTTTAAAAAAGAAGTGGAAGGCAAACAAGAATAGTGTCGAACTGATTGGGCTAATCAGTAAGATAAAAGCTTGTGCAGTGTTTTCGATCGGAATGTTGAAGAAAAATTGATAGACGATATACGTCTTCGTCCAAAGCAATAACGTAAAAATCCAAAATAGACGATATTCTTGAAACGAAGCGCGGACCGTGTCGTTCAGTCTCGTTGATAGCTTCGAGAAGCGTTGAGATGAATTCATCTGACGGTCTCCTCCTCTTTTCAGTTTTCGGCATGGGTTTATTTAGCCATTATTTTTTATATTTGTTTACATATTGTACAATTCGGATTGAATAGTACAGATCCAGTATCAAGTTCAAATCTTACTCCTTTTTTAATAAAAAATCAACTGTGGCGTTACAAATTTTACAATTTACCATACCCTTTTCCATAATAAAACACGCCTGCAAAGTGCAGACGTGCTCGTGTTATACGCGTGTTGGAAGGAAGTGTTTCCGTGCTAGCCAAGCACATCCGATCACACCGGCATCATTTTCAAGTTCTGCAATTTTAAACGACGTCGACTCGTATACGCGTTCGAGCGCGAAACGTTTGAATTGAGCATCAAGTGGTTCGAGTAACGCGTGACCCGCTTTAGAAACGCCACCACCGATGACAATCATTTTCGGGTTGAGTGTGTTTGCGATATTTGAGATAGTCAATCCGAGATATTCGGTCATCTCATCGATTACTTCTGTCGCAATCGAGTCACCGGCTTTATATGCCTCAAACACGTCACGCGCTGTTACGTCTTTCAATTCATTCAACGTGGTGTCTTGATTTTTTCGCTTCTGTAGGGCTAAACGTGAAATACCGGTCGCAGAGGCAATCGTTTCAATACATCCAAGACGACCACAACCACACTTAACAGCCTTATTTTCATCTCGCTCCACTGTAATATGTCCGATTTCTCCAGCCATGCCCGCTGTTCCGTGAACAATATTTCCATTTGTGATTACGCCACCACCGACACCCGTTCCGAGCGTGATTGCCAATAGTTCAGATGCACCTTCACCGGCACCTTTCCACATTTCACCGAGGGCTGCTGCGTTTGCATCGTTTTCGAGAACAGCCGGAAGTCCAACCGCTTGTTCGAACTCACTGACAAGGGCGAAATCTTTCCACCCGATGTTCGGCGAGTATTCGACAACTCCTTCCGAGAAGTTAATGAATCCAGGCGCTCCAATCCCCGCACCCGCGAAATCCTCTTTTTTCTTCCCGGATGTCTCAAGATATGTTTCAAAAGACGTTGCGATGTCCTTTGGAATATGTACACCATTCTCCCGAATATCCGTTTTGACTTCCCACTTATCAGAAATGATGCCGTTCATGTCTAAAACAGCCATCTTCACCGTTGTACCACCGATGTCGATACCTAATAACCATTTCATACCGTTCACTCCTCATCTCAACTAAATCGCTTTCATTGACTAGTGTACACTATTATCCCCTTAGTGCAACCCTTTGCACTAAGGGGATTTCTGTCAATCTATTGAATTTTTCAATTCGTGAGTCAAAATGATTTTGGCCGTATCATAAACGCGTTGTTCGATGATGCCCCCTTCATACATTTCGTCTAGTTCCATCATCATGAGTGAGATTTCAGCATCCCGCTCCCCAATATAAATAATGGTCCCGAACGATTTTAAAAACTGTTGGACATCATAAAAATTTTTCATGCTTCTTCCTCCATCGTTGTCAATACATAACGATACAACAAATCACGTGTCGCTTCCATTGATGACGTGTGTGTCCGTTCATAACTATGACTTGATTCGATCCCTGGGCCAATCAATGCATGTTTCACATCATAGCCTGCACGAATAGCAGCGGACGCATCTGAGCCGTAGTACGGATAAATATCTACTTTATAAGCGATTTCATGTTTTTTACAGAGAGACGTAAATGTTCTTCGAAGTTCGATATCGTATGGTCCCGAAGAGTCTTTGGCACAAATCGAGACAGTATACTCATCTGAATGTTGTCCATCCCCAAGCGCACCCATATCAACGGCAATGTATTCTACGACGTCTTCCGGGATGCCCGCGTTGCCTCCAAACCCGACTTCTTCATAATTGGAAATCAAGAAGTGTACGGTGTGCGGTAAGTCATAACGGACCAGGTCTTTTGCGAGATCCAATAAAATGGCGACAGATGCTTTATCATCCAAATGGCGTGATTTCACGTATCCTGAAGACGTCACCTTGAAGCGGGGGTCAAACGAGACAAAGTCACCTACTTCGACTCCGAGTGCTGTCACGTCTTCCCGCGAATGCACCTTTTCATCCAATCGAACTTCAATATTCGAAGCAGAACGTTCAGCTGAGTTCGTGTCCTTATAAACATGTACACTCGACTGATGGATGAGGATCGTTCCCTCAATCGCATCGCCTTCTTCTCGATGAATGAGACAATTCTCACCTTCAATCGCTGTCCAAGCGTATCCTCCAACTTGCGTCAAACGCAAGCGTCCACTCGGCAAGATATCTTTAACCATCGCACCTAACGTATCAACGTGCGCCGTCAAGAGCCGCGCCTCTTTTGAACGCCCAGGAAATGTTGCAAGTAATGCCCCTTTATGTAGCCGAGACGTGCTGACATTGAGTGCTTGTAATTCTCGCTCTGCGAATCGAATGGCCTCTTCCGTCATCCCAGACGGACTCGGAATGTTTACTAATGTTTTTAGTGTATCAATCATTGAAATCTCTCCTCACCAAGATCCGTACCCGTATAGTAGACCAAATAAAATGATCGTGAGCACGGAAAATATAATTCGTTGTGCGCGATTATCTTCATCTGGTAATCCTACGACTCCAGAGACGACAAATCCACCAACTAGTCCACCAGCGTGCGCAAAATGATCCAAACTTGCCCCTAAAACAAACGCTAGTCCCACATTTAATCCTAACATAATAAAGAGCGGAGGTCCGAGCGTCTTCATAAAGAGAGAACGATCTCGTAGTCCAAAATAAAGTAAAGCACCGACAAGCCCAAATAACGCACCCGAGGCACCCGCAGAAATTGATTCACTGAATGCATATGATGCTGTCGTCGCCAAAACCCCACCAATCACATAGATAATCAGGAACCGAATCGAACCATACATTCGTTCGACGAGTGGACCGAGTGACCAAAGGGCAAACATATTGATCGAAAAGTGGAACCATCCGATATGCAGAAACATCGGTGTGATCAAGCGCCACCATTCTCCCTGCTCAATGAGTGGATTCACTTTTGCACCGAATGCGATCAACGTATTCGGGTCAAGAGTTGAGCCGACAGATTCAGCTAACCACATGACTAAAAATGTGATAAACATTAGACCGTATACTACTTGCGGTTTACCGAATGAGAACCGCTTTTTTAACTCAGACTTTTTTTCGCGGTCAAGGGAGACAGCAAGCATTCGAAACCGTTCTTCTTCCATAGTGGGCGTGCAGATAGATCGAGATATTGTTACTTTTGCCGGGATTGGAAATGTTAGTGAATCAATCCTCTCCTCATCTACGAGACGTTCGCCATACAAATGAATCGTCAATCGCTTCCGTCCGATCCGAGATAGGCGAAATGCGTTTAGGATAGCATGAATATCGGTCCCGACATGATTTGCCCATGCTTTTTCGGACTGAATGTACAGGTCATAGCTATCTCCCGCTTTCGTGTCGAACAAAATGACCGCGCGTGAAGGCTCTAATATCCCTTCAATTCGCCCGCCGCTTTCAACCGCCCGATAGATATCTTCCCAAAAACAAGTCGTAGCCAATGGAACTCCCTCCTCTCTCAAGTATTCTCTCCATTCTATTGTAAATCACTGAGCACCTCACGACAAAATCGGGACTTGTTCTGGATGCACAAATACCCGTAACCAGATGGTTACGGGTCATCACTATATAGAGGTTACAAGACAGGTTCCATTGTTTTCATGAGCACGTTCGCAGAGTGTTGCATTTTTTGATGCTCTTCTTCTGACAATTCGATCTCAACGACTTCCCGCACTCCTTGACGATTGATGATGGCTGGTACACCGATATGGATATCATGTAGGCCATATTCCCCGTCGAGATGAGCACCGACTGTCAACAATGTGTTTTCGTTACGAAGGACGGCTTTGACCAAACGAAGTAATCCGAGACCAATCGCGTAGTATGTCGCACCTTTACGCTCAATGATATGATATGCCGCGTCACGAACGTTCACATAAATATCTTCGAGATCTTGCCAGTTATATTCGTCATGCTCTTCAAGCAATTGCTCGACCGATTTTCCGTAAATGCGGGCGTTGCTCCAAGCAGCGAATTCTGTATCTCCATGTTCGCCCATGATGTAGGCGTGGCAGTTGCGCGGATCTACATTAAAGTAGTCGCCAAGCATATAGCGTAAGCGAGATGTATCTAGTACTGTACCTGAACCAAAGACTCGATGTTTCGGAAGACCCGAATATTTCCATGCGAGATGTGTCATGATGTCAACCGGGTTTGAGGCAATAATAATGATTCCATCAAAACCAGAATCCATAATCTCTGAAATCATAGATTTCATAATCTTCGCATTTTTTTCAACGAGGTCAAGACGTGTTTCACCTGGACGTTGTGGCGCACCGGCAGTGATGACGACAATATCAGCTACCCCACAATCCGTGTAATCCCCTGCCCAAACACGCATTGGTGATGAAGCAAATGAGACGCCATGGTTCAAGTCCATCGCTTCCCCTTCTGCTTTTGCTTTATTGATATCAATAATGACGAGTTCTTCACATAGACTTGCTGTTGTTAATTGATAAGCGAAGCTCGCACCTACCGCACCTGCACCCACGAGTGCGACACGTGTTACTTTAGCATGATTTAATGTTTCCATATTGATTCTCCACCCTTCGAACAATCTGTTTCATGTTTTTGTTATCTCTGTTACAACATGATTGTAACATCATTCACAAACCCTAACTACAATAGAAACCGTTTTCACTTTGGCGATATTGTGACAATATTCACATTCAAATGGAACATCTTCATTTCCTGTACTACCCTCATCCGAGCACAAAAAAACAAATCAAAGTCGCTCCGAATATAGAGATGAAATTGACCGCATCGTTACCGAGCAGGCGCCATCCAGACACGTATGTCGTCGAGACCTGGTGATGAACTTTTTTTTCAGTCAATTTGCCACAGACAGTACAACGAAACTTGCGTTGCAGAGTCGCTCCAAGTAACGTGTCGATGACGCTACCGCTTAGCCCGATCCCCCATAACATGAGGAGCAGTGCCACATCCATTTGGACAAATAAGATAGAAGAGATCACGATTACGAAAGCCCCTATAATCGACATGAATGTGCCGAATGTGGAAACTGCACCGCTTGTCCCCGGTTCGACTCGCTTAAACGTGAACATGAATCGCGGCTTATTTTTTGAGAGCACACCAAACTCCGACCCCCACGTATCGCTTGTCGCCGCGGCAATAGACACAATGTACATATAAACGTAGACAAAATTTTCTGTGAGCAGATACCCGAGTGCACAAAGAATACCGACTCCACCGTTGGCCAATACCTGTATGGCGTCGCGAGCGCCTGTTTTTTCGATGATATCATCCACTCCTTCTTTATCGCGTGAACGATATTTCGAGGCGAGCGACGAGGTCGAGAAAAACACACCTAGCAAATATAGCCCAAACCACCCAAACGATAGTCCAATCAACGTCCCTGTCAGCACTGTCAAGATGGCTCCTAAAAACGTTAATGACTGCAACCGATAACCGAGATAGGCGACGATACAAGTTACAACAAATATGGCGAACATTGGATCATCTCCTTTTCTGTCACGATCCATTCAACAGGCAGATCATGTGGTTCAGTCGGCACATGACTTACAAGCTGATTCGTGTAAGCCAAAGCAATTGTTGTTCCTTTATATGTTTTTAGAAAACGGTCATAATATCCTCCACCCCAGCCAATTCGATATCCCGCCCGATCAAATACCCTTCCTGGCACAACACAGAGGTCGATTGGCCTCGTCGTCGGTAGAGTCGTCGGCTCTAAAATATTCATGACTCCCGCCTCGAGATCATCGACCGAATGAATGATGTGAAATGTAAGTCCTTGCCTCGTTACTTTCGGGACACAAACCGTTTTTCCTGCTTCAAATGCCTCGTGAATGATTGGAGAAGTATCAATTTCAAGCGGAAGTGAAGATGTCACTGCGATTGTCTGACTTTCTTTCCATATATAGGATGAAAACAGTCGTTGGTGTATCGCTCGATCGACGAGTTGCCGATTCGTCATTTGCTTGATGGATTGATGCACGATGCGTCTTAATGTTGCTTTTTCTTCCACAACTCGTCCCTCCTTATAAAAAAAGCCGCCACATATGTGACGGCCGGTCTCTCATTATTTCACTTCGCGGTAAAGCGTGTGACGACGGAGACGTGGGTTGTATTTGCGCAACTCGAGGCGCTCAGGGTTGTTACGTTTGTTTTTCTTCGTGATGTACGTGCGATCGCCTGTTTCTGTGCAAGCTAATGTAATTTTAACGCGCATTTCTTTCACTCCCATCTCAATGATGTTGTATCAAGTGCTTTTGCTTTACAGTCTAAGCATACTCAATTATCCTACCAAGTTTCTTTTGAAAAAGCAAGGTTATTTCACGTTCTTTTTCATTGGTTTCTGTCCATACGGAGAAGATTCAAGAGGCAGGCAAGTATTGACATTCTCACTCACCTTGTACCATTGCTTCAAGTCATGGATTGAAATCTCTTCACCGACATAAACGCACTCCGCTTCAGGGAACACACTGTTCTCAATGCGATGAATCGCATCGAATAAACCACCATGCCCGTGTGGATTGCGTGTCGCTTCGAAGGACAACATAGTTGAGTATAACGGAAGCGAAAGGGATTGCGCAAGTTCTCTTGCCGCAGGAATCGTCATCCAATCAAAGTGATGAACCACTTTGAAAGAGATCTGTTTCGCCAATTCATGAACTAGTTTGACATACGCAATATTTTGCGTGGCCACCTGATTCATGACATGTTCTAAAAATGTACTAGTCGGGCTCACTCGATACACATGTATGTTCCCATGCCGCTCATACGCTGGTAACTCATCGTGGTATGGTGTCAACACGTAGACGATTTCACCTTCGTTCGCTCTCGCTTCGACCTCATCAACGACCCGCTTTCCAAGTCCTCCGACGATATGACCGTGATATTCGGGAGTAAGCAGCAGGATTGCCGGCTTCTCTTGTTCACGCTCTGTCGTCACGTAATAATCATGGGGTGACAAGAATGAGTCGATGTCGATATCATCGTCTTGAAGGAACGGGTAGGCCGCGAAGTGTTCATTTAGCAATTGATCCGAGAGCTCATCCTGATAGAGCGCCGTTTCAAGTTCGGCAAACAATCGTGTATGTTCTCGGAAGCGTTCAGCAGCGTACTGTGCCGTCGTTTGTCCATCTAAAATAAATGCCCAGTCACTCGACACAGCCAACACATAATGGCGAATCAATTGTTTCAATGCACGATTTGTTAAATCAGATTTTCCGCGATAATCAGCCACATCTTTTACGAGTTGCATCTCCATCATATGAAGGTGGCGAAGCATCCATTCATTTCGTTCATTGATCCACACTTCACCGTATCCTTTGCGCCCCCACGTATTCATCGAGACGTGAACCGTCTGTAAATCTTTGAAGTGACGTTCGAGGAACATCGCCGGAGTGATGGTCTCAATCCCAAATTCCACAAGGCGCTCTGCCACTTTCCCTAGAAATTCCGGTCCTTCGAACCACCAATGACCGAACAACTCCGCATCGAACGGTGCTGTCACTAAAAATGGCGGGAACGTTTGAGCACCATGGGCTTCAAGATGTGATTCGAGTGTTTTCGCAAAATCCATCGCATGATTCTCAATTTGATGTTCCGCCCAGTCGCGGACATAAAAATCTTTTTGATCCGTGTCGCCCGTGATTCGATGCATTTTTAATCCCGTATCAAACCGAATGCCTTCAGGGTGCATGAATGATTGAATATAGTCCCAATCTCGATCATAGGCCAAATCACGATAAAATTCACGATAGTCCGGATGACCCGGGTATCCAATCATCGAACTCCAAATTTTGCCCGAGATGATTTGATCTCGTGGGAACAATGCGACCCCATGCGGAGAATAAACAGGCGCGCCAATCCCTTTGTCAGGAGTCGGATCAGCCTCTAATAAGGCATGCTCATCGACGAACGTGTACCGCACCCCTTCTTCATATAGAATCCGGTCTACTCCTGGTGTATAGGCACACTCCGGCAACCAAATACCTGTAGGGCGGAACCCATAATGACGTTCGAAACAATTAAGGCCAGTCCGGATTTCCGCTCGGGCAGCCTGCTCCGTAAACAGATGCGGGTTGAATCCATGAGTCGCTGTACACGTGACCATATCAATATAGCCCGCCTCACGATATGTACGGAACGCCTCATTCAAGTTTTTATTCCAATGAAGGAACGTGTTTTTCAAGTCTTGATAACGTTGTTTATAAAACTGAAGCGTTGCCGTCTCTGCATCCGTTCTTCCTTCTGAGAGCTCTAAAGCAATCAAATCAAGCATTTCATCCAAATGCTCGGCGTAGCGGTCTTGAATGAGCGGGTCAGCAAGCATTTCTACCACAGGCGGTGAAATACTAACTGTCCAATGTAACGGACGCTTCAATCGATCGACTTGCCAAAGGATCGGGATATAAGTTTCTGATATGGCCTCGTACACCCATCTTTCCTCTAAACGGTGTTTTTCTTCATGCCTAACGTACGGTAAATGAGCATGAAGGACGAGTGAAAAGTATCCTGGTTTCATGTATAGAGTCCTCCTTAACGTACGAAACGGTATGCCGCATATTTTGGTAATGTATCCAATAACTCTGGAGAATCAACTTCTCCGTATTGCCAACGCCTTACTGGTTCTGCGAATCGTCCAACACCGGCTGGTTCTGCCCGTGGCGTATCAAGCGGTGTCGATGCCGCAATCGGTAAAAATTCCCCTTCCATCGTGCGGATTCCAAATTCGAACACATATGTCGTATTTGGATCGAGAGGACGAACGAACCAACTATTCGTCATCTCAGGGAGGTCAAACGTGTAGGACCGGTTCGTGTGCCCGCTAGCGTAATCAAGCAACGTCACATCTAATATACGGAACGCTTTCGGCAATTCTTCCCATCGTCTCATGAACTGAAGCTCTAACGTTTTTTTCACCAAATCAGATACTTCCCAGCACACATATACTGAGTTCGGAGACTGGACGATCGCATGTAAAAAGTCTACATTATATCGGTCTGGTAACTGCCAGTATCCTTCAGGACCTTTCTCAAGGAGTGGTGAAGCCTTCACATCAACCGATTCTTTCGCTGATGCTACTTGTTTGTGTGATGCCGTTACGGACGTCTTTTCTTTTTTCTTGTCGCTTTTTTGTTTCACAGGGATAACGTCCTCCGATTCTTGGTGCTGATTTCTCCATTTTCGCCATGCGTATTGGACTTTGCCAATGGGGACGTCTAGTTCTGCCGCAATCTGTTTTAACGTAAAACCTTGTTGTTTCAAGGATACGATTTTCTCTTCCATCTCTGTTAGGCTCCCTTCATGTAAAAATCCATGTAGACTATTATTCGCTTTCTGGATTGCTTTTCCTGCCCAAAAAAAATAAAGAACAACAGTCTTGTTGTTCTTTACCACTAATCTTATTGGTTCAAATCATAATGTTTCCCTTTTTCAAGGAAAATCAAATGCTCTCCGAAGTTTGTCACATGATCGCCCATGCGTTCGAGGTATCGAGCGATGTTCGAGAATTCATACACATCATTCGTACCGACCGTCATAGCCGGAAGAGAACCGATGTATTGTTTGATCACCGTCAAATTGATTTCGTCAATCACACGGTCCATTTCATTGAGTTCACGAACACGACTCACTTCACCCTTCCGATATGCACGAGTCGCAAGTTCAAGCATGTCGATCAACTGTTCAGCCATCTGCTTAAGCGGTTGGATGTCATGTACATATGGAACATGCTCGATCCGTGTCACTGCTTTAGCAATATTCGTCGCATAATCCGCAATCCGCTCCAAATCAGTGGCTGACTTCATCGTTACAATTAGACGGCGTAAGTCAGTTGCAACTGGTTGTTGCTTTGCAATCAACAGAATCGCTTCGTCGTTGATTGCTAACTCTAAATCGTCTAGTTCGTTATCATTGTCGATTACGGTTTTTGCCAATTCAAGATCATGTTTTTCTAACACTTCGATTGCCGTTGCCGTTTGGCGCATCGTCAAATTCGCCAAATGAACTACTTTATCTTCTAACTCTGTTAACTTTATATCAAAAAATGTACGATTTTGTGCCATCAATCTAGTCTCCTCCTTAACCGAAACGGCCAGAAATATAGTCTTCCGTCCGTTTGTCAGATGGATTCGAGAAAATCTTATCTGTTATATCGAACTCGACAACTTCTCCATTCAAGAAGAATGCCGTTTTATCTGAAACACGGGCAGCTTGTTGCATGTTATGCGTCACGATAATGATGGAATATTGCTCTTTTAACTCCTGGACTAACTCTTCTACTTTTAACGTAGAGATCGGATCAAGGGCTGACGTTGGCTCGTCCATCAAAATAACGTCAGGCTCAATCGCCAACGTACGAGCAATACAGAGACGTTGCTGTTGTCCACCAGAAAGACCGTACGCATTCTCATTCAAACGGTCTTTTACTTCATCCCAAATGGCAGCACCGCGAAGCGAACGTTCGACAATTTCATCTAGCACTTTCTTATTTTTGATTCCGTGCGTACGTGGACCATATGCCACGTTGTCATAAACGGATTTTGGGAACGGGTTCGGTTGTTGAAACACCATCCCGACAGATGTACGCAAATCTTCCACTCTGTAGCCGCGGTCAAAAATGTTTTTCCCGTGATACAGAATCTCACCATTTGTTCGAACCGACGGGACGAGCTCGACCATACGGTTCAACGTTTTAATGAATGTCGATTTCCCACATCCAGACGGTCCGATGATTGCCGTAACTTCATTCTGTTTAATGTCGAGGTTGACGTCAATCAATGCTTGGTCTTCTCCGTACCACAAGTTCAAATTGTTGACGACATAAGCGCTATCTTTTTTCATCTCAGTCATTGTCGGTTCTGTCGTAGTTGTGTTCACGTTTTGATCTCCTTTATTGAGCTCTTGTTGTTTCATCATCTCGAGCTTCCTCCTCATTCATCTGCAAAAACGACTCAATGTCGATTCGTATATTTGTTTCGGATATAAATTGCAACCGAGTTCATCGCAATGAGCATTGTCATCAGTACGATGATTCCAGCTGCGGCCAAGTTTTGGAATTCCGCTTGCGGTCGGCTCGTCCAGTTATAAATCTGAATCGGTAACGCTGTGAAGTCAGAGAAAATGCCACTAGGTGTTGTTGAAATAAACGTGGCAGCACCGACCATGATCAATGGTGCCGTCTCACCGATTGCACGAGACACGGCCAAGATGATTCCCGTGATAATCCCAGGAATCGCTGACGGTAAGACGACATTGAACGTCGTCTGCCATTTTGATGCTCCAAGTGCTAAAGAAGCGTGGCGTAACTCCATTTTGACTGATCGAAGCGCTTCCTGTGATGCCACGATGACGATTGGCAAACTCATGAGACCTAGGGTAAGGGCACCAGCGATAACAGAGTTACCCAATTCCATGACGCGGACGAAAATCGTCAAACCGAGCAATCCGAAGACGATTGAAGGTACTCCAGCCAGATTTGAGATATTGACTTCAATAAATGAAGTCATACGATTTTTTGGTGCGTACTCTTCTAGGTAGATTGCCGCACCGACGCCGATGACAAACACCATCGGTACGATGAGAAACATCAACCATAATGAGCCAATCAATGCGGGGTATAGCCCAGCCTGTTCGGGACGACGTGACGGGAAGTTACGTAAGAAGTCGAGGTCGACCCACCCTGCCCCTTTCGAAACGATGTCATAAATCAAAGTCGACAGAACGACTAACGCAAAGACTAGCCCTGCCAAGAAAACATATTTAAACACTTCATTCAATTGTAAACGGCGCTTGATTCGCTCAGACACTGTTTCACGATTCATCAGGTTCTTTTTATTCTTGAACTCACTATTCGGTAAAGCCATTTTAATACTCCTCTCTGAAGCGGCGCGTCACCCAGTTTGCGAGCAAGTTCATCAAGAGAGTGAAGACGAACAACAACGCACCGACCGCATAGATACTGTAATATTCAATTGTGCCGTACCCTGCATCACCTTTAGCGATTTGAACGATGTAAGCTGTCATCGTTTGAATCGCATTGAGCGGATTGAACTCAAAGTTTGGCTGCGAACCACCAGCAATGGTCACAATCATCGTCTCACCAATCGCACGACTCATTCCAAGAACGATCGAGGCAATGATTCCTGACGTCGCTGCAGGCATGACGACTTTCGTCGCCACTTCAAGACGTGTCGCACCTAAACCGAGCGCACCATCTCGAATTTTCTTCGGAACAGCACTCATCGCATCTTCAGAGATGGAAGCAATCATCGGAATAATCATGATTCCGACTACAATCCCCGGGCTTAGAGCGTTGTAAATTTGAAGTCCTGGAATAAGTGATTGCAAAATTGGTGTGATGAATGATAAGGCGAAGAAGCCGAAGACGATGGTCGGTACACCGGCCAACACTTCTAATATCGGCTTTAACACCCGGCGTGCTCGCTCTGAGGCGTACTCACTTAAATAAATCGCTGACGCCAATCCGAGCGGGACCGCAACAAGCATCGCAATTACAGTAATTTGGAGTGTCCCCATCACAAGTGCCCATACCCCGAAGCGCTGATCTGCACTAAGCGGGTACCACTCTGTCGTCCCTAAAAATTCAGCGACAGGCACTCGTTCAAAGAACTTGAACAGTTCAAAACCAAGCGTGAACGCTATACCGATTGTCGTGACGACTGATACGAATGCGCTCAAGAATAATAAGAACGGCATGATTTTATCAAACACGTTCGTCGTACTGAATTTCTTTTGTTTATTTTGTTGTATCATCTCTCGAATCGAGAGCTCTTTGTTTTGTTCGTTCATCTCGTGTATCGCTCCCTACCTCTTCATACTAGAAAGCATGGCGAGAAGGCGAGAGTAGCTCTCACCTTCTGCCATCTGTCAATATCATTCACCAGCAATCTCATCAATCATTTTCATGTTTTCATCGTAACGTTCTTGCTCCATTTTCACGTAACCAACTTCTTCAGATAGATCAGCAGCGTTTTCGTTCATGAAGCGTGCGAAATCAGCCACTTGCTCTTTATCTTTCAATGATGCGTTGTTGACGTAAGTGAAGATTTCACGTGAGAGCGGGTATGACAAATCGTTGATTGTATCGTGTGTCGGTTCTACACCTTCAACTTTCAATGCACGGAGTGTATCTTGGTTTTCAAGGTAGTAAGCGAATCCGAAGAATCCGATTGCACCTTCCGTCCCTGCGACACCCGTTACGAGTACGTTGTCATCTTCCGACAATTGTGCGTCTTGGCGAATATCGACTTCATCAAGAACTTTTTCGTCGAAGAAATCATACGTACCTGAATCCTTACCTGGTGCGAAGAATGAAATCTCTTCATCTGGCCAGTCAGAGCGAACATCTTTCCACGTTTTCACGCTTGTGTCTGTCCACATTTTTTTCAATTCTTCAATCGTGATATCTTGTGCCCAGTCGTTTGCCGGGTTTACAACGAGTGATAGACCATCAAGCGCGACTGAAAGTTGTGTGAATTCCACACCATTTTTCTCAGCTTCAGCTGCTTCTTCATCTTTGATTTCACGTGATGCGTTTGAGAAGTCTGTCTCTCCCGTCACGAAACGTTTGAAGCCCCCACCTGTACCAGAGACACCGACCGTCACTTCAACTTCCGGTTGTTCGGCTGAATATTCTTCTGCGACTGCTTCCATGATTGGGAATACAGTTGACGATCCGTCCATGACGACTTTTCCTGAGAGCGCATCGCCTTCAGCAGCTCCACCTTCTTCATTATTCCCACAGGCAGCACCTACGAGTGCGACCGAAGTGATTGAAGCGAGTACAGCTGATTTTTTCATCCAAGACATTTGTGACGTCCTCCTTGAGTTTGCTTTGATTTTTGTTGTGGATCTGTTGTTATGTCCTACAATTAATATCCTAATGAACTTCTATTAACGAGAAATAAACGGAACGTAAAAGAATTGTAAAGACAAAAAAAGAAGTCACCGAAGTGACCCCTTTCATTGAAGCATTGCATTCACATCTTCTAAATCAAAGTAAGCTTTCATGATGTCATGAGCGACACGCGTGTTGATTCCCTCTGCCTCAAGTCCAGGCATGATGATGGCCCAAGCAATTTCTGGGTCATCAAACGGTGCCCAACCAACATGGTTGGAGTTCAGCGTCTTAATCGGCTCCCCGCTGGCGTTTCGTTTCGCCTGACCGTCTTCACCTTCAGCGATGGCCTGGGCTGTACCTGTTTTACCTGCAGCCGTCATACCTGTCTGCTGCAAGATACGAGATGAACCTGATGAAGATTCAACACCTTGACGAAATCCTTCGCGAACTCGCTGAATGTACTCATCTTGAATATCGACTTTATTTAACGCATTTGGTTGGAACGTGCTGACGACTTGCTTGTTATTTTCATCAAGCGAACCAGGCTCAATGATTTCTTTAAGCAAGTGCGGTTGTACACGATAACCACCATTTGCTAGAGCGGACGTATACTGTGCCAATTGAATCGGCGTGTAGGAAATATACTGCCCGATCGACATATCCATAAGAAGTGTGACACGGTCCGGGATGCTACGGAATCCGGTAGATTCAAACGGTAAGTCAATTCCAGTCTCGACTCCGAGGCCAAACTGTTTATAATAATGTTCCATCGTTTCAAATGCTTGTGTGACATTTTCTCCGACGATTTGACCTGTCGAGTAATAGTCAGCCAAACGTAATGCTATTTGGAACATATAGATGTTCGATGACATTGCGAGTGCATCTAAGTCGTTGATGTTCCCCATGTTCCGATATGAGGCTTTGACGGACGACCCGATTCGAATCGGAGCATCATAAATATATTCACCTGGTTTGACGACACCTTCTTCAAATCCATAGGCGACTGTCGCCCCTTTAATAGTTGACCCAATTTGGCTGGCACGCAGCACCGTTCCGGTCGAAACGTCCTTAAATTCGTTCGTCTCTAAATCAAGTTCCTGTCCTGACAATGCAAGAAGCTCCCCCGTTTGAGGATTCATGACAACAGCAAAAGCCCGATCAAAGTGAGGACTTCCAGAACGTCCTGCTCGAATAGCCTTCTTCAAAATCTCGTCGATTTCTTTTTGGAATTCGATGTCCGTTGATAACACGATATCTTTGCCTGGGTTTCCGCTGACTCGTGTCGGTTCCCCGACTGGTTCCCCTTTGTAAGTCGTGAACACATCGTATGCTGGCGTTCCACGAAGGACGTCTTCATATTGTTGTTCCAAGTAAGATGTCCCAACCCGGTCATTCAAACCGTACCCCTTCGCCTGATAAGACGCACGTTGTTCTGCCGGGATTTGACGATAACTTCCTAAGAAACTTTTAAACGTCTCGTCGAATGGATAGTCCCGCTGATAGTACGGTTCGACACTTACACCAGGCAATAATTCTAGATTTTCTTCGATGACCGCCATCTCTTTCGGACTTGCTCCGATTTTGATGACCTGTGGGTCTAATGCATAGCCGCTTTCCATATTGTGCTTGATGGCGATGATTTCTTCTGTCGCATCATCAAACGTGATTTCTTCTTCTGTGATCGAGTCAAGCAAAAGGCGATCCACGTCTTGGTTAGACAATGCCGCCCGTTCCTCTTCCGATAACGCCTCCAACAAAGATTGAGTGCGCTCTTGCGCTAACTCCGGATTCGTTGCAATCCAGTAGTCTTTGCGGTCACGCTCGGTCATTTTACGATCTTCTTTCGGAATATCGACAATCTCTGCCAATTTTTTTGCAACATCTAACCGTTCATCCGTTTTCGTCACTTGCGAGCGGCGATACATGACCGAGTAATTCGAAATCGTATCCGCAAGCACTTGACCGTTACGGTCGTAAATCTTTCCTCGCGGTACCTCATACTTGATTTTACTCGACTCCGTTTTCTGTACTTCTCGAGCAATCAATTCCCCGTTCACGATTTGAACGACCCCTAACCGAAAAATAAGAGTTGCAAATAGAATGAAGACGATAAAAAATAGTAAATTCAAGCGTAACGGTAAGTGGTTTCGCCGTTTCTTCAGCACTTTCACACGATTTTTAGCCAAGCCCGTTAACTCCTTCCACAATCAATTCCTTCTATATTATAGAGAACAGTATAATCTGTCATTTTGTCCGATTTTCACTATATCATAATTTGTTTACAAAATAATGAAAAGCACAAAAAAACCCGGGACTCATGTAAGAGTCCCAGGTAAGAACAACTTATTTTGCGTCAGCGTACAATTTCGCGACATAATCCCAGTCGATGACATGGAAGAATGCATTGATGTAGTCAGGACGACGGTTTTGATAGTTCAAGTAGTAAGCGTGTTCCCAAACGTCAAGGCCAAGAATTGGCGAGACGCCTTCCATGATCGGTGAGTCTTGGTTAGGTGTAGACGTCACTTCAAGTTTCCCGTTTTTCACGACGAGCCATGCCCAGCCTGAACCGAAGCGAGTTGTTGCAGCTTTTGTGAACTCGTCTTTGAATGCGTCAAAGCTACCGAACGACTCGTCGATTGCAGAAGCCAGGTCTCCAGACGGCGTACCATTCTCATTTTTCTTCAAGAGCTTCCAGAAGAATGAATGGTTCCAATGACCGCCACCGTTGTTACGGACAGCAGTTTGAATGTCAGCAGGAAGTGAATCGATTTTTTGGAGTAAGTCTTCGAGTGAAGAGTACTCTACATCTTTCCCTTCGAGTGCATTGTTTACGTTTGTGACGTAAGTGTTGTGATGTTTTGTGTGGTGGATTTCCATCGTGCGAGCATCAATGTGTGGTTCGAGTGCATCATATGCGTAATCAAGTTTTGGTAATTCAAATTTAGCCATTACTAAAATCCCCCTTAAAAGTGTTTTGAACAACGTTCGTCTTAAATGTAACAGATATGTGACGGTCTACTCAATTCTAATGCTTCACTCGACATCTTCTTCCGGTAACGCCCAGACAGAAATAGACCCCGCCGCCACTTTAAATACCCCAAATCCTTCATCATCAATCTCAATTTTGTCCTCTAAGGTATTCGTCAAATCGACCCATGTTTCTCCAGAGCGCTCTTCACCAACGAACATTCTCTTTTCAGCCTCATCGGAATTTGAAATGAGAACGGCGCATCCTGAACGTTCAATCTCTTCTGCCCCATGGCGAACCCATCCAATGACATTCGACTCATCGAAGTAATCATCCTGGTCGCCGTAAGCTTTTTCACGACGAGCATATAGGAGCGTGTCAATCGCAAGTTTCATGCCATCAGTCGGGTGTGGTCCGTCAATACCGTAGTAATCTCCATAGAAGACACAAGGATACCCATCTTTACGAAGCAAGACGAGACCATAAGCGATTTGTTTAAACCATTCTTCTACCCACGATTCAAGCGCCTCCTCAGGCTGGGAATCGTGATTATCCACGAATGTCACCGCATGAAGGGGGTGTGACTGAACGAGTGTGTCATCAAAAATCGTTCGCATATCAAATGAAGCCCCTTCTTGCGATGCGCGATGCAAATTGTAATGAAGGGGAACATCGAACAAGTCGACGTGATAATCGATGTTATCAAGGAATGCTCGACACGCATCGAGGTCTGATTTCCAAAACTCCCCGACTAAATAGAATTCATCCCCCTTCTCTTCTCGCATCGTTTGGCTGAACTCTTTCACAAAATCATAGTTGATATGCTTAATTGCGTCCAAACGGAATCCGTCACATTTTGTTTCCTCGATGAACCATTTACCCCAGTTCAACACTTCCTCACGCACATCTGGGTGGTGATAATCGATATTTGCGAACATGAGGTAATCATAAACACCGAATTCGTCATCAACGTTATCATTCCACCGCTTATTCTCTCCAACGATGAAGTAAATACCAGAACGGTCAGTCGCCGCATCATAATCAGTTCCGTTAAAATGAGTGTAGTCCCATTTGAAATTCGAATATTTCCCGTCTCGAGCTTCATAATCAAACTTCGTCCAACCTTCAATTTCAAACGGCTCATCTGACAATACTTTTGTTCGGTCGTTCGGATCGACTTCTAATACTTCAAAGTTCTCGGTTGCATCCGCGCCTGCTTTATGGTTCATGACCACATCCATATAAATTTGCATACCTAACTCTTGTTGACAATACGCTGTTGCTTCGAGTAGTTCTTGTTTCGTTCCATATTTCGTGGCGATTGACCCTTTTTGATTAAATTCTCCTAAATCGTACAAGTCATAAACACCATAACCAGTGTCCTCACCACTTTGTCCCTTCGTAACAGGTGGTAACCAAAGGGCCGTGATTCCAGCTTTATTTAAGACTTCTGCTCTCTGTTTTAATCGCTTCCAATGTTTTTGGTCTGCCTCAACATGCCATTCAAAAAACTGCATCATGGTGTGATTTCGTTCCATTTTGTTCGCCTCATTTCATATTTTTCAAAAAACAAAATGCTAACGAGTATTTACCCACGATCATTAGATTGAAAACAAAAAAACAACTTTCACAAAATGAAAGTTGTCGGAAAATGGACCCTGTAGGACTTGAACCTACGACCGGACGGTTATGAGCCGTCTGCTCTAACCAGCTGAGCTAAGGGTCCTTATAAATAGCGGCGGAGGGAGTCGAACCCACGACCTCACGGGTATGAACCGTACGCTCTAGCCAGCTGAGCTACACCGCCATGTTGTTATACAGTAATAATATACTGAATATATTTTAGAGTGTCAAGGGAAATTCCTTACCGAACAGAAAAAAGCACTCCAAAAATTCATTTGGAGTGCCCAGTTCTTATACGGTTACTTCGTTTGCATCTTCTAGTGTGATTTCTGTGATATTCATCGCATGGTCACCGATTCGCTCAAGGTTTGAGAGCATATCAACGAAGAACATACCTGCTTGTCCATCACAAGTCCCTTTGTTCAAGCGGACGACGTGGTTTTTACGGAATTGACGCTCGAGCATATCAAGCTTCGCTTCCATTTCAATGACTTTACGTGCCTCGACCATATCACTGCTCGCCAACGTTTGAAGTGATTTCTCTAACGTTTCACGTGTGAGGTCATACATTTCAGTCAATTCTTTTTGAGCATCAGCCGACAGTGTGACTTTCGTAGCTGTCTTATAGTCGATTAACTCAATGATGTTTTCAACATGATCACCAATGCGTTCGATGTCGTTGATTGCATGCATGAGTGTCTTGTGCTCTTGTGATTCTTGTTCTGTCAAATCAACTGCGGCCAATTTCACGAGATAATCAGTAATTTTGGCATTTAACGAATTTAACGCTTCTTCGATATGAGCTGATTTTTCAGAGTGTTTTTTGTCGCCTGTAGTCAAATAGTTACGCGCTTCATCAAGACCAAGTTTTGCGAAATCTCCCATGCGGATGACTTCATATTTTGCTTGTTCTACGGCAATCGATGGTGACTGTTGAATGAAGATTGGATCTAAGTGTTGCGCTTTCGTGTCAACGATTGAATCTTCGCCAGGAACCATTTTCGTCACGAGCCAAGCAATCGAACCAATGAACCAGAACTGAATGAACGTATTGGCAAAGTTGAACGTACCGTGTGCGAATGCAATTTGCATCTTGTCTTCAATTGCTAAGAAGTCTGTAATCCAATAGATATAATTTGTAAAAGGAATTAACAAAATCATGAAGATTGTCGTACCAATCAAGTTGAAGATGACGTGCGCTGCTGCTGCACGTCGTGCGGCAACCGATGCACCGATTGATGCGAGAATCGCTGTGATTGTTGTTCCGATGTTATCACCGAACAATACTGGAAGTGCAGCGTCTAAGTCGATTGACCCTCCAGCATATAGCTCTTGTAAGATACCAATTGTTGCGGAAGATGATTGTACAATGACAGTAAATACTGTACCGACGATGACTCCGAGGAACGGATTGTCACTCATAGATTGTGTCAAGTCGATGAAATACTCACTTGAACGAAGTGGACGCATCCCGTCTCCCATCAACTCAAGACCGTAGAAAAGTGCCCCAAGACCAAAGATGACTTGTCCAAGGTGTTGAAAACGTTCTTTCTTAAAGAAGAAGAGCAGGACTGCACCGATTGCAATCATCGGAAGCGAATATTCACCGACATCGAATCCGATAATGAATGCCGTGACCGTTGTACCGATGTTTGCACCCATGATGACTCCAATTGCTTGACGAAGCGTCATGAAGCCAGCACTGACCAGCCCGACCGTAATAACGGTAGTACCTGAAGAAGATTGAATCAATACTGTAACGATAATCCCGGCGAGTACACCGAGGAAAGGATTCGTTGTATACTTATCAAGGATGTCTCGCAGGCGATTCCCTGCAGACTTTTGGAGTCCGTCTCCCATCGATTTGATCCCGAAGAGGAAGATCCCTAGACCTCCAAAAAACATGAATAACATTTCTTGCAAATTGTATTCCACGATTTTTGTACTCCTTTTAATTAAGAATTGGTTGGATTTGCTTGGTTTTTAATGCCCTACTCATTATGCCTTCATCGGCATCTTCATGTAAACACGTTTTATGTAAAAGTTTTATTAAAACGCTGTACCAAAATTGTCTATTTATGAGTCTTTGTAATATAACAGATTGGAGTTTTTATATGTTATCCACGATTTTCACGTTTCTCCGCTCAAGTCTAGTCCCTTCAAAACAAGTGTTACGACTTCGTCTTGCGCCACTACATGCTTATATGGGCGCAGCTTTTATTCTGACGCTTGTCATCACTACGTTAGATTTTTTAGTAATTCGTCCTGACTTTTTTATTCCGATGTGGCTATTTTTACACGGCTTCGCAATCTTCTTTTTCTATTTGATTTGGGTATCCATCATTGCTTTATTCGTCCAATTGTTTACGAAAATCTATTCAAAAAATATGTTGCCCTATCGTCAATCTTGGCCATATGCCGTGTCGATGACTCTTGTGCCGACTGTTCTGTTAGTCACGTTGTATCATATCAATTCAAATTTCATAGTTATTGGTTTGATTATTGGATTAGGGTATGTTATCTATCCTCTGACGAAAGTGCCACAAAAAAAACAACGTCGGGCGTCCTCTTGAACGCTCGACGTTGTTTATGTCGGTGACAATTCCTCAAGTGTTTGATTCAGTGCCTCACTTTGGTCTCCTAAGTTCGTGCCAGCATCTTGTAGTGAGCGTTGAACATTCGACCAACGATCTACCCCTTCATTTAAATCACTCAATTTCCGCTCAAGCAATGAACTGATTTCTCGTAACTTCTCATTCGATTCCATCAATTGAACGAGCCGCTCCCCTGTACTAGAGGTATGAACAGTAATCTCCTGAAACTCGTCTAGCTGAACTTTAATCTCGTGATCAATCGTCTCGATACCAGCCTCGACACGATCGACGGCACCTTTTAGAAGGTGAATCTCCCCAATGAAGTCATTGACTTCAGATAGCAAGTCTGTTCGTTCTATGTTCAGCGCTTCAATGGCACTGACCGCTAGAAGCGTGGCCTCATTTGTCATTTTGGCCAAGTTGCCCACTTCATTCGCAACGACAGCAAATCCTTTGCCGTGTTCTCCAGCTCGTGCCGCCTCGATTGATGCGTTTAATGACAGCATTTTTGTCGCTGTCGAGACGGAGAGGATACTCTTTAGCGCTTCATCTGCCTTTGAAGAGTTCACTTCACTTTCCATAAGCTTTTGCTGAATGGACTCAACTTGACGCTCGACATAGGCACTGACTTCTTTCACTGCAGAGAATGTTTCAAGCTCTTCATGTAAAATTGATTTTAATCGATTCCCTCGTTCATCCACACTTGTAATTTGTTGTTCGAGCATTTCAATTTGTTGTGTCACTTCTCTCATTTTAGATGAAGACCCGCTTGTCACACATTGATAAGAGTGACTCGTAGACTCTACAGTGGCTGCGACTTCTCTAAACTGTTCCACTTGATGGTGACTGTTCAATAGCTCTTGTTTGAAGACTGGCAAGCTCTTATTAAATGCTATTGCAGTTTTCCCCATCATTGTCATCGATTGATTCCACAGATGAATGAACGCATTGAATTCCGTTTCTAACATATGTATTTCCTTTGACTTTGCTCCAAGCATTACATAGTCGAATCGGCGCGACTCGACAGCGCGACGTAACGAATTGGCTAGAACACTTAATGACTTTACTTCACGGTGAATGAACCGTGTAAACATAAAGGTCATCCCAATCATCGCAATCAATAAGATGTAAACGATATGCCTCCGTAACTCACTCATCGAACCGAGAACAGATTCTTTCGTGACGACAAGAACGTAATCTGCTTTCAGTTCAGGAATCGGTACGGAAGCAATTAATAATCGCTCTGTTTCTATCACTTCCGATTTAGAATTCTCAAAGATATCTTCTATAGAACTGTCTGCCGTTATTCCTTTCTTCCCTGTCAATTGCACGACCGACTGCTCATTCACTAAAAATTGAGCCGCATCCATCTCATCTCCCGATAAGATCGATGCTTGTTGCATATAGGTAGACTTCAGTGAACGATTCAATTGTTTCTCGTTAGCGACATAGGCACTGTATGAGGTCTTAATTGATTCTCGCATAACCGTGACTTCTCGCAGGAGACGTTGCTCAATCTCCGCTGACAACAGTTGTTCAGATTTTAGTGCGAACCAACTAAATGTGAGGATGAAGATAAGAAGGACGATTGGCATCAGTGTCCATTGAAGACGGTGTGCCATTTTTAGACGTTTATTTTTCTTGGTTTCATTTCTGACTTTTTTGATTAGATGTCGTTTGAAATTCCACTTCACGTGTGCCACCTCTTTTTATAATCTCGCCTATATATCGGTCTTGAGACGGTGGAAAATTATGAAGTAGATGTTAAGATAACGTTATAGTTTGTAAAGAGCACACATCCGTTACGCATCCTAGATGCTTTTTCACATTCTTTTCGTTATGATAATGAAGAAACCTTATCATCTTAAATCGATTGGATTCTTTCCAAAAGAAGGAGATTACGTATATGTCAGAAATTTTGCATCGTTCATTAACACGTCCAATTCGTGTCGGTAACTTGATTATCGGGGGATCTAACGAAGTCATTATCCAATCTATGACCACAACGAAAACACATGACGTCGAGGCGACAGTCGCCGAAATCAAACGTCTTGAAGAAGCTGGTTGCCAAGTCGTTCGCGTGGCATGTCCAGACGAACGTGCAGCTGACGCATTAGCTGAAATCAAGAGCCGCATCAACATCCCGCTCGTCGTCGATATTCACTTCGATTACAAGCTTGCCTTAAAAGCGATTGAAAGTGGCGTCGATAAAATTCGCATCAACCCGGGTAACATTGGTCGCCGTGAGAAAGTAGAAGCTGTCGTAAACGCAGCAAAAGCAAAAGGGATTCCAATTCGGATTGGTGTCAACGCCGGCTCATTAGAAAAACAATTCCTTGAAAAGTATGGTTATCCGACTGCCCAAGGAATGGTTGAAAGTGCCATGCACCACGTCAAGATTCTCGAGGACCTTGGATTCTACAACACGATCATCTCGCTCAAAGCGTCTGACGTGAATCTCGCACTCGAAGCGTACACGCTCGCTGCGAAGACATTCGACTATCCACTCCATGTCGGAATCACAGAGTCTGGCCCGCTCTTCTCTGGCTCACTCAAATCAGCGGCCGGACTCGGCGCCATCCTCTCACTCGGTATCGGCTCAACTGTTCGGGTCTCGCTATCAGATGATCCAGTAGAAGAGGTAAAAGTTGCAAAAGAAGTACTCAAGTCGTTCGGGCTTGCAGCGAATGCCGCGACTCTAATTTCTTGCCCAACGTGTGGGCGAATTGAAATCGATTTGATTTCGATTGCAAAAGAAGTAGAAGATTACATTCAAAATATTAACGTCAATATTAAAGTTGCCGTTCTCGGATGTGCGGTAAACGGTCCGGGTGAGGCTCGTGAAGCCGATATCGGAATCGCTGGCGCACGTAACGAAGGTCTCCTCTTCCGTCACGGAAAGATTATCCGTAAAGTGCCTGAAGCGACGATGGTCGAAGAATTGAAAAAAGAAATCGATGCCATCGCCGCTGAAAAAATGGCTGAACGTGAGCGCGAAGAACAGGAACTCGCAAATCAATCAAATTAACAAATCTCATTCCCGTACGGTTGCAACCGTACGGGTTTTTGATAGAATAGAGGGCATATGAGGAGGAGTGATGAGATGCGAATCGGCATTGATTTGGACGGAACCGTTACAGATCCTAAAAGTTGTTTCCTATATATGAATGAATCACTCGGTTATTCGATTGATTATCATCGTGCGACCGAGTACGAGTTGCATACGTATACAACGATGGAGCAACATGAATTTTGGAAGTTTATGATTGAAGAGGGGCATGAGGAAGCGATTTACCGCCGTTCCCTTCCGCACTCCGATGTGCTTAATGTGTTATGGGAGCTAAAGCGACAACATCATCTGCATTACGTCACTGCCAGAAGTGAGGCCGTGCGACCGGTTACGGAAGAATGGATCAAACAGCATCGCCTTCCGCTCGATTCGTTGGTCATGACCGGTTCCCATGATAAAATCAATGTCGTCAAAGACTTGTCACTCGAACTGTTTATGGAAGATCGATATGAGAATGCAATCTCGATTCATGAAGAAACATCAATCCCGGTACTCCTATTCGATGCACCTTATAATCGTAAGACGTTACCAGAGGGCGTGACCCGTATTTCGACATGGCGCGAGGCGCACCATCATGTCGCACAAATAGAGAAACAAATCGTTCTACAGCAACGTTAAAAGGCAATCCCGACGCAATCGGGATTGCCTTTTTAAATTCGTCCGAGCTCTTCGATCACATCGCTTGCTAGTACACTTGCGGGGTGTATCGTTCGACTAATCAATTTGGCGGCGAGCGCATGCCACAATACAGCTTGCTCACTAGGAGATTGAAGCTCACCTTTTCTTGACCAGAGCGCAAGTAAGATTCCCGTCAATATGTCTCCACTCCCACCTTTCGCTAAAGCAGACGCTTCTACGGTATTGACGGCACCTTTCCCATCAGGTGTGACGATGAGGGTATACGTGCCTTTTAAAATCAAATGAACTCGATGTTGTTTCGCGAACTCGCTGGCCACAGCGAAACGGTCCCCTTCGATTTCTTCAACCGATTGATTGGTCAGTCTGGAAAATTCGCCAGGATGAGGCGTTAAGATGAGCGGACCTCGTGTTTCTAAACGTCTCGTCGAGAGCGCACCCGCATCGACAATAATGGGACAAGACTGGTGCTTCACTTGTTGCCAGATGGTATCCATCCCCTCACCTTCCACCATACCGGGACCAATTGCAATCGCATCATATGATTGCTCTAGAACATCCGAATGTTGATTGTACATCGCTTCAGGCAATGTTGAAATGAACGGGCTTGCTTCTCGTGGGATGGAGAGATTTAATAAACCAATCCCCGAACGAATCGCAGCACGACCTCCTAAAAATGGTGCGCCTAACAAATGACGACTTCCACCGATAAGTATACCGTGCCCATAGTCTGTTTTATGACTAAATCGGTCCCGCTCCAATAATGACCGATTGAAATCGGATTCGGTCAACACCCTCCAATCCGATGTATGCGGTAATCCAATATCAATTCGTTCAATCTGTCCGTAATATGTCGACGTACGATTTAAAAACGCAGTACGTTTGTATCCGTGCAAACAATATGTGCGTGTTGCCTGAATCGCCAGACCATCAAACTCACGTGCATAGTCACTCGGTATTCCTGAAGGAAGGTCAATCGATAAGACGGTTGCCATTTGTTGATTCACCCATTCAATCACGTCTCTTGCTTTTCCAGTCACGGGACCAGACAGTCCGACTCCGAAAAGAGCATCGATGACAATATCCGTTGCTACAGGTTGTTCAATCACACGAACGAGCGAAGACGCATATGCCGCGTGTGTCGAAGCTGCCTCTGATTTACTATCACCAAGTGGTAACCATACACTCACCTCATGTCCTTTTACGGCGAGCTCTCTTGCGACGACCCAGCCATCCCCTCCATTGTTTCCGGTACCACACACCACCAATATGGTTGAATGCGATTCGATTGGAAGTTTAGGCACGATTGCCGAGGCCGCCCGTTCCATCAATACCGACTCAGGCATCCCGTTTTGAGTAGCGGTTTGATCAATCTGTTTGATTTCTGCAGCTGTATAAATCATTTGAAGCCCCCCTTTCGATACAAAAAAGGAATTGAATCAATTCAATCCCTTTTGCTTACATTCTTTACAATACCCATATATCTCAAACTTATGGTCGACCACTTCAAATTCAGGATCGAGCGTTTCTACGAATCTCATTGGACACAAATCGAGTAGCTTCGTCTTCCCACAATTTCGACAAATCAAATGATGATGGTGGTGGTTCGCACTACACGTGACACGGAACGACTTTTCCCCGTCTAGCTCTGTCGCTTCGAGTAAACCTTCTTCAGCAAACGATTTGAGATTCCGATAGACTGTATCAAAACTCATCGTCGGATGCTTATCCCGCATATATTCAAGCACTTCCTTCGCACTGATATAGCGGTCTTCTTCAGAGAGATAGGCATACATTTCCAGACGTTTCGGTGTGACTTTTAAAGAGGACGAACGAAGTCGGTCCAGTCTTTCTGTCTCATTCATGATATACCTCCTTTTTCCTGAAACTCATCACTTTTTCAAGTAACATAACGATGGCAAGAATGCTGACAGCAATCAACACGATTACCCCACCTGGTGCGACATCGAGGTCATAGGCGAGGACAAGTCCACCGATTGTCGCGACCTCTCCAAAGATGACGGACCAAAAAATCGTCTGTTTGAAGCTTGAGGTGAAACGTAACGCAGCTGCGACCGGTAGGGTAATCAAGCTAGAGACGAGGAGCGTACCGACAATTCGCATGCTCACAGCAATGACAAGCGCAACGATGAACATGAACAGCGTGTGGAGCATCGTACTTGGCAGTCCAGAGACTTTTGCTTGCTCTTCATCAAATGACAAGAACAACAGTTGCTTATAAAAGATGATAATGACAACTAGGGTCACAACTGCTACACCAACAATCAATGATATATCAGACTGGCTCACTGCAGAAATCGATCCGAATAAGAGTGATGATAAATCAATAGAGAAGCCTCTAGAGAGCGATATGAAGATTGCACTGAGTCCCATCCCTGCAGACATCATAATTGGAATAGACAGTTCTTGAAAGTGAATATATTTCCCGCGCAACCAATTGAGCCCAAGTGCCGCTAGCACCGAAATTAACGTACCCATATAAAGCGGGTTTAGCCCAGCAAACAAGGCAATATATTGTCCAAGAAATAAGCTAAATGAAATACCGGCAAGGGTTATGTGTGACAGTGCATCGGCAATCAAGCTCATTCGTCTGACCACAACAAATGAACCAATTAAAGGAGCAGTGAAGCCGATGACAAGTGCCGCGATGAACGCATAACGTAAAAAACTATATGTCCAGAGATCTGCAATCATCTTGTACCCTCGTGAATGAGAACTTTGACAGGATATGGTTTGATGGATGATGCCAGTTCACCGAGCTCACTATATTCCCTTAAACCACAATTGCACGCCAATTTTCCATGATCAAGATGGACGACTTTCGTGACGAGGTCCGTCACAACGTTCAAATCGTGTGTGACGAGTACGAATGTACACGTCGTATGTTCTCTGAGCATATGCAATACTTCATAAAAATCCTGTAGATGCTTTTGGTCGACACCAACGGTCGGTTCATCGAGAATCAATAGATCGGGCTGGTTAACCATCGCCCGTGCGATGAAGACCCGTTGTTGTTGCCCACCTGATAATTCTCCAATTTTACGATGGCGAAACTGCCACATATTTACCGTTTCAAGAGCATTTTGAATCGCTGCTTGATCTTCTATTTTGAGACGTTTGAATAAACCAAGGCGACCATATCTTCCCATTGCTACGACCTCTTCCACCGTAACCGGGAATCCCGAGTTAAACGAGGCCGCTTTTTGGGAAACGTAACTGATACGAGACTTGTCTTTAAACTGCGAGATTGGCTTGCCAAAAAGTTCGACAGACCCTTGTTGTGGGTTTAGTAAACCAAGAATGGTTCGAATCAAGGTCGACTTCCCAGAACCGTTTTCTCCAACGATTGCGACAAAGTCCCCTTGTCGAATATCAATCGATACGTGTTGTAAGGCCGGTGTCCCATCATAGAAATAAGACACATCGTTTAATTTGACGACGGATTTTGTCATCTAATCCCTTCTCTCATTTGATAAATCGTAATCATTTCTACTTCCTAGGCGTTTGTATTATACAAAATATTAGACATGTCTTCAAGCAAGACCGGTTTCCCCCTCAGCGAAATGTTAAAATTCACGTAAATCATATGTTCGTTCAAAAGCTTGTCGATTACACTATTAGTATGAAGGGGATGGTTTTATGGAAAAGAAACTTGCAGTCATTGATATCGGGTCCAACTCGATCCGGAACGTCATTTTTGAAGTCAACGAGGAAGGACAATACTTTGAGCGTTTGAACGTGAAAGAGGTCGCTCGTTTATCCAGTCATATTAATGATTCGAATGAAATGACAGATGAAGGAATCGCTGCGCTCATCGATACATTACGTCATTTTAAGGAATTAAACGATTATCACACCGTTACCGATGTAGTCCCTGTGGCGACGGCTGCCATTCGGAACGCTAATAATTCGGATGAAATTTTACAACAAGTAAAGCTATCTACTGACATGACCATCCGTTTGTTAAGTGATTATGAAGAAGCGTATTACGGATACTCAGCCATTGTCAATTCGACCTATGTTGAAGATGGCTACTCGGTCGATATTGGCGGGGGATCAATGGAAGTCACCTATTTTCAGAACCGAGAGCTCGTCTTTTATCACAGCTTCCCGTTCGGTGCCGTCACATTGACAAAAGAGTTTATGAAAGACGATACAATGACGAAAGACGAACGTAAGGCATTGATTTCATACTTGAAGAAAGCATTCAAAGAAATTGAATGGTTGGAACCTCATGGCGCCCCACTTGTCGGTGTTGGTGGGACAGCTCGAAACTTAGTTCGTGTTGAACAGACCCTATCTCACTTTCCACTTGAAGGAATTCATCAATATACAATCTCTGCTGATCAACTTGAGGAAGTTGTAGACGAGCTCGTCGGAATGTCGAGTAAGCAACTCGGACGCTTGGACGGACTCTCTAAAGACCGCGTCGACATCATCGCACCTGCTGTCACAGCAATCGGAGAACTAGCAAAATATTTGAAAGTTCCTGAATTTACGATGAGTAACAATGGGCTTCGTGAAGGCCTCTTCTATGAAAACTATTTACATGAGCACGACAAAGTCCGTTTCGCCGACGTCAAAGAAGAGAGCTTCCGACATTTTGAAAAACAATATGATGTGAACCCCACCCGCCATCAACACTTGATTCGCTTGGCCCGTCAATTGTATACCGGATTGATTGAAGAAAAAGTGATTAAACCGAAACCGTTCGAACCAGGGCTTCTTGAAGGGGCCTGTCGCCTCGCTTATGTCGGAGAGTATATCGATCATAACAACAAGAGCGACCACACGTTCCATTTAATCACTACAAACGATTTTAAAGGGCTAAACAACGAGGACCGTCTCGCCCTTGCTCTCGTCACATCATTTAAATCAAAACGAGTATTAGAGCAACATATCGAAGCATTTCCGAAGTGGTTTGATCAAAAGTTGTTAAAGAGTCTTGAATTGCTCGGTTCCATTGTAAAGCTCGTCGATGCCTTCGATTTGACCGAACGCCAAATCGTCACCGAACTACATGTTTCTAGGTCAAAAGACGGACTTATACTCTCTCTTGATACGAATGGGTCTGCTCGTTTTGAGTTGCAACGAAGTACACGACATAAAAAGCATTTAGAACGCGCAATCGACCAATCGATTGAGATCGTTATAAGTGAGGAGGAATAAACATGTCCGACTATACGTATGACCATTTCAACAACCGTGAACTCAGCTGGCTCGATTTCAATGAACGTGTTCTAGAAGAGGCGATGGACGAGCGAAATCCGCTAATGGAGCGTTTAAAATTTTTAGCGATCTTCAGCTCAAATCTTGACGAATTTTATATGGTGCGTGTCGGTGGATTAAAGGATGAGGTACTCGCCGGGTTTAACCGTCCAGAAGATAAGACGGGACTTACTCCGAAACAACAAATTAAGTCGATTTCGATGCGAGCACAGGAACTCGTCGAGACCCAATATGCGACCTATAAAAAAATCACGAAACAGCTATCTAACCAGAATGTCCGCTTTTTACGCACGAAACATTTGAACAAGACACAGCAGGACTTTGTGAAAGAGTATTTTCGCACACATGTTTTTCCGGTCCTCACTCCGATTGCAATTGATGCCTATCGGCCGTTTCCAATGCTTTTATCAAAATCGTTGAATATCGCCGTCGAAATCGCTTCAAACAGCGAAGGAAAGAAACGACTCGCCCTCGTTCAAGTTCCATCTGTTCTTCCTCGTTATTTGGAACTGCCTACCGATGATGAGGAACATACAGATTTGGTTTTACTAGAAGATTTAATCATTCAATTTATCGACTCGCTCTTCAAAGGATTCGTCGTCGAATCAACGATGCCATTCCGAATTACCCGTAATGCTGATATGCCGTTCCATGAGGAAGACAGTCGCGACGTCTTGAAACAAATCGAAAAAGAACTGAAAAAACGACGTTATGGGGTTGGCATCCGACTCGAAGTGCAACAACGTTCATTACGAAAAGAATTGTTGTTCATGCTACAAGATGTCCTCGATTTACACGACCGTGACATTTTCATCGTCGATGGTCCAATCGACCTGACCTTTTTATTCGGTATATACAGCCAAATCGGGATGGAATACGATGATATGATCAATGAGACATTGATTCCCTTTATCCCCGAAGGTCTAGAATCCGGAAAAGATTTATTCCAAAGCATCGCCAAACAGGATTATCTGCTTCATCATCCGTATCACTCGTTTGATCCAATCGTCCGATTTATCGCTCAAGCTGCAAAAGACCCGAATGTGTTAGCCATCAAACAGACACTATACCGAGTCTCAGGGGACTCCCCAATCATCAAAGCGTTGACCGATGCTGCAGAAAGCGGGAAGCAAGTGACCGTTCTCGTTGAATTGAAGGCGCGCTTCGATGAAGAGAAAAATATTCAATGGGCGAAGCAACTTGAAAAAGCCGGGGCTCACGTGATTTACGGTTATAAAGAACTCAAAACGCATTCCAAAATCACACTCGTCGTTCGAATCTTAGAAGGAGGAGTATTGCAGCGCTTCGTCCACCTCGGAACAGGTAACTATAATGACTCTACAGCAAAATTGTATACCGATGTTGGGCTCCTCACGACAAATGAGGAACTCGCTGAGGATGCCACAAACTTTTTCAACTGGTTGTCCGGTTATGGAGAAAGACCGTCCTGGCATCAATTTGAGACATCTCCCGATGATATGAAAGATTTTTTCCTCAATAAGATTGAAGAAGAGATTAAATTACATGAGAAGTACGGCAATGGACGAATTGTCGCCAAGATGAATTCGATAACAGATCGAGCTATCATCACTAAACTATATGATGCTTCCTCTGCAGGAGTAAAAATCGATTTGATTATACGTGGAATTTGTTGCTTGCGGCCAGGAATCAAAGGTGTCTCTGAAAACATTCGAGTCATTTCCATTATCGATCGCTATCTCGAACACTCACGAATCTTTTATTTCTATCAAAATGGCAAAGAAGACTTGTACTGTTCTTCAGCTGACTGGATGACCCGTAATATGAAGAAGCGGATTGAGATTCTCTTCCCTATCCTGAATACATCGCACAAGACGTATATCAAAGACATGATGGCTCTTCAACTCGTTGATAACGTTAAGGCAAGAAGACAGCGTTCTGACGGACGATATGTATATGTGAAAGGAGAGGCCAAAAAAGAAGAGATCCAGTCACAAATCATCATTCATCAATATACAGGTGGTCGTTGGAATAACATTCCAAGCGTCTTTGAGCGGGAACCTTCAAATTGGGCCGAACGTGAAGTCCTCCGTCTGCGATCTGAAAATGAGAAAATGACAGATGACTGATGTTAGACTTCTCAAAAGAAGAAAGTCATTGTATAATGAATTCGGTTACGTCATTATAAAGCGCTTTCAATAAAAGAGACGGAGGAATTATACATGCAAGAAATTTTACTATCATTACTCGCTGGTTTGATTTGCGGTGCTATTTTTACAGCACTCAAACTGCCACTTCCGGCACCACCGGTATTACCAGGAGTTGTCGGCATCTTCGGGGTCTTCCTTGGAATGAAAGTCTATCAATTCGCTATGGCAAACTGGCCATTCTAAAAAAAGATGTCCCTCAAAAAGGGACATCTTTTTTAGTACAGTGTATGGATTGCTTTATGACAGGTTGGACATATCCATATACCATGCTCATCTGAAAGGTGATACTCCATCAATTTTGTCGCATCACTCCCGTAACGCACTGCGAGGTCAGTTTGACAAATCGAGCACATGGTCGATTGAGACAACGGTGCGAATAGCTTTTCTCGAAATATATGCGCTTCATAAGTCTCTTTCGTCCATTTAGACGACGGTACATGATAGCCGTCATCCCACTTTTTTCGCATCGACTCGTACGGTTCATCCACCTGATACATGCCAACCTTTAATAGCGGATGATGAAAGTGAAGTTGTAGCAAATCCACCAAGCTATACGTTGCCAAGCCTTCTACCCCACCACCGAGCCAATATGGATCATCCGGTCGCATAATCTTTTCTTCTAACAAAATCTCCGCTTCCGCCACAATCCCATGTCCAATCACTTCGATAAACGCTGTCGGAGTCGTTACCTTCCCTTTTACATAAACCGGACTTTGCTCAAGGAAATAAGCCGGGAATGCGTTCCAGACGTCGTATCGATTCGGGTCGACCTGAAGGACGTTCATCACTTATTGATGAGCTAGCGTGAACTGATCACGCCATTCAGAATCAAATTGATTCGCACGGAACATCTCAATTTCTTGTTTGTATGGAGCAATTTTCGTTTTTTCACTGATTGGGATATATGGTGTCTCTAAAATTTTTGGTAGATGCGCGAATGCCTCATGATGAACAATACGATTTAATGTATCAAATCCAATCTCGCCATATCCGATGTTTTCATGACGGTCTTTTTTCGCACCGCGAACGTTCTTCGAATCATTCACATGAAGTACGCCGAGACGATCGATTCCAACGATGCGATCGAATTCTTCGATTACACCGTCTAAATCACCGACTAAATCATACCCAGCGTCATGAACGTGACACGTATCAAAGCAAACGGACAGACGATCATTATGTGTTACGCCGTCGATGATAGTCGCAAGCTCTTCAAACGTCTTTCCGAGTTCGCTCCCTTTACCTGCCATCGTCTCAAGCGCGATTTTCACTTGTTCGTCACCCGTCAGTACCTCATTTAGTCCTTCAATGATTCGGGCGAGACCGACTTCTTCTCCTGCGCCGACATGTGCCCCAGGGTGGAGGACAACGTGGCGAGCTGCTTGTAGTGCTTCAGCCCGTTTTAATTCCTGTGTCAAAAAGGAAACGGCCAACTCGAACGTCTCTGGCTTTGTCGTATTTCCGAGATTGATGATATACGGGGCATGTACGACAATCTCCTCGATGTCGTGTGCCGACATATGCTTCAGGGCCGCCTCGATGTTCAAATCTTCAATCGGTTTACGTCGTGTATTTTGGGGGGCGCCTGTATACACCATCATCGTATTCGCCCCGTACGACACGGCCTCTTCACTACCTGCAAGTAACATCTTTTTACCTGATACCGAAACGTGTGAACCTATTTTTAACATCATCATCTTCCCTTCGTATGCTTCTTTCTTTAGTTTACACAAAAAGAAGAACCGACTCCAAGAAGTCGATTCTTCAAATGATTAACGTTTGTTTTTTTTGCGTGCAGCCCGACGATCCGTGCGCTGTTGTTGCATATGCTCGCGTGATGCGGTCTCTTTTAACTTATACTTAAATTTCTTCTTATAGCCAGGCTTCACTTTTTTCTTCGCCTTTTTAATTTCACCAGCCATACGGCTATGTGCCGTATGCGAAACTTTCATTTTCCGGTCTGTTTGGCGACGACGACGTGTTTTAATCGGTTGAATCGAACCGTTACGCAAATCGACGTGTGTGAATTCGAACCCACGCTCTTCGAGACGATTGATCGGCCCATTTTCATGGTCCTCGTATAGCGTATATGCCTCACCTGATGCGCCCGCACGACCAGTACGACCGACACGGTGCGTGTAGAAATCAAGATCTTTCGGGATGCCGTGGTTGATGACGTGAGAAACTCCTGAAATATCAATTCCGCGAGCCGCCAAATCAGTCGCAATAACATATTGATACTTGGCATCATTAATATCTTTGATGGCTTGTTTACGGCGACGGGCTTGCATGTCTCCATGTAACGTACCTACATTTAATCCTGCTTCACGGAACGATGTTTCCAATTCATCCGCTTCTTGTTTCGTATTTGTGAATACAAGACAAACAAAAGGATTAATTGCTTTTGCAATTTCAACAGTCAAGTCTTTGCGGTCACGGTGACGGACCGGAATGACATGGTGTTTGATTTTTGGTGCGACACGATCTTCAGGGCTTGCTTCAGCAAAGCGCGGATCGTGCAAATATTTCTTCAAGAACGGCTCAAGTTTCTCAGGGATTGTCGCTGAGAAGACCATCGTTTGAAGTTTTTCCGGGAGTGACTGCGCGATGCGGTCAACTTCCGGTAAGAACCCCATATCGAGCATTTGGTCGGCTTCATCGACGACAAAATGCGTAACTTTGTGCGAGAACAAAGCCTGCACTTTCATTAAGTCAAGGATTCGTCCAGGCGTCCCGACGATGAGTTGTGGTGGATTTTTCATCTTATCGATTTGACGTTCGCGGTCTGTTCCTCCGACAATCAAACTTGATTTGATGTAATCCGGATTTTTAATAAGAATCGATTTCAATTCTTCATGAATCTGCCAAGCGAGTTCACGTGTCGGGGCGACTACGATAGCTTGAACTGATGCTTCTTCTGGGTTGATCGCTTCGACGATCGGTAACAAGAACGCAAGTGTTTTACCCGTTCCTGTCTGTGATTTTCCAATAATATCTCGACCATTTAATGCAGCCGGAATAATCCGTGCTTGTATATCGGTCGGTTTCGTGATGCGCTTTTCTGTTAAGGCATCAATCATAAACGGTAGCAATTTGAACTGTTGGAAGCTGTTCAATCGATACACCTCCTGTTTCTTTCCACTTTTCCTAGCATAGCGGAATCAAATGATTTGTCAATCAATCTTTTGCCACACCCTCGTATAAATAACTTGCTGAATAATAGTGTTTGGCAATTTTCTTTCCATTTAAATGTAGTTCGAGCGCTTTGAATCCGACTTCCATCATCTCATTCGGTGACTGCACGACAGTCGCATTGACTTTCCCATTTTGAATGAGGGGATAGATATCTGAGATGCCGTCCACCGATACGATGGTCTTGTCCGTCAAACCGTGACTTTCTAAAGCTCGGACGACACCGAACGTATTATCGTCATTGTGCGAAAAGACGGCATCAAAAGGGATATCTTCTTCTAGCCAACGAGACATCTCAATTTCTGCTTGAAACGTATCGTAATTCCCAGTGATCGATGCGATGATTTGAAAATGATCGGCATTTGCCTTCTCATATTCGCGAATCCCGAGGCTGCGGTCCATCGTGGAGCGGACTTTCGGGGTTCCCCTTACCTCTACCACGCGAATCGGTCGTTCGAGATCACTATACTTCGCAGCAATCTGTTCTGCTGCCATTCGTCCGATATCGACATTGTCAGATACGACCGATGTCAAGACACTCGAATGATCAATCATACGATCAATTGCAATAATTGGAATGTTTTCACGTTTGGCGCGTTCTAATGAAGGTTGAATAAACGTATCATCTAGCGTCGTTAAAAAGATTGCCTCGACACCTCGGTCAATCAAAGAATCTAGCTTTTCTTTTTCAAGGACACGTGAGTCCTCACTCGTCGTCGGAATCGGAGTAAACCCTTTTTGATTGGCCGTATGCACAAATGAGTCTAATAATTTGTTCGCATGTTCATGCTTATCACTGACAAACACGAACCCAACTTCTTTTTCCCTTATTTTTTTCTCCGGTAACTGTATCGATGTAATGAGAAGAATAGTCATCGCCCAAATAATCGGCAACCAGAGCCAATAATGTTTAAATCCCTTCATGATGGTCGTCTCCTTGGGATTTTGATTAAAATCGCCGTCCCCTTGCCAAACGAACTATCAATCTCCATCATACCGTTCACACTTTTCAAGTACTCTTGAATCATGTAAATGCCAAGACCGTTCCCACTCTCTTTCGTTGTATGGAAAGCCGAACCGAACATCTTAAGTTGTTCCTCACTCATGCCAATCCCATTGTCTTCAATTAAGAAACGATACTCCTGTTCCGTAAAGAGAATCGTGACAACCACACTTCCCTCTGCACCCTCCGTTTCCACGGCATCAACAGCGTTTTTGAATAGGTTATAAATGATTTGAACGAGCATATCAAATGACGCATAAAATGGTGGCATGTCGTTCGGTACAAGTAATTCCCATTTAGTCGGGCGCTTATAACATTCAGCATCCATTAAAAATTCGAGACGCTTCGTAAAGTCTATCATATTAATCCATTCTTCATACTTCCCCGCCTGATCTGGCTTAGCGAGCGTCAACATCGTCGAAATTAAACTGTTTGCCCGTTCTAACTCCTTAATGGCAACGTCGACCATATCCTTGCTACCCTGTCCTTCTCGTACCATTTGTAACGTGATGTGCACTGGGGTCAAAGGGTTTCGAATTTCATGCGCAATCCCCGCGGCCAGTTGACCAAGTGAAGCTAATTTTTCTTGATGTAAGATTAGCTGTTGCTGGCTCAACTGTTCACGTCGAGATGTTTCCATCCGCTGCGCATAATCGTTATATGTGTCGAGTAACGTTTCTACTTCTTTTGAACCAGTTCGTTCCAATGAGATCGTTCCGAGGGATTGTTGCTTTTTGATGCGATTGACCAGCTCGACAAGGGGGTTTGTCAATGTACGGGAGAGTAACAACCCAACGAGAATACTCAAGAAAAATGTGACGAGTGCAATCATCAAGTATTGCCAACGCGTATCATACACTGTCTCGTACACCGAATCATTCTGATGTTTTGCGAGCATGCTCCATCCACTGACACGGGCATCTGGTTCATACATCAACGTGTCTTCATCCGTACTTAGAATGGTCCGCGTGTTTCGTCCTAACGTTTCGTCAATGACTTCACGCGAAACACGACGCTCCGCATCTGTGACCAGATTGAATGAGGTAGTCAATACTTCGCCTTGATTGTCTAACAAGTATAAGATCATATCATCATTAGCAGACTCTAACGAACGACGATACAAATCAGAGTTCAAGACACTGATACTCCCGCCAAAGATTCCGACCGGTCGATTGTCTTCGATGACAGGAACATATAAGAAAGTACCCATATCTCCACTGATCATGATGGGGTCACTCATATATAATTCTCTTCCACTAGCAGTCAACACTTCCATGAATTTAGGATCGCGTTTAATAATAGATGAAGAGACCTGCCGTTCGGAGTACCATTTAAACGAATCTTGCCTAGCATCATAATAAAAGATTGATGTAAAACTCGTCCGTTGATTCAAATAACCTGTTCGGATTCGTTCTTCAATCCATGGTTCGTTTCCTACATAAGCGCCAAGGTAAACTAAATCTTCATACAATTTTCCGATTCGGGACTCAATATTTTCAATACTGTCATCAATCGCATAATCAAATTGTTCTTTTGCAAGTTCTTCTGCTCGAGACACCGTGACGCGATCAGCAGAAAAGGCAAGCGATGAAATGACAAGTGCTAAAATAATGATAATAATGAACGTGATTTGGAAAAAGTAAGATTTTCTAAGCTCATGCAATTGTTTCATGCGATTCACGGCGTCCCTCCTTTCTAACCTAAAAATTATAGCATGAATACACGCAAATCTTTTCGTATTTTCGAAACAATGTTAGACTAATACGTATGAAAGCACTTCGAAAGGAGCCTTCGTCTTCATATGAAAGTTAAAAAAATTAGTCCACGCGGATATTGCTATGGTGTCGTCGATGCCATGAAACTTGCAAATGAGGCGGTCGCAAATCCAGATTTGCCACGCCCGATTCATATACTTGGAATGATTGTTCATAATCGTCACGTCACACAGGCATTTGAGGATCTCGGTGTCAAAACGGTCGATGGTGATGATCGGATGCAGGCACTCGAAACAATTGATTGTGGTACAGTCGTCTTCACGGCACACGGAATTTCACCACTCGTTCGCAAACGGGCCATCGAGAAAGGGTTGACGATTGTTGATGCCTCGTGTCCAGACGTACTTGTCACACACGATTTGATTCGTGAAAAAACAGCAGAAGGATATGATGTCATTTACATCGGAAAACATGGACATCCAGAACCGGAAGGCGCAATCGGGGTTGCACCTGACCATGTTCACTTGATTCAATACGAACATGAAATCGATCAGTTACCGAGTCGATTGTTTGAACGAAAAATTCTTGTGACAAACCAGACGACGATGAGTCAATGGGACGTTTCCACATTGATTGAAAAAATCCAGGCACGTTATCCGCATATTGAAGTGCATAACGAAATTTGTAACGCGACACAAGTACGTCAGGAAGCCGTTGCTGAACAGGCTGGTGACTGCGATTTACTAATTGTCGTCGGAGATCCTAAATCAAATAACTCGAATCGCTTGGCACAAGTATCAAAAGAAATCGCCGGTACGAATGCGTATCGCATCGGTGACTTGAGCGAACTGGATATGGATTGGCTCGAAGGTGTGGAGACCGTTGCCGTGACGTCCGGTGCCTCTACACCTACTCCAATTACTAAAAAAGTGATCGACTTCTTGTCACAGTACGAACCTGAAGATTTGAGCACGCACGATAAAACGCCATATCTCGAGCTTCGAAGTATCTTACCAAAAGTTAAAGCATTACGGAAGTGAAGGAATCCCCCATTCTCTTATATGAGGATGGGGGATTTTAGGTTATCTAAACTTAAACGGGTTCGTGTTTACTTCGGAAATCATCAAGTCGACATCAATTTTTGCCTTCAAAAATTTCTCGCTAAGCATATCGACGACTCCTCGTTTCATGACACTCTCGACATGATGACCTGGATCTACAACCGCAAGCCCTAAAGCCATCGCATCATGGGCCACATGGAAGTATAAGTCACCTGTCACATATGCATCCGCTCCTTTAAAATGAGCTGCTGATACATATTTATTCCCATCCCCACCTAATACGGCTACTTTTTCAATTGACCGCTCTAAATCACCAACGACTCGCACGCCTTCTACGCCAAAGCTTGCCTTTACATGATCAGCGAACTTTTCGAGTGTCAGCGCTCGTTCGAGTCGTCCGATTCGTCCTAGACCATACACATGTCCGTCAATCTCATCACGGACCAAGTCATACGCGACTTCTTCATAAGGATGTGCATCTTTCATCGCTTTCAAGACACGCTTTTTCTGACTTTCGCGAACGACTGTTTCAATTTTCATCTCATTCACTTGCTCGGTTTCATGCGGACGCCCAATGAACGGGGTCGTTTCATCAAGCGGAGTAAATTGTCCTGTCCCCGAAACCTGAAACTGACAATCCGCATAGTCTCCGATATGTCCTGCCCCTGCCTTTCCTAGGGCACGGGAGACGTCCTGGGCGTGTGTTTCTGGCACGAATACAGATAGTTTATAGACCGGCTCTTCATACGTCGGAACGAGCACTTTCGTGTCACGCAACCCGATTGCTTCACTCATCCAGTCATTGACACCACCGACACACACGTCTAAGTTCGTATGTGCGACGTAGACCGCAATGTTATGCTGAATGCACTTCATCGTAATTTTTCCTGCCGTGGAGCGATCATTAACTTGAGATAACGGGCTAAAAATCGGGGGGTGGTGCGCAATAATCAAATCGATTTCGTTCTCAATCGCTTCGTCAACGACCGATTCGAGAACATCGAGTGTCACCATAACCCGCTTAACCTCTTTATTTAGCGTACCGATTTGCAAACCAATTTTATCACCTTCGACTGCCAGATGTTTCGGTGCAAACTCTTCAAATAATTGAATCACTTGATTGCCATTCGCCATTACTGACTCACCTCTCTCATCTTGTCACGCATTTTCTTAAATTCGACTTGTTTTTGAATCAGTGCCTCTGACTGAATCCCGTCTGCCATTTGACCGAGAACGTACTCCAACTTATCTGCTTCTCGACTCCATTTGAGCTTGAATGGTTCTGGTCGTTCCTGAATGAGAAACGGACCGAATAACAATTGCCAATTCCGTTCATTCACTTCTTCACTGTAAATCGTTTCTATCCCTTTTTCGCCCACAAGAATCTCATATACCTTATCGTTCTCTTCCACAATCGCCTCTTCGACGAGGACATAGCCATTCTCAAGCAACCAGCTTCGAACGTGCTGCCCGTCGACGTTAGGTTGAAGAATGAGACGTTCGACCGCACCCAATTTCTCTTTACCTGCTTCAAGGATGGAACGAATCAAACTCCCTCCCATCCCGCAAATCGAGATACAAGTTGCCTCATCCTCTTTCAATACTGCGAGACCATCACCAAGTCGCACATCGATTGCATCAAGGGATTCAATCAGGTCCACTTGTGCTCTTGCAGCCTCCATCGGACCTACATTCACTTCTCCTGCGATTCCTTTTGAAATGATTCCTTGTTGAAGGGCATAACATGGTACGTATGCATGATCCGACCCGATATCGGCGAGCACACTTCCTTTAGGGATATAATCGACAACCTGCTTCAAGCGGCGGTCTAAGATGATACGTTCTTGCATTCAAGACAACTCCTTTGTTCTACTTCTTCCTTAGCGTATCGAATTCTCCGCACTTCGACAACAAAAAACGCACCCCATTATGGAGTGCGCAACCTCTTATTGTTCAATCAACCAGTTCGCAAGCACTTCTGCTTCTTCAGCCGATGCAAGACCTGCTGGCATCGATCCTTGTCCATTGACGATGATGTTTGCGATTTCTTCTGGCGAAAGGCGATCACCTACTCCAGTAAGCGCTGGACCTACGCCACCTTCAAGGTTTCCGCCGTGGCAACCTGTGCAACCCTTCGCTGCGTATAACTCTTCTGGGTTCATTTCAGTGACTGCTGGACCTTCAGCCGCTTGTTGCGCCTGATTCACACCAAAATACGATAATGATACCATGGCAATAATTGCGACGATTGCGATTGCCGCAAACGGTAACAATGGATTACGCATTGTAGTTCCCCCTCATGTTCATTCCAAATTTCTATCCAACACTATTTTACTCAAAAAATAATAAAGAAGGAAGGAAAATCACTCATTTTCCTTCCTTTCTTCTAAAACTTCACACTTTATACAAATATGAAATTAATCGAGGAAGTCTTTCAAGCGTTTGGAACGACTCGGGTGACGTAATTTACGAAGAGCTTTCGCTTCGATTTGACGAATCCGCTCACGTGTGACGCCGAATACTTTTCCGACTTCTTCAAGTGTACGTGTGCGACCATCATCTAACCCGAAACGAAGGCGAAGGACATTTTCTTCCCGGTCCGTCAACGTATCGAGGACATCCTCTAATTGCTCTTTCAACAATTCATATGCAGCCGCATCTTGTGGTGCCATCGCGTCCTGGTCTTCAATGAAGTCCCCGAGATGTGAATCGTCCTCTTCCCCAATCGGTGTTTCAAGTGAAACTGGTTCTTGAGCAATTTTTAAAATCTCACGAACTTTTTCAGGTGTGAGCTCCATCTCTTTGGCGATTTCTTCCGGAGCTGGTTCACGACCGAGATCTTGAAGCAATTGACGTTGAACACGAATCAACTTGTTGATCGTCTCGACCATGTGTACCGGAATACGGATCGTCCGGGCTTGGTCAGCAATCGCACGGGTAATGGCTTGACGAATCCACCACGTTGCGTACGTCGAGAACTTGAACCCTTTCATATAGTCGAACTTTTCGACTGCTTTAATGAGTCCCATGTTTCCTTCTTGAATCAAATCAAGGAAGAGCATCCCACGACCGACGTAACGTTTCGCAATCGATACGACAAGGCGTAAGTTTGCTTCTGCGAGACGTTTCTTCGCCTCTTCGTCTCCTTGTTCGATTCGCTTAGCAAGCTCTGTCTCATCTTTCGCGCTGAGAAGATCGACACGACCGATTTCTTTCAGATACATGCGAACCGGATCGTTGATTTTAATCCCAGGTGGTACTGACAAATCGTTTAAATCAACTTCCTCATCCTCTTTTTTCGCAGGGGTTTCTTCTGCGTCAGCTGCATCTTCTGTGACGCGGATATCTTTCGCTTCTAAATCTTCGATGAAGTTATCGATGAAATCCGAATCAACCTCAAAATGACTGAGGCGATCTTGAATCGCTTGCATTGAGACGACGCCCTTTTTCTTTCCTAACTTTTCAAGCTCTTCTATGGCGTTAAATAAATCCTCTTTCTTCTTCTCTGCCATCTAGCAGTTCAACTCCTTCCAAACTTCATCCACGATCATCGTTCTCGAAGACGACGACTACGGGCAATCAATTCTTGTAGCTTGGACGCCTGGTCTACTATACTTTCGGCGTCTTGAGCGATTTCCCTTTTTGCACGCTCGATTTGACGTTGCTCCTCATAACTGTTTATGACCCGAATGTATTCGTCTAAAACCTCTTCAGACAGTTCATCCGGTCCAGCCATCAGTCGAATTTCCGCAAAGCGCATCGCATAATCGGGGCGTTGATCACAATAACGCTCCATAAAAGGAAGCGTAACTTGATCAAATTCATCTTGTGTCATCGTTTCGGATACAACTTCATACAATGCAGAGCCAAGCATACGATGGGTTTCATCTTGATAACGAAGCCCTAAGCGGTCACGCACGAAACGAACCTGCTCCGGTCCCGTCAACATCGCGCGCAACAAGTTCTTTTCAGCTTTCATCCAACGAGGCTCACCTGTTTTACTCGAACGTTTTCGTATCGGTTCCACAGCGTCAACTGTGCGAGTTGGATTTGATTCGCTTGACGTCGGATGAGGAATTCTCGAACGAAGCGTCTCTAGCGGAATTTCAAACTCATCCGACAGCTTTTTCACATACATATCTCTTCGAATCGAATCATTCGTCTTACCAATCTCTTCAAGCATAGATTCAATAAAGCGAATCCGTTCTCCTTCTCGACTCAAGTTTTTCCCTCGCCTGAGCATCCGATTCATAAAATCAAGAACACTCAATTGTTCAGTTTCGACAAATTGTTGCCAGTGAGTTGCCCCATGTTGACGGATATAATCGTCCGGATCGGTCTTTTCTGGTAGCGGCAAAACTTGTACATCAAGTGGAGACGTTTCTAATAGGCGAATGACTTTTTGAGTCGCTTCTTGTCCCGCGTGGTCCCCATCATAACAGATGACCACTTCTTCCACGATACGAGACAGGGCTCTTGCATGTTGTGGAGAAAATGCGGTACCGAGTGATGCCACGACTTCTTTTGTCCCCGCTTGTGCCACTTGCAAAACGTCAACGTTTCCTTCGACGAGGAAGACACGTTTTTTCTTTCGCATCAATGCCCTCGCCTGGGAGAAACCGAATAACAGTTCACTTTTATTGAATAACGGTGTTTCAGCCGTATTCACGTACTTTGGCTGTCGATCATCAATCGCACGGCCACTGAAGCCCACGATGGTGCCGTCTCGATCCGCAATCGGAAAGACGACCCGTCCTTCAAATCGGTCAAAATATTCACCGGATTTAGACTTCGAAATCAAACCTGCTTCAACCATCACTTCTAAATCGAACCCTCGTCGCTCCAACAACTCGACAGTAAAGCGTCGTTGGTCTGGGGCAAAACCAATCTTATATTGCGCAATCGTCTCTTCGTTTAACTCGCGATTTCGCAAATATGACAATCCCACTTCGCCAGCTTCCGTTTTCATCAATACTTCATGATACAAGTCAGCAACGAGTCGATGCGCATCCCGCATCTGTTTGCGCCATACTTGTTCACGTGTCAATTCTTCGTCACCTTGGATGCCGTCTACTGAAATGCTCGCGCGCGTTGCTAGGCGCTCGACCGTTTCGGGAAAGGATAACCCTTCGGTCTCCATCACAAATGTAAATACATTTCCTCCGGCACCACAACCGAAGCAGTGATACATCCCTTTTTCGGGCGAAACGGAGAAGGACGGAGAGTTCTCGGAATGGAAGGGACATAATCCGACCAATCGATGTCCCTGTTTCTTTAATTCGACACGTTCGCCAATCAACTCCACGATATCGGTTGCCTGTTTCACTTCTGCGATAACTTCATCTGGTATCCGTGGCATCTTGACCACTCCCTGTTTCCAATCTCGCAACGAAACGGAACGCTCATCACGTTCCGTTTCACTGTACTGTCAATACTCTATTATACCCTCTCGAAGCAACGAATACTAATTGAAACACTTATTTACTTCAGACGTCTTTAGATTGTTCGAGGTGACGCAGAATGATTCCCGCAGTCTCTTCGACAGCCTTGTTTGTCACGTCGATGACTTCACAACCGACTCGTTCATAAATCCCGCGTGCATACTCGAGCTCACGATTGATTCGCTCGAGTTGTGCATAATCCGCTTCCGGCTTCAACCCGAGTGACTTTAGGCGTTCCATTCGAATTGAAATCAACTTTTCTGGCGAGATGATCAATCCGATACATCGTTCTGCAGGTAAATCAAACAATTCCTCAGGTGGTCGTGATTCCGGGACGAGAGGCACGTTTGCGACTTTATATCGTTTGAGTGCTAAATATTGAGATAACGGTGTCTTTGACGTCCGGGAAACCCCGACAAGCACGATATCGGCTTTTTTCAGCCCGCGTGGATCCCGACCGTCATCATACTTGACGGCAAATTCCATCGCTTCGATTTTTCGGAAGTAGTCGTCATCTAATCGATAGATGAGCCCCGGTTTCTCTCGCGGGGCTTCTTTCAATTGTCCTGATAATACGTCGAGTAAATCACCGAGCAAGTCGACCGTCTTTACTTGATGCTCTTTTCCGAGTCTCATGAGAAGAGCCCTGTGTTCCTCATTGACGAGCGTATACGCGATAATCGCCTGTTGAGCTCTCGCTTGTGTGACCACATCGATGATTGTCTGTTCATCTTCAACGAACGGGATGCGAAGTGTCTCAATTGCATTCTCGTGAAATTGGATACTCGCTGCTCGGACGACGAGTTCACATGTTTCTCCGACCGAGTCACTTACAACGAACACGAGTTGTTTCATAGTCAAATCGGTTTCCTCCTCAGATTGACTCATCGTTCGCTAACGCAATGAGCACCTTCGTCATGTTAGTTTTCGTCATTCGACCGAGAACAATCAATTTTCCATCCTTCTCTTCAACGACAGGCATGGCATCAATTTGTTTTTCAATCAATTTCATACCTGCCCGAATTAACGTTTCACCCTTCTCACATACTGTAATATTCGGCATACGCGTCATGATGACGTTGACCGGTAATTGGTCCAAATCCTGATTTCCAATCGCAGCACGGAGAAGGTCTTTACGAGATAATACACCGACCAACTCTCGATCACGTCCAACTACGAACAAGGACCCAACATCTTCCAAAAATAGTGTGACAATTGCATCATATACTGTCATTTCATCCCGAACGACTTTTGCAGACGACATGAAGTCCCCTACAGTCAAGGAATCTAGCTTTTCTCGGAGCATTGACGAGTTTCGTTTGCCGACGAACGTGTAGCCGACACGAGGTCTTGCTTCAAGTATTCCTGTCATCGTCAAGATGGCGAGGTCGGGTCGCAGGGTTGCGCGCGTCAATGACAATTCTTGCGCAATTTGTTCCCCTGTAATCGGTCCGTTCTCCTTCACAATCTCAGCAATCTTTTGTTGGCGTTCATTCAGTTGCATAGCCAACCCCCTCTAGTTTGTTTAGAGTACGAGCGCGTTGAAGTCTGCGACACTCTTAATCGTCGTAGCAAGTCGGTTCATTTCATGGAGACGGTTTTGGCGTACTGCCTCGTCCTCACTCATGACCATTGTATGTTCAAAGTACATCATAATTGGTGATTCAAGCATTTGAAGGAGCTCTAACGCTTTTTGATAATCTCCCGCCTGAACAGCGTTGTTCGTTTCAGGAGCTATTCGTTCAATCGCTTCATGTAAGGCAATCTCTTCATCATTTTCAAACAATGAAGGGACGACATCTCCTGGCTCACCTTTTTTCGAAATGTTGACGACGCGCGACAATTGCTCAATCAAAGATTTTGCATTCGTCGATACGAAGTGTTGAATTGCTTGTGCACGAGCATCAAGGCGATTGATCGTCAATGTCGTCGTCAATACCGCGTCAATCACATCGTAGCGGACCTTCTGTTCTTGTAGACGGTATTTCAACCGGAGTTTGAAGAAGTCCACCAGCTGATCCTTGACTTGTTCTTTATCGGCTTCGAAGAGTCCTGCCTTCAGCTGTAATTCGACAATTTTTGAAAGCAGCTTGTCGAGTGAGAGATCAATTTTCCAATCTCCAAGAATTTGAACGACACCTTGAGCTTGACGGCGTAGGGCGAACGGGTCTTGCGAACCACTTGGAATCATGCCGATTCCGAAGAATGCTACAATCGAATCAAGCTTGTCCGCTAGAGCAAGTACAGCACCTGTTGCCGTCTCCGGGGACTGATCTCCTGCGAAGCGTGGCATATAATGCTCACGAACAGCTGCCGCCACTTCCTGATCCTCACCTTGCTGAAGCGCGTACTTCTCACCCATGATTCCTTGAAGCTCAGTGAACTCGTATACCATCTGACTGACGAGGTCAAACTTATGAATCGCACCGGCACGGCTGACTTTTTCGATATCTGCGTCAAATAAAGGTGCGAGCATCTGCGCAATTTCAGTCACGCGACGTGCTTTCGCTCCAGTCGTCCCCAATTTTTCATGGAATACGATGCGATCGAGACGAGCGAGTTGGTCATCAATCTTTGTCTTTTTGTCCTCCTCATAGAAGAAGACGGCATCTGCAAGACGAGCACGGATGACTTTTTCATTCCCGCGCGCCACGTTTTCTAGGTGCTCTGCATTTCCATTTCGGACCGTGACAAAGTAGTTTTTCAACGTTTCGTCGATATAAACTGGGAAGTAACGTTGATGCTCTTTCATCGTTGTGATGAGTACTTCCTCAGGGAGGTCGAGATACGCCTCCTCAAATTCTCCGAAGAGGGCAGTCGGCCATTCGACTAAGTTTGTGACCTCTTCGAGTAAGTCAGCATCAAGCGGAACTGTCCATCCTTGTTTTGTGGCAAGTTCCTTAATTTGACGTTCGATTTCAGCTTTACGAGTCTCGTAGTTTGCCATGACAAACGCAGACTCCAATGTCTCTACATAAGCTGCTGGTGATTCGACGACAACGTCTCCTTTACTGAGGAAGCGATGACCACGCGTCACGTTGCCGGTTTTCACGCCTTCGATTGTAAAATCGATGATGTCCTTACCAAATAGAGCAATCAACCAACGAATCGGACGCATGTAGCGTAAACTACTCGTTCCCCACTTCATGTTTTTTGGGAACGTCAGGCTACGAACGACGTCTTCGAGACCGTTTAACAATGAGCTTGTTTCCTGACCTTCTTCATGACGTTCTGCGAAGACATACTCGACCCCTTTTTCTTCTGCGAAGTACAGGTCCTCGACTGTCAATCCACGACCGCGAGCAAATCCTTGCGCCGCTTTTGACCAGTTTCCTTCCGCGTCCTGAGCAATCTTCTTAGCAGGTCCACGGAGTGTTTCTTTCAAATCCTGTTGCGTTTCGGCTACATCACGAACGATGACGGACAAGCGACGCGGTGTAGAATAAACCTCAATCGACCCAAATTCAACACGAGCTTCTTTTAAAAACGCATCAACACGTTCTGCCAATTGTTTCTCTGAACGCAAGACGTATTGAGCCGGTAGCTCTTCTAATCCAATCTCTAGTAAAAGGTCACGCATTCAAGTCACCTGCTTTCTCTTGTTTCAAAAGTGGGAAACCAAGGCGTTCCCGTTCTTCAATAAATTTAGCAGCACATGTACGTGACATGTTACGTACGCGTTGAATGAATCCGGTACGTTCCGTCACCGAAATGGCGCCTTTTGCATCCAACAAATTGAATGTGTGCGAACATTTCAGAATGTAATCGTACGCAGGGAAGACGAGATTCTCTTCAAGAGCACGTTTCGCTTCTTTCTCATATGTGTCGAATAACGTGAACAGCATGTCGACATCCGATAATTCAAACGTATATTTCGAGTGTTCGAATTCAGGTTGGTAGAAAATATCACCGTATTTGAAGCCGTCTGTCCATACGAGATCGAATACACTCTCCACTTCTTGAATGTAAGAGGCGAGACGTTCGAGTCCGTACGTGATTTCTACGGCAATCGGGTCACACTCGATTCCACCGACTTGTTGGAAATACGTGAATTGCGTGATTTCCATCCCGTTTAGCCAGACTTCCCAACCGAGACCAGCTGCTCCGAATGTCGGGTTTTCCCAATTATCTTCAACGAAACGAATGTCGTGCTCAAGCGGATTGATTCCAATCAACTCGAGACTTTCTAAGTAAAGTTCTTGAATGTTGCTTGGAGAAGGTTTCATGATCACCTGGAACTGATGGTGTTGATACAGACGGTTAGGGTTCTCACCATAACGTCCATCAGCCGGACGGCGTGATGGTTCTGTGTAACAAACGTTCCAAGGTTCTGGACCTAGAGTTCTTAACGTAGTCATTGGGTTCAGCGTTCCTGCCCCTTTTTCAACATCGTACGCTTGCATCGTCAAACAACCTTTTGATGCCCAAAAGTTTTGTAGCGTGAGAATGATTTCTTGCATAGTCATATGCTTCATAAATGACACCTCCAATAGTATTGAAACGACAAAAAACGCCCCTATGTGCCTAGCACATAGGGACGGGATTGATTCCCGCGGTTCCACCCTACTTGCCCCAACATCGGGGCCACTCTTAAAGATGTGGGCGCTCTGGAATCGCCGTTCACCCTTCTCATGACGTTCGGCTCACACTATCCCGAACTCGCTTAACTCATGACAGGAAGAGTTACTTTTTTCCTTCATCGCGCACGCTATTTCATTTGTCTAATCGTAACTCATCGTATCGAATTCACTATAAAAAGTCAATCCTCATTCAGATGAAGTCGAATCATTTGGTCGAGTACACGCTTTGTCTTCAATCGCAACCCACTATACGATTCCATATATGCATCAAATAGCTGACGTAAAAGAATTCTTGACTCGTCTGATAGCGGTACGTTTCGAAATTCTGATAGATTGTGCTTACTCATCAAATAGAGAAGTTTCGCCAGTCGTTCCGACAGCCGAATCGTTCCTTCTTCTTGATGCCTTGCACATAAAAAGCCACCAGATGCAACAGAGAAGTACATCGGGTCCGTTACGTCCCCGCATCGCACACAACCCGTTAATACAGGGGAAACACCTAACAGATGTAAAATGCGTAATTCAATATGATGGGTGATTACGTCTGCATCCATCCCCGCATTCAACGCTTGGAGAGCATCTTGTAAAATTCGAAACAGTGGACGATTCTGCACCCGATCTTCCACAGAGCGGTCGACAAGCTCTAACCAATACATCGCGTACGACATCCGCACAACATCTTTTCGAATCTCCGGGTAGGAGGTGACGACATCGGACGATTTTAACTGAGCCAGTCCCCGGCTAGACGGAAAAATATATATACCTTCTACGAACGGCTGACTCGAAGCGTGAAATCGGCTGCCCGGTTTCTTTGCGCCTCGTGCCATAATCGCAACTTTGCCGAGTTCTTCTGTAAACAATGTCACGACTTTATTCGATTCACCATAATTGACGGTACGAATGACGACTCCCGTGACTTTTTGTAACATGGCTTAATACTCGTCGTCGCGGAAACCGAGGTCACGTAGCTGACCCATCTTGTTACGCCAGTCTTTCTGAACTTTGACCCAAAGGTTCAAATACACTTTCGTACCGAGAAGAGCCTCGATATCGTGGCGGGCATCTGTTCCGATTTCGCGAAGCATCGTCCCTTTTTTCCCGATAATGATCCCTTTTTGAGAATCCCGTTCCACCATGATCACGGCTTCGACGTCGATCATCTCGGAGTTTTCACGTTTCTTAATCGATTCGATGGCCACAGCGATTGAGTGTGGCACTTCATCGCGTGTCTTATGCAACACTTTCTCACGAATCATCTCAGAGATAATAAAACGCTCCGGATGGTCGGTCACTTGATCGGCAGGATAATACATCGGTCCTTCCGGCAATAACTTTTTGATTTCACCTAAGAGCGGTTCGACGTTATTGCCTTGTAGCGCCGAAATCGGGACGTACGCTGCAAAATCCAGTTCATTCGTATACTGTTCAATCACCTTTGGTAGTTCGTCGGGATGAATTAAATCAATCTTGTTCATAACCAAGATGATTGGTGTATCGAGCCCTTTAAGCTTCTCAATGATAAAATCGTCCCCGGCACCACGAGGTTCAGTCACATTCACCATGAAAAGAATCGCATCGACTTCGCGAAGGGCATTCGTTGCTACTTTCATCATGAAGTCACCGAGACGATGTTTCGGTTTATGGATTCCCGGAGTATCGATGAATATGATTTGTGAATCATCCGTCGTGTATACGCCTTGTACTTTATTTCGTGTCGTTTGCGGTTTATCCGACATGATGGCAATCTTTTGACCAATCACGTGGTTGAGGAATGTTGATTTTCCGACGTTCGGTCGGCCAATGATCGACACGAATCCAGATTTAAAATCTTCTTGATACATAGTGCACCTGCTTTCTCAATTTCAGAACTCTTAGTATAGCACGTTCCATAGCCTTGGACCGAATATAATGAGTGCCGTTACGGCAGCACCTATAGAGGCGACTAGTACGGCTCCTGCGGCAACATCTTTCGCTTGCTTCGCGAGCGGATGGACATCTTTCGTGACGAGATCGACCGCTCGCTCGATGGATGTATTCATCAGCTCTAAACTAATGACTGCAACCACCCAACCGAGCAGAATCAAATTTTCACGCACCGACGTTTGTAGCCATATCGCAAAGGTGAATACGAGTAGGGCCGATATGAGGTGAAGCCGCATATTCCGTTCTGCGCGAACGGCATGCAGAATTCCTTCGCACGCCACTCGGAAGGGTCTCACACGTTGCCCCGCTTCAATTCGAAGTGAGTGAGGACTGCCTCTTGCCTTGCAGTCATCTCCGCTTCATCCTCCGCTGTCATATGATCGTAACCTAATAGATGAAGGAATCCATGGATAGCCAAGAAGCCAAGCTCTCGCTCGAACGAATGACCATAGTCAGCGGCTTGCTCCCGGCAACGTTCTACCGAGATGACCAAATCACCAAGGAGGTGCGGCTCGTCTTCGTCGAGTGTGAAGTCCAACTCATCTTCGCCCATCTCATCAAAGGCAAAGCTAATGACGTCGGTCGGGGCATCTTTCCCTCTCCATTCCCGGTTCACCTCATGAATTTCCGCATTTGTTAAGTAAGTGACCGATAATTCGCTCGGCTCTTCCACCTCTTCTAATTGAGCGGCATGTTGTAAAATCGATTCAACGAGCTCAATTTGAGATGTTGTTAACAGTTCATGTTCATCGTTCGAGATGATTTGCATGTAGTTCTCCCTCTTTCTTTAATTCTGGATATTCAATTCGTTCATGGAACAAACCGGTCAATGTCTCACACGCACTTTCTCCGACAAGCCAAATTTCTTTTGTCGTTAACTCGCATTCTTCAAATTGTCCATCCGCTAACTTATCACGGATGATGGAGCGGACGAGCATCCGAATTTTCTCCGGTGTCGGCTGTTTTTGCGAACGGACGGCTGCCTCAATTGAGTCGACAATCATGACGACTGCCGCTTCACGAGTTTGAGGTTTCGGACCAGGGTAGCGGAAGCGAGACTCCGAAACGTCCTTTTCTTGATCTTCTTTCGCCTTCACATAGAAGTATTTCAATAAAGATGTTCCATGATGCTGTTCAGCAATATCGATAATTTCTTTCGGTAACTTATAGCGCCGCAACAAATCGGCCCCATCGTAAGGGTGAGCCATGATGATATCCGCGGATTCTTCAGGTGTCAGCCGGTCATGCGGATTTCCTCCACCTTGCTGGTTTTCAATGAAGTGAAGCGGTCGCTCCGTCTTCCCGAGGTCGTGATAATAACTTGCGACCCTCGCGAGCAAGCCATCTGCTCCAATTGCTTCACAGGCAGATTCCGCCAAGTTCGCCACCATCATACTATGATGATACGTGCCCGGTGCTTCCATTAATAATTTTCGTAATAATGGATGCGTCGGGCTCATCAACTCGATGAGTCTACCAGACGATAAGACCCCAAACCACGGCTCTAGAAAAGGTAAGAACCCGAACGTCAAGACAATGGATAAAAGGGCGCTAATTACGGCAAATCCCGATAGATACATCGCCATGTCCCATGAGATTTGCACGTTCCGCAACAAGAGCAAGGCAATCACCATGATGATGTTCACGAGACCGAGCAACACACCTGACAAGAACAAACGCTTCCGCTGAATTTTAGGTTCGACCAAAAAGACAGCTAAGAAACTTCCTGTCGCAACGTACACCAAGGTCATGAAATTCGTACTTTGTCCAAAAGTGACAACGATACTCCCGGCAATCATCGTTATAAATGCCGATGCTAGCGCCACTCGTTCATCGATGAGAATCCGCAACAATAATACGACGAACGCGGTCGGTGCCAAGATATATGCGTATGTCGTATAGTCGACCCCGATGTATCCGACACCAAAGAAAATGCCGAGTTGTAAGAGTAATAGCCCATACACCGTTACTAAGATTTTTGGACTCAGCAATAGATCTTTAATCTTTGAACGGATGAGCATAAACAAAAATCCACCGGTCAACAACGCACTGAGTAAGAATGACCCAAATAACGGTGCAAGCGAACGGTTCGGATCAATCGCTCCAGAGAGTTCAAGCTTTCGATACACCTCTCGCGTAACGACTTCTCCTTGGTTTACGAGAAGTTGCCCTTCCTGAATGATGACTGGATCGACCGCATCGACGGCTTCCTGTTCCTTTTGACGGGTCGCCTCGGAATCGAATACATAGTTTGGCACGATGAGTTCATCGCTTAATGTTTTTGAGATGGCTCGGAATTCAAACGAGAGCGGCGATTGATCGATAATCGCAGCCGCTCGGTCCCGAGCCTCGGCAACCGCCTCGGAACTCGTTTCAATCCGATCGTCCATCACCTGCTGTAGTGCGGTCACCGTCACATCCTCGACCGTTTGACGGGTATTTTTGTCGGCTTCAAGAAGCGAATTTAATTCTTCATCAGCGAGAGCCCCATTTGCCTCAGTAGAATTCAGACGATTCTTAATATCTGCAAGTTCCGTCTCGTCATCGGTTTTGTCAAAAGCTGCGAACAATTGCTCGACTTTTGCAATTTGTTGATCAGCGAATTCCCGTCTCAGCGAGAACTGGCTCCCCACACCGTTCGTCACTTCCTGCTTCAACCGTTCGGTCGCCACTCGATCCTCGACAGTGATAGGAGACCGAATATCTTGTTCGGCAATCCCTAGCGGTTCCACACTGATGATGGATGGTCGCACTGTGAAATAAAGAATGGCACCTAATAGTAGGAAGAAAATAAGCGAGATGGTCGCGACGGTCCAGTTTTTAGCTTGTTGCATTCGTGCCCCCCCTTTCACGATTTATGACCTCTTTTGTCTGCTTATGTGATATCTGTACTATAAGCATTGATAATTTTCTTGACGAGTGGATGGCGAACTACGTCCGAGGCACTGAAGTGTTCGAAATGAATCCCGTCCACGCCTTCTAAGAGGTGTAGTGCTTCTTGTAATCCCGACGCCTTCCCTTTTGGTAAATCGACTTGTGTCAAATCCCCTGTCACCACCATTTTTGATCCAAAACCAAGTCGTGTCAAAAACATCTTCATTTGTTCTTTTGTCGTATTCTGAGCCTCATCTAAGATAACGAACGCATCTTCTAGCGTCCGTCCACGCATATAAGCGAGAGGAGCCACTTCAATCGTTCCTCGTTCTAACAGACGGTTCGTCTGTTCAACCCCGTATACATCAAATAAGGCATCATATAATGGACGAAGATATGGATCTACTTTTTCTTTTAAGTCTCCTGGTAAAAAACCTAGGTTTTCACCAGCTTCAACGGCAGGGCGTGTCAGGATGATTCGTTTGACTTGGCCTTCTTTTAACGCTCGAGCGGCTAGAACGACCGCCAAATACGTTTTCCCTGTCCCGGCAGGTCCGATTCCAAAAACAAGGTCCCGTCGTTCAATCGCACGAACATACCGACTTTGCCCAACAGTTTTAGCACGAATCGGTTTCCCTTTGTTCGTCGTGAAGACGACCCGCTCATAATGTTCGAGCAGTTCATCCCCTTTTCCGACTTGGATATGTTGGATGACACTAATGGCGTCACTTTCATTTAGACGCGCACCTTTTTTTACCAATTTTTGCAAAGTAAGAATAACTTGTTTCGTCACCTCTAACGCTTCACTCGAATCGGCTTGGATAATCAATTCCTCACCTCTAGGGATGAGCGCTACTTTTAATTCTGTTTCAACCGCCTGGAACACTTCATCTTTTGGTCCGAGTAAAGCTTGCGCTTCATTCGCTTGTTCCATTACGAATGGTATTTTATCAGTCATAATCAATGGATGCATTGCCCCCTCATAAAATCGGATATTCCTCTTTTACTTTAGCACTATCACGCCTATCGTGAAAGAAAGACCGCGTAATTTCCACATGCAAAAGGCAGTAACATCACGTCACTGCCTTCCTGTTACTTTTTTCGTTTCGAGACTGGAGGTTGTAAAACCTCACTCCAAATGACAGCTTCCCGCATCCGTTTTTTCGAAATTTTCGTTTTTCTCGGTTTTATTTCCTGTGGAATCGGTGGAATTTTAACCGCTTGCTCGAACTGAGCACTCACTTTCGGCATCTCGACTTGACGTTCACGAGGAAGTTGTCGCTCTTCTGTTTGCGCCACTCGTCGTCTCACCTTTTGTGATACAGGCTTCTTCTCTGATTCGGAGTCATCAAACGACGATTCAATTTCTTTCATCACGTCCCCGACCGAATCCAAGTAGCGTTTCAGTTCACTGCTTTGAGGACGGTCGTCAGAGGACGATGACTTTTCAAGCCGCTTCATCACTGCCGAGGCAATACCGAAGGCGGCTAACAAAAGTATCCAAAGTCCATCCATATCAATCACTCGCTATCTGATTCAGAATCGACAGGTGATCCAATCGCTTTTCGCATTTCTGTATCCGCTTGAACGTTCAAGTAATTCACGTAATCCATGACGCCTAGCTTTCCGTGACGCAATGCTTCGGCCATCGCGAGCGGGACTTCCGCTTCCGCACTGACGACCTTCGCGCGCATCTCTTCAACAGAAGATTTCATTTCCTGTTCGCGGGCAATCGCCATCGCACGGCGTTCTTCCGCTTTCGCTTGCGCAATCTTTTTGTCCGCTTCGGCTTGATCAGTTTGTAAAACCGCACCGATATTCTTACCGATGTCGATGTCTGCAATGTCAATCGATAGTATTTCAAACGCTGTTCCCGAATCTAATCCTTTTGTAAGAACGGTACGCGAAATCAAATCTGGATTCTCTAATACATGTTTATGATTGTTTTGAGAACCAATCGTCGATACGACACCTTCTCCGACACGGGCGATAATCGTTTCTTCCCCTGCACCACCGACGAGACGGTCGATGTTGGCCCGTACCGTAATGCGTGCTTTTGCCTTCACTTCAATCCCGTCCATCGCTACACCTGCGATAAATGGTGTTTCAATGACTTTTGGGTTAACCGACATTTGTACGGCTTCAAGTACGTTCCGACCTGCCAAATCGATGGCTGCAGCGCGCTCAAATGATAATTCGATGTTTGCACGGTGTGCGGCAATCAACGCGTTCACTACGCGGTCGACGTTACCACCTGCCAAGAAGTGACTCTCTAGCTGATTTGTGTTTAACTCGATTCCCGCCTTGACCGCTTTAATCAACGGGTTGACAATCTTTGATGGAACGACGCGACGAAGGCGCATCCCAATCAATGTGAAGATTGAGACATGAACGCCTGCAGCGAACGAACTAATCCATAATCCAACTGGTACGAACGTGAAGAATATGGCAAGTGCAATTAATCCTCCACCTGTAATGAGTAACGTCGTCAGTAATTCTGGTGTCATTCTGTTACATCCTCCTTCGGTTCTACAAAGTTTCGAACGACAATTCGCCCTGAGTCCACTTTATATACCTGAATTTTTGTCTGCTGATCGAGATAGCTACCTTCTGTCACGACGTCGATTCGTTCTCCGTCAATCTCAGCAGTACCTGCTGGGCGAAGTGGGGTCAAGGTGACACCCACCTTTCCGAGAAGTTGTTTTCGGTCTTCATGGGACAGATAACCTTTTTCGGTAGATGTCGAATCGGTTAAAATCAACCCTTTATAAATGAGCGGACGATTCGTACTCAAGCGGCGATACGCCCAAAATCCAAGCCCTGTGAGCACCGCTGCCGCCAGACCAACCGAAAGCCACAGCTGACCAATTGTCGCACCAGCCATAATCAAACTGGCAACAACCGCCCCAATACCAAGCAAACCGAACAATCCAAAGCCTGCTACGAACACTTCAATTCCAAGAAGGACGACTCCGACGAAAAAGACTGTCAGAATCACTCCGAGACCAAATGTCATCGTCTTGCTACCCCCTTCCAAATTCAAAGCTATCTCCTATCTCTAGTGTATACGAAACAAGATTGAATGTGGTTTCAGAATACGCAAAAAAAGCAGAAACTTTCGGTTTCCCAAAAAGTTTCTGCTTTTTCATCAATTCGTCAACTGTTGTTTGACGATTCGGTTCACAAGACCACCGTCTGCCTTGCCTTTTACTTGCGGCATGACGACGCCCATCACCTTACCCATATCCGATGGAGCAGATGCGTTCGTTTGAGCAATTGCTGCTTGGACGATCTTAGTCACTTCATCTTCTGAGAGTTGTTCAGGCATATAGGCTTCTAGGACGACAATTTCTTCTGCTACTTTGGAAGCAAGGTCTTCACGACCAGCGCTTTCGAATTCTCGGAGGGAGTCTCTGCGCTGTTTCATCTCTCGGTTGAGCACCGTGAGTTCCTCTTCCTCGGTAAGATCTTGACGGCCTAGTTTGATAGCCTCATTTTGGAGCGACGCTTTCACCATTCGGATCGTCGTAAGACGATCTTTTTGTTTAGCGCGCATGGCTTGCTTCATGTCGTCCGTCAAGCGTTCTTGAAGACTCATGAGCCAACACCCTCTCTACAAATGAAACTGGAATCAGAATTTCTTACGCTTACGCGCAGCTTCTGATTTCAATTTACGTTTTACGCTTGGCTTTTCGTAGTGACGACGTTTACGAACTTCGGCAAGTGTGCCATCTTTCGAAACACCGCGTTTGAAACGACGAAGAGCGTCTTCAAGCGATTCGTTTTTACGGACACGAGTTTCCACTAGTTTTCCCTCCCTCCGAATTACACGACTAAGGAAACGTGTTTCACACGTCATATCATATTATAGTGAAATTAAGTCGTGTGGTCAACCACTTATTAATAGTCGCTGTCTGAACGTCCACCAGTGACAATCGCAATACCTGCTGATGCACCGATTCGTGTAGCTCCAGCATCAATCATCGCCTTTGCACCTTCGAAGTCACGAACACCACCTGAAGCTTTTACGCCGAGGTCTGGTCCAACTGTTTCGCGCATGAGGCGAATGTCTTCGACAGTTGCACCACCAGTTGAGAAACCAGTTGATGTTTTCACGAAATCTGCTCCAGCCTTAACTGAAAGTTCAGCAGCTTTCTTGATTTCTTCTTTAGTAAGCATGCATGTTTCAAAGATGACTTTGACAAGTGTACCGTTTGCCGCTTCAACAACCGCACGGATGTCACGCTCTACGAGATCGTAGTCGCCGTCTTTGAGTGCTGCGATGTTGATGACCATGTCAACCTCATCTGCACCATTTGCGATCGCGTCTTTTGTTTCGAACGCTTTCACCTCAGGCGTGTTCGCTCCAAGCGGAAAACCGATGACCGTGCATACTTTGACGTCATCATCTGATTTGAGCTCTTGCGCAGCATACTTGACCCAAGTCGGGTTGACACAAACACTCGCGAATTTGTACTCGAGCGCCTCTGCACATAGTTTTGTAACCTGGTCTTTTGTTGTTTCAGCTTTCAATGCTGTGTGATCGATATAACGGGCTAATTCCATTATTCATTTCCTCCTCTGACATATAAGTCTGACATCTAACATATTACCATGTTTTTTTGAGATGTAACAGCTTTCAAATTCAAATTAACTGACGACGTTTACGTGCAACGACCCAACTGTTCCAACTGAAGAAGAAAATAGCGAGCCAAATGCAGGTGAAGGCAAAGATATGATACGACGTAAACGGTTCATGGTACATGACGACCCCGATAATCAAGCTAAGTGTCGGTGCGATAAATTGAAGAAACCCGACGAGAGTGAACGGAATCTGTTGTGCCCCATACCCGAACAAAAGAAGTGGTAACGCCGTGACTACGCCCGTCCCGAGGAGCGCAACCCAAATCACAGGAGACACATCAAAAGCGATGTTGTCGATGACGACTTGATTCCCGAGGAAGAGCAGCGCCACAGGGACGACTGCTAACGTTTCAATCCCTAGGCTGACTGTCGAGGCAAGGGGGCGTCGTTTTTTCACCATCCCATAAAATCCGAACGTACTCGCTAAAACGAATGAGATCCAAGGGAACGAGCCGTATCCTAACGTTAATACGAGTACCCCAACCGAGGCAATCCCGACAGCTATCCATTGGACTCGGTTTAATGATTCCCGAAATACGAGCACCCCTAACACCATACTGACAAGTGGATTTATGTAATACCCAAGAGACGCTTCGATAATATATCCGTGATTGACTGCCCATATGTACACAAACCAGTTTGCGCTAACGATGAATCCGTTTAACATGAATGCGTTTCGCGTAGCACGATGTCGAAGGGCGTAACCGAACTCTTTCCACTGATTTGTCCATCTCAGGACGAGTAAGATAAATAAAAATGACCAAACGATTCGATGCGCCAAAATTTGACCGCTCGGCACTTCTTGTAAAAATTTCCAATAAATCGGAAGGACGCCCCACATGACGTAGGCCCCGATTGTCGTCAACACTCCCTTATTCACACGTTCACCCGCTCTCTTTCAAGTTAAAAACAGTTTAGTCGATGAAAGACTTCCGATACAAGACTTTTTTCTCATGAAAAAAGGACGCGAAAACGCGCCCTGACTGTTTATTGCTTCACTTGCTCGATCGCCGACAAAGCTTGCGCCAAATCTTCCATCAAGTCATCAATGTCTTCGAGTCCGACCGAAATACGGACGAGCCCATCGGTGATTCCGAGTTCCGCTCGACGTTCAGCCGGAATCGACGCATGTGTCATGCGGGCCGGAACACTGATCAAGCTCTCTACTGCACCTAAGCTCTCAGCAAGCGTAAAGTATTTCGTCTTCGCGACCATCATTTCCGCCGCTTCCGCTGAACCAACATCGAATGCAATCATCCCACCGAACCCGCGCGCTTGAGATAAATGTATACGTTTCGCTTCTTCACTTGAAACACTTGGGTGGAGCACACGGGACACGCTCTTTTTAGATTGTAAAAATTCGACCAATGCACGAGCATTTGATTCAATTTCCTCCATCCGGACGGCCAGCGTCTTGATGCCTCGAACAACAAGGAAGCTGTCTTGTGGTCCGAGTACTGCCCCAACAGAGTTTTGAAGGAAGGCCAAAGCCTCGCCTTGTTCTTCCGTACGAGCGACAACTAGTCCCGCCACGACGTCACTATGTCCACCCAAGTACTTCGTTGCACTGTGGAGGACATAGTCTGCTCCAAGATCGATTGGATTTTGGAAATAAGGCGTCATGAACGTGTTATCCACGACGAGTATGACGTCTGCCTCATCTGCAATCGTGCGCATCGCGCGGATGTCCGTCACATTTAGAAGCGGGTTGGTCGGTGTTTCGACATAAATCATTTTCGTGTTCGTTTGAAGCGCATTCCGAACCGCTGTTTCATCGGATGTATCGACAAAAGTTGCTTCCAAGCCTCGTGACTGAAATACTCGATTGAATACACGGTATGTTCCTCCATACACGTCAGATCCGACGATGACGTGGTCTCCTGATTTTAGTAGCATGAGCACCGTCGAGATGGCTGCCATCCCAGAACCAAATGCAAAGCCTTGTACACCGCCTTCAATGTCGGCAATGAGTGTCTCGAGCGCTGTTCGCGTCGGGTTTGCCGACCGAGAATACTCGTATCCTTCTCGTAAGTTCCCGATCCCGTCTTGCTTGTATGTGCTCGTTTGATAAATCGGTGGTGTGACGGCTCCTGTCAATGGATCCGTCGTCTTACCGCCGTGAATGAGTGCTGTCTTTGTACGCATGTTCTGCCTCCTTGACAATTCCTTGACTTAAATATCGCTCTGCACTGTCCGGCAAGATTGTCACAATCGTGCCTTCCGTCAATTGATTTGCTTCCTTTACACACGCTGCGATGGCGGCACCTGATGAACTACCGATGAGCAGTCCTTCCTGTTTCGCCAAATGTGCCACATAGTAGAACGCTTCTTCATCCGTGATCGTATGGATCGCATCCACATAAGACCGCTCCAAAAATGGTGGCCATTTCTCAACGCCGATTCCTTCCGTTTTATGAGGGCCCGGTTCACAACCGTTTAAAACCGATCCGACCGGCTCCACAACGACAGTTTTCGTACCGAGAGGTTTCAGCGTTTGCGCGACACCAGTGAACGTTCCTCCCGAACCAGCTCCGGCTATGAACACGTCAATCCGAGGCAGGTCGTTTAGAAGTTCACGAGATAGAATGTCAACGTATGCGTCCGGGTTGTCCCGGTTTGAGAACTGTTCCGGGACATAGGCGTCATGCTCTTTCGCCAATTCGACCGCGTGATGGATTGCGCCTTTCATCCCAAGTTCTGTCGGCGTGTTGACGACCGTGGCCCCCAAGAGTCGCATGAGCGCTTGTTTCTCTTGACTAAACTTTTCAGGGGTTACGGTAAAAAGACGAATCCCGAACCGTTGGCAAGCAAGGGCGAGACCAATCCCGGTGTTCCCGGCTGTCGGTTCGATCACCGTGCCACCTGGTGCGACATCTCCGCGCTCAATTGCTCGTTCAATCAAATTCATGCCGAGTCGGTCTTTCACACTTCCACCCGGATTCATCATCTCGAGCTTTCCGTACACTTTGACATTTGCGGGTACGGGAAGTGAATGGAGTTCAATGAGCGGTGTATCCCCGATGAGCTCGTAGACGTCACGGACAATCATCTTACGCTTCGTCCTTAAAGATAATATGCCACTCGTCTCGCTTTGCGAGCATATCTGAAGCTAACTTCTTTGCTCCTTCAAAATCATGATGGTTTGCGCTTCCACATTGTACGGGGTTTTGTGCCGGCAATTCCTCTGCGTTCATCGCATCGCGTAAAGTGGCTTCCACCAAATCGAGCATTCGGTCATAATCCCCGTCATTCAACATCGTCCAATAGAATCCTGTCTGGCATCCCATAGGTGAAACATCAACGATATCATTTGAATGATTACGACTGTTTTCCGCAATCAAATGTTCGAGTGAGTGAACCGCACGCATTGGCATGAGGCCTTCGTTCGGTTGAATGAAACGAATATCATATTTATAGATCGTGTCAGCTGACCCCTCTTTCACGCCAGCCAGACGAACATACGGAGCCTGAACTTTCGTATGATCTAAGTTAAAACTTTCAACGTTATATGTTTTCATGTGTAATTCCTCCTCGATACTTAGTGGCTACTACGAGCCATACGAACTTATTTTTTTGCGTCATCATCACGTTATAACCATTCGCTTCTAACATAGAACGAATCGTTGTCGTATATGGATAGTATTCACGATTCAAGTCTTCAACTAGGTCTGAGTAACTGTTAGCCTTCGCCCAATCGATGATGTCCTGACGGGATGCCGGAGATTCAAACATCGTGTCGAGCAACACGAACTTCGGATGTCCCCATTCTCCGACATATTGACGAATCGCCGTCTCCTTTTCAGAATCCTTCAAATGATGAAAAGCATACGACGACACGACCGTATCGACTTGTGAAAAGTCTGGATATCGGAGAAAATCGCCTTCCTGAACTTCAATACCTAATTTGTCAATCGCAATCTGCCGCATCTCCGGAGACGGTTCAATCGCGATCAACGGATGTCCTTTTAGAATGCGACTACTCAGGTTACCCGTCCCTACACCGAACTCAAGCACCGTTCCTTCAACGTGTAGCGCAACTTCATCCAACATTTGTTCATACTCAACAAACACCTCATGATATTGCTCGTCATGACCTTCGACAGCCGTATCGTAATCTTTTGCCCAATCTTTAAAGATGTCCATGAATGGTAAGTTCATAGCGCCACCCCAATCTTTATTCTTACTAATTTGATATGTATTATCGGCATTTAACATTAACGCTAGATTACCAGGTTTTTTTACTCGTTTCAAGTCATTAGCTAGATTTTTTATTCTATCTATAAAGGATATAGGTCTTATGTGTTAGGTCTTTAGTAATTGTCAGAACATTAAAATTTGTGCAAAAACACTCCCCTATTTTACAAAAAAACCCACTGCTATTATGTCAAATAGCGTTATGATAGTCTTCAATGTTAGGAATCGCTTTTTTTACAGATAATAACAAATCACAGGGGGCTAACACGTTGTCACGTAAAAAAATCTATCTGAACGCATCACTCGCCACATGTATCGCATTATCACCAGCACTGATTCAAGCTGGTACATCATCTGTTTCAGCAGAAGCATCCGTAAAACCAAAACTTGTGCTCGAAAAGAAGCAGAAAAAAGTAAGGGTCGTGGTTGAACTCGTAGGAGACCCAGCGATTGCAGAAGCTGCTCAAAAAGGAAAAAAATTTAATGAATTAACAAAATCGGAACAAAACAAGGCTCAAGAATCTGTGGAGTCCGAACAAAAACGGGCCAAGTCTGCTCTCAAGAAACAAGGGGTGACCGCTTCTCCGATTGAAGAGTTCACAACTGTCTTTAACGGCTTCTCAACGTTCCTGTCAACAAGTGAAATTGCTAAAGTCGAAGCGTTACCTGAAGTCGCGACCGTTCACATCGTCAACGAATATGAGCGTCCAGAAGTGAAGCCAGATATGATCACGAGTAACGGGATGGTCCAAGCCGAGCAAACATGGGGCGATTATGGATTTGCAGGCGAAGGGACAGTCGTCGCTGTCATCGACTCAGGAATTGACGCTGATCATCGTGACTACCGAATCACAGACGCAAAAACGGCAGAATTGACGAAATCAGAAGTCAATCAGGCAATTGCATCATTCGATTTACCTGGAGCTTTTGTGAACGAGAAAGTTCCATACGCTTATAACTATTACGATGAGAACGATGATATTAAGGATGATTCTCCAGGCGCATCGATGCACGGTCAACACGTCTCAGGAACGGTTGCCGCGAATGGTGACTTGGAAAATGGAGGCATCAAAGGTGTCGCTCCAGAAGCACAAATCTTAGGTTTGAAAGTATTCAGTAACGATCCAAATTACGCATCTACATATGGTGATATTTATATTAAAGCGATTGATGATGCAATCAAGCTCGGAGCGGACGTCATCAACATGAGTCTTGGTTCTACCGCTGGATTTGTGAATGCTGATTCTCCAGAGCAACAAGCCGTTCAACGCGCCGTCGACAACGGAATCTTCATGTCGATTTCCGCAGGGAACTCCGCATACTTCGGTCACGGATTCGACTTGCCGACCGCTTCAAACCCAGATACGGGCGTCGTTGGGGCACCAAGTGTCAGTCAAGCGTCAACATCGGTTGCGTCTCTTGAGAACGATCAAATTCAATTGGATGCATTTCGCGTCGGGAATGAAAAAATCGGATGGAAGAAGCAAGACGGTCCTGCTTTCAAGGAAGGTACATATGACATCGTATATGTCGGAGACGGACAATCGGAAAATTATGAAGGGAAAGACGTAAAAGGAAAACTCGTCCTCGCCGTGCGTGACGGCGGATACTTCTATTCGAAGATTCAAAAAACTGCTGAGGAACAAGGCGCAGCAGGTGTCATCGTTCGAGGCGCTGTCTCACATGGTGATTATGTATCGATGGCACTCGATCAACCTCAAATCCCAATGGCTTCACTCAGCATTCAGGATGGGAATGAACTTAAAGACAAATTAGCCGAAGGCCCACTTCAAGTGACGTTTGCCGGTGACCGGATCAGTGTCAACAACCGTTCAGCCGGTGCGATGTCTGATTTCACCTCATGGGGTGTCACACCAAACCTTGACTTCAAGCCAGAACTTTCTGCACCAGGCGGTCAAATTTTCTCTACGTTCAACGACAACCAATATGGGTTGATGAGTGGAACATCAATGGCAGCACCGCACGTTGCCGGAGGGGCAGCCCTCGTTCTTGAGCGTGTGGACCGCGACTTCAAGTTGAGTGGAAAAAATCGTGTCACGATGGCAAAGAACTTGTTACTCAACACATCAAAGCCTGTCACGGATATCGGACCATATAACCAGGAATTGAAACAGTCTCTTCCGTACTCACCACGTCGTGCCGGAGCCGGTCTCATGCAACTTCATGCGGCCGTCACGTCCCCAGCTGTCGCGTATGAGAAGAAGACGAAAGAAGCAAAAGTTGCTTTAAAAGAATTATCGAAGAGTAAAGCCTCATTCAAAATCGTCGTTGAGAATATGTCAAACGAATCATTGACGTATGATGTGGCAGCATCTCTGCAAACTGATCTCGCTGTCAAAAACAAAGACGGGGTCATCCAAAATGCAATGGAAGCCCAGGCTCTTCAACAAGCGATCATTAAAATCAACGGTGCCAACACGAGTAAAGTCACGTTGAAAGCAAAACAGAAGAAAGAGATTACAGTCTCAATCGATGTATCGAAAGCAAAAGTACTCAACCCTGAAACATTGGACGGAGCCGTATCTGCTAAATCCGTCTTTGAGAACGGCTATTTCGTTGATGGATTCCTTCGTTTGACAGACCCACGTGGGACAGACGGTCATCCATCACTCGTCGTTCCGTTCGTTGGATTCGAAGGAGACTGGGGAAAAGCACCGATCTTTGACGAGACAATTTATGGAGAAGGCGCATTCTACGGCGTCTCTGGATTGGCCGATGCAGAAGGAAACTACTTAGGTGAAAAGCTAGATGAATCTGTGGCTGGTGAAGCGGTTGCCATCTCACCAGATGGAGACGGATCGAAAGACACTGCGACTCCAGTCTTCTCGCTATTACGTAATGCGAAAGACATCAAATATCGGGTCGTAGATGAGAAAGGGAACGTCCTTCGCACCCTCAAGATGGAAGACGAATTGAGAAAGAATTACTTCGACGGTGGAAGTGGCGATTATTACTATTACGCAGCGGATAACGCTTGGGATGGAAAATTGAATGGAAAGATGGCGCCAAAAGGCACATATTACTATGAGATTGAAGCAAGCATTGATTACATGAAGAAACAGGCTCAAACATTGCGCATCCCTGTCAAAGTGGATTACACAGACCCACGCTTCACCCTTCGTTGGGACGATAACGTAGCAAGCGTCAAAGCATCGGATGACTTTGCGGGAATCAATGGGATTGAATTCCTTCTTAACGGTGAAGTCGTTGAGAAAGAAGCGGACGATACAGCTACCTTCACACTCGATACTCCAATCGAATCAACAGACCAACTCGCTGTTCGTGTATCGGATAATGCTGGAAATGTGATCACTCGAAATGTTTCTACAGAAAATGATGCGGTCAAACCTGGAGTCTTTGTCGATGCACCACTCGCCTTGTCTCCATATGGTACATCGATTGTACCGTTAATCGGTCAAATCAAGGATGCCTCTGAAATCGCCTCGTTTAAAGTAGACGGAGTCGAAGTGCCACTCAAATATGATGCGACATCAGAACAATACACGTTCAATACGACTCGAACATATAAAGATGGATTCCATAAAGTTCGCTTCATCGCAGAAGATACTGCAGGAAACATGACAAACTTCGTCCGTCCAATCTTTGTCGATTCGACGAAAGCAAAATTATCCGTGACAAACGTGCCGAAGAACGTTTCGGCTAAGCAGAACTCTGTAAAAGTCAAAGTCAAAGTGACTGACAATTTTGATGAAATTAAACTTCGTGTCAATGGTGACTTGCAATGGAGCCAATCCATGAAAGAACCATATGCGATGAGAGCTTCCTCACGAACTGGAACAATCACACTCCCTGTGACAACAAAAGGAACAAATACCTTCACATTTGAAGTGACCGACCTTGGTGGGAACGTCACGAAGAAAGTGATTACGATCAACAAAAAATAAGCGACACCAAAAAACGGATGACCTCAATCGGGTCATCCGTTTTGGTGTCATTTGTTTAGTTCAAGCGCGAAAGAGATTGCAGACAATGCATAGAGTGGCGCCGTTTCAGACCGAAGAATGCGTGGACCGAAAGCACAGGCTGTCGCTCCCGCATCAATCAATTGCTTGATTTCTGACACATCGAATCCACCTTCAGGTCCCGTGATGACGAGAAGGCGTTGTTTCGGTTTCAGTTGATTTAATAATTGCGCGAACGCAGACTGTTCACCTTCTTTTGCCGACTCTTCATACGCGATGATGACGACATCATAGCCATCGATTTTCTGATTAAGCTCTTTAGGAGAGATGTACGCGCAAGTCGGTACCACGGCACGATATGATTGTTCAGCCGCCTCTTGCATAATCTTTTGAATCCGTTCCACTTTTTTCGGAGCTTTTTTCCCGTCCCACTTGGCGACAGAACGGGTCGATTCGAACAACAGAAGATGGTGGACGCCAAGTTCGGTCGCTTTTTGAGCGACAAGTTCGACCTTATCACCTTTAGGAAGCGCGTAGGCGAGCGTAACCTCAATTGGTAACTCAGTCGTCGCCTGTCGTGTCGATAGAACCTTCGCTTCTCCAGATTTCCCCTCAAGCGATGTCACGACACACGCATATTCATTTCCCGCACCGTCCAAAAGGACCATCTCATATCCGGGACCTTGCCTTAGGACTGTACCGATATGATGAACCACATCTGGAGGAAGCCTCACCGTTTCACCTGCAAATGATTCTCGTGTCAAAAAGTAACGTTGCATGATTTACCCCTTCTTAGCGATAATCGCGACCCAATCTTCCATCACGCGTGTCTCTTCAATCTCAAAGCCTGCAGCGACCAAGGCGTTCGTTACTTCAGCTCGTTTCTCTCCGATAATTCCAGAAGTGATGAAGTGCCCACCAGATTTCGTACGTGCGTAAGCATCTTCGATGAAGAGAAGGATGACGTCGGCGAGAATATTCGCAACGACCAAATCGTACTCTCCTTCTACACCTTTTAATAGATCTCCCGTCGTCACTTGAACGAGCTGTTCGGCACCGTTCGTCTCTACATTTTGACGAGCCGCTTCTACTGCGACTGAATCTAAGTCGAGCGCCTTTACACTCGTTGCTCCAAGTTTAGCAGCCGCAATCGACAATACTCCTGAACCTGTACCAACATCGATGACATGGTCACCCTCTTGGATATAGTTCTCGATTGCCTGGATGCAGAGCATTGTCGTCGGATGTGTTCCAGTTCCAAATGCCATTCCCGGATCGAGGAGAATCACGTTCTCTTCCGGTTGCGGTGTATACTCTTCCCATAGAGGGACGATCGTCAACTGTTGTGAAATCTTGACTGGCTTATAGTATTGTTTCCAAGAGTGCGCCCAGTCCTCTTCGTCGATTTCAGCGACCGTGACTTCACCTGAACCAATATCAAGCATACTGCGAAGTCGTTCGATTTCTTTTCTCAAGTTCGAAAGCACATCTTGAAAATCACTTGAAGCTGGCACATATGCTTTGACGTGTACACCAGAAGTAGGATATGTTTCACGATCTGAAACGTCCCAAATCTCTCCGAAATGGTCTTCGGCCATCATTCGGTCAAAATCTTCGACGTCCTCGATGACGACACCTTGTGCCCCCACTTCGTGTAGTAAATTTGATACGGCTTCTACCGCAAGTTGTGTCGTGTGGACACAAATTTCAGACCATTTCATCGATTGCACACTCCTTTTTTAGTGACTAAAGAACTTTTTCATTTTTTGGAACATACCATGTTCCTCTTCTACCCCAGACTCACCGCTAATTTCTTCAAATTCGCGAAGCAATTCTTTTTGACGATCTGTCATATGTTTCGGTGTCATCACGATGACACTGACAAATTGGTCGCCGTTTGCGCCTCCACGTAGGCTCGGCATCCCTTTTCCACGTAAACGGAATTTTGAACCGGTTTGTGTTCCCGCAGGTACTTTCAAACTCACGTTCCCATGAACAGTCGGGACTTCGATTTCTGCACCGAGAGCCGCCTGGGCGAACGTGACCGGCATTTCCATTGAAATGTGTTGGTCGACACGGTCAAAAATTTCGTGGGCTCTTACACGAATAACAACGTATAAGTCTCCCGCTGGTCCACCATTCACACCCGGGCCGCCTTTTCCAGATAAACGAATCTGCTGACCGTTATCGATACCAGCAGGAATTTTAACTTCAACCGATTGCTTCTTCTTCACATGACCTGAACCATGGCAAGTCGAACATTTTTCTTTAATCGTCTTACCTGTACCATGACATTGACTACAAGGACGTTGATTGACCATACGACCAAGAACCGTATTTTGTTCGACTGTTTCGACTCCACTGCCGCCACATCGGTTACACGTTTCTGGTTTTGTTCCGGGTTTTGCCCCACTTCCCATACACGTATCACATTCGACTTCGATTTCGAGTTCAATCGTCTCAGTCTTCCCGGTCACACTCTCCATGAAATCAAGATCGACCACGTACTGATAGTCTTCTCCTCGTCGAGGTGCGTTTGGGTCTTGACGGCGTCCGCCGCCTCCGAAGAACATATCAAAAATATCTCCGAATCCGCCTTGGAAATCGCCACCGCCTCCGAATTGATTAGCTCCTTCAAAACCGAATCGGTCATATTGAGCCCGTTTCTGTTCATCAGAAAGCACCTCATACGCTTCACCGATTTCTTTGAACTTTTCAGCAGCATCTGCCTCTTGGTTGATGTCTGGATGATATTGACGGGCCAACTTACGGTATGCCCGCTTGATTTCTTGTGCTGAGGCCGACTTGTCGAGCCCTAGCACTTCATAATAATCTCGTTTCGCCACTTTTCTCGCTCCTATCCTCACTAACTTCGTATCGATTTTACCGATTCTACCTTAACATGGAAAGAGCCAAAGCAGAAACCTGCTTTGGCGCTCTCCTTTACAACGGCTGGTTATTTACGGTCGTCGAGATCCTCAAACTCTGCGTCCACGACATCATCGTCCTGTTTCGCTTCTGTTTGTGGTTCTGCGCCTTCAGCACCTTGCTGTTCAGCCATTTTAGCATATACTTTTTGTGTCAACTCTTGAACGACAGCTGATAATTCGTCTTTGGCTGTCCGGATTTCCTCAAGGTCTGAACCTTCGAGAGCCGTTTTCGTTTTTTCTTTCGCAGCTTCCGCTTTTTCTTTATCTGCCTCTTCGACTTGCTCGCCAAGGTCTTTGATTGCCTTGTCAGTCGCAAAGACGAGTTGGTCTGCTTCGTTGCGGAGCTCAGCTTCTTCTTTACGTTGGTTATCAGCTTCCGCGTTCGCTTCCGCTTCTTTCACCATGCGCTCGATTTCCGCTTCATCGATACCTGAAGAGGATTGAATCGTAATCGATTGTTCTTTGTTCGTACCAAGGTCTTTTGCCGATACGTGAACAATTCCGTTAGCATCGATGTCGAATTTAACTTCGACTTGCGGCACACCGCGTGGTGCCGGCGGGATGTCCGTCAATTGGAAGCGACCGAGCGTCTTGTTATCAGGCGCCATCGGACGTTCCCCTTGAAGGACGTGGATATCAACAGCTGGTTGGTTATCCGCTGCAGTCGAGAAGACTTGTGATTTTGATGTTGGGATTGTCGTGTTACGATCAATCAATTTCGTCATCACGCCGCCCATTGTTTCAATACCGAGTGAGAGTGGCGTCACATCAAGAAGAACGACATCTTTCACGTCACCTGCAAGAACCCCACCTTGGATGGCTGCACCGAGTGCAACAACTTCATCCGGGTTAACCCCTTTGAACGGTTCTTTCTTCGTAAAGTCGTGGATTGCTTTTTGAACGGCAGGAATACGTGTCGAACCGCCGACAAGAATGATCTTGTCAAGATCAGATGGTGTGAGTCCTGAGTCCTTCAAAGCACGGCGAGTCGGTTCCATCGTGCGTTCGACAAGATCGGCCGTCAACTCTTCAAACTTCGCACGCGTGAGTGTCATCTCCAAGTGGAGGGGACCTGCTTCACCAGCTGTGATGAACGGAAGACTGATGTGCGCACTTGTGACACCTGAAAGGTCTTTCTTCGCCTTTTCAGCCGCATCTTTCAAACGCTGAAGCGCCATCTTATCTTTTCCGAGGTCGATTCCGTTCTCTTTTTTGAATTCTGCAACGAGGTAGTCGATGATTTTTTGGTCGAAGTCATCTCCACCGAGACGATTGTCACCTGCTGTTGCGACAACTTCGAATACACCGTCACCAAGTTCAAGAATTGACACGTCGAACGTACCGCCACCGAGGTCATAAATCAAAATCGTGTGATCTTCACCTTTGTCTAAACCGTATGCGAGCGCAGCCGCTGTCGGTTCGTTGATAATACGTTTTACATCGAGACCAGCGATTTTACCTGCATCTTTTGTCGCTTGGCGTTCTGCATCATTGAAGTATGCAGGAACTGTGATGACTGCTTCCGTTACCGTTTCACCGAGATAGTCTTCAGCATCTTTCTTCAACTTTTGCAAGATAATTGCTGAGATTTCTTGTGGTGTGAATTTCTTATCGTCTACGTCAACCGTGTGTGATGTCCCCATATGACGCTTGATTGATTGGATCGTGTTCGGGTTTGTGATGGCCTGACGTTTTGCGACCTCACCTACCTGGCGCTCTTCACCTTTGAACGCGACAACAGAAGGCGTCGTACGGTTCCCTTCTGCGTTTGAGATGACGACCGCTTCGCCACCTTCCATTACTGCCACACATGAGTTTGTAGTCCCTAAGTCAATACCGATAATTTTACCCATCGTTCATTCCTCCATCTCGTTAAGTAATGTTATTCTGCAACTTTTACCATACTCGGACGAATAACTCGACCGTGCATCGTGTATCCTTTTTGAAGCTCCATCGTCACGATGCCTGATTCGTACTTATCACTAGGCTCTTGCATGACTGCTTGATGGTAGTTTGGGTCGAACGGCTGTCCGACCGCCTCGATTGCTTCGACTTGCTCAACGTTCAAGACGTCGAGTAATTGACGATGAACCATGTCAACGCCCGCTTGAAGTTGCTTCGCATCTTCTGAAGTTGCCTCTACTTGAAGCGCTCGCTCAAAGTTATCAATAAGCGGAATCAATTTTTCAATGACAGACTGTGAAGCAAATTTGACGCGCTTGGCGTTCTCTTCGTTCGTCCGACGACGGAAGTTGTCAAAGTCGGCGCGAATTCGGAGCTCGCTCGCTTTCAACGCTTCGATTTCTTTTTGTAAGTCCGTCCCCTCAGAACTTTCTTCCACAATCTCAGCATTTAAAACCTCGTCTTCCGTTGATTCAGTTGACCCGTTCTCTTCTGTTTGTGTCGGGTCTACAGATTTTTCTTCAAGCACGTCTTCTTGCTCGCGCCCGTTTTGATGATCTGCTGTCATAGTAAAACTCCTTTCCGTCACTCATCTAGTTTCGTTCGTCGCAACGCTTCGATGATTTGCCCCATCATTTGGACCCCATGACGATAATCCATTCGAGTCGGACCGATCATAGCAATCGTTCCGAATGTTTTTCCGTCGAGTGTGTAATCCGAAGTGATGACACTGCAATTCTGAAGGGCGACAATTCCATTCTCGCTCCCAATGCTCACATAAATCTCGCGATTTGGCAACGATTCGAGCCAGTGGGTCAGCCGTTCCTGCTCATCTATCCATTCCAGAAACGGTCGTAACGTGTCAATGGTTTGGAATTCAGGCTGGTTAAAGATATTCTTTTTGCCTCCGAGATAAAGCGAGGACGGCGTTTGACTACCGACGGTTGATTGAATCAGTTGCATCATATTTTCGTATTGTTGTCGCTGAGCGAGTTGCAATTTCGCAACTTCTTCCCCGATTCGGACTTTCAATTGTCCAATCGACGTTCCGACGAGACGATCATTTAATAATCGAATCGTTTCCTCGATGACTTCAGGAGCTACACGTGATTCAAATATGACCGTTCGATGTTCGACATGGCCTTGGTCCGTGACAATGAGAACGACACCTCGTCGCTCATCTAATGGCATAAAGTCCACACGTGCCAACCTCTCCATTTGGCTATTTGGACCGAGGGCGACCGTTGTGTAACTGGTCAAATCAGAAAGGAGGTCTGCAGCTTGGCGAATCAGAATCTCAGACTCTTTTGAAGATTGTTTTAAACGTTCTTCTAAACGACCAGTCTCCCGCTCGTCGATAATCCGCTTCTCAACAAGATGGTCCACATAATATCGATATCCGACTTCAGACGGGATACGACCTGCAGAAGTATGCGGTTTTTCAATCAACCCCATGTCTTCCAAATCGGCCATATCGTTCCGAATCGTCGCTGAGCTAAACGTTAAGTCGTCTCGTTTCGACAAGGTACGTGAACCGACTGGTTGAGCCGTCTGAATGTAATCGTCAATAATTGCTCGAAGAATGAGCAATTGGCGATCTGTCAGCACAACATCACTCCTCTCTGATAAAAGTTACCTCGATTTATTAGCACTCATATTTAACGAGTGCTAATCACACTTCAAATATTATCATGTTCTCACTATTTGTCAATTCATACACTCCGATTTTTTCACTTTTTTCCGGACTGCAAACCTGAAAAAGAAGAACCGTTTCGTTATGATAGAATATGAGGTGATAAAATGTTTACAACAAAACAATTTGAAGTATTTAAGCGTGAAGGACTCGATTCGAGGATGTCAGGAATTCGTTCTGATATTCAACCGCTTTTCCACAGGATTTATGACGAGGTCGGGCCAGAGCTTGAGGCGGATATCGGTATCCCTCTTTATTTGCATGTCGCAAAACATGCGCGCAGGACTGTGAATCCACCGAAAGATACATGGATGGCAATCTGCCATGACAAGCGCGGCTACAAGAAACATCCTCACCTACAAGTCGGCCTCTTCGACGATCGTGTGTTCATCTGGCTCGCGTTTATCTATGAGATGCCGAATAAAAACGCGATTGCGAAGCGATTACAGCAGGTTGATATTAAATCAACTTTCCCCGATTTCCATATCGCGGGAGACCATATGAAAAAAGAGGCGTTCCTCGTTGAAGATACGTCAAATGAAGACGTTCAAGCATTACTAGAACGATTCGGAAACGTCAAAAAGGCTGATTTCTTAATCGGGCGACAACTACCGGCCGATGCATCGATTCTTCAAAATGAGGATGCATTTCTTGCGTTGGTCGAAGATACGTTCGGTCGACTCACACCGCTCTATCGCGACCTTGTCTTATAATTCTACAATAAAATGGACAAGTTCCTCTTAAATAAGGGACTTGTCCATTTTTTATGAAGTGGCGTGATCGAGTTTCGCTTCCCCGATAAAGGCAGCGAATGCCTCATTGGCGAGCGGGAGACCAGACGCCGTCAAACGGATGTGTGAATCCGTACGCTCAATCAGTGCTTTATTCACTAAATCATCGATTACGTGACCAAACACATCATCGAGTGTTCGACCATATTTCTCGGCGAACGTCTGAAGCGAGACTCCAGAGCGCATGCGTAGTCCAAGGAATAGTTCTTCTTCCATTTTTTCCACTTCTTCAAGCTCATTCGCCCGCTTCACCGGGATTCCCTCTGCTTTAATATAGTGAGGGATCGGGGCAATATTGGCACGCCGCGTCCCGTTCAAGTAGCTGTGCGCGCCTGCACCGAATCCGTAGTACTCTTCGTTTCGCCAATAGACCTGGTTGTGACGGCTCTCCCGATCAGGCAGACTATAATTCGAAATCTCATACTGCTTGAGCCCATGACGCTCAAGCGTCTCCATCACCTTTAGATACATCTCTACTTCGACGTCTTCCCCCGGTAAACGGAGCTTGCCTTTTCGGTCTTGTATCGCAAACACGGTATGTGGCTCGAGAATCAAAGAATAAGAGGATACATGTTGAATCGGCAGTTGAAGGGCTAACGTCAAATCGCGGTCAATCTGCTCGAGCGTCTGTTCAGGTAAGCCGAACATGAGGTCAATCGAGATATTCTCAAAGCGTTTCGCCGCCTCGTTCACGGTTTCAAACACATCTTCCGCCCGATGTGTTCGACCGATTCGTTCTAGTCCACCATCATCGAATGTTTGCACCCCGAAGCTAAGCCGATTGACTCCCCCGGCTTTCATCGCATCAAGTTTTTCCGCGCTTACGAAATTCGGGTTCGCTTCCACCGAATATTCAAGGTCATCCGACGCGAGCGGTAGCAGGTGTCGACGGACCATGTCCATGAGCCGGACCATCTGCGCTTCGTTAAGTGCGGTCGGTGTCCCGCCTCCGATGAAAATCGTATCGATTCGCTCTGTCGGAAACGCTTCAAGTGTTAACATCATTTCTCGTTCTAATGCATCTAAATATTCCTCAACAGGTTGGTTTTTCAAAAACACCTTGTTGAAATCACAGTAATAACAAATATGTTCACAAAATGGAATGTGAAGATATACGGCTTTAGCCAATACGGCCACCCCTTTCTTCTCATTCCATTTATAACGCTTTTCGTTCATTCTTTCCAGCCTGCACCATCAATCGAATCGGTGAATGAACAGACCGCTCTTCAATTTCGGTTCGAACCAAGTCGATTTTGGAGGCATCTGTCCCCCGTCATCAGCCACACGCATCAGCTGAGACATCGTCGTTTCATGACACGTAAGGAGTAAGCGATCTGGTGACTTCACCAATTGCTCCAGCTCTGTTATCGATCGGTTCCCCCCAACGAAGTCGACTCTGGCATCAGTACGAATATCTGCGACGTTGAAATATGGAGTGAGGATATCACGCTGTAAGATTGCGACATCGAGAGCCGCATCCTCTTTTCGTTTCGTTATCCTGTAAAATTTCCCTCGATATGCAGCTCCAAATACTCCGTGTTCCTTTGGAAGGACAAGGCTATCCTCGGGCTTCACCTCGTAAGAAAATGACAGTCCTTCTAGCATATGCTCTACTTCTTCTGGGGCAATATGCGACAACAGTCGATGATAAGGCAAAATCATTAACTCATCGCTTGGAAACAGCACACCCAAGAAATGCGACCGCTCGTTTTTTTGCGCATCGTCTTTATTTATCCCCGCCACGACTGCCGCTGCTTTCGCACGATGATGTCCATCTGCAATATAGACGGACGGAATCGTCGCTCCAATCATCATGACTCGCGCAAGTTCGCGGTTCGGAATCATGAAGCCTTCGTGTTTTACACCACGTTCATCCGTAAATGAAAAGAGCGGGGGACCCTCTGTCGCACCATGTAAAATCTGTTTCAGGCTCGCATGAGAGGGATGGCTGAGTAAAATTGGTCCAGTGTGTGCTTTTGTCGTCTGGACATGCTCGATTCGTTCCCGCTCCTTCGTCTCACGGGTATGTTCATGAATCTTGATTCGACCCGCTTCGTAGTCCATCACTGAAAACGTGGCGACCAACCCGGTCTGTTGATGCTGCTCTGATGTCAGCCGATACACATAAAATCCGTTTGGGTGATCTGTTAATTCGTGTTCATACAAGCGTTCTAACTCTTCTCGTGCAAGTTTTCCCCATTCATCAAGTGGAAGGTCTGACTGGAGTGCTTCCGGCTTATCGACAGCTAAAAATGAGTCACGGTTTTTTGAAAGGATTGCTTGTGCCTCTTCCACCGATACGACATCATACGGGTCTGCGGCGACATTTTCTGGATGTTTTGGCATGTACGGGCTGAACGGTTTAAATACGACCATAGTTTCCTCCTTAAAATTCTCGGACGCGAATGACGCCCTTGATTTCGTAAAGTGCATGAATCGATAACGGTTCATGTTCGAAGTTGTCTAAATCGATTAACGTATATGCCATTTCCCCACGGCTGCGATTGACCATATTATCAATATTCACTCCGTGTGATGCGAGCTCACCTGTGATTTGACCGACCATATTCGGGACATTCCGGTGTAAAATCCCAAGGCGACGTTTTCCAGTATACGGAAGTTCAACGTTCGGGAAATTGGCAGATGATCGAATGTTCCCTGTCTCAAGATACAATTTTAGCGTTTCGGCGGCTTGAATTGCACAGTTAACTTCTGATTCCCTTGTCGATGCGCCAAGATGAGGCAGTGCCATCACTTGCGGATGACCGATGAGTGCATGACGCGGGAAGTCGGTCACATACAATCCGACATGGTGATGAAACGCCTTTAGTAGATCATCATCTTTCACGAGCTCACCACGCGCAAAGTTTAAGACGGTCATGCCTGGTTTCATCCGTTCAAACCAACTTAAATCAATGCTGTACCGCGTCTCCTCTGTCAATGGCATATGAATCGATAACAAGTCGACCGCTCCGAGCACCTCACTCAAATGTTTGGCACGTGTTACATGTTTTGAGATATTCCAAGCGGCATCGACCGAGAGATGGGGATCATATCCGATGACATCGACCCCAAGTTTGAGAAGATCGTTGGCAAGTGACGCACCGATAGCTCCGAGACCGATGATGCCTACTTTTTTCCCTCTCAACTCTGCTCCGAGGAACTGTCGCTTTTGTCGTTCCATCGCTTCCTCTAATTGAGATTGCGACTCTGATACTTGTTCGTTCACCCAAGTAAATCCCTTAAGAATGGGACGTACTGAGAGAACCATGCTAGCAAGGACGAGTTCCTTCACGGCATTCGCATTCGCTCCTGGTGTATGAAAAGCGACGATGCCTTGTTTTGCGAGTCGGTCGAGTGGAAGATTGTTCACACCTGCCCCGGCCCTTGCGATGGCAAGCAAGTGAGGTGGAATGGTTTCATCGTGTACATTATGACTTCTCAACACCCAGGCATCTGCTTGATCTGATGCGTTGATGACATACTCACTCGACCCAAAACGCTTCAGACCGGCAGCAGCGATTTGGTTAAATGTTTTGATGTGATACATACGTCTCCTCCTCAAAAGCTTTCATGACTTCGACAAGGCGATCTACACCTTCGATTGGCATCGCGTTATATAAACTCGCGCGCAGTCCACCGACGGAACGATGCCCCCCCAGTTCATGCAATCCACGTTCCCGTGCAAATTGCTCGAAACGCCGATCACTTTCACTGTCACTTGTCGTGAACGGGACGTTCGTCAACGAACGACGCTTCCCCGACACAAGAGAAGAAAACAGATTCGATTGCTCAAGGAACGTGTAGAGCGTCTCGCTTTTTTTACGGTTCAATCGTTCCATCGCTTCAACGCCTCCACAGTCCTCTATCCACTTCAACACACGTTCGGCCACATACATACTGAACGTCGACGGTGTATTAAATAACGTATCGACATGTGACGCATAATGAAGATAGCTTGGTAATTCAGCGGATTGAATCAAATCTCGACGTATAATAACGACCGTCAGTCCTGCAGGTCCGATATTCTTCTGGGCTCCGGCATATATGATGCCAAAACGTTCGACGTCGATCTGTTCGGCGAGAATATTGGATGACGCATCTGCGATGAGCGGGACGTTCGTTTCCGGAATGTCGGTGAACCGGGTTCCTTCAATCGTATTATTGAGTGTCACATGAAGATAATCCACCTCTTGAACCAGACTTAGGTCAAATGACATCTCACCCGTTTCGTCTATACGTGGATAGAGGAGATCGACCTGTCCGAAGAGTCGAGCATCTTTAATCGCTTTTTTAGACCAGATGCCTGTATCGACATAGGCAAATCGATTTCGCTTCCGCAAGTTCATCGGAATCATTGAAAACTGAAGGGTCGCCCCACCTTGAAGCCATAAGACCGCATAATTCTCAGGAATTTTCATGACTCTTCTGAGTCTCTCTTCAAGCGAGTCGACTATTTGTTGAAATGACTCGGAGCGATGACTCGTTTCAATAATCGAAATTCCTTCGTGCTCAAACGTCAGTAGATGTTGTTGCACCTCTTGCATCACTTCTTTTGGTAGCATGCCCGGGCCCGCGGAATATGTATACGTCGACACAGTGTTACCTCCTCTATAGACTGTCTAAGGGTGTAACCTTCCTTAAATGAAGTGCTATTTCCTGCCTAAAACAAAAAAACGCCCTGATCCGGAGATCAAGGCGACTGGCTATAATCATTCTTCGTCCATGGAAAGTACAGACATGAACGCTTCTTGTGGGACTTCGACCGACCCGACCATCTTCATGCGTTTCTTACCTTCTTTTTGCTTCTCGAGGAGTTTCCGCTTACGCGAGATATCTCCTCCGTAACATTTAGCCAAAACGTTTTTACGAAGGGCTTTAATCGTAGAACGGGCCACGATTTTTGTACCGACGGCAGCTTGAACCGGAACTTCGAACTGCATCCGCGGGATAAGTGCCTTGAGCTTCTCAACGATGACCTTCCCGCGCTCATAAGCGAAGTCGCGGTGAACGATGAAGCTGAGGGCATCGACAACTTCGTTATTGAGCAAGATGTCCATCTTCACGAGACGCGATTGACGATAGCCGATCAATTCATAATCGAGAGACGCATAGCCTTTCGTGCTAGATTTCAACTGATCGAAGAAGTCATAAACGATTTCACTAAGTGGAATCTCATAAGTGATTTTAACACGTGTCGTATCGATGTATTGCATATCGATGAACGTCCCGCGTTTCTTCTGACAAAGCTCCATGATGGCACCAACATAGTCATTCGGTGTCATGACCGCTGCCTTGACGTATGGTTCTTCAATCGATTCAACTTTTTGTTGTTCCGGCATTTTTGATGGGTTATCGACATGGATGACTTCGTCTGAAGTCGTCGTCACGTGATAGATAACCGATGGTGCCGTCGTAATCAAGTCAATTCCAAATTCACGTTCAATCCGTTCCTGAATGATTTCCATGTGGAGCATTCCGAGGAACCCACAACGGAAACCGAATCCGAGCGCTTGTGACGTCTCAGGCTCAAACTCGAGGGCCGCATCGGAAAGTTGAAGCTTTTCGAGCGCCTCACGTAGGTCATTGTAGTTGGCTGCATCAATCGGATACAATCCGCAGTACACCATCGGATTCATCTTACGGTAACCAGGAAGTTGTTCGGTTGACGGGTTCTTCGCCAGTGTAATCGTATCTCCGACCCGAACATCCCCGACCGTTTTGATGGATGCAGAGAGCGTACCAACATCACCGACATTCAATTCTTTGACCGAGACCGGCTTAGGCGTCGACACACCGAGGTCAGTCACTTCGAACGTTTTCCCTGTCGCCATCATTTGAACTTTATCTCCTACTTTGACTGAGCCGTTGACGATTCGAATCGAAGCGACAACACCACGGTAGGCATCATAGTATGAGTCGAAGATCAATGCTTGTAACGGTTCTGACGGGTCACCCGTTGGAGGTGGAACAAGTTCGACGATTTGTTCAAGGATTTCTTCGATTCCGATTCCTGCTTTTGCAGAAGTCGGGACGGCATCACTCGCGTCAAGTCCGATAACATCTTCAATTTCTTGACGAACGCGCTCCACATCCGCTGATGGCAAGTCGATTTTATTGATGACCGGAATGATTTCAAGGTCGTTATCGAGTGCTAGGTAAACGTTCGCAAGTGTTTGTGCTTCAATACCTTGTGCAGCATCGACGACGAGAATCGCACCTTCACATGCCGCAAGCGAACGTGACACTTCATACGTGAAGTCGACGTGTCCTGGCGTGTCAATCAAATGAAGGATATACTCTTCTCCATCTTTTGCGGTATAGTTCAATTTGACGGCGTTCAGTTTAATCGTAATACCTCGCTCGCGCTCTAAATCCATTGCGTCGAGTGTCTGCTCTTTCATCTCACGAGCTGTGAGTGCACCAGTTTTCTCAAGAATACGGTCAGCGAGTGTCGACTTTCCATGATCGATGTGCGCGATGATGGAAAAGTTACGAATCTTCTTCTGACGATTCTCTAATTCTTGTTTGTTCATATATGGGTTCACCTATCCTTCTCATACATACCGTGTCATTATATCAAAATCCTAAAGTAATGTGTACGACCTACTACAACAATACCACAGATAGTTTTCAGAATAATCATCAAGTGGTTGCTTTTCGTATAACCGTTTGCTACAATTGTGCTTGTTCTGTTGAATGATTACTTGAAGTAATAAGAACATACACTTTCTTGTTTCAGGAGGTGACAAACAATGGCAAACATCAAATCAGCAATCAAACGTGCAAAAACTTCTGAAAAGCGTCGTGTTGCAAACTCACATGAGAAAGCGGCAATGCGTACAGCAGTAAAACGTGTTGATGCTCTCGTACTCGAAGGAAACAAAGAAGCTGCTCAAGAAGCTTTCGTCCTCGCTACGAAGAAGCTCGACAAGGCTGCATCAAAAGGCCTTATCCACAAAAACAAAGCAGGTCGTGATAAATCACGCCTCGCAGCTCGTATCGCTGCTCTCTAATTAGAGACCACACGAAACAGCCGCCTCCTATCCGGAGCCGGCTGTTTTTTTGTACACCATGACGTAATGTGTACCGATTCCAGGGATGTCGAACGCCTCTCCGATTCGCACAAGACCGTTCCGCTCATAGAAACGAACGGCCACTTCACGGGCGTTACACCACCATGTGTCATCTAACTCTTCATGCAAAGCGTGTAAAAAACGAGAGCCAATGCCTTGCCCTGCCAGACACGGATCTGTCGCCATTCCGCGAAGCTGGAGCGGCACCGATTCGCCATCAATTTGTCTCGGTGACGTCATGACAGTCGCAACAGACTGTACATGCCCTTCGACCACCCAAGCAAAATGTCGAGTCGTCGAAGCTTCATCCCCTTCAAAATAACAAGCCTCAATCCCTTTACCTGGTCTGAGCACAACATGCCGAAGCGGAATCACATCCTCAATGGCTACTTGTTTGAATCCCATCTTCTCACCTCACAATAAAGCCAACTTACAAACAAGCGTATCGAACACGATTTGCTTGTCGCCGCGACCCGTCTTCATCGCTTCGTCCGCATCTGCGATCAAGGTCAAGGCTTGGGCGAGTTGCGCTTCAGAAAAGCCGCGGCTCGCTTGTGTCGCCAGTTTGATGGTGTACGGGTGAGCACCGATTTTTGATGCGATCTGTTTCTCTCCGTACCCCGCTTCCGTCAACTGCTTCGCCAAGTACATGTTTCGATATTGTCTTGCCAACAAACCAAGAAGTCCAATCAACTCTTGCCCTTGCTTCTCTAAGTCACGTACTAACCGAAGTGCTGCATCGGCACGACGTTTGACGAGAAGCTCCGATAACTGAAACACGTTATCCTCTAGCGTTCTTGGCACCAAATCATTCACGATATCAATCGGAATCATGGCTCCTGGCCCTGCATACAATTGTAGCTTCTCTAATTCTCGGACTAATTTTCCCCAGTCATCCTGACATAAAAATAAAAGTCGCTCCATTGTCGCGCGCTCCATTTTTTGTTGTTCACGACTCAAAGCATCGTTCACGTATCGCATCAATTCAGCTTGGCTCGGCTTTTTCGCTTCTAATACGATGGCACGTTCTTTCAGACGCTTCACGATTTTCTTCCGTTCATCGAGTTTTTCCGACTCGATGATCAAGACAAGAACTGAGTAGGTCGCCGGTTGCACAACATATTCCGCCAGCCGATCAACATTTTGCTTTTGCTTCTCTTTCGTACCCGTCAAGAACTGGGCATTTTTCACGATAACCGTGCGATATTCACTAAAGAAAGGGACCGTCTCCGCTTCATCAAGTGCCGTATCGAGTGACGTCTCTTGAAGATCTAATTGCATGACATCAAATTGATCACCGGATGGGTTGGCTGCCTTCACGATTTCACGTTCCCACGTCTCTAACAAATATTTTTCGGTGCCATGGAGAACATAGACGCTCGCCAGTTTTCCATTATGTAACCACGGTTCATTCAAAACACACACCACTTTCACAATTTATTCTCATCTAAACATAGATTATCTTCCCATGATTCGCTATACTTATAAAGGAAGTATGATAAGGAGGGACCTAATATGCAAATTAACTCAGTTCGCCCACCGAGTGAAAACCCGTTTGAAAATGACGTTCAATGCAAACGTAACGACGCCATCGACTCTGCGATCGGCTTCATCGTCCCGTTTGGCTTTTTCTTTACGATTTTCTTCATCGGTGTCATCATCAAATTCTTAAGCCTATAAGTTTTCAAACGATTGCCCCGGGGGAGCAATCGTTTTTTAGTGTATCACATTTAATCACATGCTACTCGATGATCCCACGACACATCTTTTTTTCACAGACGATCATCCCATTTGTGTCAGTTCGTAATAAACGTCGTCCCGCGAGCCTTTGTAACGTCTCCTCATGTGGATGGCCATAGCGATTCTTTGCTCCGACGCTCGCGATTACCCATTCCGGATTGGTGCGTGCAAGCAACGCGTCGCCTGAAGACGTATTCGACCCATGATGCCCTAACTTAAATACATCGACGTCGAGTTTTGGTAGTGCTTCCTCTTCCTCAATCGGCAAATCACCTGTCAATAGATATTTCATGCCTCCTACGTTCATATAAAGGCTGATCGAATGACTGTTTTCGTCTTCATGTGGTTTATCCGGTGCAACAATCCACATCCAAGACATTGGTCGATCTCCTGCCTCGAGATAGCGGATGGACGATCCATAGTTTGCCGCTAACCGAAGAATCTCTTCACGTTTCTCTGTATTCACCACTTCTTTCGATAACCATATTTCCTTAACATGGACGAACTTTAATAACCCTTCTAAACCACCGATGTGGTCATGGTCTGCATGGGTAAGCATGACGAAATCGAGTGACCGCTCTCCTCGCTTCCATATATAAGGAGCTACAACGTCTGCCCCTGGGTCATATACCGTTCGCTTTTGCTCATTCGGGTCTTGGAATACTCCACCGACATCAATTACACCGATTGTTTCCCCTGATTCTACAACAATCGCATCGCCTTGACCGACATCTAAAAATGTCACCCGTGGAGACTCTGACCAGTCGGACCATCCAGCGACTAATCCACACGTCATAATCGCCACTATCCATCCAATGCATCGTTTTTGTTCGATGATAATGAAGCTTATCCATATCCCAACCCATAAAACGACTTGGTACGGGAATGTGAGTTCGTGCAACGGCGTCCACAGTCGACCAGCATTGTGGATTGAGAAAATCCCGTTTATCGCATCCAAAACACTCATGAACAACGGGGCGGTCTTCGGAACCAACCAGCTGACGAGAGCCAGAGGTATCATTACCCATGATATACAAAAAGCCATCACGATATTTAATAACGGTGCAACGATAGATAAAATCGGTTGAACTTGCCAGAGGACCAATAAACCAAACAACTGCGCGAATACAGACAATTCCAACAACCCAGTCCAGATTTTTCTCGTGACTAATAAGAAAAAAGTCATGCCTACCGTTAATTGAAACCCTAAGTTTGAGAGAAGGTGTGGTTGAAAGGCAAGCATGGCGGTCGCGCACCAACTTAGCAGGCGGATTGGGTCCCTTACCGATACACCAAATAAAGAAAGGATTAGCAACACATCTGCCACGAGGACAGCTCTTGCGACCGGTGGTGAGAAGCCTGTCAGCCATCCGAACGCCGTAATCGTCAATAGAATCAACATCGTCTTCGTCTCTCGTCGAATCGGGATTGGTCGAAACATTGTTTGAAGGGCAACAATCAGCAGGGCAATGTGTGAACCTGAAATGACGAGAAGATGCAGGAGACCCGTCACTCGATATGAAAAAGAGGTTTGTTCATCAAGCATCCGACTCTCACCGAACAATAAGGCCTCTATGTATAGCGCGACATCACCGCGATATTGTTGTTCAATCTGTTGGAGACGTCTTTCTTTCCACCTCAGCATCCAACCGTCCATCCCTGCTGTCGGACGGCACTCGTCGATTCGCTTGATCTTTCCTTTAAAGGATAAGTTCGCGCTTGCCGCCCATTTCTGTTCGTCAAATCCTCCGATGTTCCGTAGCGGCTGAAACGGTTCGTGTTCAATTTCTACGAGACAAGTCTCACCAGGTCTACCAATAGAGAGATCTCTCCCCCGCAACACACCTTGATGAGTTGCCACGTTCCCATATAATCGGGTCGTTTTCCCGTTCTCTTTACGACTTTCAATCGAAAACACCACTTTGTCTGTCGGTGTCCATTCCGCTGTATCGGCGTGCAACCATGCAATCAGGACGAAGAGAATAACACCGAGTTTCGCGTACAGATGTTGTCCGCCTCGTGACGCAACGTATAACACACCGGAGACGATTGTGACGATGTAGACTCCTTCAGTCAATCCGATCACCATCAATACCGCAAATAGTGGAAATAACGGCATCTCATGGTACCAATAAGTAAGGTTTCATACTTTCTAATGTCTTCTCTCCAAATCCTTTCACATTACCTAAGTCCTCGTATGATTTAAATGGACCATTCTCTTTCAGGTGGTTCAGAATCGCGTCTGCTTTAGCAGGACCAATTCCAGGGACCGACATTAACTCGTCTTTCGTGGCACTATTCACGTGTACCCCATTTGGTTCCAGCTCTGTGCTTGGTACCTCTTGCGCAACAGGGGCATCCCCTTTTTTCGGTACGATGATTTTCACCCCGTCCACGAGTAGTTGCGCCAAGTTTAACTGTTCCGGGTCAGCTTCATCTGTTAATACTGCCAATGAGAGAACATCCCCGACTCTTGCGCCTTCTGGCACGGTATAGACGTTCGGAGACTCGACCGCGCCTGTGACATAGACGACGATTTCTAATCGCTCTACTGTCTCAGACGGAACCACTTCTTCTGATTCTACAACGAATTCATCGACGACACGTTCTTCTGATTCTTTATTATAAAATAAATAACCAACACCTAAAAACAGGACGACGACAACACCGATGATGACCTGCTTCCACTTTTCCAAGACGATTCTCCCCCTGTTTCGACTATTGAATCTAGTATGCCGAATCCAGAGTGACTACACTTTTCCCGTTCTCGATATTAATCTATTCTCAACAAAGTCGTTTGACTGCCTGCTATGTACCCGACCTTCATACAATCTGAAAGATAATCATCCATTTTCTTACTACAATAAATTAAGGGCCCCGAAACATTCGAGACAACAAAAAACCGAAAACCAATGAGTGGTCTTCGGTCCTTCTGCATACGGATGATTATTCTTCTTCGAAATGCTGAACCTGGTCAGCGAGTGCTGCTGCTTGTCCTTCTAACTCTTGCATTAACGTAAAGATTTGATCGAAGCTCGCTTGTTGCTCTTTCATCGAGGCTGCCACTTCTTCGTTACCAGCCGCCAATTCTTCCGTCACGCCAGATACTTCTTCGACACGACGTAAGACATTGTTTACTTCGTTACTTGATGTGAGCATCTCTTGTTCAATCGTACGGACAAATGAAGCGACATGATCTGTACGTTCATGGATGCGATTGAACGCTTCTTTCGTCAATCCAAACGCTTCGAGTTGCGCTTCCTGCTCACGCTTCGACTCATTCACCGTCTCTGTCAAACGAACAACTTCTTGTTGGATTGTCTCAACGACATGGAAAATCGAACGGGTCGCCTTATTACTCTCTTCCGCCAACTTCTTCACTTCACTTGCTACAACAGCAAACCCTCGTCCCGCTTCACCTGCACGGGCCGCTTCAATTGCCGCGTTGAGGGCAAGTAAGTTCGTCTGAGCCGCGACATCTTCGACAAGCTTCGCCATCGCTTCAATCTCTGCTGTTTGTCTTGCAAAGTGATCCATACGCGTGACAAGCACTTCATTTCGTTCACTTGAACGGTCTAAGATCTGTTCTTGATCGGTTAATGTATCAATCCCCGTCGCTACTTCACGTGTCATTTCTGACGTTTCTTCAGTCGTCTGTTTCGTTTGATTCAAACTTGTCTCAAACGAAGTCGCCATCGTGTGAACTGAACTGAGCGTTTCCTGCAATTCATTGGCGATGGATTGCGCACCGTGTGCCATTTCATCAACCGCGTTTGTAATGTTCGAGGTCGTACTGACGACCGCTTCATTTTCAGAAGCTGCTGTTTCTGTCATCCCATTCACTTTCATAGACGTGACACGAATTGAGCCGATTACCGTTTGAAGTGACGCCGTCATGTCGCGCATCGCACGCTCTAGACGTCCAATTTCATCATTGCGAGTAGACTCCGGCAACGTGACGAGACGTCCCGCTGCGATGGCTTCCGCCACTTTCACGTTACGCTTGAGCGGTCGAGTGATCGAACGAGCAAAGAAGAAGTTATAAATCCCGAGCGTTAAGATGACAAGGATTGTCAGGAGAACAGAAATCAACAATAGACGTTCAGTCTCATCTGCTGCTTCAACTTGAAGTGCTTCATAAAATGAACCGTTCTTCGCGATCAACGTATTCACATCATTTAATAAGCCTTCCAATTTTGCTGCCTGAATTCGGGCAGCGATGCCCCCTTCAAGGGCAGATTCGACATCTTCGTTCGCTTTCTCATACTTCATGGTTGCACGGTCTAAATGATTCGAAAATGCCGGAATCAAGTAAGATTGTTTCAAGTCTTCAAACGTCTCCGCGTTCGTCACACGGATGCGTTCAAGTTGTGTAAGTGTAGATTGATTCAATTGCTCGCCGAGTGACGTCCAGAGCGACTGTTCCTGTAAGAGCGACGTCTCTAGCTGGGACAATTCAATCATTTGACTTCCATACTGTTCATTGTAAGTCTGTAAACGGTTCAAGGTCGACAAGACATAAGTCATCATAAGTACGATCAAGACGACAGTGAACATGGTTGAGAAGATAAATCGTTTACGCAAACTCATTACAGTGTCCCCTCCTTCAACTGACGTTCTACCGATTCATACTCGGATGCTTCTTTCTCATCCCACTGAATGCGGCGAAGTGGGGCTAAACCGACGCCGCCTTCTTCAATCCCAAGAATGATATGGTCATTAAATGGTTTTTCGGTAACACGACCAGCGATTTCTACAATCGCCAAATCGACTTGCTTTAACATCGAAGTGACGACCGCATCGGGGGCAATCATGGATTGGTCACTATCAACCCCGATTGCTTTAACCCCATATTTTTCAGCTGTCTCGAGTACGCCAACACCTGTCAGCCCCGCCGCAGCATAGAGCACGTCTGCTCCTTCTTCAATCTGTTTCTCGGCAAGTTCACGACCGAGTTCTGGTGAAGCAAAATCATTTGAGAAATCAACGAGTATCTCAACGTCCTCGTTCACAGATTTCGCCCCACGTTCAAATCCTGCTTCAAATTTCTGAATGAGTTCAATATCCATCCCACCGATAAAACCAATTGTCTCAGACTCTGTCTCAAGACCAGCAACTGCGCCGGCAAGCGTACTGCCTTCACCTTCTTCAAATGTGATGTTCAAGACGTTCGGAAGTGCTGACACGCCATCGATGAGAGCAAATTGTTGATTCGGATGCTCTGCCGCTACCGTTTCTAGCTCTTCTTGACAAGCAAAGCCAAGACCGACGATCACATCATGTCCTTCTTTTACCAGCTCTTCGAACCCGACTTGATACGTCTCTGTCTCTGATAGTTCACGATAATCAACGAACCAACCGCCCGTTTCACGTAACTCGCCCATACCACGCATCGCAGCATCACTGAATGATTGGTCCCCGAGACCCACATCAGATAAGACGACACCCATCGACTGACGTTCCTCTACAGTGGCATTCGGGTCGTCAATTACCGACTGACAGCCGGATAACCAGAGTGCACTCGCCATGATCGTACTAAACATTATGTTTTTCTTCATGTATTCAATTCTCCCTCTCTATTGGTCTGACAACTCTTATATCGACCGAGAGGGCTTTGTTCTCCATGCTTTTTTTTTAAAGTTGTGGGAATAAAAATGAGCCATAGACATTGTCCATGACTCATGTTGTTTATTCTTTTGATGCAGCGACTGTTGAATCGACTAACCCTTGCTCAGATACTGGTGTCTTCGCAACGTTCCCTTTTCCGGCAAAGTTTTCGAGCAAGTCTTTCATATCGATGCCCGATGATGCTTTTAATGTTTGTTGTAGCGATGCCATAAGATCGGTAGCATATCCTGTCACTTTCCCAGCACCACCATTCTGACCACCGCCTGTATCGACGACTGTGATTTGATCGATGTTACCAAGTGGCGCAGCAATCTCCTTCGCATAGTCAGGAAGCATCTTGACGACCATATCGAGGATTGCAGCTTGTCCGTATTGAGAGAAGGCTTCGGCAATTTTCTCTTTCGCTTCCGCTTCAGCAAGACCGGTCAAGCGAATAATTTCAGCTTCCGCTTCACCTTTCGCACGTTCCGAATCGGCTTCAGCAAGACCAGCCAACCGAACACGTTCAGCGTCCGCTTTCGCTTGGGCTTCAATGCGATATTTTTCTGCATCGGCGCCTGCGATTTGACGCGCTTTATCCGCAGCTGCTGATTGTTCGATCGAGTAACGGTCCGCATCCGCTTTTTTCTTCACTTCTGAATCGTATTGCTTCTCACGACGCATAATTTCCTTCTCTTCGAGCTCGATTTGTTTTTGACGCTCGATGATTTGAACTTGCATCTGTTGTTCAGTAACTTCTTGTTTCGCACGTGCTTCTTCAAGCTCATACGCCTGGTCGGCCCGAGCTTTGGCGACGTCTTGTTCACGACGGTAAGCCGCAATCCGGAGCTGGTTTTCTTTTTCTGCCTCAGCAATTTCAGATGCGCGCTCGAGCTCTGCCTTCTTCGCATCTTTCATGGCTTCCGCCTGTTTGATACGCGTCTCTTTGTCCGCTTCCGCTGTCGCGATATCGGCATCACGCTTTACTTGTGCAATACGAGGCTTCCCGAGTGATTCTAAATAACCGTTCTTATCTCGAACATCTTTGATGGTAAACGATACGATGATTAATCCCATCTTCGCCAAATCTTGTGATGCAACGCGTTGCACTTCTTGAGAGAACTTGTCACGATTTTTATAAATCTCTTCGACCGTCATTGACCCTAAAATCGAACGTAAATGTCCTTCAAGTACTTCTCGTGCTTCGTTCTCACGTTCAATTTTAGGTTTACCGAGGAACTGTTCAGCCGCTGTCGCAATTTCACTGATTGAACCGCCGATTTTAATGATGGCTGTCCCATCCGCCATGACCGGTACACCTTGTTCTGTATATACTTCAGGTGTCGTGACTTCTAATTTGCTCGAGAGCAAGCTGAGTGGTTCTGCTTGTTGGAATACCGGAAGGACGAAAGTCCCGCCACCGCGAATAATTTTGACACGATTTCCGGATGCGTCACTATGTACATTTTTTTTGCCTAAATAACTACCTGTTACAATCAAAGCTTCATCAGGTCCGACTGTGCGATATTTCAATACGAATACAAACACGAGTGCGAGGATGATGACCCCGACGATGATGCTGACTAAAATAGCCGTATTCATGTGTTATTTCTCCTCTCGAATCGTAGGTTCGTCATATATCATGACGATTGCAATATTGCCTTTCACTTCAATGATGACTACTCGATGATCAGTCGAAATCGTTGTCCCGTCCATACTTTGGGCTGTCTTCAAAAGAGATCCAGTCACCGTCTCAATCATGACTTCGCCGTATCCCCCTTCAGGAATAGGGACAGTCAGTCGACCGACTCGTCCAATTAATGCCTCATCCGTCAAACCGATTGATTCTTCAGCATTTGATAGTGGTAACAGGACGAACAAGTAAAGCAGCGTTGTCAATGCGAAAGATCCAACTAACGCGACAGCGAGTCCAATCATCGGAGAGACATGCGCCAAAGCATTTAAAATAAGTCCGATTCCTGCTCCAAGCGCCAAGAAAGATAAGATAACCGCAGGGTTAAACCATCCCTCAAACATATCGAACGCATCGGAGAACAACATGTAAATAAAGGTTCCAAAACCAGCGATGATCAACACCCACCAATACAGTTGATCGATTGCTTCCATTACCACTCCTCCTGTCGACGTCTTCGTTCCATCATCAACACACGCCGAAGTTGTTCGACTTCTAGTGCGAGCTTATCTTCAATCACATCCCATTCTGAAAGCGGTGACGTGGATAAGTCGTTCGCTTCCCGAGCCCGACCGATGGACCGTTCAATACGTCGTCGATTGTAAAGGTCGACAAGTTCTTGACGTTCAAGTCGCATCATGTTTAAAAAATATTCAACTTCTTTTTGAACTTGAATAACTTGTTCCGTCACGTCGTCAGAAGAATCTTGCATCAGTAGCCGACGCACTCTCACTTGATGAGCCACTAATTTAGCAATCCTCGCCTCGAGTTCGAGAATGTGCTTGTATAATTCCTCTACCTCATCTTGATGCGTGTCATCGCGCCACCACACGTCCACCTCACCTCACTTTTCTCTAATCACTTTCATATACGTTAAAACTTCATCTTCGGTTTCAAAAAAACATAAAAAAATGTAAAATGAATTTGCCAGGAAGAAAGGAAGTGCTCATTTTGGGCAACCAAGTCATTAAACTATCAACCGCATCACAAGAAAAATTAAAAAATTTGTATCATAAGTATGCTGTCACGCCACCACCATATGCGACATTCAGTGCAAAGACACCCGGATTTGTCGTGACGATTTACCAATCGGGTAAAGTGATGTTCCAAGGAAAAGATGCTGAGACCGAGGCAGTCAAATGGGGGACGCCAGCCAAGAAGAAAAAAGCATCCGCACCAAACACGATATTGCCTGAAGGATTTTCAGATTGGTCAGTCATCGGAAGCGATGAAGTCGGAAAAGGAGATTATTTCGGACCGCTCGTCGTCGTGTCAGCATTTGTCTCACGCGATCAAATCGCTCTCGTCAAAGAACTCGGTGTCAAAGACTCGAAACAGTTATCTGACCCGGAAATTGTCCGCATCGCTAGAGATTTGCACGCCACGATTCCTTATCAGAAAGCTACGCTTCATAATTCAACCTACAACAAGATGCAACGGACAATGACGCAAGGGAAGATAACCGCAATTGCCCATAATGCTGCGCTTCATACATTGATTGAAAAACTCGAACAAAAACCTGATGCCATTTTAATCGACCAGTTTGCTGAAAAAAACGTTTACTATCAACACCTGCGATCAGAACACGATGTCGTTCGCGATGATGTTTACTTTTCAACGAAAGCTGAAGGTCTTCATGTATCGGTCGCAGCCGCTTCGATTTTAGCTCGTGCATTCTTCTTAAAAGAGATGGACAAGTTAAGTCAACAAGTCGGTGTCACTCTCCCAAAAGGAGCAGGCGCCAAAGTCGATCAAGTTGCCGCAAAAATCATCCATCGTCATGGTCAAGACTATTTACAAAAGATTGCCAAAGTCCATTTTGCAAATACAAAAAAAGCAATCAACTTGAACGAACGTCGCTTGTAGAGGTACAGCATCAAATATGATATACTCATTTTACGGTTAAATGAACTTAAAATTTTTGGAGGATAGCGTTCATGTTGCATTATAAAACCTATACGATTAGTGATGACCATCCTTGGGTCATCTTCATACACGGCGCCGGTGGAAGTTTGTCACATTGGTATCGTCAACTTCGCCCATTCCGTAAAAAATATAATGTGTTACTCGTCGATTTGCGTGGTCATGGTGGTTCTTATGATGAGGAACAATCGCTTAATCAATCCTTGAACGCCTATACATTTGATGTCGTTGCAAAAGATGTAATCGAAGTCATGGACCACTTAGATATCGAGAAAGGTCACATGGTCGGTCTCTCTTTAGGGACGATTGTGATTCAAGCGATGTTCGAACATTTTCCGGATCGCATCGCATCAGTCATCCTCGGAGGAGCGATCGTCAAATTCAATGTCCGCTCCACGATGCTCATCCGTCTCGGCAGTCTCGTCCAAAATTTCGTCCCTTATATGTGGTTATACAAGTTATTTGCGTGGATTTTACTTCCTAAAAAACGTCATAAAAAATCACGGATGATGTTCGTTCGCGACGCAGCGAACTTGTGTCAGCGTGAATTTATCCGTTGGTTCAAGATGACGGAAAATATCAACCCATTATTGAATCAGTTCACATCGATACAAACGAACGTACCGATTCTGTATATTATGGGGGACGAGGATTATATGTTCCTCGAAGCTGTCGAACGAACGGCAAAACATCAGCCTACGGCAAATGTTGAGATTGTCACAGATTCTGGACATGTCGTAAACGTAGATCAGCCCGATCAATTCAATACATTGTCGATGAACTTTATCGATGATCAGATTCAAGCACTCTCGTTAAAAATGAGCTAATATGGACGAAGTTCGGCAACCTCGCACTCAAAATCCAATAAAATAAGGAGCGTTGCCACATATGGACAATGCTCCTTATTTTTTATGCTCGTAGTTCAGCCCCGTGCTCAGCACGTACTGCCTCAACGATCGTTTCATATGTTGCCGTTACTTCTTCGTCTTGTAACGTTCTTGACGGGTCTTGGAACTTGAGTGAGAAGGCAATCGACTTCTCATCCTCTCCAACATTCTCACCTGTATAAACGTCAAACAAGACGAGGTCAATCAAGAGTGACCCAGCCGCTTGGCGGATCGTTTGTTCCACTGTCCCAGCCGAAATCGCACGTGGTAAGACGAGTGCCAAGTCTCGTGAAATCGATGGATACCGTGGTACGTCTTGATAAAGAAGCGTTTCGTCCCCGCGAAGTGCTAACAGGTCGAGTTCGAATACATACACTTCTTTCATACCGTAGACGTCTTTCGAAGTTCCTGGATGTACTTGTCCAACATATCCGATGACCTCTCCGTTCATCAAGATGTTCGCCGTACGGCCTGGGTGCATATCGGGCATCGATACGGCCTCATACGTGACATCAAGGCGAAGCGTTTGGACTAACGTATCGACAATCCCTTTTGCGACGAAATAGTCAACCGGGACCCGTGTTCCTTGCGAACGATGGTCCATCCAAAGACCTGTGACAACGCCAGCCACTCTTTCTTTTTCACGCGGTAACGTATCGCCATGCTCCGTGTAGACGCGTCCCGTCTCGTACAGTGCGACGTTCGATTGTTGACGCGCCGTGTTATAACGTGCCGTCTCCAACAACCCAGGAACGAGCGACGTACGAAGGACAGAGCGTTCTTCACTCATCGGCATCGCCAGACGAACAAGCTGACTGGCTTCTCCTCCGAAGCGTGTCGCATGTGCCTCACTCGTTAACGAGTAAGTGATGGCTTGTGATAAGCCGACACCTTGCAACAAGCGACGTGTCTGTCTGCGCAATCCGTTGATTGCTGGCAAGTAGCCTTTCGATTGAGAGGCAGGTAACGTCGACGGGAGACTATCATATCCGTATAGACGCGCCACTTCTTCTGTAATGTCAGCCGGAAGTTCTAAGTCCGGACGACGTGAAGGAATGTGAACCGTCAACACGTCATCCCCTTCTGTCGTGAGACCGAGACGCTCAAGGATTTGAACAATCGTCTGACGATCGAGTGACATTCCTAAGCGCTTATTGATATAGTCAATCGACACTTCGATTTGGCGGGCACGTGATTCTGCTTCACCCGAACGTACCGCATCTTGAATGGTCCCTCCACTGAGTTCCACAATCAATTGCGCAGCGCGGTCAAGCGCGAGCATGACACGTTCTGGGTCTATCCCTTTTTCGAAGCGAGCACTTGAATCTGAACGAAGACCGAGCGTACGGCTTGTCTTACGAACGGATGCCGGATCAAAGTATGCTGACTCTAGGACGATATCTGTCGTTTTGGCATCCACTTCTGTGTTGGCACCACCCATGACGCCTGCGACTGCGACCGGGGTTTGCCCGTCCGTGATGACGATCATCGATGAATCAAGCGTGCGTGTCACATCGTCAAGTGTGATTATCTCTTCTCCATTTTCAGCTTGACGGACCACAATCGAGTTGCCGAGTTTTTTCGCATCGAATGCGTGAAGCGGCTGCCCGATTTCAAGCATCACATAGTTCGTCGCATCGACAATGTTGTTGATTGGACGGACACCTTCTGCAATCAAGATGTTTTTTAGCCATTGTGGCGATTCTGAAATCGTTACTCCTTTCACTTCACGAGCTGCATAGTACGGACAGTTCGGTGTAGCGAGTTCGATGGACACATCAGATGGTGATGACGATGTGACATCTGCTGTCGGCAACGTGTATGGACGTTCCAAGATGGCCGCAACCTCATGAATGATTCCATACAGGCTCAAGCAATCTGAACGGTTCGGAGTCAAACCGAGTTCGATGACCTCATCGTTCAAGTCTAGTAAATCGAGTACATCCGCACCGACTTGTACAGACTCACGGAATGTGTGGATCCCGTCCTGCTCGTCTTCCCGAATTTGTTTCTTCTCGAATCCAAGCTCCTCGAGTGAACAAATCATCCCTTGTGACTCGACACCACGAAGTTTGGCTTTTTTTATTTTAAGTCCTGGTAAGCGCGCGCCAATTTTGGCCACGATCACATATTGCTCTTCGCGTACGTTCGGTGCACCACAGACGATTTGAACAGGGTCACATTCCCCGATGTCTACTTTCGTCACATTTAATTTATCTGCTTCTGGATGTTTCTCACATGAAAGGACACGACCGACGACGATACCAGAAAGTCCCTCTCCGCGATTCGTCACACTTTCGACTTCAATCCCGTTCTTCGTGATCAAGTCACCGAGCGCTTCTCCGCTTAAATCGGATACATCAATATATTGATTCAACCATTTTTTTGAAAGTAACATCTGTCTTCCTCCTTAGAATTGCTCGATAAAACGTAAGTCATTTGTGTAGAAATGGCGGATGTCATCGACACCGTGTTTGAGCATCGCCATACGCTCAACCCCGATTCCGAATGCGAATCCTGACACAATTGATGAGTCATAGCCGGCCATCTCTAGTACATGTGGGTGGACCATCCCGCCTCCAAGAATTTCAATCCATCCGGTTCCTTTACAGACGTTACAGCCTTTTCCACCACATTTGAAGCAAGAGATATCCACTTCGACCGATGGTTCCGTGAACGGGAAGAAGCTCGGACGGAGACGAATCTCGCGCGCTTCACCGAATAACTGCTTCACGAATACTTCAAGCGTCCCTTTTAAATCTGCCATCGAGATGGATTCATCGACAACGAGTCCTTCGATTTGCATGAACTGATGCGAATGCGTCGCATCGTCCTCATCACGACGATACACTTTGCCTGGGCAAATGATACGAATTGGCTTCCCGTTCGCCTCTAACATCGTCCGAGCCTGCACAGGTGACGTATGGGTACGGAGCAACGTCTCTTCGGTGATGTAGAACGAGTCTTGCATGTCTCGTGCCGGGTGGTCTTTTGGTAAATTGAGCATTTCAAAATTGTAAAGATCTGTCTCGACTTCAGGACCTTCTGCGATTGTATACCCGAGTCCAACGAACAAGTCTTCCATTTCGTCGATGATTTGTTGTAAGAGATGACTTTGTCCAGGAGTCGATGTACGCCCTGGAAGTGTTACGTCAAGCGTTTCCGCTTTTAGTTTTTCTTCGAGTTCAATCGCCTTCACTTCTTCGATTCGAGCATCGAGTGTGCTTTGAATCGCTGTGCGAACTGTATTGGCCAACTCACCGATGACAGGACGTTCCTCAGCAGATAACTTGCCCATACCACGAAGTACCTCAGTCATCGGTCCTTTTTTACCTAAATACTTGATACGGACATCATTTAATGATTTTTGTGTGGATGCCTGTTTGATTTCTTCTAACGCTTCCACCTGTAACTGTTCTAATTGTTCTTTCATGTGTTTGCTTCCTCCTCTACATAAAAAAGTCCCTTCAGTCGTTGACTGAAGGGACGAATCATCGCGGTACCACCCTACTTGGCCAATTCATGGCCCACTTGAACAGCATCGATATCGTGATGCCAAACCGGTGTTGTCTCCAACACGACTCCAGAGTGAATTCAGCGACGAATCCGGCAAAGGCTCTCAGTCACGGCCATTGCTCCCTGAACGGAATCGGTCATTCGCTTACTATGTTCTTTCAACGTCATATCCTATTCATCGATGTGTTTAACCTATCACGTTTTTCACGCGCTGACAAGATTATTGTAACGCGATGCGATACATTAAAATACCGGCAGCGACCGCTGCATTGAGCGATTCTGCGTCACCGAGAACCGGAATATGCACACGGGTGTCACAGAGTGACAACACATCATTGTGCACACCTTGCGCCTCGTTCCCGATGACTAGGGCCACCTTGTCTTCGAATGCAACTTGTTCATACGATGTCGCTTTTGAGAGGGCTGTCCCATATACGTGGAATCCATCCTCTTTCAGCTCGGGCAATTTTTCAAGCAAGTCGACCGAGGTCACGTTCACGTGAAACAAGGACCCTTGTGTGGCGCGTACAACTTTAGCGTTGAACGGATCGACCGTCCCTTTCCCGAGTAACACCGTATCGAACCCGGCAGCATCTGCCGTCCGAATCATCGTACCGAGATTACCCGGGTCTTGTACTCGGTCTAATACGAGTACTTTCTTCATCTTCCGTTCAACCGGTGTCATCTTGACAACGGCAAACACACCTTGTGTCTTCTCCGTTTCTGAAAGAAGGTCGGCGACGTGATCGGATAACTCGAGAACCGGCATATCTTCTAGTCGCCACGTTCCTTTTGGTGCATACGACTCAGCCATGATGAGTTGAACGAGTCGACCGGCACGAATGGCCTCATCTACTAAATGTTCTCCTTCTACAAGGAATTGACCCGTTTCTTGACGACCCTTTTTTGTCATGAGTCGTTTTAATCGTTTAATCGTCTCGCTCTTCGTAGACGTAATCTTCGTCATATTATCCCTCTTTCAACCATTGGACCGTCTCGTGGTCTAAACGTTTCGTCAATGCGACGACGAGTTGTACGGCTGCCTCGTAATCATCTTGATGGATGATTGACACGTTCGTGTGTAAATAGCGGACCGGCACTGTCAATGCGATGGCTGGCATCCCGATTCCAGAAAGGTGGAATCGCCCAGCATCCGTTCCGCCACCTGGCGTTAAGTCCAATTGATACTTGATGTCTTGCTCTTTGGCCACGTCAACGATGAGATCGACAAGGCGTGGGTTCGTAACCGTCGTCGCATCAAAGAAGATGACTTGAACTCCGTCACCAAGCTTTGACAGTCCTTCTGCCGGAGTCATTCCCGGCGTATCACTTGGAATGCCCGTATCGACTGCGATTGCTACATCTGGTTGAATCAAGTTAGCCGCCGTTACGGCTCCACGTAATCCGACTTCTTCTTGTACGGTTGCCCCTGTATAGACGACACCCGGGAACGATTCTTCTTTCAACCGTTTCGCAGCTTCAATGGCAATCGCGCATCCAATGCGGTTATCCCATGCTTTTGCCATCAAGAAGTTTTCATTTTTCATGACTGTGAATTCACAATGTGGAACGACTGTGTCACCCGGACGAATTCCCCATTCAGCTACTTCGTCTTTAGACGTTGCTCCGATGTCTAAGAACATATCTTTGATTTCAACCGGTTTTTTACGTGCTTCAGGCGGAAGCACATGCGGTGGTTTCGCACCGATCACTCCTGGAATTTTTTCACCAGCACGTGTCACGACATTCATGCGCTGTGCTAAGAGAACTTGGTTCCACCAGCCACCGAGCGCCTGGAAACGAAGGAAACCGCCTTCTTCCACACGCGTCACCATAAAGCCGACTTCATCCATATGACCCGCAATCATGACACGCGGACCTTCAGCGTCTCCTGTCACTTGTCCAAACAGACTGCCGAGCCCATCCTGTTCAAACAACTCGACATGCGGCTCGAGGTATTCACGCATCAATTGACGGACTTCCCCCTCATTTCCCGGGACTCCCGTCGCATCCGTCAAACGCTTTAACATATGTAACGATTCATTCATACCCATCCGCTCCTTTATATTAATATCCTTGATTTTGTCGCTCATGGTTTACTTCGTTTTTATTCATGTACGCCATTAATATGAGTTGCTCATTAAAACCGAGTGTATAACCAAGTTCAAGATAAGCTGCCATCAGCGTCTCGTACATGGCTTCTGTTTTCGAAAGACCAAAGTTCGTCACTTTTCGATAAATATCTAAAAAAGCATCAGTCGCATCAAGATATGAGCTTCCTGCAGGAAAGACGTCTCGTTCATATCCAAGCGCAAGTCCAAGTGATAATAAGAAATGAATACCGTCCACATATTCTTCTAAGATCACATCTTGAGGCGACGGTCCTTTCTTCGACCAAAACTTAAAGCTACGTGTTTCGTTAGCCAGTTCACCGAGCTCGACAAGCAGCGCCAGTAACCGTTCATCGAATTGATTACCGGTTAATCCATGTTGTTCTTTGATCCGCTCGTCTAATTCGCGCTGTCGATCAAACAATGTTGTCCAGTTCACCGGATGTTCCTCCTCTATTTCAACTTATAGCAGTACTAAAATCATTAAAGACCAGCCCACCGCTAAAATCAATACTTGTAATTGGAGCAATTTTGGGGCATGAACAGTCTTTTTGCGAGTCAAATGAAGACCGAACAAGGCACCAATGGCTCCTCCCGCATAAGCGTATAGTACGTTGAAATCGCCATTGCCGTGCGTATACCGTTTGGCTTGGATATAGGTGTATATGTTCAAGACGATGAGCGCAATTGCAACGATTGCCACAATCGATTGATTCATAAACGTTCCTCCTTCTCTTCATTCTAAAAAAATTTTAAGAAAAAAGAAAGCGCCGAGAGAGTGTCTCGGCGCTGTCGATTGAACGATTACGCGTTCAATTTTGATTTAGCTGTTTCAGCGAGTGACGCGAATGCCTGTGCATCTGTCACAGCAAGCTCAGCAAGCATCTTACGGTTGATGTCGATTCCTGCAAGCTTGAGGCCGTGCATCATACGGCTGTATGAGAGACCGTTTGTACGTGCTGCCGCATTGATACGTGTGATCCAAAGACGACGGAAATCACGTTTCTTTTGACGACGGTCACGGTAAGCGTACATGAGTGATTTCATGACCTGTTGTTTTGCTACTTTAAATAGAATGTGTTTCGAACCAAAGTATCCTTTGGCAAGTTTAATTTGCTTTTTACGACGTTGACGAGTCGTATAACCGCCTTTTACGCGTGGCATATGGATTCCCTCCTAAATTGTTTCTGTATTACTTCGCGATCATGTTGCGAATGCGTTTGAAGTCTCCAGCTGATACGATAGCGCCTTTACGGAGCTTACGTTTCGCTTTAGTCGATTTGTTCGCGAACAAGTGACTAGTGTAAGCGTGTGAACGCTTGAGTTTACCTGATGCTGTACGTTTGAAACGTTTTGAAGCACCGCGGTGCGATTTCATTTTCGGCATGAGTATTTCCTCCCCACTGAGAATCGATGATTAATCTTCTTTGTTCGGAGCCAGCACTAAGAACATGCTGCGTCCTTCCATCTTCGGCTTTTGTTCAACTGTTGCCAAATCGGCACATTCCACTGCCATTTTGTCCAAAACACGTTTCCCGATTTCCGAGTGTGTGATGGCACGTCCGCGGAAACGAATCGAAGCCTTCACTTTATTTCCTTTTTCAAGGAACTTGCGTGCGTTACGCAACTTTGTTTGGAAATCGTTGTCCTCGATTGTTGGACTGAGACGTACTTCTTTCATTTGGATAACTTTTTGGTTTTTACGCGCTTCTTTCTCCTTTTTCTGGAGTTCGAAACGGTACTTCCCGTAATCCATAATTTTAGCGACCGGTGGATTTGCTTTATCCGCGACTAAGACCAAGTCTAGTTCCGCTTCTTCAGCTAAACGTAACGCATCGTTACGTGATTGTACACCGAGTTGTGCACCGTCTGCGCCAATGAGACGTACTTCACGGGCACGAATGTTTTCGTTGATAAAGAGCTCTTTGCTAATGGTTAGCACCTCCATCGTGCAATTGCACGAGATTTAGATTGACAAGACAACATGGCAATAAAAAAAGCGTCGGCAGTTTCCCACCCACACATCAGTTGAGGTCATAAAACGGCACACGACGCCGAATGAACCAAGAACTTGATGGACCTGCCTGATGACTCTCAGACGAGGTGAAAAGCGGGTGCTTCTACTTTGTTGTTTTTAATCACTATGTCATCTTAGCACTAGCAGGAAAAGATGTCAAGATGTCGCGCATGAATAATTGGTAGCTCACACTTTTATGATGATACCAGTCATTCTCTCGTTTCGCAATACCTTTTCAAAGGGAATAATCAAATATCAAAGGAGGGATTTACATGAATTGGCGAAAAGACGTCTCACGAGAACATGACTATCACGAGCAAGTTCAGCAGATTGTCAGTAAAACGATGCAAGCACACGGCTTAGAGGACGAAAAATTGCAAGCTGTATTAACGGACTTATTAGAAGAAATGAATCGTATCACATTGAAAATCGTCGATGATCACGAGTCGGCACAAAATTATATTCATAAACGGTGGTATTAAAAAAGGGCAACGCCCTTTTTTTAATACCTTTTAGTTCGTGAGCGATTTGAAGAAGTTACTGATTGCCTCAAACAAACGAGCAAAGAATCCTTTTACTTCTTCTTGCTCGAGGAAAGCCTGAACGTCTTGTCCCGCATCTTTCAATCCATTACTGATTGATGACCAATCTAAATTTGCTTGTTGCATATTCTCGAACAGGGTTGTCAATTGATCGAGCTGCCCTTCAGATAGCTGAACGTTATTTTGATTCAATACTTGAATGACGATGTCACGAATCTCAACATTGGTCTCCGGCATTTGGTTCGCGATTTCAGCCTTAATGTCATTCATGAGACCAGCCACATCCTCTTGACCGACCGTCTTACCGATTTCAGACGTGACCGCAAGTTCTTCTTGCGCGAGCTCTTTTCGTTCATCAGACAATTTGATCCCCGTTTCGGCCGCAGTTTGGTCATACGCCTTCATGATTCCTGTCAATGCGGACGTACCCGTCACGTTAATTGGCGACGTGATATAGATATCCGCATCCGTTACACCAGCTGTGACAAGGGCGTTCGCATACATATCTTTCGTGACCCACGTCACATTCTCCGTTTGAATATCGAGGCCGGTCCCATCTGTCAATTTGATTCGGGCCGAAGAATACATGCCGCCCCCACGTTGCGCCTGTGGGACGGAGTCTCCTAAATATTTCTCTTCATCCGCGGCAGTCGCGATAATCGGTTCGATTCCTTCTGGTGCTTCCATGCGCTCAAGTACCCATTTTTCTTGTTCTGAAGATAAAGATTCACCAAGCGTCACAATCGTGTCGTTGACGATCGCTTCCGCCCCGACTTTCGGAAGCGCACCCGTAAAGACGATGGTCCCGATGGTAAGTGCCAATACCGGCTTCATATAATTCATCAATTATCACTCCTTATGTTTACGATACGTGTAGATGACCAAATACACATCCGTCTATAGACCGAAAAAAACCACCTTTCTAGTTGGAAAGGTGGTCCCTCACTTAGCGTGAACGATTCGCAATCTCTTCTGTGAGCGATGCGATGAATTCATCAAGTGACGCAGAAACTTGTTCCTGCTGACCGTAGCGGCGAATGTTGACCGCACGTTCATCACGCTCTTTGTCTCCAAGAACGAGCGTCATCGGAATCTTCTTCATTTGTGCTTCGCGAATCTTATAGCCGAGTTTTTCGTCACGGAGATCCGTTTCGACACGGACACCACGTTTGACGAGTTCTGCCTTCACTTCAGCGACGTATTCGTCGTGAACATGCGAGACAGGAATCAATTTCACTTGAACCGGTGCGAGCCACGTTGGGAATGCACCTTTGTATTCTTCAATCAAGTATGCAACAAAACGTTCCATCGTCGAGACGACACCCCGGTGCAATACGATCGGACGGTGGTCTTTCCCGTCCGGACCAGTGTACGTTAAATCAAAACGTTCTGGAAGTAAGAAGTCGAGTTGGACAGTCGAGAGTGTCTCTTCCTTCCCGAGCGCCGTACGTACTTGTACATCAAGTTTCGGTCCGTAGAATGCCGCTTCTCCTTCTGCCTCGAAGTACGGAAGCTCAAGCTCGTCCATCGTCTCTTTCAATTGGCTCTGCGCCATCTCCCAAATCGCATCGTTATCGAAGTACTTCTCTTTATCGGCGGGATCGCGATACGAGAGACGGAAACGATAATCTTTAATACCGAAATCAGCATATACTTCTTGAATCAAATAAACGATGTCTTTAAACTCCTGTTTCATCTGTTCTGGTGTGACAAACGTATGCCCATCATTCAAGACCATGTAACGGACACGTTGTAATCCTGTGAGTGCTCCAGACATCTCATAACGGTGCATTCCCCCGAGCTCAGCGATACGGAGTGGGAGTTCACGGTACGAACGTGGCTCGTGTTTGTAGATCGTCATATGATGCGGGCAGTTCATCGGACGAAGGACGAGTTCTTCGTTGTCCATCTCCATTTTCGGGAACATGTCATCTTGGTAGTGGTCCCAGTGCCCAGAAGTCTTATACAAGTCTACCGAACCGAGAACCGGTGTGTACACGTGTTGATATCCGAGTTCAAGTTCTTTATCGACGATATAGCGTTCAACCGTACGGCGAATCGCTGCTCCTTTCGGAAGCCACATTGGAAGACCTTGACCTACTTCTTGTGAGACGAAGAAAAGGTCGAGTTCCTTTCCGAGTTTACGATGATCGCGCTCTTTCGCTTCTTCAAGAAGACGCAAGTGTTCTGCGAGTTGTTCTTTCGTCGCCCAAGCCGTTCCATAAATACGCTGTAGCATCTTGTTGTCAGAGTCACCACGCCAGTATGCACCGGCCACGCTCATCAATTTAAAGATTTTCAACTTCGAAGTCGATGGGACGTGTGGCCCTCGGCAAAGGTCGAAGAATTCACCTTGATGATAAATTGTGAGTGTCTCCTCAGCTGGAATGTCTTCAATCAATTCGATCTTAAGTGGATCTCCGAGCTCTTTATAACGAGCGAGCGCCTCATCGCGAGAGACAACTTCACGTGTAATCTCTAAGTTTTCATCGACGATGCGTTTCATCATTTTTTCAATCTCAGGAAGGTCTTCCTCGTTGATTCGACGGTCCATTTCGATATCGTAATAGAATCCGTTCTCAATTGTTGGACCGATTCCAAAATAGATATTGTTGTCTTCTCCATACAGACGCTTAATTGCCTGTGCCATCAAGTGTGCTGAAGAGTGACGCATCAAATCGAGGCCATCTTCTGAATCTGGCATGACGAGTTCGATTTTTCCGTCATGTTCAATCGGGCGACGGTAATCGATGAGTTTCCCGTCAATCTTTGCTGCGATTGCTTTTTTACGAAGTCCCGGGCTGATTGAGCCTGCGACGTCTTCTGCTGTGATGCCGGCCTCAAACTCCTTTACGGCGCCATCTGGAAATGCTAATTGAATCATGTACATCTTGTCCCCTCTCAAAAAAAGAATATAAAAAAAGCCCATCCCTCAAAAAGGGACGAGCTTTGATTCTCGTGGTACCACCCTCGTTCCCAAGCAATATGCTTGGCTCGAACACACGATAACGAGTGTGAATCGCCGCACGATTAGCCCGTACGGTGCTCGGAGGGAGTAAATACATCGTCGTCGTTAGGAAGCTTGCACCGCCCTTCCCTCGCTAAAACTCGTCTCAATGATTCATATCCTCTTCTATGCATCACTTATATGGTTCTTAGTATAGTCAACTCGACCAATAAATACAATCCCTTTACCGACGGCGATTTTCACCCTTTAGCTCAATTTGGGTCGTCGTCGTTGAAATCCGCTGCATGAGACGCTGCGCCTTCATTTTATTTTGTGCGGACCCATCGATTGAAAAATGTGTTTCAAGTTCTTCTCCACTAAAGTTTGAACTATAGAGCGTCGGTAAGCGATGCATCATTCGATATTGAAGAATGATCCCAAACAGCTCATCACGTACCCATGGACTAATCGCCTCAGCCCCGATATCATCAATTAACAAAACAGGAACATGTTGAAACGATGTTAAAAACGAATCGAACGAGTCTGTGCGGATTTTCCGTTTTGCTTCTGATACAAAGCCAGGGGCGTGGACCAAAATCGTCTCGACATCCGCCACTTTCAACTCGTTGGCGATTGCTGCGAGTAGATACGTTTTTCCTACGCCGAAGCTACCATGTAGATAGAGGCCGTTCACTTTTTGTCCCGACTTCATTCCCGTTACGAAGCGCATAGCTTCACGAAGTGCGATTTTACGTGCATCATCCGCCCAATCAAATGATTCGAAGCTCGCCTCGCGCACTTCCTCCGGCAAAAATAAACTCTTAAACTTCCGGTCCATCTCCTTTTGTCGTCTTGCTTGCCGATGGGCGACCGTTTCTTCGTAACGAATCGCGATCTGCCCTAAATCAACATAAAGCACAGGTTGATGACCCGGGATGACAGCCTGTTCGTCGATGAACGTTTTGCCATCCATCTGTTCAGCATACTCACTCAGTTTCGTGAATCCGATTTCAATCGCTTTCTCCTCTAACTCAGGATGAGCGTTTAAAAAGGCAATCACACCCGGGTGATTTAAAGTTCGTTTGCGAATCGACTCATACGCCTCACGCACTTCTTTTCGATTCATCAACTGAGACAGCGATTGGTTGATTCGTTCCATCCCCTCACCCCTTCTCTTTCAATTCATTCAATAGTTTCACAAGCTCCGCATCATCTGGGACGGACGATTCGAGTTCCTTCTTCCTTGCCTGATCGTAAGAACGTTGTTGTTTCGCTTCATCCTCGAGCCACTTCGGCATGTCTCCTTGTTGGTTCTTACGACGTGACCCAACAGTCGTTCGTTGCCCATTTTCTCGTTTTTGCTGTTTCTTCTCAATCAGTGCATCTTGTGTCTCTTCACGCTCTAACGCTTCTTTCGCATTCGTATAGCCTGCTGTCTTCCAGCTTGTCGCAATGCGAAGGACGTAGTTCTCGTTCAGACGAGTCTGCTTCTTCACTTCAATGCAATAATAGAAGAGCGCGTTGATGACACCCGGAGCGAGACCGAGTGTATCAACAAGTTCGATGACTAACTGCTCATCACTTTTAGAGAGTTGTGGCGTCTTTCGTAAAGTAGACACGTATTGATGAGGGTGCGCGGACTCCATCACCTCTGGGTCATGAAGATCCCCAAGCTTCGTCTCCTCAAGTTCCACCGTTTTCTCTTTTCGGTGACGGGTCTGTTTCTTCTTCAGCTGCAATACCATTTGACGACAGCCGTCCCGTTTTTCTTGTTCACTGAGCGGAAGATATGCTTCGTGGACAAAATATTCTTTCAACATCTCGGCCATCGTCTCTTCATCGAGTTGAGAAACATACGCAAGTTTCGTAATTGTTTCATCTAATTTTTTTGTAAAAAAGCCAACTGGGAAATTCGTCAGTTTTTTCACAATGCCCATATCGAACGAATAGTTAATTTCAATCTTCGCACGATCCGGTTTTTCGTAATTCTTTTGAGTGAACGCCCGGTGATTGACTCCTTTGACGTCGAACACTTCATTGAAGTCTTTCGTTACTTCGACGATACCGGCCGGCAATGGGTCGATTGTAAAACGTCCTTGCAGTTGCTTAAAACGCACTTCTCCAACTTTATAAAAAAGGAAGCTTGATAACAGCCCATCATTTAAAAACGTGTGCGGTGCGAGCGGAACTCGCAACTGATAAACGTATTGAGTTAATCGGGCATCTTTCGTTTTGTAGGTACGTACTAATCCGATTGCTTCTAGCCGGAATAAACTATCGGTCAATTCATTGATTGAGTACTCTAACATCTCACACAATGCACTGTGTGACATATAGTTCGATTTCATTTTACCGGGCTTCAATTCGCTCCATAGCGTCTGATAAAGCGCGAGCGCCTTCACCCCGATAACCGGTTGATATAGGTGATAGAGGGACTGATACGATTCACGGTCGACAAGACCTGTACTCATAATCAATAGTTCGTCTGTCCCAAAAATTGTACGTTCTTTCTCCATGGCTCTCTCCCTTGAAAAAGGGCGACCAGCAGGCCGCCCTTTAGTTGGTCGAATTTTCTTGCTTCATTAAATCTTCAAGTTCTTTAAAGAACACCGTGATGTCTTTGAATTGGCGATAAACTGAGGCAAATCGAACATATGCGACTTCATCTACACGCGCCAGTTCATTCATCACCAGCTCCCCCACTTGCTCACTCGGAATCTCCGACTGCGCGAGGGCTCGAAGTTGCTGTTCTACTTTTGTCACAACTCCTTCAAGTTGCTCTAAGGTAACCGGTCGTTTTTCACACGCCCGAATGATGCCGCGGAGTACTTTTTCACGACTGAACTCTTCACGATTTCCATCTTTCTTTACAATAATGAGAGGTGTCTGTTCGACTGTCTCAAATGTCGTAAACCGATAACCGCACTTTTCACATTCACGACGACGTCGAATCGAATAATGGTCTTGCACCGGTCGGGAATCGAGCACTCTCGTTCCATTGTGATCACATTTCGGACAACGCATGCTCAAGCCTCCTTATCGTTCGACAGTTTTATTTCCTATAGCACGTAGCGGGAATTGCTGTGAGAGTGCCTCGTAGTAGTGAGATACAATTTGTGCAAGGTCTACACCGAGGCGCTGTTCACGATTCAGTGTGAAGTCAACCGCTGTACGCCCCCCGTCAACTTGTACGATTGTGACGAGTCCATCCCATCCTTCTCCGATGAATGAAAGTTCTCCACGGTTCGTATCGATTCGACGTACCGACTGATCTTTTGATTGAATGAGTTCTTCTAGCCACTGTATGATGGCATTCGGAGATGCCGCATAGTAGCGTGTCTGTAATGACTCGTTTTTATGAGTGTCTTTCGTTTCAATATGTGTTTGTAACTTATCTAACAGTCCCATAATTCACCTCAACGCTTGAGTTATATACGTTAAGCATATCAAAATTAAGGCGACAACAAAACATTTAAAAGGGCTGACCGTTAAACGGCCAGCCTCAAAAGGTTCTTCAGAATTATTTAGTTAATGCAACTTGTGCTTCAGGAACACGAATTGGTCCCATTCCACGTTCAAGTTTAACATCTTCACGTACTTTTGCATCCAAGCCTTCGGCGATATACTGCGATGCCGTAGCCGGATCGATTCGATCTCCACATGTGAATACGTCAACTGACGCGTACCCATGTTCAGGGAAACTGTGAATCGTTAAGTGTGATTCTGAAATGATGACGACTCCACTCACGCCGTGCGGCGCAAATTTGTGGAATGCGACTTCGCGGACTTCAGCGCCCGAACGAAGAGCAGCATCGACGAACAAACGCTCGATGTAGTCGATATCATTTAATTTGTCGGGATTGCACTCCCAAAGTTCTGTAATAATGTGACGTCCCATAGTATCCATATTAGTGGATCCCCCTTTACATCAATGGTCTCAAAGTAGTTGATGATCACTCACTTTGTGCCTGAATCGCCCACAACCACGGGGGAAAGTTAGTCCTAAGAGGTCCTAACCCTTTAAGTTGCGTTTGTCAGACCAATTGAAGTTCACGAAACTGAGTGTAACGTGTTTAGGACGTCGTTACAAGACATTTGATTAAAAAAATCAGAAATATTTTTTTCTTCGTAATATTTTTTATACGTGTGTTTCTCGTTGTCCAATTTGTAGATAGCTAGCCACCATATCTAATAAGTCCACGACACGGCATGAATACCCCCACTCATTATCATACCAAGCGAGCACTTTAACATGGTTTCCTCCGAGGACCATTGTCGAATCCATATCGATAATCGAAGAACGATCGTCCCCGTTAAAATCAATCGACACGAGCGGTTCTTGGGAAATGCCTAAAATGCCTGTCATTTCTCCGAACGCTGCCCGTTCGAACGCTTTATTGACTTCATCGATTGTTACATCTCGGTGGAGTTCCACGACTAGGTCGACGAGTGACACGTTAGGTGTCGGAACACGGAGCGCCATTCCGTTCAATTTCCCTTGAAGTTCGGGCAATACGAGCCCAATCGCTTTCGCCGCTCCCGTCGATGTCGGGATAATCGAATTACCACAAGCACGCGCCCGCCGTAAGTCTTTATGCGGGTTATCAATATTGTTTTGGTCATTCGTATAGGCGTGTACGGTCGTGATTAGTCCCGTCTCAATACCGAACGTCGAATGCAAGACTTTCACGACCGGTCCGAGACAGTTCGTCGTACACGATGCGTTTGAAATAATATGGTCTTCTTCAGGACGATAATCACGATCATTGACCCCCATCACGATCGTACGCAAATCTCCTTTACCCGGCGCAGTCAAAATCACTTTTTTTGCCCCTGCGTCCAGATGAAGTCTAGCTCCGACATCAGAGTTGAACTTCCCTGTCGCTTCAACCACGATATCGATTTCAAGGTCCGCCCAAGGCAAACATGACGGATCGCGTTCTGAAATCAGTTCAATTCGTTTCCCATCGACTTCGAGCGTATCCCCATGCGCGCGAACGGTCAATTCAAATGGTCCATGTATAGAATCATGTTTGATGAGATGCGCGAGTGTTTCCGCCGGATAACTTGCGTTAATCGCCACCACTTCATGACGCCCCTCGATCATCAATTTCCGAAATACCATTCTCCCAATTCGACCAAATCCATTAATCGCCACTTTTGTCCCCATACTAGATCCCCCTTTTTCTACATTACGGTTTCATTATAACGGATACTTGTAAGCGTTTTCACTATGAATCGTCACATTTTTTTCACTTTTCTTTGTTTATTTTTTGAAAATGAGGGAAATTTCTTGTCGTAAAGCAAAAGAGAAAGGAGGCGTTGTGATGTTTGATTGGGGAGATATCGATAAATTTTTCATATCGTTCTTCATCATTTTACCGATTGTGACGTTGGTTCACGAGTTAGGACATTATTTCTTCGCAAGATTATTCGGAGGCACTCTCGATATGCAAATCGGGACCGGAAAAAAATTGTTCAAAATAGGGCATCTACAAGTGAATCGTGTCTACTTTTATGATGCATGGTGTCAGTTTTCAGATTTGAAGTGGAGCAATAAAGTTACTCGCTCTCTCGTTTACGGTGGGGGCGCAATTTTCAACTTGGCGAGCATTCTCATTTTAAACGGATTTATTCTTCAACAAGAAATCGAGCCTACTCTTTACACGTATCAATTCGCCTATTTCTCGTTCTACTATATCTTTTTCTCTCTCTATCCAATTTATTATTCAAGTGGTCACCCAAGTGACGGCCGAGCGATTTATGATACATGGAAAAAAGGATCGCCTGAATCCGACCCTTTGAATTAAAAAGAAGGCGATCATTCGATGGCACTGAAAAACCTCTGCTCTTGCCTTACAGGAACAGAGAAAAAGCAAGGAATACAGAGGAGCGTCATCCCTGATTGGGACGACGCTCCTCTGTTCAGAATCATTTAAAATTTTTCAGCGCCTTCAATCATTCGCCTTTTTTTGTATGGATTTAAATTGTTCGACTAAGCGGTCAATTTGAGAAGGTAACTCCCCCAATGCCCCGTTGTTATTCACAAGATAATCAGCCTGATGCTTTTTATCTTCAATCGGGATTTGAGAACGGATGCGTGCGAGCGCCTCTTCTTTTGTCAACCCATTCCGTTCCATGAGACGCATCAATTGAATTTCTTCGCGACAATAGACGACAACCGAATAGTCGACGAGGTCAAGCATTGTTCCTTCGAATAAAAGGGGAATGTCAAAAATGACGACCGGTTCACCGGCTGTCTCGTATGTTCGCATCTGTTCTTTCATCTCTTCGCGAATCGCAGGATGCATTAGTTGGTTTAATTGCTGACGCTTCGTTTCATCATGAAAGATTTCACGTCCTAATGCAGGGCGATTCAATAGATCACCATCAAAACATTTCGGGAATGCCGCCTTTACACCTTCGATTGCCTTTCCCTCAGGCTCAATGACCTTTCTCGCAATCAAATCAGCATCGATAATCGGAATCCCTCGCTCTCGAAACAGTCGAGACACTGTGGACTTTCCGGTTGCAATCCCACCCGTTAATCCAATTTTCAACATATTCGCCCACCCCTTAACGTTGTTGACAGTTCGGACAAAAATGCGTACCACGCCCGCCTAGTTTCATCTTTTCAATTTCATGACCACAACGACGACACGGCTCACCGGCTCGCCCGTATACATACAGCCTCTCTTGGAACGTTCCAGTCACACCGTCGGGGTTCGTATAACTACGTATCGTACTTCCCCCACGCTCGATTGCCTCTGTTAGGACGGCGACCGCTTCTACCCGTACACGCTCTACTTCTTCACCTGATAGACTCGCGGCCGTTCGTATCGGATGAATACCAGCACGAAATAGCGTTTCGTCTACATAAATATTACCCAATCCAACAAAAATCGATTGATCGAGGAGGGCGGTCTTGATGGCACGGGACTTCATCCGCTCTAAACGCTGATGTAGTGCCTCTCCGGTCACACGCTCGTCAAACGGTTCATAAGCAAGCAATGAAAGTGGCGGTGTCGTATGAATCGTTTCGTTTGTCCGCAACTCCATCGTACCAAACTTACGTACATCATTATAATGCAGGGTAGATTGGTCAGTGAATGTGATGACGATATGTGTATGTTTCACCGGTTCTGTGAATGTCTCGTACGGAAAGAATTTCCCCTCCATGCGTAGATGTGAGACGAGGTACCCGTTCGTTAATTTAAACAAGATGAATTTCCCTCGCCTTTCTACATCCATAATGGTCTCTCCAACCAAGTGGTGAACCCACTCTTCTGCATCGAGTCCACGAATAATTTTAGAGTCGAGCACATCGACAGCCTGAATCGTCTTTCCTGAAACGACAGGTCGCAGTCGACGACAGACTGTTTCAACCTCTGGTAATTCTGGCATACTTACTACCTTCCTATCCTCTTATTTCGTATCGAACCAAGTGGCTCCTACTGCACCGTCAGCGCGTAATGGTACATCGAGTGTAACCGTATGTTCCATCGCTTCGGTCACCAGTTTTTCTAATGCTTCCATCTCTTCAGCAGGACCCTCAAAAATCAATTCATCGTGTACTTGTAACAATAGTTTTGACTGAAGGTGCGACGTTTTGAGGGCATGATTGACATCAATCATCGCTTTTTTGATAATATCGGCTGCCGTTCCTTGAATCGGGGTATTGATGGCAATACGTTCAGCAAATCCACGCAAGTTGAAATTACGAGAGTGAATATCCGGTATGTTTCGACGGCGTTTTAACATCGTTTCAACAAATCCGTGTTCTCGAGCACGTTCAATAGCCGCATCCATGAATGTCTTTACACCAGGGAACTGTTCGAAATACGTATCAATAAACGTTTGTGCTTCTTTACGTGTAATTCCAAGATTTTGCGAAAGTCCATAATCACTGATTCCATAGATGATTCCAAAGTTAACTGCTTTCGCCTGACGACGCATAAGCGAAGTCACTTCTTCTTTCGAGACTTTAAAGACGTTCGCCGCCGTCGATGTATGGATGTCCTCGTCGTGTAAGAATGCCGCAATCATTTTTTCATCTTGCGACATGTGCGCCATGATGCGAAGTTCGATTTGCGAATAATCGACCGCATAGAGTACCCAGTCTGGTTCACTTGCAGTGAACGCCTTGCGGATGCGTCGTCCTTCTTCTAATCGAATCGGGATGTTTTGAAGATTCGGGTTGACCGATGAGAGTCGTCCAGTTTGCGTCAACGTCTGTGTGTATCGGGTGTGGATCTTGCCGTCTTCCTTCACGACTTTCTGTAATCCCTCGACATAGGTCGACTGCAATTTACCAAGTTCTCGATAATGCATGATTTTCTCGATGATCGGGTGGAGCGGCGCTAACTTTTCAAGCACATCAGCCGCTGTCGAGTATCCCGTCTTCGTTTTTTTCACGGGAGGAAGCGCTATTTTTTCGAACAAGATGACCCCTAGTTGCTTTGGTGAATTGATGTTGAATGGTTCTCCGGCCAACTCATGAATCGTCACCTCAAGCGTACTAAGACGTTCTCGAAGGTCCGCCTCCATATGTTGAAGCGTTTCGATATTAACATGTATGCCTGCCCATTCCATTTCTGCTAAAACAGACACGAGCGGTTTTTCGAGTGCCTCATACAGTTCTGTCTGTTCATTATCCTTCAACTCGGAGAGGACACGTTCAAATAACGTATAAATCGCATGTGCTTTCTCAGCGAGATGTGAATGGAACGCGTCTTCCTCAGGAACTTTAATTTTTGCACCTTTCCCATAAACCATTTCATCTTCTTCAAGATGATAGGCGAAATGAGAAGCGATCGAACTAAGTGACGTTCCACCAGATAGATTTAGTAAGTATCCGGCAACGAGTAAATCCTCGTACCCTTGAAGCGATAGCTGTTGACGTTTCAACTGAATGATTGTCTGTTTGGAATCGAGACAAACCGTCGCCCTAGATTCATCTTCAATCCATTCCTTGACCGGCTCTTCTTGTAACAAAGTCACGTCACCAATCGTCACCCCACGTTCTGATGCAATCGCCACCCCGACAATTTCTTCTTCGAAATAATCATCGTGCAGTTGCTCAAGAAACAGGACCGCTCGAGACAAATCTTGTTCAGAAAGGTCGATTGTCGGCCGCGCTTCTTTTTCGACCGTTTCTTCTGTAGCGCTGTCCGACAGTTTTCCGATTAACGATTTGAATTGGAGTTCCATGAATAAAGGCTTCACGACGGAAGCGTCATACGATTTAAAGACGAGATCGTCTACAGACACATTCAATGGAACGTCCGTATAAATCGTTGCCAACTGTTTTGACATTTTTGCTTCTCGCTCGTTCGCCTCAACTTTTTCTTTTTGTTTCCCTTTTAGCTCATCCGTATGTTCGTAAAGGGCTTCGACCGTGCCATACGTTGAAATCAACTTCAACGCCGTCTTCTCCCCTACACCTGGAATACCGGGAATATTATCGGACTTATCGCCCATTAATCCTTTCAAGTCAATCATCTGAATCGGCTGTAGACCTTCATATCGTTCTTGGAAAGCCGCCTCGTTCATTTTCTCGACATCCGTGATGCCCCGCTTCGTCAAATAAACGGTCACTCGCTCATTGATGAGCTGTAGTAAATCTTTATCTCCCGTCACAATCGTCACTTGATCAAATGATGTATCTTTCGAGAGTGTCCCGATGATATCATCCGCCTCATATTGTTCAAGCTCAAGGACAGAGATGCCGAACGCGCGACAGACGTCACGTACGAGCGGGAACTGTTCTCGTAATTCTCCAGGAGTTTTTTGACGTCCACCTTTATACTCAGCAAACGTATCATGACGAAACGTCTTTTTCGACGCATCGAACGCAACAGCGAAATGCGTAGGTTGTTCGTCCTCCATCAATTTTAACAACATCATCGTAAAGCCATACACCGCATTCGTATTCCGACCCGACGCGTCCGACATCGGAGGCAGTGCAAAAAATGCACGATATGTTAAGGAATTCCCATCCAGGATTAGTAGTTTATTCATTCAATCGACCTCCATTCTTCTCTTCGTCCATCATACCATACGGGTACATGCGTTCGAAAAAAAAGGCCCTTTTCTACGAATAGAAAAGGGCCAAATTCTCGACCATGTGGAGATGAGCACCGATCGAGTCACGAGATGATGAAGAGGTCTCACTCATAGAATAGCAAGGTTTTGTAAAGTAAATATGAATGAACGATAAAGGAATCGTTAAACCCGCGGAAACGTGATGGTGAACGTCGTTCCTTTGCCCTCAACGCTATCGACATCGATGGTCGCATGATGCAAATCGATGATGTGCTTCACGATGGCAAGCCCGAGCCCGGTTCCACCGGAGTTGCGACTTCTCGCCTTATCGACACGATAGAAGCGCTCAAAGATTCGACTCACTTCTTTTTCGGCAATTCCGATTCCGTTGTCTCGCACTCGAAGTTTGTATGAATCCGGATTCGCCTCTACAGAAATCTCAACGCGACTTCCTTCCGGTGAATAGTTGATCGCGTTGGCGACCAAATTCATGATCACTTGTTTCATTCGGTTCAAATCAGCCTGCAATACAACTTCTCCATTGTGTTGTGTCTCTAGATGAATCGACTTCTTGTTCGCCTTTTGACTGAGTAGGAGACATACTTCGTCGACGAGTTGATTCAAATCGACGGACACCAGCTCCATTTGGAAATCATCTCGCTCCAATCTCGAAAGTTCAAGGAGATCTTCGACAAGCATCTGCATTCGCGTCGCTTCTTTTTGAATGATGTCTAAGAACTGGTCACGAAGTTCAGGTACTTCTTTAGCCCCGTCAAGAAGCGTTTCGCTAAATCCACGAATGGACGTAAGGGGTGTCTTCAGTTCATGACTGACGTTCGCCACAAAATCTTTCCGCATCTTCTCGAGCCGCTTTAGCTCTGTGATGTCGTTGAATAGTAACGTTGTCCCGCGAAGCATCCCTGTGTCACTGAATATCGGTGCAGCGGACACCATATACGTTTTCTGATTGAAACCTGTTCGAATCGACAATTGACGACGGTTAACCTCTTCTGTCAGATAGACATCCTCAATGAGCGATTCGACATCAGGACTCGGCAATATCCCATGATAAAATTGTCCAATTGATAAATCATCGTATTGGAACATCTCCCGATACGATCGGTTGACTAATGTGACGATGCCGCGTTCGTCAACTAGAAGAAGCCCCGCTCCCATATATTCGATGAGCGACTCAAGTCTCGCCCGTTGAACCGATTCTCCAAGGGAGATAGACTCTAAACTTCGGGCAAGGACGTTAATGGAACCTGCCAGACTGCCAGTCTCCTCATCATTTCGCAGTTCATACACACGAGCGCGATAATTCCCATCCGCTAACTCTCGTAAGACGATGGTCGCCTCGTCAATCGGTCGAATGAATTGGTTCGTCAAATGCTGTAGGACGAACAAGATGATGAAGAACGAGAAGACGAGCGCGAGCGCAATCGTCAACCAAATCCGATCATATACCCCTTCTAGGTCAGACACATAACGGATAAATGTCAGGTATACGGTATCACCTGTAGCGAGATCGATCGGTTTCGTGAATTGAATCAATGCATCTTCATCCGCCTCACCAAATGTTCCGTCATCCGGTACTAAATTCGGATCAATTTGATAATCGATTGTACCGACACGAAACGGTGTTCCTGCAATTACTTCCATCCTGCTGTTAAGGAGTAAAATATCAAAACTACTCCCATCATCGATTTGACCGACATACTCACGTATTTCATCCAGTTCTCCGTCTTCTAGATAAAGGGCTGCTAGCTGAGCGTCCTCTTTCAATCGGTCTCGTTCGGAATCTAAATAGAAGTCTTTGAACAGTTGTCCGAGCACGATGCCGAGCATAAGAAGGACGCCCGTGACGAGCAGAATAAGTGTCGTCATGAATCTAGAACGATACGTCTTCATTCCGAAATCGGCTCCTCCATCTTATACCCGAGTCCGCGAATCGTTTTAATGTAGGTTGGTTTTTTGGTCACCGGTTCAATTTTTTCACGAAGGTGACTAATATGGACGTCGACGATCCGCGTGTCACCGACAAAGTCATAATTCCAAATGGCCGATAGTAATTGATCCCGTGTCAGCACACGACCCTTGTTTTTTGCCAGATAGGCTAACAGTTCAAACTCTTTCGGCGTCAATTCGAGCCGTTCTCCTTGTTTGAACACTTCGTAGTTTGAAGCTACGATTTTAACGTCACCGATTTGGATGACATCCTCTTCAACAACCGCCTCTTGTGGGCCTGAACGTCGTAAAATCGCTTTGACACGGGCGACCACTTCACGTGGGCTAAACGGTTTTGTTAAATAATCGTCTGCGCCAAGCTCAAGACCGAGGACTTTATCAAATTCATCGTCCTTTGCCGTCAGCATCAAAATCGGTGTATTGACTTTTTGTTGTCGAAGTCGCTTGCAAACTTCAAGTCCGTCCATTTCTGGGAGCATCAAATCGAGCACAATGAGCACGGCGTCCTTTTTTTCAGCCAGTTCCAACCCGGTTTTTCCATCATGTGCCGTTTCTACTTCAAAGCCAGCTTGTTCTAAATTAAATTTTAATAACGTCGCGATTGATACTTCATCGTCGACAACAATTACTTTATCAGCCACACTTCTTCCTCCTCTTGATCCATCAAATGTCACTCTCTATTTTACAAATCAAACCTTGATACGACCAACCTCAAAGCAAATCTTTACAAAAACAAAACAAATCCACTTTCAGTGTAGCATGCCCTACAAGATACAAAACGCAAAAAAAGATGCTTCCTGCATATTTGCAGGAAGCATCTTCCTCTTATAAGACGCCTAATACCGAGCGGACAGAGTCAGCAGACTTCGAAAGTGCTGCTTTTTCTTCATCTGTCAAGTCGAGCTCAAGCACTTGCTCAATTCCATGTTTACCAAGAATCGTCGGGACACCAAGATACAAGTCATTGAATCCGTACTCCCCTTCAAGGTATGCTATGGCAGGTAAAATCCGACGCTGATCTTTCACAATCGCTTCGACCATCTCCACGATAGCAGCAGCTGGCGCATAATACGCCGAGCCATCCCCCAATAGTTGGACGATCTCGCCACCGCCTTTGCGCGTTCGCTCCACAATTTGCTCGATTCGTTCATCTGAGATGAGTTTTTCGAGCGGGATTCCCCCAGCGTATGAGTAGCGTACAAGAGGAACCATATCGTCCCCATGTCCTCCGAGAACGAACCCGGACACATCTTTGACGGATACGTTTAACTCTTGTGCTACAAATGTACGGAAACGAGCCGTATCCAGAACCCCAGATTGTCCGATGACACGTTCTTTCGGGAACCCCGACTCTTTAAACGCAGCATACGTCATCGCATCGACGGGATTGGTCAGAACAATCAGAATGGCTTCTGGAGAATGGATGGCAATCTCTTTCACAACCGAGCGCATGACGTTTGCGTTCGTTGCGACGAGGTCGTCCCGGCTCATCCCTGGTTTGCGGGCAATCCCTGCAGTAATCACGACCACGTCTGAATCGGCCGTATCGGCGTAATCTGATGTCCCTGTGACCCAAGCATCAAACCCTTGAATCGGAGCCGTTTCTTGCATGTCGAGCGCTTTTCCTTTCGTCGGTCCAACTTTTTCTTCCATATCGAGCAGAACGACATTCCCTAGCTCGCGCTGAGCCAAGTACAGTGCAGTAGTAGCACCGGTGAAGCCACTTCCAATTACAGAAATTTTGTTACGACGAATCATGAGCTCTCCCCCTCAATTGACTCTTTCGAATGACTTACATGTTTTTGATTAATTCATCAGCGAACTCAGAACACTTCACTTCTGTCGCTCCGTCCATGAGACGAGCAAAATCATACGTGACGACTTTCGAAGCAATTGTTTTCTCCATCGAACGGGTGATGAGATCAGCCGCCTCGTTCCAGTTCATGTGACGGAGCATCATCTCACCAGAAAGGATGACTGACGATGGGTTTACTTTATCAAGACCTGCATATTTCGGAGCCGTACCATGTGTCGCTTCGAAGATTGCATGTCCTGTGATGTAGTTGATATTCGCACCAGGTGCAATCCCGATTCCACCCACTTGTGCAGCAAGGGCATCTGAAATGTAGTCACCATTCAAGTTCATCGTCGCAACGACATCGAACTCACGTGGTCGTGTCAAGATTTGTTGAAGGAAGATATCAGCGATTGAATCTTTGACGATGATTTTCCCTTCAGCTTCTGCTTTTGATTGTGCTTCGTTCGCAGCCGCTTCACCAGACTCTTCTTTAATGCGGTCGTATTGTGCCCATGTGAAGACTTTGTCGCCGTACTCCGCTTCAGCAAGAGCATAGCCCCAGTTTTTAAATGCGCCTTCTGTGAACTTCATGATGTTCCCTTTGTGAACGAGTGTAACGGATTTACGGTCGTTCGCAATCGCATACTCGATTGCAGCACGGACTAAACGTTCTGTTCCTTCAGAAGAAACCGGCTTGATGCCAATCCCTGATGTCTCTGGGAAACGAATTTTATTGACGTTCATCTCATCTTGCAAGAAGTTGATGAGCTTTTTCACTTCATCGCTTCCTGAAGCGTATTCGATTCCCGCATAAATATCTTCTGTGTTCTCACGGAAGATGACCATGTCTGTATCTTCAGGACGTTTTACTGGTGATGGAACACCTGTGAAGTAACGAACTGGACGAAGGCAAGTATACAAGTCAAGTTCTTGACGAAGCGCAACGTTCAATGACCGAATCCCACCACCGACTGGTGTCGTGAGTGGTCCTTTGATCGCAATCAAGTACTCGCGGATTTGATCGAGTGTCTCTGTCGGAAGCCATTCGCCTTTTTCGTTATATGCTTTCTCACCAGCGTATACTTCCATCCATTCGATTTTCTTGTCGCCGCCGTATGCTTTTTCAACTGCAGCGTCAAATACACGAACAGCCGCATTCCAAATGTCAGGGCCCGTGCCGTCACCGATAATAAATGGTACGGTCGGTACGTTCGGTACGTTTAATACACCGTTTTCAACTGTAATCTTTTGTCCTTGTGTCAACATAATGAATCCCCCTAAGTACATTACTGTAGGTCGACGCGTGCGCCGACCTACGTCACTTGTTAGTTTACCAAACTTTTGTCTAAAATGTGTCCCGAATTAACGTTCGTTCACAGGAACATATTTACGGCTCGTTTCACCGACATATTCCGCACGTGGACGAATCAAACGGTTGTCCGCGTATTGCTCAAGGATATGTGCGATCCATCCAGACATACGAGATACAGCGAAGATTGGTGTGAATAAATCTTCTTCAAGACCGAGCGCATAATACGTCGAAGCTGAATAGAAATCGACATTCGGCTTCAATCCTTTTTCTGTTTCGACGAGATGATCGATTTTCTCAGACATTTCATACCATTTCGGTTCGCCGATTTGAGCAGTCAATTGGCGACTCATTTCTTTCAAATGCTTCGCGCGCGGGTCGCCGTCCTTATAAACACGGTGACCGAAGCCCATGATTTTTTCTTTGCGCTCGAATTTACCACGAACATATTCTTCAACTCGATCAACCGAGTCAATCTCGTGAAGCATTTTCATAACTGCTTCGTTTGCCCCACCGTGAAGTGGTCCTTTGAGTGCTCCCATCGCCGCCGTGACGCCAGAGTACATGTCTGATAGTGTCGCCACACAAACGCGTGCTGTGAATGTCGAGGCGTTCAATTCATGGTCTGCATGTAAAATGAGTGCCTTATCAATCGTTTTTTCTGCTACTTTGTTCGGCTCTTCCCCGTTTAGCATATACAAGAAGTTACCCGCATAAGAAAGACCTTGTTTGGGGGCAACCGGTTGTTCCCCTTTACGAAGACGAGCGAAAGCTGTCACGATTGTCGCAACTTGAGCTTGCAGACGAATCGCTTTACGCATGTTCGCCTCGTCACTCATGTCTTCAGATTCTTCATCATATAGAGCGAGTTGTGAGAGTGCTGTACGAATCGTCGCCATCGCATTGGCTGATTTCGGTGCACGTTTTAACGTATCAATCACCTCTTCAGGTAATGTCGCTTCTTTTACAAGCGATTCTGATAGCGCTGTCAATTCCTCTGCATTTGGTAAGCGGTCGTTCCACAATAAGAAAACTACTTCTTCAAATGTGGCGTGGTCCGCTAAATCATCAATGGTGTATCCTCCATAAGTCAATTGACCGTCAATAATTGAGCTGACTTTTGAGGCTGCTGCCACAATACCTTCTAACCCTTTTGTCGTTGACATTCATAACTCCCCCTCAGTCTTGTTTAAAAGTGATCGACCGTAAAAACAGTCTGTTTGTAGGGAATAAGGATACGGGATGGGCCTTTCCCCTTCATTCGCCCAGTCTCCGTTTACCCTGTCCTTTATATAGTATAAACAATTTATTGCAAAAAAGAAATGTAAGCGGCTTCAGTTGTCAGAAAATATCAAAACCATTTTTCAATGATTTGATATCCACCTAAAATCAATGCTGCAATCCCAGCTCCGACAAGCGGTCCGACCGGTATCCCTTTCATGAATCCAACCGCTAGAATCGTACCTGCGAGGAGGGCTGTCGTAACGACAGGGTCGACACGCATCAACTGCACACCTTGTCCCGCTGCAATGGCGACGAACATTCCTGAAGCAAATGCCACGATTCCGACCGGCCCTTTAATACTATTCCACAATTCTTTAAACCCGATGTCTCCGGTTGCAATCGGAACAAGGACAGCAATCGTTATGATGGTCACGCCCCAACTGATTCCTTTGGATGCGAGTGTGGGGAATAATTGATCTCCGAAACCGATCGCTTTAATAATTAGCAAAACACTACTTGCGATAATAACCGATTGATTATTTGAAATGACACCGATTAATACGAGCATCAATAAAAAAAGATAAGCACTCATTATGTTTCCTTTCTTTGAACGGAAAAAAAACCGACCTTTGAAGAAGGCCGGTTCGATTGTCGTTCAATTATGCGTTGTAGATTTTACCTGTAAGTGGGTCGATTGAAATCATTTGACCGTCACGAAGTGAAGATGTTGCTGCCTCTACACCTACGATGACCGGTTTACGGAGTGATGGTCCAACGATACCTGCATGGCTCGTCAATCCACCGTCTTCTGTGATGATTCCAGCCGCTTTTTCGATTGCAGGCATCATTTCTTTATCTGTGAATGGTGCGACGAGAATCATTCCGTCTTTCGCTTTTGCGTTTGCTTCATCCGCATTATTCGCGACCACGACTTCACCGACCACACCGCGCTCGCCAATACCACGTCCGTCAGCAAGAGCATGACCAACGATGTGGACTTTCATCATGTTCGTCGTACCAGCTGTTGCCGCAGGAATTCCGGCTGAGATGACAACGAGGTCACCGTCAGTAACAAATCCTTCGTGACGAGCTGCTTCAGATGCTTGAACCAACATTTCATCCGTGTTGTTTGGCATCGTCTCAGCCACGATTGGGTATACGCCCCATACGAGGTTCAATTGACGTGCTACGCGCTCAGATTCAGTTACCGCAATGATGTTCGCTTCAGGACGATACTTCGCCGTACGAGCAGCCGTGTAGCCTGATTGTGTCGGCGTCAAGATTGCTTTTGCGTTCAAGTTGATTGCTGTGTGGGCAACCGCTTGTGAGATTGCATCCGTCACCGTGTGCTCACTGCGTTTCTGACGATCTTTCAACAAGTTTTTGTAGTCGAGCATGCGTTCTGTACGCTCAGCGATGGCCGCTTGCATTTGAACTGACTCGATTGGGTAGTCACCTGCTGCTGTCTCACCAGAAAGCATGACCGCATCTGTACCATCCAAGATTGCGTTTGCTACGTCTGATGCTTCCGCACGCGTTGGACGCGGGTTACGTTGCATCGAATCGAGCATTTGTGTCGCTGTGATAACAGGTTTACCAAGGTCGTTACACTTCTTGATGAGTTCTTTTTGAACCGGTGTTACTTCTTCCGTCGGGATCTCGATTCCGAGGTCACCACGGGCAACCATCAAACCGTCAGAGATTGCCAAGATTTCGTCGATGTTGTCAACACCTTCTTGGTTCTCGATTTTCGGGTAAATCTTGATGTGTGATGCATTATGTTTTTCAAGAAGTTGACGGATTTCTACCACGTCTGATGCACGACGTACGAACGATGCTGCGATGACGTCGATATCTTGTGAGATCCCGAACTCGATGTCCGCGATATCTTTATCTGTAAGGGCAGGAAGGTTTACCTTGACGTTTGGCAAGTTTACACCTTTCTTCGTCTTGATGATTCCTTCGTTTTCGATGACGCAGCGGAGGTCACGGTTTTCAAGCTTTTCAACGACACGGAGTCCGATGAGACCGTCGTCGAGCATGATGTGCGAACCGATTTCTACATCATCGTAAAGTCCTTCATACGTCACAGAGAAACGATCTTTCGTTCCGACGATTTCTTCAGTTGAGACGATTGTGACTTCTTTTCCTTTTTCGAGAAGGGCTTTTCCGTCTTCAAACGTATGAGTACGGATTTCTGGACCTTTTGTATCAAGAAGGACTGTTACCACTTTACCAGCCGTTTTTGCAGCTTCACGGATGTCACGGATACGTGCGCCGTGCTCTTCGTAGTCACCGTGTGAGAAGTTGAGACGGGCAACGTTCATTCCAGCTTCAATCATTTCAGGAAGACGCTTCTCTGAAGCGGGTCCAATCGTACATACAATTTTCGTTCTACGCATAATATAAAAACCTCCTAGGGGATATGGTGCAACTTACATATGGAAAACGGGGAGCCTTTGACCGGTTCCCGTCTCCCTACATGGTGAATCGTTTAAATCGACAACTGATTGACAAGGTCGATCAATTGCATATCAATCGTGTGCTTGTTGTTGTCGAGCGCCTCATCGATGTCAAGATCCATCATCTTGTTGTTACGGATTCCGACGACCCGGCCCGCTTTTCCTTCAAGTAAAATCTCAACAGCGTATGCGCCCATTCGACTTGCAAGTACACGGTCAGCAGCAGTTGGGGAACCACCACGTTGAATGTGTCCAAGAATCGTGACGCGTGTTTCTGAGTTCGTCTTCTCGGCAATCAATTTACCGATTTCTTCCGCACTTCCCGCACCTTCAGCAACGATGACGATTGAGTGCTTCTTACCGCGTGCAATTCCGTGGTTAATTCGTTCCACAATTGCGCTCAAATCTTCTGGACGTTCTGGAACGAGAATCGACTCTGCACCACCAGCAAGACCAGAATAGAGTGCGATATCACCAGCATCGCGACCCATCACTTCAATGACATACGTACGTTCATGAGATGAAGCCGTGTCACGAATTTTGTCAATCGCATCAAGCGCTGTGTTGAGCGCTGTATCAAAACCGATTGTCGCATCCGTTCCCGGGATATCGTTATCGATTGTACCCGGAAGGCCGATTGTTGGGAATCCAAGATCTGTTAATTTTTGAGCTCCACGATAAGAGCCATCTCCACCGATGACCACGAGAGCATCGATGTTGAATTTCTTCAACTGTTCAACTGCTTTTGCTCGACCTTCTTCTGTTCTGAACTCAGGACAGCGTGCAGAGCGAAGGAACGTACCTCCACGTTGAATGATGTCGCCGACTGATCCAAGGTTTAACTCGACTAGATCACCTTCGATTAATCCTTGATAGCCGTTATATACACCATATACTTCAAGACCTTCGAAAATCGCTTTTCGAGTCACTGCACGGACAGCTGCGTTCATTCCAGGAGCGTCTCCTCCGCTTGTTAATACCGCAATACGTTTTAAATTCACGTCACTCACCTCTTATGTGTTTTAACGAAATCTGAAAATAAAATACCATGTCTGACCTTTGTTTTACAACACAAGTATGTGAAAAAAATGCATAGGGTATGTTATAAATCAGTCACTTCATGAATGAATAAAGCCATATTCAAAGCCATTGATACCGTTTTCACTCACTAATTGTGCCAATTTGATGATATTTGGTCGCCCGCCCTTGAATCAGTTGAGAAGTCGACTGACCGAGCAACTCATTCATATGCTGTAATAATACAGTCTTTAAGAGAGATGACTGTAATGACACATCAACATGTGCACCCCCATACACTTCTCCCACAACCTCATCTACAATCCCTAAGTTGAGCAAATCTTGCGCTGTAATTTTCATCGTTTCTGCCGCACGTTCCGCTTGCTTCGCATCTTTCCATAGAAGTGCCGCTGCACCTTCTGGCGAGATGACCGAATACGTACTATTCTCAAGCATCAATAAACGATCGCAAACGCCAATTCCAAGTGCGCCTCCAGAACCACCTTCTCCAATGACGACGGACACGATCGGCACTTTCAGCGTCGCCATCTCAAACAAGTTTCGAGCAATTGCTTCGCTTTGCCCGCGTTCTTCAGCGGCTTTTCCGGGGTAAGCCCCTTTCGTATCGATAAATGTTAAAATCGGGCGATTGAACTTCTCAGCTTGCTTCATGAAACGCAATGCTTTTCGGTATCCTTCCGGATGTGGCATCCCAAAGTTCCGCCTCATGTTCTCTTTCGTATTCCGACCACGCTGGTGACCGATGACCGTAACCGGCACCCCTTCAAATGTCGCAAGTCCCGAAACAATCGCTGCATCGTCATACCCATGTCGGTCTCCATGGAGTTCCAAAAAATCAGGGAACAGATGCTGAATATAATCGAGCGTTGTCGGTCGTTTCGGGTTTCGAGCCAGTTGAACGCGGTCCCACGGTTTCATATTCCCATAAATATCTTTTTCTAATCGGTCGAGCTTTAACTCGAGATGGCGAATCTCACGGGACAGATCGATACCTTTTGTTTCGGCCGTTTCACGTAGTTTATTTAATTGTTCAGTCACTTCTTTGATTGGGTCAAACATGACGAACACCCCCATCGTGTAATCCAATCATTTTCAGCAAGAACGAACGCATCTGTTCGCGATGAATAACCGCATCTAGTTGCCCCGACTCGAGTAGAAATTCTGCTGTCTGGAAGTTCTCCGGGAGTTTTTCCCGAATCGTCTGTTCGATGATTCGGCGTCCTGCAAACCCGATCAGCGCTCCTGGTTCTGCGACGTTCAAATCGCCGAGCATCGCGAAACTTGCTGAGACGCCGCCTGTCGTCGGATGTGTCAAATACGCGATATATAGAAGCCCGGCCTCATCATGTTCTTTTAATGCAATGGATGTATTCGCCATTTGCATCAAGCTGACCATTCCTTCTTGCATCCTAGCTCCGCCTGACGCCGTGAATAAGACAACCGGTAGACCGAGAGATGTTGCTGTACGGACAGCGGAAGCGATAGCTTCTCCCACGTAAGCCCCCATTGACCCCATTCTGAATCTGGCATCCATTACGCAGATGACAAGCGGTAGTCCATCAATTGTCGCCCTTCCACAAATGACTGCCTCCTCAATTCCGGTCCGTTCCCGGTCTTTATCCAACTTTTCTTCATAGTCAGGAAAATTGAGCGGATTCGTTTTGACAGAAGGTCCTGCAAAACGTTCAAACGACCCTTTGTCGACAAGCATATCAATCCGTTCTTGTGCATGAAGCGGAAAATGATAACCACAGTCACATACTTTATGATTTTCATTTAACTGTTTTGTATAGTGCATATATTTACAAGATGGACATTTCGTCATTAATCCCTGTGGTGCGTCAATCTTTGGCTCTCTTTGACGCAATGGCATGTATCGTTTTGGTTTCTTGAAAAAAGCAGTCATCGCTTCCCCCTCGTTCATTCCGGCATCCCCATTCCACGCCACATCTCGAGAAATCGTTTTCGTTCCTCGAGGGTATATAGATCTCCAGCGTCTAGTCCGTCAAAAAATCGATTGAGTTCGCTCCAAATTCGAATAAACAATTCATTCTTTAATTGAAAGATGATTTGCTGACGAAACGATCGATCATTATCAATCAAGGCTTCTAATTGAGTCAGCCGTTCCATTGTCGGTTCAACTTCTGAAAACGCCATTCGTTCTAACAAGCGAAGCATCTCGATAATATCGGACTCTTTCGTCTGTTTGGTCACAATGAACTCTGATAAAATCTCAATGTAACGGTGTCGGTCTTGTTCACATAAAAATGTGCCACCACCACGTCTCGTCTCCACGATGCCTAAAAAGCTCAATGCTCGTAACGCTTCGCGAACAGAAGCACGGCTAATCGACAGTGTTTCGGCGAGTTCACGTTCGGACGGAAGCCGATCACCTGGAACTAAAGACGATTGAACGATTAACATTCGTATTTTTGAAATATTTTCGTGAAATGAGGATGCGTATTTTTCATGCATCTGACCGTTCAACTCCCTTTTTGAATCACTTATCACACTCAAGTGGTCAGACCAATTAGTACGATTATATCACTTTTTAGGACTTGGTACTAGTTTTCGGACCATCCATTTTCGTATCGATTCGTTTTAACACAACATTTTCTTCGCCGAATTTTTTCTTCGCCTCAGTCACGTACTCCTCATTCGGGTTGATTGAGTAAGCTGACGCCAACTGTTTCACTTCCTTTGAATCCGTGAATCGACAGACAACCGGGACATCTCCCTGAGCACGTTGTATCCAATCTTCGAGTTCGGGGAATCGATCTAATGTAAGCCTTACAAACAATGCCTGCCCATGCAACGGACGTATCCGTTCGACAATCAGTTGTTTTCGTCCATCTCGTTCATTCGTATGAACCTCAAGTAATAAAATATTACCGACATAAAGGGAGCGTCCGAATTGACTAAATGTTCGTGGAAATACGACGACTTCTTCTTGTGTCATACCATCGTCAACCATGATGATTCCCATTCGTTCCTGCTTTTTCGTTAGAAATGTACGCACGTCATCTACGTAAACGATAAGGTAACCATTCGTCCCGTTTATGATGTTGTCAATTGTAGACGGTTCAATCCCAACATTCGAAATGGCGGTCAGTGGAGAGTGCACCACCCATGTTCCGAGCGCTTCTCTCTCTTCTTCAGACCAATTTGGTTCTTTTACTTTCTTCTGTTTGAGTCCAAGCGATGACAGTTCGTCGGGCAAAAAATGCGTTCCTGCCTCTTCTCGCAAACGTTCGACTGCTTCAAAAGCACTTGTCCGGTCGCCGTGATACATCCGGTCGAGCGCGCCCGCACCAAGTAAACGACGTAATTTAAACTGGTCTTTATTCTTCCACTCCATAGCTTCTTGAAGAGTTCTGACATCTTTCAATTGCCCATTCAGCTCAATCAAACGTTCGACATCACGTTTGGTCAAGCCTTGGATTGCTTTTAACCCGAGTCGGACGCCAGGTCCTTCAAGCGTCGCCTCGGCGTGACCGTGTAAGACGTCTGGTGGATACACCGGAATTTGATCTTTTCGCAACAATCTGACGAGTTCACTCGTCTTTTCCGATGTCACCACATGAAAGACACGAGGGAAATGTGCTTTGACATAAGCCAACCGGTAGCTGATCAAACTGTAGGCGACAGCGTGGGATCGGTTGAATCCATATCCCCCGAACTTTTCAATCCAAGAAAAGATTTGCGTCAACACATCCCGGTTATTCTTTTCTGCCTGTTTTAAAAATCGTTCCCGTTCTCGCTCAATCGTGCCAATATCTTTTTTAGCAATCGCTCGTCTGACCAAATCCGCCTCAGCGTATGAATAACCTCCAAGCTTTCGAAGTAGTCTCATGACCTGTTCTTGATAAACGAGTACCCCGTACGTAGGTTTCATGACGTCTTCTACGGCTGGATGAATTTGTTGGTAAGGCAAACCATGCTTTCGTTTGGCATACGTTTCGATGAACTGCATTGGTCCCGGGCGATAGAGTGACATCGTCACAACGATATCTTCAAACTCAGTTGGCTTCACTTGCCGAAGCGCTTGTTTCATCCCAGTCGACTCGAACTGGAAGATGCCATTTGTCTCTCCTCTAGCTAACAAACGATATGTCCGGGCATCGTGTAACGGAATGGTTTTCAGTGAGAACAGGGCATCACTTTCTCGAATCAAATCTTCCATCTTTCGTAAGCGACTCAAGTTCCGCAACCCGAGTAAATCGATTTTCAGCAGCCCGACCTCTTCCAAATCCTTCATATTATATTGTGTTACATACTCTTCTATTCCAGGTTGGAGCGGCGTCACTTCTTCAATCGGTTGGCGACTAAGAACGATACCGGCCGCGTGAACCGATGATTGGCGAGGCAAACCTTCTAACTGCTTCGCAATTTGTAACAATTGCTGCCGCTTTTGACTACCAACGAACCATTTCATCTGTTTCGGGTTCGACATCAATTCGTCTAACCCACCCGATTTCACTTGTTTACTTGCAGCCTGTCCTTCTTCTAATGTCATGCCGAGCGCTCTGGCGACGTCTCGAATCGCTGCCTTTGCTCCAAACGTCGCGAGCGTCCCGATTTGTGCCGCATGCGTTTCCCCGTATTTTGACAACACGTACGATACGACTTCTTCTCGACGCTCATCTTCAAAGTCTAAATCAATATCTGGCATCGACACGCGTTCAGGATTTAAAAATCGTTCAAATAACAATCCGTAATGAACCGGGTCGACTTCTGTAATATGGAGGGCAAAACTAACGAGTGAACCTGCCGCCGATCCCCGACCCGGTCCCACTTCAATACCAGATTCTCGGGCGAATCGAATGATGTCTTCGACAATCAAAAAATAGGAAGAAAATCCGGTCTTTGCAATGACATCCAGTTCGAACTTTGCTCGCTCGATATAAGGTTCCTTTAAGAGTTCCATCGATTTCAGGCGTTCACCCACGAGTCGTTTCAAGTTTTGGTCAGCATCAGGCAGTTCTGGAATCGCCCCTTCCGCATGAGGAAGTTGATCGAGTTGAATACGTGATTCAAATCGATTGAGTTCCGCTAACTCTTCTGTTGTGAACCAGTCGTTCATCTCGCTCGGAAGACGGACATGTAACCCTTTTTGTCGCACGTCTTCATTCGACATCACATCCCCCTCACGAATGGCAGAGACGGCTCGAAACCCTTCTATATCCTCTGGTCGCATATACCTTGTTTCAGGGGCAGGAATCAATTGAACAGCAAGCTCTTCGCGCATGAGACGAAGTTGCTTCAACACTTGCACTTGCTCAGTCGTCTGAGGTGCTGGGAGTCCGAGCCAGAGCTTATCTTCATCTACATAGGAGAGCAGTTGATGATAAAGGCGACGCCGATGAACCGGATCATTCGCCTTCCAATTTTCAGGAAGGATAATGAGCGGCATCGTCGTTCGGTCTTCAATTCCTCCCGTTTTGATGATTCGATATTGTTCCTGAAGCTCTGCTTCGTTCGACGCATATGCAAGCACCGAAACATCTAGTCCGTCTAAACGGAGGATTGTCCTCAGTCCAATGAGCGGTTTCACCCCATATCGTTTACAATAGGATAAAAATGTCGGGACACCATAAAAGGCATCATCTGCAATCGCAACTGAACGACTTCCACGCTCGGTCATCTGCAAGACGTATTGTTCTAGTCGAATTGTACTTTGTAGTAAGCTATAAGCAGTTCTGACATTCAGATGAATCATCGTTGTCCTCCTTTCTATATTAATTGAATTGTCAAACTCAATTCATCACTTCTCTGATACAATAATTATAGACAAAACTCACGACAAAAGGGGGTAAAAGCGTATGATTATCAATCGGGGACAGATTGCACGCGATAAGTTAGAGAAATTACAGAACGGCCAAACCGTTTTTGCGGACAGTCCGGAAATCATCGACCGGCTTCGAAAGTATATTACAGAGTATCAACTCGATGTCGTCGAAGACGTGACCGACCGCGGCACATGGTTCATTCCAAAAGAAAATGGAGACAAATGAAGAGAGCTGACCGCGGTCAGCTCTCTTCATTTTCTTCAAACGTGAATCCGTCAGCTACTTCATTCAGAGCAGCAATGACGTCATCCATCTCTTCCCACGTATCAACCGTAGCTCCAGCCGCCATCGGATGGCCACCTCCACGGTATCGTTTGGCCACTTCGTTGATGACAGGGCCTTTAGAACGAATCCGAACACGAATCTCTTCTTTGTTCTCTACGAACATGACCCAACATTTCAATCCTTCAAGACCCGAAAAACTATTGACGAGTTGAGACGCCGCTTCTGGGGAAGCGTGAAACGCCCTTAGTACATCCTTGTCAATCTTCACATAACCGACACCTTCATCAGTGACGTTGACATGCTGTAGCACGTAACCTTGTAATTGAAGAGTCGCTAAGTTGGTCTTATACATTTGGCGATACAACTTGTTTGTGTCGATGTCTTTTGCAATGAGCGACGAAGCAATTTCAAACGTTCGCGCCGTTGCATTTCGGAACTGGAAGCGTCCCGTGTCGCCAACGATTCCAGCATAAAGTAAAAATGCCGCTTCTTGATCGATTGGATAACCCCAAAGATTGGCAAGCTCCACAATCATTTCAGACGTTGAGCTGACCGATGTGTCTACAATTTGTGTCATCGCATATGGGTCTTCATCAGGGTGGTGGTCTATTTTGATGATCGACTTACCATTCAACGCAAAAGGTCCATCAATTCGCTCTTGATTTGCCGTATCCAAAATGAGGACGAGCGCGTCCCGGTACATCTCTTCCTCGACGTGCTCCATCTTCCCTAAAAACTCGAGGTCAGGAACCATACCACCGACCGCATAAATTTGTTTTTCCGAATGAACCGATTTTAAAATACGCTGTAACCCAAGCTGACTCCCTAATGCATCAGGATCCGGTCGGACGTGGCGGTGAATGAAAATGGTGCTTGCCTTCTCTATTTCGGATTTGATTGTATCCGCTTCGTGCCATTGCGTCATGATGATTCCTCACTTTCCTACACACTATTATGGTATGATGATAACAGATTATGAGATAGAAAGGGGTTCCTTCACTTGCAACTTGTCATGATTGGACTCATTTTGTTCGCGCTCGGAGCGTACCTTGTCTTCAAGCGCCGTGCTTTTTTGACAAAGACGCCAAACCGTAAAGCTTTGTTCAACACACAAGCTTTAATCTGGTTAAGTTTATTCCTTGCGTTATTCGCTGCGAACCAAATGGTTGGTGGATTCGGACTGAATTCGACTGTCGGTTGGATTGTCAGTATCGTCATGTTGGTCGTTGGCTTGGGTAATGCGATTGTCGGATTTATACGTTACCGAAAAATCTATCCGCACGCCGCGGAAGAACCTACGAATACACCTTCATAAAAAGAGCACCGCTACAAAATGTAGCAGGTGCTCTTTTCGTTAACGATCAATCAATTGTGCCGTGACGAGTGCCTTAGCAACAAGTTGTGTACCTTGTGTCATTTCTACGTCGACTTTCCCGAACTTTCGCCCAAGGTCGAAGACGTTCGCAGACACCCGAATCTGACTTTCAATCTGAATTGGTTTCATGAAATAAACTGTGATGTTCTCCACCACCAGGTCCCCTTTTTTCATATGACGCAGACTACGCGTCGCCCCTTCTACCAACAAGGTCGTCAACACCCCGGAAGAGGCGGTTCCCATATGACTCGTCATTTGTGGTGCGACTTCAACGGTAAATGCGGTTCCGTTCGATGCAGGGTCTTCCTTTAGTTGATTCGTGATCATATTATCGAACGTTTCGCCGACTTGCGGTTGACGGTTCGCCAGCTGCAACGCCTTCAGTACATCCTGACGACTGATGATGCCAAGGAGGCGCCCATAGTTATCGACGACAGGAAGCATCTCAATCCCTTCCCAAACCATCTGGTGCGCCGCATTGGTCACACTAGTCTGCACCCCGACCGTAATCGGACTTTTTGTCATGACCTTCTCGATATCATGATCATGTGATTTGTCAATCACATCCTTCGCAGTAATCACACCGACCACTTTCATCTGTTCATCGATGACCGGATAACGATTATGCTTCGTCCGTTCGTTCAATTCATGCCAACGTTTCAAAGTGTCATCAGCCTTCAAATAAAACGTGTCATGGAGTGGGATGACAATGTCCGAAACAAGTAAAATCTCTTTCTTGATCAGTCGGTCGTAAATGGCGCGGTTGATCATCGTAGCGACGGTAAAACTGTCATACGATGTAGAAATCACAGGCATGTCGTACTTATCTGCCATTCGCTTCACTTCGTCCGTCGTATCAAACCCACCCGTGATCAACACAGCCCCGCCTGATTGTAAGACAAGTTCATGCGCTTTTTCTCGGTTCCCGATGATGACAAGCGAGTCGATGTCGATATATCGCATCATCGCCTCAAGCTTCATAGCACCGATAACAAATTTTGATAGCGTCTTGTGCAATCCGTTCCGTCCACCTAACACTTGTCCATCCACGATATTAACGACTTCAGCAAATGTGAGTTTCTCGATATTCTCTTTTTGTTTACGCTTGATTCGAATCGTCCCCACACGTTCAATGGTAGAAACGAAGCCCAGGTTCTCAGCTTCTTTGATGGCCCGGTAAGCCGTACCTTCAGACACAGCCAATTCTTTTGCAATTTGACGGACCGATATTTTTGACCCAACATCGAGTGATTCGATATGTGCTATGATCTGTTCATGTTTTGTGGTCATACGCGGAGTCCCTTCTCTCAATACATTTTCTACTATGTTCATTATACTGTATCAGTCAAACATGTTCAAACTGTACCAATAAAATTGGAACATTTCCTTTCTGTTTTCGAAACAGCTATAATAGACGAGAAGTCAACGTAAGAGGTAGAAGGGAAGGGATTCATCTTGAATCAACGCACCAATCAAATTGCACAATCTCTAGCAACAAAAGGCTTAGATGCGGCATTTATTACATCGAAAGCGTCCGTATTTTATTTCTCGGGAGTATATGCGGAAGCCCATGAACGATTAATCGCCGTCTTGGTCTTAAAGAACGGGACAACTGCCATTATCTGCCCTGCTCTTGAAAAAGGGATCGTCGAAGCGAGTGACTGGTCAGGTGAGATCGTGACGTATATGGATCATGAGAATCCATGGGACAAAATCGTCAAGTTATTCCTCGACAACCAAATCGTTCCTGAACGAATCGGTATCGAAGGGGAGCATTTGACATTCAATCGAGTCGAACAACTCCGCGCCGGTTTTGCCGGCTTGTCTATCATTGATTTGACTAACGAACTTCAAGCGTTACGTATGATCAAATCACCAGATGAAGTTCGCGTTATGAAACGGGCCGCCGAGCTAGCAGATATGGCAATCGAAGCTGGGATTCGCTCCCTGCGCGAAGGCGTGACTGAGCTCGAAGTCATCGCCGACATCGAGTACGCCATGAAACAGCAAGGGGTTCGTGAAATGTCATTCGATACGCTCGTATTGTTCGGCGAGAATAGCGCTGACCCTCATGGGGTCCCAGGCAATAACCGTTTGAAAAAAGGAGATTTCGCATTGTTTGACCTCGGTGTCGTCTGGCAAGGATATTGCTCCGATATCACACGTACAGTCGTTTTCGGCGAAGCGAGTAAGAAACAACGTGAACTTTATGAAACGGTTCTACAAGCTGAAGAAGCAGCAATCGAGATGGCGAATGTCGGAACGACACTCGGTGCAATCGATATTGCAGCCCGTCAAGTCATTACATCCGCCGGGTATGGCGAATACTTCACCCATCGAATTGGCCACGGAATCGGAATCGAAGTGCATGAACACCCATCGATGGCAGCGAACAATGACACGACCGCCCAAGTCGGTATGACTTTCACAGTCGAACCAGGGATCTATTTACCAGGAGTCGGCGGGGTCCGCATCGAAGATGACCTCGTTATGACCGAGAGCGGTCCGATCACATTGACGAGCTATCCCAAAACACTGCAAGAGATTGAATGACAAAAAAGTGCGGTCCATTCAAGGATCGCACTTTTTTACATGACTTCTTTTAATAGAATAAGCGCATCATGACATCTCGTTGAGGAACCTCATGGCGTTCCATCTTTTCTAAAAATGTACGTTTATCGTAGGGGACTGCTTTTAAATCAAGTCGGATTCCGGTCTCTCCCTCTGACAATATAGCAAAGCGAGCAAGTTCATCCCGCGCAACACCGAGCGCACCGGGATTGACATAGCATTTCGTATCATCTTCAAACAAATGAACGGGATGGTGATGTCCGAATAAGATGACATCTCCAGCGTATTCACCGTATAGTCGTTGCATATTTTCAAGTGTTGGTTCAAGAATATCGTGAAATGGTTCTTCGACGATCGTGGCTTCCCACTTCTCATTAGGGATGTGATAGTGGATACCGAATGCCGTTTGTCCAGCTAACTCGGTAGTGATCGTTCGAGGTAGCGACTCCAATACATCCACATAGTTCGTATCAAGGTGACGCGCGACCCACTCATGATGAGGACGCGTATGGGCGTAACTGTCTGGGTGACCGTGTCCAGCCAAAAGCGAGATGACTGCTTCGTCATGATTTCCAGAAATCATATGCGCTCCCCGATCCAGCAATCGCTCCATGACCGCATTGGAGTCCGGTCCCATCGCAATCATATCACCAAGTGACCAAACGACGTCAACTCGTTGTGCATCCATTGCGTGAAGCACCGCCTGTAACGCTTCTAGATTTCCGTGAACATCCGTCACAATCCCAATCTTCATCCTTCTACCCCTCACTTCCGATACTGATGCACGACGTTGACCCCGCCTGTCACATCGATGACGGCACCAGTGATCATATCCGATTCTTCTTGTAACAAGAAGGAAATCAGACGGGCGATATCTTCTCCCGTACCGTGCCGGCCTACTGGCGTTCCTTCATCCACTTCAGCTTCCTCGATTCGCATCTCTTTTTGAGACCCGACGATATTTCCCGGGTTGACCATGTTCGCCGTAATTCCGAACGGGGCCTCTTCTAACGCGACCGATTTCGTCAAGCTGACGAGCGCCGTCTTTGCAGCAGCGAACGCAGAACGATGAATCCAACCAGGTGCCGACCCACTCTCCGGAAAACCATAAGAGATGATGCGTCCGAACCGATTCGTTCGCATTGAAGGAATCGCACGTCGCATCAACCAAAATGAGGCAGATAGGTTGCCGGTGAGCACTTCGTCCCACTCTTCATCCGTCAACTCAACGAGCGGCTTGCGCTCAAAGATGTATGGACCTGCATTTAAAATCAAGGCGTCCGGTTCACCAAAGCGTTCGACCGCTTCCTCATAGGCCGAGAGCAGTTGTTCGCGGTCCGTCAATCCCGCCTCGATCATATGTATATGTTCGTGCTCCCAGTCGATTGGGTTTCGTTGCAAGATGCTGATGTACCAACCATCTTGTATAAGACGTTCTGTCACGACGCGACCGATTCCTTTCGCACCAGATGTAATCATCACATGTTTCATCACCTTACCTCCTCCGCCTTATTTTACCCGTTCTAACACACGAATTCCAAACTTGGACATGTCGTGAACGACATCATGAAAAAATTCACTCATTTTCATAACGAAAAAGCGTGAAAACTGAAAGAAGTGGTATACTATATATGTAAGCCGAACGTATATTTCGAGCGAAAGGTTGGGATTCACATGGCAATTGTATACAAACACATTTTATCTGCCGTTGACGGCTCTAAAGAGGCGGAACGCGCATTTGAGACAGCAATCGATGTCGCGCTTCGTAACGAAGGAAAACTGTACGTCGGTCACGTCATTGATACACGAACGTTTGCGACTGTCGAAGCATACGATCGGACAATCACTGAACGTGCTGAGACATATGCCAGAGAATTGCTTGAAGACTATGTGAATCGAGCTAAAGAACGTGGTGTAAAAGAAGTTGAAACCGTAATAGAATATGGTTCCCCTAAAGTAACTATCTCTAAAAAGATTGCGCCTAACCATGATATTGACCTTATTATTTGTGGCGCGACCGGTTTGAACGCGGTCGAACGATTCTTTATCGGAAGCGTATCTGAGAGCATCGTCCGTTATGCGAAGTGTGACGTTCTCATCGTCCGCCAATAACTGTTCATTTATTTTAAAAAGGGTCTTGCGCAATCGCAAGACCCTTTTGATGTGGAATTATAGCACCTTAACGGTAACCGTTTTGCGACCAAATTGAATCGCAGCACTGTGTGAGTACATTAAGATATCGATTTTATTCCCTTTAATCGCGCCGCCTGTGTCAGCCGCTGTATATGTGCCTAACAACTTACTTCCCACGTATACTTGAACTTTAGTACCGAGTGGAATGACACGAGGGTCCACTGCGATAACGTTACGCTTTTGAGTGCGGACATTCCAACCGAGTGCCGTTTTACCAGAACATCCCCTGCAATACGGAGTATATGCCGATGCTTTCATCGTATATGTTTTAACGCTTGCTGGTTTGATTGGTTTTGGAGCACTCACCGTACGTAAGTTTTTTGTCGAGATCCATCCGGCCTTCCCATTATAGTTCACGCGAATCCAAGCACCTCGAGAGCCCGTTCGTTGAAGACGATCACTCGCCTTAATCTTCCCAATCACTCGTGCATTCGATTTCCCCTCTGCATATACCAATTTCGATCCTGATTTCGTTGCAACATATACTTTTTTTGTAGCTGCTTCCACTGGTGAAGTTGGTAAGGCAAATGCAAACACGGCGATGGCGAGAAGTAATAGCGTCATGATTTTTTTCAACATACGTTTTTCGTCCTCTCTTCGTCAATTTGTTTAAGATTCGATATCATCACTTATATGACAGATGAACTTTATGTTCTAATGAATATTTCGTCCAAATAACTATATGATGAAATATCCGTTAGTGCCGTTACACTTCCTGTTCATTTGAGTGACACGAACATTACAAATTGATGTCAAAACGAACGATTTGTTACGTTGAATCGACCGTCTGTAACGAAAGAGAGATTTTTATATAATTAACATCCAATAAATGGTTCTTTCATGACTCAAACATTACAAAACAATCAAAATAATACGCCTTATGTTACATACAAAAAATCTTTTTTCCTATTCACGCTTCGTTTAATTAGAAAAAAAGACCTAAAAAAAATCCCCACATTACTTGAAGTAACGTGGGGCAGATTTATTTTATGCGTGTTCTTCGACGAGGTTCGCGATGCGAACCGTGTCCCGTGCGATAACCAATTCTTCGTTTGTCGGGATGATGATGACCTTAACTGGTGAGTGTGGATAGTTGATGAACAATTCTTTACCACGTGCACCGCTGTTAAGTGAAGGATCCCAGTACACTCCCATAAATTCAAGACCACGGAGGATACGCTCACGGATGACGTCAGAGTTCTCACCGACACCTGCTGTGAAGATAATGGCGTCGACACCATTCATTTCAGCGGCATATTGTCCGATATAACCATGAATGCGGTTCGAGAAGATTTTCAATGAAACTTCTGCACGATGGTTACCTTCTGCAGCAGCTTGCTCGATGTCACGCAAGTCACTTGAAATACCAGAAAGACCATAAACACCGGACTCTTTATTCATGACATTCAACACATCTTCAGCAGACTTCCCTGTTTTTTGCATCAAGAAGGGAATGAGCGCAGGGTCCAATGAACCTGAACGAGTTCCCATTGTAATTCCTTCTAGTGGTGTGAAGCCCATTGTTGTATCGATTGAGCGACCACCTGCGACGGCTGCGATTGATGCACCGCTACCTAAGTGACATGAGATTAAACGTAAATCTTCGAGCGGACGGCCGAGAAGTTCTGCCGCACGTTGTGTGACATACTTGTGGCTAGTACCGTGGAAACCATACTTTCGAACACCGTGTTCTGTGTAGTATTCATACGGAAGACTGTACAAGAAGTTCTCTTCTGGCATCGACTGGTGGAATGCCGTATCGAACACTGCAACTTGTGAAACATTTGGCAAGATTGTTTGGAAAGCACGAATCCCAGTCAAGTTCGGCGGGATGTGAAGTGGTCCGAGCTCTGTGAAAGACTCGATATTCTTCATCACTTCTTCGTCGATGACGACCGAATCAGCATACAACTCTTTTCCGTGTAACACACGGTGACCTACGCCAGAAATCTCGTCGAACGATTGGATGATATCGAGTTCGATTAATTTCTCCAACGCCAATTCAACCGCGTCTTTATGTGTGTGAAGTGGCGTGACCACGTTGAACTTCTGTCCTTCACCATACTTGATTGTAAAAATTGCATCTTCTTTCCCTACACGCTCAACAAGTCCGACTGCGAGCAACTCTTCAGAAGGCATCTCGAGTAACTGGAACTTGAGCGATGAACTACCAGCATTGACTGCCATAATTTTCGTCATGTCATACACCTCTTAACTTTCGTTTTAAACGCTTTTATTTATCTGTTCAATTTAAAACTGATAACTGTATCATAATGAAGATACTTGATTTTGCATACCTTTTTCAAGTATTTTGTCCATTATTTTTGTGTTGTTTTGAACCATTCGTCAATCTGTTTCACCACATTGGCAACTGCTCTTACATCTGTGAACGATGGAAGTTCAACAAATAGTGCTTGTTTCGGACGCGTGACGCCTTCCCCTACTTTTTGAAGGAGCAACAAACTTTTCGCATAACGTTCATCTTTAAACATCGTCGTCGGGAGCTGGATGACCCCTTTGACGACGGCCTCGCGGTCCATCCATTGTTTTAATTTCCCTTCATCATCCTGTTCAAACAAATTGTTCGGAATGACAAACAATCCATGACCACCCGGTTTCGTATGACGAATCGCTTGTTCCATCATAAGAAAATGAGAGTACGAATGACCTTCTTCTCGCTCCATATCATATTCGGCGGCGACTTCATCGTTCGGATAATACCCGATCGGTAAGTCGGCAATCGAAAGATCGCTCGGCTCGACAAATAGAGGAGCGAGGGCGTCTTGATGGAAGTACGATACCGGCTCCCCTAATAAGTTACTTATAGAATAGGAAAGGCGGAGTAACAATTCATCGACTTCGACTGCTTGCGCTGTCGCATCTTTCAACTGGGAAAGGACGGCATGCGATAGTGTACCCGTTCCGCTACCAAGATCAAGGATTGTCGCCTCGTCCTTAAGTAGCTTTGTTGCCAAGTAGCCTATGAACAAACTGACCGCATCTGGTGTCGGTTGATTGTTCAGCGGAAGTTGTGTCGTTTCTTCAAGCACGAGCAAGCTGATGGCTTTGCGCACATCATCCATTTTTTCTTTTTCAATTTCGACGTGGTCAAACACTTGTACAAGCGCCTCAATCGGTAATACATCTAAGTCGTTGACGAGCTTTTTCGCTTCTGTTTTCCAATCACGATACAGTTGTTCAAAACGTTCCATTTTTCGTTCATCCTTTCCATACAAAACCGGCCCCCATAAGAGGACCGGTCGGTTCACATACTAGTGTAAGCTATTTTAATCAATTTCGCCAAACGAATCAATTCGCTTGTTCGAACGCTTGTAATGCCGCTTCAAAATCGACTTCATCTGTCATTTCATCCATATATTGAACATACTTCACAGTTCCATTTGAATCGACGACGAACACAGAACGTGCGAGAAGACGCATTTCTTCAATTAAGACTCCGTACGCTTTCGCGAATGAAAGATCGCGGTGGTCGGAGAGTGTGACCACGTTATCTAGACCAGATGCTGAACACCAACGGCGCTGTGCGAATGGTAAGTCGTTCGACACGGTCAAGACCGTTCCGCCAAGTGAAGAAGCTTTCTCATTGAATTCACGCGTTTGTGCGTCACATACGCCTGTATCAATCGAAGGAATGACGCTGATCAGTTTTTTACCCGGGTAACTTGCTAATGTCACTTCTTCTAAAGCGGTCGTTAAAACACGGAAATCAGGAGCTTCGTCTCCCACTTTCACTGGATTCCCTTGTAATGTCACGTTGTTCCCTTTAAATGTTGGCATAAACTCATCCCCTTTGTTGTAGTTACTTGTTCATCATATCGATGAATTCGAGCCTTTGACAAACTTCCTGCTTTTGGCTCTGTTTCAGTTTTCCCTATATTGGTCAGAAGAAACACGTTATAATAAAGGAGACACCATTGACAAAGGGGATGACTCAGATGAGAAACAACGTCTATTTGTACCATCGTAACGTCAACGAATTCACTAAAGAAGTGAAAAAGTTAAAAGAAATTGGGGAAAAACACGGATTTAACATCGTGAATCAACCTGAGGACGCGAACATTATCGCAGCAGTCGGCGGGGACGGCGCATTCTTGCAGGCTGTTCGTTACACCGGTTTCCGTCAAGATGCCATTTATGTCGGATTCGGACGCGGATTGAACGAGTTTTATTGTGATTTTGATATACATAAACTCGATGAAGTTGACCGACTCTTCTCAGACAACTCGACACGGATCGAAGAAGGCATCGAAGTACGGAAGTATCCGCTTCTCTCTTCATCAATCAACGAATCGACACCGCTTCTCTGTTTAAATGAAGCTTCGATTAAATCTAGTATCATCAAATCACTCGCCATCGAGGTATATATCGACGACTTACATTTCGAAACATTCCGTGGGGACGGAATGGTGGTCTCGACTCCGACCGGTTCGACTGCCTATAACAAATCATTGAGCGGTGCGGTCGTCGATCCACTCATCCCTTGCATGCAAGTGAGTGAAATCGCATCGGTCAACAATAATCGATACCGTACGCTTGGCTCTTCTTTCATCGTCCACGACTCACGTAAGCTATCGCTTCGTATCGTCGAAGACGGAAATGACTATCCGATCATCGGTATGGATAACGAGGCACTTAGTTTAAAATATACAGACCGAATTGATATCGAGCTTTCAGACCAAGTCATCAAGACCGTCAAACTCCGGACCAACTCGTTCTGGCACAAAGTACAACGTTCATTCTTCTAATAAACAAGAGGAGTCGATTCATCCGACCTGGATGAATCGACTCCTCTTTAATAGTTTACGATGTGATGACTTCTGCCTCGTATACCGGCTTTCCTTCGACGACCGTCATGACGAGACGATTATGAAGAATGTCTTCTCCGCTTAATTTAAAGAAATCCTCATCCCATACTGTGAAATTGGCATTGTAACTTTGAATCAACAGCCCATTCCTACCATGTGTACCGGTTGCAACATGAGGTGAATAAGTGAAGCTACGGAGTGCTTCATACATCGATAGGCGTTCGTTTGGATTTAGCGTGCTCGACCCTTTGAACGACTGTCTCGTCACTGCACCGAACAACCCCTTTCGAACATCGACGGATGAAATCGGAGCATCACTTCCTCCTAATAAGAGGGCCCCCGTATCTAGTAATGATTTGAACCGATACACATCATGAACGCGTTCATTCCCTAACCGTTCGAATAACATATCTAAATCATCCGATAAAAATACAGGTTGTGCGTCAATCAACACGGGTAGCGATTTGATGCGGTTGATGAGTGAATCATTTAATAGCGAAGCGTGAATAATTCGATCTCTCGTTCCTTTTTTAGCAGGATATTTTTCGAGTAAACCGACAAACTGTTCGACCGCCGCATCCCCGATCACATGTGCCGCCACATTCATTCCATATGTCCGCGCTTTTTTCACGAGCGCTTCGAGATGGTCCGGTCGATGCACTTCGATTCCGCGCTGACTTTGATCATCCGCATAAGGAACGGATAAAAGAGCGGTGCGTCCACCGAACGAACCGTCCACAAACAACTTCATCGCCCCAAAATCAAACCGTTTTCGCTTTGTCATCGCATCCTGTTGAATAATACGGTCCACCGCCTGCTCATGAACGAGAAGATGCGCCTGAAACGGGAGGTCTTCTAAAACATCCTCGTACGCTTGAATCGTCTCAAGTGGGTCTCCATGATAAAATAAGTCTTCGGTGTGAGCACCCACGATGCCATGCGAGAATAATGAATCGATTGCGCGACGGAGCGAGGTAGCATTTTTCTTTCGATTCCCACTCAGTTCTTTATAAAGAAGGTCTAAGGCAGCATCATATAAGACGCCGTTCAACTTTCCTTCCTCGTCTCGGCCGAGTTTCCCACCTTCGATGACCGTATGATGAATCAAACCGAGGCGTTCAAGTCCTTTCGAGTTCACAACCGCCACATGACGACAGACACGCTTCAAGACGACAGGACGATCCGAGATGACTTCATCAATCATGTCTCGCGTCGGCATTTCGCCAAGCAAACGATCATCAAACCCTTCGGCTACAATCCATTCGTCCCCAGACCCTTGTTGTTTCATCGTCTCAAGTAATTCTCGAAGGTTGGTCGCTTCGCTTGCATCGACACGATCCAATGCTTCTCCGTAGCCGACGAGATGGATATGTGAGTCAGTGAAGGCTGGATATACACTTTTCCCTTCCAAGTTCACAATCTCTTCAATCCGACCGGCGTATGTACGACGGAGATGCCCTTCTTCTCCCATTTTCAAGACCCGACCATGCTCTACAAACATGGCTCGCATCATCTCACCTGGTTTATTTAACGTATAGATGTTCCCATTGACCCATAACGTACCCATCTGACGATTCCTCCTTGATTGAAAAAAGATTGACGTCTACGTTTTTCCCGTTTCCGTCAATCTTTATGCATCGATTATTTTTTTAGTAACTCTTGTTGCTCTAACCCTTTATCCACACGTTGACGAATTTCATGCGCCCCGTTTTCTTCAAATCGCCCAAGCACCCGCTCACCGATTTCAACGGCAGTACCGTACTCACCATGCAAAAATTTATTTTCTGCAAGCGTCAGAGCAATGTGCACTTCGTTGTCACGACGACGGAAACGGTTCGCATACTGTAATAACTGTTCGGCATACGTCACTTGGCGAATGAGGGCATGTACACGGTCACGGAAATGGTCCATCATTTCTTCCACGTCATGACTGAGCCCTACGATGTATGTCATATTGAACGGCGCCTTATCGAACTGTTCATCTAACGACTGGACACCTTTTTGAAGTTGACGTAAGTCGTTCGACAAGTCGCTTGGTACAACCGGCATCGCACTTTTTGCCAAGAGTCGTCGGTGGCCAGACAATTCTTTCTTCCACGTCTCTAACTTGTGTCGTACTTCAAGTTCTTCTTTTCTTAATGAATTCGTGTCTTCAATGAACCGTTCGTGCATCGCATTGAATTGGTCGAGTGATCGTTTCGCTTCCTGCACTTTAGATTTAATCATGCTAAACGGCAACATTTGAGCGACAAGAGCTTGTTCGATGTCAAGAACGTTGGCCGTAAGCTCCGTCAGTTCACGTTCTAGTTGTTCAAACTCTTCACCGACGCGGGCATTGATTTCATAATTACTGACGAGTCGAGACATTTCAGTTTGTAGGTTGTTCATGATTTCAGTGGATTGACGTTCTCGTTCCTGAATCGCTGCAAATTCTTTTTTCACGTATTGACGAGCATCGACTTCCGTTCGGAATGCTTCAAATAGTTGGTCGATATCCGAACTCAATTGTTGCATGTCCTCTTCGAAATGATCGAATTCCAATCGCTCGATTCGAGTCATCAGTTCCTCACGACGTTCTTCCGCTTGGTCGATTTCATCCATCAGCCCGAGCGGTTCGAGCGCATATCCGTCCATTTGCATTTCTTTATGTCCAGCCCGCAACTGTTGAAGTTGTTGTTTTAACTCAACTTGAACCGTTCGTACAAATTGAGGAATGATTCGAATCAACTCACGGATATGTCCGACTTTGTCCGAAAGTGCTTGTCCGGTTTCAAATGCTTCAGATACTTGACCGACTTGCTTTAAGTTGATCATCTCACTTCGCTTCGCCTCAGCGGTTGCAATCTCTTGTTCGACAAGAGCATAGGTCGGTCCGAATGCATGGTTTTGAGAGTTCAATGTTTTGCGGAACTGATACAGTTCTTTCTCATCTTGCTTCACAATATCCATTAGCGAAGTGTGGTGTGTTGTAAACTCATCCATCTCATCGAGCATGGCGTGTACCATCGCCTCGAGTTCTTCGATGAGTTGCTCTGTTGCATTTAAGTCGGTCTTCACTTTCATAAAGCGATATTTATCAAGATCTTCTTCAGCTCCATATAACGCTTCATCAATTTGACCTGTATGCACACTGACCAGCTCATCCCAAGACTGATGCCAACGATCAAACTTTTCCTTTGTTTCCCCTTCCATCGGCCATTGTTTGAACTTTTGGAGTTCAACAGGTACGCTCGCACTGAGCACACTTTGTTTCCTCATATCCAAGTCATCAATTTTTTGATAAAAGTTCCTTCGAATGAGCATACTGCCCAACATACCGCCTAATACGACGACGATGATTCCAATGATCAATCCATAAATTCCGTAATCCATCTTTGTCACAACCTCCAAGCCGCTTTCGTGGACTTATGTACCTTATATTAAAAAGAAGTATTTTATAAGAATAGATATACTTAATCATATTATAGAACCAATGATTTGCATAGGTTTTCCAATGGTTTCAATGGAGATTGTTCATTTTTTCAGAACTTTTCCGCAAGACAAATCACTAATTTGCGTGTACCATAATGCTAAATTCTAAAAACATGAAAGACGGAGGGGATTTGCTATGTTCCAAACGACATCGTATTCAGGTGATTTAGCTGCAGGTTATGAACTATTAAATAAGCAACTCGCTGCACTATTAGAAGGTGAGACAAATGAAGTGGCTAACCTAGCTAATGCGAGTGCTTTACTGAATCAATTTTTAGATCGCATCAACTGGGTTGGATTTTATGTGACAAATTCTGAGGATAGTCTCATCTTAGGACCTTTCCAAGGGCTACCGGCCTGTGTGCACATCGCATTTGGAAAAGGCGTTTGTGGAACGGCAGCGTCTACACAAAAAACTCAGCTTGTGGCCGATGTCCATCAATTCCCAGGACATATCGCTTGTGATGCAGCTTCAAACTCGGAAATCGTTGTCCCTCTCGTGCGCGACGGTAAAACAATCGGCGTCCTCGATATCGACAGCCCTGAATTTAATCGATTCTCCGAAATCGATCGTCAAGGACTCGAACATTTTTGTGAGACATTACTTCACTATATTTGATTGACAAGCATCACGTTTCATCGTATACTCATCTTTGTGCATGAAATGACGATAGCAGTCACTGACAAACGTATCCACCTTTCGGGCCTCGACTTAGTCGGAGGGGCATCTCGTAGCTTCGCTATCAAGTGAAGGTGCTTGCACCTTGAAAGGGGCGTTACTCGTCTTTGACACCGTTGTTCTTTTGTGCAAAATACATGAACAACAAGGAGGAGTCCAAACATGGCTCGTTACACAGGTCCAGCTTGGAAACTCTCGCGTCGCTTAGGCATCTCGCTTAGCGAAACGGGTAAAGAATTAGTAAAACGTCCTTACGCACCAGGTCAACACGGAAATGGTCGTAAGAAAATCTCAGAATACGGTCTTCAACTTCAAGCGAAGCAAGCACTTCGTCACATGTACGGAGTGAACGAGAAGCAATTCAACCGCATCTTCAACGATGCTGGTAAAATGCCAGGCATCCACGGTGAGAACTTCATGTTCTTGCTCGAATCACGCCTTGACAACCTCGTTTACCGTTTCGGTCTCGCTCGCACACGTCGTGGAGCACGCCAACTCGTCAACCACGGTCATATCACAGTTGACGGATCACGCGTAGACATCGCGTCTTACCGCGTAAAACCTGGTCAAGTTATTGCAGTTCGCGAAAAATCGAAAAACGTTAAAGCAATCGCTGAAGCTCTTGAAGTAGCACCAGCTACAAAAGACTTCGTATCGTTTGACGCTGAGAAACTCGAAGGTACATTCGTACGTCTCCCAGAACGCGCTGAACTTAACGACCAAATCAAAGAGCAACTCATCGTTGAGTACTACTCACGTTAATGCTTTTAATCCCCTTCTTCGCGAAGGGGATTTTTTTATTTCTTTAAGATTTCTTGTCGAATACGTCCCATCTGTGTGTCGAGGGCATCGGCCATAAAAGAAGCCTCAATAAGCTCTTCTTTGGACGATTCCGGTATCGCATGCTGATATTTGTATTGAAGCTTATGTTCCGTCGCTGCCCAAAAATCCATGGCGAGCGTCCGAATCTGAATCTCGGCCGGCACCCAGATAATTCGTTCGGCCAAATAGACTTTTGTCTTCACAATGAGATGTAAGCTGCGATACCCGCTTGGCTTCGGATGCTCGATATAATCTTTGACTTCGATAATCTCCAAATCATCCCGCGCCTCTAAATGACGTAAAATCGCATATATATCATCTCGGAAGCTCGTAACAATCCGTATTCCCGCTACATCATGCACATGTTCCCAAAGCGCCTCGATTTCTAACGGCAATTCTTTGCGCCTCATCTTGCGTACGATGGACGGCAACGTCTTCATCCTCGTCTTCACATGTTCAATCGGTGAATACCCGAGTCGCGTCTGCCAATCCAAGTCGATGATCCCGAGATCGCTCTCAAGTTCTGTGATGGCCATCTCATAGTATCGAAAATGTTCGCGCCATTGATGGAACTGATCACCGAAAAACTCTTCTATTTCCATTATCATCCCTCCTACCTCATCATTTTATCAAATCACCATAGCTGAAAAAGGGTTAAAAAAGTCCATTCCTCAACAAAAAAGGAACGGACGGACATGATGATTATACGTGACGAATCACAAAGTATTTTTTCTTACCACGACGAATGATTGTAAATTCGCCGAGTGTGTCAGCACGCGTGATGACTTTATCAAGTGCCTGTTCACGCTCGCCGTTCAAGTAAATCGCCCCGTTCGTCACGTCTTCTCGTGCCTGACGTTTCGATGGTGAAATCTTCGCTTCGACGAGGAGGTCGACAAGGTTACGTTCCCCGTCAAGTTCAAATTGCGGCATTCCTTTGAATGCGTCCTCCATGTCTTCCGGTTGAAGTGATGTCAAATCACCACTGAAGAATGCTCTCGTGATGCGTTCAGCTTGCTCAAGCCCTGCTTCACTGTGGACGAGCTTCGTCATCTCTTCTGCGAGACGTCGCTGTGCCACACGTTTCTCAGGTGCTTCCGTCACTTCAGCTGCAAGTGCTTCGATTTCTTCATGAGACATGAACGTGAAGTATTTGATGAACTTGATGACATCGGCATCGTCGACGTTAATCCAAAACTGGTAGAACTCGTACGGTGAAGTCTTGTCAGCATCCAACCAAACTGCACCGCCGGCCGTCTTCCCAAATTTCTGACCATCCGACTTCGTGACGAGCGGCACCGTGAGTCCGAACGCTTTTTCCGAATGGCCGAAGCGACGGATCAATTCAAGACCTGCTGTGATGTTTCCCCACTGGTCACTGCCTCCGACTTGAAGACGACATTTTTCAGTCTCATATAATTTCAAGAAATCGTATGATTGCAGCAACATGTATGAAAATTCAGTGTAAGAGATCCCGTTCTCCATGCGCGAGTCCACCGAATCTTTCGCTAACATGTAACTGATCGGGAAATGTTTACCGATATCGCGAAGGAAGTCGATAATCGACATCTCTTCTGTCCATTCGTAGTTGTTACGGATTGTGATCGGATTCTCTCCTTCAAGCGGGAGGAATCGACTTAACTGGTCTTTGATACGATCCGAAAAGAGTTTGACCGTATCCAATGTGTTAAGAGAACGCTCGTCTGAACGCCCGGACGGATCTCCAATCATACCTGTCGCCCCACCGACAAGCGCGATGACCTGATGACCTGCCTGTTGGAAACGTTTTAACGTCAAAATCGGCAGTAAGTGTCCGATATGAAGCGAATCCGCTGTCGGGTCAAATCCCGTGTACAACGTCGTCGGACCCTTGAGTTGTTCCTTCAATCCTTCTTCGTCTGTCATTTGGTTGACAAGCCCTCTAAACTCTAAATCTTTTAATAGTTCCATTTGTTCCACTCCTTCAATTGACATAAAAAAACGTCCCTTCTCATATTGAGAAGGGACGGAGATTCCGCGGTACCACCCTACTTGTCGCAATATGATGCGACCGCTTTGAGCGAGAGATAACGGTCTCGAACCGGCCTAATGGCACGCTCTGAAAGTGTAATTCATCGTTTGGCGTTGGCTAGTTCACAGCAACCACTAGCTTTCTGGACAAGAGGCCGACCGACTACTTCGCTTTCTTCAAGGCGTCATGATATTGTTGACTATGCTATTCATTTTATAAGCATCGATTTCGACTTGTCAACTCCCATATCGAAACTTGCACGCGACATCGGTTTCACGGTAAGGTGTAGGTTGAATTGTGCTATAATCGAATATATTACTGTCTAAAATAGTTTTACACCATATTTAAGGAGGCTGTCATGCTGCAGAAGATTCGAGACTTATGGAATAATCCGACGTCATTGAAAGTACGTCGCTATGCAAATGTTATGTATGATGTGTCGTGGAACGTTCTGCTTCTGACCATCATTTCTGTTATGTTAATCGGGTTTTTAGGTGCTGGAATCGGTGTCGGATATTTCGCATCCCTTGTCAAAGATATGCCTACCCCTGCATACAAGACGATGACGTCACAAATCAATACGTACACATCGACCTCAAATATTTTCTTCGGGAGCGGGGAACGCATCGGGAACTATACGACCGATGAAGTCCGAATCCCGATTCCGGTAGAAAAAGTATCCCCTTACGTCGTCGACGCGCTTCTCGCGACAGAGGATGTCGAGTTCTACGAGCACGACGGAGTCGTTCCGAAAGCAACATTACGCGCGATTTTACAAGAAGCAACCGGATCAGAAGATCGTACGGGTGGTTCAACCCTCACCCAGCAATTGATCAAAAACCAAATGTTGACGAATGAAGTTTCGTTCGAACGAAAAGCAAAAGAAATTTTACTTGCCCTACGACTTGAAAAAGCGATGGATAAGGATGAAATTTTAAATGCCTACTTGAACGTCGTCTCTTTCGGTCGTAACTCGATGGGACGCAATATCTCCGGAATTGAAGCAGCTTCTCGTGGTGTGTTCAATACTTCGGCAGAGAAGTTAACGCTCCCTCAAGCCGCCTTTCTTGCCGGGATTCCGAAAAACCCGTTCTTCTATACACCCTACTATCAAGGTGGTGTCATTAAAGAAGACGTATCGGGTGCAGTCAACCGAATGAAAACGGTATTGAACCGGATGTACGTCGCCGGGAAGATTACGCAAGAAGAGTATGATGCAGCTTACAACTATGACATTACGCAAGACTTCATGCAGACACAGACGAAGCCCCGTGACAAATATCCGTATGTTGTTGATGAAGCGGAACTACAAGCACGTCAGATTGTGACAGATTATTTATTGGAGCAAGATGGAATTGAAATTGATGAATTGAGTTCTGAAGAAAAAGACTCTGTTCAATCCACTTATGCCAAGCGTGCGCATAACATGTTGCGTCAAGGTGGTTTCAACATCCGTTTGACACTCGATAAAGAAGTGCACGAAGCGATGCAACAACCGGCTAAAAATGCCGGAAACTTTGGTCCGAATCAATATGTCGAAGAAGAGGACCGTACACTTCCTGAACAAACCTCTTCGGTTATGATTGAAAACAAAACTGGGAAAGTACTTGGATTCGTCGGAGGTCGATATATCAACGGTAAGACGGATGACTTGAACCGTGCTTTCTGGGCGGAACGTCAAATCGGATCGACTGCAAAACCAATTCTCGTCTATTCAAACGCAATCGAAGCTGGCATGATCACGCCAGCCACTCAAATTATTGACGAAGAATATTACTATCAATTCACTGGTCCGGGACAACCGAAAAAACAAGTTCAAAACGAAGGGAAGACGTATCGCGGAGTCGTCACAGTGCGCGATGCACTCAAGCTTTCATTGAACGTTCCGGCCGTTAAAATTTATGAGGAACGTAATCAAAAACCTGCCGATACACAGAAGCTAGTGGATATGGGGATTCCTGTATCCGAAGGAAATCGTTACGCATCAGCAATGGCCCTCGGTACAGGAGAAGTAAAGCCAATCGATTTGGCAGCGTCGTATGCGATGCTCGCTAACTACGGTGAGCATGTGGAGCCTTATTTCATCCAAGAAATCGAATATCAAGGTGAAGTGATTTACGAAGCGAAACCGAAGAAAACTCGTATTTTCACGGAACGTACCTCTTATCTCGTGCTCGATATGTTGCGTGATGTTTACACGTCAGGTACTGCGACATACGCACAATCCTTACTCAACGTCCCTGGCGACTGGATGGGTAAAACCGGTACAACAAACGCTCAACGCGATTCTTATTTAGTTGGATCGAACCCGAACGTCACACTCGCTGTCTGGTCTGGTTATGATTCACAACTTGCCTCGATGCTAGACAGCTGGGAATATGGGCGTTACTATCAGCGGACACAACGCATTTGGTCACAAACGATGAATCGTGTATATGCAGATAACCCTAAAGCACTAAACGTCAGCGCACGCTTCTCGCAGCCTTCAAGCGTCTCTGCAAAAGACTTCACAGATTCTGGTTCATTCTCTGAGAAGAAGAAAGTAGAAGAGAAAGAAAAAGAAGAGGAAGAGAAGAAAAAAGAAGAAGAAGCCAAGAAAAAGGCTGAGGAAGCTAAGAAAGAAGCTGAAGAGAAGAAACAAGAAGCTGCTGACGATGCTGCAGCGAAGAAAAAAGCCGAAGAAGAAGCTAAACGAAAAGCTGAAGCTGATGCTTCTGCCAAGAAAAAAGCGGAAGAAGAAGCGAAGAAAAAAGCTGAGGAAGAGGCTCAAGCTGAAGAAGAGGCCCAACAAGAAGCCGATCAACCAGCTGAAGATAACGCCGATTCGGATGGTGAATGAAAAAAGGTCGACACATTTCGTGTCGGCCTTTTTTGCTTCAGTCTTCCATCGTCGATAAGTCACCGGCCTCGAGATTCAACTCCCAAGCTTTCAAGACGCGACGCATAATCTTACCACTCCGCGTTTTTGGCAGCTTGTCTTTGAATTCTATTTCGCGTGGTGCCGCGTGAGCAGCCAATCCTTCTTTGACGAATTGCTGAATTTCTTGCTTTAACTCATCCGACGGCTCATAGCCTTTCCGAAGCGCGATGAACGCTTTGATGATTTCACCTCGAATTGGATCTGGTTTTCCGATGACGCCCGCCTCAGCGACAGCCGGATGTTCGACGAGTCGGCTTTCGACTTCAAACGGTCCTACTCGTTCTCCCGCTGTCATGATGACATCGTCGACACGTCCTTGGAACCAGAAGTATCCGTCTTCATCCATGTAAGCCGAGTCACCAGATACGTACCAATCTCCCCAGAAATAGCTCTCATACTTCGCATCGTTCTTCCAAATCTTCCGCATCATCGATGGCCAAGGTGTCTTGAGTGCCAAGTTCCCCATTCGATGCGGCGGGAGCGGTTTGCCACGATCGTCCAAAATGGCCGCTTCGCATCCAGGAATCGGTTTCCCCATCGACCCTGGTTTGATATCCATTGTCGGGTAGTTACAAATCATCATCCCACCCGTTTCTGTCATCCACCACGTGTCATGGATTCGAAGGTCAAACGCCTCGTAACCCCAACGAATCACTTCAGGGTTCAACGGCTCACCAACCGATAAAATGTGTCGTAAGGAAGACAGGTCATATTTCTCAAACGCTTCGTTCCCGGCACCCATGAGCATTCGGAACGCTGTCGGTGCACTATACCACACTGTCACGCCGAATCGTTCAATAACCGAGTACCAAAACTCTGGATTGAAGCGTCCGCCGACGATGACGTTCGTCGCGCCATTCAAAAACGGTGCAAAAATCCCATAACTCGTCCCAGTCACCCACCCCGGGTCAGCTGTACACCAGTAAACATCGTCAGGTTGAAGGTCGAGTACCCATTTGCCTGTCATCATATGTTGGATCATGGCGTTGTGGACGTGGAGAACACCTTTCGGCTTCCCAGTCGAACCAGAGGTATAGTGTAAAATTAAACCATCCTCACGATCGACCCACGTCAACTCTAAATCTGTTGTCGCATCGTTCGCGAGTTTACGGTAATCGAGTGCTTTTTCCGATTCCTCAACATCGTCACCGACGAGTAAAATCGTCTCAAGATGTGGCAATTGGTCGACTGGGACACGTGGCAATAGTTCTTTCGTCGTCACAATCACTTTCGCTTCCGAGTCGAGTAACCGGTCGTGAACCGCTTGTTCCATGAATGCCTCAAACAGTGGCCCTACGATGGCTCCGAGTTTGATTGCTCCGAGTAAAATAAAATAAAGTTCTGGCTGACGTGGCATAAAGATAAAGACGCGGTCGCCTTTCTCCACACCAATCGACTTCAGAACATTACCAGAACGATTACTCTCTCTCTTCATATCCGCATACGTGTAGCGCTCTTCCCGACCCCCATCGAAATAAAGCAATGCCACTTTTGTCGCCAATTCACTCTCTGCATGGCGATCGATTGCTTCGTATGCCAAATTGACTTTCCCCGTCAAATTCCAAGAAAATAATGTTTCTGCTTGTGTCCATTCAAACGACTGACAAGCCTCTTCATACGACGCTAATTGATGCTCCCCTGTTAACGCTTTCAATTTTTCCATCGTTAAAGATTCGCCTCCCCTGTAAAGATTGGTATAACCACTTTCAGTATAGTGTTAAAATTATGACAAATCAACGAATTTCCAAATTCATCAAAACGGGTGATTCATACGCAATGAAAGCGCTATAATATAAGGTGGAAAAGGTGGTGACCCAATGGAAAAACAATATCACTCAAAACTGTGGCAGACCTCACAAGGCGAAGTGACGATTGACGGTCCGGTGGCAGCTGATGTGTTGCAGACGTATCGTCTCGATGAAGGATTAACAGCTTTTCGCGAACCGGAAGATCAGCACGAAGCGCTTGTCGGTATTGCTGACTTAAAAGAGGGACGCATCATTGTCGCTCGACAAAATGACCTCGTCATCGGCTACGTGACATTTCTCTATCCTGACCCGTACGAGCGTTGGAGTGAAGGAAACGACCCGTATATCCTTGAACTCGGTGCGATTGAGGTGAGCCCACGCTTTCGTGGTCAACGGATTGGCAAGCAATTACTTGAAGTATCTATGATGGACCCGCATATGGATGATTTCTTAATTTTAACGACTGAATATTATTGGCATTGGGATCTAAAGGGCAGTGGACTTTCGATTTGGGATTATCGAAAAGTCATGGAGAAAATGATGAACCATGGCGGACTCGTATTCTTCCCTACAGACGACCCTGAAATCGCCTCTCACCCTGCCAACTGCTTAATGGCACGAATCGGGAAGAACGTGAGACAAGAATCAATCGATCATTTTGATTCGCTTCGGCTACGCCGACGATTCATGTACGACTAAGGAGGGGATTTCATGTTAATCGAACAGATGATGAATCGACATGTCGTGACGATTCAACCGACTAATACAATTGCTCACGCCGCTAAACTGATGCGGGAACATCGTGTCAGACATTTGATTGTGACAAATCCGGCAAGACAAGTAGTCGGAATTGTTGGACAATTCGAGATGAGCGGGGCGACGAGTGTATTTCATCCAGAAAGTGAAAATGCTGACTTTCAAAATCCGATATCGAGCATCATGCGCTCCGAGGTTCCTACAGCGCATCCCTTCGATTTTTTTGAAGATGCCGCTGCCTTATTTTATGAAAATCGACTAACTTGTCTTCCGATTGTCGAACAAGGAAAACTCGTCGGAGTGCTGACCGAGACAGATTTATTACGTTATTTCGTACAATTGACTGGTGCACTCGAACCGAGCTCACAAATCGAAATCTTGGTTGAGAACACGACCGGCACGCTCGAAAAAGTGACCCGACTACTCGCCAAGACAAACGTCAACATCATTAACGTTTTCGTCCACCCCACGAGTGATCCCTATAAACGGATTGTCTCTTTCCGCATCCAGACGATGAATCCATTACGCATTATTGAACGCTTGAAACGAGAAGGTTATGAAGTACTCGGACCGGAGATGTCGCGATGAGACCGATTTACATATTCGGAGAAGACGAAACATCCTATCGTTTTCACGAGGATCATCCGTTCAATCCATTACGACTTGAATTGACAACATCTCTTCTGCTTGCTTCTGGGAAGCTCTCAAAATCAGAGTGTGTCAATCCCCCAATCGCTTCGGTCGAAGAGTTAGAACTTGTTCATGATTTAGACTACATTGAAGCTGTTCAAACAGCAGCAGCCGGGGAACTTTCATCCTTGAAAGCGAATAAGTTTGGTCTCGGAACGGAAGATACACCAATCTTCCCAACGATTCATGAAGGGGCCGCTCGTCTAGTCGGAGGGACGATTCATGCACTCGACCTCGTGGCGAGCGGAAAAAGAGAGCGCGCCTTTCATGTCGGAGGCGGATTACATCACGGTATGCGGCGTAAAGCTTCCGGGTTTTGCGTCTATAACGACGCCGCTGTCGCCATTGCGCATGTCAGGAAACAATATGGGTCACGCGTTCTCTATGTTGATACGGATGCGCATCATGGAGACGGGGTCCAGTGGCTCTTTTATGACGATGATGATGTGATGACGTTATCCATTCATGAGACGGGGCGCTACCTCTTTCCAGGTACCGGAACTGTGACGGAACGAGGGAACGGGAAAGGGTACGGCTATAGTTGGAACGTACCGGTCGATGCATTCACAGAAGACGACTCATTTTTAAAATGCTATGAGACCGTCTTACGAGAGGCATGCGAATGGTTCAAACCGGATATCATTCTGACCCAAAATGGCGCGGATGCTCATGCCTTTGACCCTCTTACGCATTTGGCATCAACAATTCGGACGTTCGAACAAATTCCACAAATCGCTTCTCGTATGGCAGACGAATATACAGATGGGCGCCTCGTCGCGCTCGGTGGTGGCGGATACGACTGGTATCGTGCCGTACCGCGCGCCTGGGCTCAAGTATGGGCCGGATTGACGAGAGAGGCAACATATACTGGAGAACTTCCTGATGAATGGATTGAACATTGGTCCGGTGTTGCCGGTCAACCCTTGCCCTCGCGATGGGACGATTCACTTTACGCGTTCGACCATATCCCGAGACGGCAACAAATCGAAGAGAAAAATTGGGAAGTCACAAAACGTGCGTTTTGGCCATTCATTTCGAATGACCGCAAATCTATTTATTTATGAAAAGAGCCTCCCCAATCATCACGTGATGATTGGGGAGGCTCTTTGTTAGTCTTGTCGAAGCGAGTCACGGCGTTCGATTCGGTGAGGGAGAACGACGTTTTTCTCCTCAATCTCTTCCGCATTTAAAATTTTCGTCAAGAGACGCATCGCTACAGCTCCGATATCATACATCGGTTGTACGACTGTCGTCAACTTCGGACGAATCATGGTCGCAAGGCGCGTGTTATCGTGACCAACGACTTCAAAGTCGTTCGGAACCGAGTAGCCGGCATCTTGAATCGCATGGATGACTCCAAGAGCCATCTCGTCTGTCCCGGCAAAAATCGCCTTCGGGCAATCATCGCGCTGCAACATTTTTTGCATCGCTTCAAGTCCTGATGCGTATGTGTAATTCCCAAGAATCATATCATTCTCATGGAATGGAAGACCCTCATCTTCAAGCGCACGACGGTACCCGGCAAATTTCTTTTCGCCATTGATTTGTTGCTCAAGCGGTCCCGTAATGAATCCGACACGATCATGTCCGTGGTTAATTAACATTTGGGTTGCATCATATGCGGCCTGCTCATAATCGATGTTGACCGCAGGAAGGTCATATCCTTGATTTAACGTCGCTGCGAGAACAATTGGGACCGGTGATTTTTTGAACTCTTCAACGAGGTCCTCGTGCAAACGCCCACCCATGAAGATGATGCCGTCGACTTGCTTCCCTAACAACGTGTTCAGTAAATGGATTTCCTTGTCACGACTTGAATCCGAGTTACCAAGGATGATGTTGTATTTATACATCGTTGCAACATCTTCAATCCCTCGTGCCAAATCGGCAAAGAAAATATTCGAAATGTCCGGTACGATGACACCGACCGTTGTGGTTTTCTTACTCGCAAGTCCACGCGCGACAGCATTCGGACGATATCCGAGACGATCGATTGCATCTTGTACCTTCTTGCGTGTCGTTGGTTTGACATTCGGGTTTCCGTTGACGACACGTGAGACGGTGGCCATCGACACCCCGGCTTCTCGTGCAACATCATAAATTGTTACGTTATTACTATTCATAAATTACTCCTCCTACAAGTCCTGATTTTCAAAAAGTTTTCATAAAACATCTTAAAAAAGGAAGACAGGTATCTGTCATCCATTTACCCTGTCTTCATGCGATATAAAACGTTTCCATTTGGAAAGCTTACTTTTTCACCAAATCAAGTTGAGGAAACTGGACAGTCAGTCCTTCCACAAATTGATCAAATTGATCGAAGTCCAATTGTTGTTGCGCATCCGATAACGCAATCGCAGGATTTGGGTGTACCTCTACCATCACACCATCTGCCCCGATGGCAAGTGCTGCTTTTGCAGCCGGCAACAACAAATCACGACGACCTGTTGAATGCGTCACATCTACCATGACAGGTAAATGCGTCTCTTGTTTCAAAATCGGTACCGCTGTAATGTCTAACGTATTGCGAGTAGCGCGCTCATACGTTCGAATGCCCCGCTCGCACAAGATGACCTGACTGTTTCCACTAGACATAATGTACTCTGCCGCGTAAATGAACTCTTCGATTGTAGCGGATAATCCACGCTTCAACAAGACTGGTTTGTCCGTCTTCCCGACTTCTTTTAGCAAATCGAAATTTTGCATGTTCCGCGCGCCGACTTGAATGATGTCGACATAGGGCAATGCTGATTCAACCGCACCTGGTGTCATAATTTCTGTGATCACTCGTAAATCATGTCGGTCAGCCGCTGTCTTCAACAATTTCAACCCTTCAAAACCCAATCCTTGGAAGTCGTACGGTGAAGTTCGAGGTTTATAAGCACCACCCCGCATCACCTTCACTCCGGACAACGCGAGCTTCTCAGCGACCGCATTCACTTGTTCAAACGATTCAACAGCACAAGGCCCCGCAATTAACTGTGGACGCCCGTTCCCAATGGTCACGTCCTTCAAATGGACCAACGTATCTTCCGGTTGACGTTTACGAGAAACGAGTAACGTTTTGTCACGGTCTTCACCTTGTAATTCAGCAGACGCTTTGAATACTTCTTTAAAAATATGTTGGAGACGTGACGTTTCAAACGGTCCTTGGTTGGAAGAAGCAATGAAATCAAGCATCTCACGTTCCCGGACCGGATCATATCGTTCAACGCCTTGAAGACGTTTAATTTTCCCGATTTCTACGGCAAGTGCACCACGCCGACTAAGCAAGTCGAGCATTTCATGGTTCAATTCATCCATTTCTCGACGTAATCGATTCAACTGATCTTGTGGACTCATATTTTCCCTCTCATTCCTAAGCCGTTCTTTCCAGATTCCTAATTATATCGAACTTTGTGCGCTTTGTCATAAGGAAACGTTTTACGTCACAAAATCACCAAAAAAGGACCGAACGCATTCGGCCCTTACGTGTCACTCTTCTTTTTTGAGGTCTTTCTTCAAGTCAGCAAGTTCTTCTTTTGACTCATCGTCAAGCAACTCCCTGACCGGCGCTTCAAGCGAATCGTCTGATGCAGACTGATCTGATGTGTTCGTCGTCTCTTCCTCGGTCGCGCGGTCCATCTGTTCTTTCACTTCTGATTCCGCTTCTGCGACGAGTTGATCCGCTTTTTCCATCGCCTCTTCAATCGAAAGGTCTTCCTCATTCATCTGTTGCTTTAGTTCGGCTGCTTCACGTGCCTTATCTTTTACGATATTAAGGACTGGTGCCGCCTTGTCGCTAGCTACTTTGATCCATTCCCCAACGACCGGCTCTGCTTTTTCACGCATCTCTTTCGATTTGACAGTCAACCTTTCGCGTGATGTCGACGTCTTTTCGTCAAGGTACGTTCTTACTTCCCGCCCGCTTTTCGGTGAAGTCAATAAAGCGACTGCAGCCCCGACAATCCCTCCGAGAATGACACCCGTCAAAAATCCACCGCTTGAATGATTCTGTTCTGTTGGTTGCTTTTGGTCTATCATGTGTGAGTTCCTCCCTGATGTTTATTTAATCGTATCATCTGTATTAATCATATCAGGTGATACAGGTGTTTCTTCTTTCTTTTCACGACGTGTACGACGTCGTGGACGTTCTTTTGAAGTTGACGATTCCGGTTTATTCTTTTTAAATAGTTCGACCGCAACCGATCCCCATCGAACGGCTTGGGCAATCTGCTCCTTATTTTCGTCAGCTGCCGAGTGAACAGAAGTCGACACGGTACGAACTGACTCAGTTACCTCGTTCAGTGATGTCCCTAGTTCGTCAAGAGCGTGGGCAACAGGAGCGAGCAATTCAGTCTTCTCTTCCACATTATCCACGAGACGGTTCGTCTTATGTAAGAGCGCCGTCACTTCCATCGTGATTCCATCGAGCTGGCGTTCTAAATTTTCGGTCGTATTGGCGACGCTTCCAAGGGTACGGTTTACATTTGATAAAACACGCGCCAAGAAAATAACGAGTACGACAAATGCGAGTGCCGCAATTAGGCCAGCAATGCCTCCTAATGTGATTTCCATTCAATTCATTCCTCCTATTCAATCGTTTCTTGTTTCATTATAGCACCATTATGACTAAAAAGATTTGCTACAACCGTTTTCGCCATTCGGTCTGATTATTCCTTTACCCGTTTTTATGTTTTCGATTACACTAAAATAGAAATTCATAAAAATAATTAGGGGTGATCGTGTGAGAGATCCAAGAATTACACAATTAGCGGACGGTTTAATCAATTATTCTGTCCAGCTTCAGCAGGGTGAAAAGGTACTGATTGAGAATTTCGGAGTGGAGGAGTCGCTTGTCGAGGCGCTCGTCGAAAAAGCTTATGAAGCAGGAGGACATCCGTTCGTCTTGTTGAAAGAAAGTCGTATCTTACGTAAGTTATATACTGGTGCCAGTCGTGAGCAACTTGAACTTATGGCCGACATCGAACGGAAACAAATGCAGGCGATGGACGCTTACATCGGATTACGTGCCGGTGATAACATCAACGAGCTTTCAGACGTCCCGAGTGAGCAACAAAAACTCGTCGGTGCCACACTTGGCAAAATGCATACGGAAGACCGCGTCAAAGGAACAAAATGGGTCGTGTTACGCTATCCATCCCCATCAATGGCACAACTTGCAGGAAAATCGACGGAAGCGTTCGAGGACTTTTATTTTAATGTGTGTACATTAGATTACGGAAAAATGGACCGAGCGATGGATGCATTGGTCGAATTGATGAACAAGACAGACCGCGTCACGTTAATTGGACCTGGTACAGACCTTTCATTCTCAATCCAAGACATCCCCGCCATCAAGTGTTCTGGCCAAATGAACATCCCTGACGGTGAAGTATTCACGGCTCCGGTAAAAGATTCGGTTAACGGGGTCATTACTTATAACACACCATCTCCATATCAAGGATTCACGTTTGAAAATGTGAAACTGACATTCAAAGATGGTAAGATTGTGGATGCGACAGCCAATAACACAGAACGTATCAACGAAGTGTTCAACACAGATGAAGGCGCTCGTTATGTCGGTGAGTTCGCAATCGGTGTGAACCCATACATCCAGCACCCGATGAAAGATATTCTATTCGATGAGAAAATTGACGGAAGCTTCCACTTCACCCCAGGTCAAGCGTACGATGATGCCTATAACGGCAACAACTCGTCCGTCCACTGGGACCTTGTCAACATCCAGCGCCCAGATTATGGCGGCGGTGAAATTTGGTTCGACAATCAACTCATTCGGAAAGACGGTCGCTTCGTCATCGATGCTTTACTTCCACTGAATCCAGAAAACTTAAAATAAAAAAATGGTGTGCCTAACGTAGGCGCACCATTTTTATGTTACAGCTTCGTTTTTTTGCCGAGTGCGGCAGACATCATCCAAATCTCTTTTTCGAGTCGTTCGATATGAGAAACGAATGTATCTTCAATCGCTTCATCTCCATCTTCAAATTTCTCCATCGAATCCTGCATCTCTTGACGGATTTGTTTGAAGTCGTTGATGATGTCTTTGATCATCTGTTCTGTTTCAGCGTGACGATCGCCCTCTTTTAGCGTTGAGTGTTCTAAATACTCTTTCATCGTCGCAAACGGTTCCCCGTCGTTCATGAGAAGTCGCTCTGCTACGTCATCGTAAAGCTCTGCCACTAGGTTGTAGAGCTCTTCTAGTTTCTCATGATACGTAAAGAAGTGAGGACCATTGATATACCAATGATAATTATGGAGCTTCACAAATAACAGTCCATAGTTCGCCACTTCTTTGTTTAACGTATTGAGTGCACCTTGACTAGCCATTCAAAACATCTCCTTTGCAAAATTCAATCGATACTACTATTACCGAGATTTTGAATAGCTAAACATAAAAAAAGGAGAAACATTCGTCTCCCCCTCAATCTCATGCTTCAAGTTTCACAACTTCTTCATATTCACGTTGATACGTTTGAATGTCGCCCGCACCCATGAATAGTAGCACTGCTTCATTATGATCACGTAAGACGCTCGTACCGCCACGCTTTAAAATATGTGCACCCTCGATTCGTGACTGAAGGTCCTCGATTGTGACGGTTCCTTCTTGTTCACGTGCTGAACCGAAAATATCACAAAGATATACTGTATCTGCTTCAGCCAATGCCGTTGCAAAATCATCCATGAATGATTTTAAGCGCGTGTACGTATGCGGTTGGAAAATCGCCACGACTTCTCGTTCCCCATACTTTTTGCGTGCTGCTTCAATCGTCGCACTAATTTCACGCGGATGATGCGCATAGTCATCGACGAGCACTTGATCATTTAACACCGATTCACTAAACCGACGTTTCACACCGTTGAATGTTTCAAGGCGCTCTTTCACTAACTCTTTCGATAAGTTCTCATAGTCACATGTCGCAATGACTGCAAGTGCATTCAGCACACTATGATTTCCGTATCCAGGAATGCGGAACGTCCCATAAAAATCATCGCGTAAGAAGACATCAAATGTTGTTCCGTTTTCAGTCGAATCAACATTTTCTACACGAAAATCGTTATGATCCCCAAATCCATAATAGACGAGTGGAACGTTTGCTTGAATTTGTTGAAGATTCTCGTCATCACCACAGGCAATGATTCCTTTCTTCACTTGCTTCGCCATTTCTTGGAACGCATCGATGACATCGTTTAGACCAGAAAAATAGTCCGAATGATCAAAGTCGATATTTGTCATAATGGCATAGTCTGGACGATAGTATAAGAAATGACGCTTATATTCACAAGCTTCGAATACAAAATTCTTTGAACCTGCAACACCTTCGCCCGTTCCGTCACCGATTAAAAATGATGTCGGCTCGATGCCACGCATTACGTGTGCGAGTAAACCGGTTGTTGACGTTTTACCGTGCGATCCTGTAATCGCAACACTTGTATAATGGTCGGCGAGTTCACCTAAAAATTCATAATACTTATAAATCGTCAAGCCAAGTTCGCGTGCTCGGACGATTTCTGGGTGATCATCACTGAACGCATTTCCTTGTACGATGATTTGGTCTTCAGAAATATTTTCAGGATCGAATGGCAAAATTTCAATCCCTTTTCGTTTCAATGCTTCTTCAGTAAAAAATGCTTTTTCAACGTCCGATCCACGGACTTCATTGTTCATATCAAATAAAATTTGAGCTAAAGGACTCATGCCCGTTCCTTTAATTCCGACGAAGTGATAACGGTTCATCTGTAAATAGCCCCCCTAATTCATTGCGGCTCGTCAAAATGCGACAAACCTTTGTCATTATAGCAAAACTCATGAAGTCATGCTATTACAGATTATTGTTTTTTTGTGCAAGTCGTCGGTTACGATACATGGCCATGCGATCTTTTGGCGTCATCATTACATTTACAGGGGGTTGATCAGCTTTGAACGATACTTGAACTGCAGGTGTCAAATCTGTATTCGTTGGTAGTTCTTGTTGCTCAGATGGTGTTTGTAATCTCTCTGCAATCTGTTCAATTGATGGTCCGACCTTCTCTGCAGAGCCATCGATATTTAAATTGTCATGTGTTGCAACATCATGTAAAGCTTCCACGATTGTTTCTTTATTCGAATGGGATAAATCTGTTGATTGCATAAAGACTGAAGAAAAACCGTTATCCGTTATAGAGACTTCACCAAGTATTGATTTTTCTTCAACAATCATTTCCTCGGAAATCGATTCGGTCTGTTCTTCACTTAAATGATGCTCAACTTTAGACTCACACGTTACATCCCGGGTCGAATCTGCTGATTGTGATGGCTCGGATTCCATAATCGTCTCAATCGTCTCAATCGCCTCTCTCGTCTCAGGAGAATGTTCGGCTGGAAGTACTATCTTCGGCTTTGGGCGCGCGTACCCGTAAATTGGCGATGGGACGTCTGTGGGGACAAGTTCATCGGTGACCTCTACCTTAGGTGGATGAGATACTGTCTGTCCTTCTTTCGATAGCTCTCTTTTAATTCGTTCTGCTTGTCGTTTCATTGAACGTTCATATGCATCCATACTTGATTCCTCGCTTTTTCGCTCAATCCATATTTAACAAAAAATCGGTCGAGTTTAGCGACCGATTTCAAATGCTGTACCTACTTCATATTCGTCATCTAACACTAAAATCCCTTTTTCCTGTGGAGCATTCGGAAGGTTTAATTCACGGGCAGAACAAATCATCCCGTGCGAACTCTCTCCACGGAGTGCGGATGGTCGGATAATTAACCCTGTCGGCATAACTGCACCAGGTTTCGCTACGACCACTTTCTGTCCTGTCGCTACATTCGGTGCACCACACACGATTTGCACAGTGCCCTGATCGATTTGTACTTGGCATACCGATAATTTGTCGGCATCCGGATGCTTTTCCGCGCTTTCGATATAGCCTATGACGAACTTAGGAGTCACATCTGCCCAAGAGAAGTCCTCCTCGATGCCATTATCGCTCAAGACGGCACGCAATTGTTCAACCAATTCGGCTGTCAAATCAACCGGACCATTCCACTCCGAGACGTCAAAATGTTGACTTGCTTCGAATAGATTATACCCATTTACTTCTCCGTCTACGGATTTGATAATGGCGACATCTCTCACCCGCTCGACAGATTGATGGTGCCGTTCTCCTTCTTTTAACAACACCATGAGTACATCGCCGATTCCTTCTCGGTTATAAAACACATTCATTTGCATACGTTCATACGTCCCTTCTTTCAAACTCATCTCACTTATTTTATCAGATTATGTGTTCGATGGCGGGGTCTTTTTTCCGACAATAAAAATCGGTTCAAGTTGCCCTGCTTCATAGTGAAAGGCAAGTGCAGTCACTGGGATACGACCATTTGTGAAGAAATCAAACATCAGTTGTTGCATCGCATCATATCCTTGATCATTTCGTATATCCGCTATGATCATCACATCTTGGTGCGGAACACCAACGAGCATATCCCCTTCGATCCGACGCTCCATCATCCGAAGAAAGTCATCATTTAAAATACGAGACGCTTCGTACCCATCTCGGGTAGAAAGAAAGTAGAATGGATTACCTGCGACCTCATCTTGCTTCATCTCAGTCGGCAATTTTTTAATATTCTCTCGAGCTGTTCGTTCAATTAATGAGGCGTCCAAATCTTCCGAAAGGTGCCTTTCTTCAATCAATCGATAGCCGTTCCCTCGATCCAACGCATAGAAGATAGCAGTTTCTGCCGTATGCGGAGTGAACACAAGAGACTCTCCATTTTTTGTGGTTTTCGCGAACGAGTTCGAACGAATAACTGGATAAATAACATCCATATTTCCTGAGAGTGAGATTTGATCATCTGCCTTCATCGCCGATTCGATATATTCGATTACCTCATCGACCGCCACTTTTCCACGAGTTTTTGCTTTTGCCACAATTGGTGCGAGACGAATATTCACACCGAAGCGATCTGACCTTCTTTCGACGCGCAACACTTCATTCTCACGGTCATAAGAAGTACGATAATCCGCTTTGAAGTTTGATTCTAAATAACGTCTCAACTCATTCCGTTCCATATATCCTCACCCTAACCCGTTCAAGAAATCTTCGACCTGTTCGGGTGTCTTTCGTTCTCGACCGACATATCGATCGATTTCTTTGCCGTTCTCAAACGCAACAAAGCTTGGGATCCCGAAAATATCAAGTTCTTGCGCAAGTTCCATAAACTCGTCACGGTCTACATAATAAAACGTCCATGTCTCGAATTTTTTCTCGATGTCTGGCATGAATGGGTCGAGGAATCGGCAATCCCCACACCATTTTGCTGAGAACATGAAAATGCTTTTCGATTCTTTTGCTTCCATATATTCTGTCGTTGTTGATAATTGTTTCATAATTGACCACTCCTGTCCGTGTTTTCCTCACTTATAATAGCATAAGTCAAGTCGCACATTCTGCTCTCCTGTTTGTTATAATCAAAACCGAAACTAGTTGAAACAGGTGAAATCAAATGAAGTTAACGCGTACAAAATTAAATCCTGAAATGAAACACCCCCTTGAACAAATGATTGGTGTTTTCGGAATGCTTGCCATTTTGCGATACGGATATTTATTTATTGACACCGATAAAACGAGATTGGAAATTTTAATTTGGCTCGTTGTCGGATTCGCCATCATTTATGTTCTCGAAAAATGGTTAAAACAACTGGTCCGACGTTTGCCAATCGTACGAAAACGTTTTCTACTTCCAATCTACGTGATTGTCCTCACGCTATTCCTTATTAGCTTTCGTGTCCCTCGGGAAACGGTAGAGTCGGTTAAAATGTGGTTCGGGATTGGATGAAAAAAGAGCATCGTTTCGTTGAAACGATGCTCTTTTTTAATAATCAATCTTTAAATCATTCGGTTGAATTCTTCCGGTCCTCCGCAATACTACATAGATCGCGTAACTCAACAAGGCTGGTCCGACAATTAAGAAACCAAGAACGACAATCAACGTGTACCAACTAAACCCCATCGTTTCGAGCATGACGAGCGGACCTACGAGTCCACTTGTTCCCATGCCTGCCCCTGCAGCTACACTTTCCAATTCAAATAACAGAATCGCGATGGGTGCCAGTACAGCCCCGGCTAATGTTGGGGGAAGAAGAATCCAAGGGTTTTTCACGATGTTCCCAACTTGAAGCATCGAGGTTCCAATCCCTTGAGCAAGTGCTCCACCAACTCCATTATCTCGATAACTCGTGATGGCAAATCCAATCATTTGAGCGGCACAGCCAACTGTCGCAGCACCCGCTGCAACGCCATTTAAACCGAGCATCAGTGCGATGGCTGCACTTGAAATCGGGGCGGTCAAGGCCACCCCCATCAATGTTGCTACAACGATACCCATGAATAACGGTTGCTGCTCCGTTCCCCATTCAATCCAACTTCCGAGCTGTGTCATGAACATTCCGACATATTTCCCAATGTACGTCGCGGTGAAGAATCCGACTGCAATTGTCGTAAACGGCGTCACTAAAATATCCAACTTCGTTGATTTTGAAACGAGTTTTGAAGATTCGACGGCTAGAATTGTGGCAACGTAACTACCCGCAGGTCCAAATTCATATCCGAACGCTCCAACGACGAGAGCTGAAAATAGAATAAGCGGTGGTGCCTCAAGAGCATACGCAATCGCAATCCCGATGGCCGGACCTGTCAGACTCATAGCCACCTCACCTATTTGTATAAATGTGCCGCTCACTCCTGCGAGTGCAGTACCATCGAGTTGACCCCCGATCGTCTTCATGATCAGACCGATAATCAACGTACTGAATAAACCAAGTGCCATATAACTTAGTGCCGTCACAAAATAGAGAGACGGGCTGAGTGAAATTCCTTTTTTCTTTAACACGGGACATCCTCCTTACACTTTTACAGGTGTCTTGTCATAAGTAAAAATAATGTATAAACACCTCTATCAGTATAAAGTTTTTACCTGAAATAGCAAGAACAGCCGTATAAAAAAACCGTTCACTCAAAATCTTGAGTGAACGGCACGTGCACTTAGCGAGACGGACGGAGCGTTTCGAGCGTCGAACGGTCAAGTCGTTTGACCAACGCTTTCAGTAACGCTTTCGCCGCATCGTAGTCATCTGTATGAAGAATAGAGGCATGTGTATGAATATAGCGTGATGCGACACCAATCACGGCTGTCGGTACACCTTCACCGCTCATGTGCACACGACCCGCATCGGTACCACCTGGAGAGACAAAATACTGTGTCTTGATGTTTTCGTCTGAGGCAGTATCGAGCAAGAAGTCACGCATTTCGGGTGACATGACCATGACCCGATCTAAGATTCGAATCAAGGCACCCTCACCGAGCTGCCCAAACTCCGTCTTGCTTCCCGATGCATCGTTCGCCGGTGATGCGTCAAGAACGAGTGCCACATCCGGCTGAATCAATTCAGATGCCGTTTGCGCTCCACGCAATCCCACTTCTTCCTGTACCGTGGCCCCAGAGAACAGAATGTTTGGATGATCGACTTTTGTCGTTTCTTCTAATAGTTCGACAGCAAGACCAACACCATAACGGTTATCCCATGCTTTCGCCATAATTTTTTTAGGGTGATGAAGTGGTGTGAACGCGCTCGTCGGCACCGCAGGAACACCCGGACGCACTCCCCAAGACTCTGCTTCCTCTTTTGAATCTGCCCCGATATCGATAAACATCTGCTTGATTTCCATCGGCTTACTCATCGCATCTGGACCTAATAAATGAGGCGGTGTCGAAGCGACGACACCCGGAATTTTACCGTTCGATGTGATGATATCAAACCGTTGTGCCATAAGCACTTGACTCCACCATCCACCGAGCGGTTGTATGTAAAGCATTCCGTTTTCAGTGATGCGCGTCACCATGAAGGCAACCTCATCCATGTGACCCGCTACCATGACTTTCGGGCCTGTCTCGTCTCCAACACGCTTCCCAAAAATCGACCCGATGCCATCCGTTACAATTTCATCCGAATGTGGTTCGATCCGTTCACGTACGAACTGACGGACTTCTGACTCAAACCCCGGTGCACCTGGTAATTCTGTTAACGTCTTAAATAAATCTCTCGTCTTTTGATCCATTTTTCATCATCCTTTCCTAACCGTTCTTGTCTCATTATATACAAAAGTTTTGATAGGATGCGAATGCTTTTCATTCCATTCGGGTACAGGTTTTGGTACGATGTACATGATAGCCATAGTTCAAGGGGAGGTAGTCATATGAAAAAAAGGTATTGGTTTATTGGAATCGGGGTGGCCGTCATTGCCGCACTTATGACGAAAAAAGCTTTAGATGAACGTAGCTTATCTGCAGAAAACGCGTTAGAGTACACAAAACGTGCTTTCTCAGCTAAAGGTCATGTCCAAGGGGCATGGATTTCTGCATCACCTGAGATTTACACATATGATGGTCGTGAATACGACGTCTACAAAGGTGGAATCTCGGTTCTTGAGAACGACGAAGAAAAAACGTACGAGTTCACAGTCGACTCTGAGACTGGCGCTTTACTCGAATATGCATGACAAAAAAACCGACGAATCATTCGTCGGTTTTTTGTTTAGTTCTAGTGAAAGAGTGGAAAATTGAAAATGGTAGTTTTCAATTTAAAAAAGGAGTGATCTCGCGTGAAAAAGCTAATCGGTGAAGCAAGTGAACTCGTAACACAAATGGTAGAAGGTATGGTCCATGCCCATCCTGAATTGTATGGTCGTGTCGACGATGTCAATGTCATCTGTCGGGCCAGTGGAGCTAAGTCTGGAAAAGTAGGACTCGTCTCTGGTGGCGGTAGTGGTCACGAGCCGGCACACGCCGGATATGTCGGGGACGGTATGCTCGATGCCGCAGTTTGCGGGGAAGTATTTACATCCCCTACTCCGGACATGGTGCTCGAAGGAATCAAAGCGGCCGATGGCGGAAACGGCGTCCTGTTAATTGTGAAAAACTATTCGGGGGATGTAATGAACTTCGAACTTGCCGCGGAACTGGCCGAAGGGGACGGCATCAAAGTCGACCACGTCGTTGTCGCGGATGATGTCGCCATTTCGAATAAAGAAGATCGTCGAGGCGTTGCCGGGACTGTCTTCGTTCATAAAATCGCGGGCGCTGCTGCAGCAAGCGGGAAATCACTCGAAGAAGTCAAAGCAATTGCTGAAAAAGTAGCCTCTCATGTCCGTTCGATGGGAATGGCTGTAGAACCTTGTTATATGCCAGTTAGCGCCAAGCCCGGTTTCGACTTGAACGAGGAAGAGATGGAGATTGGGATTGGAATTCACGGGGAGCGTGGTGTCGAACGTAAACCGACGAGCGATGTCGACCAAATCGTCGATGATTTACTCAGTCATTTGAAAAAAGAAGTCGAACCTGGCGAAGTCGCTGTCATGGTGAACGGGATGGGCGGAACTCCACTATCTGAGTTATACGTGACGTATCACTTCGTTGCAGAAAAACTTGAAGCCGCTGGATATACTTTGAAACGAAAATACGTCGGCAACTATATGACGTCACTTGAGATGCATGGGTTCTCGATTACATTATTACCGCTCGATGATGAGATGACGTCCTATTTAGATGCCCCATCTGCGGCACTTGGATTTAAAATTTGATGAATGGGGTGTTTGGTTTATGTTGACGATTGAACGGATGAAGCAGGCGTTACGCGACGCACAGATTGGAATCGAAGAACAAAAAGACACGTTGACAGATTTAGACCGGGCTATCGGTGACGGCGATCATGGGATCAATATGTCTCGTGGGTTCGATGCTGTCTCTTCCATTCTAGACGAAGATTATGACTCTCTCGGAGCGATAAGTAAAAAAGTTGGTATGACGCTTATGTCGAAAGTAGGTGGCGCTGCCGGACCGCTGTATGGTTCCGCTTTTGTGAAGATGGCTACCAAGTTCGGAGATGCGACTGAAGCTGATTTCAACTTGCTCATAGAAGCACTCCAAGAAGGTTCGAATTCAATTAAAGCACGAGGAAAGTCTGAGGTCGGTCAAAAAACGATGGTTGATGTTTGGGATCCATTCCTTGAGCATGTAAAGCAAGGGAACGACTACAAACAGCAATTAGACGAACTCGTACAAAAAACAGAAGATATGGTGGCAACAAAAGGCAGAGCCTCATATTTTGGCGAAAACTCACGGGGGACGGTCGACCCTGGCGCCCTCTCAAGTTCAATCCTGTTAGCCGCCATCATGAAGGAGGTCGATTGACATCGTTGAACTGATTATCGTCTCACACAGCTCTAAAATTGCGGAAGGTATTCAAGATCTCATGAAGGAGATGGCGCCGGTTGTCCCTATTCATTTAGCCGGAGGTCTCGAAGACGGGGCAATCGGAACGGACGTCAACCGCATTTTGACAGCACTGAACGATGTCAAAGGAGAAGCACTTCTCCTCAGTGATATCGGCTCGGCTACGATGAATGCTGAACTCGCAATCGACATGTACGAAGGAGACAAAGAAGTCGCATTTTTCGACGGTCCCATTGTCGAGAGCGCCTTCATCGCATCCGTCTCCTCAGGAAACGACATGTCATTGTCTGACATCGTAGAACAATTGAAACAACAGTAAACATAAAAGCACCCCGTTCATGAGAACGGGGTGCTTTTATGTGTTAACGTGGGTTGTCATTCTTTTCATATACAGGATTCATATATGGACTAGTTGAATAGAAACGTGGTACGACCAAGAACAAAATAAGTGCTGGAATCGCAATCAATAGAAGCAATACCAATACTGGCAACCAGTAGACAATTTGTTGACCGAGCATGTCGATGTTCGTATCTGCGAATTCAGCTGCTCCTTCAACTTCTACGAGGTCTGCTGATGAAAGGATTTTGTTGTCTGTCGCATCAAAGTAATGATACTCCGTTTTACGAGTGATGAAGATGCCATCACGAATCGTATCGAGTTCTACGACAGCCGCAATCACTTCATTCCCATTTGAATGGCGAAGTGTCTCTTCTTTGATGATTTCAGCCGTTCCTTCTTTATAGTCGTAATGCGTCGCTTTCAAATCCTCTTCGAGTGCGTCCAAGAACGCTTCATTCGCTGAGGTATTCATTGGTGCGATTGTTAGAATGAAGATTACTGCAAGCAGGCTTGCCCATGCTTTTTTCAACATCCCCATGTTCCCCCTTCTCTTATTCCAGTTTAGCGTCATTCTTATTGTACCAAGAAGAAAGAAAAAAGTGTGAAGAAAATACTATTAAAATAAGAAAAAAGCGTGTCAATTTTTCGGACGAAAGACGGCTTCCATACGATAGATAGGTTGACCGAGCGCACTGAAACGCTCTTCATACTCTGTTCGAATATTATCTTCTGGTTCACTCACGTGTAAATCAAGTGAAATATCTGTGAAGAACATTCCGTATTGGCTCATGCTTTGAAGCGAATATTCAAAGAGTCCACGGTTGTCCGTCTTAAAATGAATCTCTCCTGCTTTCGGAAGAATCGCCTCATATGTCGCTAAAAACGTCTTATACGTTAAGCGACGTTTCGCATGGCGCGTTTTTGGCCATGGATCCGAGAAGTTTAAGTATACGCGATCGACTTCGCCCGCTTCAAAATAGTCGGTGAGATGCTTCGCATCGACCGTCAAAACTCTCACGTTCGGCATCGGTGATTCGACTAATTTTTGAACGATTGAGACGGCTACACTCTCAAATAATTCAATTGCGATGAAGTTCACATCCGGATGTTGGTTTGCCATCCCTAAAATGAATTGCCCTTTGCCTGAACCAACTTCAATAAAGAGAGGGTGGTCATTCCCGAACTCGGTTTCCCACTTTCCTTTCAGCTGATCAGGGTGTTGAATAAATACGTGTTCTTGGGCTTCCATATATTCTTTTGCCCAAGGCTTATGTCGTAAACGCATGAAAATCCTACCTTTCGTTCATCAAATGTTCAAGTTTAATGGGGGGATGCACGTTTCGAACGAGCAGTCCTCTTGCGATTATACACGAAATCATAGTTTAATGAACGTGAATCATCCTTCACAAGGAGGTTATATAAGATGAGTACATTAGATCAATTCCTAATTTTTTACGCAGCTCCACTCACGTTTTTCGCTGGTGTCATCGCAACGTTCGTTTGGGCTTTCTTCATGAATCCAGACGACATTTAACACATTCAAAAAGGGGTGGCGCTCAGCCATCCCTTTTAGTTAATTCGCTCATACGCCTCGTCCATCAACTCACGTAACACATGAAAGCCTTCTGTTCGCGCAGAATCGTTCTCTTCCCCATAAATCGTCAAAATCGTTTGGGCGATCGCATACCAATGCATACGATTATGAAGCTTGTTCGAGACACATACTCCATAATGCGAAAACCAACGCTCCCATTCCGTTTCATCGACATAACTGTAGACAACCATCGCCAAATCAAACGCGCGGTCCGCGATGATGGCATCATCCCAATCTGTTAGGTAGAGAAGACCGCTCTCATCTTCAATCCAATTATTATGGTTTAAGTCGGAATGACACACGACGAACTCTTGCTCATCGACTTTTGGCAAATGGTGCTTTAACCATTGTACAGCCTCTCCAATCGTCGGGTCCGTCTCATCTTGTTCATATGCTTCACACTGACGGAGCAATAAGTGCGGCGTCACTGGTGTGTGATTTAATTGTTGTAACATGAATAATAGCTCTTTCGAATCATGAATCTTTCCGAGCTGTGCCGCGACATCTGGTCGCTTCATATCGTCTGGCGAAAGTTCACGACCTTCAATAAACTGTTGGGCACTTAACACATCCCCGTTAAACATTCGTTTTGTCCAAAGAAGTTTTGGAACAATTCCTTCTGCTGAAAGAATCGCCAAGAACGGAGAAGAATTCCGTTTCACAAAAATCTTCTGTTGGCGCGTCGTCGCTACATACGCTTCTCCGGTAATTCCTCCGGCTGAAGCGACTGTCCACTCTTTACCGAGCGCACCGACTATATCTGAATACATATTCATCACGCTCAAATCTTACTTGAAATTAAAGAGATACAATCAACATCTTAACATGCGAGAATCGTCATTGACAACGACTTGACTTGAATGTTTTCAGGGTTTCGTACGAGCGGGACGAGACTGGCCGTTTCACCTTGAACATAGACATTCCATTTTGCATCGCTCGTGAATGATAGATTTTCAAACGTCCCATTTACATATACCCGTACCCGTTGCCACGCATCATACGAATGACCGGCCGTCAACTCATAAATGATGACACCAGGCGGTGAAGGAAGAAACGTAAAGTGATCGATTACTTCTTGACGCGAATCATAGCGGAAACACGTATGGAGTCGCCGCAGCTTCAGGAGCGTCTTCACATACTCGATTTCGTTGACTCGCGTATCACGTAAATCCCAATCAAAGTGATTGATATGGTCCGGTGAGTTATAGCTATTTTCTACACCTTGCTTCGTACGTCCGAATTCTTGACCAGCGTGAATAAACGGAATCCCTTGAGACGTGATGACCACCGCATTAGCCAAACGTTGCATGGCGAGGCGAGTCGCTTCATCGATTTCTTCGCATGACAATTTCAATTTATCAAAAATCGTGTAATTATCATGGGCTTCGGCATAATTGATGGAGTATGTCGGGCTCGGAAAGCGTCCGACCGTCACGTTCGGAATATGGACGGCACCGGTGAGACATTCGCGTAGCTCCCACTCCCTCCACTCATTTCCAGAAATAAATCCACGTTCCCGGTCATTGAAAGTCGAACCTTTCAGCGCATCTCGAATCATGTCATTAAAATGTCCAACTCGGGGCATCTGAGCGGCATTTTGTGATGTTGCCTTTAATGACTGACCGAGCGGTGTGGCCAAGTCCCATCCTTCTCCATAAACAAGGATGGATGGATCGATTTTATCGAGAGCTGCCCGCACCTGATTCATCGTCTCCACATCATGAATACCCATCAAGTCAAAGCGGAATCCATCGACTTGATACGTTGTCGCGAAATAGGTCACGAAGTCCACAATCATCCGTCGCATCATATAGCGTTCCGAGGCCGTGTCATTTCCGACGCCGGTCCCATTTGCAACTGTGCCATCATGCTCGTATCTAAAATAATAATACGGAACGAGCGCTTCTAGCGGGGACTGTTCACGAATGTATATGTGATTCATCACGACGTCTGTGACGACACGTAGACCCACTTGATGGAGGTCAGAGACGAGTGTCGCATACTCGAATACACGACCCATCGGTACATCCGGTCTCGAAGCGTAACTTCCTTCTAAACTGAACCAATGAATCGGGTCGTATCCCCAATTGTACGGCATACGCGTCGCTTCATCGACGCTTCCAAAATCATGGACGGGTAACAACTGAACATGGGTCACCCCGAGTTCTTTCAGATAGTCGAGTCCGGCACTATGATCCCCTTTCGTCCGAACTCCTTGTTCCGTAACCCCTCCATATAGACCTTTTAGTTGACTCTTCGATGAAGGATGGCTAGTGAAATCTCGGATATGCAATTCATAAATGACCGCATCCGTCGCTTTCCATAACGGTGGACGGGATACACGTTCGACTTGTTCACGGACGAATTGGGCCACGTCCGACAACACCCCATACTCTCCGTTCAAACTGACAGCTCTTGCATAAGGATCAACGACTTGCCTTGTATCGACCGGTGTCTTCACTTCTAAACGATACAGCATTCCTTCGAATTCTTTCGGCACTTCCCCATTCCACTCGCCACGGGAGCCGCGATTCATACGAAACCGTTCCATTTCACGATGGTTTGTGTCGTCATGGATTGTAATCCACATAGAGAGGGCGACAGGCGACCACACCACCACTTCTATCCCATTCGGCGCAAACGACACACCGAGAGGACCGTCATATGAAAATCGACGTTCGAATTCTTCCGAACGAACGACTTCTCGAGGAATAATGACCATCGTTTTTTGTCCCGGATGAAACACTGTATACATCATATCTAGAGCTATTGGTTCATTTAGACGAAGAATTTGTTCGACCCTCCCCGACTCCGTCACATGTTGGTGCTCGACTAAGTAATCGATGGGGCGTCCATTTTGCTCAATTTGTACTGGAACGGATTCATATTCGCGCAAAATCTCAAGTTGTATTGTCTCAAATGATACGAAAGACGCACTCTCGATGCTTACATGCGAGGCGGTCTTTTGATCTGGTGTATGATGCATATGCTTCCCTTCCTCTCAATCACTGATCCATAAATTGGCGAAACGGCATCTCGGCTGTCACCTCTAATAAGGTAGCGACATCCCGAATTTGCTGCGCTTTAACAATCGGCGCGCGCCCGTTCACTTGTTTCATCCATTCTGTATACTCATTCCGTCCCACATAATGTGTCGATCGAACGTTTGGAACGTTATCGAAGTACCCATCTGTCGCAACGACGACTTTGTGCAATACCCCCGCATAGTTCGGTAAAATCTGTCGAACAAGTTCTTCCGTTCTTGTCAATGCGATGAGCGGGTTCACTACACGAGTATTTTCCCCTTTCAACGGTTGATGAACCCATGTCTTCTCTTTTGATATGTGATAGATACTTCGGTCTCCTTCGAGCCATTCCACGACATAGAGATGCGTTGGGCCAACGATGATATGACTTAATTCTACGCTCGCACCGCTCCATTCGATGACTGGGCGATACAAGAAGAAGTGTCGTTCATTCCACTCGGAGCGCATCATCCGATAGGCAAAGTCTCGAGTAAATGCCAAATGCGGCAAATCAGCTTCGAGTACACCTTCACAGGCAAATTGAAGTTTTTGAATGTGTCGTCGTTCCCGTAACATCTTTTGATATTGTGATTCAGAGAGCGATTTTGGCTCCAATTCGATTCGCTCTGTCTTCGCCCAAAACTTCCACCATGGTCGGTCGATTTCGAGCACTTCGACCGGGCTTAGGCGATTGTTCTCGTGAAGGCGCTGTAGACGTGCCGTATCGGAGTCCACATACTCCAGATAGCGATTATATTGGTCTAATACATCACGTTCATATTTTGAAATTACGTCAAAAACTTTAACCGGGATTGCCATATGTCCTCCTCTGGCCGTCTTAACGGAAATACTTCTATTGCCCGATAGGCAGGTGTATGATGCGGCTGTACTTCATACAGAATCACTTCTTCTACAGATTCAGTCACTTGAAAATCGGGTGATACGTAGGGAACGCGTTCCCCGGCATCCCATTTTTTTGCGAGCGTCACATGAGGGACAAACGCCTTTCGATCCAATCTTGGGATCACGTCGACAAGTTCCTGACGGAGTGCGTGCGCCAACCGCTGAAGGGGCTCCGAATCATCCGGCACGATTGTCAGAACGCGTGGACGATCTGGTCTACCAAAATGATCGATGGAATGAAACGTCAACGTGAACGGTAGCGTATCTTCACAGATTCTACGTGTGATTTCTTTCACTGCATCCAGTTCTTCTCCGTCTACGTATCCTAAAAATTGAATCGTCATATGAAATTCGTCCGGTCGATAAATACGCCGATACGAATAATAAGGCAAAATAGCACGCTGTACATTAATTAGTTCGGTCGCCTCAAAGGGAATCGCAATAAAATAATGCGTACTCATCTTGATCATCCTTTCGTAGCGCGACGTGACATCCCAATCCAAATCAATGCCCCGAGTGCCGTAACGATCGTATACATCCAAAACACTCCTAAAATGTCATCGAGTTCAATAATTTTACCACTCAACATATTAAATCCTGCCGTGGCAAGTCCTGATGTCAATGCCATGTATACTCCGATTGCCGTCGAGGAAACTTGCCGGTCGACGAGCGTCCGAACGAACTGAAGCGCGACCGGAATTAAAAGCCCGACGACGAGACCTTGCGCGATGGCGAGGAGCCATACGACCCAAATCGGTGGTTCTAAAGCGAGTATCCCGTTCCGCACAGCCGAGATGATGGCTGCACCAACCAACACACTGACACTTCCGTAACGTTCCATAAGCTGAGAAGCCACTTTCATGAACGGGATCTCAAACAGCACCGCAACGAGGAATAATGTTCCGACTAACGTCGTCGAACCCCCACTACTTGTCACATACAGCCCAAAGTAATAGTTGTTCGCATAAATTGGTCCGAAAACGAGCATCCCACCAAGTAAGAAAAACACAAAATACTTGTTCCACACGGCCGTCCATGAGACGGGGGCCAAGGTCACGTCACGAACCGAGCGTTTCTCCGGAATCATTCGGACGAACACACTTCCGATGAGGAGAAGAATCGCACTTAAGACGAACGTACTAGCTAGTCCCCATGTCGTGTCAGAAATTCGACCCATAGCAAATACAGCGATAGCGAAACCGGCCGACCCATATAGACGAATCGCACCATAATCGACTTTTGAGCGCGTCGTATAATCGAGCGTCATCATGTCCACGAGTGGAATATGGGCACATTGGAACACCGACCAAATCACCATGAGCACGATAATCCAAACGTATGAGGTCGCAACTAAAAAGGTGAACGAAATAAGGGCGGCACTTACCATCGCGAGAATGAGCCAAGCCCGAACCCGACCTGTACGATCGGTCAACATGCCCCAAAGCGGTTGTACCCCGATCGAGAGAATCGGTAAGATAGCGACGATGATTCCGACCTGACTCGGTGTCAGTCCAAATTTAGTTTGCGAAAAATACAAGGTCATGTAAGGGATTAACGCCCCTTGTGCGAAGAAAATCGCGACGTACACTGACTGAAACAATCTTTTTTGCGAATCCAATGATAACTTCCTTCCTTAAGGACAGAGAGCCGACTATACCAGCCAGCTCTCCTTGTTTCTTATTTAGCGAGCTCGTAAATGGCTTCAGCGTAGATGGCTGCAGCACGTAATAAATCTTCTATCTCCATATATTCATCGACCTGATGTGCCACATCTTTAGCGCCTGGGAATAATGCTCCGAACGCGACCCCGGCTTCGAGTGAACGGGCGTACGTTCCGCCTCCGATTGCCATCAAATTTGCATGCTCACCCGTTTGACGCTCGTACACGCCTGCCAATGTCTTCACGAGTGGATGATCTTCTGCGACATGATGCGGTGGCATATGTTGTCGCGTCTTCAACTCGAACCCAAGAGACAAGGCGATTTCGCGAAGGTTTTGTAAACGTTCTTCGAATTTCGCTGTATATGGATAGCGAATGTTGACCGTTGCTGTGCGTTCTTCTTCACTGTAGCGGAACACGCCTCCGTTGATTGTCAAATCGCCCGTCTCATCGCTCGCTTCAATCCCGAGAGAAATGCCGCGCGAGTCTGCGAATACATGACGAACGAGTTCGATGTAGCGCTCCCCTTGAATGTCGAGCGGAAGGTGCAATAAAAATCCGGCAAGGACGTAAGCGGCATTGATCCCGTTATCCGGCTCCATCGCATGCGCTGCTTTCCCCTTCATCGTGAACGTATAGGTTCCACGGTCGTAGATACACGTCCCATCTGCTTCATACTTCGCTAAATAAGCTTCGAATTTCTCTTCAAGTACCTCGTCTGTCTTCAATTCAGCTTTCGCAAAGTCCGGGACCATATTCGGCCGCTCCCCACTTGAGAACGAAATAAGATGATATGCAGATTCTGATACGCGCTGAATCGGAAGTTGCGTCAATACGCCGTCATACAATCCTTTCTCCGCATTGATAATCGGGAAGTCAGCATCTGGTGCGAAACCGTACGTTGGCATCTGTTCTTGCTTGAAGTATTCACGAACGCAGCGCCACTCACTTTCCTCATCACAACCTGCAATTAAGCGGACTCGCTTAGAGAGCGGTAAACCGAGTTCTTTGACGATGCGTAAACCGTAATAAGCGGCCATCGATGGCCCTTTATCATCATTGCTTCCACGGGCAACAATTTTTCCGTCTGTGATCGTCGGATTGAATGCACCATACGTCCATCCTTCACCTGCAGGAACCACATCAAGATGACACAAGATCCCGACGATTTCCTCGCCATCTCCATACTCTAAATGTCCTGCGAAACCGCCGACATCCTTCGTTCTGAATCCGTCACGCTCACCCATATCAAACATGTAATCGAGTGCCTTTCGAACCTCTGGTCCAAACGGCATGTTCGGTGCGGCTTTCGATTCATCGAGCACACTAGGGATTTGTAATAATCCTTTTAAATCTTCCAAAAATGCATCTTTACGATTGTCGACTTCTTGTCTCCAATTCATGTTCATCTCCCCTTTTGCGAATGTTCTCTCCCTTACTAGTATATCCAAATGTATGAAAGACGAACATTCATTTAGAAAAGTTTTTTTCGTTCGTGTTTAACCTTATTTTTAATCTAAAATAACATTATTCATTCGCCATTTACGTTCATAATCAAATATTTACAATCAAATTGTTCGTTCTTTCTACTTGCATTTTCCCACGAGAGCGGTATACTAAAGGTGTAATTTTAGAAAATAACAATTTTATATTTCATTTTGTCGTCTGTAGGTATGGTTTAACATTATTCTACACATTGGGAGGTTATCCAATGAAAGGCTCAACAGATCGGATGTTAACACGCATCAAGTCCATTTATTTGTTCATCAATGAAAGGGAATCCGTTACCACTTCAGAACTAGTAGAAGAGTTCGGCATCACGTCCCGTACGGTGCAACGTGATTTGAACGTGCTTGAGTACAATAACCTTGTGAAGAGTCCTAGCCGGGGCACGTGGACGTCGTCTAAACGTACACTCAAGACGGCAAATTGAAAAAGTATATGTAGATTCAAGAGACCTGGCATCAAGGTCTCTTTTTTATGAAAAAGAGAATCCGTCCCATCGGACAGATTCTCTCTCACCTCTTTAATTATTTATTATTGAAGAAACAGTTGAACTTCTTCTTCCGTCAACTCACGATATGCCCCGAGTTCAAGCGATTCATCGAGTTCTAGCGCGCCGATTTGAACACGCTCCAATCGCTCGACATGTTTGCCTACCGCCGCGACCATTCGTTTCACTTGGTGATATTTCCCCTCAGACAATGTAAGACGGATGACAGAGCGACGTTCGCTCCGGCTCAGAATCTCGAGACGAGCCGGCTTTGTCGTATACCCATCCTCTAACTCAACGCCGTTCGCAAACGTCTTGATGTCCTCTGCCGTCATCTCTCCATCGACTTCAGCGATATACACCTTGTCGACGTGCTTGCGAGGTGACATGAGCGCATGATTGAATGCACCATCGTTTGTGATGAGGAGAAGCCCTGTCGTATCTTTATCGAGACGTCCGACCGGGAAGAGGTCATAATGGGCATACTCCGGATCAATCAAGTCGATGACTGTCGTCTCGACTCGATCTTCCGTTGCGCTGACGACTCCTTCCGACTTGTTCATCATGAAATAGATATATGGACGATATTCGACCACTTCCCCAAGCACCGTGACTTTCTCAGATGTTGGGTCGACGTGCCGTTTGGCATCTTTCACAGGTGCATCATCTACTCTTACCGCACCTTGTTTCAATAGAATCTTTACATCTTTTCGTGAACCGTATCCCATGTTCGCTAACAACTTATCAATTCGCATTACTTTTTCCTCCGATATTCAAAGCGTTTCCCTAATAATTTTCCTGCAAGGTGGCTCCGCCAACCGAGGTAACCGTATACGAGAATCCCGATGGTCACTCCAACGACAGTCGCAAAGATGTCGTTCCCCCAACTCGCTTCTTCATTCAAGGTGATAAGAAGTGACAGATACACAGCCGCAAACATCGCCGCCCCCATCAAGAACATCAAGATGGTCCGACGGAGCAATTGCTTATACGGGAAGTGAAGAGAGCGCTGAATCATCCATACCATGAGCACGATTGCCACAATGTATCCAGCAATCGTCGCATAACCTGCACCGATGCCACCAAGCCAATAGACGAACGGCACGTTCAGAGCAAGTTTTGCCAACAGACCCATTGAAGTAGCAAAAATGGTGAAGTATTGACGATTGATTCCTTGCAAAATCGCAGCCGCGACCGAATAATAGGCCAAGAAGAAAGCACTCGGTGCATAGTGGAACAAATACACCCATCCTTCACGGTCACCCGGGAACAACGTACCAAACAATGGCTCCGCAAGGGCGACGAGACCGATGACAGCAGGAATCGTCACGAAGAACGAGACTTGGAAAATGTGGTTCACTTGATTCCGCACCTTTTGCATGTCCCCTGTCGTGAATGAGCGGGTCACGAGTGGAATCGTCGCCATCGAGACACTCGCTGCCACAGATACAGGAATCAAGACAATTTTATGCGCGTTTCCGGTCAAGAATCCATAAGCCGACGTCGCTTCCGAAACCGTCGCACCTGAGCTGAGTAACGTATTGACCATCGTCAGCTGATCAATCAATTGATAGAGAGGGGTCGATATCCCGACCATCACGATTGGAATGGAGTAGCTGAGCAATTCGAGCAACAACGACTTCATCGAACGGACGGGTGTGCCCGCCGGATTCTCTGTCTGGCGATGAATGTCTTTTCGCCGTTTCCAATACATGATGAGCACGGCAAAACTACCAATTGCCCCGATGAACGCACTGAATGTCGCAATCGTGACCGCAATGACTTTTAATCCGTTCAGTTCAGTCGTTTCGACCGACTGCGTCCCACCGAGAGCATTGGCAATCGGACGAATGAATTCAGAGTCTGCAAAGACGAATAAGACGAGCATCGTTCCACTAAGTAGGAACAAGATGCGCACGATTTGTTCAACGACTTGTGAAATTGCCGTCGGCGCCATGTCTTGATGACCCTGGAAATAACCACGCACCATACTCATTGCCGGGATGAGCAGTAACGCAAAACTGACGCTTCGCGTCACGAGTGTGAGCGACTCAATGTACTGCTGATTGTTTTCTGAATTTCGAACCATCAGCTCGGATAACCATGGTGCCGCAAAAAAGAGTAATAAAAAAGCGACGACACCGGTCGCAAGCATCAGCTTCATTCCTTGACGGAACAATCGTTGACTTGTCCCGTACTCTCCTAGCGCATTATATTTGGCGATAAATTTTGAGACAGCAACGGGAATACCTGCCGTCGATATCGAGATCATGATTGCGTAATACGTATATGCCGCTTGATATAACGTCACTCCGGCTATCCCGACCATCGCTTGGAACGGGAATGTGTACAACAGTCCTAGCATTCGGGAAGTCAAGTTTCCCGCCGATAAAAGAAGCGTTCCTTTGACGAAGGAGGCTCTTCCGGAATCTTGTTTGGCGCTTGATGACATGAGGCACCTCCATCTATAAAATCAACTATTCAAATGAGTTCAGTTTTACAAAACAACCGCTTCTCATTATACTCTTACTGTTACGGATAATAAAGTTACGATAATTTTACTAATCATATAGATGAAGAAATGAGGAGATTACCTATGAAAGATGTCATCGTCATCGGTGGAGGCCCGAGCGGTCTCATGGCAACGTATGCAGCGGCGAAAAGTGGTGCTTCGACCTTGTTGATCGATAAAGGATCCAAGCTCGGTCGAAAATTGGCCATATCAGGTGGAGGACGCTGTAACGTCACGAACCGAAAACCAATCGATGAATTGATTCAATTCATTCCAGGGAATGGTCGCTTTTTATATAGCGCCCTCGCCCAGTTCGACAATCAATCCATCATCGACCTGTTCACAGGATTCGGCATTCCGCTGAAAGAGGAAGACAATGGGCGCATGTTCCCTGTGACGGATAAAGCACAGGATGTCGTCAACACGTTACTTCGGGCGATTGAAGACCTCGGTGTCGAGATTCGAAAAAAAGCCGAAGTCAAAACACTGCATTTTAATGAAGAAAATGAGTTTTACGCTGTCGAATTGATGGATGGCGAGATGCTTGAAGCAAAAGCATGTGTCGTCGCGGTCGGCGGACAGTCCGTCCCACACACCGGTTCGACCGGGGACGGTTATCCATGGGCACAAAAGGCCGGTCATACAATCACCGAACTTTTCCCGACAGAGGTGCCAATCAAATTGAACGATTCGTTCATCGGAACGAAACAACTTCAAGGGCTATCGTTACGTGATGTCGCGCTGACGGTACACGGTAAAAAAGGGAAGGCCATCACGACGCACCAGGGCGACATGATTTTTACCCATTTTGGAATTTCAGGTCCAATCGCTCTCCGTTGTAGCCAATACACGATCAAAGAACGAAAGCGTAGCAAAGAACAAGTCGTTCTCCTTTCACTTGACTTCTTCCCTGACACGTCGCGAGATGAGCTCGTCCACGAGCTATGGAATCAAGTTCAGAACCAACCGAAGCGTGCCGTTAAAAACGTGTGGAAAGGCTACATCCCCGAGCGACTACTTGACTTGTTGCTAGAAGAGCTCACATTTGGCGAAGAAGACGCGAGTCAGTTGAAGAAGCAATCCGTCATCGACTTCGCATCGCGTTTGAAACTGTTCGAGATGCATGCCATCGGTACGCTTGACTTTGATAAGGCGTTTGTCACAGGTGGTGGCGTATCGGTCAAAGAAGTTGCGCCACAGACGATGATGTCGAAGAAAGCACCGGGTCTCTTCTTCGCAGGAGAAGTACTCGACATCCATGGATATACGGGTGGCTACAATATCACGGCCGCTTTCACGACAGGTCATTGCGCCGGATCGCACGCAGCCGAACTGGCTACACAGCGATAAGGGTATAAGTTCGTTGCGTGACGAGCCCCCTTAAAAACAACCAAAAGGCTTGATCCCTGAACGAGACAGGGTCAAGCCTTTTGATATTCTTTTCAACTTAATTTTCCAATTTCATCACATCTCGATACTTGTACTCTTCTAGAATTTCATGACCTTCTTTGAATGTCCATTCGGGAATCGATAGCTCTGGGTGCGACGTCAAATAGTCATGGAGCACATCCTTCCCTAGAATATAGTTACTCCAACGCGGAATGTCTTTTTGACTATTACCTACTACAAAATCAATAAAGGATGTTTCATAATCATTCACTTGACTCGCGATGTGTTCCATGGTCGCATCATCTAATTGCACATGCCATGGGGGAGAAACCCCTTTGACAATCCGATCAGCAAATGCGTCCGCTTTCCCTTCGATGATGATAGACTCAAGAATCGAACTAAGATTGTATTCGTTTTGATCACGAAGAATTAGATGATGATACTCGTGAGCCGTCGAATAGGCTAGAACATCTTTGTCAAAATCTGTATCGAGAAACAAGATGAAGGCGTCTTTGTATGCTGCTGCGCCTACACCTTTCATCGGTTCAATATCATAGAAGAATTCAGGATTATACGGGGCAATAAACACCGTACTCTTCTCTTTAGGAAGGATTTGATTTGAATCTGCGTAAGTAGATGTAATAATCTCTTTAATCTCGTCATGCTGCTCGATTAATTTGTCTAACTGCTTCAGCAATTGTTGCTTATGAGGAGTCGGCTTTAGATTAAAATCAGTTTTTAAAATGGATGTATCGATTTTTTCTTCCTCCCCGACTTCCCCTATGTAATCGAGTACGTATTTTTTGAAGTTTTGTTTGCTCTCCTCCGAATCGGTTGATTCAAGGGATGCGTTCAAATATTGCTGGTACTGGGTGTAAAGTGGCACGATTGTCAATTCGTTCTCGTCATTGATTTTTATCGTTTCCATTGAAACGTCAGGCTCTGACCGTTTAGATTCTAGCGACTTTTCATCATCACTACATGCTGTTAATAGAAGTGCTAAACTACAACATAGAATACCGAACAACTTTTTCAGTTGAATGACCTCCATCTCAATAATCAATTCTCTCAATCATTTACTTATGTTAAATTATACCACAAATTACTCTAATCACCATTTTTATACGTTCCAATATCATGATGTCGCTAGGACTTTCACATCTTCAATCACAACAAAACGACTTGAACCCTTTCTAATGAGGACTCAAGCCGTTTGTGATTATTCTTTCCCTGCGAGTTGACGACGCACTTCTTTTTCGAGCTCTGGTTCCGGCGGCATCCACCCTTCAGGTTTCATGACTTTATTGTCCGACTCGCGTAAAATCGGCTTCCCGTCCGGTCCAAGTTTCGCCATATTGGCGCGCTGGACGATTTCAAACAATGGGACGGGATCAAGCCCGAGTTCAACGAAACTTCCCATGACAAAATACAACGCGTCCGTTAATGCATCCCCTTGACCGACGAGACGTTCCACATCATCTGACGGTCGTGCGTCTTGTAACGATTTTTGAACGGCCTTTTGGAATCCTACTTGGAATTGCTCGATGGCTTGTAAGAACTCCTCTTCCGATTGCGACGATTGATGCAAAAACTCGACGACCGCTTCCTCTGCCGTCCACACCGACCGTTTCGTCGCGCGATCAAGCGTCAACGGTTGCGGAGATTCCGCTCCCGGATGTCCGAATGTTTCGTGGAATTGCTTCACTTCTTCAAAAAAATAACGTTTACTCATCTATAGTTCCCCCATTGTCAGTCCACCGAGACGAAGGCATCCAAATCGAATACTTCCGGGTGGACGATTGCAAAGATTTCATTGTCTTGTAAAAACATACCGGTCGAGTCATACACACGAGGTGTCACCATCTGACCGTTGATCGTCCCTTCTTCCGGGTTGACCGTGTAGAGGACGAGTTCTTCTGAATCGAGCACATAGATACGTCCTTGCCTCTCGACAAGCCCGACGCCTTCGAACCGTTCGAATTTTTGTTGGATGGAAGCACTCATGCCGTCGGCGGATAACGCTTGTCGCGAATCAAGCATCCATTCGGTCTCGGGTTCTTTTTTCTCATCCTCTTCTTGAACGTTTCGCCCATTGTCAGGTGCGTCTTCAGAAGCAGCCGTTTCGGTCGAGTCGTTGTCATTCGTCGAGACGTTCTCTGTCGCTGTATCTTCTGATGGATCTTCTGTATTTTCATTACTCGTGTCAGCTTCAGTTGACTCTTCTTGTGACTTGTCATCCACTGGCGTCTCTAGTTCAATCTCCCGCTCTTCAATATAGAGGAGCTCAAGGTCCGGCGTGTCCGCCAACCGATTCATCATGAACAATCGATTCGATTCACGGTCATAGCCAAGACCAAAAATCCGGTCTTCCGACACGAGACCTTTGATTTGTTTACGTGGCCGCTCGACCCAGCGCCCCTCTTCCCGTTCAATGGTGACAAGCGTCCCGTTCGCAGTAACCGCATAAACTAAATCCTCTTTGATCATTCGCATACCGATGAAGTCATCGAGGCTGGCTTTCCCTGAATTTTCAAGTTGGAGTACTGAGTTGACACGTGTTCCGTTTCCACTCACTTCAAAGAATTCAGCCTGCTCGGTTATGACGAGATAGGCCCCAATCGTGTCACTGTAATACACTTCATCGATTTGGTTAATCTGTTCGAGTGCATCGGTCGTGTCAATATCGTCATCATCTTGGGCCGCCTCTACGGGTGGGAGTGAAGCCGTTTGATGACTTGTTTGAATATCAATTTTTTCAAATGTCGAAGCGACCTGTCGCTGAATCTCTTCATCTGAAAAGACGAAGATATAGCAAAGTACCGCGCCGACTACGACAGCACAAAGTGTCGTATAGAGCACATAAGAACGTTTCATGGACATGTCGTCCCCTTCTACTTCAGTATCGCCCTTTAGTGTATCAAAACCGCCAATAAAAGAAAATGACCCCACTAAAAAGAAAAGAATGTGCGACAATGTCACACATTCTTCATGTTACCCGACTACAATATTGACGAGTTTCCCTGGAACGACAATGACTTTACGAACCGTCTTGCCTTCTGTGAACTCTTGGACACGCTCGTTACCGAGTGCTTCCGCTTCGAGTGCTTCTTTCGACGCGTCACGCGAAACGTGCATTTTCGCACGAAGTTTCCCATTCACCTGAATGACGACTTCAATCGTGTCACTCACAAGTTTTGACTCATCGTAAGTCGGCCATGCCGCATACGTCAATGCTTCAGTCATGCCCATCTTCTCCCACAACTCTTCAGACAAGTGAGGAGCGACCGGTGAGAGCATTTTGATGAAGTCGATCATTTGTGACTTCGGCAACGTCTCTTGTTTGTTCGCTTCATTGACGAAGACCATCAATTGCGAGATGGCCGTGTTGAAGCGAAGTGCCTCGTAGTCTTCCGTCACTTTTTTCACGGTCTGATGATACGTGCGTTCAAAGTCGGCAGTCGGTGCCACGTCCGCGAAGTTCGTTTGATCGAACAAACGCCATACGCGGTCGAGGAAGCGACGTGCCCCGTCAAGCCCATTCGTCGACCATGCGATCGCTGCATCAAGTGGTCCCATGAACATCTCGTAAAGACGAAGCGTATCCGCACCGTGTGACTTCACGATATCATCCGGGTTGACGACATTCCCACGAGATTTCGACATCTTCTCGTTGTTCTCACCGAGGATCATCCCTTGGTTATAGAGTTTTTGGAACGGTTCGTTCGTCGGGACAACGCCGATATCGAAGAGGACTTTGTGCCAGAAACGTGCATAGAGCAAGTGAAGGACGGCATGCTCCGTACCACCGATGTATAAGTCGACCGGAAGCCAACGTTTGAGTTTCTCAGGGTCCGCAATCATCTCCTCGTTATCCGGATCGATGTAACGGATGTAGTACCAGCAGCTGCCGGCCCATTGTGGCATCGTATTTGTCTCACGACGACCCTTCTCCCCAGTGACAGGGTCTGTGTACGTCAACCACTCTTCTGCGTTCGCAAGTGGTGATTCGCCCGTACCCGATGGTTTGATTTCATCGATGATCGGAAGTTCGAGCGGAAGCTCTTCGACCGGTACCGTCTTCATCGTACCGTCTTCCATATGAACGACCGGAATCGGCTCGCCCCAGTAACGTTGACGGCTGAACAACCAGTCACGAAGACGGTATGTCGTCTTCGCACGACCTGTGCCACTAGCTTCAAGTTCTTCAATGATCGTCTTGATGGCATCGGCTTTATTGAGTCCGTTCAAGCTACCTGAGTTGACGTGCTCTCCATCTTCGACGTAAGCCGCTTCTTCCACGTTCCCACCTTTGACGACTTCACGGATTGGAAGGTCGAACGTTTTCGCAAACTCATAATCGCGTTCATCGTGCCCAGGGACGGCCATGACCGCACCTGTCCCGTATGTCGAGAGGACATAGTCCGCTGTCCAAATCGGAAGCTTCTCGCCGTTCACCGGGTTGATCGCATATGCGCCCGTGAAGACACCCGTCTTCTCTTTGGCGAGATCCGTACGTTCAAGGTCTGTTTTCTTCGAGACTTCTTCAATGTATGCTTCGACTGCTGTCGATTGTTCAGACGTCGTGATCACTTTCGTGAACGGATGCTCTGGTGCGAGTGTCACGTAAGTCGCCCCGTGAAGCGTATCTGGACGTGTCGTGAAGACGGTGACGATCTTATCGTGACCATCGACCTTGAAGTCGACCTCGGCACCGACCGATTTGCCGATCCAGTTGCGTTGCATCTCTTTCACGCTCTCCGGCCAGTCAAGACCTTCCAAATCTTCAAGTAAACGCTCCGCGTATTCGGTGATGCGAAGCACCCATTGCTTCATCGGCACGCGATAGACCGGGTGGTTCCCCCGCTCTGACAAGCCATCGATGACTTCCTCGTTCGCAAGGACCGTACCGAGCGCTGGGCACCAGTTGACCGCGACTTCATCGACGTAGGCGAGTCCACGTTCGAAAAGTTGAGTAAAAATCCACTGCGTCCATTTATAATACTTCGGATCCGTCGTGCTGATTTCACGGTCCCAATCATATGAGAATCCAAGATCCTTCAATTGACGACGGAACGTCTCGATGTTACGCGCTGTGAACTCGCGTGGGTCGTTCCCCGTATCGAGTGCGTATTGCTCGGCAGGAAGACCGAATGCATCCCATCCGATTGGGTGAAGGACGTTATATCCTTGCATCCGTTTCATCCGGGCAATGATATCCGTTGCCGTATAACCTTCCGGGTGACCGACGTGAAGGCCGGCACCTGATGGGTAGGGGAACATATCAAGGACGTAAAAACAATCCTTCTCCGGGTCTTCTGTCGTTTTGAACGCTTCTTTTTCTTCCCAGCGTTTTTGCCATTTCGGCTCGATTTCTTGATGTTTAAAATAGCTCAACATTCTTCCTCCTCTGCATAAATAAAAAGCCTTCCGTCCCCGAAAATGGGACGAAAGGCTTAAAAGCTCTCCGCGGTACCACCCATGTTGCATTACTGCCACTTGAGACGCCGGTAACGAGGCGTAACCCCGGTTTTCCTTACTCGTTTCAGGAAAACAGCTCCAAGGCGAGTTCACAACATCCGCTTATCGATTCACACCACCCATCGACTCTCTTTGAAACGGAACGTTCGTTACTAATCCTCTTCATCGCTTGCTATTCATCGTAGTCTATTTTAGCCCATTCTGAAATTCAACGTCAACTTGATTTTTCAGTAACGCGAATGTCTTTCATGAATACGAATAGACTGAGGGCAAACGTGGCGAGTAGGAGCAGCATACCAAAGACTGCCGTAATCCCGAACACATCGTAGATAAACCCAGATAACGTTGGGCCAATCATCCGACCGACGGAAGCCGCAATATTGACGAGCCCTTGATATTGACCTGCCTTCCCAGGCGGGGCAAGTTTCGCCGCAATCGTTGGAACCGCTGGCCAAACGAACATTTCGCCGATTGTCATGACGACCATCCCTACCATGAACATACCGAAGCCACCAGCGAACGGCACGATCAAGAAAGCACCGAGGAAAATCGATGCCCCGATGATCAATTGACGTTTCAAATCATCCTCAAACTGTCGCAACACCCGATTGAGTAATGGTTGTGCAAAAACAATCATTGCCCCATTCACTGTCCAAAGGAGTGAGTATTGGCTGATTGTGACACCGAGGTCTTTCGAGTGAACCGCGATCGTTCCTTGCCACTGAACGTAGACGAACCAAAGCACCGCATAACCGATAGCGACATACCACATCGACTTCATCGTCGCGCTCGAGAACGTCGTGGCCGCTGCTTCTAGCTGGGATTGCACGACAGGACGTGTCGGGTTCTTCAAATAGCGAAGTCCAAATAAAAGAACCACAACAAATAGGACCGACAAGAAGAAGTTTGCGTAAAAAATCCACTCGATGTTCAATCGCGCGATTTGACCGCTCATCGCTGTACCGAAGGCGACCCCAACATTTTGCGCGACATAAATCGCGTTGAAGGAACGACGTCCCCCTTCTGGCCAAATGAGTCCCGCAAACGCATAAACGGTCGGAAAGACGAGTCCCCCTGAGAACCCGATTAAACCGAGCCACACCAAATAGCCGAAGAACGTGGCGTGGAACAGTAAAAATCCAAGCGAACTCGCAAGCAACAAGCCGACGGAGATGACGAGCGTCGCTTTTCCTCCGATTCGGTCGAATAGCGTCCCTCCAATGTAGTTACCGACGATTGCGAGTGCGGAGTTCACAAGAAGCGCCACTCCGGCAAGCGTCATCGACTCACCTAAAAAATCATGAATATACAGGGTGTTAAATGGCCATAAAAAAGACGCCGCCGTTGTATTGAGCGCCATCGCAATGACTAGAATCCATACCGAGATCGGCATTTTATTGTTCACACCAAGTCCTCCTTTCATCCCTCTTCACATTAAAAAAATCGGCACAAAAGGCCGAATCGACAAGATTTCCTTATCAAACCTAAACGAATGCCAAAGAAGTGTCAAGAAAAATTACTCATTATGAAGTTTTGTCATTTTTCATTTGTGATAGGATGAGCAAGGAAGGAGAGATAACCATGAATCCATTTGGTCAAAACCGCTATCATACATTGAATGAGGCATATCGTCGGGAATACGGGAACAAGGTGTTTAAAGTGCCGCTCGATGGTGGCTTCACATGTCCGAACCGTGATGGCCGCGTCTCCAAAGGCGGATGTACATTCTGTTCAGATGATGGAAGTGGCGATTTTGCGGGTAATGCCTGTGACCCGATTCCCGTTCAATTCGAAGAAGTAAAAACGCGACTTCATCGAAAGTGGAAGAACGCCGACTACATCGCCTATTTTCAGGCGTACAGTAATACCTATGCGCCAGTCGAAAGATTACGCGAATTATTCGAACCAGCGCTTCAGCAAGAAGGTGTCGTCGGTCTCTCGATTGCGACACGCCCAGATTGCTTGCCTGATGACGTTGTCGACTATTTAGCCGAACTGAATGAGCGGACTTCTTTATGGGTGGAACTCGGTTTACAGACCGTACATGATACGACCGCAAAAAAAATCAATCGCGGACACGATTATCAAACATTTTTGAACGGTCTTGAAAAACTGCGTCGTCACAACATTCGCGTATGCGTGCACATCATCAATGGCCTACCCGGTGAAACACCAGAGATGATGCTCGACACAGCCCGAGAAGTTGCTAAAATGGACATACAAGGAATCAAAATCCATTTGCTCCACGTCTTGAAACATACACCACTTGCCCGTCAATACGAGAAAGGCTTGCTCGACTTGATGGAGGAAGACACATACATCTCCCTCGTTTGTGATCAACTCGAACGGATACCACCCGAGGTGATCGTCCATCGATTGACGGGAGACGGCCCGCCTGACTTATTGATTGGTCCATTATGGAGCCGTCACAAGATGCAGGTGCTAAACAAGATTCGTGAGGAATTGGAGCGACGTGATTCCTTCCAAGGAAAAAAGAAGGATGAGATTGATGGGATTAATGAGAGTACTACCATTTGCAAAACAATTACTACATGACCACCTCGAAGTAGGACATGTCGCTATCGATATGACTGCCGGGAACGGGCACGACACGTTGTTCTTGGCGAACGCCGTAGGCGAAACGGGACACGTATACGCATTTGACATCCAAACAGAAGCGGTTGCTTCAACCCGTGCACGTATACAGGAAGCAGGTGTCGATGAACGGGTGACCGTCATTCATGATAGTCACGATACGGTTCATACGGTCGTCGCGAATGAGACACGACCAATCACCGCAGCCGTCTTCAATTTGGGTTATTTACCAGGAAGTGACAAATCCGTCACGACACAAGGGAATACGACCATTGCCGCATTGTCTCAATTATTAGAGGTCATGGCTATCGGTGGTGTCATCGTCATCGTCATCTACCACGGCCATGAGAGCGGGAAGGTCGAACGGGATGATGTGCTTCGCTATGTGGAGTCGCTTGACCAAAAGCAGGCGGGTGTACTGCGTTACGGCTTCATCAACCAGATCAACCACCCTCCATTCATCGTGGCGATTGAAAAACGTTCAAAATAAAAGAAGGCGGCTCCTGTGAGTCGCCTTCTTTTATTCTTGAATCAATTCATAAAACGTCATGAGCGTTTCTGCAAATTTGGTGTTCAACCGCTCATACCCAAAATGCGGGAATCCTTCTAATCGACGGATATACACTTGATCTCCACCAATCTTACGGCAGACGTTCAACGTCAACTTCACGTCTGCAAATTGATCATCAGGTGCGTAGAAACAAGCGAGCGGGAGACGTGGCAAATGTTTCTTTTCTTCTTGATGCTCTACGATTTCTTCTTCGATTTCCCGATATTGGGCATATGTGATTTCACCAAATCGGGACGATTCGTCGCCGCCACCGGTGAATGTCATCATTCCAAGTGGTAAGTCTGGGCGAAAACGATCGACTGCACTCGCGACGACTTGTTTCAATCCACCGATTTGACGAGTCGCATGCCAATCAAACAATGGAGAGATATAAGTCAGGCTCCCGAGCGGCACATCATACTCCTGAAGAAGTCGGTTCGTAAAGAGCGCCCCGAGGCTGAACGCCACGACATGAATCGGTAATTTATACTCGCCGGCCTCACGTAACGCCCGTTTGATCAATTGTTTATGATTTTCTGCCGTCAAGCCCATCGATTGGTCGCGGACGACAATTACTTCGTACTCGTCTTGAAGTCGTCGAATAAAATTCTCGCTGATCCGAGATGTGAACTGTAGCGGATAAACGATGACGATGACCCCTTTTTGTGTTTCTTCATATGTCATGCTGCCGTCACCTCATTTATAGACTATATTCATTGTATCAAAAAAACATCAGCCGCAACTGATGTTTAAGCAAAATCCGTCTGGAGTCTTAGCTCGGGACATATCTTAGATGAATGAGTTCCATCGGTTGGTCGTAGACCTCTTCTTGAATTCGATTCACTTCTTTAAATGATTGATGCAAGAGGAAAGCAATCGCCTGGTCATTCGAATTTTCAACGTACACTTCCACCGGTTGTGTTTTTTTCGATTGAAGGTGCCTTAAAAAATCTGCACCGTACCCGTTCCGATGGTGATCGGGATGAAGATAGAGACGAAGCATCTCCCACATGTCACCGCGATCGATGGCATGACAAAATCCGATGACATGGTCTTCATACTCGCCAACGATAAAATATTGTTCTCGTGCTTCTTCACTTGAACTGATTGCTCGTACAATCTCTTCTTGTCGATAGGCGCGCTCCATCGCTCTCGTCCGATTGGAATCATTCTTTGAAATCGTTGCAAGTGCAATCGTTCGAATTAACGCCGCATCTTCTGGAACTGCTTCTCGCATATTCATGATCGCTTCCCCCTTTAGGCCAATCTATTTGTATCATTCCCTATCATAGTGTTTTTATCCTGCACTACATTTCTTTTTCATGACGATTCATTGTAAAACGTTATCTCAGCATTCGACTTGGGTATAAAACTAGCAATGCCAATCAAATGAAGGAGTGGAACAACATGGAACCAAAATTAGAGCATGACCCGAAAGTCGAACAAACAGAGAACCCAAATCGTCAATTTGACCAAATGAACGCGGGAAGTCCGAAAATCAACGTCGTGACCGGCATGTTACTCGGTGCACTTGTCGGTGGTCTCCTCGCATTACTTAGCTCCTCGAATCGAGATCATACGAAACAATCCCTCTCGAGCGCAAAATCTTCGGTCGGCGGCATTGTCAATGAAATGAAACAAGACCCTGCTGGTAAAGCCTCACAGGTTATTGAACAAGTGAAGACGGCTTCCGGCAAAATTCAGGAAGTATCTACAGACGTTCAGAACGTATATGAAAAAGTCGTCGGAGAAGTAGATACAGTTAAAGAAGATGTCAATAAAATCGTTGATACGGCACAAGAAGCCAAGTCTGATTTACAAGATATCGGTGAGAAGGTCGTCGAAGCGAAAGATACAGCTCTCGGACAAGAAACAACTTCCAACGATTCTGAGTCAGACGAAAATAAACAGACACCACCAACTACATGAACCAAAAAAAACGACCTTTCCGCGGAAAGGTCGTTTTTGATTACGCGAAACGCTTCGCGCCTTCTTCAAGAACTGCTGCTTTATCTGTTTGCTCCCAAGGGAGTTCCACATCTGTACGACCGAAGTGACCGTAAGCTGCTGTCTGTTTGTAGATCGGGCGACGAAGGTCGAGCATTTTGATAATACCTGCCGGACGGAGGTCAAAGTTCTCACGAACGAGTTCAACGAGTTCTGTTTCGCTCAATTTTCCAGTGCCGAATGTATCGACAGCGATTGATACAGGGTGTGCAACCCCGATCGCATACGCGAGTTGTACTTCCGCTTTATCCGCAAGTCCTGCTGCAACGATGTTTTTCGCTACATAGCGGGCTGCGTATGCCGCTGAACGGTCAACTTTTGTCGGATCTTTACCAGAGAATGCACCACCGCCGTGACGAGCGTATCCACCGTACGTATCGACGATGATTTTACGTCCTGTCAAACCTGCATCCCCTTGTGGTCCACCGATTACGAAGCGACCAGTCGGGTTGATGAAGTATTTCGTTTCAGCATCGATAAGTTCAGCCGGAATGACTGCTTCGATGACATATTTTTTCAAGTCTTCTTGAATTTGCTCGAGTGTAATCTCTTCTGCATGCTGCGTCGAGATAACGATTGTATCGATACGAACAGGGTTGTTATTCTCATCGTACTCAACCGTTACTTGTGTTTTCCCATCCGGACGGAGGTACTCAAGCGTACCGTTCTTACGTACTTCCGCAAGACGACGTGACAACTTGTGTGCCAACGAGATTGGGAGGGGCATGAGTTCAGGTGTCTCGTTTGTTGCGTATCCGAACATGAGACCTTGGTCTCCTGCCCCGATTGCATCAAGCTCCTCTTCAGTCATTTGACCTTCACGAGCTTCAAGGGCTTGGTCTACACCTTGCGCGATATCGACCGATTGTTCGTCAATCGATGTCAAGACTGCACATGTTTCAGCATCGAAACCATATTTCGCACGTGTGTATCCGATTTCACGGATCGTTTCACGGACAACTTTCGGGATATCCACGTAAGTTGACGTTGTGATTTCACCAGCTACGAGTACAAGACCTGTTGTGACAGACGTTTCTGCCGCAACACGGGCATTCGGGTCTTCCGCTAAAATGGCATCCAAAATCGAGTCAGAAATCTGATCACAAATTTTGTCTGGATGTCCTTCAGTAACCGACTCTGAAGTAAAAAGTCGACGGTTCAAATTTGACATTCAAAAAACCTCCTATAATAAGGGTGATATGTGGACGGTACTCGTTCCCCTTACGCGTTGCTTTGGGACGGTAATGAAAAAAACCTCCCCCGATGACATACATGGGGAAAGGTTGAATCGTTCTTCCTTACCCTCTTATCGTTCGAAGCTAATGGCTTCGCTTCAGGATAGCACCTTTTCCGCACAAGACTTCATGTCGGACGGTTGCTGGGCTTCGTAGGGCCTTGTTCCCTCCACCGCTCAGAATAAGAGTATCCGTTACGAAAACCATCATATAAATGACATCCGATTATGTCAAGGGAATTGAACGAATTCGTATTTTTTTCACAGACTTGCTAAACATTTCTGTTTGTGAATCGTCAACCATTTTTTTATTTCGTTTCTTTTTTTAACACCTTGTGATAAGAGAATGTGTTAAACTATCCTTGTAAGAAAGCGCTTACTTAATAGAGAAGAAATGCTTGTTTTTAATTAGTGTGTCACATATAATTAAAAATGTCATACTAATTAATCTTGATTGCGGAAGTATGCGGATTTCATCCACATCTATTTAGGGGAAAGGTGGGATTCAGGATGGCGACAACGCTCCTGAAAATCGAAGAATTAATTAATGGTACCGACATGTTACGGAACTTGACGGTTCCAGAGCTGGTAGAAGAAGCCATTCAAAATGGTGAAGGTGTACTGACAAAAGACGGGGCATTATCTGTCAGCACCGGTGCTTTTACCGGACGGTCACCGAAAGACAAATTCGTCGTACAAGATGAAGTCAGCAACAACCTTGTCGATTGGGGGAAGGTCAACCAACCAATCGCTGAAGAGAAGTTTTCAGCACTTCTTGAAAAAGTACTCAATCACTTAGAGAAGAAAGATAAGCTCTACTATCTTGAAGCTGCGGCTGGCGCGGATGAACACTACACCTTACCCGTTCGTGCCATCACAGAGTATGCGTGGCACAGTCTATTCGCTAAACAACTCTTCTTACGTGAATGGCCGACGAAAGGTGCGTTCGACCCGTTTACGGTCATTTATGCACCGAGTTATAAAGCAGACCCTGCGGTCGATGGGACAAACTCAGAGACGTTCATTCTCGTTTCATTCGCCAAACGTACAATTCTGATCGGGGGAACAGAATACGGTGGTGAAATCAAAAAATCAATCTTCTCCGTCATGAACTTCTTGTTGCCTGAACAAAACGTGTTATCGATGCACTGTTCGGCAAATGTCAATGATGCGAACGAAACGGCTCTCTTTTTCGGGTTGTCGGGAACTGGGAAGACGACACTTTCGGCTGACCTTGAGCGTCACTTGATCGGTGACGATGAACACGGATGGTCACCAGACGGCATCTTTAACATTGAAGGCGGTTGCTACGCGAAGACAATCAATTTATCACGTGAGAACGAACCACAAATTTATGATGCGATTCGATTCGGTTCATTGATTGAAAACGTTGTGCTAAACGATGATCGAACACCAGACTACAAAAACATTTCTTTAACGGAAAACACGCGTGCGGCATATCCGATTGAGTTCATCGACAATGCGATGCTCCCATCACGCGCAGGTCATCCGAATACAATTGTTTTCTTGACGGCAGATGCGTACGGCGTCTTGCCACCGATCAGCAAATTGACGAAAGAGCAAGCGATGTATCACTTCTTGTCTGGCTATACGTCAAAACTTGCCGGCACGGAGCGCGGTGTCACAGAACCACAAGCGACGTTTTCGACTTGCTTCGGTTCACCGTTCCTCCCGCTCGCACCAGAGCGTTACGCGGATATGCTCGGTCAATTGATTGAAAAACATGATGTCGATGTCTATCTCGTCAACACAGGTTGGACAGGTGGTGCATACGGTGAAGGTTCACGTATGAAACTCGCTTATACGCGCGCGATGGTCAACGCGGCAATCAATGGACAGCTTCGTGATGTCGAAACGATGAAACATGACATTTTCAATGTCGAGATTCCAGTAGCCATCGAAGGTGTACCGAGTACTGTTCTCAATCCACGAGATACATGGAACGATTCAACCCGTTACGACATGGAGGCAAAAGCACTTGCCATGAAATTTAAAGAGAACTTCAAGCGTTTCACGAAAGCAAGTGAATCAATCATCGCAGCCGGTCCGCTCGTCATCTAACTACATCAAAACACCGACTCAATCATGAGTCGGTGTTTTTTTCTTGCTGTATCATCCAGTCCATCGCCTGCTCTGTCGTCTCCCATTTATCCCAAAATGGGAGTTGGTGTCCGAATGGGACCACCCAAAATTCAGCCTGCTCCCCTAACTTCTCAGCGACAGCTGTCGCATGACGCAAGCGAACCTGCTCATCGTCGGTACCATGGATGATGAGCGTCGGGGCAATCCATTCTTTATAGAGGGGGGAACGATCAACATAGGCAGATTCTGCTGATTCGGGGTCCCCACCTGTCATGCGACGTAACATCTTCCGCATCGAACGCTGTTCCTCATATGTCCATTCTAGGTTCGTCACGCCTGCCCAGGATGTGACCGTGGTGACCGGTCGTTCGGATGCGAGCGATAGTGCCATCATGCCCCCTCGCGAAAAGCCGAGCACGTGAACCGGTCGTCCGCTCGTTTGAACGCGATCGTATAGCGAGAGCACATCTTCCAAGTCATCCCCACCAAAATCCTCTTTTCCAGTCCCACCATGGTTGCCACGATAGACGGGAGCGACGACATGAAAGCCGCGTGATGCGAATTGCATGAGCCGCGGTAAACGGACGTCCCCGATTCGTGCCGTCCCTCCCCGTAAGTACATCAACACGTGCCCATTCGGTCGTTTTGGTTCGATTGAATACGCTACGACCTCTTCTCCATCATTTGTCGTGTACCACCCTCTTGTCACCCGATAACCTGCGTACGGTGGTAACACATCAACTCGGTCAAACCAACTGTTGTTCATGTAGAACCCTCATCGTCTCCGGTAAGACTCGGTCTTTCATCATAAAACTATAACGTTGATTGCGTAACAAATTACCCGGCAATGCATCAATCAAGACGGCCCCATCCGTCTCGTCGACGGCAGGATGATCTTCAAATCGCTCAATCTCTGCAAAGTAAATATTTTTGACGACCGTATCACCTCGACCGAGCACTCGATACTGTCCCAAGTAACGTAGTGTCTGCACGATTCCACCGGTCTCTTCATAAACTTCTCGGATTGCGGCGGCGTCCTCATGCTCGCCCGGCTCGACTTTTCCGCCCGGAAACTCGAGTCCTCTTTGTTTATGCTTCGTCAATACCCACTTATCCTCGTAACGGGCGACGACCCAGACGTGGAGCGGCGTGTCTGAGAATGGATAATGGGTGAAGCTTAGCTCAACTTGATTATGATAGTAATCCTTGAATGTCTTCATAGTCCATCCCTTTCTTTCCCCTGTCTACTCTCACTTTACCTTGTCTTCACCCAGTTTCAAACAAAAAAATCGGCCCGACTTGCGGACCGATTCGTTTTCTTATTGATTCAAGCGTTTTTCGAGTTCTGCTTTTTGTTCTTCATATCCCGGTTTACCGAGCAAAGCGAACATGTTTGCTTTGTAAGCTTCGACGCCTGGCTGGTTGAACGGGTTTACTCCGAGGATGTAACCGCTCATCGCGCATGCTTTCTCAAAGAAATAGAACAAGTAACCAAGGTGATACGGGGTCATCTCCGGCAATTCGACGACTAAGTTCGGTACATCGCCGTCTGTGTGTGCGAGAAGTGTTCCTTCTGTCGCCTTGTCATTCACAAATTGAATCGTTTCACCGGCAAGGAAGTTCAAGCCATCCAAGTCCTGTGCGTCTTCTGGAACGTTCATCGAATGACGAACTTCTTTTACACGGATGACTGTCTCGAACAAGTCGCGACGACCTTCTTGGATGTATTGCCCCATCGAGTGAAGATCCGTCGAGAAATCGACAGCCGCAGGGAAAATACCTTTATTGTCTTTCCCCTCTGATTCACCGTAAAGCTGCTTCCACCACTCTGACACGTAGTGAAGAGCCGGTTCGTAGTTGACGAGCATCTCAATCGACTTTCCTTTTGCGTAAAGGGCGTTTCGTACAACCGCATATTGATATGCTTCATTCTCTGCCAATTCAGGAGAGCTGTAAGCGTTTTGTGCGTCACGTGCCCCTTCCATCAAGGCATCGATATCGATTCCGGCAGCGGCAATCGGAAGAAGACCGACTGGTGTGAGGACAGAGAAGCGTCCACCGACATCATCCGGAATAACGAACGATTCGTATCCTTCCGCGTCCGCGAGGGTCTTGAGTGCACCGCGAGCCCGATCTGTCGTTGCGTAGATGCGCTCACGCGCCCCGTCTTGTCCGTACTTTTCTTCCATGAACTGTTTAAGGACACGGAAAGCAATCGCAGGTTCTGTCGTCGTCCCTGATTTCGAGATGACGTTAACCGAGACGTCTTTTCCTTCGAGCACTTGAAGCAATTCTCTCATATACGTCGATGAGATATTGTGGCCCGCATAGAATACTTGTGGAGCCTTGCGCTCTTCTTTTGATAATACGTTGAAGAACGAATGTTGAAGCATTTCGATCGCTGCACGGGCACCGAGGTAAGATCCTCCGATTCCGACGACGACGAGAACGTCTGAATTCTCGCGAATTCGTTCCGCCGCAGCTTTGATTCGTGCGAACTCATCTTGATCGTATTCGGTCGGAAGATCGACCCACCCAAGAAAATCACTTCCGGCTCCGCTTCGCTCGTGAATCACAGAGTGAAGGGTTTTTACCGTTTCTTGCATTTGGTCGATTTCGTGCTTCCCTACGAATGAGAGCGCGTTTGAATAATCGAAACGTACAGTTGACATGTCATTTCCTCCTTTAAATCGCTCGTAAAAGAGCTATACATGACCCATCATAAACGGAAACGTCGGATTCGTTCAATCATTATTGCGAAATAGGCAAGAATTCGCCTTATTTACTAAGTTCTAAGATTTTTGAGACATCTTCCCGTTCAAGTGTACGGAAACGACCGAATGCACCACGCTTCATTGCCGAATCGAGAATCGCCTCGAATGTCGACTCATCAATTTCGTAGTCACGGAGCGAGTTTGGCGCACCGAGTTGGTCGAAGAATGCACGAACAGCTTGGATTGTCCGTTTCCCTGTCTCCAAGTCATCTTCACCCGGCTCGACATCGAACACTTCGACACCAAGTCGTGCAAAACGTGCTGCGTTGTCTTCATCCAATACGTGTTCCATCCATCGTGGGAAGAGGATGGCGAGACCGCCTGCGTGCGGGATGTCGTGAACAGCCGATACCGCATGTTCGATGTTATGAGATGCCCAGTCTCCCGCAGCACCCATCTGAAGCACACCGTTCAATGCCATCGTACCCGAGAACAAGATGATGGCACGAAGGTCGACGTTTTCTAAATCGTTCACGAGTTTCGGAGCCGACTCCACGACCGCTTTCAAAACACCTTCTGTCATGCGTTCCTGTACCGGTGCATGGTTCGGGTGGAAATATTGTTCGAAGCAATGGCTCATCATGTCGACGATGCCGTAAATCGTCTGGTCTTTCGGAACCGACACCGTGTAACGTGGATCAAGGATGGAGAACGTCGGGAATACGAGCGGATGGCCCCAACCGAACTTCTCTTGTGTCTCCCAGTTCGTGATGACCGACCCAGAGTTCATCTCTGACCCTGTCGCTGCGAGGGTGAGGACCGTCCCGAATGGCACCGCCTCTGTCGGGATATGCTCACGGAGGACAATGTCCCACGCGTCCCCTTCATAAGGGATTGCCGCTGAGATCAGTTTCGTACAGTCGATGACGGAACCTCCGCCGACTGCGAGTAAGGCATCTACGTTCTCTTCACGGGCAAATTTCACAGCACGACGTACCGTCTCGATACGAGGGTTCGGTTCAACACCTGAGAAGTCTACGTATGAGATACCGGCTTTTTCAAGTTCGTCCACGACTTCATCGTACGTCCCGTTCTTTTTGATGCTTCCGCCACCATAGACGAGCATCACTTTCTTCGCGTCGAGCGCTTCGAGTTCTCCAGCTAATTTTTCGACCTGATGTGTTCCAAAAATGAGCTTCGTCGGGTTTTTGTATTCAAAGTTGTGCATAAGTCATCCTCCTCATAGAAATATGTAACACCTACACTATATACCCTGTTTTTACGGAATGAAAAGTATCGTGCTTACTGATAGATGCGGTCGATGATCCGATGCAGGATGACCGCTTCCTCCGCTTGACGATAATTCGGCTCCTGTCGACAGGCTTCAAGGAAGAGCTGGATTTGCCGTTCGTACGGATCGTGTTCAGTCAAATAAGCAGGCTGCTCGTCAAAGAGCGCTCCATATTTTTCGGTATGAAGGGTGAGTGGAAATAAGCTGGCCCCAGCTTTCGTTCCGCGACATTCCACACGCATCGTATCCTTCTCTTCGATATTGGCCATGTAGCTGACGTCAAGCAGCAAAGATGCCCCTGTTTCAAACGTGACCATCGCCCTCGCCGTATCTTCGACCGAGAGTGAACTTGCGTCCCACTCTCCTAACAAACCGACACCCGGTCGATTCCCTAAATACTGACCGACGTGGCCGACGACCTTGCTCGGCTCGGGATAATCCATCAAATAAAGCGCGAGGTCCAACATATGGACACCGATATCGAGCAATGCGCCCCCGCCTTGAAGTTCCTTGTTTGTAAACACACCCCATCCCGGAATCCCGCGTCGTCGAAGCGCAAGTGCCGTGGCCGCATAGATGTCTCCGAGTTCACCCGCATCAATCAACCGCTTCAACAGAACCGTATCGGCGCGATGCCGGTAATGGAAACCATAATGGAGCGTTTTGCCTGCCCGTTTTGCCGCTTCTAACATCTCAACTGCGTCGTTCTCCGATATCCCTGGCGGCTTCTCACAAAGGACGTGACACCCTGCTTCAAGAGCTAGAATCACTTGGTCTTTATGCAAGGCGTTCGGTGTACAAATGCTGACGGCATCGAGCTGTTCGCACGAAAGCATCTCTTCGACCGTCTCATAAACGTTCGGGATGCCAAATTGCTGCGCGACACGGTCCCCGTTGGCCCGTGTTCGATTCATGACGGCTACCACATCAACCCCTGCTTTGACATAATTTGGAATGTGGGCGCTTGTGGCAATCCCGCCCGTTCCGATGATGCCAATCTTCATATGATCTCCTCCTATTCGGTTTACAGTTTCGTCATACGGTCCGCCGATTCCTGTAAAACACAAAAAAGGTGACCCGTTTAGAACGGGCCACCTTTAAATACTTACTTCTTGAAGTTCGTGTTTTTGATCCAGTCTTCAAGTTTATCTTTGAGGACTGTGAATCCTGGAGCTTCTTCTTGCTTGAAGTTAGAAGATGCTTCGTTGCGACGTGGTGCACGACGAGCTGTCTTCGCAGACTTCTCACGTTTTGGAGCTTCTTGAGTCGCTTTCATTGAAAGCTTGATTTTTTTAGAAGCTTCATCCACTTCAAGGATTTTCACTTCAACTTCTTGACCAACTTGAACGTAATCGTTTACGTCTTTTACGTAGTCGTGTGAGATTTCTGAAATGTGGACAAGACCTTGAGTCTCGTCGTCAAGTGCTACGAAAGCACCGAATGGTTGAATTCCTGTTACTTTACCTTTTAAAACTTGATCTTTTTCGTATTTTGCCATTACAAACAACTCCTATGCTAAATTCATCAACTTACTATAACATACTTTTTTCGATAAAGTGTAGAAATTAGTAAAAAAGATTATTTCACCTCGTTGAAATGTTTTAAAGTCGAAGGTCGGGGTAAATACAAATCAAGCAAGACTTCAAGTATTCCCCCCTGATTCCGCTAGGCGACTCGCCTAGCCCTTTTTTTGTTCAAAACGTCGTAAAAGGCTTCTGATGACGGATTGGATAGACGGTTTCCCCTGCCATTTCGTTCAACATCATTGCATTTCGATAGACGGCCATCCCGAGATTCGTCGCGGCCGGACCATGCGAATGTTCTATATTCGTATGCGTGAACAATTTTCCCTTTAACGACTCGCTCATGACCACCTCATACGTTTCCCGGACAGCCCATTCTCCCTCTGCTTCCCACACAATCGGGAATCGCTCAATCCAGCTCGGCATGACCGGTCGATACCCTGTCGCCACGACAACGAGATCGTACTCTTTTTCAATCACTTCTCCCGTATATCGTCGCGTCCCTTTCAAACGATGTGTTAACCAATCATAAGAGATCGATTCCACTTCGACCTGTGTCATCATGTCAGCTAGCGTCTCTTCCCCTTCTGCCGTTCGGTGATACAAGGTCTCATAAATCGAGGTCATCGTCTCAGGGTTGACGCCATGACGGAAACGTTCGAATGACCCGAGTAGTTCTTGACGAGCGTCATACGGCAGCCCATGAAAATAATCGACATAATCCACACTAAAGATTTCGTCTCCTAGCTTTCCTGCCTCCAGTGACTCAAAGTGATCGGAGCCTGTGATCCAGTCGACCCGTTGCTCGTCCGTCGCGTCACGCAACAAGTCTAGGAAGACTTCCGCCGCACTCTGCCCACTCCCAACGACCGCGACACGATATCGGTCTCTGAGGACGTCCCGATAGGTCAAATAATCGCTCGTATGAATGACTTGTTCAAATCCATCTGGCACGAATGGTGCTGCACCCGTTCCTAGGACGAGATGTCTTGTATGAACTTGTATTGATTGACCATCTGATTCGACTGTCACGACGAACCCCTCTTCTTCCGCTTGAACGTCAGATACATAATGGTCGAAGCGAATCGTCGACAGTTGATTTACAACCCAGCGCAAGTAACGATTGTACTCCGTTCGAGGAATCTTACCTTGTTCTTGCGTGATAAATGTTTGGAGACGACCTGTATCACTCAAATAGTTCAGAAAACTCGACGGATGGGTCGGGTCCGCTAACGTGACGAGATCTTGTAAATAATGTGTCTGCATCGTCATCCCTTCAATCAACATACCCTCATGCCACATCATTTCCGTCCGCTGCTCAAAACAGATTCCTTGTAGTGCTGTCTTTTCTGCAAGAGCCATGAGACTAAGATTATACGGACCACACCCAACTGCTATGTAATCGTAACGTTCCATATTTTCACCTCACCTCTTGTTTTTACACATTCGATTCTTGTAGAACAGAACAAGACCCTCATCGTTGAGAGTCTTGTTCGATAGTCTTCATTTCAAATTGCTTCATGAAACGTTCGATTCGACGAATCGCTTCTTGCAATTGTTCGAGCGATGTCGCATAACTTGCTCGAACGAACCCTTCTCCACTCTCTCCGAAGGCATTACCAGGAACAACGGCGACCCGCTCTTCAATCAAGAGTCGTTCCGCAAATTCTTCACTCGTCAATCCGGTATGCCGAATCGAAGGAAACGCATAGAAAGCACCACCTGGTACATGCGTCGGCAAACCTGCCTTGTTCAGCGCCTGAATAAAGTAGTTCCGGCGTTGACGATAGCTCTTCACCATGTTCGGCACATGTTGATGGCGAGAGCGCAGTGCTTCAAGACCACCAAATTGAACGAGCGTCGGCGCACACATCATGCCATATTGATGGACTTTCAACATCTCCCGCGTCACGACTTCTGGTGCGCAAGTGAAGCCGAGGCGCCATCCTGTCATCGCGAACGCTTTCGAGAAGCCGTTCACGACAATCGTTCGGTCTCTCATGTCGTGGAGCGTCGCAAAGCTGACGAACGGTTCATCGTAACAAAGTTCTGCATAAATCTCGTCACTGACGACCCATAGGTCATGCTTGGTTGCGAGTTCAGCAATTTGTGCGAGTTCCTCACCATTCATCGTGGCACCTGTCGGATTGGATGGGAAGCAAAGTAAAATCGCTTTCGTTCGTTCGGTGATGACACGTTCAACGTCATCTCGATCGAGACGAAAACCATTTTCCGGTCGGCATGCTACCGGGACCACTTTTCCGCCCGCCATCTCGATGAGGGGACCGTACGATACGAATGCCGGTTCGACCACGATAACCTCCTCTCCCGGATTGAGGAGGGAACGAAATGCAATATCGAGTGCTTGTGAAGCCCCTGTAGTAACGATGACTTCCGAAGTCGGATTGTATTCAACTGAAAATCGCTTCTTCATATAATTAGCAATCTCTTCTCGCAATTCGATGAGTCCTGCGTTGGCACTATATGCTGTATATCCTTCTTCAAGAGCAGCGTAGCTCGCTTCTCGCACGTTCCATGGCGTGATGAAATCCGGCTCTCCCACCCCGAGAGAGACAACATTTTCCATCGTCTGTGCCAAATCGAAGAAACGGCGAATGCCCGATGGCTTCATCGAGACGACTTGATTTGATAAAGACTTCATGGTGTGATGTTTAACCGCTTGTCTTCAGTTTGTGGGGTGAACAAAATGCCGTCATGCTTGTACGTCTTCAATTTGAAGTGAGTCGTCGTCGACAATACTGAATCTAGCGGTGACAACTTATCCGAAACGAATGAAGCGACGTCTTGCAGTGAGTTCGCACGAATGACGACTTGGAGGTCGTATGCGCCTGACATCAAATAAAGCGCCGTCACTTCCGGGAAGCGATAAATGCGCTCGGCCACATCATCAAACCCTCGTCCCCGTTTTGGGGTGACTTTGACATCGATGAATGCCGTGACATCATGCCGATTTATTTTTTGCCAGTTGACCATTGCCCGAAAACCAAGTAAGATTCCGTCTTGTTTGAACTTCTCAAGCATCGATTCAATCGTCTCTTCATCGAGTGCCAACAAATCAGCTAACATCTTCGTTTCGAGATAGCCTTTCTCTTCTAACAACTCTAACAATTCTAGTTCTTTTGATGAATACATACTTAATCCCCTTCTGTCCGACCAGGTAGCACGCCGGTAAACGTTCTCTCTGTCTGTCTCACATATGAACGTCGTTCTTCCTGAACAATATGGAAGTTCTTCATTTCCATGTCTGTCAGTCCATGTTTTTGACAGAAGCGCTCAAAGTAACGACGTCTCGTTTCGTCTTGTTTTGCCGACAAGTTATCGGTCCCGTTGAATGCGTAAAGTACTGTCGCGCGGGCAGGATGCGACACACTAAATTGTTCCACGACCCTTAATAAGAAATCCCAATCCCAGTAGTTATAGACGTCTTCGTCGAACAGACCAATCGTGTCATGAATCGACTTTCGATACATTGTACCAGACGGGATAAATGTTGAATCTTGACGTATCCGCTCTTGATCGAACTCGTATGCAAAAGGTTCCCATTCGGTCACGACACGACGTCCATGCTTCCATTCAAACCGAAACAATTCGGCGTCCGTATAGACAAGGTCAGCCTGTTGAAGATCGCGTAAGCTGTCCTCGAGATGAGTCGGCATAAGGAGGTCATCATCGTCTAACAACAGGATGACATCGCCTTTCGCTTCAAGAACACCACGATTTCGGGCACGGACGTGATGATTTTCGCCGACTTCTATGACACGTACATCCAATTGATTCAAAAAAGGCGCCAAAAGATGTTGTTTTGGCGGCCCCTCATTATTCATAATCAAGACTTCGAACTGTTGAAACGTTTGGACCGTTAAACTTTCAAGCAGTTCTGTCAGTTCCGTCTCGCGTTTATAAGCCGGAATGACAATCGTAACAGTCGGATTCATCCGCGATATGCCGTCTCAACTTGTGGGAGGATTGCTTCCCAACTCACACCGTTCTCTTTCGAAACGGTCACAAAGTCACCATATGCAAACACACTTTCTACGCCTTCAATCTCGACAAGTTTTGCGAGGAGCGGTTGATCTGTCGCTTCGCCTGCTTTCACACTCTGACTTTTCGCACCGAACACGTTTTCTGGAAGTGTCACTTTCATTGCATTCGGGTTAGGTGTTGGATCAATTCGTAACATATTTATTCCTCCTTATAATTGGCAAGATGACGATGCGAAGAGTCGCTGTGCCATCTCGATGATTTCTGATTCTGGTGGACACTCATCGAACGCGTCAAGAAGTGTGCGCCGAATGATTTCGGTTAACTGTTCAGGAGAATTGACGTCAATCAATGCCATCATCACCTCATCGAACTCTGGCCCGTATGAACCTGTCCCATAACCGAGTGGGTCCCATGTCAATAATAAGTCTTCTGTACGCACTTGTTAAACCCTTCTTTTCGTTGAAATCAATGTCCTACCTCATCAATCTACCTTACTTTTCATTAGGATACCAGCCTTGACAAATGGATTCCTCTGTCACACTTTGACACAACACTATATCTAGTATGGAATGAATAGGGATAATTGTTTAAACAAAACGTCAAACACTATCTATTCTGTCCGAAAGTGACGTAATGTTCAATGTAGTGATGATGATGAAATCGGATTCGTTTTTTGTGAAAAAACAAGCAATCATATTACATAATTTTTTTTCATCTCAGTTCTCTGTCTCAAATCGGCTCATGAAGCCCTTTTTGAGCAAAAGCAAAAGGTCGGTCGATACATCCAAGAATGTCAAGCATTGCAAAACTAAATATAGATGTTTTATGATTAAAAAGAGATAAAAGTGTCAATATATAGTTAACAGGTATTTTGGTCGTTAACACAATATTGTGGCAGGTTAGGAAGTTCTTATTATACTTTCATAACGTCTACATTTATTAAAGGAGTGATCGATTTTGACATCCCCTATCCATCACGAGACGATGCTACCGGCGGCCCCAACGCTCGCTGACGTCGCCTCTCTTATTCAATCTATCCAGACGCGGTATCCTCAATTAAGTGTGGAGCGCTATGAAGAACGGGCGATTCGGGCGCTCGAAACGAAGACGCTGACACAAGATGTAGTGTATGACTTATTGACGATGCATGCGCTCGACATGTTGAAAGCCGAAGAACCTGACTGGACGTTCGTTGCGACAGAGATGTATTTGAACCGTCTCTATCTCGAAGCGGCACGCAACCGAGGCTACGAGGCTTCAATGCGCTATGGCAACTTCTATCACTTAGTCGAGACGTTGACGTCAAAACGCATCTTTACTCCAGCACTTTTAAATACGTACTCTAAAGAAGATATGGATCATCTTGAATCGTTAATCGATCCATCCCGTGACCGTCTCTTCACATATATCGGACTCCGGACGTTGTCGGACCGCTACCTCGGACGCGACCACGTGAAGAATCTTTATGAACTTCCACAGGAACGCTTCATGGTTATCGCGATGACCCTTATGCAAAAGGAAGATGAGACGACTCGTTTGAAACTCGTCGAAGAAGCGTACTGGGCTCTTTCAAACCTTTACATGACGGTAGCGACACCGACCTTGTCAAATGCCGGCAAATCATACGGACAGCTCAGCTCTTGCTTCATCGACACGGTCGACGACTCACTTCGGGGGATTTACGATTCAAATACAGACGTGGCGACACTCTCGAAAGGGGGCGGCGGCATCGGCGTGTATCTCGGGAAAATCCGTTCACGTGGAAGTGACATTAAAGGATTCAAAGGCGTCTCAAGCGGTGCCCTTCCGTGGATGAAACAATTGAATAACACGGCTGTCTCCGTCGACCAGCTCGGCATGCGCCAAGGCTCAATCGCCGTCTATTTAGATATTTGGCATAAGGATATCTTCGAATTCCTCGATGCGAAATTGAATAACGGAGACGAACGCCTTCGGACACATGACTTGTTTACTGGTGTCTGCTTACCAGATCTCTTCATGCGTACCGTCGAAGAACGTGGGGATTGGCACTTGTTCGACCCACATGAAATTCGTACGGTAATGGGCTACAGCCTCGAGGACTACTTCGACGAAACTGAGAACGGTGGGAGCTTCACAGAGAAATATATGGAATGTGTCAATACGCCAGAATTGTCTCGCGTGACGGTTCCTGCCATCGACCTTGTGAAACGTTATATGCGTTCACAGCTAGAGACAGGCACACCGTACATGTTCTTCCGCGACGCCGTGAACCGCGCGAACCCAAACAAACATGCAGGGATGATTTATAGTTCAAACCTCTGTTCCGAAATCGCGCAAAACATGTCGGCTACGACGATTGAAGAGGAGTACACGCAAGACGGAAAAATCGTCATCACGAAGACTCCTGGTGATTTCGTCGTCTGTAACCTGAGTTCAATCGCGCTCGCCCGGGCTGTGAAAGCAGACGTACTCGAACGTCTCATCCCAATTCAAATGCGTATGCTCGATAACGTGATCGACTTGAATACGATCGAAGTTCCACAGGCGATGATCACGAACCAAAAATACCGTGCGGTCGGTCTTGGTACATTCGGTTGGCATCACTTACTCGCACTCGAAGGAATCCGTTGGGAGTCGGTCGATTCCGTACAATATGCAGAAAAACTGTATGAAAAAATTGCGTATCTCACGATTCAGGCATCGATGGAACTTGCCAAGGAAAAAGGTGCATTCGGTGTCTTTGAAGGTTCAGAGTGGCACACGGGTGAGTACTTCAAGCGTCGGAACTATCGTTCACACGATGACCTCGATTGGGACGGGCTTGCAGAAGCGGTTCATCAAAACGGTGTCCGTAATGCCTATATGATGGCCATCGCACCGAACTCATCTACTGCAATCATCGCCGGTAGTACTGCATCGATTGACCCGGTTTATAAGAAAGTCTACTCGGAAGAAAAGAAAAATTATAAGATCCCCGTCACGGTACCGGATTTGACGCCGGAGACGAACTGGTTCTATAAATCAGCGTTCGAAGTCGATCAATTATGGAGCATTCGCCAGAACGCATCGCGTCAACGCCACATCGACCAAGCCATCAGCTTTAACTTGTACGTCAAGAACGATGTAAAGGCGACAGAACTTCTCGCGATGCATCTCGAAGCCTGGTCGCTCGGCATGAAATCGATTTACTATACGCGCTCAACAACCGTTGAAGTGGATGAATGTGAGTCTTGTGCATCATAACTAGTCTCATTATCACGAAGTTAGTCCGTTTTTATGAAAGGTGGTCCACCATATGAACATCGCAATCATTTGTCACTCGATGAGTGGAAACACGGAAGAAGTGGCAACGCTCATCGAAGCGACACATCATCACCGTGGCGACTCGGTCGTCCGCTATGATGCCGATCGAGTCGGTTATCGTGAAGCTCAGTCCCTCGCTACATTCGATCTCGTCTATTTTGGTTCTTATACATGGGCAGATGGCGTCTTACCAGAGGAAATGAAAGACACGTTCCGTCTCGTGTTGAAAGATTTAAATGTGCCGATTCGGCAAGCAGCGGTATTCGGAACGGGTGACAAGATGTTTGTTCACTTCTGTCGTGCGGTCGATGAGATGGCGTACCACCTTTCGAAATACGGAATTCCGCTTGCCGGTGAACTACTCAAAATCGAGCAGTCACCACGTAACCAACCATACAACGTCCAACATTGGGCAGAACGAATGGCTCACCATGTAGAAGAAGGAGTAATGCATCATGTCGATTCAGAAAATCAAATTATTGTCGCCCAAACATCCTAACCGGGCAACTGCCATCATCGGTGGTGAAACGAGCTCAATCGTCAACTGGAACGACATCGCGTATCCTCAGTTCTATACGATTTACAAACAGTTGCTATCCAACTTTTGGATTCCCGATGAGATCTCGATGTCGAAAGACATGCAACAATGGTCGCAGCTGACCGAACGTGAACAGGATGCATTCAAACGAATCATCGGACTGTTATCGATTCTCGACTCGGTCCAGACACGTTATATCCTCGAGTCTTCGATGTTCTCATCCGACTCTTCGGTTCACGCAGTGCTTGCGGTCATTGCGCAACAAGAAGTCGTACACAACCAATCGTATAGCTATGTCTTATCAAGTCTCGTGCCACTAGCTGAACAAAATCGCATCTTCGACATCGCTAAAGATGACGAAATGGTCATGAAACGAAACCAATTTATTTTGGACCTATACGAAGATTTCCGTGAAACGCCTAATGCAGAGAACTTCGCGAAATCACTCGTCGCATCCGTCATCCTAGAAGGAATCAACTTCTACTCAGGCTTCGCTTATTTCTATAATCTCGCTCGTCACCAAAAGATGGTCGGTACATCGACGATGATCAGTTACATCCAACGTGACGAGATGCAACATTCATACTTCATCAGTCAGCTCTTACGTGCCGTATTGACAGAAAATCCTAAGATTGATGCAGACGGACAGTTCAGTCAATTCGTATACGACACGATGGCAGAAGCGGTCGACCTCGAGATCGAATGGTGTGAATATGTTCTCCGCGACCTCGACGGACTCGACGTCAGTGAAATGCGTGATTACGTCAAATACTTGGCGAACAAGCGCTTACGCGTCATCGGCCTAAACGACTTGTATGAAGGATTTGACGAAGATGTCATGCCATGGATCCGTGCCTATTCAGACGACTCGCTCAATGCGACAAAATCTGACTTCTTCGAACAGAAGTCACGTTCTTATGCGAAAGTGACCGATGCGAACGGTTTTGATGACCTATAAAAAGCGAACCGAACCTTCCGGAGGTTCGGTTTTTTGACGTCATGATTTAGTGCAACATCCGAGCGTGAACAAAAAAGCCCCAGACGTTAAAGTCTGAGGCCGTTAAGTCAATAGTATGTTTGAACATATTTAGCAATTCCTTCAGCCACACCTTCTGCCATACGCTGACGAGAAGTATTACTGCGAAGGTAAGTTAAGTCTGTCGGCGAAGAGATGAATCCTAATTCGACGAGTGCAGATGGCATCGTATTATACGTAATCACGTAATAGTTCGCCGTCTTTACCCCTCGGTTAGACATTCCGCTCATCTTACTTGCCAAGTTACTTTGAATGTTTGATGCAAGTACACGACTCCGAGAACTATGCGCAGACTGTGAAGAATAGAACGTCTCTAAACCTTTGGCGGCAGAAGAACCCGCTGCGTTGACGTGCATGCTGACGAATAAGTCACCGCGTAATGATTTAGCTGCAGCTACGCGTTCACCAAGTGTCAAATAGACATCTGTTGAGCGTGTGAGTCGCACATTGTAATCGTATTTCGAACGAAGATATGCCTCGACACGCTTTGTGACATCAAGAACAATCGTTTTTTCATACAAAGAACCATTTAGTGCTCCAGGGTCTTTCCCACCATGTCCAGGATCAAGAATGATCACAGTCCCAGTAGATGTACTTGGTTTTGTTGTCATAACGAAAGCTGAAGAAATATAGGCATCTTGTCCGTTATATTTGATTTTATGGAACCCGTTCACTGTTCCATAGTGAGAAACAGCTGTAGTGTGCTTGAGCTGACCAACCACGTTCGAATCAAGACTTGCTTTCGAGCGCACATTCAATACATCGCCCGGTGTGTTGATGTATATCGTCCCTTTCGGTGCAGCTTCCGGTGCTGCAGGGGCTTTCCCTTTCGTCAACCACGAACTCGCTGTGTAATATACTTTCGAGCCGATATGAACCGTCGACCAACTCGAGTTGTACGCCTTATAGGAGACGGCCGTATACTTTGGAAGAACGAGCTGGATAGGTGAACTCTGGTGCGTTTTTCCGAACAAGTTGACCGTTCGGTTCGCATACCCTTGTGTGAGTCCGTCATTCGGTTCCGTTGACGTCGGTGGTTCCGTTGGCGTTTTCGATGTAGAGATCCAAGCAGTCGGTGTGTAATACGTTTCATTTCCAAGATAGACGATCGACCAGCTCGAATTATATTTGCTCGAGACGACAGCCGTGTTTAATGGAAGGACTTTCTGAACTTTCGAACGTTGGTTTCGTTCAGAGAATAATTTCAAATCACGATTCGCATATCCCTCTTTCTTCTCCACACCTGTATCCAATTCGCCTGGTGTGATTCCCCAAGTCGGTGTGTAATACGTTTCATTTCCAAAATAGACAATCGACCAGCTCGAGTTATATTTGCTCGAGACGACAGCCGTGTTTTTCGGAAGGACTTTCTGCACTTTCGAACGCTGGTTTCGTTCAGAGAATAACTTCAAATCACGATTTGTATAGCCGTCCACCCGTTCGACATTCGACTCTGTGAGCTTTGGTGCGATATAGGCTTTTGCGGCATAGTACGTCTTACCATTTAAATAAACCTTTGCCCAAGACGAATTGTGAACAGCGTACTTCACTTCCGTCCCTTTCTTAAGCGTGGTCACAATCGTCGCTGATCGATGGGACGTGACGCGGATGTTTAAGTTCGCAGTAGTCACACCGGTAGACGTTGTCGACTGGGTCGTCAACGAATTTGAGGTGGATGAAAGTTTACGAATGTACTGGGCCGAGGCGTAATATGTACGATTGTTTACATACACTTTATGCCAAGATTGATTATACGTACCATACTCTACTTTCGTGCCTCTCGGTAAGGTTTTCACTACCGTTCCACTTAGACTAGGTTTCGTACGAATGTTCAAATTGACAGTCGTTTCTCCATCGTAAGTAGCAGCTTCGACAGACGGAAGTTGCATCCCGAACAATAGAACCGTTAAGATGAGGGCAACTTTCAATAGTTTCATTTTCATCCAAAATATTCCTTTCTCATTGCGGCATTTCCTACTAACAACAATTACATATTAGCATAATGCTTTTTTAAAAAAAGTAAATATTTGAAAAAAAGATGAATGTTTTTGATAAAAAGGTAAATGTTTTTATTGAATCGGCCGAATGACTAAAAACTGCTCCGATTCATAGTCTTCTACTGTTATCATGAACCCGTCTGTAACAAGAAAATCCTCGACTCGAATAAGTCCATCTCGTTTTTGATGAATCACAAATCCATCTAATCCTTCAATTGAAGCGATTCGATAGAAACGCTCTATATGATGTTCTCGTTCTATATATCGGTCGAACCGTTCAAATGATTGAACCGGAATTCCACCCCAGTAGCGACCTGATTGGTGCCTCATATAAGTACGAACGGATGCTTCCGTGATGGGGTCAGGTGTATGATCGAAGCGACCAAAGTCACGATTCGATTTTTCTTCAATCAGGTCGAACAGTGAATCGAACAAATGGAGGTTACTCAATGTACCGATTGATAAAACGGCACATTGCAATTGCTCGATATGGCGTTGAAGCGACTGTCCATGCCGGTTCGGTTTCAGCTTTTTATCTCCTTCATAAGCGTTCAAAATTCGAGCCACTTCGCCCGCTTCTTCAACGATTTGAAAATAAAGCTGTTCTTGCGTCTCTCCTTCAGTGTTCGCTTCCGGTTGTCGGAGTTGAATCGCATATTGATTCGCCAGACACGTCGAGATGACAAGGACATCGAGCAACTCTTCTTTTAATTCATCCATCGCACCTCTTCGCAATGCTCCTCCTACTTCTCCCACTTCTTCTAACAATCTTGCCAGACCGGATAAAGGTCTCCAATAGCCACCTAAATGAAGAATCATCTCATCAATTTTTTGTTGAACCTCTCTCACGTTCATTCACCTATCTTTCTGCTTTATTTACCGCTTACATGATATACTATGCTCAATTCAGTTGTCCGGAAAGGATGGGTTTTATATGTCATCGGCAAGACTTTGGCAATTGCTTCGATTCGTACTCGTTGTGATTGGTTTATTTATGTTCACCTGGGTATTGAACATACTTTTTGAATATACGTATCCTTTCGTATTTGCCCTTCTCTTATCCTTGATGACCGTTCCGCTCGTCAATTTTTTTGAACGAAAAACAAATATGCCACGCGCACTCGGTACACTCATTTCCTTAGTCATCGTGCTCAGCATCGTCGTCGGTATCATTACCATTGTTATCATTCAATTGATTCACTACGCAACAATTGCTGCAGAAAGACTCCCTGAACAAATCGAGACGTTCACCGAATTCATCCAACGGGTATTCAATGAGAAAATAGCGCCGCTCGTCAATGATGCGTACGAGAGCTATCAACAGCTAAACCCCGGGCAGACGACATCTTTAGAAGGCGGAATCACGGAACTCGGCGTCCAACTCGCTGCTGCGATCGGCGTTCTCTCACGAGGAGTCGCAAGTGTCCTACAGAGCATGTTAGCTGCCCTCCCGCTCGTCTTACTACTCGTTGTCGTCATTGTTCTCGCCTGGTTCTTCATCACAAAAGATTGGCCATCTTACGTTCATTCCCTCAATCGTTGGAATAAGCGTAAAGGTTTTAAAGAATTTGAGGAAGTGATGATCAATCTTAAATCCGCCCTTTTTGGCTATGTACGAGCTCAATTCACTCTTATTTCTATCACGTTCGGAATCGTACTTGTCGGCATGTTCATCCTTCGTATCGACAACCCCCTTTCCTTCGCTCTACTTGCAGGGTTCTTTGACCTGTTACCATATTTAGGGGTCGGGACGTTGCTTATTCCATGGGCAGCCTATGCCGCTGTGTCAGGGGACTGGTTTGTTTCAATCGGGTTGATTGTGTTGTATATCGTCGTTATCGTCCAACGCAACTTGGCTGAACCGAAGATTGTCGGCTCCCATATTGGCTTGAACCCACTGGCCGCACTCATCTCGATTTTTGTCGGTTTGAAGCTATTTGGTGTATTAGGTTTCATCGTCGGACCCGTGCTTGCCGTTCTCTTAAAGGCGCTATACAACGCCAAAGTGTTTCATTATATGTGGCGGTTCATCGTTGGACCGCCTACGACGACAGCAAAAGAGCGATGAAATGTTGATTTCATCGCTCTTTTTTCATTTGAGGTACAGCCACATTGGGCTCATGTGTTTTACCTGGATGTAGCAAAAGACCGCTTGTCCCGGCTTCGTACGCCGCTACTGCTAGAATGCAGGCATCGATAATATCATCCACTTGCACGTTCGACATCTTCCATTTCCAAGGAGAGCTTTTGGAATACTTCCGAAGCAACTCGATTCTCTCTTCCTGACCCTCGCTCGTCTTTTTCCGATGTGCCGCCTCTTGTCCCATCATGACCGAAAAACAGACTTCCGGATGCGACTCGTAGACGTTCTCTGCTTCCACGCGTTGAAACTCACGGATACGCGGAACGAGATGCCAAGCTTGTTTACTAATCCCTTTGCCAACCAACGCCCGCTTTCTTTCGTTTGCTTCCTCATACGTCGCTTCATGCAACACCTCTTGAATCGGCGGGGTGAAGACGGACGACTTTCGTTGACTGAGTCGGCTCCGCATCCACGCATCGCATTCGCGACTTGGATGGTCGACCGTCCCTAGATCTTTCGGCATATCCACAAAATGCATGGCACCGTCAATCAGTAGTTCCTCTATCGTCTCCGAAATCGTTAAACAAAGTGAGATGCTGTCGTATGTGATCCGTACCCAGCCGCCACGTGCACCATCAATCCCTACTCCTACCATGTCGTACCTCCTGTAACATCATCAACACGCCAAATACGGCGAGAAACACTGTGCTCCCTAACCAAATACGGTTCGGCCAGACCGTGTAGCAAAAGCCACACAGAATCGCCAAACCGATTAATATACCTGCTCTTACCGCTCCCACGATTCAATCATCCGTGCGAGTGTCCGAACCATGACACCAGTCGGCCCCTTCGGACCGAGGTCATTCGCTGCCGCACGTTCGCTCGTTCCCGCAATATCGAGATGTAGCCACGGTGTATCTCCGACAAACTCACCGACAAACGCGCCACCAAAAATCATATGTCCGAAACGACCTGGTGAGTTGTTCAAATCGGCAACTTCCGATTTTCTCACCTTGTCGATGAAAACATCAAAGTACGGCATCTGCCACACGAGTTCATTCGTCTCACGGCTAGCTGTTTCAAGTGAGCGATAAAGTGTATCATCATTCGTCAGACAGCCCGTCACGTCCGTACCGAGTGCGACAAGGACACCGCCTGTCAACGTAGCCACATCGATGATGGCCGTCGGTTCGTACGTTTTGGCAAATGTGACAGCATCCGCTAAGACGAGACGTCCTTCTGCATCGGTGTTCAATACTTCGATCGTCTTTCCGTTCATCGCTGTAATCACATCATCCGGTTTGAACGCATCACCTGAAATCATGTTGTCCGTCGCACCGATAACTCCGATCACGTTACGTTTTGGTCGCGTCAATCCAAGGGTCTCGAATAATCCGAGGACGGTAGCTGCACCACCCATGTCCCCCTTCATCCCGACGATGCCATCCTTCGGCTTGATTGAATAGCCGCCCGTATCAAACGTGACACCCTTCCCGACAACGGCGATCGGAGCTTCTTCATCCGCACCGCGATACTCGATTACAATCAATTTCGGTGGAATCGTCGAACCTTGGTTGACTGCGAGCAATGCGCCCATGCCGAGGGATTCCATCTCTTCTTTTTCAAGGATGCGGTATTTGAAATCATGTCGTTTCGCTAACTCGATCGCGTAATCTGCCAGTGTCTCCGCTGTCAAAATATTGGCTGGCATCATCGTTAACTCGCGTGCAACGTTGACCCCTTTTCCATAGGCGACACCGGCATCGATGTCCTTTTGATCCACGTCACCAAGGAGTGTGATCGTCGGCTCTTCAACCGTTTGTTTCGGCTCAGATTTGTATGTAGGATGTTCATACGTCGCCATTTCATATGCTTCTGTGAACATACGTGCCGCACCATCTGTAAACGTTTCGAGTGCTACCGCAACGTTTTTAAACCCACGACCCTTTATGACTTTCGCCACTTTCCCAAACCAGTTCCGAACGTTCTCAGTCGTCATGTCGTTCCGCTGACCAAGTCCGACAAACAAGACTCGTGCCGTTTCGCCAGCGAATGTCGGCAATAGCGTCACTTCTCCTGTTTTCGTTGATAGGTCTCCTGATTGGATAAGCGCTTTGACGCGTCCCCCGAACAATGTGTCGAGTCCTTCATCGATTGAATCAGCCGCGCCGATTCCGACGACCATCGTCTCATATGAATCTGTCCAATTTAATTGGGCAATTTGATACATGTTGCCACTTCCCTTCTATAATATATGGTAAGCATAACGAACTTCTCCAAAATAATGAAATAGTATGCGCAAGAGTCAAGAAATCTTCGAATTCATGGGCTATCTCCTCGTTGTGACGTTGTTTTATTTTATGATAGGATAAGAAAGTACGCAATCGGGCTTCTCTTCATCCTGAAGTGAGGCCAATTTGACTGGTCGAGGCTTCCCCTAGTCGTAGACCGTTGCTACTTTAACTTTCTATGTTCTCGTTAGTTCTTTTTTCTTTTCGGGTATGAAGTAACGAGACAGGAAAGTACACTATTTCTTTGAAAAGAGGGACTACGCTTATGTCACACATTAAAGGTATTGGTGCATCTGCAGGGATTGCAGTTGCAAAAGCATTCGTCATGGAGACACCTTCATTCGATATCCCATCACACAAGATTGAAGATGTCGCTGCTGAAAAGGCTCGTTTCCAAGATGCAATCGCACAGTCTAAAACTGAGCTTGAACAAATCCGCGAACATACGCTTCGTGAACTTGGTCCAGACAAAGCCGAGATTTTCTCAGCTCACCTTTTAATTGTTGAGGACCCAGAAATCGTATCGCAAGTGAACGAGAAAATTGAAAGCGAAAACATGAACGCTGCGAAAGCGCTTGACGAAGTCGCACAAACGATGATCATGATTTTCGAATCGATGGATAATGAGTACATGCGCGAACGTGCAGCTGACGTTCGTGACGTGACAAAACGTGTCATGGCTCATATTCTTGGGGTTACATTCGTGACACCTGCTTCGATTTCAGAGGAAGTCATCATCATCGCCGAAGACTTGACGCCTTCAGATACGGCACAACTTAACCGTAAGTACGTCAGAGGATTTGCGACAAACATCGGTGGACGCACATCTCACTCTGCCATCATGTCACGTTCACTCGAAATTCCAGCAGTCGTTGGGACGAAAGTGGCCCTTGAAGAAATCAAAAATGGTGACCTCGTCATCATCGACGGGACGGAAGGTGACGTGTTCGTCAACCCTTCAGAAGACCTCGTCAAAGAGTATGAAGGCAAACGTGCTGACTTCGAGGCTTACAAAGAAGAGTTGAAACAACTCGTCAACGAAGAGTCTATTACAGCGGATGGCCATAAAGTGAAGCTTGCAGCGAATATCGGAACACCGAACGACTTAGAGGGCGTCTTGAAAAACGGTTCGGACGCAATCGGGCTTTACCGTACCGAGTTCTTATATATGGACTCTGAAACGTTCCCGACAGAAGAAGAACAGTACACGGCATATAAAACGGTTATTGAAGGGATGGAAGGCAAGCAGGTCGTCATCCGTACACTCGACATCGGTGGAGATAAAGAGTTGTCATACCTTGACCTACCAAAAGAGATGAACCCATTCCTCGGCTATCGTGCGATTCGCCTTTGCCTTGAGGAAACAGACTTGTTCCGGACGCAACTTCGCGCCCTTCTCCGCGCATCGGCTCACGGTAACCTCGCCATCATGTTCCCGATGATTGCGACACTCGAAGAGTTCCGCGCAGCGAAAGCCCTTCTCCTTGAAGAAGAAGCGAAGTTGAAAGAAGAAGGAATCGAAGTCGGTCAATATGAAACAGGAATGATGGTCGAGATCCCATCGACGGCTGTCATGGCGAAGCAATTCGCAAAAGAAGTCGACTTCTTCTCAGTCGGTACGAACGACTTGATTCAATACACGATGGCGGCTGACCGCATGAACGAAAAAGTTTCTTACTTGTACCAACCGTTCAACCCTGCCATCTTGAACCTCCTCCACAACGTCATCACGGAAGCACATAAAGCCGGCAAATGGGTCGGAATGTGTGGCGAGATGGCTGGAGAAGAACTCGCGATTCCAATCCTTCTCGGTCTTGGACTCGATGAATTCTCAATGTCAGCTTCAAGCGTCCTTCGTGCACGTAGCCTCGTGAAGCGCTTGACGAAGACAGAAACAGAATCAATCGTCAACGAAGTCCTCAATATGGACACAGCTGAAGAAGTCGTGAACTTCCTTAGCGAAAAGTTTGACATCAAAAAATAACGTCAAAAGTCCTTCTCTCAAGCGCGAGAGAAGGACTTTTTACATACTTATTTAGAAATCAAAATCGTCCGGATCCGGACCGACACGCTTATGTCGATCGAGCGCATCGATACGATTCATTTGCTCTTCGCTCAGCTCAAAGTCATACAAGCTGAAGTTTTCTTCGATTCGATGCGGTTTAATCGATTTCGGAATGATGACCCATCCCGTCTGTAGATGCCAGCGTAAAATCATTTGAGCGACAGAACGCTCCACTTCTTTCGCGACTTCCAGTAAAGTCGGCTCTTCGAACAATCCACCTTGCATAAGCGGCGCCCAAGCGACCGGTACGATTCCATGTTCATTCATGTACGTTGCCAATTCGGATTGACGAAGCAACGGATGCCGCTCGACTTGGTTCACAGCTGGAACGAGATCACTGTTCGCCGCCAATGTCTCGAGGTGGTGGATCTGGAAGTTACTCACTCCGACTGCTCCGACACGTCCCTCTCGATATAATGTCTCAAGGGCACGCCAGCTCTCGATCATTTTGTCTTCGACCGGCCAATGAATCAAATATAAATCAAGTCTTTCTAATCCAAGACGTTCGAGTGAAGCTTCATACGCGGCGATGGCTGAGTCATACCCTTGATCGGCGTTCCATAGTTTCGATGTGATGAACAAATCATCCCGGGAAATATTTGCGATTTCAATCCCTTTACGAAGGCCGACACCGACTCCTTCTTCATTTCTATATACAGCTGCCGTATCGATATGTCGGTATCCTTGGCGAATCGCCTCGACGACTGCATCGATGACCGCGCCTCCATCTTCTACTTTGAATACGCCGAGCCCAATGGCCGGAATCGCTTTTTGTCCGTGATTAAGTTGAATCATTTGCTCCATCTGTCCCCCTTCTTTCGTGAGAATTCTCCTTTACTATAATGGAGACTCTCATTCTCTGGAATAAGGCACATTGAGGTAACTACTCAAAAAAGCCACTCCATTTCTCTCTGGAGTGGCTCGAATGATGCGTTATTCTGGTCCTTTGTCGTCGGCTCTAAAATCGAGCGCTTCACCAGCGACGACGGTCTCACCGAACGGAACCACAACGACTTTACCGTCTCCGTTCGTCCAAATGATCGGTGTGATGAGTGACGGCACTTTATCTCGAATCGCACCAAGATCGACTTCGAGAAGCACGTCTCCCGCTTCAACTCGTGCACCTTCTTCCACTTTCGCAGTGAATCCTTCCCCTTTCAGATTGACCGTATCGAGACCGACATGAATCAATAGTTCACGCCCATCGTCAGCCAAGATGCCAATCGCATGTTTCGTCGGGAAGAATGTCGTGATTTGACCTGTCACCGGCGAAACGACCTGCCCTGAGCTTGGTTCAATCGCAAACCCTTCTCCCATCATGCGACCGGAGAAGACTTGGTCCGGCACATCATCGAGTGAGAGCAACACACCCGACATCGGAGCTAAGAAGCGATGGTCTGCCTGTTCGGCCGCTTCCGGCGTGATGACCGCTTTTTCCACTTTCTCTTTCGGTTTATATTCGCCACCTTCGATGATGGTTGCGATTTGTGATTTGAGCGTATCCGACTTCGGTCCAAAGATGGCTTGAATGTTATCTCCTACCTCAAGCACACCGGCAGCACCGAGAGTTTTCAGGAGGTCTTTGTCGACTTGTTTCACGTCGTTTACGGTGACCCGAAGTCGTGTGATACAAGCATCCAAGTGTTTGATGTTTTCAGGTCCTCCGAGTCCGACGAGTACTTCATACGGCAAGTCATCCCCAATGCCTGCTTTGTCCCCTTTCGCGCCGGTCTGAACATCACGTCCAGGGATTTTCAGGTCAAACTTCGTAATGGCGAAACGGAATCCGAAGTAATAGATGACCGCAAAGACGAGACCGACCGGAATGACGAGCCACCAGGCCGTCCGGTTCGGCAAGACACCAAAGAGAAGATAGTCAATGAGTCCGCCCGAGAAGGTCATCCCAATTTTGACGTTCAGTAGATGCATCGTCATAAAGGAAAGTCCTGCAAAGACAGCGTGAATTCCGAAGAGAAGTGGTGCGACGAAGACGAATGAGAACTCGACCGGTTCTGTGATCCCTGTCAAGAATGACGTGAGGGCAGCTGAGAAGTAGAGTCCTTCTACGTCTTTCCGACGTTCTTTCGGAACCGTATGGAACATGGCGAGACAGGCAGCAGGTAAGCCGAACATCATGAACGGAAACTTCCCGGTCATGTACGTACCGGCTGTGAACTCGACCCCGTCGCGCAGTTGCGCGAAGAAGATCCGTTGGTCCCCTTGTACGAGATCGCCTGCCTGATTCGTATATTCTCCAAATTGGAACCAAAACGGAGAATACCAGATGTGGTGAAGACCGAACGGAATCAAGGAACGTTCTACTAATCCAAAGATGAATGCTGATAAGGCAACGTTTGCCTCGATGACCGTGCTTGAGAAGTTGTTAATCGCATTCCCAATCGGTGGCCATATATACGCAAGCGCGATCCCGATAATCAAACTGAATGCAGCTGTCGCAATCGGAACGAACCGCTTCCCAGCAAAGAATCCTAAGAAATCCGGCAACTTGATGTTGAAATATTTGTTGTAAGCGTAAGCTGCGACAAGACCTGCGATAATACCCCCGAATACCCCCATTTGGAGTGTCGGGATACCCAGAACAGACGCGTACTGCGGGTCGCCTTGGGCGATTTCCGCGGTAATACCGTTCCACGTGCTAATAACCTTGTTCATAATCAGATAACCGACAATCGCTGCTAGGCCAGCAACCCCGTCCCCGTTCGCAAGACCGATTGCGACCCCGACGGCAAACAGTAACCCTAAGTTCGCGAAGACGATGTCCCCGGCATCTGTCATGACTTGCCAAATCAGGACAAGCGAATCATTTGCCAGAAACGGGAGTAATTCAACGAGGTCCGGGTTTTGGAATGCGGTACCAAACGCCAAGAGAAGACCGGCTGCCGGTAAGATTGCAACCGGAAGCATGAGTGCTTTCCCGACTCGTTGTAAGACACCAAACACTTTCTTCCACATCATGGTTCCCTCCTTTGTCAGAATACTTACTTTTTCCCTCTGACCTTTGGATGAAACCGTTTCATAAAAAAGTAAAAGACCAACCCCGTAGGATTGGTCTCGGTAAACGATTAGTTAGCTTTCTTTTCGTTACCTGAAGCGATGACCGCTTGGATCTCTGATTTCAATGCATCCGAACGTGGTCCGAAGATTGCTTGAATATTGTTACCCACTTCAAGGACACCAGATGCGCCAAGACGTTTCAACTCATCTTTGTTAACTTGTTCTTTATCTTTTACTTCGACACGAAGACGTGTGATGCATGCATCGAGGTGCTTGATGTTTTGTGAGCCACCAAGACCTAAAAGGATATCTTGTGCAAGTTCCGAACCAGTAGCTGTTGATTGTTCAACAACCTCATCTTCACGACCAGGTGTTTTAAGGTTGAACTTACGGATAACGAAACGGAATCCGAAGTAGTAAACAACCGCGAACACGAGACCGACTGGAATGACGAGCCACCAAGCCGTACGACCTGGAAGAACACCGAAGAGCAAGAAGTCAATCAAACCACCTGAGAACGTCATCCCGATCTTAACGTTCAAGAGGTGCATCGTCATGAACGAAAGCCCTGCGAATACTGCGTGTACTGCGAAGAGAAGTGGTGCTACGAACAAGAATGAGAACTCGATTGGTTCTGTGATACCAGTCAAGAACGATGTAAGGGCAGCAGAAGCCAAGAGACCACCGACAACCGCTTTACGCTCAGGACGTGCTTCATGGTACATTGCGAGTGCTGCTGCAGGAAGACCGAACATCATGAACGGGAATTTACCAGTCATGAACGTACCTGCTGTCAATTCAGCACCGTCACGAATTTGTGCGAAGAAGATCGCTTGGTCACCACGTACGATGTTACCCGCCGCATCCGTGTATGAACCGAATTCAAACCAGAACGGTGAGTAGAAGATGTGGTGAAGACCGAACGGAATCAATGAACGTTCGATCAAACCGAAGATGAACGCCGCGAATGTGCGGTTCTCAGTTAACATGAAGTTCGAGAATGTGTTCAATCCGTTTTGTACTGGTGGCCAGATCAAGAGCATAACGAAACCAGCGACAACTGCTGCAACTGCCGTTACGATTGGAACGAAACGTTTACCAGCGAAGAAACCAAGGAATTGTGGCAATTCGATATTGAAGTACTTGTTATAGGCCCATGCGGCGATGAGACCCATGATGATTCCTCCGAATACCCCTGTTTGAAGTGTCGGGATACCGAGTACGTTCGCGTACGATGGGTCACCTTGAGCTAACACTTCAGGTGTGAGTTCGAGCCAAACACCCATGACTTTGTTCATGATCAAGAATCCAACGATTGCTGCAAGTCCGGCAACCCCGTCACCTGCTAAACCGATGGCGACACCGACTGCGAACAAGAGTGCCAAGTTCGAGAAGATGACTCCACCTGCTTGCTCCATCAATTGAGCGAATTTCACGATACCATCGTTTGTTAACCACTCGGCACGTGTCGTAAGTTGCGGGTTTTGCATTGCGTTACCGAATGCGAGAAGAAGACCGGCAGCCGGCAAGATCGCAACAGGAAGCATAAGTGCTTTACCGACTTTTTGAAGAACACCAAAGATCTGCTTAAACATCAACATTTCCTCCTTTTTGTAAGTACATATAAACAAATGATAGCGATGCAGATGTCAGACAACCGACGTATCTAAACGTTTTCATAAATCACGTTTATAAAAATAGAAAAGGCATGAATAAGGATAGAACGTAGACCTCCCCCAATGGAGAAATCACATAACGTTCCACTCCTTACTCATGCCTGATCGAATCAGTAACACGTAAGACACGTGGTATCATTTATCTACTTGTTAGGCGCTGGAGATGCATCGTCAAATATGTCGCTTCACCTCGTGGGACGGGACGCTTTAATTCGCGTTCCATGATGCCCATCAGCTCCCAAGCAGTACTATAGCATAGCGGATATTCATCGCGCAACACCTTTTCAATTTTTTGTGGGGCTTCGACCATCTCACCGGTCGCAACCCGCTCAACGGCGTACCTTAAGTGCCGAAGTAAGCGCTTATAATCGAGTGAGGAACGGTCCATTTTCACGTTCAAACGACTCTCAATTGTCTTTACGATTTGTCCGATAATTTGGTTGTGTCGGTTGACTTCCAGGACGTTTTTAAATGTCGTCGCTGAATGGATATGCAGCGCGATAAATCCAGTTTCCGCATCAGGCAATAATACATTCAATCGTTCGTGGAACATATCGACGATTCGCTCCGCGAGCGCATACTCATTTGGGTAAAGAGATTCCGTTTCAAGTAAAAACGGGTTCGTCACTTCCATCCCTTGCTCGATTCGCTTCATCGTAAAGAATAAGTGGTCGGTCAAGCCGATATGAATATGCTCATCCACTTTCTTGCCCGTGCTCGTTTCAATAAATCCGACAATTTCTTGCATGAACGCAATAAAGTCCTCATCGACATGTTTAACAAGTTCTTGATATTGCGACTGTTCTTCCTTGTCCGTCAACTGATACACTTTCTCCGGGACGCTGGCCGGGTCGACGACGTCGCCAGGTTTTTTACCAAAGCCAATCCCCTTCCCGAGCAAAATGACTTCCGGATCCGTATCATGTTGACAAATGACAACGCTATTATTCAACACTTTTTTGATCGTATACATCGGTAATGTCATTCGCATCGCATCCCTTACTAAAAATCGTTTCGCTATCTAGTATATCGGTTCATGCCCTAAAAAAGTAGGGACAAAACAAAAAAGGCGAACATTTCTGTCGCCAATTAAAACATTGAATAACCGCTCTTTCGTAAGAAACGAATCGTCACACCAGCCAAGATTGCACCGAGCAATCCAAAGCCAAGCATGAACAAATCGAGAAGTTGCAACCCGACGAGTCCCTGATAGACACTCGTAAGCGCGGTAGATGTCTCGGTCACGTAACTTGAAAGTTTGACATTATCAATCATCATGATGACGAAAATTGGATAAATGAACACAAGTGTCCATGTTTTTTTGAGTAACATATTCAAGATGAAGCCGATACTGAAAAAAATCGTCATATACAAAACGGCCCCAATGACCGCCTGAATTATATGCATCTGTTGTTCCCCCTTGTCCGCTCTTCATTATACAAAATTTCAACTCATGTGGTCAAAGAACTTCATGTGAAGATTTCTAAAGAAAACGGCTCGTTCCACTTTCAGAACGAGCCATACATCATTTAGGATTAGAACTTCCCTTTTTTTAGGACGAGTCCGTATTTTTTCAATTCGATGAAGTGTTTGTTGTCGATGACTTTCTTCATGAATGACGCGTTGCGACCGAAAATCTTTTTGCCCATCACGATCCCGATACCATCGTTGTGTCCGAGCGAAGCAACTGTTCCTTTACTCTCGTAAGTGAATTTCGATGTCGATTTGCCATTGATGAGTGCCGCGATGTTTTTCGCAACGTTGTGAGCTTGTTGTGTCGCAATTTGCGCCGTCGGTGGATATGGACGGTTTGATGCCGGGTCCATGACCGCCGAGCAGTCACCGATGATAAAGACGTTATCGTGACCTGGTGCACGGTTATCCGCTTCGACCATGACACGATTACGGACTGCTTCAAATCCTGATTTTTCGATGATTGGGCTACCGCTTACACCACCTGTCCAGATGATTGTGTTAGCCTTAATCGTTTCTGTCGTCTCACCTTTAAGCGGGCCGAATGTGACGATGCCTGGCTCAACGCCTTTGATTCCGTTACCGAGTTTCATCTCGACACCGTTACGCTCCAACCATTTCTGCGCATATGTCGTGAGTTCAGGGTCGAATCCTGGAAGAACCGTCGGTGCTGCTTCAATGTTGACAATGCGGACCGCTTCGCGTGGTACGTCATATTGCTTGCAGAGTTCAGGAATACGGTTGACGATTTCACCAAGGAATTCGATTCCTGTGAAGCCAGCACCACCAACAACGATTGTGACGAACGAATTGTCAGAAGAACCGTTTGTTTTATATTGAGCGAATGAGTACTCGATATGTTCTTTAATTTTACGAACACTATTCAATGAACTGATAGTCATCGCATGTTCTTTAAGACCTGGGATACCGAATGTCTCAGGCACACCACCAAGACCAAAGACAACGTAGTCATATTCGACGACCGAACCGTCTTCAAGCATCACTTGTTTTCCAGCAGTATCGACGCGATCGACGATCCCTTTGACAAATTTCACACGTGATGGGTTCACGATATCATTAATGTAGACGCGCGCTTGGTCTGGGTTCATCGTTCCAGCTGCTGGTTCGTGAAGCCAAGTCGTTTGGTAGTGATAATCATGTTTGTTGATTAGCGTAATGTTCGCATCCCCTGCAGCGAGTGTCTTTTGAAGGTTGACGGCTGTAATGAGTCCGCCAAATCCTGCACCAAGAATAACAATGTTAGGTCGTTTCATGTTCATTTCCACCTTGTTTAAAAGTTTTGTTTTTTCGAACAACCATGTTGTGTGTTTCTTCACATAGATGTTCACAATAAAGCCTATTCTTGTTCAACGTCTGTTCACAATTGCTTCTGCTTCATTGTACGCTCTTTAATTTGAATTCTCAATGAAAAAGCTCCCCTTCTTGAATTTTTTTTGAAAATGTTGCATGTTTGTACTGAATGGATTTAATTCAATAAACTCTCTATAATAATTGTATACGCTTTGAGGAGGAATTCGATGAAGACGACAAAAGATGTAATCATCATCGGTGGTGGTCCGATCGGACTGTTCACCGCATTTTATGCAGGCATGCGCCAACTCGATACGACGTTGATTGAAAGCTTACCGCAACTCGGGGGCCAATTGTCAACGCTCTATCCTGAAAAATATATTTATGATATTGCTGGTTTTCCAAAAGTGAAAGCACAGGACTTAATCGATCAATTGAAAGCACAAGCTGACCAATTCGAACAAGATTACCGCCTCGGTGAAACCGTTGAAACGGTGGAGCGTCTCGAGGACGGGACATTCATTTTGACGACAAATAAAGAAGAGTATCATACAAAAGCTATCATCATCACAGCCGGAAACGGTGCTTTCTCCGCTCGTCCACTCGGTCTCGATGGCTGTGAAGATTACGCCAACCTTCATTACTTCGTCGACAATATGGAAAAATTCCGTGACCGTCGTGTCATGATTGCCGGTGGTGGTGACTCAGCTGTTGACTGGGCACTCATGCTCGAAGGCATCGCGAAAGAAGTACACATCGTTCACCGCCGTGATCGCTTCCGCGCCCACGAGCATACGGTCGAACAGATGAAAGCTTCGACGATTAACGTCCTCACACCATACAACATCGAGTCATTGTCAGGTGATACGCACATCGAATCTGTCGAATTGACGGATAAGAACGGCGAGTCAAAAATCATTGAAATCGATGATTTGATTTGTAACTACGGATTCGTTTCATCGCTAGGTCCAATCAAGAACTGGGGAATGGAGTTCGAAAAAAACACGATCCGTGTCGACTCGCGCATGGAGACGACCGTAGCCGGCATCTTCGCTTGCGGTGATATCGCCACATACGAAGGAAAAGTGAAATTGATCGCGACCGGTTTCGGTGAAGCTCCAATTGCCATCAACCAAGTGAAGCAACTTGTGGACCCGACCGCTCGTCATCCACAACACTCGACGTCTGTATTTGCCGGGAAATAATGTTAAATCCTCTGTGGATATGCCCACAGAGGATTTTTTTCATTTCCGCATTGTCTGGAGAATGACTCGGTCGATCCAATCATCGAGTTGTGTGAACACATAGCCCGCCTTCTTCGCTTCGGCAATCGACATATAGTAGTCGACATCCGAATCATACGGGGAAGACTCTCCGTCTTTTATAATTTGAACGGTTTTTCCGACGTGTTGACCAATTCGTTCCATCAACGCTCCTATGGAAATAAGGCCATCACTCGCTGCATTGAATGGACCAGTGACGTTTGCACGTCCTACCCATTCCAAAAAGCCTGCTGCTTCCGCGCTCGAGATGAATCCCATCCTCGCTTCCGGGTGATGCAGAACGACCGGTTCTTCATTTCGGATCGCATCTACATAAAATTTGAGTCGATCCGTATAGTCATCCGGACCTAAAACGATGGGTAGGCGTACCGTCACCACCGGGAACGAGGCGCGATGGAAGAGAAACGATTCAGCTTCTCGTTTCCCTTGTCCATAATCGTGTTCCGCGTCTAAGTGATATTCATAATGAAGTGGATTAAAATCACTCTCATTTAAATCAGGCCCCGGTGCATACACCGACATCGTTGACGTCAGTACGTATTTCCCGACCTTTCCCATGAACGCATCTGATGCAATCTTCGCCTGATACGGTGTAAAACAAATATTGTCGTAGACGAGATCGTACCGTTCACGTGCTAAGTCTTTCAATGTCGCCACCGATTGACGATCTCCTTTGACGGACCGAATCCCTTCGGCTTCTGGTACTTGCAGTTGGCCCCTTGTCACAATCGTCACATCGTCCCCCGCTTCAGCAAGTCGCAGCGCGAGCCGTTTCCCGAAATAGCGTGATCCTCCAAAAATCAATACTTTCCTCATCACTCTAGCCCCCTTTGATACGATTCTCTTTCCTACATTCCCTTTCCCTGCCGTTCCGTAACTGCTCGAATCGCACAAAAAAAAGACTATGGCGTTCCATAGTCTAAACTAGTTAGCAATCTCCTGGTGTCCCGGCATTCGTCGCCGTCCGGAAACTCGAACCGCAGCCACATGTTGCGATGGCATTCGGGTTTTTAATCGTGAAGCCCCCACCGAGCATCGACTGCTTGTAGTCAATCTCGAGTCCGTCGACGACTCCATGGTCTGCTTCAGCGACGATGACGCGGACGCCGTGATGATCGAATTGAACATCTTTGTCCGTTTTTTCCTCGTCAAAGCCCATCCCGTAAGATAGTCCCGTACATCCACCACCTTGTACTTTTACTCGCAAGTATTGCGCTTCCGGGCGTTCGGCCTGTTTCATCATCTCTTGCACTTGAAGTGCGGCTGACTCTGTTAAATGAATCATTTGAACTCCTCCTTATATATCTTCATTTCAAGTCAATTGACTTGTAGTTTTGTGCATTTTCTTGTATAACTAAACTGTAACAAAAAAAATTAAATCGTTCCATCTTCGGGGCAGGGTGAAATTCCCGACCGGCGGTATTGAAGAATTGATTCTTCTCAGCCCGTGAGCGAGCAAGGCGTTGCTTGCTGATTTCGTGAGATTCGAAAGCCGACAGTATAGTCTGGATGGGAGAAGATGGCGGCATCCGACCGATATCCGGATGTTTTCTTTGACGTGGACTCTTCCACCTCGGAAAACATCTATTTCGTATGCGCGTAAACTCTCCCGATTGTCTCTAGTGCAATCGGGTTTTTATATGCGACGGGTGCCATTCATCGAGGAGCGACCTAAAGGAGAGATTCTGATGAAAACTACGCGCAATAAACGACTGACTACAATGGTGACGTTGGCGATGCTCGGGACGATTTCGTTCGTACTCATGCTATTCAACTTCCCGCTCCCATTCTTACCGCCATTCCTCAAAGTGGACTTTAGTGACATTCCCGCACTCATTGCCGGAATCGTCTTTTCCCCACTCGCAGGTGTCGTGGTCGTCGGATTGAAAAACGTCTTGTACTATGTCTTTAACGGTGGCGGTGTACCAGTCGGAGAAGTCGCAAACTTCTTCGCAGGTGTGGCCTTCATGTACCCAGTTGCTTGGTTCTACCACAAACGTAAGACGAACAAAGCACTCGCTTCTGGCTTACTCGCCGGAACAATTACGATGGCACTTAGCCTCGCCATTTTAAACTATCTTGTCATCTTGCCCGCCTATGCGTTCTTCTTCGGAATGGCAGACATGGCAGACCCGGCTGTGAAAACGGACCTTGTCCTTTACGGTATTTTACCGTTCAACTTGATTAAAGCGATCTTAATCAGCGCGCTCTTCGTCCCTCTTTTCATGAAATTGAAGCCGTGGATCGAACGTCAACGCGTCCAACTTCAAGCATAATCGATATACGAGCATCTAGGCTTTGCCTAGGTGCTTTTTTAACCGAAATTTAGGGAGGGCACTCCATGATGACTGACGAACAGAATTTGATTCATTTTTTTCAGCAAGATTCAGAACTCATGCAGCATCTCCATACTGTCGCCACCCTCAATCTACCGGATTGGTTGATTTGCGCGGGTTATATTCGCGCGAAAGTGTGGGACCATCTTCACGGATACGATACACCGACAGAGACGGATGACGTGGATGTGATTTATTTCGACCCGATTCATCCGGAAGAATCCATCGAAAAAAACTTAGAGCGGACGTTCTATCAACTGAACCCAAGCGTACCTTGGTCAGTCAAAAACCAAGCAAGAATGCATCATGTGAACCATCTCCCGCCGTACACTTCATCGACCGATGCACTCGCACACTTCCTCGAGACCGTGACAGCAGTCGGGGTGAGACTCAATTCAAATGACGAGCTCATCCTTGCCGCGCCATATGGGATTCAAGATTTGCTCAGTCTACAAGTGAAGCCAACACCGTTCTTTGAAGCAAACTCTTCAAACCATCCAATCTATTTGAAGCGACTAAAACAAAAAAACTGGCGCACCCAATGGCCGAACATCACACTTCTCCAATCATCTGTATACTAAAAAGCGACCACCGAAGTGATCGCTTTTTTCTTATACCGATTAGAGAAGAAGTCCAGCCAAAGTAGCTGACATCAAGTTTGCAAGCGTACCTGCGAGAATCGCGAGAACACCCATGCGTGCGATATCTCCACGACGGTTTGGTGCCATACCACCAAGACCACCGAGAAGGATTGCGAGTGATGAGATGTTTGCGAAACCACAAAGTGCGAATGCGATCATCGCTTCTGTACGAGCTGACAAATCACCTGAACCGATGATTGGTGCAAATTCAGAGAATGCGACAAATTCGTTCAAGACTAATTTTTGGCCAAGGAAGCTACCGAATTGTACAGCATCTGCCCACGGTACACCGATGACGAAAGCAAGTGGCGCAAAGACATAACCGAGAATCAACTGTAATGACAATCCGTCAAATCCGAAAAGACCACCAACTGATCCGAGGATCAAGTTAACGAGTGCAATCAATGAGACGAATGCAAGAAGCATCGCACCAACGTTCAATGCAAGGAAGAGACCATCAGATGCCCCTCGTGCAGCCGCATCGACAAAGTTTGCTGCTTTATTCTCTTCGTCTTCAACGATTTCGATGTCATCATCGGCTTCCTCAGACTCAGGAACGATGATTTTAGCAAACAATAGACCGGCTGGCGCTGCCATGAAACTCGCTGCTAGCAAGTACTCAAGAGGTACACCAAGCGCTGCGTAACCAGCAAGAACAGATCCGGCAACCGATGCAAGACCACCGACCATGACCGCGAAGAGCTCAGACTGTGTCATTGTTGGAAGATAAGGCTTGATGACAAGCGGTGCTTCCGTTTGACCGACGAAGATGTTCGCCGTTGCTGAAAGTGACTCTTTACGTGATGTCCCGAGTGCTTTCGAAAGTGCCGTACCAAGAATACGGATGACCCATTGCATGACGCCAAGGTAGTAAAGCAATGCGATTAATGATGACATGAACACGATGATTGTCAAGACTTGGAAAGCGAATACAAAGTTCCCTTCCCCTACAGCTGTACCGAAGACGAAGCTAATCCCTTCGTTTGCTGTATTCAATACCGCTTGAACTCCTCCAGAGATCCAAGCAAGTGCCGCACGCCCCCAAGCTGTATACAATACGAGGAAAGCGAAAGTGAACTGGACTGCAAATGCAGCAAGGACAGTACGCCATTTGATGGCTTTACGGTTGGTAGAGAAGATGTAAGCGATTGCAATTAGTGCCAAAATACCAACCACACTCATGATTTTCATTAATGTTGTGCTCCTTTCATATTAAACAAAGCGATTATATGTGTCATACCCGAAAAGAGATGTGCCCTACCGTTTGAAACGCTTTCTTTTTACCGTTGTTAAACGTCAGACAACCTACATTCGAACCTCTTAGAATATACCATCCCTCTTTTTAAAATGCAACGGGTGAAATAAAAAAGTTTGAGGCCATTCCCCCAAACTTTTTACCATGCCATCTCTTCTATTTTTTCATACACCTTCGATACCAACTCGTCCGGTGTCCCACCAGTCACGACTTCTCCGTCGACAAGGCAGAATAAATCAAGCGAACAGACACCACAGTAGCCTGTGCAGCCGTATTCAACCACATCAAGATCAGGGTCGGATTCCAATTTTGCACGTGCCACTTGTGAGCCCATCGCTAAATTCGAGGCACAAAACTCGATGATTGGATTCATCATATATGTCACCGTCTTTCTTTACGTGAATTATCGGAAAATGGTTCTTCTACGGCAGATTATAACATGATACAGTTGAAGAGTAACAAAGGGGGATTATTATGCGCAAATTAGTCGTCTTAGGTGGCGGTTACGGGGGAATGCGTGTCATCGAAAGAGTTCTTGGGCATCAATTACAAGACATCTCGGTCACGCTCGTCGACCGCTTACCTTATCATGGATTGAAAACAGAGTATTATGCGCTAGCCGCAGGAACGGTCTCAGATCGAGATATTCGTATCGACTTTCCAGAAGAAATTGACTACATATACGGACAAGTCACGGACATCGATACCGAAGACAAAATGGTTCTGCTCGCAAGTGGAGAAAAAGTGCCGTATGATGACCTCGTCATCGGATTAGGTTGTGAGGACAAGTATCACAACGTTCAAGGGGCAGCGGAGTTCACGTATAGCATTCAAACACTTGAAGAGTCACGTAAAACGCAACAAGCAATCAACGGCTTGCGACCTGGCTCGGTCGTCTCTGTCGTTGGGGCAGGACTGTCCGGTGTCGAACTCGCCAGCGAACTTCGTGAGAGCCGACCTGATTTGACGGTCCGTTTGTTCGACCGAGGTCCATCAGTGCTATCGTTCTTATCGAATCGGGTCTCGATGTATGTCCAGTCTTGGTTTGAAGAACATGGCGTTGAAGTCGTCAACAATGCGAACATCACACGCGTCGATGCCGATGGCTTATGGAACCATGAAGACTTGTTCCCGTCTGACTTGACCGTATGGACGGCCGGGATTCAACCGGTCGCTGTGGTACGTAATCAAGGTTGGGAGCTCGATGGGGGCGGGCGTGTCAAATTGACGGAACACCACTTTGTTCCCGGTTTGCCGGACGTCTTCATCGTTGGTGACAATGCAAGTTTGCCTTACGCACCGTCCGGACAACTCGCGGAAGCCCAGGCAGAACAAATCGTTCAAATCCTTCTCTGTAAATGGAAAGGCGTTGCCTATCCGGAGTTACCAGACATCAAACTGAAAGGGACGCTCGGCTCCCTCGGGAAGAAGGCTGGCTTTGGGGTGTTTATGGGGAAACAATCACTTACCGGTAAAGTTGCCCGTCTATTGAAGTCCGGCATTCTTTGGAAACATAAAGTCATCAAATAAACAGGAAAGAGTGGCAGTCGCCGGACTGCCACTCTTTCCTTTATATCGAAACTCCGTCTCCCGATTCATAGCGGGCAGTTCAAAGCTTCTCTGTTGAGACTAACAAATCTTCGGACGACGTCGCAATTTGTCTCGTTGCGTGTTGCAACTCCAGAATAGCATTTGTCACTTCTTGAATCTCATCAAACAAATGATTCATCTTACCATCAGTCATCGTCGAGTCTGTCGCGATTTTGACGAACAGATCCGTTACATGATGCATACGATTCATCGAATCTCTCATGTCTCGCTCTGTGATCATCACACGTTCAGTTGTTTCTTCAATTCGTCGATTTAAACGCTCTGTTAAGTGTTCAACTTGTTCGGCTGATGTTTTTGATTGATTAGCGAGTTGTCTCACTTCAGAAGCAACGACCTGAAAACCTTTTCCTTGTTCCCCAGCACGTGCAGCCTCGATCGCCGCGTTCAAACTAAGCATATTCGTTTGGTCTGCGATTCGTTTGACTCCGATAGTGATTGAAGAGATTTCAGACATCAATTGATTGAGTTCACCCATTTGGTGAGCGGAGTTCGATAGCTCTTCTGAGATAATCGTCAACTGGTTCGTCTCATTCATTAGCGCCTCTTTCCCAACCTGTGATGACTCACGCATGTCGCCGAGCGTCTCCTTAGCATCTTCGCTCATAGAACGCATCTCTCCGACCATACCGTTCATCAAACTAAAATTAGCCGTCATCTCTTGTGTCATCGAAACTAGACCTTCTGTGGTCGATTGAACTGCCTTACTTATTTGTTCACGATAGTCAATCTGATTTTTCATTTTAGCTGCTTCTTCATCAAACATTTCTAGAACGATTTGCTGTTCAAAGTTGAAAATCTTTGCCACCGCTGAGATGAGTTTCATTTTTGAAAATGAGTCGAACGATTCCGCTTCGATTTTCTCTAAAATATAATCGAATATTTTTTGGAAGGCCGCCATATACCATTTCCCTTTAAGACCAATCATATGATGGCGCTTCGCAATCCGATATCGTTTTTCAATGTAAGCTGAGTCAATGATTCCTTCAAACATTTCACCAATATGGGTAGTTAATGTCACTTTGAGTCGGTCCGAAGATGAGTGTTGATTGATGATATGATTCATCTCTTCTATTTCTTCTAAGTGACTATAAAACAGTTGAACAAGTTGAGGCAATACTTCTTGAATCTCATATCGATAGCTTCTCAAATATGCTAAGTCTTCTAATGTCAGTTGAATCAACTGTCGTTGTTGATTTAATTCTGGTGAAAGATCAATGTTGACTTTATCAATTTCGATCACTTTATCCAATTTTATCTGTACGTCTTTCTTTTTCCGAAACATCGCCATCGCCTCCTACAATAAATAGGATACAAAAAGATGAAGTTATTCCCTTCATTCAAAAATAAGGTGTTTTCGTAGACAAAAAAGACGATTTCATCACACATGAAACCGCCTCATCTGTCATATTTTATTTTTGAGTCGCTTCTATCGCCGCGTACACTTTTCGTAATTGAACGACCCCTTCGTCAATCACTTCCCCGTCGAGTAAGACAAGCGGATAGAACCATTCATCATCTTTGAGCGCCTGCGCAAACTCGTCCTCACTCTGTTCGAAATCAATATACTCGAAAGAAAAGGACTGCTCCGGATACTTGCGTCCGAGCGCACTTTGCAACCACTCATACGTCTCGGTCGAACTCGGTGCACCGACACAACTCGCACATTGAACTTCTGCCCCATACACTGTAATTTTCATCTTCATTCCCCCTCGAAACCATTATACAAAAATCTTGCCCACTCCCGATGAGGAAACGCTCAGCGTAAATGATTGAGAAACAATCTCAAACTTGCTAGAATAAAGTAGAACGAGAAAGGGGTAGATACCATGGAAATGTTTGATCAAGTCCAAGAAGTGCTCGATAAATTGCGTCCGTTCTTGCTTCGTGACGGCGGAGACGTCGAACTCGTTGATGTCGAAGAAGGCATCGTCAAGCTCCGTTTGATGGGTGCTTGCGGCAGCTGCCCGTCTTCAACAATCACGTTAAAAGCTGGTATTGAGCGTGCGCTCATCGAAGAAGTACCAGGCATCGTCGAAGTAGAGCAAGTATTCTAAGCAAAAAGGGAGACTTTCGTCATCCCTTTTTTTCGTGCTTCCATTCATCTAAACTCTCGACCATATAGGTTGGGAGTTTTTCTTGTTCCTGAATAAATGCCGGCCCATGTACACCTGAATTGACATGAAGCGTGCGAATGCCACCATCAATTCCGAACAAAATATCCGTATGATAGTTGTCCCCGACCATCACGACACTCTCTTTCGTCAACCCAATCATGTCCAGTGCAATCTCAATCATGACGGGTTCCGGCTTCCCGATAAAGAATGGTTCTTTTTCTGTCGTCACCGTTAAAACAGACGTGAGTGACCCGTTCCCAGGTAACAAACCACGTTCAGTCGGAATGGCGATGTCACCGTTCGTCGAAATGAATCGAGCCCCCGAACGGATAGCGATTGCTCCTCGTGCCAATTTTTCATATGTGATATGACGATCGAGGCCAATGACCACATAATCCGCTTTCGGTTCATCAGTGACGTGAAACCCACGAGATTCAAGCGCGAGACGAAGCCCATCTTCCCCAATCATATAGACGGTTGCCCCAGGAGACATCTTCTCGATATAAAATGCCGTCGCCATCGCACTCGTCAAGACGTTTTCCGCCTTCACATTCGCTCCCATCGAAATCAACTTATCGGCGATCTGCTGTTGCGTCATTGATGCGTTATTCGTGACGAACAAATACGGAACGCCTGTCGCCTCCAATTCATTCACGAAATCGACTGCCGCTTGAATCGGTTCCGTACCGGCATACATCGTACCGTCTAAATCAAACAAATATCCTTTAATCGGTTCCATCCAATCACTCGCTTTCTGGTAAAAATGCGGACACTGGTCCAAGTTCGACTTCTAAGTAGCGACGAACTTGCTCGGAGAACGCGGTAAATTCTTGTTTTGACGTCTTCAGCCACTCATCGAACCGCGATGCATCTGCATCGACAAACTCACGTACATAGTAAGTCCGCAATCCGACGAGTGCTTTTGTCGCATGTGCCGTCTTTTCATCGAGTACGCGTTCATCGAGTAGAATCTCGACAATGTCTTCATAGCTACCTGGGTCTCTCATGATGAATCCGTCAATCATCGAGTTCCCTACGTCGATAATCCCTTCCATGAGTAGTACGGCCATGCGTTGTTTCGCGAGCTCCACCGTAAACGCATCTCCGCTCAATTGATCGGTATGTGCCAACATCGTCTCGATTTGTTCCAGTGTCTGATTAATCTTCTCTCTATTCACAAAATACATGATGATCCCCCCTGCTGTTAATACTAATCTTTTTTCGCTCAGGAGAAAAGAATCTGTCCTATTTACATCATTTATAAAAATGTGATACACTAATTAACGGATTTGAGCCTCAAAAAGTATAACACATTAAATAGATATAACGTGGAGGGTACAACACTATGGAACGTGAATTAGCATTAGAAATCGTACGGGCAACAGAAGCGGCAGCACTCGCTTCTTCGAAATGGATTGGTCGTGGGCAAAAAAATGAAGCCGACGACGCTGCAACTTCTGCTATGCGAGAGGTCCTTGGCACGGTCAACATGGATGCGACAGTCGTCATCGGAGAAGGTGAACTCGATGAAGCACCGATGCTATACATCGGAGAACGACTCGGTACCACGTTCGGTCCCAAAGTAGACATCGCCGTCGACCCACTCGAAGGGACATCGATCGTTGCGAAAGGACTCGGTGATGCGATGGTCGTCATCGCTGTCGCGGATGAAGGTGCCCTCCTCCACGCACCAGATATGTATATGGATAAGCTCGTCGTCGGACCGAATTTGAAAGGGAAAGTCTCACTCGACGAACCACTCGAATCTATTATTGAAAAGGCAGCAAAGTATAACAACAAACGCATTGAAGAAGTGACCGTGATCATGCAAGACCGCGATCGCCACGAACATCTTCGTCAAGCCGTCATGAATGTCGGGGCACGTGTCAAGTTGTTCGAGGATGGCGACGTATCAGCCGGAATCGCGGCTGCCGTCAAAACGAACCCGATCGATATCTTCATTAGCACGGGTGGTGCCCCGGAAGGCGTCATCACGGCCGCTGCCGTCAAGGCACTCGGTGGCGACATGCAGGCCCGTCTTCATCCGATGAATGAAGAAGAGTCTGCCCGCGTCATTTCGATGGGATTAAAAGATCCGCTCCAACTCCTCACGCTCGACGACCTCGTCAAAAGTGATGACTGCATCTTTGCTGCAACAGGTGTCACGTCTGGTGAGTTGCTCGATGGCGTCAAGTTCTTGACGGATGATATCGTTGAAACGACATCGCTCGTCATGCGCTCGAAGACACGTACAATCCGAAAAGTCGTGGCCGAGCATTATTTATCATTGAAGCCCTACTTACAAAAAGCTGAAGTCAACGCTTAAACAAAAACGCCTTGCTCAATGGAGCGAGGCGTTTGTTTGATTAAAATCCTTGTTCTGTTCCATGCACCGGCTCGTCTGCACCAGTTATATGGTTGTCACGAATCGAGTCATAAAATGTCGCATACGTTGTCGAGAAGTATGGTCCGATGAAGAAGAACCCGATTCCAAGTGTCAAGAGCCCGACGAGGAACCAGCCGAAGAAGGACAAGAAGAGCATGAATGCTTCCATCTTGTGACCGTCCATGAGACGACGTGATTCTGTGATGGATTCAAGTGCCGACAGTTCAGGCTGGTCGCGCAAAATGTATGGTGTGAGCGAGTACGAGAATCCTTTGATGATTCCCGGTACGACGAGCAATAACGTCCACAACACGAGGAAGACACCCATCACAAACGATGTAATGACATGTTTCACATAACGCATCTGAAACGGCTTGAACATCGTCGAGAGAGAGGCTCCGTTCCCACGTGATACGTTGAGCGCGAGCCATGACCAACCGATGGCAAGTGGTGCGATCAAGATTTGCAAGACATTCGACACGAAACTTAACGTGAGGTCCGCCGACGTGAACGGTTCTGGTGAATTGACGTCCATCTCGGGAGCAAACCATTGCGGAATCCCATTGATGATGAGGAATAAGAGCGCCAACCCGGCCATCAACCACCATTTCCCTTTCAATGCTTGCCGTGCATGTTGTTTCCATTCAGATCTCATAGTAACCCATCCTTTTTCATAGTCTTTCTATAGTGTACGTGAAAAGGTTGAAGTACGTTTCAAAAAATCATAAAAAAAGGGAAAGGAATTTCCCTTTCCGACTAGCGAATCATCACGTTACCTAAAAAGAACTGAGACATGGATAAGATCAATAGCAACACCCCGAGTGATAACATGAGATGTGATGCGACTTTAAAGACACGGCTTCGTAAGAACGAATGGCCGTATTCAAAGCGACGGATGATCAACACATGAAAGAGTTCAAACAGAATGACTGCCGCCGTAAAATAGAAGGTCATCATGATATGGAAACCAAAGAAGAGCATGGCCAATATCCCGAGTCCGAAGTTATGAATTCGATTATGGACGTCATCCCGATCCCCGACGGTCGTTTGTACATGTTGCATCCAATCACCTCACTCTAAAAACCAAAACTACGTAGTTATCCTTAATGACAATTTATCACATTTTTCCAACCTCAAAACTCGAAGTCACGACTTTTTACCTAAACGAAATATTTGGAAATCAATTGTAATAAAAAAAGTGCTGACGTCTCAGCACTTCACGCATTTGATTCTTCTGTCTTGTTGAATTTCCGCTTCAACTTCAGTTTTTGCTTCGTTCCACCAAAGACAGGTCCACTCTCTTCTTCATTGATTTCCGTTTCTTTCTTCAAAACGAAATATGGACAACCAAAATTACAATATTCGTATACGTAGTCCATCACGTGATCAATCCGGTTCTCGTACGTCGCCAATTTGGATTTCGGTTCATAGAATCCTTTCAACCGCAATTGACCATGTCCCCAATCACCTACTATATAGTCGTATTTATCAAGCACGTCACTATATCGTGCGATAAACGCTTCTTCATCGAAGCCGTCTCGTTTTTCTTCTAAGACGGTATAACCGTGGCGATTCACTCGAATCATCGCTCCCACCTCCACTCTGTTATCATAGCATGTCACCATCGATGCGCTCTATCCTTTTCGAATCACTTCATGACGGGCGACAATGGTTTCCCGTAATACGTCCCGCAATAACTCAGGCATGAAATATCGTTTCGGTTGGTCTGCCAAATATGGGAGAAGCGGACCGAATGTCAACATATCGACCGTCGCGACGCGGTATGACCGGTTCAGATCCAAGAGCTGTCCCATCACATAAACTTGTCCATCGCGTTGCTCGATTTGATAGAGGCTCGGTTCTCCGAGAACGGTACCTCTGAATCCTAGACCTCTCACATGCATATTCGTGAACGTTTCTTCGTTTACATCATGTAAAAAACGTGCCAACGTTTTGCCGTCTAATGTCAGAACACAAGGGTTGATTGGATGCGGACAAATGTGGTGCAACATATTCAACGTCACTTTCCCGGGAGCAAGTCCTTCTAGCACAACACCGGAAGGGATAATCCCGACGTCTGCCTCACACCAGTCGACCATTCCTTCTACAAGCAAATCGCTGAGAGGGGAGTGTCCAAACCAATCTGACGTGTACCCGTCCGTTTCAGCAATTGTAATGTCAAGAAGTCGTTCGGCCTCTGCCCTTTCCGTATGCAACAAACTCAATGTATCCGGACTATCAGATTGATGTGCTAGTTCGTGCAGACGTGCTTCTTTTGCCACAACTTTCGTCCCGTCAATCGTCAGCGTGACTTCCCCGACATACTTGCCATACTTCCCTGCCTGTGCGATCAACACACCGTTCGTCGTTACACCTTCATCTAAGACGTGATGTGTGTGTGCACCGAGAATGACGTCGATTTCAGGAAACATCTCAGCTAATCGCTCATCCCCAAAAAATCCGAGGTGACTGAGCGCGATGATGACGTCACAATGCGCCAACTGCTTCAACGCTCGCTTCGTCGCGTCCAATGGCGACTCAATTTGCCATCCGAGCTCTGGATACAACTCTTCATATGGAGCAGTCACACCAAACAACCCGATTTTTAAATCATCTTGCTCGAGAACGAGCGTCTCCTCGACCCAATCCGGTCGTGAACCGTCACCCTCATACACATTTCCAAGTAAAACAGGAAATGTCGCTTCGTCATACAGCTCGGCTAGCCAATCATGAGGGAACGTAATCCCTTCGTTGTTCCCGATGGTGACAGCCGTCGGTTGGAGCCGCTCAAGTAATCGAACGTTCAACTTCCCACGCGTCACTTCAGTCGCCGGATGTGTGCGATCGGCATGATCTCCTAAATCAAAGTACAGCGTGTCGTCAGTGCGATGTTCTTCTAAAAATGAAACAAGTTTCGGCCATTGGTCGAACTTTGAGTGAAGATCATTGTAGTGAAAAATAGTAAGTATCGTCACGGCCATCCCTTCTTTCTAAAACAAACTGATTTGTCTCGGTGCAAGCTCATATTCGAGCCCAAGAATTTCAATTAGACGCTTCGCATTCGGCGCTGCATCCCCGGCCGAGTTGTTGTTAAAGTATACATACACGTCTTTCGCCTCACGGTCAATCTCGCGAAGTGAAACAGCCAATTCCTGAAGTTCCTCCTCGCTATACCGATACAGACAACGAACATGCCGCCATTCTTGACTCGTCATACCCGGCTTTTTAAGCCATCCGGATGTGTTTCGTCCATGCAATCGAACGACCGCGACGTCAGGATTTGTCACGACCGGTACGAAGGGGATGCTACTCTCTTTCGTCTGGGGCTCATCGCAAATCGTGTTGATGAAGCGTTGTTCAGCTAAAAATTGAAGCGTACGGTCTCGGAACGCTTCGGAGAACCAAGAAGGATTTCGAAACTCGACGGCAATCTCATAGTCGGAAAGCTCGGCACGTATTGTTCGTAAATAATCGAGATGCGGTTTTGAGACATCGAACCAAGGCGGTAGTTGAACGAGAACAGCCTTCAACTTCCCGGCTTGCTTCAGCGGTTCGACGGAGACCCGGTAGCGTTCAAACAGTTCGGACAAAGGCACTTTTGGTTCACGGTCGTGTCCGCTCATTTCCCTGGAAACTTTCACGATGAATTGGAAGTGGTCCGGTGTCTCAGCATCCCACTTCTCGAAATTTTTCACAGGTTGTATTGCATAAAATGTCGAATCAACTTCAACGCTCGGAAAATGACCCGCGTACGTTGAAAGTTTTTGTTTTCGTTCTTCTGGAGTTGTATATAACAGATCATGGTCCCCCCAACCCGTCACACCAATGTAAATCATAGCGTCCTCCTTTACGATTCTGAAATAGCGGCTGCCTTTCGCTTCGACCAGTTCCATGTCCCTGTATATGTGATCAACAATAAGACAAGACCCATGATGAACGGATAGCGCATATCGATATCAAAGGCAATACCTGCCAAAGTCGGCCCTAAAATGTTTCCGATACTCATATACGCATTGTTCATCCCCATCGCGAGCCCCTGCTCATTTCCTGCCAGTTTCGAAACAAGCGTATTCAACACCGGTCGTAAAATCGAGGTCGATAAGAAGATGACGAGCGTTACAGCGAAGAACAACATGTATGTCCCTGCGAATAAAGACAACAAAAAGCCAAAGGAAGCAAGCGCGATGAAGGCGAGCACGACCTTGACCTCTCCCAAGAGTTCAACGAGACGATCTACTGCAAATAATTGAACGATGACGCTAACAATTCCTGTCCCGGTCACCATGATAGCAATCTCTTGTGGTGTCGCATCGAACATCTCGCTGACATATAGTCCGAGCACCGATTCATACGCCATTAGACCGAACGCCATGACTAAGTTGATGACCAACACGAAAAAATAAGGCTTTCGCGTCGACATGACCAGTTGTGTCGGCAACGACTCTTTTACCGTCGGCGCCTTGTATGGAGCACGGTCAGGTTCTTTCAGGAGAAGTATCGAAGAAATGACGGCAATAAAGGATACAATGGCTGAAACGAGCAACGGTGCCTTCAATCCGAACTCGGCAAAAAACCCACCAATCCCTGGCCCGACCACGATTCCAAGCGACATTGCCGCGGAAATATAACTGTTCCCTCGAGCTCGTTGCTCCAGTGTCGTGATATCCGCCACATAGGCAAAAATGGCTGGAATCAATAGCGCAGCACCGACACCCCCGATGGCACGAGACACGAGAAGGACCGTCAAGTTATCGGATAGATAAAAGACACCCATTGAGATCGTGAATCCAATCAGTCCCAAAATAATCATCAATCGACGTCCATAAACATCTGCCCATTTTCCGGCAATCGGTGACATGACAAGTTGGGCACCCGCAAATACGGAAATCATGAGTCCGGCGGCCGTTCCCCCTTCGTCGATCATCTTTAAGTAGTCCGGAATAATCGGTATGATGATCCCGAATCCAGCGACGGCGATAAACATGTTCAACATGAGGATCGCCAATTGTTTTTTTTGTTTTGTCGTCAATGCATGTCACTCCCTTTTCATCTCTTCATTTTACTGTTTGTGCTCGGGTATGGGCAAACAATAAGACAGAAAAAAGCCCATCCTTGACCAAAGGATGGGCAAAATTTAAGAGATGCGTGATTGTGCAAGCGATTCTTGGGTTCCACTCTTCGGAAGAAGAAGCGTGATCACGTAAACAATCATCGTCGGAACTGCCCAAGCAAGACCAATGTCCGCCATTGGCAAGCTAGTGATCCAAGCTGTTGCCGCAGAAGGTTGGATGCCGTTCCACGTTTCGAAGATTGAAAAAACGAGGGCTGTATAGATCGTCACTTTCATCGCCACACCAGGGTTGCGTTGAAGACGTTCCGTCACCGATACGAGCACAAGGGCGATCATGACCGGATAGAGAAGCGTGAGAAGTGGGATCGCGATTTGAATCAACGTACCCAATCCGACGAGTGAAATTAAATAACCGAACAATGTAGTCGCAACGACGACATGGTGATACTTGAGTGAATCAAATTGATTACTGATAAAGCGTGAGAACTCTGAAATGAGCCCGACCGCTGTCGTCAAACAAGCAAGGAAGACCGCTAGTCCGAGAGCAAGCATTCCGACTTGTCCGTAAGACGTACCAGCAAACGCTTGAAGAAGGCTTGCACCACTCGTCGTCCCTTCAGCGACCGCCATGTTTGCTCCGATTGATCCGAGCGAGATGTAAACGAGCATCAAACAGGTTACGGCAAGCATACCTGCAGAGCGAAGAAGAGATGATGCTTCTTTTTGATCACTCAATCCATTGGCTTTCAACGTGACGAGGACGATTGCCCCAAAGACGAGGGCCCCGAATACATCCATCGTCAAATAGCCTTGCTGGAAACCTTGACCGAGCGCACCGACCCACGTCTCAAATCCTGCCGCCGGAGCTCCTGGCTCTCCGAGCGGTGCGATGAGGTTCGTGAGCCCAATCGACGCGAGCAAGAACAAGAGGATTGGTGTGATGATGCGTCCGATGACTTCAATCAACTTTTGAGCACGGAGCGTCAAGAAGAACGTCAACCCGAAGAAGACGGTCGAACTCATCGCAAGTGTCAAAGTAGAAGGTGAATCGAGAAACGGAACGAGTCCCATTTCATACGTGACAGCGGCCGTACGCGGGATTCCGAAGAATGGTCCGATGGCCACATACATTAATCCCGTCAAGATGAGTGCGAGACGTTTAGGAATATAACGAGCAATTTGATCTGTTCCACCGCCGACCCGAGCGACTGCGAACAAAGCAAGAAGCGGTAAACCGACACCCGTAATGACGAACCCGATCATCGCCGGTACGAGATTCTCTCCCGCCAAGGCGCCGAGTTCTGGTGGGAACAGCAAGTTCCCGGCCCCAAAGAATAAAGCAAAAATCGTAAACGCTAACGGGAACAATGTCGATTTTTTCATACAACTACCTCCATACACTTGATATTCCGAACGACTTAACAAAAAAATAATAACTAAATTTTCTGACAATATATCGCTTGGTCTATTTCATTATACACACTTCCTACTGTTTGACCACCCCATCTACAAAATTAGAGGTTTAATTTTTAAAAAGGTGGATTTCATAAAAAAACTCCCCTGAAATCTACAAGGAAGTCTTAAGCGCTTAATACTTAATATCGAACGAACGGAAAGCTTGATTTTCTGTTTCCTTCTTCTCAATCTTTTCGACCCCGACGAAACGATTACCGTCTTTCAAAGCTTTTTTAAAGGCTTCAATGTCTTTTTCTGGTCCTTCTACATGAAGTTCGACTGTCCCATCACTTTGATTTCGAACCCAACCTTTGATTCCGTATTGTTGTGCGGTCTCTTGTGAAAAATACCGAAACCCGACTCCTTGGACACGTCCAGATACAATCAAATGTTTAGCGACGACTCTCATTCTATTTTCCTCCTTTATTTTGTCAAAGATGTTTAGACGTCCTTACTTTAGGAAATAGTATTTAAGTAAAATAATGGAATTGGAGTGGTTTTATGAATGACTTTATTAATTTCGTGACAACGATTTCGGACTGGCTTTGGGGCGTGCCTATCATCTCGTTACTCGTCTTATCCGGTGTCTTCCTCACGATCAAGCTCGGCTTTTTTCAGTTTCGTTATCCCGTCTACATATTCAAGCAAACGTTTGGCAGCATCTTCAAAAAACCAAAAGGTGAAGGCGACATCAGCCCGAGACAAGCATTAACATCAGCCCTCTCTTCAACAGTCGGGGCCGCGAACATCATCGGTGTACCTGCAGCGATTATGTTCGGGGGACCGGGTGCCATCTTTTGGATGTGGGTCATCGCCATCATCGGCATGGCCATCAAATTCTCAGAGAGCGTGTTGGCCGTCCACTATCGCGAAAAAAATGATGCCGGCGAATTCGTCGGAGGACCGGTCTATTACATAGCAAAAGGACTTCGGTGGAAATGGCTCGCAACTTGGTTCGCTTTCGCGCTTATGATCGAACTCATTCCGAGTATCATGGTTCAAGGAAACGCTGTTAGCTCCGCAGTCCGTGAAACATTCAATGGGAATACGCTCATCACCGGTATTCTCATCGCTTGTCTCGTCGGCATCATCGTCTTCGGAGGACTGAAGCGCATCGCTAAAGTGACCGAGATCGTCGTACCCGGTATGGCACTCGTCTATGTCGGGGCCGGACTCGTGATCGTCTTGATGAACCTGTCTGAAATCCCAGACGTGCTCAGGCTCATCTTCTCTTATGCGTTCGAGCCAATGGCAGCGTTCGGCGGATTCGCTGGGGCCGCAGTCGCCGAGACGATTCGTTGGGGCTTCGCCCGCGGACTCTATTCGAATGAAGCAGGTCTTGGGACGGCACCAATCGCCCATGCCGCCGCACAGACTGACCATCCGGTACGACAAGGGTTCTGGGCGGTCATCGGTATCGTCATCGACACGCTCATCATCTGTAGCACGACCGCATTCGTCGTTCTCTCTTCAGGTGTCTGGACTGCTGACGGTGCGATGGAAGACCCTGCTGCCTTGACGACAATCGCTTTCCGCGAATACTTCGGTTACACAGGAAGTTTACTCGTCACGATCTCACTCATCTTCTTCGTTCTCTCGACGATCATCGTCATCATCTTTTACGGCTCACGTCAGGCCGAGTACTTGTTCGGGTTGACGGCAGGTAAGGTCATGAAGGCGGTCTATATCGTCTCCATCGTCATCGGTTCGATCGGTGGAGCGCAGATGATTTGGAACTTCCTCGACTTGATGCTCGCGATGATTCTCATCCCGAACATGATTGCCGTCCTACTTTTAAGCAGTGAAGTAAAACGATTGACGAACGAGTTCTTTACGTCAGAGAAGTATTATAAAAAAGATATCGCCGAAGAAAAGGCTTCTTAACCAACAATCCGACTGCTCGCGCAGTCGGATTTTTTAGGATGCGGGTTCGACCTTCTCGATTCCCGCCTTGATGGCTTGTACCGACGCATCAAACTTCTGTTGTTCTTCGTCCGTCAATTCAATCTCGATGATTTTGCGAATGCCGCTCCGGTCAATCAAGGCCGGTACGCCGATATGCACGTCACTCGCCCCGTATTCGCCGTCTAAGTGGGCGCCGATCGTCACGACAGAGTTTTCATTTCGCACGATGGCTCGAATGATGCGAAGCAAACCGACCCCAATCGCATAGTAGGCAGCGTTCTTATGCTCAATGATTTGATAGGCGGCGTTTCGTACCTCTGTATAGATGGCTTCCAAGTGTTCAAACTGATACTTTTCGTTTTCAGCTAGCAGTTCATCGATACTCTTCCCATAGATGCGGGCGTTATGCCATGCGACAAAACCGGTATCGCCATGTTCGCCCATGTAGTAGGCATGACAGTTCCGTGATGACAATTCGAAATAGTCTCCAAGTTTGTAGCGGAGTCGTGCCGTATCCAGCACGGTGCCTGAACCGATAACACGTTCTTTCGGTAAGCCCGATGCTTTCCAGGCGACGTGCGCCACCACATCGACCGGGTTCGTAGCGACGACTAAGATGCCGTCGAATCCGCTCTTCATCAAGTCTTCTGTCACGGTGCGGACGACCTTGGCGTTTTGGTCGACGAGGTCCATCCGCGTCTGACCCGGCTTTTGTGCTGCCCCTGCCGTGATAACGACAATGTCTGCGTCTTTACAATCCGAGTAATCACCTGCCCAAATCCGGACCGGTGTCGGGGCGAAGGAGATGCCGTGATTGAGGTCCATCGCCTCCCCTTCCGCCTTGGCGTGATTCGAGTCGATTAAGACGAGCTCTTCACAAAGGGCAGCCGTCGATAATTGATAGGCAAAACTGACCCCAACCCAACCGGCACCGATGACGGCGATACGGGTGATGTCTTTTGGGTCAATATGATCTTTATCCAGAATATGTGACATATAAATCCTTCCTTTCCATGAATCATTCTCTTGTTTAGCATACCCTACATACGGGATAGACATAACAAAAAACGGACCCCTTTTTTTAAGGAGTCCGTCCTTTAAACGATTTATCCAATCGAACCTTCCATCTCGAACTTGATGAGACGGTTCATTTCGACCGCATATTCCATTGGCAATTCTTTTGTGAATGGCTCGATGAAGCCCATGACGATCATTTCTGTCGCTTCTTCTTCCGAGATTCCACGGCTCATGAGGTAGAAGAGTTGCTCTTCTGACACTTTTGAGACTTTCGCTTCGTGCTCGAGTGAGACTTGGTCGTTCAAGATCTCGTTGTACGGAATTGTATCTGACGTCGACTCGTTGTCCATGATGAGCGTGTCACACTCGATGTTCGAGCGCGCGCCCTTCGCCTTACGGCCGAAGTGGACGATTCCACGGTATGATACTTTTCCGCCTTGTTTCGAAATCGATTTCGAGACGATTGACGACGACGTGTTCGGTGCGAGGTGAATCATTTTCGCGCCAGCGTCTTGGTGCTGTCCTTTACCAGCAAGGGCGATCGAGAGTGTCATCCCACGTGCGCCTTCCCCTTTCAAGATGACAGCCGGGTATTTCATCGTGAGTTTCGATCCGATGTTTCCATCAATCCACTCCATCGATCCACCCGCTTCACAGACGGCACGCTTCGTTACCAAGTTGTAGACGTTGTTCGCCCAGTTTTGGATTGTCGTGTAACGGCAGTAAGCGTCTTTGTTGACGAAGATCTCAACGACCGCTGAGTGAAGCGAGTTCGTTGTGTAAACCGGTGCCGTACATCCTTCGACGTAATGAACCGATGCGCCTTCGTCGACGATGATAAGCGTACGCTCGAACTGACCCATGTTTTCCGAGTTGATACGGAAGTAGGCTTGGAGCGGTTGCTCGAGTTTCACGCCTTTTGGTACGTAGATGAACGAGCCACCCGACCAAACAGCTGAGTTGAGGGCCGAAAACTTGTTGTCCGTCGGCGGGATCAACTTCCCGAAGTACTCTTTGAAGATCTCTTCGTCTTCTTTGAGTGCTGTGTCTGTATCTTTGAAGATGACACCTCTTTCTTCGAAGTCTTCTTGCATGCTGTGGTAAACAACCTCAGACTCATACTGAGCCGAGACACCGGCCAAGTATTTTTGCTCTGCTTCTGGGATACCGAGCTTGTCAAACGTACGTTTGATTTCTTCCGGTACCTCGTCCCATGAGCGTTCTGTCTTCTCAGATGGTTTGACATAGTAAGTGATTTCGTCAAAATCAAGTGCCGAGAGGTCTCCACCCCATGTCGGCATCGCCATCTTGTTGAAGTGATCCAACGACTTCAAACGGAAGTCGAGCATCCATTGTGGCTCTTCTTTCATGCGCGAGATCGTCTCTACGATTTCTGTCGTCAAGCCGCGGCCTGAACGGAAAATCGAAACGTCCCGATCATGGAAGCCGTATTTATAATCGCCAATTTCCGGCATATTCTTTGCCATATCGGTCTCCTCCTTCTCCTTACGCGTCCTCGTCTACTCCTTTTTCAAGCGCTTTCCACGCGAGCGTGGCACACTTGATTCGAGCCGGGAATTTCGATACACCTGAGAGCGCCTCGATATCACCGAGGTCAAACGTATCCGTGTCGTACTCTTTGCCTTGAACCATTTCAGAGAAGATGTTGGCGAGTTGAAGCGCCTCTTCTACTGTTTTTCCTTTAACGATTTGGGTCATCATCGATGCCGAGGCGAGACTGATGGAGCAGCCTTCCCCTTCAAACTTCGCATCTTTGACGATGTCGTCTTCGACTTGTAGTTGAAGTCGAAGTGAGTCCCCACACGTCGGGTTGTTCAAGTCCACCGTCACGCCATCTTCGATGACGCCACGGTTTCTTGGGTTTTTATAGTGATCCATGATGACCTGGCGGTACAACATGTCGAGATTATTAAAACTCATAATTGAAATACTCCTTCGTTTGACGTAATCCTTCGATGAAGCGGTCGACTTCTTCTTTTGTATTGTACAAATAGAAGCTCGCCCGTGCCGTCGATGATTGCTTCAAAAGACGCATGAGTGGTTGTGCACAGTGGTGACCGGCACGAACCGCGATGCCTTGCATATCGAGAACGGTCGCGAGGTCGTGCGCGTGCACGTCCTTCAAGTTGAACGTGACGAGGCCGACGCGATCTTCAGGACCGTATATCTCAATCCCATCAATCGTTTTCATCTGCTCGATCGCATAAGTTGCGAGTTCACGTTCGTGTGCTTCGACATTCTCAAGACCGATTTCTTCTAAGAAATCGATGGCTGCCGCAAGTCCGACCGCCCCGGCGATAATCGGTGTACCCGCTTCGAAGCGATACGGGATGTCCTTCCACGTCGATTCATATAAATCGACATAGTCAATCATCTCGCCACCGAACTCGACCGGCTCCATGTTTTTGAGAAGCTGTTTCTTCCCGTATAAGACACCGATTCCAGTCGGTCCGAGCATCTTATGCCCAGAAAAGGCGAGGAAGTCACAATCGAGCGCTTGGACATCAAGTTTACGATGCGGTGCACTCTGTGCGGCATCGACGACCATGACAGCACCCAACTCATGCGCGAGTCGAGCGACGTCAGCGATTGGGTTGATTGTACCGAGCACGTTCGAGACGTGACTCATCGCGACGATTTTTGTACGATCCGATAAGACGGCTTGAACGGCATCGAGTGTGACACGTCCATCCGGCGTGAGTTCGACATATCGAAGCGTCGCGCCTTTTCGCTTGGCGAGTTGTTGCCACGGGATTAAGTTCGCATGGTGTTCCATCGGAGTGAGGACGATTTCGTCGCCTGCACCGACATTCGCATCCCCGTAGCTCGACGCGACCAAGTTGATCGCCGTCGTCGTTCCACGAGTGAAAATGATTTCTTCAGGAACCGCCGCATGGATGAACGAGCGGACGCGTTCGCGTGCTCCTTCATATGCATCCGTCGCTTGCGTCCCGAGCGTATGGACGCCACGATGCACGTTCGAATGGTTGCGACGATAATAGTCCTCGATCGCCTCGATGACAGCGAGCGGCTTTTGTGAGCTCGCCGCGCTATCAAGATAAACGAGCGGGTGTCCATTGATTTCCTGATCTAAAATCGGAAACTGTTCACGAATCGAGGCGTTCAACATCTTAACGTACTTTCCCTTCGATGACTTCGCGGAGACGGTCTTTGACCGAATCGATTGCGAGTTCTTCGACGACAGGCGTCAAGAATCCGTGAATGATTAAACGCTCTGCCTCTTGGCGAGACAATCCACGGCTCATCAAGTAGTACAATTGAACATCATCGACACGACCGACCGATGCTGCGTGACCTGCCATTACGTCATCTTCATCGATGAGAAGAATCGGGTTGGCATCACCTCGTGCTTTTTCAGAGAGCATCAAGACGCGCTCTGTTTGTACACCGTTCGATTTTGACGCACCGTGGTGAATCATCGATGTCCCGCTGAAAATCGCAGTCGCTGCGTCTTTTTGAACACCGTGAATCATGATGAACCCTTCAGATGCTTTCCCGAAGTGGTCGGTACGGATGTTGAAGTTTTGTTTTTGTGCACCGCGACCGATCGTCACAGCTTTTGTATCCGAATACGTGTTGTCACCGACGAGGTGCGTCTTCGTCTCAACGACCGAGTTCCCGTCGTTCATATGACCGAGCGCCCAATCGAGGCGACCGTTCGCATAGACGACACCGCGACGGTTCATGAACGTGAGTGCTGATTCAGCGAGCTGATCGACACCACCGAAGACGACTTTCGCGTTCTCTCCAGCGAATACTTCCGTCACGACGTTGACCGTGTGCGGTTCGTTCGTACCAGAAAGGAAGTTTTCGATGTATGTCACTTCACTGCCTTCGTCCGCGACGAGGATTGTGTGGTGATAGAGGGCGCCGTTCGCCTGTTCCATCGTGAAAATCGCTTGGAGCGGATCTTTTAATTGCGTGTTTTTCGGTACATAGATAAACGCACCACCATTTGTGAGGGCAGCGTTTAACGCCGAAAGACGCTCTTCATCGACACGTACGCCTTCTGTCATGAAATATTTCTCAACGAGCTCAGGATGTTGCTCCATCGCTTCTTTGATTCCCATGAACAAGACGCCTTCTGGCATCGATAATTCGTTATAGACGATATGACCGTTGCGTTCAACGAGCACGTTTGTCCGGTGGTCTCCGAGAAGTGATTCGATATCTGCTGTCAAACCGTCTTTCGTTTCGAGTTCGACATCTCCCGCTGTGAAGTCCCACTTATCGATCTTAATCTTTTCAACTTTTGGCAAAGCAAGTGTCGGCGCAAGTTCTGCTGCCTCTTTACGACGGTTGACCATCCATGCTGGTCCGCCGAGCGCTTCTGCACGTGCCGACAACGCTTGTGCATCCAATTCAAATTGTACGGTCATCGTACAGCCTCCTTACGCTTCTGTGTCTACTGTCATTCCAAGTTCTTGCTTCACCCAGTCGTAACCTTCTGCCTCGAGTCGTTGTGCGAGCTCTTTACCACCAGACAAGACGATTTTCCCGTCCATCATGATGTGTACAAAATCTGGCTCAATATAGTTGAGGAGACGTTGGTAGTGCGTGATGATCAAGCAACCAAACTCTTCTGAGCGCATTTCGTTTACACCTTTTGCGACAACTTTCAGAGCATCGATATCAAGTCCAGAGTCGATTTCATCCAAGATGGCGATGTTCGGTTGAATCATCATCATTTGAAGAATTTCGTTACGTTTCTTCTCACCGCCTGAGAATCCTTCGTTTAAGTAACGGTGTGCCATTTCAGAAGGGATTTCGAGAAGCCCCATCTTCGTATCGAGTTCACGGATGAACTTCATGAGCGAGATTTCTTGACCTTCTTCACGACGTGAGTTGATTGCTGAACGCAAGAAGTCCGCGTTTGTGACACCGCTAATTTCAGCCGGGTACTGCATCGCAAGGAACATCCCTGCTTGTGCGCGCTCGTCGACTTCCATCTCGAGGACATCTTCGCCGTTTAATTCGACGCTTCCCCCAGTGACCTCATAAAGTGGATGGCCCATGAGTGCTGATGCGAGTGTTGATTTACCAGTCCCGTTCGGACCCATGATGGCATGAATTTCGCCACCTTTAATTTCTAGGTTAAGACCTTTGACAATCTCTTTTCCTTCGATTGAGACGCGGAGGTCATCAATTTTCATTTGTGGTACGTTAGACATTCGGATACCCCTTCCGTATTTTCTCGCCAAATTGTTTGGCGTAGATTAGATATATTCTAATCTTAGACTAGTCGATTTTTTATTTCAAGCGACTCACCTTACGATTCATTCTCAATAGAATGATAAAAGTTGAGAATGCTAATAGTAGGAAATCAAGACATTAGCCGGCAGTCTCCTCCATGAGTGCGAGAACTGCTTTTCGTTCTCGTACAGCAGCGGCGAAGAAGAAGGAACCGCATCCTGTCAATATCGCCAAACTGCCGAATACCGGAAGCGAAGATTGACCAAACGTATCGAGTAACACGCCCCCGATAATCGGCCCAATCGTCTGTCCGAGCGACGTCAATCCCATCGCTCCAAAATAAGTTCCCCGCAAATGTTCCGGCGCAAGTTCATCCGTTAAGACGTCCGTCATCGTGAACATCAACACTTCACCGACCGTGAAAATGACCATTGCGACAAAGAGGACCCATTCCACTGTAGCAAATCCAATCAACAACAGCCCGAACGACAGTGTCGAGATGCCGAAAAAGAGCGATTTGATCGGGGACACACGAATCCCGAAACGCATAATCGGATACTGGACGATGAGGACCGTGATGGCGTTCGTCGTCAATAAGTAAGCAAATAATCTTGAGCCGTCTTCTAACCCATCACTCAGCGCAATGAATTGAGGAAGTGTCGAATTGAACTGACTGTAGCCGATGATTGCAAAAATCATACCGATGATGACCGCCCGAAACGTCCGATCGTCCCGTAAGACGCGGAATGTCTCCGTCAGGCGCGGACGTACCTTTACTCCATCCCCTTCTTCAAACGGATATTTATAGAATAAGAATGAGATGAGCATGCCGTATATGATGTAGACGGCGGTCACGACAAAAAAGGCGGTCTTCACACCAGTTAATGACAACACGACTGCTAACAGTGGTCCGATGGCTGCGGCGATGTTGATCATAAAGTAACGGACGTTATAGACGATGACTCGCTCTTCTGCCTGGGTCGTGTCACTGATGAGTGCACGTGAAGCCGGTTCTAGAAAAGAGCGTGACATCCCCATCAAAATCGATAGCATGTAAAACCAAAATAGCTCTGTCGCGAGCGCAAGTCCTGCGAACGTGACGGCATTGAGCACGATCCCGATGAGCATGAGCTGTTTTCGTCCATAGCGGTCAGATAGCGTCCCTCCAAAGAAACTCATGAACAGGCCCGAAAGTGCCGTCACGGCAAAGATCGTTCCAATCACACTCGCTGAAAAGCCAAGCGTGGCCAAATAGATCGCAAAAAATGGCATGACGAAAAACGTCGCCAGTCGTGCAAAAAACGTCCCGAACAAGACGCCCCACGTCAGTGGATGAATCTGTCTGAACTTCATCCAAATCCCCCCTTTTCTTTCATATATGTAGTGTACTTCTCTTTATGAAAGAACACTAGACAAAAAAAAGACTCAGGGGATGACCCCTGAGTCGAGCTGATTTATTGTTGTACCGGTACGACCGCACCTTTGTATTCGTCTAAGATCCATTGCTGTGTCTCTTCAGACGTCAACACTTCGAGGAGTGCCTTGACGCGCTCATCTTCTTCGTCCCCTTCACGTGTGACGATTAAGTTGACGTATGGTGAATCTTCCCCTTCAAGTGCGATGGCATCTTCAAGCGGGTTGAGACCTGCGTCAATCGCATAGTTCGTATTGATAAGGACCGCATCGCCTTCTCCATTTTTAAATGCCGTTGTGAGTAAAGTCGCTTCTACGTCCGTCTTGAACTCTAAGTCTTTCGGATTGTCAACGATATCAGATACTGTCGCATCGACTGTTTTGCCTTCTGCGAGTGTGATGAGTCCTTCTGATTGGAGCATCGTAAGAATTCGTCCGTGGTCAGCGACCGATGAACTCATGATGATTTCTGCCCCTTCCGGAAGTTCATCGAGCGATTTGTAAGTTTGTGAGTAGACCCCGATCGGCTCGATGTGGACGCCACCCGCTGAGGCAAATTTGTAATCTTTGTTTTCAGTCATTTGTGACTTGAGGTACGGCTCATGTTGGAAGTAGTTCGCATCGAGCTCCCCGCTCGCGAGCGTCTTGTTCGGAAGTACGTAGTCTTGGAACTTCTTGATTTCAAGCTTGTACCCTTTTGCCTCATATTCTTCTTGAACGTGCTCTAAAATCTCAGCGTGCGGTACGTTCGATGCACCGACGATCAATGTTTTTTCATCGCCAGACCCCGAGTCTGCCTCTTCTCCGCCGCAAGCCGCGAGAACCGTGAATGCTGATAAAGCTGTCAATCCAAGTACTGTTTTCCAAGTTTTCATAATGAATCCCTCCAAATGTATGTGTGATTAAGCTGAACGTTTATCAATTTTTGTGACGAGTCGGTCACCGATGAACTGGATGACGAACACGATCAACAAGATGAGCACCGTCGCCACGAACGTGACGTCGTTTTGTGAACGCTGGAACCCTTCCAAATAGGCCAAGTTCCCGAGACCGCCGCCTCCGACGACTCCGGCCATCGCCGTATAGCCGACGATTGCAACGATGGTCACTGTAATCCCGGAAACGAGCGCCGGGAGTGCTTCAGGAATTAACACTTTATAGATAATCTGCCATTTCGTCGCTCCCATCGACTCTGCCGCCTCGATGACCCCTCGGTCCACTTCGCGAAGCGCAAGTTCGACCATTCGAGCATAGAACGGTGCCGCGCCGATGATGAGCGCCGGAAGCGCCGCCGTCGAACCGAGCATCGTATCGAGTAAGAACAGCGTGAACGGGATGAGTAAGATAATCAAAATGATGAACGGGATCGAACGGAACACGTTGACGATCGCGCTGACAAAGACGTAAATCGGACGATTCTTCAATAATAGCGATTCGTTTGTAATATAGAGAAGCAAACCTAAAGCGAGTCCGATCAAAAATGTCGCGACGCCTGCGACGAGCGTCATATACAACGTCTCCCATGTCTGTTCCATCATGATTTGCCAGTCTACGTTAGGAAACATCGCTTTCCACCTCCACTTCTACGGATTGCGAACGAATCGATGCGATGGCGCGTTCGATTTCACTTGCTTCCCCAATCAGTTGGATGAATAGCGTACCGAGCGCACCGACTTGTGATTGTGTCACGTTCCCGCCGATGATGTTGAATCCGATGTCATGTGTTTTAAGAACGTCAGACAAAATCGGGTGCTCTGCCGTCTCGTTCAAGAATTTCAATTTGACGACTTGACCGCTCGGGTACCGTTCCTTCAAATGTTCGAACGTGAGCGACAAATCGTCGACTGCTCCGATTTGTTTGACGAACTCTTTCGTGATCGGTTGTTTCGGATGTTGGAACACATCAGAGACTTGACCCGTCTCGACGACTTTTCCTGCTTCCATCACGGCGACTCGGTGACAGATCTTTTGAATCACGTGCATCTCATGCGTGATGAGGACGATCGTCAATCCGAGTTTCTTATTGATGCTGACGAGCAGCTCGAGAATCGAATCCGTCGTCTTCGGGTCGAGTGCACTCGTTGCTTCGTCACAGAGGAGCACCTCTGGATTTGTGGCGAGGGCGCGTGCGATCCCGACTCGCTGCTTTTGACCGCCCGATAATTGTGACGGATAGCTGTCCTCGCGACCGGCCAATCCAACGAGTTCGACGAGTTCTTGAACCCGACGTTTCCGCTCATTTGCCGGAACCCCAATCAGCTCGAGCGGAAAACTGATATTTTCTGCGACCGTACGCGACCATAGAAGGTTAAAGTGTTGGAAGACCATCGAGACGTTTTTACGGACACCTCGTAATTCTTTCGGGCTGAGTTTCGTCAGCTCGCTCCCGGCAACTTCGATTTCACCGCTTGATGGTGATTCGAGACGATTGAGCAATCGGATGAGCGTTGACTTCCCTGCCCCCGAATATCCGATTATTCCAAAAATTTCACCGTGATCAATCGTTAGTGATACATCATCAACCGCCTGGACACGACCATTTTTCGTATCGAACCATTTGGCGACGTTTCGTAATTGAATCAATATATTTCCCTCCTGACAACAAAAAAAGCGCACACGTTTGAGCAAACGTGCGCACTTTATCGTACGGACAACGATTGCTCTCATCTTTCAAGGTTTTCACCTTGCTGGAATTAGCACCATTTCGGATTACTCCGCGGTTGCTGGGCGTCATAGGGCCAGTCCCTCAGCCTCTCTTGATAAGAGTGTTGTATATTCGATTAGCTTTATCATAGCGACAGCTTTTTCTGCTGTCAAATCCTTTTTTCAAAAAAATAAAAAAAGGTGCCGTCCGAGGACGACACAGAACGTAGCACCTTGAGTCACGGAAGGACAGCCCATAGATGAGAATCTTTTGCCCGTTCAAGATTTCCACCCTTACATGGGGGAGATTCACCAATCACCACTCAATCTTAGCTTGGACCGTGCGATTATACGAAACGTCTCTCTTCGCTTGATTTTTTTGGGGGACAATCGAAGGGAAGACTGACGTGTATTCGTGTAAAGTGTAGCAGCGGCTTCGCCAAAACGTCTTGATGTCGGGAATATCGCGTCCTATTTTGTGTTCAAGTAAGATGTTGTAACGAATATACCATTCGTGAACTTTCTGTGTCAACTGATTATTTAAAATTTTCAGATTATTCTAATGTTCCTCTCTTACTTTACGAAAGAGAGGACATGTTGCACATTGTGAAACGCGTAAAGACGATCCCGCACCTTGCCGTTTTCAAGCTTCAATAGTGCAGGAACACTCATCACCTGATACGCTTCGAGCTCTTTCGGAATATAGTTCGCATCCCGCTTTTCAATTTTAATTTCAGGGTCGACCGCTTCGACGACCGTCAACATTTTCTCCGCCACAGCGCATGTACCACACATCGGGGCGTATATATATAAGAATCCGTCTGTAATCATTCTTCTCACCTCTCTTGTCATTATAAGGGTCGATGGATTCCCATTCAAAAATCGTGCTTTGGTGAAATTTCAGAATTTTTCAATGATTCACTTGACTCTTTCTGAAGAGAGGAATAATATGGGCTTTAACTTTAGCACTTTTGTACATAACAGCAAAGAAGAAGGATAGGTGAATGAATGATGACGGAACAAGCAACAAGTACGATGAAGCATTTCACGATGAACGTCTTGAATGGTCTCAGTCTGGCGATTTTGATCGCCCTCATCCCGAGCGCGTTGCTCGGCGAATTAACAAAAGCCCTGCTCCCTTATCTCCCATCTCTTCAATTCATATTGGATGCGACGTCGATTGCGATGCGACTTCTTCCGGCTATTATCGGACTAGCTGTCGCCATGCAATTCGGACGATCGACTTTAGAGGCAGGAACGATCGCGATTGCAACCCATGTCGGTAGTGGTGCCGTTCGAATTGACGGCGGTGCGTTTGTGATGGCCGGCATAGGGGACGTGATCACAGCCGGTGTGACCGCTGCGATCGCCACGTTTCTCGTCATGAAACTCGCTCCCCGTCTGAAGACGTATACGGTCATCGTCATGCCGATGACCATCATTGTCGTCGCAGGCGGGATTGGTGCCTTTTTACTTACATACATCTCACAAATCACGACGTATATCGGCTTACTCATCATGACGATGACCGAGCTACAACCGGTCCTTATGGGAGTCTTGATTGCGATGGCCTTCTCTCTCATCATCGTCTCACCGATTTCGACCGTCGGAATCGCGACGGCCATTAGCCTCTCCGGGGTTGCGGCCGGTGCGGCGAACCTCGGTGTCGTTGCAGCCGGATTCGGTCTTGCGATCGCAGGTTGGCAGGCAAACGCGACCGGGACGTCGATTGCCCACTTCCTCGGGTCACCGAAGATTCAAATGGCGAACTTCGTCCGTCGTCCCATGATGATGCTTCCGATTTTAGCGAATGCAGCCATTCTAGGCGCCCTCTCAGGTATTTTAAAAATTGAAGGAACGCCCATCAGTGCCGGCTTCGGCGTCTCCGGACTCATCGGTCCCGTGAACGCACTTCATCTCATGCCGGGCGGGTTTGCCCTATTCAACGTATTTCTCGTCATCGTCCTGTTCGGTCTCATCCCGGTCGCGCTTGGGATTTTCTTCTATCGCATCTTCGAACGGGCGACGCTCATCAAATCCAATCACTACCGCCTCGACTTCGAATAAACAAAAAAACGGCTTCTCCGATTCGGGAGAGGCCGTTTTTGATTATCCTTGAATCATCGCTTCGTATTCTTCCGCAGACATGAGTTTGTCGAGGTCTGACTCTTCCGTCAATTCGACTTCGACCATCCATGCGTTTTCAAACGGTGACTCGTTGACGAGTTCTGGAGCATCCGCGAGGTCCTCGTTCACTGCTGTGATGCGTCCTGATACCGGCGCATACAACTCAGAGACCGTCTTCACTGATTCGACCGAACCGAATGGCTCGTCGAGCAAAATTGTACCATCGACTTCTGGGAGTTCGACAAACACGATATCCCCTAGCTCGCTCTGTGCGAAATCCGTGATGCCGATGCGGGCTTTCGTTCCGTTGACTTCTACCCATTCATGTTCTTTTGAATAACGTAAATTTGCTGGTACTTTGCTCATCCTAACTTCCCCCTCAAATAAATTAGACTCACATCTGTATTATAGCACTTAGCCCCAAACGTCCGTAAAGGACTTTTCTGAAAATCCGACGGTCGTTTTTTCACCATTTGTGACGATTGGTCGCTTCAAAAGCATACCATTGCTCGTTAATAACTCGAGTTGTTCGTCTTCTGATAAATGTGGCAACTTGTCTTTAATTCCTTCATTCCGGTAAACTTGCCCGCTCGTGTTGAAGAATTTCTTGAGCTGTAAATCCGATTGCTTCCATAAATCAGCGAGTTCTTCTTTCGTCGGCGTCGATTCGACGATATGGACGTATGTATAATCGATGCCTTGCTCTTTCAACCATTTTTCTGCTTTTTTGCACGTACTGCATGGTGGATAGCCGTATAGTGTCACCATCTGTTCATCACCTCTATCATCAATGTAGCATATTCTGAGAAATCAATTCACGTCTCAAGCAACCGCTCAATCTCTCGCTTCATCGTCGTGTTGACAACATGTCGCTCTTCGATAAAACGTAAGATGGCCGACGCCGCGACGCCTGATCTGCCATATCCTAATACCCCGCCCAACAGGAAAGAAATCATCTGCGGATGTCTCGACTCGACCCGACGTGTCGGGTTGAAGGCGTCGCCTTGTTCACCGATTGCTTTCAAGACATTTTGAACGGCTGCGACTTGGATGAGCTCGAATCCGGCAAGCGTCTCCCCTCGACGTTCGCGTAACAAGCCCACATATAGATTCGTCAATGCTTCTTCGTAGTAATAAGAGGATGCATGACGCTCGATAGCGAGGTCCGGTGTCGCGAACACATCTAGCGCCTCATCACGTCTCCAAACGACGCGCCCCGGCGTGTAAGCGATTGTCGCGAGTTCGTGCACTTCAAAGACGGCAAATTCCCCATAAATACCATCGTGATACATGATTTTATGCCCGTCTTTCGTATTTTGGAACTGATAGTGAAGCGGTTCGACTTCGAGCCAGTCAAGTCGGTCAATAAAGCGTGCCTTATGCCCGTCCTCGACAATCAAAAAGAAATCGAGGTCGGAATAATCATCTAGCCGTTCTGTCTCTTGTCCAATCGATCCTAATGCAAGCAACATGAGCGTGCCGTCATGTTCGGCAACGGACCGTCCAATTCGCTCCATCCGGTCGAGTAATACATCTCGTCTTTTCATCGTCTCTCCCCCTCGTCTCTATTGTACGTGGCAGAGCTCAAAAAAAGAAAGGGCCGACCGCGTCCGGTCCACCCTTTCTGTCAATTTGATTAGACGATAAACTTATTCGCTTTGATGAGGCTCGCTGCGACTTCACGCTTCGTACCGATCACATTGATTGGCTGGTAGCGGCTGAACTTCTTCATCGCCGAGAGAAGCATACGCTGCTCGTCACCAGACGCCGCTGCGTACAACACTTCTTTCGCCATGAGTTCGACTTGTTTGAATACTTGCTCCGCAAAAATTTCTGTGTAGCGGACTTTGAGCGTGTTCTTCTCTTCGCCTGTACGTGCGATCGCTTTGTCTGTACGAGCGATGGCTGCTTCAAGCGCGTAGATGGCACTGATCATGTCTGCGATCTTCGCCAAGATTTCTTGTTCGTTTTGAAGGTCTTGTTGATACTTCTGTACCGCTGTACCAGCGACCATCAAGTGAATTTTCTTCATGTTCGCAAGGAGCATCTTCTCACGTGCGAGCGGTGAGCCGTCCAATTCTTGTGGCATGTAGCTCATGAGCTCTTTTTGAAGTTTTTGTGCTTCTGCGAGAAGAGGCAATTCACCTTTCATCGCTTTCTTGAGAAGCGTACCTGGTACGATTAAACGGTTGATTTCGTTCGTTCCTTCGAAGATTCGGTTGATGCGTGAGTCACGGTAGAGGTTCTCGACTTCATATTCTGCCATGAATCCGTATCCACCGTGGATTTGAACCGCTTCATCGACGACATAGTCGAATGTTTCAGAAGCGAACACTTTGTTGAGTGAGCATTCAATCGCGTATTCCGCGATCGCTTGTGCAACTTTCGATCCATCACGCATATTCTCGTCACCGAGTGCGTCGAGGCTGTCTTGGAACAAGCCACCTGTACGGTAGACCGAACTTTCCATCGCATAGATATTCGCTGCCATCGTTGCGAGTTTTTCTTGGATAAGCGGGAATTGACTGATCGGTGTCTTGAACTGCTTGCGCTCGTTCGCGTATTGTACCGAGAGGTCGAATGCACGTTTTGAAGACCCGACTGCTCCGACTGCGAGTTTGTAACGACCGACGTTCAAGATGTTGAAGGCGATGACGTGGCCTTTTCCGACTTCACCGAGAAGATTGTCGACTGGTACTTCAACATCTTCAAGGATGAGCGTACGTGTCGACGATCCCTTGATTCCCATCTTCTGCTCTTCTGCGCCTGTTGAAACTCCTTTGAAGTCACGCTCGACGATGAAGGCACTGAACTTGTCGCCATCGATTTTCGCGTAGACGACGAAGACGTTTGCGAAACCAGCGTTTGTAATCCATTGCTTCTCACCGTTCAAGACGTAGTGCGTGCCCGCCTCGTTCAAGACAGCTGTTGACTTCGCACCGAGGGCGTCAGATCCTGAGCCCGGCTCAGTGAGTGCGTAAGCTGCAATCCATTCGCCTGTCGCAAGTTTTGGCAAGTACTTGTGTTTTTGCTCTTCTGATCCGAAGAAGACGATCGGGAGCGTCCCAATCCCAACGTGTGCGCCGTAGCTGAGTGCAAACGAACGCGCTTTCGCGAAGCGCTCCGTAATGATGGAAGATGAGATTTTATCGAGCTGGTAGCCACCGTACTCTTCTGGAACGTCTGCTCCGAGGAGTCCGAGCTCTCCTGCTTCTTTCAACAATTCGACAGAGAGGTCGAACTCATGTTTCTCGATGCGTCCGAGGACTGGCATGACACGGTCATCAACAAATCCTGCTGTCGTGTCCCCGATCATCTTATGCTCATCTGAAAAATCCTCTGGAGTGAAGAGACGCGCTGCGTCGAGTTCGTCAATGACGAAGCTACCGCCTTTAATCAATTCATGTTCTGTACGTTCCATATCCGATTCCCCCTTAAAGTAATTCGAAGACACCAGCCGCGCCCATACCGCCGCCGATACACATCGTGACAACCCCATACTTCTCATTGCGTCGTTTCATCTCATGCAAGATCGAGACCGAAAGTTTTGCTCCTGTACATCCAAGCGGGTGGCCGAGGGCGATAGCGCCTCCGTTCACGTTTACTTTCGACGGATCAATTCCGAGTTCCCGGATGACACCGAGTGACTGACTCGCGAACGCTTCGTTCAACTCGAACAATCCGACCTCTTCTAACTTCACACCAGCCATCTCGAGTGCTTTTGGAATGGCGACGATCGGACCGATTCCCATCACTTCCGGGCGGACACCGCCGACCGCGAACGAGAGGAACTTCGCCATCGGTTGTAACCCTTGGCGTTCTGCTTCTTCACGGTCCATGACGAGGACAGCTGCCGCTCCGTCTGAAACTTGTGAGGCGTTACCTGCTGTGACCGAACCTTTGATTTTGAACGCAGGACGGAGTTTGCCTAGCGCTTCAACCGTCGAGTCGGCACGGACACCTTCGTCATGCTTCACGACCTTCTCCACTTCAGCGACTTTTCCGTCTTCACCGAGTACGTGCTCGATGACCGTCACAGGGGCAATCTCTTCTTGGAACTTGCCACCTGCGATGGCTGCCGCCGCTTTTTGGTGACTGTTGATGGCGAATGCATCTTGGTCCTCACGCGAGATATTATATTCAGCCGCGACACGTTCTGCCGTATGACCCATGCTCATGTAGTACTCTGGTGCCGTCTCCATGATGTGTGGGTTTGGACGGATGACGTGACCACCCATCGGGACTTGGCTCATCGATTCCATACCGCCGGCGATGATTGCCGTCGCTTGACCGATCATGATTTTTGCCGCTGCATCCGCAATAGCTTGAAGGCCTGACGAGCAGTAGCGGTTGATGGTAATCGCTGGTACTTCGTGCGACAGTCCCCCCCGGACCGCCGCATAGCGAGCGATGTTCATCCCTTGCTCCGCTTCTGGCATCGCACAACCCATGATGACGTCATCAATCGGGCCTTTATATCCTGAACGCTCAAGCGTTGCCTTGATGGCATATCCCGCGAGCTCGTCCGAACGAACGTTACGGAACGAACCGCGCTTTGCTTTTCCGACCGGCGTCCGTGCGCCGGCTACGATGACTGCTTCCCTCATCTGTTTTGTCCCCCTTTATCAGTTCCGTAGTGGTTTGCCTTTCACGAGCATATGTTGCATCCGTTGTTGTGACTTCGGCTCCCCGATGAGGCTCAAGAAGGCTTCACGCTCGATGTCGAGGAAGTACTGCTCGTCGACGAGCGTACCGTATGCCAAATCGCCACCGCTGATGACGTGTGCGAGTTTCTTCGCAATCTTCAAATCGTGCTCTGAAATATAACCACCATAGAACATTTCATACGCCGCGAGTTCGAGCGTCGCTTTACCCGTTTGACCGACGACCGGTAACTTCTCGCGAACGGGTGCCGTGTACCCGTCAGCCAGTTCAAGGACCGTCTGTTTCGCATCGAACGTTAAGTGGTCACGGTTCATTGAGATTCCGTCGACCGCACGGTGGTAACCGAGCGTCTTCGCATCAAATGCCGACTTCGATACTTTCGCCATCGCGATGTTCTCGAACGTCTGCTGTGCAGCCTTCTCAATGTTTTGCATCGATTTTGGCGTCTGCTCGAGGAGACGACGATACGTGTTGACGTTTCCGCCCCCACCTGGGATGAGTCCGACCCCGACTTCGACGAGACCCATGTATGTCTCAAGCGCGGCTTGCATACGCGCTGCCGGCAAGCTGATTTCCGTCCCACCACCTAGCGTCATGCCGTATGGTGCGGCGACGACCGGGCGACTTGAATAGCGAATCTTTTGAACGGCTTGTTGGAACTTGTTGATGATCCAATCGAGTTCGAACCAGTTCTCGTCTTCTGCTTCCATAAGCATCATCGCAAGGTTCGCGCCGACACAGAAGTTCTTGCCATCGTTGGCGAGGACCATCCCTTTGAAGTCTTGCTCGACACGGTCGATCGATTGTTCAATCATCTGCATGATGTCGACTCCGATTGCGTTGTTTGGTGAGGTGAATTCAAGTGCGACGACGTCATCGCCGATATCGACGAGGCGTGCCCCACCGTTCTCTAAGATGATACCGTTTGATTTTGCGAGCGGTTTGAGTTTCAATTCTTTCGGGTTGACGGTCTTCTCGACATACGCCTTCGACGCTTTATCGTAATACTGCTCTCCCTTGTAGAATGACGTATTACCTGCAGCAAGCATCTCATCGATCCATGCCGGGATGTCATAACCTTCCGCTTTCATGCGCTCGACTGATTTTTCAACACCGAGGGCATCCCACATTTCGAACGGTCCAAACTTCCAACCGAAGCCCCACTTCATCGCGTCATCGATAGCGACGATCGTATCGGCGATTTCTCCAGTGAGACGCGCCGAGTAAGCGATCGTCTTCGCCGTGATTGGCCAGAGCAGTTGTCCGATGCGACCTTTGTTCAAGATAGCACCTTTCAATTTCGCTTTTGAGCCAGGAAGTGACTTGATTTGATCGAGTTCAGGACCTGTAACCGCTTTCAATTGTTCGTATTCGAACGTCTGAAGGTTCAATTCCTGAATGACCTTGCCTTCTTTCTTATAGAAGCCTTGACCGGCCTTTTGTCCAATCCAGCCTTTTTCGACGAGTTGCTTCATTTCTGCGGGAACGTCGAAGGTGTCCTTCTCTTCCCCTGATTCGAGTGTCTCATAGACGTTACCCGCCACGTGGACGAATGTGTCGATTCCGACGACGTCGAGTGTGCGGAACGTCGCAGATTTCGGACGACCGATGAGTGGACCCGTGATTGAATCCATTTCTCCGATTGAGGCGTTTTGCTTGAGCATCTCTTCGAACGTGACGAGAAGACCGTACGTCCCGATGCGGTTCCCGATGAAGTTTGGTGTGTCTTTTGCTTCGACGACACCTTTTCCGAGACGGTCTTCCGCGAAACGTGACATGAAGTCGATGACCGGACGGGCTGTCTGCTCCGTCGGGATGAGTTCGAGCAACTTCAAGTAACGCGGTGGGTTGAAGAAGTGCGTGCCGAGGAAGCGTGATTTCAATCCTTCCGGAAGGGCACTTGCCATCACTTCGATTGAAATCCCTGACGTGTTCGAGCTGAGGATCGCATCTTCACGGATGTAAGGTGCAATCTTCTCGAAGAGCTGTTGCTTCACGTCGAGACGTTCGACGACGACTTCGATGATCCAGTCCGCCTCTTTCAAGCGCTCCAAGTCATCCTCTAAGTTCCCGACTTCGATGAAGTTGAGGTGGTCGGCTGTCGCGAGTGGTGCTGGATTTTGTTTCAATAGCTTTTGCCGGTTTTCTGAGGCGATACGATTCCGTACTTCAGGTGACTCGAGCGTCAATCCTTTCGCTTCCTCTTTGGCTGTCAATTCACGTGGTACGATGTCGAGCATGAGCGAACGAATCCCCGCGTTCGCCAAGTGAGCCGCAATCCCCGCCCCCATTACTCCTGAACCGATGACGACCGCAAAACGAATTGAGTTCGTCAAACGGAGGTCGGTTGATTGTTCGATGTGACTCGTCATAGTGTTCCCCCCTAAAATGAGAATGAATAGTGATTCATTTCACGCGTAAAAAAAATCGCAATCACCATCGTGTTTACTCTTCTATCATAAATGAATGAACATTCATTCGCAAGCGTTCATTTTTCAATTTCATTCCATTTTTTGATTGAACGATTAGTTTTCAACGGGTGTGGTATAAACAAAAAGAGTCAAATATCAGAAAGGGGAATGTATGAATGCGTGATAATCGTCTAAATACTACCGGCAATCGAAAGGATTTTGAGTCGTTCCAAAAGAGTGCCCAAGAACAGGCGCATCAACCAGGGATCGATTCGAAGATGGAACCTTTCCCCATCTATGAACGAGAAGATTATAAAGGAAGTGACAAGTTAAAAGACAAGGTTGCCATCATCACCGGTGGAGATTCCGGGATTGGGAAGTCGGTCGCCATTTTCTTCGCCCATGAAGGCGCGAACTCCGTCATCGTCTACAAAGACCAAAATGAACTTGAGGACGCGGAAGCGACGAAAGAACGGATCGAGGACTTAGGTCAAGCCTGTCTGCTCCTTCAAGGGGATCTCGGAGAATCTTCATTCTGCCAGCAAGTTGTCGAAGAGACGCTCGAAACGTTCGGACACATCGATATTCTCGTCAACAACGCCGCCGAGCAGCATCCACAGGAATCGCTCCTCGACATCTCGGACGAACAACTCGAGAAGACGTTCCGCACGAACATCTTCAGCATGTTTTACTTAACGAAAGCGGCTCTCCCTTATTTAAAAGAAGGGGCGAGCATCATCAATACGACCTCCATCACGGCTTATGAAGGAAACGACCAACTGATCGACTATGCGTCGACGAAAGGCGCCATCACGGCTTTCACCCGCTCCCTCGCCAAAAACTTGGCGGGCAAAAAGATTCGCGTCAACGGGGTCGCCCCGGGACCGATTTGGACGCCGCTCATTCCGTCAACTTTCGACGCGGAGAAAGTCAAATCGTTCGGAGACTCGTCCGGTATGCAGCGACCGGGACAACCGGCCGAGCTCGCACCAGCATACGTCTATCTCGCAAGCGATGATTCGACATACGTCAGTGGTCAAGTCATTCACGTCAACGGTGGTACCGTGATTAATGGATAATAGGTGAGACTCGGCGATTGCTGAGTCTTTTTTGTTAATCCCTTTCGTTTTCTTATCAATCCTACCTATGTTTTAATTAGGAAGAGATTACCACTTTCTATAGAATGGAGGAAACATATTGACCACTCACTATCACTTGACGGAACACGATTTTTTCGCTCTTCAAAAAAATTCCTTTCACCAATTAACATTTCATAAAAAAAGACGCATCGCCTTTACTGTTTTAGTAGAAATACTCGCCATTTTTTATGGGATTTTATTATTGGTTAATGTATTTCCTCAACATAATGCGTTATATCCACTTGTCGGAGGTTTGATCATCGGGTTGTTGCTTTTGCCATTCATCACGAAACTCTATCAAAAAATCGTTCTCCGACAAAATCGAATCATTTTAAAAACGGATACGAAGTGGCCAAGAAAAGTCACCTTACACTTGAGTGAAAGCGGTATTGAATTTCATTCAACCCACCATAATGTAACCAAACATATACACGTGGCATGGGAAGCGATTCAAAAAATGAGTGAAGATGAAACAAACCGCTATTTATATTTCCAAACAAATGAAGTGTTTATCATCCCAAAGCGGAATCACGGAATCAGTGAAATCGACCAAACTGAAATCAATCGATGGTTACAAGACCGTCTAAATATCAAAAAGTAATCAAATCAATATGCTGATTGACAAAGAAGTTTGAAAGGAGTGAACGAATTGACGTTCACGTATCAAATGACAGTAGAAGATGCCGTATCTTTTCAACAAGAATTGATCCATCACACTGAAGAACATGAAAGAAGACGTAAAGTATGGATGAAATATATGCGCGCCATTCTGATTGCCATCGGATATTTAGGGACACTCTTTTTCCCGTATCGACCTGAATCGACCGCATTACATGTATTGATTGCCGTCATCGTCGGATTCTTGTTCGCGCTTTTGCTAACACCACTTTTAAATGACCTGTACGAACCCTATATGTTGCGACTAAATCGTCGTTTCTTGCAAAAGAGTCAGACATGGCCAAAAGAGACCACTCTTCAATTGTATGAGACTCACGTCGAAGTTCATTCTGTTAGTTCAAACATTCATCGAACGACTCAAGTTCCTTGGGCATCCATCAAAAAAGTGAACGAGGACGAGACATATCGCTTCTTGTATTATGAAGAAGACGAGGCAATCATCATCCCAAAAGCAAAACAGGGAATTAGTGAAGATGAGCAGCATGAAATCAATCGGATACTCGAAGACCATTTGTCTGTCTCACCAAATGAATGACTGTCGGTTAAGGAGGAGAGTTCATTCATGAACCACGATCAGATTTTCTTCAAAGGACGAATCAGTTTGCTCCTTGTAGCCCCACTCTTTTCGGTTTAATCGCAGGCTGTTCTTCCATTCAAGACAAAGATTATAGCGAGGTCGATTTTCAAGGGACCATTTTAGAAGTGAATGTTGAGAAGAGAATGGTGTTAGTTGACGATCAATCCGACGGACAAGTTTGGGTAGATATGTCCGATTTGAATGACGAGATGGAACGAGTGCACAGTCCGCTAGAGGTCAACGTTTGGTTAGACGAATCCACAACTGACAACACCTCCACTATAGCGAGGGCCGAACGAATCGATGTCATTAAATAATAGAAAACACATCAAAAAAGCACGAACACCCTCGACGGACGTTCGTGCTTTTCTCATTTCTTCACCATTCCTTTTAACACGAACGCCACGTTCGCCGGGCGTTCCGCGAGGCGGCGCATAAAGTAGCCGTACCAGTCACGGCCGTATGGCACGTAGACACGGACTTTGTATCCTTGGCGCACGAGCTCGAGTTGACGCTCGACGCGGATCCCGTATAACATCTGGAACTCGAACTGGTCGAGCGGGATGTTGTTTTCTTTGACGTGTTCGATCACGTCGTCAATCATATGGTCATCGTGTGTCGCGATGGATGCGTAGTTTCCGTTCGCCAGGTGGAGTTTGACGAGTTTCAAGTAATTGTGGTCGACGTCCTCTTTTTCTGGGAACGCGACCGTCGCTGGCTCTTTATATGCCCCTTTGACGATGCGGAGGTTCGGCTTGAGCGGCGCGAGATGATTAATATCATCTTCTGAGCGGTACAAGTACGATTGGATGACCGTCCCGAGGCCATCAAATTCCGCTTTCAGCTTTTTGAACAACTCGAGCGTCTTCTCACAACGCTGCTCATCTTCCATATCGATGGCCACAAAGACCCCTACTTCTTGTGCGACCGTCAAAATGTGACGCATGTTGTCTTCGATCAACTCGTCCGATATATCGAATCCGAGTGACGTCAGTTTGAGTGACATATAGGCATCTAATTGCTCTTCTGCCATAATTTCAACCGCACGAATAATTTCATCGCGATTCGTATTTGCTTCTTCGACTGTCTGAATAAATTCCCCGAGATGATCGACTGTGACCGACAAGCCCTTCGCGTTTAGTTCGCGAATCGTCGGAACAGACGCCTTAAAGTCTTCCCCTGCTACAAAGCGTGATGCACCAAATCGTAGGCCATATTTCTTTGCCAAACTGTTGAGTGTTTTGTTTTGTGACATGTAGATAAATCCATCGCGCAACACTTTTTCCATCTGATTGTCCCCCTTACTTTTACACCCATCTATCTCTATGATGATGTCTGAAATTATTATGACACACAAACGTCAATTCGTCTGTATTTTTGTAACCGTTTTCAACACTTTCTTCCTTCGCTTTCAAAAAAGACAGACGCCCCGTAGGACGGCTGTCTTATAGGCTTGTCGAAGGTGCGACATAGAGCAGAATACTCAGGAAGATGAGCACACTTCCCGCTAACACGAACAAGTGCCAAATCGCATGATTGAACGGCAATTTTTGCCACACATAAAACACGATTCCGACCGAATAGGCGATCCCTCCCGCGAGGAGAAGCATGAATCCTTGATGACCGAGTGATTCGTACAATGGGCGGATGGCGATAATACAGATCCAGCCGAGTGCGAGATATGTCACATTCGATACCCACATGTACTTCCCGGTCGAAAATAGCTTCCAGACGATCCCGAGAATCGCCACACCCCACACAATCCCAAAAAGAATCCAACCGAGCGTCCCGTGAAGGGTCACAAGGGCGAACGGTGTGTAGCTTCCGGCGATGAGTAAGTAGATGCCCGCGTGGTCGAACACTTGTAGCACCCGTTTCGCCCGTGGATGCGGGATGGCGTGCATGAGTGTCGAGAAGAGGTAGAGTAAAATCATCGATACCCCGAACACGCTGACCGCGGTGACGTTCCACGTGCTCCCGCTTTCCGTCGCACTCATGACGAGCAAGACGAGGGCGACGATGCTGAAGATGACTCCTAAGCCGTGCGTGATCGCGCTCGCAATCTCTTCCCCGAGCGTGTCGGCATGGAGCATCTCTTTTAGTTGCTTTTGTTCCATATGCTCCCACCTTCCTTAACTGTTCCCTCTAGTATGGACAGTTCCCGATTTGAAAGCAATCAAAAACACGGACCACAGATTGGCCCGTGTTAAAATTATGCGACTTCTTTCACTGGAATGTCACACTCCATCTGTGCCGCCCGCATCGCGCGTGCCCGCTTATGGAACAGGACGAGCAGCGTCAGCGTCCCGAGTGTCGAGATGACGTACGGCAGGACCCCATCGAGCTTGAAGCCGATCGGCGCCGTCAAGATGTAGAACCAGACCGCATACAACATGAACGTCCCCGGAAGGAGCGCGATGTAGTGGTTGCGTCCTTTGATATAGAGATACATCGCCCCGACGAAGAGCGCGATGACCGCCGTCGTCTGGTTCGCCCAGTTGAAGTACTGCCAGAGCATCTGGAAGTCCATGTTCGTGAGCACGTATGAGATCGCGAAGAGTGGGAGCGCGATCCAGAGGCGTGACGAGAACTTCTTCTGTGCGATCGATAAGTAGTCGGCGATGATCATCCGAGCGCTACGGAACGCCGTGTCGCCTGACGTGATCGGCAAGACGATGACACCAAGGATTGCGAGCGTCCCGCCGATGCTGCCGAGCATGAGCGTCGCCACCTCCTGGACGACGAGCGCCGGCGTCCCTGAGTTGATGAGCCCGAGCAATTCGCCCGGCTCGAAGATGGCCATCGCCGCCCCGGCCCATACCATCGCGATGACCGCCTCAGCGATCATCATGCCGTAGAAGATTTCTCGACCGTTGCTTTCTTTCATCGTCGTCCGCGAGATGATCGGCGACTGTGTCGCATGGAAACCGGAGAGCGCCCCACATGAGATCGTGAAGAACAGGAGCGGCCAGACCGGCAGGCCGTCCGGATGCATGTTCGTCAATGTCATCTCTGGAATCTTGTATCCTTGGGCGAACAAGCTGACCGCGATCCCGATGGCACTGATGACAAGTAATGCCCCGAAGAACGGGTAGATGCGTCCGATGATCTTATCGACCGGGAGAAGCGTCGCCAAGATGTAGTAAGCGAATACGGCGAAGATGACGAACATGAGCGTCGAGGCGTCCCCGTCGAACAAGTTGTTGATCATGTTACTCGGAGACGTGACGAATACCGTTCCGACAAGAAGTAAAAGTAAGAGTGCAAACCCGTTGACGATATGGCGAAGCGAACGTCCGAGGAACTTTTCCGCTAGTTGTGGCAAGTGTGCCCCATTGTTCCGCAGGGAAATCATCCCGGTCAAATAGTCATGAACCGCTCCGGCAAAAATCGACCCGAACACGATCCAAAGAAAGGCGACCGGTCCATAGAGCGCCCCCATGATCGGTCCGAAGATCGGTCCGACTCCGGCGATGTTGAGCAGCTGGATCATCGAGTTGCGCTTCTTGCCCATCGGCACGTAGTCGATGCCGTCCTGGGAAGCGTAGGCGGGCGTCGTCCGCTCCTCCTTGATGCCGAACGTCTTCTCGACGTAACGACCGTATACCAAATACCCGACCAAAAGTAGTGCGAGTGCGACGAAGAATGTAATCATCTGTCAGTCCCCTTTTCCGTACGTATGTAGCCGATCCCCGTCAGCTCTTAAGTTTACATGTGTCATGTAACCGATTACACGATTGATTATACATAATATATAACGATAACGTAAGGGCTTTCATTCACATTTTAGACACTTTTATCCGACAAAAAACGACGCCCGAATCGGACGTCGTTCAACTCTTATTTTAGTTTGAATGTAGCTTGTTTTGCACCAGAACCATCATAGTCACTCGCGATGACTTTATACGTTCCTTTCGCAAGACCTTTTTTGAATGTGAACGTATACGTTCCCGCCCAGCTCGCTTTCACTTTCGCCACTTGCTTACCTTTGGCGTCTTTCAAGACGACCTTCGCACCCGGTGTCGTTTTTCCAATCAATGCACGAGTACCGATTTTCACACCTTTCGTGTTTTTCGGCGTCACCACTTTAGGTTCTTCGAGAACAAACGATTTAGTTTCCACTACTTTACCTGTGACATCTTTCGCTTCGATTTCATAGCTTGCCGCAACGAAACCAATTCGTTTTGTGAACTCAAATTTACCTGCTGTGTCAGCCGTCGCATAGGCGATTCGTTTCCCATCACGTTTCAATACCATTTTAGCACCCGGTGAAGTCGTTCCTGTCAAAACGTTTGTGTTCGTGTATGTCAAGCGCTTCGAAATCGCTGGCGCTCCGACGAATCCTGCACCGACGACTTTCGTTTCTGTCATCGTCTTGCCATTCAATTCACTTTCAATCGTCAACGACTGACGGAGTTTGAGCGGTTTGACCGTCAAACGGTACATGCCCTGTGCATCGGCTTTCGTCGTCGCGAGGACCGTCTTGCCATCTTTCAACGTCACGTTCGCAGATGGAGCCGTCTTCCCGGTAACGACTTTTGCACCCGGCTTGATCACATCGACCGAGAGTACCAAGTCAACGGGTGCCGCTTCGAGCTCAGTCGTATAGGTGCGGAAGAGACGACCTGCCGCATCTTCACGCGTCGCGTCTGTCGCTTCGATTCCTTCGTAAAGGTTCAAGTACTGCTTACCTGCATCCGCTGTTTCAAATGTCACCGAACGTTTCGCGTCCGCGACGATCTTCCAGTTGTCGTCGGCTTTGTAGTCTAACTTGTCTTTACTTTCGATAATGTAGTCCGAGATGACGTTACGTGTCTCGTACGCTGAGCGATAGACGATGTTCTTCCCGCCACCGAGGCCTGGGAACGATGAAGAACCGGCGCGATAGTTGTTCGTCGCGACCAAGAACTCCTGGTCCATCTTGATCGGTTGTCCGTTATATTCGACATTTTTCACGCGGTTCGCATTCTCGTTGACGAGCTTCCCGCCGACATCGAACTTCGCAGGACCCGTGACATCAATCTCATACGTCAAGCCGTCGAGAATGTCGAAGTTGTAGCTACGGAATTGAAGGTTGAGTAAGTTTTCGCCATCTTCTTCGATTTGGTCAAACGCACCCGCTGACATCTCGAGCCAGTCCATGACATCTTTTCCTGTCACTTTGACGACTTCGAGCGTGTTCGGATACACATAAAGGTCCGCGACGTTTTTCAAAGCGATTTGCCCTTTCGGGATGTTCGTGTAGTAGCTCGCATCCGTCAATTCACGGCCACCGGCTTTGAACGGTGCGCCCGCTGACAACAGTGGCAACTCTTTATACGCTGAAAGTTCCGGGTTCGTCTCGAGTTCTTTCTCGACATACCATTTCTGTGCATTCGTCACGAACTGGACTGATGCATCATCACGGACGAGTGCGAAGTAACTTTGGATGTCGTCTTGAATCTCACCGACCGGTTGGTTGATATAGTCGATTGTCGCCAAGTGGTCGTCTTCAATCAACGCTTGAATCGTCGGGTCGACCGCCGTATCAGCCGTCACCGTGTCGAGCGTTGCTGATGCATCGATGATTTGCCATTTCCCATCTACGAGTTCGAGCTCGAAGTCGATGACGCCGAGGTCTTTCCCTTGGTTATTCGCCATGACGACCGGTTTGCCATTGATTGTCCCTTTCGTCATGTCGACGTTCGGGAACGAGGCGAACATACCTTTCGCATCTGGGAAGCGACCGTGTTGATGCCCTGTCATGACCATGTCGAGTCCGTCAATCTTCGTGAGCGCGTAACCGACGTTCTCCTCGCTGTCGAGTTGCTCGTCTGCGAGGGCTGCACTTTCACCGATACCTGAATGCGCGAGGGCGACGACGACGTCCGCTCCCTGGTCTTTCAATTTTTGTACCGCTTCACGTGCCGAAGGGATGATATCCTCTGTCGTCACACGACCTTGAAGGTTCCCCGAATCCCATGACATGATTTTCGGAGGGACGACTCCAAATACACCGACTTTGATCGTATGTGTTTCCCCATCCATGTCTGTAACCGTTCGTTCGATGATTTGGACCTCTTGTCCATCCACGTTGAACTTCGAGACGATCGGGTTGCCTTCTAGATCGTTGACGTTCGAGTTGACGAAGCGAAGTTTCCCTTTTGACCCTTCCATCGCGTTGTATAGGAAGTCGAGACCAAAGTTGAATTCATGGTTCCCGAGTGTGACGGCATCGTAGTTCAATGCGGCCATCGCCTTGTACATCGGATGTTCAAACACTTCATTTTTTCCGGCTTGGCTCTCACGGACGTAATCGCCAAACGGTGTCCCCTGAATCGTATCCCCGTTATCGAACAAGAACGTGTTCGTTTCCCCAGCGGCTGTACGATGTTCATTGATGAGTGTCGCGACTTTCGTCAACCCGATCGTGTTGTCGACCTTGTCTTGGAAGTAGTCGTAGTTCGTGATGTTCGTATGTAAGTCTGTCGTCTCTAAGAAACGGAGCTTGACGATATCCTCGTCCACTTCTGCCAAGACGTTCGGTGCCTGTAGCGGCAAAACGGTTGGTAACACGAGCGCGGTCGCGATCGACCATTTCAATGCGGTTTTCATGTGATTGTCCCCTTTTTTTGGCTGATAATTGTCTAACCATATTCAATATAACACCAGCCGTCTTTCCCTCCTATTACATTTTTGTATAAAAATAGACCTAATTTCCTTTACAGAAATCAGGTCTATTCTCCTATCATTGTTTAATACGAACGCTGAACGGTCCATCGCCCTCAATTTCTTCAAACGTGACCGATACCGGGTACGCATGTTTACCATGGACTGGCTCTTCAAGACGAATCATCGTGAAGCCGATTACGTCCTCGCCACTTACGAGTTCAAGCGGGAGTTTCTCGACGTTCAAGTGGCGGTCGTACCCGTTGCGGAGGAGAATCGTCGCCGTGACGTTCGTCTCTTCTTTCTCTACCGAGACGAGCATCAAATTGAACTCGTTCTCCCCGACCGGTGGCGTCGAGATATTCGTCCGCATGAGCTGTTGCCATGCTCGTTTCGAGAATGTCGCTTCTTCTTCCGGTGATACGAGTTGTAGCGGGTCAATCGGGTTCATTTGGAAGACGAGTCGGAGCGAGTCGTACGACTCCACCTCGCCGAACATCTCATCCAAGAAGAAGTCCAAGTAGACCGGCTTGCTCGTCCACGCTTCAAAGCTCGGCAGTTCAGAACGCCCTAGTACCTTCCGTCCGATCGGGACGTTATTCGCGTCCAACAAGAGGACCGGCAACTCGTTGATCTCGAACGAGCTCGGAAGCGTATTGCGGAACAACGCCACGATTGACAAGTCATGTCCGAGCGACTCGGCATTCAACAACTCGATCGAGAGCTGGTTGTCGAGAAGTGCGGGAAGTCGTTTCGCGTGGTAACGGAAGACGTACTCATCCTCTTTCGGAATCCCCATCGCATCGTCGATGACGAGCGTCAATTGGCGTCCTTCCTCTTTATTTCCTGTCTCGATTTGTTTACGTTTACGAAATCCTAACATTATACTTCCTCCTCTGCCATCTCTGCAAAGTAGCGGTCGAGCTGGCATAGTTCCGTCGTGACATCCCGTGCGATATTGATATACGTCTGTTCGAAGATTTCAAGTCCTTCTTTTCCGAACTGACGGCTCGGGTCTTCCTGACCGTAGCTACGAAGACCGATCCCTTCTTTCAATCCGCTCATCGTCGTCAAATGATCCGTCCACTTCATGTCGACGGCGCGGAGAAGCGACTCTTTCGCGAAGAGGACGATGTCGTCCTGTTCGAGGCGTGACGCCGTCGTAGTGATGATTGTCTCCATCCAGTCGTTTAAGGCATCCTTCAGTTCACGCGTATCCGCGATGTCATTTGCCCATGTCGGCTCCTGCATCGTCAAGTAGCGCAAGTCTTCTTTCAACTCATCGATCGGCCATTCCTCAGGCACGAGTTCATCCGACACATGCATGTCGATGCTGTTCTCGAGGGCGAGACGCATCATGCCGAGGACGTTTTTCGTAATGGCATCCGCATCGGCGTTGACGGCCTGGTTACGAATCGTATAGATGATATTCCGCTGCTCGTTCAAGACGTCATCGAGTTTGAACAAGTAGTCCCGAATCGAGACGCCGAGTCCTTCAATCGTCGTCTGCGCATATTCGATGATCTCGATCGCATCTTTCGTTGAGACCTCACCTGTCGCGCTCGGCTTCAACTTCTTCTCCACGCGTTCTAACTTTTGCGCCGCATAGCGTTTCACGATCTCATCTTCGAGCGAGACGAAGAACTCGGTCGCACCCGGGTCGCCTTGACGTCCCGAACGACCGCGGAGCTGGTTGTCGACACGTTTTGACTCGTGGCGCTCCGTCCCGATGACGAAGAGACCGCTCGCTTCCTTCGCTTTTGCGTCGAGCGTGATGTCCGTCCCGCGTCCGGCCATGTTCGTTGCGATCGTCACTTTGCCGAATTGACCGGCGTCTGCGATGATGTCCGCTTCCTGTGCGACCGTCTTCGCGTTCAACACGTCATGCTCGATCCGCTTCTTCTTCAAGTGCTTGCTGATCGCTTCTGACTGTGCGATCGAGGTCGTCCCGATCAACACCGGACGTCCCATCGCATGAAGTTCCGCCACTTTTTCAGTGACCGCCGCATACTTTTGCTCGGTCGTCATGAAGATGCGGTCCGGATGGTCAACACGCTGACGCTCGCGGTTCGTCGGCACTTGGACGACGTCCATGTTGTACGTCTTCAAAAACTCTTGGCGTGACGTCTGGGCCGTCCCCGTCATCCCACCGACGAGCGGATACATGCGGAAATAGTGCTGGATCGTAATTTCCGCCGTCGTCTTGTTCTCCTCGGTGATCGTGACGCCTTCTTTCGCCTCGAGCGCCTGATGCAACCCTTCCGACAAGCTCCGCCCTTCCATGATGCGTCCCGTAAACAAATCGATCAGTTCAATCTTGTCTTCACGGACGATATAGTCGACGTCGAGCTCGAACAAGACGTTCGCCCGGAGCGCCTGGACGAGATAGTGATAGAGCACCTGATGTGAGGCGCTGAACAGATTGTCGATGGCGAACAGCTCTTCAATCTTGACGATTCCTTCTTCCGTGAACGTCGCAGATCTCGACTCGAGGTCGACCTCGTAATCGGTCTCACCGAACTCGGAAATGATCTGTTGCGCCAATTGTTTCAACCGAATGTGCGATCGGTCCTTTTGCGCGATGATGAGCGGTGTCTTCGCCTCATCGATCAAGATGCTGTCGACTTCATCGACGATTGCGAAATGGAACGGGCGTTGGACCCGTTCTTCCGGCTTATGGACAAGGTTGTCACGCAAGTAGTCGAATCCGAACTCCGTCCCGACCCCATACGTGATGTCTGCCTGATACGCAGAACGCTTCTCGTCCGCCTCGATGTCTGGTACGTTCAAGCCGACCGTCAACCCGAGGAAGTCATGAATCTTCCCGATCTGTTCAGCGTCACGTCTCGCCAAATAATCGTTCACCGTGATGACATGGACGCCTTTTCCTTCGAGTGCTTTGACGTAACTCGGTAAGGCGGCGACGAGCGTCTTCCCTTCCCCGGTCGGCATCTCCGAGATGTTCCCTTCGAGGAGGGCAAATCCACCGATGAGCTGGACGTCATAGTGACGCATGCCGAGCACACGAACCGACGCTTCTCGGACGAGAGCGAACCCTTCTTCCGCGATGTCATCCACTTTCTTTCCATCCAAGAGACGTGCTTTGAGCGTCTCCGTATATGTACGCATCTCGTCATCCGAGAGGGCTTTCATCGTTGTCTCTAATCCATTAATACGCGCGACCCGTCGTTCATACGCTTTCAAACGCCGGCTTTGATCATTCGTTAACTGTTTTACAAATTGGATCACACTAATAGCCTCCATCTTTCTATCAATTCATCACTTACATACTCGTCTATTATAACGAAAATCGAACCAATTCGGATACTTTTTTACGAAAACTTCCTAAAAGTTGGTTTTTAGACACGTGAAAACCTATAAATTTTGGGTAATTTTCAAAAAATCTTTGTAAAAATATTTTCAATTCACTATTTGAGATGACGTGAGACCGTGTTACGATGAAAAAAACAGAACATTTGTTCGTAAAAAGGAGTGGTGACGATGCGCAGACGAATCTTTTGTATCGACAGCGTCTCGTTCTATGCCAGTTGTGAGTGTGCCGCGCGCAACAAAAATCCTTATCACACGAAGCTCGTCGTCCTCTCGAACCTCCGGGACAGCGGGGCGCTCGTCCTCGCTACGACCCCGAAGATGAAACAGCTCGGCATCAAGACCGGGTCACGTCGCTTCCACATCGACCGCCTCCCGTGGCACGAACGGCAAGACGTCCTCTATGCCGAGGCGCGGATGAGTCATTATTTGAACGTTTCCATCCAAATCATCCACATCCTTCATCAGTTCGCCCCGCCCGAGGCGATTCGCGTCTATTCGATTGACGAGACGCTCGTCGACATGACCGGGACGGAGCGACTGTTCGGAAGTGACGAGCACGTCGCCCACCTCATGCGTGCGACGATTTTTCGCTATACAGGGATTCCCGTCACCATCGGCATCGGACCGAACAACGTCCTCGCCAAGCTCGTCCTCGATTTGCATGCGAAAAAGAAGGGTGTCGCCACGTGCCTTCTCCAAGACGTCGAGCGACTGATTCACCCTGCCCCGATTGAGAAGATGTGGGGCGTCGGGACGAAGATGGCGGTCCATCTGCAGCGACTCGGCATTTTCACGATTGGGGATTTGACCCGCTATCCGCTCGAATCCCTTCATGAAAAGTTCGGTGTGATCGGTGCAGAACTTTGGCATCACGCCTGGGGCATCGACGAGTCGCCGACCATCCTGCCAGCGAGCTCCTTGTTCGGGGCGAAACGGACGCGACCGAAGTCGATCGGACACGGCATCACCCTCATGAAAGACTACACGACGTATTCCGCAATCCGGCTCGCCTTACAGGCGATCGCGGTCGAGGTCGGCATGCGGACACGGCAAGCGGGACTCGTCGGGGGGACGCTCCACCTCGGGGTGCGCTATACGCGAACGAGCGACCGGGGTGGCTTCAGTAAACAAAAGAAGCTCCCCCGCTTCACAGCGGACGAGCAAGAGTTTCTCCCCATCTTAGTGCAGCTATTTTTAGACGGCTGGGAAGAGACGGAGGCCGTCCGTTACGTCTCGGTCGCTCTCGGCAAGCTCGAGCCGCGGAGCGACCACGTCCAGTTATCGTTCTTCGAAGACGAATGGGCGAAGGCGAAACGGCTCGACTTCCTCGATTTGATTGACGGCTTGAACGTCCGGTTCGGTCGCGGCACGATCCGACCGGCATCGAGCCTACTAAAAGACAGTCCGCTCCGGACGCGCCAACGTTTAATCGGCGGACATAAACAAGGAGGCGATTCCTCATGAGCAAGACCCGCTATCGTGACCGGGGTGAGTTGAAATGGATCCCATTTCTCATGCCCGAGCACGTCGCCCTACTGAAACGTTATTATGCACAAATCCAAAAGATCGAACTGCCCGATTTGGATGAACAGCTCCTCTATCTCTGGCAGACCGAGCTCGAACGGGCCATCCGTGAAGGCGATCAGGTCGAAGTGACCTTGTTCGTGGACGGCTTGACGACAAGCATGCGCGGCTATGTCCATGCCATCTATTACGCCGAGCGCGAGGTCGAACTGTTCGACGGCGAGGTGCGCCGCGTCCCGTTCACCGATATCTTGTCCGTTCGTTAAGACGCCTCGATCGCTTCCTGGGTCGTCTCGAACGTCTCGATTCCGTCGAGCAGACCATAGTGAGCAAGCGTCGCGCGGACCGAGGGAGACAGGTGCGCGAAGATGACGTGACGGTCGGCCGCTTTCAGTTCGGTGACGACACGACGCAACTCCTCGACTGCGGTCACATCGATGACCGGGCAGCGGTGGAAGTTGAAGATGAATACGTCCGGCTCCCGATGGATGTGATGGAGGACGTGCTCGAACAACTCGACCGCACCGAAGAAGAGGGGACCTTCGACACTGAAGACGATTTGGCCGTCTCGCGTGACGTACCGTTCTGTCCGTTCGCGCACATCAATCGTATCGGCCATCCGTTTCGCAAAGAGCGCGAGCGCACAGATGACGCCGACCTCGACGGCGACGACCAAGTCGACGAATACTGTCAATAGTAGCGTGACAAGTAAGACGAGCGACTCGGAGGAACGATGACGCAACATCGCCATCACGTGATGGCGTTCGGACATGTTCCAGGCGACCCGCATCAAGATCGGGGCGAGTGCGGCGAGCGGCACGTAACTCGCGAATGGGGCGAGGACGAGTACCGCAACGAGCACCGTGATCCCGTGAATGACGCCGGCACGTCGACTGACCGCCCCCGCCTGAATGTTTGTCGCCGTCCGAGCGATGGCACCTGTCGACGGAATCCCACCAAAGAACGGTGTGATCACGTTCGCAAGGCCTTGTCCGAACAGTTCCTTGTCCGGTTTCATCTTCGTCCCCGCCATCCCGTCGGCGACCGTTCCCGAAAGAAGTGACTCAAGTGCGCCAAGGAAGGCGATGGCGAACGCGGATGGGAGGAGCGTCGTAATCAGGTCGAGGTCGATCGCAAGCCAGTTGAATTCCGGTATTCCGCTCGGGATGCCACCGTATGCACTTCCGATGGTCGCGACCTCACCCGGGATGAGGAGACTGACGAACGTCGGGACGAGCATCGCCATGAGTAAGAGCGGTAAACGGAACGGTAGCTTCGGCACGAGCCAAAGCGTCAAGAAGCCGATCCCGGCAATGACAATCGGCCACATCGATGCTTCGGGCAACGCCTGACCGAGGCGAAGCAAGTTCTCGTGAAAATGCGGCGCCTTCTCAAACGTGACCCCGAACAACTCATCGAGTTGGTCGACGAAGATGACGACGGCAATCCCGGCCGTGAAGCCAATCGTGACAGCACGAGGCATAAAGCGGATGAGCCGTCCGACCCGGAGCACGCTCATGAGGAGCAGTAAGATTCCCGCAAGAACGGTCGTGACGAGTAACCCCTCATATCCGTAAGCGAGGACGACACCCGAGACGATCGGGATGAACGCTCCCGTCGGCCCGGCGATTTGAAACGTCGAACCCCCGAACAGACTGACGAGGATTCCAGCGAAGATGGACGTGTAGAGCCCATATACCGGCGGGACGCCTGAAGCGATGGCGAATGCCATGGCGAGTGGTATGGCGACGACACCGACCGTGATTCCGGCCGAGATGTCCTTTTGCCACATCTCACGTGTGGAGAGTGATTCTTGCATCATACATTCCTTCTTTCCAATCAGTTCAAAAACGAGTTTAGTGTACGCCTGGAAAGAGGGCTTGTAAACGGGTTGAGAAAAACGTTAACAGAATGTACAAAAGAAAAAGACGCACCTTTCGATGCGCCTCCCTTCAATTCGTCGGAGCTTCTACGACTTGATCGCCATCTTCCGCGTCTTTCCCCAGCAACTTCACATGACGACCGAACAGCCACATGACGACGAGATGGGCTTTCGCCTGCGTCTTCGTATAGAACCACCACGGGAGGGCCGGTACGAACTCATGGATGGCGACGAGTCCTTCATCCGACTCTGGTAATCGCCGGAATTCGAGACGCCCCGTCTTATCCTCTTCACTTAACTTGACAAACTTGCCCCCGTCAATCGCAAAGGACGCCATATCGTCTGTCGCTTCTCGTTCGAGGGATAGATGAAGCGCGACGAACGATGGATCGAGTAGCGCGATCTCCCAATCATCGTCTTCTTTTGTCGTCTGGATGAGCGGATACATAAAACGACCGAGCCATTCGAAGTACGTGTCCGCCATCCAAAGTGCCGATTTTTCTTCCGGCAGACCGAACCGCTGAATCGAACGGACCGTATACGATTTCGGTTGCTTTTTCTTCTTCTCGCCCGAGGACTGCTTCTCTTCTTCCTCAAGCGCATGTTCGACAGCCTGTTTGAATGGAATTTCTCCCTGGCCGATGCCTTCGACGGTATCTTTTGCCACCATCGCGTGCCCCATGCTCTCGACGAGCGGATAGACGGTCGCCTTCGGTTCACCCGTGACGGCCATGACCCACAGCCGCGACAGTTTGATTGTCGGGAACGGGAAGTCGATCAAGACACGACGCTTGTCTATGACTTCGGCCGTCTGCTCGATCATCTTCCGATACGTCATCACTTCGGGGCCTCCGATGTCGATATGACGGTCATAAAGCGACTCGGCACCGACGACCGAGATGAGTGCCTGAACGGCTTCCCGAATGTCGATCGGATGTGTCTCCGTCTTCGTCCAGCGTGGCAGGATCATCGAAGGCAATCGTTTGACGAGCTTCGCTAAAATAGGGAACGACGAACCTTCTGGACCGATGATGAGCCCCGCCCGAATCGTCGTCACCGGCACGCCTTGTCCGCCGAGGATGCGTTCGACTTCGAGTCGACTCTTCAAATGACGCGACAACGTCTTCGACTCTTCTGGGATGATACCGCTCAAATAGACGATCTGTTCGATATCTTTCGCGCTCACTGCCCGGGCGAAATTATCCGCGATGAGCGCGTCCATGTCTTCGAACGTCGCCTGCGTCAATCCCCCGTCCGGAATCATCGAGTGGACGAGGAACATCGCGTAGTCCGCTCCCTCACATGCTTCTTTTGTTGCCTCATATGAGAACAAATCACAGGCACGCCACGTGATATGGGCTTCATCTTCTTTATTCTTCGTCGATCGCGACAACGCGATGATGTCGTATTCTTCTTTTAGCTGTTCCATCACGTTCGAGCCGATATAGCCGCTCGCCCCCGCAATGACAATTGTTTTCCGCATAATGGTCACTCCCCTAATTATTCGCATAGAGGTAATGTACCCTTCTTTTTTAAAAGATAAATCAGTCTAAGTATGTAGAGCCTGCTCGACCGATTCATACTAAAATGAGAATAATTAGAAAAAGGAGGGATATTCATGGGATTTTGGTACTTTCTTTTGCTTGGATTGGGAATTATCCTCATCGTGCGAGGGATTGCAAGTCGCGCGAAGCAAGGTGGGTTGATTTTAGTTGGGCTTGTGATGGTCGGAGTATCCATATTTATGTTCCAAGATGGCAGTGCGGACTTGGTCGCGAATTGGTTTGATCAAATCACCGGTCGATAAGTCACTAGAGTAATAGCGAGAATCATTGACAATCTTTTTAACGTCTTCAATCTATAATTGATATGGAGGAAGCTCGACGATGAAACAGTTCAAACGAGTAAGTGCCGTGGCGTTATTCTCCTTGATTGGATTTGCTCTTTTCCATTATGCGACCGAGTCGAAGACGGGTTCCGCTGCATGGACGACGGAAGTTGCGACACATCACTTCAAAGACATCTTAGAAGCGCAGCAAACAGCGATTGAAACGTATACTCCTCTCGAGGATATCGAGCGAACGAAACTGTCACACGAAGATGACGTCGTCCGGCTTCTCCTCGGTCAGCGGGATTGGGTCGAGCAATTTCACTATACGATTCAGGATGTACAAGTGGAGGAAAAAGGCGGCTTCTTATACGCAAACGCTTATGTGACGCGAAATCTTCAATTTGAGAGCGGTGTCACGACCGGACTCGGTGACGAGATGACGATTCAATTGAGGTCTCCGAATGAGGCGATCGAAGAGGTGGAGCTCGACAATCATAGCGTGACACAATCAGACCAACCCTTTTTCAAACGCTGGATCAGTCGAGTGTTTGACTGAACAAATCCCACTTTCCGATTGGAGAGTGGGATTATTGTTAAAACGATAAATCTAAACCAGTACCATCATCTAGAAGTTCTCCGTTTTTAGCGGTATAGTCGACACGAATTTCGGCTCGCTGCAAGATGTCGTTCTCTTGTAACGCAGACATCCATGTCCGAACGCGTTCTTCGTCATCAGCTTTCGGTTCCCGATGAAGCGTCAGGATATTTTGTATATCTCTACTGATTCTACATCCATCACTATAAAAGTTATCAATTTATACACTAAAATCTTTCTAGTTTCTCTAAATAAAAAACAGCAGTCAGATTGAATCTATCTAAAGCATCTATCATCTAAATATAAAAATATCTAAATTGAATAAATCCTTCCACAAAATTATTTTACATTTTTAACTAATTATAATGTTTTATTGTAATTTCTTCAGTAAAATAATATTAGTAAGTATCTACATAAGAGAAAGGTTGAGGTTTATGAGCGCAGATAAGATTGAAAAAGTGAAAATAAAAACACCTTGGTATTTTAGTTGGTGGACAATACTGACATTAATTTTGGCAGGAATTATAACGGTTGGATTGACTTCAATTATAGGTTTTATTTTACTGTTTGGTCGTTTCTATTATATGAAGTCAGAAAAATTAAAACTACAGGTCTCTGAAGTTAAAAATTTGCAAGAAGAAATCACTTCTTTGAAAACGGAACTAAATAATCTAGAAATCGAACATAACCAGATTCAAGTAAATATCTCAAATTCTCTAAATATTTTTGAAGAAAACAAAGCAAGCTATATAGAACAAATACGAGCTGAATACGAGTCGGAAGGAAAACGAATTATTGATGAAATCATATTGAACAATCAAAAGAAAATAGCTGAACTTCAAAAGTTTGCAGAAGAGCGTGATGAGTTATCAATTGAAAATGAAAAATTGAGCAAAAATATAAAATCACAAAGTACTAAACTTTCAAAACTGAAAACAGAGTTCAATGGTATTCGCAATTTAATCGATTTATTTCCACAATTATTCAACGAAGATAATCTTCCGAATGAGTTAGAACTATTATTAGCAAATTATGATGAAGAAAGTATTATGAAAAGCCTGGTAGAACTAGATTATCATGCAATGAATTCAAAAGAATTACGAAAACAAATTAATAAAATCAAAAAAGAAATTGCAACATTGTTAGATAAGTATAAAGATCGCTACAAAACAAAGGCAAACCAAGCAATCTATCAACTAATGGTAATAGGCTTACAAGCTGAATTGCAGAATATTCTTTATACCCTTTCATACGCAAAACATGAAGAAGCTATTGACAATGCAAAAGCTTTGATTCGAAAATATTTAGCTATTTCAACAAACGGTAATGCTTCAATTTCACCAACTATTTCAAAATTTTTAGCAGAACTTGAACCGTTGTTCATTGAAGCGATTGAGGTTGAGTATCAGTATTACATTAAGCGTGAACAAGAAAAAGAAGAACAACGTTTAATTCGAGAGCAAATGCGTCAAGAAGCTGCGGAACGTAAAGAGTTAGAAGCACAAAAGAAAAAATTAGAGGCAGAAGAGGCCAAATTCGAGGTAGAATTACAACGTACGAATGAGCTTCTAATCAGCGAAACTAATCCAGATATAATTGCTCAATTACAGTCACGTATTTCAGAACTTGAGCAACAACAAAACAATGTTGTAGAGCAGAAAGAAGAAATTTTTAAACGAGCGAATGGTAAAGCTGGTTATGTTTATGCTATCTCAAATCTAGGTTCCTTCGGTAAACAAGTATTCAAAGTTGGAATGACAAGACGAATGAACCCACAAGATCGAGTTGATGAACTTGGGGACGCATCTGTGCCTTTTAAATTCGATGTACACGCAATGATTTTCTCAGATGATGCAGTGGGCTTAGAATATCAACTCCATCAAGAATTAAGTGATAAGCGCTTAAATAAAGTGAACTTACGTAAAGAGTTTTTTGTGACAACGGTTAAAGAATTACAAACTTTAGTTGAAACAATCGATCCAACTGCTGAATTTAAGACAACAATGGTTGCACACGAATACTTTAGAAGTATCGAAATGGATGAAGTGGGAATCATACCTACTTCAAGCTTGCCTTTCGATAGTGATGAGGTTGAAGTGAATGAACCCATTCTGAATTAAGTATCCTAAGTCACAAACTAACCCCTGAATGAGCACTTATTATTAAGTGTCTTTCATTCAGGGGTTAGTTTGTTTAACGAGATTCGACTTGTTTTTGGTTAAGGTGACTTGTTAAATTAACTCCGCCACCTTTAACTTTCAAATTATTAATATGAGGACTTATGGAAGTGGATCTCGGTCCATCAAACAGGAGCAGAAAACTCTCTTTTAATTTGTTCGATGTCGATCATTGTTTTTTCGTGAACATACTGAACGAGCGCATCATACTGTTCGACCGTATTGAGTTTTTTGAATTTCTCCACATCCGTTGCAAAGCCTGCGAAATATTCACTTTGATACTCTGGATTGTTGAAGAGCCTCAAATATTCCATATAGTCCTTGATGGTCATTTGACTCACGATGTGAGTGAGAATGGTCTCCCACTCTTTAATCCGCCCCTCATGAATCTGTTTTTTGATGACGATGTCTTGTGCTTGCTCCATTTTGGTTTGTCGAATGCATTGCTCTACTTCCAATTTGTATTCAAGTAACTCATCGCGATTTCGAGTATCTAACGTAGGGGTCACTTCAGTTAAATAGTATTGGTATCGTTGCTTTCGCGGATGCATGTTCTTGGCTTTGGCTTTTTTAGGGCTTTGATCGGGATCATCGGACTTATTAAATCGTTTCTTTAAATTGATTGACCCTAAAGCCCCAATGATTTCTTTGTTATGTTTTAATGCAAGTTTGCCTACTGTCGGACCATATTTTTTGACCCCATTCACAATCAATTCCGTCGATTTTTTAGACATGTGAACTCCTCCTATGGTATGTATGTTTATTTGACGTTTTTTCAAAAAACAACTCGTGGTTTCTATTCAACAAAACAATGCTCAATCCCTTGATTCCCATCAAAAACCTAATGACCGGTGTCCGCTATCCATAAGAAAAGGACTAATGAGCAGTCACTCAAAAATCCTTCGTCAGATCACTTCTTCTCTTGTTGCTTCTGCAAATACGCTTCACGAAGCTGGTTCAATCGTTCTTTCTTGTTCGAGACAGTCGGCTTTTTGCCGTCCTGGTACTTCGCCGCAGCTACTTTGCTTCTTGTGTCTAATTGATATTTCCCCATGCGTTTCACCTTCCTTTCTTTCTAGCTTCAATCAAAAGCAAAGACCTTCTAATCTCAATGAAATTAGAAGGTCTTACATGAAAATCATTGAATCGCAGTCGTTACAGACTGCTTCAAAATGGAGACGGCGGGAGTCGAACCCGCGTCCGAAGGCATCGTAACGTATGCTTCTACGTGTGTAGTTTATCTATTGAATCTCGATGTGACACTGCCGATAAACAGGCGTTGTCGCATCCAGTCTGTTTCATCTCTTCTTCGCGCCCTCAGACGGCGAGGTTGAAGCGTAGCTTGCTTAGTTTGAGACCCTGAAAGTCATCCACACAAGCGATGGATGTCAGGATCCGCAGGGCACTTAGGCTGCTGCGAGTTGTGTGTTAGTTTTGCCAGTTATAGGCGTTTGCGTTTTAACGAGGCCGACCCCTCGACACGCAACATACGACCGACCTACCCCCGTCGAATCCATAACGTCCCCGGGGTGGTAATTGGTACTCTATTTAATATACCACAATTAGGATTCGTTGTCAGTATTTTTGCCGATCGCGCATCGCACGGTCGACGTCACGCTTCGCGTCTTTCTTCTTCAAGTCCTCACGTTTGTCGTACTTCTTCTTCCCTTTTCCGACACCGAGCAGGCACTTCGCAACCCCATTCTTGATATACACTTTGAGCGGGATGATCGTGTAGCCGTCACGCCCTGATGCTCCAATGAGCTGATTGATCTGCTTCTTATGCAACAATAGCTTCCGGACGCGGAGTGGGTCATGGTTGAAGCGGTTCCCTTGTTCGAACGGGCTGATATGACAGTTGTGAAGTGTCGCCTCGCCCCCGTCGAATCGGACGTACGCATCCGCGATGTTGATCTTCGATTGACGGACCGACTTGATCTCCGTCCCTGTGAGCACCATACCTGCCTCAATCGTATCTTCGATCGCGTAATCGAAGGACGCCTTGCGGTTTTGGGCGAGTGCGTTCGAATCTTTCTTCTTGGCCATACACATTCAGTCCTTTATCTACAAGATACGGAGGAAGGGACGAGCCCTTCCCCGTCAGCGACGCTTCTTCGCACCTCGTTTAGCGTCGCCTTTTCGTTTGTGCTTGTCTTTATTCTTCAGGTCGAGTGCCGAACGGCCTTGGGATGACTTCTCCCCGTCTCGCTTCGGTTTCTCGCCTGGTTTACCCGGCTTGCCGGGTCTTCCTGGTTTGCCGCGCTTCTTCTTGTCGTCCCGACCGCGACCGCCACGACGGTCTTTCTCGTCCTTCTTCGGACGACCGCCTTTCGCTTTGATCGTCGTCGGTTGGCGACGCGTCGACGGTTCTCGTTTCGGCATGCCGACGACCGTGAAATCGATCGTCCGCTCGTCTAAGTTGACGGCGTCGACTTTGACACGGACGGCGTCCCCGATACGGAACTGACGTTTCGTCCGCTCCCCGAGGAGCATGAGCTGTGACTCATCGAAGTGATAGTAGTCATCCATCGACTGGAGACGGACAAGCCCTTCAATCGTATTCGGAAGCTCGATGAACATCCCGAAATTCGTGACGCCGGCGACGACACCATCGAACTCTTCACCGAGATGGGCTTCCATGTATTCGGCTTTTTTGAGTGCCTGTGTCTCGCGCTCTGCGTCGACCGAGCGACGTTCCCGTTTCGATGCCTGTTCAGCGATCGCCCCGAGACGGTCCTCGTACTTCGCAATCGTCTTCTCCGACAAATCGTTGTTGAAGACGTACGTGCGCATGAGACGGTGGACAATCAAGTCCGGATAACGACGGATCGGTGACGTGAAGTGCGTATAGAAGTCTGTCGCGAGTCCGAAGTGACCGAGCGAGACGTCATCATATTTCGCCTGTTGCATCGAGCGAAGCATGATCGTGCTGATGACCGGCTCTTCCGGTTCCCCGTCGATTGCCTTCAAAATCTTTTGAAGCGTCTTCGGTTCGACCGTCTGCCCTTTGATGCGTTCGATGTGAACACCAAAGTTTGCGACGAAGTCGAAGAAGAAGTCGAGCTTGTCCGGTTTTGGATTGTCGTGGACACGATAGATGAACGGCACGTCCATCTTGTGAAAGTGTTCCGCAACCGTCTCGTTGGCTGCGAGCATGAACTCCTCGATCAACTTCTCGGCGACCGAACGTGGACGAAGCACGATATCTGCCGGCTTCCCTTCCTCGTTGACGACGACTTTCGCCTCGGCGAAATCGAAGTTGATGGCACCGCGCGAGTTACGGCGTTTCCGAAGCACTTCCGCGAGCTCGGCCATGAGGTCGAACTCACCGATGAACGGTTCGTACTTTTTCAACGTCTCTTCGTCATCGCGCTCGATGATCTCACGGACATTCGTATACGTCATCCGCTCCGTCGTCTTGATGACACTCGGGAACAAGTCATGGCGAACGACCTTCCCGTTTTGCGGGGAGATCTCCATGACGCAGCTGAGCGTCAAGCGGTTGACGTGCGGGTTGAGGGAACAGATCCCGTTCGAGAGTCGGTGCGGAATCATCGGAATGACACGGTCGACGAGATAGACACTCGTCCCGCGCTCGAACGCCTCGACGTCGAGCGGTGAGCCCTCTTTCACGTAATGCGAGACGTCGGCGATATGGACACCGAGCTCGTAGTTGCCGTTATCGAGTTTTTTGACGTGGACGGCATCGTCCAAGTCTTTCGCATCTTCGCCGTCAATCGTGAAGATCGTCTCGTCACGAAGGTCGACGCGTCCGATGAAGTCTTTCTCGTCCGCATCGTCCGGTACGGCGTTCGCCTGAGCGATGACGTCCTCCGGGAACTCCGTCGGAATGCCATGCTTATAGACGATCGACAAGATGTCGACGCCGGGATCGTTCTTATGCCCGATGATACGGACGACGTCACAGGCACCGGCGAAGCGTCCGTCCGGATACTTCGTGATGCGCACGACGACTTTATGCCCGTCGACGGCACCGAGTGACTTGTCCGGGTTGACGACCGGCCAGAAGTTGATGCGTTTGTCATCCGGCTCGATGAAGGCGAACTGGTCGAGTCGACCGCTCGGGAGTGTGTACGTCCCGACGAACTCGGAAAGTCCGCGCTTCAATACTTTTAATAAAATTCCTTCTGTCTTGCCACGATTGTCCTCGCGCTTTTTGACGAGGATCGTATCGCCATGATAGACGTCCTTCAGTTGGTCGGGCGGCAAGAACACGTCTTCCGCTTCCCCTTCGACCGACAAGAAGCCGAAGCCGCGCTGGTGGATCGAGATGATCCCCGCGACTTGGCCGAGTACGGCGAGCGTCCCGTAACGGTTCGTCCGCGTCCGGCCGATGGCACCCTCTTCCTCGAGGGCATTCAATGTGCGGATGAGCTCTTTGAAGTCATCCGTCGACGCGAGCTGTAGTCGCTCGGTCAGTTGATCGACAGAGAGCGGTTTCTCGCTCGCCTGTAAAATCTCTAGTAATTGGTCACGTAAATTCAACGTGACACCTCCTTCTTAGACTGACCAGTCTAACGTTTCGAGAAAATCGAGCACGTCCTGGTGCAGTTTCTCTTTTTCTTTGTCGAGCGTGATCACATGTCCCGAGTCCTCATAGATGAGCAACTCTTTTTGGAACGTGTTGACCGCCTCGTAAATCTGATTCGCCGATTCCGGGTCGATCATGTTGTCTTTGGCGCCTTGGACGACGAGTGTCGGGACGAAGATGTCCTCGAGCTTCGACGCCGTGTCGCGGACGAAGGCACGGAGGTCTTTTAGCGTCGGCATCGGTTTGAACTCTGCCATCTCCTGCTCGATCTGTTCCGGCGACTTTTCTTCTCTTCCCTTATATTCTCGCGCATATGCCTGGACTCCTTTATACAAGCGGTCCTCGGCATCGATTCCCGTCGGCGCGCACATCGGGATGACCGCCTTGACGTCTTTCTCCTCGGCGAGACGGAGCGACATCACGCCACCTAGCGAGAGTCCGCAGACGACGATCTCCTCATGGCCTTTGTCGACGAGTGTCTGGTAAGCGTTCAAGACGTCTTCCCACCAGTCTTTCGGTCCATATTGGAGTAATTCTTCCGGTGGGACGGCATGACCACGATAGATCGGTCCCATACATGTGTATCCTTCTTTTTGAAGGAAGCGACCGAGCATGCGGACATCCGCGCTCGATCCAGTGAAGCCATGTAACATCAACACGGCACGTTTTCCGCCCTCGAAGAAGAACGGTTTTGGTGCTGTTACTTTCATTTCGTACGTCATCTCCTCGTATCTACATTATTCCCCAAAAATAAATCGAAAAAACAAAGGCTGACCGCCTCACGTGAAAATCGAGAACGATCAGCCTTATCATCATAATGATGCGACTAGTAATCCTAAAATGAAAAACAAAGTGCCTAGTACAGCTGCAGTTCGGTTCAAAACAGCATCGAAGCCGCGTGCTTTCTGGCGTCCGAACAACTGCTCCGCGCCACCTGCAATCGCTCCAAGACCTTGCGACCGACCTGACATGAGCAGTACGACGACAATCAATAAGACAGCCACGACAAGTAGGCTGATTGTAGCGATCGTTTGCATAGTAGTCAGTTCCTCCTTCTATTTACACGCCTTTTATTATATAGAAGTTATCAATAAAACACCAGCATTCAAATTATCGGGACGGGTAACTGAATCCTTCCCCGATGACTTCCTTCACTTGGTGGATGACGACGAAGGCCCGGTCGTCCGTCACTTGGACGATTTTTTTGAGCGGCGCGATCTGACGTTTGTCGACGATCATATACAACATGTTCTTATCTTGCTTCGTATAGTAGCCATGTCCATGGATAATCGTTGCCGAGCGGCCAAGCGTTTCCGTCAAGACGACGGCGAGCTCTTCATGTTTGTCACTGATGATCGTGACGGCCTTGCGGATGTTGAGTCCTTCCGCGACGAGGTCGATGACCCATGAGCCGATGATGATGGCGATGAGCGTATACAGGACGACCTGCTCCCCTAAGAAGAAGCCGGATGTCGCGACGACGATCGCGTCGATGATGAACATCGAGACGGCGACGCTCAAATGGAGATAGCGCTCCATGAGACGGGCGATGATGACACCCCCGCCGGTCGTACCGCCGACACGGAGCACCATGCCGATCCCGACCCCGATCATGATCCCGGCATAGACGGCCGCGAGCAGTTTGTCCTCAGCCGGGCTGCCCCAGTTATGCGTCAGACTGAGAAAGAACGATGTCGCGACGACCGCGATGACCGAATAGACCATTGTCCGGCGGTCAAGCAGCTTATAGCCGATGATAAAGAGAATCCCGTTCCCGATGATCGACGTGAGCCCGAGGTCCCAGCCGAACACGTAGTACAGGATGATCGTGACCCCGAGCAGGCCACCTTCCGAGAAATCGTTCGGTACGGTGAAGTAGTTGACCCCGAACGAGAGAATGAATGAGCCCGCGATGATCCAGGCGATGTCCTTCACCGAGATGGTTTGTAGCTTGCGCCATACTTGTTGGCGCAATAGATGTTGCTGTTGACGTTTCATACATGTCCTCCTTCCACATAAAAAAGACCGCGGCAAAAGCCGCAGTCTTAAGATTGTACTGGCTTTGGCGCACCGTCTTTCATAATCGGCAACTTGCGCTCCGCTGCATTTGCGTAGACGTTCAAGAGTGCCTCTTTTTCCAAATCCCAGTTATATTTCTCACGCGCGGTCTTCGTGTTCTCTTTGACACGCGCGTAGAGTGCTTGATCTTCAATCAATCGGTTGACGCCGTCCGCAATCGATTGTGGATCATGCGAATCGACGAGCACCCCGACGTCATTTCCCGCAACGACCCGTTCGATTTCAGGGAAGTCACATGAGACGACCGGTACTTCAGCCATCAAATACTCAAACAATTTATTAGATGAGGCCGAGTAATGGTTGAAGCAGACGTTGTTCAATACTTGGAAGCCTAAGTAGGCGTTCATCGTATAGTAAGGTAACGCTTCGACCGGTACTTTGTCAATCATCTTGACGCGGTCGCCGACCCCTTCCGTCTCAATCAACTGTTGAATCGTCGGTTTGAGCTTCCCGTCCCCGATCATGACGAGCGTACCTTCTTTGAAGTCTTTCGCCGCGAGCACGAGCTGTTCGAGGCCGCGTCCGGCTTGAACCCCACCTTGGTATAAGAGGATCTTCTCGTCTTTCGGCAAATCGAGGAGTGCATGCAAATCCTTACGGAGCGAGAAGTCGAGCGGACGATAAAACGGATAGTTGTGGAGCACATACGGATAGAACCCGTACAACTCTTCGTTATGTGCCGCACGTGTATGGTTCTCGACCATCATCGTATCGACGAACGGCAAGAGCCATCCTTCGAGGTTACTTTGAATGTAGCCGTAGCCGGTACGGTCCGTCTGTACTTCGTGCGAATCATAGACGATTCTGCCTTTGTTGAACACTTTTCCAGCGAGGAGTGCCTGCGGGAGTGTGTTCAAATCATTCGCATGGTAAAAGTCATACGATTTTTTCGTCGAAGCGAACACCATCTCGAGCATCGCACTCGCGTTGACGATTTGCTTACGTACTTGTGGTAACAAGACCGTTCCGACGGCTGCACCGAGCGCGAGCATCGTGAACGGCGCGAGTAAGACCAACCCGGCACCGACGAGCCCAGCACCAATCTGGCGGGTCCGCTTCTCGCTCACCCATTGGTATGTCTTCTTCGCGAATTTGAGCGCATTGACGAGAATCGAGGGTTGTCGCTTCACGCGGATGACACGGAAGCCTTCCGGACGCATCTCTTCTTTTGAAAGCTCTTTATTTTTAGGATCTTGAAGCGCAATCAAATCGACTTCATAACCTGCCTCGGCAAGTGCTGAGCACTCACGAAGGACGCGCGCATCATTCGTAAAATGGTTCCATACAAACATACATACTGACTTCATTGTCTTTCCTCCATCACTAACTGTTGTACGACTTGATCTAGCACGTCGATATTCTCTTCCCAACATAAATTCTCTTTGACGTAACGAATCCCGTTTGCCCCGAGTGCCTCCCGTAGGTCTGGTCGGTCGAGGAGCTTCCGTAGAATCCGTTCGATCTCATCGATGTCACGCTTCCGTGACACGTAGCCGACTTCCGCCGCTTCAATGACATTCGCCGCATGGCCTGACACTGCTGCGACAATCGGTTTGCCGACCGCCATATAGTCGATCAGTTTCCCAGGGATGACAGTATCGAACACTTCTTGCTCGATCAGGCTGACGAACGCGACATCTGCATTTTTAATCGCCTGGAACGCCTCCGTCCTTGGCATCGCCTCGAGGAACAAGAAGTTTTGGAAGCCGCGATCTTTAATCGTCTGCTTCAACTCTTCTTTCCGATATCCGTAGCCAATCAATTTGAAATGAACCCGTGGCTCGTCCCGGAACCGTTCGGCAAGTTCGAGCAACAGAGACACGTCCTGGGCAAGACCCATATTTCCGGCGTATAAAATCTCCATCCGGTCGTCCGGTGGAATCGTCCGCTCGAGCGTGCGCTCCGCTTCCCGAATCGAGTTCGGCATATAGTGGATTATCTCATTCGGGACACCGCGCTGACGAAGATAGCTGCGGAATCCTTCCGAGTTGATGATCACTTCATCTGCGGAACGATACAATCGCTTCTCGAGCCAAAACGCTGGCGCGAGCACCCAGTCATGTTTGAATACCCCGACCCCTTTTACCGATTCCGGCCAAAGGTCGCGAACGTCTAAAATCAGTGGGACGCGATACTTTCGTTTCGCATATACTCCGACAAACGCCATAAAAAAAGAAGGGGTCGTCGCAAACACGACGTCAGGCTTCAATTTTAACTGGCGGACAGCTCCAATCCCTTTTACCATTTGTTCGAGGAATAAAAAGAGACGGCTGACCATATTGGACGTATGTTTCCGTTTCTTCGTGACGAGTCGTTTGATGAACGGTTGGTCGTTCAGCTCGCGGTCGTTCCAGAAACGGTCGTCCTGATACATATCAAAGTTCGGGTACGAAGGGGAGGCGGTAACGACCTCGACTTCATACCCGCGCTGTTTCATCAAATGCGTAATGTTTTGCATCCGGTTACCGGCACTGCCGATTTCCGGATAATAGTTTTGGCACACCATGAGCATTGTTTTCAAAAATAACACACCTTACTGTTGATCAAGTTCGTCCACGAGCCGTTTCAATAAGGCGTGGACGTCATCTTTTAAATCAGGATCGCTGAGTGCATGGCAAATCGTCGTTTCGACGAACCCGATTGGCTCTCCGACGTCATAGCGTCGACCATCAAATTCATAAGCGAAGACCGTTTCTGCCTCATTCAAGCGTGCAATCGCATCCGTCAATTGTATCTCGCCTCCGGCACCCGCTTCTTGCCCCGATAGCGCCTCGAAGACGTCCGGTTTCAAGATGTATCGACCGAGGATGGCGAAGTTAGACGGGGCCTCATCGACGGGCGGCTTCTCGACGAACGTCCGCACCGGGATGAGCTTCCCTTCGACGGCAAGCGGGTCAATTATACCATATCGGTTCGTCATTTCATACGGGACACGCTGTACCCCGATGATGGAACGTTCATGCTCCTCATATTGATCAATCAATTGCTTCGTAGCCGGTACGTCGGATTCGATGATATCGTCTCCGAGTAAGACAGCGAACGGCTCATCCCCGATAAACTTTCGGGCGCACCAAATCGCGTGACCGAGACCTTTTGGCTCCTGTTGGCGTATGTAGTGAATGTTCGCCAAGTTCGAGGAGTGACGGACCGATTCGAGCAAGCGGGTCTTTCCTTTCGATTCGAGGTTCTGCTCCAATTCGAGCGCACGGTCGAAGTGGTCTTCAATCGCCCGTTTATTCTTACCTGTGACGATGATGATGTCCTCAATCCCTGAGGCGACGGCCTCCTCGACGATGAACTGGATTGTTGGCTTATTGACGATCGGCAACATTTCTTTTGGCATGGCTTTCGTGGCAGGAAGGAAGCGGGTGCCGAGACCGGCGGCTGGAATGATGGCTTTTCGTACTCGTGTCATAAGCAGTGGCTCCTTTACTCGTTATGTAGAGAGTATACCCAAATTTTGTGTGTTCTGACACAAAATAGAGGTCGTGACAATGTTGTCATGACCAATCGTCAACGCGCTTCGATTTTAGAACGTACCAAATGCCGAATCCAATCACACTCATGACAAGAAGAAGTCCGATCATCCTCATGAGAAATGCCTCCCCATTCATTCTACACTCATTTTATTCCCGGCATACATCGTTTCAGAACCACTTCCGTCCATGCGTTCGAATGAAGCGAAATTCCTCTTGATAATGCTCATAGTGCCCGTCGTCTATCATCTTTTGGAAGGCGACATCTCCTTCAGCAGCTTTTCGTTTCATCAAGAGACAGAGCGCTTCAATGCGTCGTTGCAACATGTCGAATAAGTCGACCTCCGCTTGCTCCCAACCATAGGCTTCGAGAAACAAGGATACCCGCTTGTTATAGATCGCATCGTTTCGATTGGCATCATAATAGATAACTTCCCCTGTTCCCGCTTGATGGCGACGACTGAGCGGAACGAACGTATAAAGTGCATAGACGATATCCCAAGCCCGCGTTCCCGGTGCGGCCAAATCAAAATCGATGACTCCCGCAACTTTCCCCTCGTGAAAAATCGTATTGTAGACGGCGAAGTCGTTATGACAGATGACCTCGAACGGTTGTGGCGTATGATCGATCGGCGCCCATTCCGATGACCATTCAAAATCGATCGACGCATCATGCAGACGTCTCAACAGTCGTGCAGCGTCTTGAATCGCCTCATCGGACCACATATATGATTTGAGAGGATAGTCTGCCGTTTCCCCTTCGATGTAAGTGAGCACCTCTCTTCCAGATTCATCGATTCCAACAAAGCGTGGCACTCCGGAAAGTCGCTTTGCTTCCAAATGCTTCAAGAAGCGATGAATGCGTTCATTTCCCTCTTTTTGTGAACGATAGACATAGCCCCCGTTTCGATGAACGATTGATACGTTTCCCCCGCTTAATCGTTCTTCTTGTTCATTCGATTGGTCCATCCAATCCCTCCCTACTCTTCATCAGTCACGTTCAGTATACAGCAACACGGGATATCGATGATGAGGAGTTCCAACACAGAGCGTTCGCGCCCGTCGATTGAACGGATATTCCACACAAAAAAACAGGCCCGCACGAAGCGAGCCTGAAAACAATCAATTATTTTTTGAGGTTATAGAACGACTTGATGCCGTCGTATTTCGCTACATCGCCGAGCATGTCTTCGATGCGGAGAAGTTGGTTGTACTTCGCGATACGGTCAGTACGTGAGAGTGAACCAGTTTTGATTTGACCAGCGTTTGTCGCAACAGCGATGTCCGCGATTGTCGCATCTTCTGTTTCACCAGAACGGTGTGAGATCACTGCTGTGTAGCCAGCTTTTTTAGCCATTTCGATTGCGTCGAATGTTTCTGTGAGCGTACCGATTTGGTTAACTTTGATGAGGATCGAGTTTGAGATTCCTTTTTCGATACCTTCAGCAAGTTTCTCAGTGTTCGTTACGAAGAGGTCATCCCCAACGAGCTGAACTTTGTTACCGATTTTGTCAGTAAGCAATTTGAAGCCGTCCCAGTCGTTTTCGTCGCAACCGTCTTCGATTGAGATGATTGGGTACTTGTCGACGAGCTCAGCGTAGAAGTCTACAAGCTCAGCAGTTGTCATCGTTTTGCCTTCACCAGCGAGTTCGTACTTGCCAGTTGACTTGTCATAGAATTCTGAAGACGCAACGTCCATTGCGAGGTAGATGTCTTCTCCAGCTTTGTAACCAGCTTTTTCGATCGCTTCAAGGATAACTGTGATCGCTTCTTCGTTTGACTTCAAGTTTGGTGCGAAACCACCTTCGTCACCAACAGCCGTGTTGAGACCCATACCAGAAAGAACTGATTTGAGAGCGTGGAATACTTCTGCACCCATGCGGAGCGCTTCACGGAACGTTGGCGCGCCAACAGGCATGATCATGAACTCTTGGAAGTCAACGTTGTTGTCAGCGTGTGAACCACCGTTGATGATGTTCATCATTGGAGTCGGAAGCGTCTTCGCGTTGAATCCACCGAGGTATGTGTAAAGTGGAAGGCCAAGCTCGTCTGCTGCTGCGTGTGCTGCTGCCATTGAGACACCGAGGATCGCGTTCGCGCCGAGTTTACCTTTGTTTTTCGTACCGTCAAGCTCAATCATTTTCGCATCGAGTGCGTTTTGGTCGAATACATCGTAGCCGATGAGTTCTGGTGCGATCGTGTCGTTCACGTTCGCAACTGCTTTCAAGACACCTTTACCGAGGTAACGTGACTTGTCGCCATCGCGAAGCTCAACTGCTTCGTGCTCACCTGTTGATGCGCCTGATGGGACGAGGGCACGGCCGAAACCGCCGTCTTCTGTGAAGACTTCTACTTCTACTGATGGGTTACCGCGTGAATCTAAAATTTCGCGTGCGTAAATTTCTGTAATCATTGACATGAAAAATCGCTCCTTTTCGTTTGAAAAATAGTTGTTTTATTTTGTAACGATTGATGAACCAGTCATTTCAGCTGGCTGCTCTCCACCGAGAAGGTCGAGAAGCGTTGGGGCGAGGTCGCAAAGTGCGCCTTCGAGAACTGGTTTCAGTTCGACTCCCTCTTTTGTGACGATACATGGAACAGGTTCCGTCGTGTGCGCCGTCATCGGTGAACCATCTGGGTTCGTGACGATGTCCGCATTCCCGTGGTCCGCTGTGATGATGGCCGCGCCACCTTTAGCAAGTAATGCGTCCACTACTTTACCGAGGCATTCGTCGACCACTTCGATCGCTTTCTTCGTCGGCTCAAGCTTACCTGAGTGTCCGACCATATCCGGGTTCGCGAAGTTGATGATGTATGCATCATACTCATCCGACTCGATACGTTCGAGCAAACCGTCTGTGAGTTCATATGCGCTCATTTCTGGTTGAAGATCGTACGTCGCGACTTTCGGTGAAGGTACGAGGAGACGATCCTCACCTTCGAACGGCTTCTCTTGTTGTCCGTTCAAGAAGAACGTGACGTGTGGGTACTTCTCTGTTTCTGCGGCGCGGAGTTGCTTGTATCCTTGCGCAGAGAGTGTTTCCCCGAGTGTGTTCTTCAAATCTTCTGGTGGGAAGACGATATCTGTGTCAATCACATCCGAGTACTTCGTCATCGAAACGAGGAGAAGGTTCTCAGGATGATTTTCAGAGAGTTTGAAGCCTTCGAATCCGGCTTTCTCTTTGAACACTTTCGACAACTGAATCGCCCGGTCCGGACGGAAGTTGAAGAACATGATGGCATCGTTGTCTTGGATTGTCGCAACCGGTTTGCCATCTTTTTCGATGACGGTCGGTAAGACGAACTCATCCGTCAAATCGTTCTCGTAAGACTTCTTGAGAACCTCGACTGGGTCCGTGCCGACTTCGCCTTTGCCGTTTACAAGAACGTCGTATACTTTCTCGACGCGCTCCCAACGGTTGTCGCGGTCCATGGCATAGTAGCGACCAGACACGCTAGCGACTTGACCGACACCGAGTTCAGCAAGCTTCTCTTCTGTTTCTTTGAGGAAACCAGCTCCTGACTTCGGATCACAGTCACGGCCGTCCGTGAACGCGTGAATGTACACTTTTTCGATGCCGTGTAGTTTTGCGAACTCAACGATGGCAAACATGTGGTTGATGTGCGAGTGAATCCCGCCATCTGACACGAGGCCCATGATGTGGAGGCTCGAGTCATGTTTTTTCACATGTCCTGCCAAATGGTTCATCGCTTGACGATCGAATAACGAACGGTCTTTGATTGCGTTGTTGACGCGTGAGAGTGACTGATAGACGACCCGGCCGGCACCGATGTTCAAGTGACCGACTTCTGAGTTCCCCATCTGTCCTTCTGGAAGACCGACGTACTCGCCTTTTGCGTTTAAGAGCGTATGTGGATACTGCTCCCAGTAGCGGTCGAAGTTCGGTTTGTCCGCGGCCATGACCGCGTTACCGAACGATTCGTCACGCATCCCGAAACCATCTAAGATGATGAGTGCGACTGGTCTAGCCATTTAAATCGCCTCCAACAATTTGAGGAACGAAGCGGCTTCAAGTGAAGCACCGCCGACGAGTGCGCCGTCGATGTCTTCTTGTGCCATGTACTCTTTGATGTTCTCAGGTTTGACAGATCCACCGTATTGGATGCGTACTGCAGCCGCTACGTCTTCGCCGTAAAGACCTTTCACAACGTCACGAACATACTTACAAGAGCTTTGTGCGTCAGCTTCGTCCGCTGATTTACCTGTACCGATTGCCCAAACTGGCTCGTACGCAATGACGAGTTGTTTGACTTGGTCAGCAGAGAGGTCAGCTAGACCGCCTTCGACTTGTGTTTTGATGACTTCTTCGAACTTGTCGCCTTCGCGCTCCTCGAGTGTTTCACCGACACAAACGATTGGCGTAAGACCGTGTTCAAACGCTTTTTTCGTTTTGCTGTTGATGAACGCATCTGATTCGCCGAAGTACTCGCGACGTTCTGAATGACCGAGGATGACGTATGTCACACCAAGGTCAGCGACCATCACTGGGCTAATTTCGCCAGTGTAGGCACCGCTATCTTTGTCGTACATGTTTTGTGCACCGAGCATTAAGTTTGACCCTTTAGCTGCTTCTACCATCGGTGCGAGGAAAAGTGCCGGAGCACCAATCGCTGCATCTACTTTGTCAGTAGATGGGATGTTGTTTTTTACTTCTTCTACGAAAGCGACAGCTTCCGAGAGTGTTTTGTTCATTTTCCAGTTACCTGCAATAATCGGTTTACGCATCGATAACCCTCCTCTAAATTACTTGTCGTTCAACGCCTCGACACCTGGAAGTTTTTTGCCTTCCATGAATTCGAGTGACGCGCCGCCACCAGTTGAGATGTGACTCATCTTGTCAGCAAGACCAAACTTGGCTGCCGCAGCGGCTGAGTCGCCACCACCGATGATTGAGTATGCATCGCTGTCCGCAAGTGCTTGAGCGACACCTTTCGTTCCGTTTGCGTATTTATCGAGTTCGAATACGCCCATCGGTCCGTTCCATACGACAAGTTTCGATTCGCGAATCGCGTCCGCGTAAAGTTCGACTGTCTTCGGTCCGATATCGAGACCCATGTGATCCGCTGGGATCGAGTCGATATCGACTGGGCCGACATACGTTTCTTCGCCGAATTCTTTCGCGATGACGCAGTCGACAGGCATCAAGAATTTCACGCCTTTGTCTTCTGCTTTCTTCATGAATTGACGAGCGAGGTCAAGCTTATCCTCTTCAAGGAGTGAATTCCCAACTTCGTGCCCGAGTGCTTTCGAGAACGTGTACGAGAGTCCACCACCGATGATGAGTGTGTCAACGATGTCAAGAAGGTGGTCGATGACCCCAATCTTGTCAGCTACTTTCGATCCGCCGATAATCGCCGTGAACGGACGATCCGGGTTAGAAAGAGCTTTACCGAGAACTTCAAGTTCTTTTTCCATCAAGAGACCCGAAACGGCTGTATCCACGTGGTGTGCAACCCCTTCAGTTGAAGCGTGCGCACGGTGAGCCGCACCGAATGCGTCGTTGACGTATACGTCAGCAAGTGCTGCAAATCCTTTTGCAAGTTCAGGATCGTTTTTCGTTTCTCCTGGGTAGAAACGAACATTCTCTAAAACGACGACATCGCCTTCAGAGAGTTTAGCGACCGCTTCTTCTGCAACAGGGCCGTATGCTTCTTCGACGAGCGGTACATCTTTTCCGAGGAGCTCAGCGAGACGCTTTGCTACCGGAGCAAGTGAGAACTCAGGATTCTTCTCGCCTTTTGGACGGCCGAGGTGGCTCGCAAGGACGAGTTTCGCACCACCGTCAAGCAAGTGCTTGATCGTTGGAAGTGCGGCTTGGATCCGAGTTTCATCTTGGATGACGCCATCTTTGAGTGGAACGTTGAAGTCAACGCGGCAAAAGACGCGTTTCCCTTTTACATCGATGTCACGAATAGACTGTTTGTTCATAACTTTCGCCTCCATATGTCGTGCGTGTTATTTCATAAATAGAGCGGAGAACAATCTCTTGTTTCCGCTCCTATTTGATTCTATTTAGTTCACGAACTTACTTCGCGATGTTAGCGAAGTGCTTAACTGTGCGAACCAATTGTGCAGTGTAAGACATTTCGTTGTCGTACCAAGAAACCGTCTTAACGAGTTGCTTGTCGCCAACTGTCATCACTTTAGTTTGAGTCGCATCGAAGAGTGAACCGTATGCGATACCAACGACGTCAGAAGAAACGATTTGGTCTTCAGTGTAACCGAATGACTCGTTCGCTGCTGCTTTCATTGCTGCGTTTACTTCGTCAACAGATACTTGCTTGTCGAGTACAGTTACGAGCTCAGTGAGTGAACCTGTAGCAACTGGTACACGTTGTGCAGCACCGTCAAGTTTTCCTTGAAGTTCAGGAATTACAAGACCGATTGCTTTAGCAGCACCTGTTGTGTTAGGAACGATGTTCGCTGCAGCTGCACGTGCACGACGGAAGTCACCTTTAGGGTGTGGAGCGTCAAGCGTGTTTTGGTCACCAGTGTAAGCGTGAATCGTAGTCATGAGACCTTCAACGATTCCGAACTGATCTTGAAGAACTTTAGCCATTGGTGCCAAGCAGTTTGTTGTACAAGAAGCACCTGAGATGACTGTTTCAGAACCATCAAGGATTTCGTGGTTTGTGTTGTAAACAACAGTTTTCATGTCACCTGTAGCAGGAGCCGAGATAACAACTTTCTTCGCGCCAGCTTTCAAGTGAAGCTCAGCTTTTTCTTTTGAAGTGAAGAATCCAGTACATTCGAGAACGATGTCTACACCGAGGTCTCCCCATGGAAGTTCTTCAGGGTTACGGTTAGCGAGCGTGATAACTTTCTCTCCGTTTACGAGGAAGTGATCGTCGTGTACTTCAACTTCTCCGTCGAAACGACCTTGAGTCGTGTCATATTTGAGAAGGTGTGCAAGCATCTTCGTGTCTGTCAAGTCGTTGATTGCAACAACTTCGATTCCTTCGTTTTTGATGATCTCGCGGAATGCCAAACGACCGATACGTCCAAATCCGTTAATACCAACTTTTACTGCCATGTTAATTTCCTCCTTAGGGTAGAAGCTATTTATTGAAGAGCCAACGGGGTCAACTCTTTAATAACAAGTTAATAATTCTTTCGCCGCACCTTCGTCTGTGACGAGGATGATGTTCGACGTGTGTTTCGCATAAGCGGCGATCGCCTGCGCCTTCGACTTTCCTCCAGCAACCGCAATGACGGTATCCATGTCATCCAGCTCTTCGAGTTGAATCCCAACCGTCTTGACGCGATGGACGATCTCACCTTCAGCATTGAAATAATATCCGAATGCCTCGGCGACGGCATCATGCCGTTCAATCATCCGCAAATGCTCCGGCGATGCGTGACGACGTTTTGCCATCGTTTCTGCCTCACCAATTCCATGTACCACTATTTGCGCCGCTCTAATCATTTCCAGCACATTTTTTATGCTAGGTTCCTCCACCATCCGGTCGAACGTTTCTTGTGATACTTCATCCGGAATATGTAGAAGATGATAGTCTGCGTGGGCCCGGTCCGCCATGCGTGAACAGACGGTGTTTGCTTGAAGTTCAAGCGTTTCTCCCAGACCTCCACGTGCCGGCACAAAATGCATCGGGCGTTCTTTTTTATCGGGCGACATCATGGCCGCAACCGATGCCATCGTCGTTCCACCCGTTACCGCGATCACGTTATCATCCGGTGCGAGCCGCGCTTTTAATTGCGTGACCGCCGCCCGTCCGATATCGCGTTGGACCCAGAATGTTTCATCTGAATCACCCGGCACGATGACGACTTGGCGAACCCCTAACTTCTCTTCAAGCTCTCTTGCCACTTCTGAGATTCCAAGAAGTTCTCCCATAATCTCATGCAAGTCTCGCAAGACGTTTCGTCCCGTCTCACTGAGGGAAATTCCTTGAGTAGCGACGTAAAGGAGACCTTGATCTTTCAAAAAGTCAACCTCTCGCCTGAGTACTCGTTCGGTCAATCCCAAACTCGTTGCGAGTGTCCTGCGGCCAATTGGCTGCATCAAGCGGACGTAATGTAAGATATCGTAACGATGTCGGAGCGTATCGAGCAGGTCAGGGACAATTTGCTTCTGAACGTGAATCAGTTGCTGGATCATGCTCATACCCCCTCGACTTTAAGTGTGGACAATTTTCGTCCCACTTTTTTATTTGCGTCCCACCGCTACGAGTTCATCTTATCAATCACTTTTCCGTCTGACAACCCCTTCAAACGTTTTTTTTCAATGTAAGCGTATACTTAACAAAATCTTCAACTTTGTTGTCATCATATCGCCCTTGACTGATGGTCTCTCCCTCGTGTATAAGAACGGGGATTTCGAAGAGATACTTTTCTTCGAGTACCTCGTCCCCTGTGATATCAATTTGTTCGATTTCAATCGGATAGTCTTCTTGAAGCCATTCGAGCATGACGACCGCCTCGTCACAAAGCGAGCAATTCTCACGTTTATATAATGTCAATTTCATCTGAGTCACCCTTTCCATACCTGTCGCTCACGCTCCCGCGAGTTACCGAACCCTAGTTCTTCCCGGTAGTTCGTCACCGTCCGACGTGTCACTTGATAACCGTATCGAGCCAGCTCATGTGCGAGCGTTTGGTCACTTTGTGGTGCTGTCTCTTGTTGAATCAGTTCAGCGAGCGTACGTTTGATCATAAACGGTGAGTGACCATGACTCGTCGACCGGACAAAAAAGTGTCTCCACTCCATAATCCCGTTCTCAGTCTTGGCAAATTTCCCTTGGATGGCACGCCCGACCGTCGATTCATGTTTTCCGATCAAGTGCGCGACCGTCCGACGGGTCAACGGATTGAGGACAAGTTTTCCCTTGAGCCATTCCGTCTGACGTGATTCGATGACGCCCCAAATCTCACGCAACGTCTCATTCCGCATCGCAAGGGATGTCATCCACCATCTCGCCTCACGATCATTGCCGACTCGTGTCGAGTCGAGCTCAGGGCTGAGCCATGTCGTGACGAGTTTTTCGTCTTCATAGCTCACCTCGACTTCCGGAAAAATTTGACTAGTTTCTTCATATAAATTAGGACGTTTCGGAAGCGTCGCCACAATACGTTCTAGACCGGCAAGCTCTTCCTCTGAGACGGCAAGTACGATTGCCATCTGTTGATGACTCACACCATTCTCGATTGCGTCGAACACATCGACGACACGAGGGTCATCATGTTCGATCGCATGTCGATATTGACACTCTCTTTCTGTTCTCGCCCCGATCCCCGTCGGTTCAAGAAACAAGAGCGCCTGTCTCGCTTGTTCGATTTGAGCGACATCGACTTGAAGACGCTCCGCCAACACTTCATTCGTGTCCGGCAATAATCCCCGATGGTCGAGCAAGAGGACGAGCTTTCGTCTAAGCTCTTTATCCGCCTCACTACCGCCCCCTTCTCGAATCTGGGTGAACAGCTTCTCTTCAAATGCGCTCGCCACATCCTCGATCCATTCGACACCCCCGCTTCCGAAATGGATGTTCGCGTTATGTCGGGCTAGCCGTGCAAGACGAAATATGAGCGCCAGACGATCCGCCTCGAGCACCGGTAGCCGTTGCACGAGGTCTTGCGTCATCTGTTGCTGTTGCACTTGTTTTTGTTCTTGTCGTTGCATCGTTCTCCCCCCTCTTCTCTATTGTAACGAACCCGCTCCACTCGCGCTCAAAAAAGGTAAATGAACAGGATTGCTTTTTCAATAAAACAAATGTATAATGAATTCGTGTCACACATATGCACCCGTAGCTCAGGGGATAGAGCACTGGTTTCCGGTGCCAGGTGTCGGGAGTTCGAATCTCTCCGGGTGTATCAGAAATAAAGGACGAAGACCTTAGTTGGTTTTCGTCCTTTTTGTATATTTTCACCTACAATTTCAGTGCATCTCGCTTCCTAATATCCTTTATATAGTATATTAGAGTAAAAGATTTGGAAAAGAGGTGTCATTTTATGGCTCATACTGTTCCTGAAACAATTCGTTCTTCTGCTACGGCAGGTGAGCGACTCGTCTTTCGTACGTTGAAGCATTACCTACCAGACGACTATATTGTTTATTACGAACCGAATATACATGGCCGCAGGCCGGACTTCGTCATCATCGGACCGGACTTAGGATTAATCGTCTTAGAAGTGAAAGATTATACTCGCTCTACCCTATATCAATTGAATCATGATGAATGGATTATCACTCCGGCAAACGGATCTCAAAAGAAAATAAAAAGTCCGTTTCTGCAGGCCCGGGAAAATATGTTCAAACTGACTGACGTTCTAAGAAAAGATCAAAATCTGATTCAACACGAAGGAAAGTATGCAACGACTTTAAAATTCCCATATGGGTCCGGGGTCATTTTTACACGTTTGACCCAAAATGATTGTATCCGTCACGGATTATATCAAGTGATTGACCCTTGCTTTTCCCTTATGCGTGATGAAATCAATCCCGATGACCCGCAATTCTCTGAAGAGGTACTCATTGAAAAAATACTAAACATGTTCACCGTTCCTTATCGCCTAAAGCAACCATTGACCGGTGAAGAAATCGATTCGATTCGCTATCATCTGTTTCCTGAAGTCCGAATCAGCGCAGAGTTTAAAAAAATCACCCCTTATCAAGATCAACTTTTATTGTCGCTCCATAACATTCGAGCGATGGATTTACATCAAGAAAACTTGGCTAAACAACTCGGCGATCAAAATCGATTAATTCGAGGTGTTGCAGGAAGTGGGAAAACACTGATATTAGCCAGTCGCGCTAAACTGTTATCTAAACAGCATCCCGAATGGAAAATTTTAATCCTATGTTACAATATCTCGCTAGCTCGCTTTATCGAACAGATGGTGCAACAAATGATGCTAGAACCGGATGATTTGTTCGATTTCGATCCTTTAGTAAAACGTAAAAGCCATTTGATCGAAGTACGAAATTTCCATGCCTGGTTGCAGAACGATTTACATATTTCTGAGAAAAGGATTTTAGCGACACTTGAGAAGTTAAGAAAACGAGAAATCATCCTTCCTTCGTACGATGCCATTTTGATTGACGAGGGACAAGACTTTGAACCCGAATGGCTCGAACTCGCCAGTGAAGTCTTGAACCCAGAAACAAAATCTCTGTTGCTTGTTGAAGATCGCGCACAATCCATCTATAAGCGGAAACGTAACTATGTACAGGACACGGGTCTCGACTTCCGAGGAAGGTCTAAAATTTTAAATATCAATTATCGGAACACATCTCAAATCGTATCGTTCGCCTGGTCGTTTTATCAATACAATTCTTCTCTAAAAGATAAAGTTGTGACGAAGGAATTAGATGGCGAAATCATCGCTCCTCAGAGTACGCTTAGAAGAGGTCCTGAACCAGCCATTATCAAATGCGAGCATTTCTTCAAAGAAGCAGATCTCGTAGCTCGGCAAATCAAAAAGTTACATGACGAGAAGAAAGTCCCCTATTCTGAAATGCTGATTCTTTATCGTGTCCAGAAGTTTTCGTCGATGCACTATGTCGATGCGTTGCAACGTGCGTTAGATTACTATGAGATCAAGCACTTTTGGATCACAGAAAACAGTGAATCAAAGCGCACTTTCTCAAAAGATGACAAGTGCGTAAAAATCAGTACGATTGACAGCAGTAAAGGACTTGATTTTCAAGCAGTGTTTATCGTCAACGTTGACAATATGCCGTTTAAATATGAAAAAGATGTCGAGCGTGAAGTCTCTCTCCTTTACATCGGGATGACGCGTGCTAAAGAATATCTGTTCTTATCGTATTCTGGTGAATCTAGTTTCACACGTTATTTCGAATCTAGTCGGGTCATCACATTGGCTCGTCCAAAACTAAATGGGTAACCATCACTTCTTGAGACGTTTTACACATCGTGGGTCGTGGAATAACCGGTAGAAAGGGTTTCTGTTTGACCAACATTGACTATACAGGTATGATGAAATTACAACCTACATAAAGGAGGCAGATTCAATGTTAATTCCAACAGTTATCGAACAAACAGGCCGTGGGGAGCGCGCGTATGACATCTACTCACGCTTGCTCAAAGACCGTATCATCCTTCTCGGTAGTGCGATTGACGACAACGTCGCGAACTCCATCGTCGCACAGCTCCTCTTCCTCGCAGCTGAGGATCCAGAAAAGGACATCTCGCTCTACATCAACAGCCCAGGTGGTTCGATTACAGCAGGTATGGCGATCTATGACACGATGAACTTCATCAAGCCGAACGTGTCGACGATTTGTATCGGAATGGCTGCATCGATGGGTGCCTTCTTGCTCCAAGCCGGTGAAAAAGGTAAACGCTTCGCATTGCCAAACGCGGAGATTATGATTCACCAACCGCTCGGTGGCACACAAGGTCAAGCGTCAGACATTAAAATTCACGCAGAACGCATCATCAAAATGCGTGAGAAGTTGAACCAAATCATGGCAGAAAACACTGGACAGCCACTTGAAGTCATCGAACGCGACACAGAGCGCGACTACTTCATGGCAGCTGACCAAGCGAAAGACTACGGTCTCATCGACAAAGTCATGACACGCTAATCATACAAAAGACGTTTCCCATTTTTATCGGGAAACGTCTTTTAATATGGTTTTTGTCACTTTTCGGACACCTTGACGCCGAATACGTACCGACTATCGCCTTGCGTCCATTCCCCGCCGACTTCATAGAGATAGGTGCCCGGCTCCTCCGGGACGATTGCGTCTGCCGGGACGAGTTCGCCGTCCTCGATTCGATGAAAACTCGATGCCTTCGGTTCCGCATGATAGACGACGTCGATTCGGTCTCCCGGTTTGACCGTAATCAGTTGCAGGTCATCCGCTTTCGGCAAACCATAGTCGGCGCATGTCGCTTGATTTCCGGCCTCCCAACAGTACGTCGATTGTTCTACTTCCGCCGTCACCGAACCGACTCGGACAGTCGGGAGTGGTGGTTTGACGGTGTCTTCTCCGTCGCCTAACAGCGTCACGGCAAAATAGATGATGCCAACACCGACAAGCAAGAATAATAAGACAATCCAAAAACGTCGATTGCTCTTCACGGTCTCATCTCCTTCTCTCACTAGTTCCCTATCGCGTAGTAAAATTCCTACTCCAACAAAAAAAGACCCACTTACGTGAGTCTCGTGCGTCATTTCGGGCGACGTAGCCCTTTCATCATATAGCCGCCTTTGAAATCAATCGGGTCAAATGCGACGAGAAACGCCTTCGGTTCATGTTTCTCGACAAGTTCACGAAGTTCCTTCATCCGTGTCCGGGCCGCCAATACGTCAAGACGATAACGGATTCCGTCACGTCCTTGACCTTGGTAATGTGTCACACCGTATCCATTGTCGCGCATCTGTTGAATGAGCTCGGCCGGGTACTCTTTCGTGTGAACTTGAATCATGTTGTAGCCGATTGCGAGTTTCCGTTCGACGAAGCCACCGAGTAAAATCCCGAGTCCGAACCCGACCGCATAGACGATCATTCCGAGCGTCGTCAAATCCTGGAATACAATACCGAGCGCGAAGATATAAATTAATGTTTCTAGCGTACCAAACATCGCTGCAATCATTGTTTTGCCTTTAACAAGCATAATCGTTCGAAGGGTCAGAACCGGCACGAAGATTAATTGTAACAATAAAATAAGTAGCAATTGACTTGCTTGTCCCATACATTTGCCCTCCTCTTTATTCAGTACCTCAACTATTCCAAATTTTCTGGAGAGATGCAACTAAAAAAGGCTGACCGAAGTCAACCTTTCACTTAGTTATCTAGATTCTTTACGCTCGTGAGCAACTCGTAGTCTTTACGAATGACTTCGTAGATTGCATTCTTATCTCCGTTCAACAACTCTTCTGCACGAAGCTGGTTCAAGAAGAGGCTCGTTGCAAACGTGACGAGTGCACTTTTCGGAATCCCGATTTCTTTTGCACGCTCTGTGATGACTTGATCGAGCTTAGCGTCGATCGTGAGCGATAATCTTTTCTTTTCATTCGACATAATGATGAAGCTCCTTTAATTCGCTTTTCATAAAACCTATACACAATTGCTTATTATATAGGAAGAATGGTTTTGGTGCAACCGCATCACGAAGATGCAATCTCGCCACCGCTGCGCACACGCTCGGCAATTTGATCTATTTTACGAAGTCTATGGTTGATTCCAGACTTCGATATTGGTCCGGACTCGAGCATCTCCCCGAGCTCCTGCAAGGAGACGTCTTGATGCGTGACACGCAGTTCGGCGATCTCCCGCAGTTTTTTCGGCAAGACATCGAGTCCGACTGTCCGTTCTAAGAATTTGATATTCTCAACCTGACGCAATGCCGCACCGACCGTCTTGTTCAAGTTCGCTGTCTCACAGTTGACGAGACGGTTGACGGAGTTACGCATATCTTTGATGATGCGTGCATCTTCAAATTCCAGCATCCCTCGTGTGGCGCCAATCAATTTGAGGAAATCTGAGATTTTCTCGCTCTCTTTCATGTAAAGGATATGTCCTTTTTTCCGTTCGAGCGTCTTTGCGTTCAAATCAAAGCGGTTCGCCAAATCACGTAGCGCCTGATTATGATTTTCATACAAACTATACACTTCGAGGTGATACGATGACGTCTTCGGATGGTTGATCGACCCACCCGCAAGAAACGCCCCACGTAAATAGGCACGTGCCAAGTTCTCGTCCCGTGTCATATCCGAGTTCAGTGTCCGGATCATCTCATAATTCTCTCCGAGAATCTCGAGGTCCCGAAGCATCGTCTCTGCATGTTGTGATACACGGACGATATAGACGTTGTTCTTTTTCAGACGCATTTTCTTCCGTACAAACAAATCGAGCGGATGGTCGTAAAGCCGCTTCATCAATGAATACATCCGCCGGGCAATCGAGGCGTTCTCCGTCGAGACATCAAGGGTCATACCTCGTCCTAGGGCAAGCGAGATGACTCCATTCATCCGAACGAGTGCCGACAATTCAGCTTTCGCCTCGGCATCGTTCGCTTCGAGCTGGGTGAGTTCTTTCTTCACATCTGATGCAAAGCTCATCGAGTCCCCCTCCTTTCTATCTTTCAAACAATCTTTATTTCAATTCCAACTCCTGAAACGAACGAGGTTTCTTAATCCGAAGCACCCGTTGCATGACAAGTCCGGCGATGGCATCAGAGTCATGGCGGATATAATCGCGGTTATAGTCGACGATATCCCCTGCGAGGACGTTCGTCCCGTAGTGTCGGAGCTTTTTCCGGTCGAAACGGACTTCTTCTGATCCGTCTTCAAGATAGCGCTCTAAATAGTCTTCAGCAATCGGCTCGTTATTAACAACAATCGTGTCAATTGATGCCTTCCCGAGATACGACTCGACGACTTTCAAATGTTTCATCGCGTCATAACCTTTCGTCTCCCCCGGTTGTGTCATAACGTTACAAATGTAGACGACCGGGACTTTCGAGCGGATGATTTCTTCCCGTACGGCCGGGATGAGTAAGTTCGGGATGATGCTCGTATAGAGACTTCCTGGACCGAGGACGATGACGTCTGCTTCTTCAATTGCCTCAACGACCCCGGGTGCCGGCTTGATGCCTTCCTCGAGTAAGAACAGGCGTTTAATCGGCTGCTCTTGGAGCGGGATTTTGGATTCCCCTTTGACAATCGTTCCGTCTTCGAACTCCGCCGCGAGTGTCATGAGCGTCTCTGTGACCGGCAATACCTTCCCTTGTGCGTTCAAGAGCTGTGACATGACGTCAATCGCTTTCACAAACGAGCCTTCACAAATGTGCGTCGCCGCCGTGAGCATCAAGTTTCCGAGGGAGTGCCCTTCTAAGCCATAGCCCGTGTCGAATCGGTATTGCAAAATTTTATCCATTAATGGCTCGACTTCCGATAATGCCAAGATGACGTTTCGAATGTCCCCTGGAGGCAACATATGAAACTCATCGCGTAGACGTCCCGAACTCCCGCCGTCGTCACCTACCGTGACGATGGCCGTGATGTCGAGCGGATAATGTTTCAAGCCACGAACGAGAGTGGACAATCCCGTTCCTCCACCGATGGCCACTACTTTCCGGTCTCGTCTCATGTCACTTCTCCTTCGTCGCGTGAGCGAGGTCACGGTGGACTGTCTTCACGTTATATCGCTCGGCGAAGTGTTCCGATACTTTCTCAGCAAATGTGATCGATCGGTGTTTTCCGCCCGTACAACCGAACGCCACGACAATCTGTGTCTTTCCTTCGCGCTTATATTGCGGAAGGAGGAACTCGAGCATGTCAATCAACTTTTTATAAAATGCTCGTGCCTCCGGATGTGACATGACGTAATTCTGCACTTCTGTCGTCTGACCCGTGAGCGGTCGAAGCTCAGGTATATAAAACGGGTTCGTAATGAAACGGACATCGAATAACAAGTCGATATCGAGCGGCACCCCATGTTTGAAACCAAACGACATGAAGTTGACCGTGAACGGAATCCGTTCCTCATTAAATTGTTGCAAGATGCGGTCCTTCAACATCTGTGGCTTCAAATCACTCGTGTCATAAAGCGTATGAGCACGGTCACGGAATCCTTCTAGCAGTTCGCGCTCCATCTTGATCCCAACGAGTGGCGCATCTTCAGGTGCGAGCGGATGTGAACGTCGTGTCTCTTTATAGCGACGAACGAGCACGTCGTCCCTTGTCTCTAAGTACAATAGATGTGGATGTACATTTTTCTTTTCTAAATCGTCAATGACGATGAACAAGCTGTCGATAAAATCTCTCGTGCGTGTATCAATAGCGACCGCGATTTTCGGCCGGACCGAGCTGATGACATCAATCAATTGTGGCAAGAGAACCGGCGGTAAGTTATCGACACAAAAATAGCCGAGGTCCTCGAAACTATTCATCGCGACCGACTTCCCTGCCCCGCTCATTCCACTGATGATGATCAATTCTTCTAATCCTTTAAAATCTTCCATCTCGCTGACGCCCCCTTAAAATTGACAACCGAGCCGTGTGTGCAGCTCTTTCCATCTAGTATAACGAACGTCCGAAAAAAAGAGAAGGACCGCGGTTCCCCGCAGTCCTAGCTTCTTGAATCATGCGTTTTGTTCTTGCAACGATTCGAGGAGTCCCTCGATGAAGTGTTGAGCATTTTGAGCGGCAATCGACCCGTCGTTTGTCGCCGTGACGACTTGACGGAGTGTTTTCTCACGAACGTCACCGGCAGCGAAGATTCCTGGAATGTTCGTTTCCATCGCTTCGTTTGTGACGATGTAACCTTGCTCGTTCGTGATGCCGAGGTCTTGGACGAACCCCGTGATCGGGTTCATACCGATATAGATGAAGACGCCGTCGATTTCGTGGTCTGTCTCTGTCCCGTCAACCGTGTTGACGAGACGAACCCCACCGACTTTCCCGTCTTTCTCTGTAATTTCTTTCACCGTATGGTTCCAAATGAAATCGATTTTCTCATTGTCGAACGCACGCTTTTGAAGAATCTTTTGAGCGCGGAGCTCGTCGCGACGGTGAACGATTGTCACCTTGTTCGCGAAACGTGTCAAGAAGACACCTTCCTCAACGGCTGAGTCGCCACCACCGATGACGAACAAATCTTTCCCTTTGAAGAATGCCCCATCACATACCGCACAATACGATACACCACGGCCGCCGAGCTCTTCTTCACCCGGTACGCCGATTTTCTTATACTGAGCACCAGAGGCGAGGATGATTGCACGCGCTTTGTAGTCTCGGTTGTGCGCATGCACGACTTTATATTCTGTTTCATCCGAGATGCGCTGCACGTCTCCATATGCATACTCCGCACCGAACGCTTTCGAGTGGTCGAACATTTTTTGCGATAAGTCAGGACCGAGGATGCTATCGTAGCCCGGGTAGTTCTCGATGTCTTCCGTATTGGCCATCTGACCACCTGGAATTCCGCGTTCGATCATAAGCGTTGAAAGGTTTGCACGTGAAGCATATAGCGCAGCAGTCATTCCGGCAGGACCGGCACCGATGATAATGACGTCATAAATTTTTTCTTCTGTCATGTTTATTCCACCTCTGCAAGAAATTGATTGCCTTTAGTATAAGAAACCTGTACGGGTATCGTCTATCTTTATGCTTGTTCGAGTGTTCGTTTGAAAGAACGTACCTTCTCTGTCAACGTATCGACCGGAAGATGGAAGGCGTTCGCACAGTCTTCGAGAATCAGCGCGTCTCGTTTTGTATAAAACATCCAGACGAGCGCAGCGGCCGATGCCGTTACGTCCAAGAATGGTTCATCCAACAACAAAAGTGTGGCAAAACGTTCATAGAAGTCACCTTCAAGACTCATCCGTTCCGCTTCCGAAACGTGTGCTTCAGCCAAGACAAGTGCGTCAAACGCACGTTTGATTCGTTCGTCTCCATTGAACGATTGACTACAAAGGTCGGCACGGCACATCTCCGCGAACGCGCGGACCGTCTCGTTCTCCGTCACCGCATTCGTGAGCGCGAGCGCTTCGAACGCCTCGTCGTCTTTAAGGTTAGAGATAATACGAATAATCTCGACTCGAGCCAAATCGCTTTCTTGACGCAATCCCTGGACGAGCGCCGAACGAAACTCAAGGTTTTCCCTAATATCGAAGCTCTGTCTCTCTTCGAATCGTTTCATCTCTTCATTGTTCAAGTAGGTGGCTGCCTCTTCTAATCGTCCTGTCTTGTAGGCAGACACGCTGAGCCAATGCCCGAACAATGGGTCACCGCGAAACCCGTGGTCCTTCAATAAGCGCAATTCTTCATACGCACGGTCGTAGTGACCGACGAGTGCGAGTGTCGTCGCTAATTTATAACGCAAGTTGTAATGGAGCGGACGGACACGTGTGAGCGGTGTCGATAAGTGGATCGCCGCTTCCGAGTGTCCTGCTTCATGAAGCAAGAGAATCGTATTTAAAATCGCATGCAAGTTGCCAGGATTTTGATCGAGTACATATTCGAGCGTCCGGAACGCCGCTTGATCATCACCGAGATAAAAGCTGACGACCGATAAATTGTTATAGGCCGGCCAAAACTCTGGATATCTCCCGATCAGGCGTTCGAGTGTCGCCTTTGCCGCAAATAACCGTCCTTTGTCGATTTGACGCTGTGCTTCTGTATGCCACGTAATCAACTCATCTTCTTCCTCGTCCTCGAGCTCTTGTTCGAGCTCAATCAGTTCAAGAAGGGATTGCACCGCTTCCGTGTAGTGACCTTTCGCGTCACGATCGAGATATTCGGATGCATAATTTGCGGCTTCTTCATATTGAGAGACATAGGCACAGTTACTCGCTAAGTGATAAAGCGCCTCTGTCGCAGTCTCGTCGAGCTCTAAAACTCGCTTCCACACGTCATTAGCGTGGTAGATCTCCCCTACTTCAAACAACAGTTCTGCGTACTGTTTATGATAGTCGACGCGATGCGTGGCTGCCGCTGTCGCTTCAGCCATGAAAAAAGTCGCTTCATCTAGGCGACCTTCACGTAACGCACGACGACCTCTATAGTAGTGGAGCTCCGCAGCGAGCGGAGATTCTGGTTCGGGTAGCGTCATTACTGCTTCATAGTTCGCTTCCATATTCTAAATCCTCCACATCATCTTTAAATCTTTTTTTAGTTGCAGGGATAAGAATACCTCACTCGAACAACGAGGGCAACTGAAAAAGTTAAAAAAAATCGCGACTATATTCCTTCTATAATGAATATTTTTTACTAGGTTCAAAAATTATTTTTGAGCGAAAATATATTTTTTTCATTTCTGTACTTTTTTCCATTAAAAAGCGGTATCTCTTTAAAAAAAAGTGATACCGCTCAAGTATTCTTTCATCTTCTTATACAAAACATGCACGAAAACTTTTTGCGAAAAATTGTGTCAAATATGTGTCAGCGATTGTAGTTTCGCCCCTACGACTCGTTCACCCGGCAACACGTCGCGATGAACAATCGCGCCAGCGCCAACGACAGCACCGTCTCCAATCGTCACACCGGGCAAGATGGTCACATTCGCTCCGATCAACACCTCATCACCGATGACGACGTCCCCGATCCGATACTCATCCACGAGATACTCATGACAAAGAATCGTCGAATTGAACCCGATGACCGTGTTGCGACCAATCGTGATCCTCTCCGGGAACATGACGTCCGGTGTGACCATGAGGGCAAGTGCACTATACTCTCCTATGTTCATGCCGAGAAATGTCCGGTAGAGCCAACGCTTCGCCTTTACTGAAGGAAAATAACGTCCGACGAGCACGACCGCCGTGTTTTTGAAGACACGTAAAAAACGAATCGTCCGATACATCTGCCAAAGCGGATTCGGTCCGTCGATATGAAATCGCTTCGTTTTACGCACGGACGCTTACCTCATCGAGCCACGCCTCGAAATGTTCCATCGTATCAATGATGACGTCTGGCTCGAGCGATTCGAGGAAAGGACGACCTTTGAGTGCCCAACCGACTGCGACCGTTTTCGTCCCGGCGTTCTTTCCGCTGAAAATGTCGGTATCGTTATCGCCGACCATGACCGCGCGTTCTGCCGACGAATCGAGCGCCTGAAGCGCACGCTCGACCGGTTCGGCGTGAGGCTTTTCGTTCTCAACGTCATCTGCCGTCACAACGACGTCAAACAAATGATCGATGTTGAATAATTGAAGACCCCGCTCGACGACAGGACGCCCTTTCGACGTGACGATCCCCATCTTATAGCCTTTCGCATGGAGGCGGTATAACCCCTCGATGACACCGGGATATTCTGCGACAAGTTGATCATGCATCGCGATATTAAAACTTCGATAGAACGCCTGCATCTCTTTCCATTCCGGTTCGTTGAGTTCTCGGAACGACTTCTCAAGCGTCGGTCCGATGAATCGATAGATGTCTTCATCCCGATACGTATTTTCTGGGAAATAGTATTCGAACGTATGACGGAAACTCGCGATGATGAGCGGGTTCGTATCGAGTAACGTTCCATCTAAGTCAAATAAGAGCGTATCCATTAATCAAACAGTCCTTTCTCTGATGGGTCGTTGTACCGTTTCGCGTTGCGGCGAAGAATCATCATGACGATACCGAAGAGGATCAAGGCGATGGACACCATTTGGGCCGCACGCAAATCACCTGACATGAGACTATCCGTTCGGAGTCCCTCGATGTAGTAGCGACCGATCGAATACCAGACGAGGTAGGACAAGAAGATATACCCACGTCGTGGGTTTCCGACCATACGCCAAACGACGAGGAGAATGACCCCGATGATGCTCCAGACACTCTCATATAGGAACGTTGGAATATAGTAAGCCCCATCGATATACATTTGATTGACAATCCAGTCCGGCAACATGAGCGTGTCTTGTAAGAAGCTACGCGTCGTCTCTCCACCATGTGCCTCTTGGTTCATGAAGTTCCCCCAGCGTCCGACAGCCTGCCCGAGAAGAAGGGAAGGTGCCAAGATGTCTGTCACTTTCCAAAAAGACATCGATTTTCGCATACAGTATACGATAACGACAAGGAGCGCCCCGAAGATGGCACCGTGGATGGCAATTCCGCCTTGACGGATATCGATGATTTGCCCAAGGTTTTCTGAGTAATAATCCCACTGGAACGTCACGTAATAAATACGCGCAAAAATGATACTGATCGGGATCGACCAAATGACGACATCCACAAGTCGCTCCGAATCGTAATTGATGCGTTTCGCTTCATATAAAGCAAGAACGAGTCCGAGCATCGCCCCGAAGGCGATAATCATGCCATACCAATAAATCGGCAGAGATCCAATCTCAAATGCTACACGATCAAATGTCGGTTCTACCATGATCACAAGTCTCCTTCAGTGTCCTGAATCGCGTTTGCAAGACGTTCCGCAAACTCTTCAGCCGTATTGATTCCCATGTTTTGGAGACGATAGTTCATCGCCGCGACTTCAATGATGACCGCCAAGTTTCGGCCTGGGCGAACCGGGATCGTCAGGAGCGGGACTTCACTATCGATGATTTTCATCACGTTGTGGTCCAGTCCGACACGATCGTACACTTTGCCCGGATCCCAGTTCTCCAAATTGACGATGAGACTGATTTTTTTATGCGACCGAACCGCTCCGGCCCCGAACAACGTCATGACATCGATGATGCCAATCCCACGAATCTCAAGTAAATGACGAATGAGTTTAGGCGCTGAACCGACGAGGAGTTGGTCGCCGGTTTGACGAATCTCAACCGAGTCATCAGCGACGAGACGGTGCCCCCGTTTGACGAGTTCAAGCGCGGTCTCGGATTTTCCGACACCACTTTGCCCTTTGATGAGGACACCGACGCCGTAGATATCGACGAGGACCCCGTGCATCGCCGTCATCGGCGCGAGCTCCATCTCGAGGAAGTTCGTGATTTGTGATTCGATTGAAGTCGTCACCGCATTCGTCCGCATAAGTGGAACGTTTTCTGCTTCCGCTTCTTCCTCGATTTCTTTTGGAATATCGAAACCTCGAGTGATTAAAATACCGGGTGTGTGTTCCGTACATAAAATTTTGGCGCGCTCACGACGCTTTTCTTCCGATAGGCTCGCATAAAAAGTCAATTCCGTCTTCCCTAATACTTGCAGGCGGTTTTTCGCATAGTGCGTATAGTAACCAGCAAGGACGAGACCTGGTCGACTTAGGTCGGGTGTTGCGACCGGACGATGAAGTCCTTCCTCTCCCGCAATAATTTGAAGTTTAAAACGCTCAACGACTTGAGCTGTGCGTACGATATTTTGCATCAGTATCTGCCCCTTTCACGCTCATTATTGTATCATAGCTCTTTCTATGAAAGGTTAGAGAAGTGATGAACAACGTGTCAAAAAATTGATGAAACTTTCATACATTGTGTTCGTAGGAAGGGTATAAGCATAATGGGAGGTGTAGTAATGGAAGGATTATTTGGTATTGCCATCTTGTTTGCGATCGTGATCGGGATTGGTTCGCTCGTCTATATCATCAAGTCGTTGATCGATATGTGGAAAGAATATGCGGCGACGAAAAACGAGACGGTCTTACTCTTGTTCATCTTGAATATCATCGGATTCTTTTTATCGGGTGCGCTCATCTCGATGATTGTCGCCATCATCTTCTACTGGACTCGTTCGAAGTCGATGCGCCTCTTCGGAATCATCCTTTTGATTGCCGGGCCAGTTCTCTTCATCGTCTTCGCGGTCAGTGCCTTCGCGCTGTATGATACTCAGATGATGGATTGGCAACAAATCGAGTATGAAATGAATCTATAATCAAAAAAATCCCGAAGGCGGCGCCTTCGGGATTTTTTTATTGTTGATGGAACGGATTATTCAAATCGCCTGGGTCGACCGGATCGACAGGGTCAGCCGGCTCTGTCTGTTCTTCATCTAAAAATGTCGATGGTGTATACACCGAACCATGCTCTAAGTCGATGGTACCGGTACGTGTTCCCGCTTCGACTTCGATACGAGGTGTTTGACCTCGACCAGACAAGAATTCAAGTCGACGTTGGGCGACGTCCTTGCGGTCACGGATAATCTCGAGTTCATCGAGCAAGCAATGAAGACCTCCGAAGTTCGTTTCTAGTTCACCTTCGACCTCGACACCGTGTGGCAATACGAGTCGAATGTTCCCGGCGAGCGAGGCGAGTTCGAACTTGGCCGGACGAGCCGTTGCCAGTTCCGCACGAATATTTCCGTTCCCTGTCTTAAGGGAAGCTTTGTCGTATTTCCCGCCGATAATGACGGCACCGTTTCCGGTACGGACATGAACGAGTTCCGCTTCTACGCCTTCGATTTCGACCGTCCCGTTGCCAGTATTCAACAGTAGTTCCGATGCATGCACGTCATTTAGCACGACGCGACCGTTCGCGGTTTGTACACGGACGTTCTCGACGTCGAGACCATCGGCCCGGACTTCCCCGTTCAATGTTTGGACATGAAGATGGTTAAAATGGTGATGCGGGATGTACAATTCCACATGGGCCCGGACAAGCTTGTCCCGTAGCGAGACGACGAGACGGTCGCCGATGACGGAATGTTTGACGGCCGACTGTAACTGCTCGAGCGCCTTGTCCGCATCTTGTTGGCGAAGCGGACGTCCCGTTACAATCAGTTCACAGTCTTCGGCATCAGACGATACAATCGTCGCCGATGCGTTGAAAAGATCAAGTGAGATATCGCTGCCTGTGAACGGGAACGACTTCGAGTACGTCACTTCCGGTCCGAAATTCGAGCTGAATGTAAAGTCACTGTCACGAAGTTTCGTCACGAGCCCTTCCATCGCAGACGTCAGTTTCGTCGTAAGCGATTCGACCGAGTACGCATCGACCTTCTCCGTATCCTGTCGTTCTTCAAGCGCTTGAACTTGTTCCGGTTCGAGTCGCTCGAGACGTTCGAGTTGCGTCATCCCCTCCTCAATCGTCATCTTGCCTTCCTTCACTTGCTGGAGAATCAGTTCACGCATTTCTTGTTTCACGTTCGTTTTCCCCCTTCAATTTGATTGCACGTCAATTAACTTCCCGTTTCTCACCATTTCTATACTTATTTCTTTTTTCCTGCTTTCGGTTTCACGCGGGCCGCATCACGTTCAAGGACCGGTTTCAAATACTTGCCGGTATAAGAAGCCGCGACCTCAGCGACTTCTTCCGGTGTGCCGGTCGCGACAATCTCGCCGCCACCGTCACCGCCCTCTGGTCCGAGGTCGATCAAATAATCCGCCGACTTGATGACATCGAGGTTATGTTCGATGACGAGCACCGTGTCTCCGTTCTCGACGAGACGTTGCAACACTTTCAACAAACGGGCGATGTCGTCGACATGAAGTCCGGTCGTCGGTTCATCCAAGATATAGATGGTCTTCCCGGTCGAACGCTTATGGAGCTCTGATGCAAGTTTGACACGTTGTGCTTCCCCACCTGAAAGTTCTGTCGCCGGCTGTCCAAGTTTCATATAGCCGAGACCGACGTCAAAGATCGTCTGAATCTTCCGTTTGATTTTCGGAATTTTGTCAAAGAATTCAAGACCCTCTTCAATCGTCATATCGAGCACGTCCGCAATCGTCTTCCCTTTATACTTCACTTCGAGCGTCTCCCGATTGTAGCGTTTCCCGTGACAGACTTCACACGGCACGTACACGTCCGGTAAGAAATGCATCTCGATTTTGATGATTCCGTCTCCGCGACACGCTTCGCAGCGACCGCCTTTGACGTTGAAGCTAAAACGCCCCTTCTTATATCCACGCATCTTCGCTTCGTTCGTTGAGGCAAATACGTCACGAATGTCATCGAAGACACCTGTATAGGTCGCAGGGTTCGAACGTGGCGTACGACCGATTGGGGATTGGTCGATATCGATGACTTTATCGATATGCTCGAGACCTTCAATCTTCTTATGCTTCCCTGGTTTCGCTTTGGCACGGTTCATATTGTGGGCGAGCGATTTATAGAGAATCTCATTGATCAATGTCGATTTACCAGAGCCCGAGACACCCGTCACTGCGACGAACATCCCGAGTGGAATCGACACGTCGACGTCTTTTAAGTTGTTCTCTTCTGCCTTGACAATCTTTAAGAAACGTTCGTCCGGTATCTTGCGTTCAACGGGAAGCGGGATGAACTTCTTCCCGGCGAGATATTGCCCGGTGAGCGAATTCTTATTTTTCATCAGTTGTTTCGGTGTACCGGCAGCGATGACCTGTCCTCCATGCTCCCCGGCGCCTGGCCCGATGTCAATCAAGTAGTCCGCTTCCATCATCGTATCCTCGTCGTGCTCGACGACAATGAGCGTGTTGCCGATGTCCCGCATCTGTTTGAGCGTGGCGATCAAGCGGTCGTTATCGCGTTGATGGAGACCGATTGACGGCTCGTCTAGAACATATAGGACACCCGTGAGGCGCGATCCGATTTGCGTGGCGAGACGAATCCGCTGTGCTTCCCCACCCGAGAGCGTTCCCGCGGCACGAGAGAGTGTCAAATAGTCGAGACCGACGTTATTCAAGAAGCTGAGCCGTTCTCGAATCTCCTGCAAGATGAGACGCGCGATTGCGATATCTTTCTCACTCAACTGTTCATTTAGCCCTTCGAAGAAAGCAAGTGCGTTCACGACCGACTTCTCCGTCACTTGTCCGACGTGCTGGCCGATGATTTTGACGGCGAGCGACTCTTCTTTCAAACGATAACCGTGACAGGTCGGACAGGCATGTGTCGCCATATACATTTCCATCTGCTCACGAATGTAATCGGATGTCGTCTCCCTGTAACGGCGCTCAATGTTGCGAAGAACCCCTTCAAAGAAAATCGTGTTCGTCCGGACTTGACCAAAATCATTCTCGTAGCGGAAGAGGAAGGATTCCTCAGTTGACCCGTTCAAGACGAGCTCTTGGTCACGCTTCGACAGACGCTCAAACGGCACGTCCATATCGATATTAAAATGTGCACACATCGCTGCAAGCAGCTGCGGATAGTACTGGGAACTCGTTGGTTGCCACGCGACAATCGCCCCTTCTTTTAACGTCTTCGACGGGTCCGGGATGACGAGTTCTGGGTCGACGTCTAGTTTCGTCCCGAGACCATCACACGTCGGGCAAGCGCCGAATGGTGAGTTAAACGAGAACATACGGGGTTCGAGCTCGCCGATTGAGAAACCACAGATCGGGCAAGCGTGATGTTCGCTAAAAAGAAGTTCTGTGCCATCCATCTTGTCGATGATGACACGTCCGTCAGCGAGACGTAACGCCGTCTCAAGTGAATCCGCAAGACGGCCTTCGACATCCGGTCGGACGACGAGACGGTCGACAACGACCTCAATTGAATGTTTTTTATTTTTGTCGAGCTCGATCTCATCTGTCAATTCAATCGTTTCTCCATTGACACGGACACGGACGAACCCTTCTTTTTTCAACGAATCAAATACTTTCACATGCGTTCCTTTACGCCCCGATACGATTGGTGCCAAAATCTGAAGACGCGTCCGTTCCGGTAATTCCATCACCTGATCGACCATCTGAGAGATCGTTTGACTCGAAATTTCAATTCCGTGGTTAGGACAGACCGGCTTCCCGATTCGCGCGAATAAGAGTCGGAGATAGTCGTAGATCTCCGTCACCGTACCGACCGTCGACCTCGGGTTACGACTCGTCGTCTTTTGGTCGATTGAGATGGCCGGACTGAGTCCTTCAATCGTATCGACGTCCGGCTTATCCATCTGACCGAGAAACTGACGGGCATACGCCGACAAGCTCTCGACGTAACGTCGTTGTCCTTCAGCGTAAATTGTGTCGAACGCAAGCGAAGACTTCCCGGAACCGGACAAGCCCGTCAAGACGACGAGCTGGTCACGTGGGATGTCGATGTCAATATTTTTCAAGTTGTTGACGCGTGCCCCTTTAATGACAATCGCATTTTTCTTTTCAGCCATTTAATTCCCTACCTTCAACTCCAAGATTAAGTCACGCAATTCGGCCGCACGTTCGAACTGGAGATCGCGCGCCGCTTGCTTCATTTCTTCTTCCAACTTGGCAATTGCCGCCTCGCGTTCCGCCGGCTTCATCGTACTGAGCGACTCTAACGCCTCTTCTTCGGCCTCGACCGTTGCTCGGATGACCCCTCGGACATCTTTTCGAATCGTCTGTGGGGTGATGCCATGTTCTTCATTGTAAGCTTGTTGAATCGTTCGCCGACGGTCGGTCTCTTCAATCGCGCGCGTCATCGAGTCGGTCATCTTATCCGCGAACAAGATGACGTGCCCGTTCGAGTTCCGGGCCGCCCGTCCGATCGTCTGGATAAGCGACCGGTCTGAACGAAGGAACCCTTCCTTGTCGGCATCGAGAATCGTGACGAGACTCACTTCCGGGATGTCTAGCCCTTCCCGCAGCAAGTTGATTCCGACGAGGACGTCGTATTTTCCGAGACGAAGGTCACGGATAATTTCAATCCGCTCGAGCGTCTTGATCTCAGAGTGCATATAGTTAACTTTGATTCCGGCCTCCCGTAAGTAATCAGACAAGTCTTCCGCCATTTTCTTCGTGAGCGTCGTCACGAGGACACGTTCCTCTCGCTTGATGCGCTCGCGGATCTGATCCATCAAGTAGTCGATCTGTCCTTTGATCGGATGAATCTCAATTGTCGGGTCGAGGAGACCCGTCGGTCGGATAATCTGTTCAATCATGTCCGGCGTATGTTCGAGCTCATACGGGCCCGGTGTCGCCGAGATGAAGATGGCCTGGCTCAACTTCTTCTCGAACTCGTCGAACTTGAGCGGCCGGTTGTCCTTCGCCGACGGCAGACGGAAACCGTGGTCGACGAGCACTTGTTTCCGTGCTTGGTCCCCGTTATACATCCCGCGCACTTGCGGGAGCGTCACGTGCGACTCATCCGCGATGAGCAAGAAGTCTTTCGGGAAGTAATCGATGAGCGTGTACGGTGTCGCGCCTGCCTCCGTCAAGTTCAAATGGCGCGAATAGTTCTCGATGCCTGAACAGTAACCCATCTCACGCATCATCTCGAGATCGTAGTTCGTCCGCTGCTCGAGACGTTGCGCCTCGAGTAACTTGCCTTCTTCACGGAACTTCTCAAGCTGTTGTTCGAGTTCGGCCTCGATGTTGACGATCGCTTTTTGTAACTTTTCATCACGTGTGACGAAGTGGGATGCTGGGAAAATCGATACATGCTCGCGATCGGCGATGATTTCGCCGGTAAGCGGGTCCATCTCGCGAATCCGATCAATCTCGTCCCCGAAAAACTCGACACGCAAGCACTGCTCATCACGTGACGCCGGGAAGATTTCAACGACGTCCCCACGGACACGGAACCGCCCCCGTTGGAAGTCGATGTCGTTCCGTTCATATTGGATGTCGATCAATTTGCGAAGCATTTGATCGCGCCCCATTTCTTTCCCGACACGAAGACTCAAGACGAGACTGTTATATTCTTCCGGGTTACCGAGACCGTAGATGCACGATACCGAAGCGACGATGATGACATCATCGCGCTCGAACAGAGCCGAGGTCGCCGAGTGGCGAAGTTTATCGATCTCATCGTTAATCGAAGCATCTTTTTCGATAAACGTATCGGTCGAAGGCACGTACGCCTCTGGCTGATAGTAATCGTAATAGCTGACGAAATATTCGACGGCGTTGTTCGGGAAGAATTCTTTGAACTCGGAGTAGAGCTGTCCGGCGAGCGTCTTGTTGTGGGCGAGGACGAGTGTCGGTTTCTTCACTTCCTGGATGACATTCGAGACGGTGAACGTCTTCCCCGTACCGGTCGCCCCGAGGAGCGTCTGGTACCGTTCACCCCGATTCAAACCTTCGACAAGCTGTCGAATCGCTTCAGGTTGGTCACCTCCTGGTTGAAATTCAGATTGTAATGCAAACGGAATTGATTCCATAAGATACTCCTCACCTTCTCATTTCATAAGTGTCTTGATTATACCATATACACGAACAAATATTCGCTTCTCAACTTTTACTGAGAACGTCTTTATAGAAGAAACGTCATTTGTGCATCGCTTAATATTTTTCCTTAACCGTCTCAAAAGAAACATTCAAATCGTTCAGAAAGATCCATTTGTTCAATTTGTAAAGGTTACTTTTGTAACATAGGAGACGAATGACCAAACAATGGACCATATTCCTATTCAATTGAAATCCCCCCAGTTTTCATGATGAATCATCTATTTCTTATTAGTTCCGCTCTCTACTCATCATTTTTATGAAGTTTACAGGTGTAAATGTGAACATTTTTAGGAAAAAAGTATGATTTTTGAAAAACGCTGTTTTAAAACGCTTACATTTTGGGCATATAATGAAGTGGTAAGTCAAATTGCATAAGGGAGAAAGGGGAGTATCACATGTCAGCATTTGTCAGTGAAATTATTGGTACGATGCTATTGATTCTGCTCGGTAACGGTGTCGTCGCCGGCGTCGTCCTCCGCCATTCCAAAGCGGAAAACTCTGGCTGGATTGTCATCACAATGGGTTGGGGTCTCGCCGTTATGGTCGGGGTCTACGCAGCCGGTATTTACGGAGGTGCACACATCAACCCTGCCGTCACGATTGGTCTCGCGACAGCAGGCGAATTCCCATGGGCGGATGTCCCACTCTACATCCTCGCTCAGTTTATCGGAGCCATCATTGGGGCATGTTTGGTTTATATCCACTATAAACCGCACTATGATGCAACGGACGACCCAGGTTTGAAACTGGCGACGTTCTCGACGGCTCCTGGTATTCGAAGCACACCTTTCAACTTGATTGGTGAGATTATCGGAACGTTCGTCCTTGTCTTCGGTCTATTGTCATTCGGGGCAAACACCTTCGCGGACGGACTTAATCCGCTCATCGTCGGCTTCTTGATCGTATCGATCGGTCTTTCGCTCGGTGGTACGACCGGGTATGCAATTAACCCGGCACGTGACCTCGGTCCGCGTATCGCTCACGCATTTCTTCCGATTAAAGGAAAAGGCTCGTCAGATTGGGGATATTCATGGATCCCGGTCGTCGGTCCAATTATCGGCGCGATTATCGCCGCACTCATTTATGGCCTTCTCGTCTCGTAACACAATATTTTGAAGGAGGAAATCACATATGGCGAAAGAAAAACGTTATATTTTAGCACTAGACCAAGGAACGACAAGTTCACGGGCAATCATCTTTGACCATGACGGAAAAATTGTCACGGTCGCACAACGCGAATTTAAACAGTATTTCCCAAAACCAGGCTGGGTCGAACATAACGCCAATGAGATTTGGGGTTCTGTCCTCGCCGTCATGGCGGAAGCATTTGGTTCGGCAGACATCGATCCGAACGAGATCGCAGGAATCGGAATCACGAACCAACGTGAAACAGCAGTCGTTTGGGAGAAAGAAACAGGACGCCCTGTATATAACGCAGTTGTTTGGCAATCACGACAAACCGCTGACATTTGTGAAGAACTAAAAGCAGCCGGTCATTCTGATATGGTGCGTGACAAGACGGGCCTTCTCATCGATGCTTACTTCTCTGGGACAAAGGTCAAGTGGATTTTGGACAACGTCGAAGGCGCACGTGAAAAAGCCGAGAACGGAGAACTTCTCTTCGGTACAATCGACACGTGGCTCATCTGGAAACTTTCAGGTGGAACGGCCCACGTGACAGACTACTCGAACGCGTCCCGTACACTTATGTACAACATCTATGAACAGAAGTGGGATGACGAATTACTCGACATCTTAACGGTACCGAAGTCGATGCTCCCTGAAGTCAAAGCTTCAAGTGAAGTCTACGCAAACACAATCCCGTATCACTTCTTTGGATTTGAAGTACCAATCGCCGGAGCCGCAGGTGACCAACAGGCTGCCTTGTTCGGTCAGACGTGCTTCGAAAAAGGGGAAGGGAAAAACACGTACGGCACGGGTTGCTTCATGCTTATGAACACAGGGGAAGAAGCCGTCAAATCAGACCATGGTCTCTTGACGACGATTGCTTGGGGCTACAACGGTAAAGTCGAGTATGCACTCGAAGGATCGATCTTCGTTGCCGGTTCTGCGATTCAATGGCTCCGTGATGGATTGCGGATGTTGAAATCAGCGAAAGACTCGGAGCAATACGCGACACGGATCGAGTCGACAGAGGGGGTTTACGTCGTACCAGCCTTCGTTGGACTCGGTGCACCTTATTGGAACTCTGACGTTCGTGGCGCTATCTTCGGCCTCACACGAGGAACGGAAAAAGAACAGTTCGTCCGTGCGACAATCGAGTCACTCGCTTATCAGACACGTGATGTCCTCACGGCGATGGAGAACGACTCAGGAATCAACTTGAAGACACTCCGCGTCGATGGCGGGGCCGTCAGCAACAACTTCCTTATGCAGTTCCAATCAGACATTCTCGACGTTCCAGTCGAACGTCCTGAAGTGAGCGAAACGACTGCACTCGGTGCTGCCTACTTGGCAGGTCTTGCCGTTGGATTCTGGAAAGACCAAGCCGAAGTCAAAGAGCAGTGGAAACTCGACAAGAAATTCGAGCCGAACATGGACGAATCTCACCGCGAGGCACTCTACAAAGGTTGGCAACACGCTGTCGAAGCAACAACAGCATTTAAACCATCAAAACTTGACGTATAAGAAAAAAGGGCATCCCCAAGGGTGCCCTTTTTCAGTACAAAAAAGAGTACCCTTGACGGATACTCTCACAGTTTGCGAAGACGGACACGCGGACTCGTCGGTTCCCCGACGAACAAGATGCCAAGTTCATGCGGATCGGTCTCATACATCGCCCGTTGAACGAATCGGATATCACCGTTCAAGTTCAACACTTCGAGCTTAATATAAGGTTTATGTTGCTGGAGCGCCTCATAGAAACTATGCCCTCCCGTGATGACTGTTCCATTGACTTTGTAGATGGATTCACCCGGGATGAGTTGCATCGCTTCCCCCGGTGAATTCGGGAGCGTGTCAACGATGACCGCCCCGCGATTGCCATTGATAAAGACAGGTGTCGTGCCACGATTTTCTCGTTTGATCCACTGTAATCCGAGTTCATAGAGAACGAATAGTGTAATCAATACATAGTCGATATACGGAATCTCCCACGTATAGGATATACCGAACAAAATAAGGGCGATCAATGCGAGCATCGCACGATAGTTACTCAACCGTGCGAGAAGTGTCCCCGGCAAGGCACCGGTCGACAGTAAACTGACCCCAATCGGAATCGGCAGAATGATTGGGATCATCGGCAAATCAAGACCGAACATCGGCGGTAAAAAGACAACGAGCGGGAAAAACCAAACCCGTTTGACGACGTGTCCTCCGATGAACTGCCCACGTTTGGACAAGATTAGTGTCGGTGACGTCTCTTTTGGTCCATCCCATCGTAGGAGAATCGCTTCCGCGAGTGTGACGAGCCCGAACGTCAATGCATAGACCGTCCAATCGACTCGGGCAAGCTCTCTCACCCAATCACTGAATGCCCCATATGCGACAATATCACGTAACATGACGACACCGAATATAATGAGGAGCGGCAACACTGGGTTAAAGAATCGCGGATGCATCGTCAAGACGACAAGCGTGTAAAGAATTGTAAACGAAACTGCCCATTCAAATGTGATGGTCGTCTCCAGTAAAATCGTTGCGGTTGATGAGAGGACCGCCAGCAGGAGACTCGGCCAGATGAAATGCTTCCATTCCGACTTTGGTGAGCGGCGTCTCGAACGAAACATGGCCCGTTCCCGTTTGACTCGGGTCATTGATATGTACGTAATGGCGACGAGCGTCACCCAAAACAGTGGACTACCTAACAACGTCAATAAAGCCGTAACACTCATTCGTACAACTTCCACGCGGTCCAACCCTTTCTTTCATACAACGTTATTTTGCGGCTTCTTCTAGCGCTCGATTCAGTTGAGCATCGTTTTCCTCATCTTGAATCGCCTCGAGTAGCTTCGATTCGAGTGCCGAGGCTGTCTCTTCATCGACTGTACCTGAAGCCGTGAGATTTTGGTCTGCCTGGAACGCTTTTACGGCCTCTGCCATCGTATCGCCGTAATATCCGGGTTGACCGCCTGGCTCATAGCCGATTCCAGTTAAAATATTGTGCAAGTTCGACACGGAGTCGCCATAGTCCCCGATTTTTAATGACTCTTCTTCTGTTAGCACGCGGGTTACATTGAAGAAATCCGGTTGCTTCACTTCGATGTCCGGCTCGATCCCTTTTTTGTTGATCCAGTTCCCGTCCGGTGTGAGCCATTTGCTCGTCGTCAACTTCAAGTTACTGCCGTCTTCTAAATCGAACGCCGTCTGCACGACACCTTTCCCGAACGTCTTCGTGCCAATGATTGTCGCACCGGCCCCTTCTTTCATCGCACCTGTCAAAATCTCGGATGCCGAAGCAGAGCCTTCATCCGTCAAGACGAAGAGGTCATACGGTTTTGCTTCACGGGCACGACCATTTTGAGCGTCACGGTCCCCGTCCGCATTTTCGATTTGGACGACCGGTTTCGATGTCGGGACGAACCCTTCAGACATCTCGATGACGGCAGGTAAGAGCCCCCCCGGATTTCCACGAACGTCGATGATCAAGCTATCGATGTCGTCTGCTTCAAGTTGCTCGAGTTGCTCGAGAAACTCATCGGCTGTCGGTTCTGAGAATTGAGTAACTTGAAGGTAGCCAATCTTTTTACCATCTATTTCTTTCACTTCAGAGAACACGGTCTCAATCGGAATCGTGTCACGTGTGATTTCATAGTCCGCCGTCTGACTGCCACGGCGAATCGTCAGCGTGACCGTCGTCCCTTTCTCTCCTCGAATCAGCTGGACGGCTTCCTGTACATCCATCCCCTCAATCGACTCACCGTCGACCGCTGTGATGATGTCGCCCGGGCGAAGTCCTGCTTCTTCGGCCGGAGCGCCTTTGATTGGAGCGACAATTAAGATGTCTTCTCCTTTCTTCTCCAAAGTTGCGCCAATTCCTTCAAAACTCGATTCAATCGAGTCGGTAAATTGTGATGTTTCTTCTGCGTCTAAGAAGTCAGAGTACGGATCGTTCAGTGCTGCGGTCATACCGTCGAGCGCGCCTGTCAATAAGTCATCTTCTGAGATGTCTTGTAACGAATGCGCCTCAATCAAATCACGTACTTGATCGACTTTATCCCAGCCTTCCGCATTCGTTTGAATCGGAAGAGAAGTGTCTGTAAATGCCATCGTCGCAAGGCCTGCACCGGCCCCAGCCACGAACGTTGTGCCAGCGAGTAGTCCTGCGGTTGAATTTTTCACGGGTTGGTCCCTCATTTCTCTTTGTAAGTCTTTTCATTAGTATAGCAAAAACGAAAGGAAAAGCGGACGCGTTCCACATATTTGGGACGCGTCCGCTTGAATTAATAGCCAATATACGGGGCTGGGTCAATCGCATTCGGCTGTCCCGGCGCCCATTTCCCTCGATGTAACTCAAAATGGAGATGCGGTCCGGTCGACCAACCCGTGTTACCGAGCGTCCCGACTGTCTGTCCTGCCGCTACCTGTTGTCCGGCACCGACCGTGATTGCATTCAGATGAGCGTAGACGGTCGTCCAAACCTCTCCATTCATGACATGTGAAACAAACACGACATTCCCATATCCGGTCGCCGGTGCCGCTTTGATGACGACACCTGGTGCACTCGCAACAATCGGTGTCCCTGAAGCATTGACGAGGTCGATTCCCTTATGAATCTCCGAGACACCTGTCAAAGGATTGTTTCGAGGACCAAACGGGCTCGACACATATCCTGACACAGGGCGGACGAATCCGTTCGACGTTGAAACATTCGTCGGTGTTTCAGCTGGTACCGTCACCTCAGGCGCTTCTTTCACTTCCGCTTCTGAATCACGCGCTTCCGCCTCGGCTCTTGCTCGTTCTTCGGCAGCACGTTTTTCAGCTTCCTGTTTGGCACGTTCGGCCGCCTCAGCGGCTTCTCGCTCAGCAATCGCAATCGCTTCGAGCTGTTCGCTGATGATTCGATTCTGTTCGGCCATGACGGCCTGTTCTTCACTGCGTGTCATCTTCTCAAGTTCGAGTTGCTCGACTTGTTCGTTCAGTTCGACCAACAGATCACGCTTTTTCTCGGCTGTACGGTCGAGATCTTGCTTCGTGATGACGAGCTCACGCTCTTTTTGCTTGATGAACGAGAGTTGGGTACGTTGTGTCGACTCAAGCGACTCTAGGCGTTCCATCTCACTCATATAATTATGTATGAGCTCCCGGTCCTGTTCAGCGATTGTGCGGGCCGTCATGACCCGTGTCACGAAATCGCCGAAAGAGCGGGACTCAAAAATGACTTGTAGATAGGACGTATCTTCATGTACTTGCAAGACACGAAGACGCTCGTTTAAAAGTTCCTTCTGGTCTTCCAAGTATTTTTCTTGAACAGAAAGTTGTTGGCGGGTCGTCTCGAGCTCTCCACGGGTCGTGTCGACTTCGTGTTGTTGAATCGCGATTTGTTCGCTTAAATCATTCAACCGATCATCGACGACGTGAATTTCTGTCTTTACAGCATCACGCTCTGCCTCTGTGACCTCAAGCTCGGCATCCGTTTCAGCCTGCGCATTTTTCGATTCCTCCAACTCATTGGACAATCGATCTTGTCGAGCTTTTAACGTGTCTTTCTCTGTCGCCATGACAGGCATGGCAAGTAATGATACACACAACCCTAGCGCAAGCGAACGTTTCATCCGCCAACTCCTCCTTATTTAAGTTAGATTTTCAAGAAGCGACCGAGCGATGTCGTCGATCCCCAGATCCCGATGAACGCACCGAGTGCAAGTAAGACAAGCGATACTTGGACTGTGAGCGTCGATGGATCAATCAACTTAAATATATCACTATTCAATTGATCAAGCGATGGTTGTAAAGCACTATATGCGACGTCATATCCGAAATAAATGACAAGAATCGGGACAAGAGCCCCAAGCATTCCGAGAACCAACCCTTCAATGAAAAATGGCCAGCGGATGAAGCTGTTCTTCGCTCCGACGAGTCGCATGATCTCAATCTCGCGGCGACGTGAGAAAATTGTCATTTTAATCGTATTCGAGATCAAGAACATCGCCATCAATGTCAATCCGACAATCAACGCGAGTCCACCGATGCGAATCCCGTTGAAGAAGGCGAACATTTTATCAATGTAGTCTTTTCCGTATTTCACATCGTCGACGTTATCGAATGATTCGACCGATTTTGCAACTTCCTCTAGTTCTGTTGGGTCTTGGGCTTTGACGATATAACGGGCGTGGAGCGGGTTGTCTTTTTCAACCGTGCCATAAGCAGCCGCATCGTCCCCAAGTTGGTTTTGGAACTTGGCCAATTCATCTTCTTTCGAACTGAACGTAACCTTCGACACACCCGGTACCTGTTCAATATTCTGTCCGAGTTTCTCGACTGAGCTCTCATCCGCCGTACGGGTGATGAACACTTGAATCTCGACATCGTTCTCTACATTGTCTGAGATTTCATTTACATTGAACATGACGAGTGCAAATACACCGACAAGTAACAAGGTGATCGTCACGGCACTAATTGCCGCGAACGACATCCATCCATTTCGAAGCGTTCCTTTGAACCCTTCACGCAAATGGCGCAATCCAGCCTTAAACATCATAGCCATATGCTCCTTTCTCTTCATCGCGAACGACTCTTCCATTCTCAATCGCGATGACACGGTGGCGAATCTTATCGACGATGTCACGGTTGTGTGTCGCCATGACAATTGTTGCCCCACGGCGGTGAATTTCTTCAAACACTTCCATGATGCCCCATGCTGTCTCCGGGTCTAAGTTCCCTGTCGGCTCATCGGCGATAATCAGCTTCGGTTTGTTCACAATCGCTCGTGCAATCGAAACCCGTTGCTGCTCCCCACCAGAAAGCTCATCTGGATAGTTGCGTGCCTTGTTTTTCAATCCGACAAGATTCAACACGTCCATGACTTGCTTACGAATCGACGTCGTGTCAGCCCCAACGACTTCTAATGCGAACGCAACGTTTTCATACACCGTAAGTGATGGAAGTAATTTAAAGTCCTGAAAGATGACACCGAGTTGACGGCGCAACTTTGGTACATGACGATCCTTGATTTTACCGACATCGAGTCCGTCAATCAATAATTGACCTTCCGTCGGTTTCTCCTCGCGATAAATCATCTTCATGAATGTCGACTTTCCGGCACCGGAAGGACCGACTACATAAAGGAACTCGCCGTCGCGAATTTCTAAATCGAGGTCATCCATGGCAACGACGCCGTTTGGATATACTTTACTGACTTTTTGCATCGATATCATAACGTATTCCCTACCCTTTTTAAAATATTTTTATGCATCTATGACGAATTGGAATCATTTGTTTTAGTTACTGTATATTTCGCCTAGAGTCTTTTTTACAGGAAATACCCCTCTCTGTCAAGGAGTCATTTCTCGTTTATCGCCTTGCCAAAAAATCATCTAGGGCATTGTTGAAGCGACTACAATTATATCAATCCGACTTTTAAAACACCATTACAGGATTGTTTCAGTTCGATTGAGTTCAGTGGGAAAATGTCGTCATGAAATTCTATTGCACCAATTTGACCTCCATTATGAAATTCAGTTGAACTACCCCCACCTATGCTTCGCTTAGAGGTGGAGGATTCCTGAGTCATCCGACCTGACAGTCGGAACCTGATCAGGCTAGCCCCGTCGTCCCGACGGTTAAAGAAGCCAACATGCGTTCGGCTTCTTGTCTGAGGTTTAGTCCTGCGTTCACATCGCGGTCGTGGTGGACCCCGCAATTCGGGCATGTCCATTCACGCAAACCAAGATGCTTCACGTCTTTGTGTCGATGGCCGCAACTCGAACACGCTTGGCTCGAGGCGAAGGTCTTCCCCACCTTCACGACGGTCTTCCCGTACCAGTCGGCCTTATACTCGAGCATCCGATGGAATTCCGACCAGCTGACCTCGGAGATCGACTTGCTCAACTTGCGGTCCTGCTGCATGTTCTTCACCTGAAGGGTCTCGATGCCGATGACGTCGTGGTTTTTGACGATCTCGGTCGACACCTTGTGCAGGAAGTCGGTGCGTCTGTTGGCGATCTTCTCATGGATGCGGGCGACCTTACGCTTCTGCTTCTGATAGTTCTTCGCCTCGGAAAGTCTCATTTTCTTGTTCAGGGCGATACGCTGACGACGGGACAACTTGCGCTGCTCCCGTGCCAGCTTCTTCTCGAGCGTACGGAAATAACGGTCGTTTTGGTATACGGCTCCGTTTGATAGGATGGCGAAGTTCTTCAATCCGACGTCGACGCCGACCGATGAGCCGGTCTTCGGCAGTTCACCGATCTCCAGCTCTACGAGAAGGGAGACGAAGTATTTGTCCGAAGCTGTGCGTCGGATCGTGGCGTTCAGGATGCGACCCTCGACTTGTCTCGAGTTGGCGAACCGTACCCATTTCAGCTTCGGGAGTTTGAGTGTGTTCCCGACGATCGAGACCTCGGGGAGCTGGGACTTCCCCTGGATGTTCGCCGTATAGGATTGGACGGGGTTACGCTTCGACTTGAAACAGGGATGATTTCCCTCCTTCCTGAAGAACTTCTTATACGCGTCGACCAGGTGTTTGACACTGTTCTGGACGGCCGTGCTGTCCACTTCCGTCAACCAACTGAATTCTTGCTTGAGTATGGGAAGGTCTTTCGAGCAGGCGTCATACGACAGTCCCTTGCCATTCGCTTCATAGGCCGCGTCCCATTTCGACAGGAAATGGTTGAACACGAACCGGGAACAGCCGATCGTCTTGGCGATCAGGACCTCCTGTTCCTTCGTCGGATAGATCCGGAATTTATAGCCCTTGTGCTTCACCATGTGACGTTCACCCCTTTGAAGATATTTTACCCGAAAGAGAGGCTGGCGATTCATCTCCCACTTTCACGCAAGCCCTGTCCTTAACGTTTAGAAGTGGGAGTATTCTCGCCTAATTCAGATAAAAAACACCCCGTAGAAGCTGGATGTTCATGTCCAACTTCTATGGGGCGGTTCACTATACAGATATTTTCTTCTATCAATCTGCCTTGTCTTTCAATACATCGAACGGGGTACGCTTTTTCTTTCGGTACTGAATATGAATCGTCGGTGACTCATATTCATCTTGCGCCCGGATGTCGCTGCTTGAGACACGCATAAACGACCATCCGAGTAAAATCATGATAAATATGAGGGGGAAACCACCGACAATACTTGCTGTTTGTAAAGTTTCAAGTCCCCCGAGGAACATGAGTGTGAGAGGCATGATCGATAGTGCGAATGCCCAAAACAGTCGATTCCATACGAGTGGTTCATCTTCCACATGCTTTTGAGTGACTGATGCCAAAATATATGACGAAGAATCGAACGTCGTCGCCAAGAAGATAATGGCGAGGACAGTGAAGACCCCAACTACCGCACTTCCAAACGGCAATTGACTAATAATCGCAATGATTGTCGGGGCCGGTCCGTAAGTAGCCATATATGAGATGACATCGAATGTTCCACTTAGGTGAAGGTATAGTCCATAATTTCCGAGAACTCCGAAAAACAGTACACACCCAAACGTCCCATAGACCATCGTTCCGATGATCATGCCACGAATCGTCCGACCACGTGAGATCCGTGCCACGAATAATCCGACGAATGGAGCATAGACAAGCCACCATGCCCAGTAGAATACAGTCCACGACTCAGGGAATCCCGTTGAAGTAAAGCCACCAAAATCACCAAATGGCTCCATCCACGTCGCCATTCGGAAGAAATTATCCATAACAATCCCAACACCGTTGAATGTTGTCTCTAAGATAAAGCGTGTCGGTCCAAATACAAATACAAATGTTAAAATTCCTAATGCAAGCCAAATGTTCAAGTCACTTAGTAATTTGATTCCTTTATTCAATCCAGCATAAGAGCTAACTGCAAAAATAACCGTACAGACTAGCATAATCACTGCTTTCATCCCGAGTGATACAGGGATTCCCGTCAATTCACTGATTCCTTCGGCAATCATCGGCGTACCGAGGGCGAGTGTTGTCCCTGCGCCTCCAAGAAGACCAAAGATGAATAAAATATCAATCACTTTTCCAAGTGGACCGTCTGAACGATCACCGAGAATCGGACGGACCGCTTCACTCACCTTCAACACGGATATGCGTCGTACATAATAGAAATAGGCAATCGGGAGTGCAGGCAGCGCATAAATCGCCCACGCAATCGGTCCCCAGTGAAACATGCCATATGCCGTCGACCATTGAATGGCTTCTGTCGATTCTGGTGTGAGACCAAACGGTGGTCCTTCGTAATAGTAAACCCATTCAATCACCGACCAGTAAAGAATACTTGACCCAATCCCAGCAGCGAACAACATCGCCGCCCATGAAAAGTTACTAAATTCAGGTTCCTCATCTTCGTCGCCCAACTTAATGTGCCCGTTCTTACTGAAGGCAACGTAGATCAAAAATCCGAATGCGCCAAGCCCAAGCGCTAAGTATAATATTCCAAAGTTTGATGTCATATACTCATTTGCCATCCCGACTAAAGCCTTACCTGTTTCCGGGAAGAAAATAAGAGGTAACGTCACTGCTAACAGTAAGATCACTGATCCAATAAATGTTGGCCAGTCTATTAATTTTGTCCTCAAAACCATATCACTCCATTTCTGTAATCTCTTATTACCATACCAATAAAACAGAAAATTGCAACAATTAATCAAAAAAACCACAGGATAGTCAATGCTATTCCTGTGGTGTCTATCTTATTTTTTTTCAGCGAGCCAAGCAGCAACCGCCGTGATTTCTTCGTCTTTTTCAATGACGTTCGCAGGCATTGCACCTTGACCGTTACGAATGACGTTCTCAATATCTTCTGCCGACAGATTAGCGCCGACTTGCTCGAGTGACGGACCACTCATTCCTTCAAGGTTCGCACCGTGACATGCCGCACAGTTTTGTGCGTACACCGCTTCCGCGTCAACCGATGCCGTGTTCGAGCCCGAATCCCCGTTGCTCGACGTATCTTCCTCTTCACCGCCGCCACATGCGCCGAGTGTCAGCATGGCACCAAGGCCAATCGCCATCATCCATTTTTTCATAACCACGTTCCCCTCCTAAGTTGTAGAAATGACCTACATTTACCATTATAGCCTTTCACGTATACTTTCTAACCTAATCTCACGAAAAGTACACAAAGATTCCACAACTTATGGAACGTTGATATAGCGTTTGTCCGACGTGAACCCTTGTCCGAGCACCTCATGTGCCTCACTGAAGACGAGGAACGCATCGGGGTCAATCCGACGAATGATTTCTTTCAGACGACTCACCTCGCTCTGACGGACGACGATCATGAGCATCGGACGATCGAGACGAGAATAAGCCCCGATTGCTTGAATCTCGGTCGCTCCACGATCGAGCTCCTCAAAGACGGCACGGACGATGAAGTCCCGCTTCTCCGAGATGACATAGGCCATCTTGTCCTGCGTGAATCCGAGCTGGACGAAGTCGATCATCTTGACCGTGATGAATAGGGCGATCAGTGCATAAAGTCCGGTCGAGAACGAGAACGTGAGGGCGGCGGTCAAGACGACCATGCCGTCGAGGAGCGCGATACATAAATAAAGCGGGATGTGCGTGAACTTATGTAAGATCTGCGCAATCAAGTCCATTCCACCTGTCGAGGCACGTCCCCGGAAGATGAGTCCTAGCCCGACTCCAACACCGACACCGCCAAATATGGCGGCGAGGAGCGTGTCGTTCACGGCAGCCCCTGCATCGATCGCTTCATAGAAAAGAATGACACCCGGTAAGAAGATGGAGCCGACGAGCGACTTCACCCCGAATCCAAGACCGAGGATGGTCCACCCAATGATGAGAAGTAGTACGTTCGCCACGAGCTGAAATGCCCCCGGTGAAATCCCGAACAGTTCATACGTGATAACCGATATCCCACTCACCCCACCTGACGCCAAATTGTTCGGCAATAGAAATAAGCTGAAGGCCGAGGCGACGAACATCGAACCGGTCAACAAATACAGATAGTCTTTGACGATTTGCTTCATTAAAGAATTTCTCCTTTACACACAACATGGCCCAAAGACAGGTGTCTTTGAGCCACATGCATCACATATTTGTTTTACGAAGGTAAGCATCGATGAACGGCATGACGTCGCCGTCCATGACACCACTTGTATTTCCGACTTCGTGGTTCGTCCGGTGATCTTTGACCATCGAATACGGATGGAAGACGTACGAACGGATTTGGCTACCCCAACCGATATCCGTCTTCTCGCCACGGATTTCGTCGAGTTTGCGTTGCTGCTCGTCGAGTTCGCGTTGGTACAATTTCGCTTTCAACATCTTCATCGCCGATTCACGGTTCTTGATTTGTGAGCGTTCGGTCTGACACGAGACAACGACGCCCGTCGGCACGTGCGTAATCCGGACAGCCGAGTCTGTCGTGTTGATGTGCTGTCCACCGGCACCTGACGCGCGGTACGTGTCAACGCGGAGGTCTTCTGTCCGTACTTCGATCTCAATGTCGTCATCGAACTCCGGCATGACGTCACATGAAACGAACGACGTGTGGCGACGACCCGACGAGTCAAACGGAGAGATTCGGACTAAACGGTGAATCCCTTTTTCCGCTTTCAAGTAACCGTAAGCGTTGTGTCCGATGATGCGAAGCGTGACAGATTTGACACCAGCTTCCTCACCCGGAAGGTAATCGACCGTCTCGACTTTCCAGCCTTGTTTATCGGCGAAACGTTGGTACATGCGAAGGAGCATCGATGCCCAGTCTTGTGACTCAGTACCGCCCGCACCCGGGTGCAATTCAAGGATTGCATTGTTCGCATCGTACGGTCCGTTCAAGAGGATTTCGAGTTCGAAGTCATCGAACTCTTTTTTGAGCGCTTGAATCGTTTCTCCGAGCTCTTCTTGCATCTCTGCTTCCGGCTCTTCCTTGATGAGTTCAAGCGTCACTTCGCCGTCCTCATGTTTGCTTGCGAGGTCTTGATATTTGTCGACCATCGCTTTGAGACCGTTTGACTCATCGATGACTTTCTGTGCCTTCTCTTGGTTGTCCCAAAAGTCAGGGTACGTCATCTCATTCTCGAGCTCGGCGATGCGCGCTTCCTTCTCCGTCAAGTTGAGAGAAGCTCTATAATTTTCGAGGCGCTTCGCCATTGCCTCAAGTTCGTTCCGAATATCTGAAATTTCCATAGTGTGATTCACCTTTCCGTAGGAAAGAGGCGAGCGGACCCGCCTCTTCAATAATTAAGCCTGTTGTCTACCATGACAGTTCTTGAACTTCTTACCAGAGCCACACCAGCATGGATCGTTCCGGCCGATGCTCTCTTCTTTCGAACGACGGACCGGTTTTTTCTTGACTGGTGCATCGTCCTTTCCAGAGACGGCAACTTCCTCTTCGACGACTTTCTCACGTCGGAGGTTGTCCCCGACTTCGGCACGAAGCACGAAGCCTGTCACTTCTTCTGAAATTGCCGCGTTCATCGCGTCAAACATACTAATCCCTTCCGCTTGGTACTCACGGAGCGGATCGTTCTGCCCGTAAGCGCGGAGATGAATCCCTTGACGCAACTGATCCATATGATCGATATGGGACATCCAGTGCGAGTCAACGGCACGGAGTACGATGATTTTTTCGAACTCGTTGAAGCGCTCAGGTGGTGCGAGTTCACGTTTTGCTTCATACTGCTCGTTCACACGTTCCATGAGGAGTTCAACGATTTCTTCCCGTTCTTTTCCGTAGAAGTCTTTGCCTTCGACCGGTTTTTCAAGCGCGAGCGTCTGGTTTGACCAGTGCGCGAGCTCGTCGATGTTCCACTCTTCCGGTACGAGTTCGATCGGCGTATATTGCCCGACTCCGAGTTCGACCGTCTGGGCCATCATCGAACGGACGATATCCGTGACCGACTCGTTCTCGAGAATGCTCGCACGGTCCTTGTACATGACCTTCCGCTGGTCGGCCATGACGTTATCGTAACCGAGAAGCTGTTTACGCGCATCGTAGTTGTTTCCTTCGACGCGTTTCTGAGCCGATTCGACCGCTTTTGAGACCATGCGGCTCTCAATCGGTTGTGTGTCATCCATACCGAGTCGTTCCATCATGCTTTGGAGGCTGTCCGTCCCGAAACGACGCATGAGCTCATCTTCGAGTGACAAGTAGAACTGGGATTTACCCGGGTCCCCTTGACGACCTGAACGACCACGGAGCTGATTGTCAATCCGGCGTGACTCGTGACGCTCTGTCCCGATGATGTAGAGACCACCGAGGTCGACGACGCCTTCTCCGAGCTTGATATCCGTACCACGACCGGCCATGTTCGTCGCGATCGTGACCGACCCTTTTTGACCAGCATTCTCGATGATTTCTGCCTCACGCGCGTGGTTTTTCGCATTCAAGACATCGTGACGAATCTTCTTCTTCGTCAAGAGCTTGCTCAAATATTCTGAAGTCTCGACGGCGACCGTACCGACAAGGATCGGTTGTCCTGTCGTGTGAACTGAAGAGATCTCTTCGACGACGGCTTTGAACTTCCCTTCCATCGATTTGAAGATGAGGTCCGACTTATCGTCGCGAAGAATCGGTTTGTTCGTCGGGATCGTCACGACTTGCATGTTGTAAATATTACGAAACTCCTCTTCCTCTGTCTTCGCCGTACCGGTCATCCCGGCAAGCTTCTCATACATACGGAAGTAGTTCTGATACGTGATTGTTGCGAGCGTCATCGATTCGCGTTGAATCTCGACGCCTTCTTTTGCCTCGATCGCTTGGTGAAGACCTTCCGAGTAGCGGCGTCCATCCATAACACGCCCTGTGAACTGGTCGATGATCATGACTTGTCCGTCACGCACCATATAGTCGATATCGTGGTGCATGACCGCATTCGCACGAAGCGCGAGCCCAACATGGTGGTTGACCGCGACGTGTTCGATGGCGAACAGGTTATCGATACCGAAGAACTTCTCGGCGAGGTCGACCCCTTGGTCCGTCAAGAGGACTGATTTCGTCTTCACGTCGACCGTGTAATCCTCTTCTTCTTTCAATGTACGGACAAACGCATCCGCACGTGTGTAGAGCTCGGTCGATTTTTGTGCCGATCCCGAGATGATGAGCGGGGTACGCGCCTCATCGACGAGAATCGAGTCGACTTCATCGACAATCGTATAATAGAGCTCACGTTGAACACGGTCTTCCTTATAAAGGACCATATTGTCACGGAGGTAGTCGAATCCGAGCTCGTTGTTCGTCGAGTACGTGATATCACAATTGTAAGCCGCTTGTTTTTCGACGCGGTCCATGTTCGACACGTTGAGACCGACCGAAAGACCGAGAGCGAAATAGAGCGGTTCCATGAGTTCTTTATCTCGTTTTGCCAAATATTCGTTGACCGTTACGACGTGTACGCCACGGCCCGTGAGCGCATTCAAATAGACAGGAAGTGTCGCGACGAGCGTCTTCCCTTCACCTGTTTTCATTTCGGCGATGTCACCGTTATGGAGCACATAGCCCCCGATAAGTTGGACCGGGTAGTGACGCATCCCGAGCACGCGCTCTGATGCCTCACGACAGACTGCGAACGCCTCTGGCAAGATGTCGTCGAGCGTTTCGCCTTTATCGAGACGGGCTCGGAACTCTTCTGTCTTCGCCTGAAGCTGTTCGTCTGACAATGCTTTGGTTGGTTCGGCGAACGACTCGATCAAGTCGGCCGCTTTCTCTGCTTTTTTCAACACTCGTTTCTGTGGAGCAAATAACTCTTTCAAAAAGTTCGCCATACTCATATCTCCTCTGCATTCACTAAAAAATGCATGTTTTTTCCCTAATGTACAGTTTAACCGAAGTGGTGCCACCTTTCAAGGAAAGGCAAAATGAAACGACCCCCCGAAGCCGGAGGGTCGTGTAAGGTCAAGTTCATTATTCAGGTTCGATCAAGCCGTACTTTCCATCTTTACGACGGTAGACGACGTTCGTGTTGCCCGTTTCTGCGTCAGAGAAGACGAAGAAGCTGTGACCGAGCATGTCCATTTGAAGAATCGCCTCTTCCGTGTCCATCGGTTTCAATGTGAAACGTTTCGTCCGTACGAGTTCGAGTTCTGCCTCGTCCTCATCGTAGACGGCCGATGCATCATCCATTCCTTCGAGGGACTTGAAGTACTCGCCGACGCCACCTTCTTTTCCGCGTCCTTTACGGTTGAGCTTCGTTTTGTGTTTACGGATTTGACGTTCCAATTTATCGACGACGAGGTCGATTGCCGCATACATGTCGAGGTTGATGTCCTCGGCACGGAGCAACAAGTTCGGCATCGGGATCGTCACTTCCACTTTTTGTTTCTCATTATACACTTTTAAGTTGACGTAAGCCGTCTGTGCATCCGTAGGAGTTGTGAAATACCGAGTCAACTTCTCCAGCTTTTTCTCGACATAGTCTTTGATTGCTGGTGTGACCTCAATGTTTTCGCCGCGAATGTTATAAATCATCTGAACTCCTCCTTAAAATAACCGCTTGAACCATTGATTCGTCAAACGAGACGGAATCTCCTGCTTCGTTTCTAAAAAGAAAGTGGAATCAGGTGGCTCATTAATATTATACCCCGAAATCGCTATATTTGAAAACGTTATCATCAGAAAATAATGACAATTTTGTTCCTAATGTAACATTTCCTAGAACGAGCGAAAGGTATAGAAAGAAAATACCCATTCCACTCATTTTTAAACGCCTTTTTTAATTATATAGACAAAATAAAAAGCCGGCTCCCAAGGGAACTGGCTTCGTGGTCTGAAATTATAATTTTGTAACGTTAGCCGCTTGTGGGCCGCGCTCGCCATCAACGATTTCAAACTCTACTTCTTGACCTTCGTCAAGTGATTTGTAACCTTCAGATTGGATTGCTGAGAAGTGTACGAACACGTCTTTGCCGCCTTCAACTTCGATGAATCCAAAACCTTTTTCTGAGTTAAACCATTTTACTTTACCTACCATGTGTAAATCCATTCCTTTCACCATTGGAGAATACAGAGGTTTGTCCTCTACGGCTAATCTTACCACCTTCTTGGAAGCGTGACAAACAATTTCTCAAATTATTGTAAACGTTTCGTTATTTGGCTTTCATTGGAATTATATTTCCCTACTTTTCATATTGCCTTATTGAATTTACATTTTTTGTGATATATCATTGAAGGGATGATTTAGGTTTGTGCCGTTTGTCTTTAGCCGATCCTGAAAATCTAATACGAGGAGGATGGTGCAGCGTATGCGCTCCTACTATTCTGAGGAAAAATATCGCATCACAAAGCGAACCGTGGCGATTCTCCCTTGCTTTGATATCATGAAGCAGTCACGGATCATTCTCGAGGATGGCACCGAGATTTCAACCCCGCTCCGGCCGTACCAGTTGTTGCAACTATCTTGCCGCCAGTACAACAGCTCGATCGAGGAAAGAATCTTCATCGCCAAACGCGTCGCCGGCGTAAAAGGGAAAGTCCCTGTCGTGATCGAACCGACAACCGGACTCGTCTTCTTCCCGACGAAGTCTCCGAAGCGAGACGATTGTGAATGGTATGCTTGGTCCCATATTCGAGACATACTGAACATCGAGGAAGAGCCAAACGGGCTACTCCTCACCACGAATGGACATCAAATCCAAACGAACGCAACACCGTACGTCCTTCGGAACCAACTGAAAGCGACAGGCGAACTCGTCGCCCGGTTCCAACAAATGAATGCGGGCCCCGTGCTCGAATCATGACTCACCTTCCGTCGAAAAGACGGGAGGTTTTTTTCTATTGTTCGCTTCATTTTTTTTAAAAGAGGTCGATATTATGGTCGAGGTGACAAACATGCAAATTCAAGCCCAAGCGACCGCTGTCAGTTCGGTCTTACCAGGCATTCAGACGAACCGGACGTATAAGGCCGAACTCGTCAAACAGACCGGCCCCGACTCCGCAATCGTCAAAATCAACGGTGAAGAAGTCGAGGTCACATTCAAAGATGGGCTTCCAAAAACGAACCCGTTCCAAGTGACGCTTGCCGAACAGGATGGCATGTTGATGGCGACCGTCATTCCCCAAAAGGAAGAAACGCTTGAATCCGCGCCACCTGCTTCCGCGTCGTCAAAGCTTGACGCGAAGATCCAGACGCTCCTCGCTTCCCTTCCACCCGAAGTGCGAAGCGCAGTCAGTCGCCTGCTACAAACCGGACGCTTACCGATGAACGAGGATACGGTGCGCCTTCTCGAAACGGCATTCAAAGGGGACATGCGAGACGTCATCCTTCATTTGAAGACGCTCAACACGCAAGTCGTCCCTCGTGAAATGGCACGGGAGATCGCTGTCCTCTCCTTGAATGAAGCGAGACAACAGCTTACACCACCGGCACAGAACGCCCCGTACCCGCAAAAAGAGCGGTACGTCGAGCTCGTCAACCTATCACGTCCCGTGAGCGAACGCATCATACCGACACCAGATACGGTCGACCGTACCATCCGCGACCTGCCTGCACCGCCGAAGATGGAGCGTTCTGAACCGATGACGCTCCCTCTCGTCAACGGACGACAGGTCATGGTGAAGGAAGTGACGAGCCATCTCGCGACGGTGACGAACAATTTCCGAAGCGAACAGGCAACGGTGACGAAACAACTCGGACAAGTCGCCGCGTTGATTGAGACGAACCCGCATGCGGCACGCCCTGCCCTCGAGACCGTATCGACCCGTTTGACGCAACTCGTCCAAAAGACGGACGCCCTACTTCATACTGATATCACTCAAGAGAAGCAGCTCGTCACCATGACGGCCAAGCTCGACCTCGCCTTATCTTTACTTGCGACTAAGCCACAAGAAAGTGCGACACTCGTCAAAGAAGTCCGGGCGACGTTGAACGACTTCCGATACGCTCCGAACCAAGTGCGCATCGAATATATCCCGCACGGGGCGACACGCGCCGGAGAAATCCCTTCCGTTGCTCCGCTCAAACTCGACTCGACGCTGTCTGGTCGACAGGTCCAGGAAGTGACGCAACGCGTCCAGGCCCAACAACTTGCTCAAACGACCTCTAATGCGCCGACGTCGGCTTTGTCAGTACGAGCGGAAACGACGAACCCCGAGGCACAACGACTCGCCTCGTTCTTCCAAGTACAACAGACGCTCAATCGCCTCGATGGTGGTCAGCTTCATCAGCTCTTGTTCGCCCTACCGGCTAAAGTACAAGAGATTGACACCGGCATCCATGTCCATATCCAAAACCGGGAAGCAGGAGACGTCGTCGACTGGGAGAATAGCGTCCTCTACATTCGATTAGAGACACCGCGCCTCGGAGAAATCGGCGTCAAGCTTGAAGCGAAAGATCGGAACCTCCGACTCACGCTCGAACACGACGATGCGACGGTCGAGCAAATCGCCCGTCCACTTCTTGGAAAGATCGAACAGACGCTCGAGACGATTGGATATAAGAGCGTGACGACCCAGTTCAAACCGCTCACGAAAGCCGAACGTGTCACCGAAGAACCGAAGGTGGCACCGACTACCGGTTATGACTTTAGAATTTAGGAGGTCCCGATGTATCAACGCATGGATTTGACGAAACGAAAGACGGCCGCGGTCGTCCGCTATGACGAGTCGACGGACAAAGCGCCCGTCGTCGTCGCCCGCGGGACCGGTGCCGTCGCTGAAAAGATTTTACAGGAAGCACGTGCCCGAGGCGTGGCGGTCGAGAACGACCATTCCTTGCTCGGACATCTGCTCGACCTTGACTTAGGGGACGCCATCCCACCACAGTTATATGACGTGATGGCAGAAGTGTTGTTGTTAATAGAAGAACTTGATTCAATCAAAGGAGACCAAAGATGAATTCAACCCAGCTATATGAAATGAGGCCTGAAGAACTGACGCAGGCGATGTTACACGCGCTCGTTTATCATTACAAACGTGCCCAAGACTCGACGATCGCGGAACGGAATCGCCACCTTCGTCAAGCCCGTGAGCTGTTAGTCAAGCTCCATCAAGGACTCCATGACGGCGGTGGGATCATCGCGGCACAACTCGATGAAATCTATCTCTACATGGCGAACGCCAGTGTCGAAGCGATCATCGATCAGGACAAGCAAAAAATCGCCGAACTACATACTCTCGCAAGCGATCTCGATCAAACGTGGAGCGAAGCGATGGAGCGTGCTAAAACCCAACTTGCCCCGACTGGAGGAAACCGCTATGAAAATTACCAATAACGTTCAAGCATTAAAAGCCTATTCATCCCTTTCTCTGAACCAAGCCTCGATGAAAAAGACGATGGATCGTCTCTCGAGTGGGATTCGGATCAACAAAGCGTCTGACGATGCGGCAGGTCTCGCCATCTCCGAGAAGATGCGGATGCGCCTCGACTCGCTCTCGATGGCAGAACGCAACACGCTCGACAGCATCTCGCTCACACAGACGCTTGAAGGTGGGATGAACGAGACACACGCCCTTCTCCAACGGATGCGCGAACTGTCTGTCCAAGCGGCGAACGGGACGCTCAGTGAGGACGATGCGAAAGCTGTCCAGGAAGAAATTAACGCGTTGACTGCCGAAGTGACGCGCATCGCGGAAACGACCGAATTCAACTCGAAGAAAATCATGAACGGAGAATACAAAGAAGGCAAGAACACGTTATTCTTCCAAATCGGTGCCGGTAATAACGAGGCCGTCATCTTGAACGTCGAAGACATGCGGGCGCACGCGCTCGACATCACGACGACGACAGCAGGTGGTGGGGAACTTCCTGCCGTCGATCACGACAATGATCAGGCGACAGCGTCGGAAACATACTACGCGCTGAGCGTGTTGACGCCAGACAAAGCGGGAGAAGCAATCGCGAAATTTGATGCGGCCATCAACAAGGTCTCGCTCGAACGTTCAAAACTTGGGGCCATCCAAAACCGTCTCGAGGCGAACGTCAGCGTCGTCGCCGTCGGTTCTGAGAACTTGACGGCGTCTGAGTCACGAATCCGTGATGCCGATATGGCCCGTGAAATGATGGACTTCGCTCGTCTAAACATCTTGAACCAGTCCGGCATGGCAATGATTGCCCAGTCGAACGCATTACCGCAAGGCGTGTTACAATTATTGAACTAACCTATAGAAAGGACGGTTGCCCATATGGACATTCGTCGCATCATGGAGACGCAATCGCTCCTCGGCTCAAGTAAGGCAAAGCGTCCCGAAGTCGAACCTGGCGTCTCCTTCCAAAATGTGATCGGTCAAAAGCGCGAAGACCGTGAACATGAACGCTTCCAGCGTCAAATCGCCGCGATCCATGAACAAGGAGAACTGCTCGCCGAGAGTCAGACCGTCGAGGCGCTCGCCGAATACAAACAGCTGATTAAAGACTTTATGAAAGAGGCCGTTGACGCGGCACTCCGTCTCGAGGACAAACGCGGATTCAATCGCCGCGGCCGCGCGAAGATTTATAAGGTCGTCGAACAAGTCGACCAAAAACTCCTCGCGCTGACGGATCAGGTCATCTCGGGAGAAGCCTCTCGCCTCTCCCTTCTCGACCAGGTCGGTGAGATTCGAGGACTGCTCGTCAACGTCTATGTGTGAGGTGTCGAAATGGCAGAACATTTGTTTTTGAAGAAAGTCAAATGTCCGTATTGTTTACAGGAAAGTAAGACGAACCGCGTCTTGTCGCGTCACATTCGTCCGCTCGAAGTCGAGAAGGACGGATACACTACGTATGACGGACCGAACCCGTATTTGTACGAACCGACCGTTTGTGATCACTGTCATCTTGTCTTCCATGACTCGTTCGACAAAGTGCGAAAACACAACCGGGAAGCACTCGAGACACATTATTACAATCAAGTAAATGCGGATGTATTGAAAGGTGACCGTACACCTGAACACGTGATTCTATTGTATAAGTTCGCGGTCATGACGGCCCAATTGAGCGGACAAAAACCGTCTGTCGTCGCCATGCTCGGGATGCGAATCGTATGGATGTACCGATTGATTGAAGATACGGCGTCTGAGAAGGAATGGATGCAGCGAACGCTCGATAAATACAACGAAGTGCAGGAAGCGTATACGGACCCGATCCGGACCGGATTACCGTACGACCAACTTATGCTACGGATTGCCGATTTGTCGGCCGCACTCGACAACTACGAAGATGCGCGTCGCTGGTACGGGATCCTTCTCAGCAGTAAGGAAGTATCGGAGCGGATCCGGAATCAGGCCCGCGAGCATTGGGAAGATTTTCGGTTGGAGCATACATAAAGACTGCGAAAGCGGTCTTTTTTTGTCGAATGGAACCTGACAAATCTCAAAAATCGATTCTCCTCCTACACGAAAATCATCAGTTTTAGTCATTCAATCCGATTATGATAGCAAGTGGAATCTATTTTTAAGGAGGAAATGATGATGAAACGATGGCTATTGGCGCTCGGTGTCCTACTCGGTGTGTTGTTCCCGATTTCAGTATTGGCGAGGGGGCAAACGATTGGACCCAACGCAGAAATAAGAGGAGTTTTATCTGCCCCGACATTCAGTGAGGAGTACACGTTGACGTTACCGAGTGCAGGACAAGTAGAAGTGGATTTAGAGTATGGGGACAACCTATTGGACGTTCGAGTCGAACGGAACGGGAAGGAGCTAAGCCTGCCGGGCAATTTAGGGACGACACGTTATGTCTTGAATGGGGCTCTTGAAGCGGGGACGTATCGCATCATTGTCAAAAACGAATCCGCATGGGAAGAAAAACCGCTTCCTTACCGTCTAGCGAACCGTTTCACACCAGCGAACAACGATGAAATGGAGCCGAACCAAGCAGTCAGCTCTTCTGCCCTCCTTCCACTGAACAAATGGCAAACGGGATTCATCTCGAGTCAGGACGCGATCGATGTATATCAGATTGACTTAAAAGCAGCAGGGTCACTTGATCTTCAGGTCGAGTCTTCCATGGGTGAAGTACTTATTGTCGAATTGATCAATCGAAGCAATAAGGTCATCTATACGGACACGATTTATGAAGAAACGGTACAATTGCCAGCTGACCTAGAGCCTGGCTCGTACTATTTGAGAATCGGAAGTGATTACGGGTATAGCGACGGGTTCGGTGGCGCGTACCAACTTCGTGCCGGATTCAAAGCAGCTAAAAATGTAGAGAAGGAATCGAACAATACACCACGTACGGCGAGCGCATTCCCATTCTTCAAACAGCAGATTGGATTTTTATCTTGGAACGACTCGGTCGACTACTACAAGTTCGTCCTACCGAAGTCGAGTCGCGTATCCTTTGACCTATATGCCCCGACAAACGAATGGAGTACGTTCAACTTGACCGACAGTAAAGGCAACACGATTTTAGACGACGGTTTGAGCAAGGCGGAGCGTTATCGGAAGAGTACGTCTCTCGCAAAAGGGACATACTATGTGAAGCTCGAGAAGAGCAGCTACGACCGTCTCGGCGGATCATATCGCCTTCAAATCAACTCGACGCACTTGCACCCTGCCCTATCCGTCAACAAAGTGTCGACCAAATCGACAGCTGTGACCGGTAAGACGGAAAAGTATGCAAGCGTGGTCATGACGATCGGGAAAAAATCGTATACGCGTAAAGCAGACGCAAAAGGGAATTATTCGTTCAAAGTGTCCAAGCAACGTGCTGGAACGGTCATTAAGCTGACTTCCAAAAACAAATACGGCAGCACCGTCAAAACGACAAAAGTATTAACGAAATAAGTCATAGGAAACCTCCAATTGGGTATAGAACCATTGAACTCAAAAGGAGGTTTTTTTCATGTTTGAAACAAAATATCTCGATACCGTACGCGCCACCTTCAAAAGCCAGAAACAACTCGCCGAGCGCGCACTCGTCCAAGTAAGTGACGAGGACCTGCACAAGACACTCGCACCGGATACACTCTCCCTCGCCCTGATCATCCAGCACATGGCGAATAACATGAAGTCACGTTGGACCGATTTTTTGACGACGGACGGCGAGAAACCGGACCGTAATCGCGACGCCGAGTTCGAGGACCAGCAACTGTCTCGTGAAGAACTCATGAAAGTGTGGGACGAGCGCTGGCAGTTGTTAGACGACGTCCTAGCCGATCTGACACCAGATGATTTAGGAAAGGACGTGATGATTCGAGGGGAAGCCCATTCCGTGATCGATGCGATTGAACGTCAAGTGTCGCATTATGGCTACCATGTCGGGCAGATTGTCTATCTGTCGAAGCTATTTGCCGGAAGCGACTGGGACGTGTTGTCGATCCCGCTACCACATCAAAGGAAGTGAGACGTCTTTGATCGGGAAAGCTCGAGGAGACGTCGCTCGAACGAACCGTTGAACGGGAATTGTCGATATTGAATCCGGTGTTTCACCTCATCAACGGTCTGCCTTGATGAGCGTCCGTCCATAGAAGTTTGATTTGTACTCGAGTTGACGGACGAACTCGTACCAACTGACATCCCCGATGGACTTCGCTACCTTGTGATCCTTCATCATGTCCTTCGACTTCAATGTCTCCACGACGATGACTTGGTTCTCGTCAACGATCCGTCTCGACAGCTTGTGAAGGAAGTCCTTGCGTTGGTTCGCGATCTTCTCATGTCTCTTGGCGAAGATCAGCCTGGTCTTCTCCCGGTTCCGACTCCCGGCCATTTTGCGTGACAGCGCGCGCTGTTCCTTCCTGACTTCGCCTCGGACTTCCGGAGGAGTCGGGGGTTGTCGACCTTCTCGGAGACCATCTTATCGTTCGTCATGACGGCGAAGTGTTTTAGGCCGAGGTCGATGCCGACCTTGTTCTCGGCTGGGACCCAGGGTTCATCGTCCTGTTCGACGAGGATGGAGATGAAGAACTTGCCCGTCCTCGTCATCGAGACCGTCGCCGACCGGATGACGCCCTCGAACGGACGATGTTGGGTGAACCGCACGATCCGCATCGAGCCGGACCTTGCCCGCCTCGATGCGGATCGTGCCATGCTGGTTGTTCGTCGTGTAGGAGGCGCGCGACCGCCGTCTCGATTTGAACACCGGGAAGCCACCCGTCCCGGCGAAGAACTTCGCGAACGCCGTGTCGAGGTTCAGTTTCGCGTTCGCGAGCGCGAGGCTGTCCGCCTCGGCGAGGAACGAGAACAGGGGCTTGTAGGAGGCGGGTGTCACCGGTTTCCGTCTCGTTCCGATCCCCGCCTTCGCCTCCTCGCGGATCGCGATGCGGTCCTCGAGCAGCTTGTTGTAGATGAACCGGGCGCAGCCGATCGTCTTGATGAGGAACTCGGCCTGTGCAGGCGTCGGGTGGAGCCTGTATGTGTAGCCTTTCAGCATGTCCGCCCCTCCTCCCTTCCGAAGATCGTGATGTGTTCTCCTCATCCGATACCCGTGGAGTGGGAGGGAGAATTCTCGCCTACTTTTGTTAAGACGAATATAACGAATTGACAAACGGTACCGTATTAAGAAAAAGTTCCAGGCGAAATAAAAGACAAGGTCCACAATTGGACCTTGACATATACACTTATCCTCTTGATTTCAGCTCTTCTTCCTCGTATGGGTCGGGACGCTCCTCAATTGGCATGTCATCCTCGACGTATGCCTCGAGCTTCGGGTCACGCTCCACATACTCATCGTATGCTCCCTCTGGACCATAGACGAAATAACGGCGTTTCCGTGACGATACCGGTTTGGACTCTTTCTCACGCATCTCGTTTCCCTCCTCTTTCCAGAAAAGAAGCAACGGCTACATTGATGTTTACCCGATTATAGCGGAAAACAGACGTCATTTCATCCTCGCTTTTTCTCTGAAACCTTTTTACATGATGTCCGTATATATTCTCAACGATTCAATGAAGGGATGGTACATATGCAATTATTAAAGAAAGGGTTCGTACGAAGCCTCTTATGGTCACTTCCGTTCGCGATCCTCGCGCTCTACCAAGGATGGTCAGGAAATATGGACGGCGTACACGGAATGCTTGTCTACGCAGGAGTCGCTTTCTTTCTCGGGCTCACAAGTGTCATTTACGAAGTCCGGCAGTGGTCGTTCAAAAAGCAAATTTTCATTCACTGGAGCGTCATGCACGTGACGATCCTACCACTCCTTTGGTTCGATGGAGCTAAGCCAATCACGTCGCTTCAAGATGCTACACGTCTCTACTTAAACTTTACGGTAAGTGGTCTCATCTTGTTTACGGCTTCTTATTTCATCATGCGGATGCGACACCAAGTCAAAGCCTCTTAACACAAAAGCTCGAAGGCGCATGCCTTCGAGCTTTGTTATGTCTGTTGGTCGAATAGACCGGAAAAGTTAGAATCGACGTCCTCATATGGGTCAACGTACGACTTGACTGTCTTCCGTTCCATCCGTGCTGTCCCAAGTGTCATCCCGAGACGCTGGTGTTCGGCTTCAATCAGACGAGAAATCTTTTGACTGTCGTCGACAAGCTGCCTGAGGACCGTTTGGTCGGCTTTCTCCAAGTCAGGACCGTGTGCCGCAAGCAACTCTTCTCGGTCGTCCAAAAGCTCATGGATTTGTTCAATCCATGAATCGTACGTCGGTTCTTCCGGGACTTGCGCCAGCAACTCTTTTAGGCGTTGCGTCTTTAAGATGATCTCATCAATCGGCATCATGACTGCTTCGCGAGTTTCATCGCTTCCTTCCACGTGTCGCGGAGTTCCGTCGTGAAGTCGAGCACCTCATCAAGTATTGTCGTATCGTTTTTGACGTTCGCATCGACGAGACGGCGCCACATGTACTCATAGAGTGAATCTAAATTCGCCGAGATAGCGATGTTTTTATTCAGTGTGAGACGAAGCTCTTGGAAGATCGCTTGCGTCTTTTGGATGTTGATGTTCTTCAAGTCAGGGTTGCCCTGATCGATTGCAAGCTTGGCGAGGCGCATGAACTTGAGCGCTCCGTCATAAAGCATAAGCGTCAGTTCCTGTGGATTCGCGGTCGTGACCGCACTGTTTTGATATGCTGCATATGGATTGGCTACCATTTAAACTCCTCCTCTTACATGCCTCCGCCTAAAAACTGTGACAGCGATGCCGCTTGAGCATTCGCTTGGTTCATCGCTGTTTCCATCGCTGTGAAACGACGGTAATAGGCGTTTTCTTTATCGATGAGTAAATCATTTAACCGCTTGATACGCGAATCAATATCGGTCATTTCTTTCCCCATCGAATGGGTTTGTGAGCCAGAACCGTCCGCTCCTGCGATTCGTGTAATCGTATCGCGCGAATCTTTGGCAGCATCTCGGATTTGTGGCAATAATCCAGTTTCAGCATCTGTAAACAACTGATATACTTGCTCCGGATCTTTTTCGATAGCCGCTTTCAGCTTCTCTTCATTGAGTTCGATTTTACCACCATTGGTGAAATCCGCTCCAGTCGAAAGACCGATTTGGAACAATCGTGACATCTCGACGTCATTCGATGCAGCTGTAGCACTCGACCACTTGCTCCGAAGATTGTCCATGGTTCCGCGTAAAATCGTATCACCGCGGAGCATACCGCTCATCGCTTTTTCTTCCCACTTCTTGATTTCGTCTTCAGATAACTCATCACGCTGAGCTTGAGTCAATGGTGAAAACGAACGGAATCGTTCTTCCCGTGTCTTGTTGTTCATGAGGTCGATAGTCTCGTTATATTTATCAACGAATCCTTTGATTCCGTCAAATATTTTTTGAGTGTCTGTCGCAGCGGATAAGTTCACTTTTGTTCCATCATTGAATGAGGACTTCAATGTAATGGTCATGTTATCAATCGTGAATGTGTTCGAACTTTGGGTCAACGTAATGCCGTTCACATCCACAGATGCATTCGTTCCTGCTACGGATCCACTTAGACCAAATAGTGTTTTAGCTGCAGTGCCTTCAAATTCGATAATCGATTTCACGCCCGTGCTTTTACGTGTTAATGAAATCTGTCCTGAAGCTTCATCAAAGAACGTACTAATTCCCGTCTTCGTGCCATTCATTGCAGTGACTAGATCTTTAAACTTAGCATTCTCATCAACGTATACTGTCTGTAAAGCTCCACCGTCTTCGTTACGGAAACGAACTTGATATCCGGCTTCATACACGACTTGTGCACCTTCAGGGATCGTCACCCCACTATCGAAAGTAATTTTCCCAGTCGCCGCATCGTACGTATGAGCCAATGAAATCGCATTTCCATCTTTATCTGTAAAAGTTGGCGGATTATTCGGTAACGGTTTCACTGTGAGTTCAGTTGTTCCCGCAGTTAACGTTTGTTTCCGAATCCCCACTTCTAACCCGAGTGTAGAAACTGCCGTGTTATTTGTGATACCTCCGCCATTTGCCACTGCGACATGAGAAGCTGAGGTCGCTAACGTTGCTGAGTTGATGGTAAGCGACGCATTTCCACTTGATGGACCCGCAACGACAGATACACGCGATTCATCAGAGGATGAAGCCGTTTTAGCGTAATAGTTTCGACTGAACATCATATCGACCGCGCTGTTTCGTAATGCTAACAGTGAGCGGTTGACTTCACGATAAGAGTCACGTCGCCATTCGGTCACTTGTTTTTTTTGTTCTAAACGATCTACTGGAATTCGTTCTGCTTGCATCATTTGTTTAATGATACTATCGGTATCGATCCCACTGGCTAATCCGCCAAATCGAATTGGTGATGTCATATGCCCACTCCTTTTTTTATATCCGTTCGTCGAATAAATGATTAAACTCCATAAACGCCGCAAAGAAATCCATTGATTTCTTACTCGGAATCTCACGGATCACTTCATTGTTCGCATCGACGATTTGAATATAATAATCATTCAGTTTTTCGTGTTTCATAAATTTCAAACCGGTACGTTGATTTTCAAGGACTTGATTCGCCTTCTCGACCGCTGCCTCTAACTTTGTAATGTGTTGAGGCGTCGGAAGAATAACAATACCTTCATCGGCGAGTTGAGCTTGATTGGCCTCAACGAACACATTTTTAGTCTGCTCATACGGTAATACAGAAGAAGGCAAGTGAAGTCTGACTTCAGAAATGGTCGGATTCATAGTCTTCTACTCCCTCACATGTTATGGTCTCATTTCTTATATCGGTCAAAATACTATTTCCTTAAGTTTCTTCTTTCCCACACATAATAAAGAGGCGACGTAACCCGTCGCCTCGACCATCACTTTATTTACTTAATCAAATCCCAACTCATCGGCGTTCCACGCTCGATATCTTTCCTAGCCACTTTACCAAGAATGGAATCGATATGTTTCGGAGCCAATCCATGTCCCGGACGAATTGACCTTACATGTTCAGTCGTGAAGACTTCCCCAGCTTGAATATCTTTCACCACAAATAAAGAACGTGCGAACTCACGATTGTTCACTTTTTTCTCGTTTAATTGATAATCGACTCGCCCTAACGCTTGTTCCGCTTCTCGAACAGCATCTACCATCGCTTTAAACTCATGAGGCTCTAAGGAAAAACTAGCATCTGGACCACCAATTGTTTTATCTAAAATAAAATGCTTTTCAATCACTTTCGCTCCTAGCGCAACTGAGACAATCGGGGCAGTGATTCCTAGCGTGTGATCAGACAATCCGACCTCGACACCGAAAGTCTCTTTCATATTTTGCATCGTTAAGAGATTCGCATCCTCAACTTTTGCTGGATAGGCTGACGTACATTTCAATAGTATGATTTGCTCGTTTCCAACTTTACGACAGACGGATACTGCATCTTCAATTTCTTGGAGCGTTGCAATTCCAGTTGAGATGATGATTGGTTTGTTCTTGGAGGCAACATACTCAATGAGTGGTAAATCAGTGATTTCAAATGAAGCAATTTTGTACGCAGGTACCTGTAAGCTTTCTAATAGATCCACAGCAGTAGGGTCGAAAGGACTTGAAAAACAAATGATATCCAACTCTTTTGCATAGTCCATCAACTCTTTATGCCATTCCCACGGTGTATAGGCCTCTTGGTACAAGTCATAAAGTGTGCGACCATCCCAGATTGTACCTTGTGTTAGTTGAAAGTACTCTTTACGACTATCGATTGTAATCGTGTCAGGTGTATATGTTTGAATTTTAATTGCATCAGCACCTGCTTCTTTCGCTGCTTTCATTGTCTGTTTCGCGATTTCAATACTACTGCCATGGTTAGCAGATAGTTCCGCGATGATAAATACTTGTTTTGAAAGATTCATGAAGAGTCACCCTTATTCCATTATATATATGTATTTGAGTAGTTTATTATCTTCTTCGTGTGCATTCATCTCAAAACCTACTCTTTCGAACGTCTTCTTGGACGCAATATTTTCATTTGAAATATAGGCCGTTATTTCACGAATATCTTTCCACTCTTGTTGAATCATCATAAGGCTTTGCTGAATCAGTGGTTGACTGACTTTTTTCCCTATCAACATTTCCGATAAGCTGATACTAATAACGGCATAATTAGTTATTCGTTCATATCGAATTTGACCTAGCACTTGATTCGAATGATTCGTCACAATAAAAAAAAGATGTTTTTTCGACGACAAAACTTGTTGGTACCAATTTTTATGAGTCTCCCATAATATCGGTTTTTGATTAATTGAATATTTACGAACGTATTCCTGATTTGAAAGCTCAAATATCTGTTGAGAATCCTGAATCGTTGCTTTTCTTAAAAAGAAATTGAAATCCTGACTACGAAGTAAAGAATTCACGATTCGTAGAGGACCGTCTCCATCCAACAACCCCTCGTAATTCATCGTTTGTTCAGTTCGAGTATGCATATGAAGCATATTTTTGAATTCAGTCTGTAAATCTTGACCAAACGTTGAAGATCCCCAGGTCACATTTGAAGAAATTAATTTTCTACTGCGTAACGCAAGCATGTTTCGCCCTTGGTTTTCAGCGATTTTTATTGGAACAAATGGTACTCCCGAGATAATCAATTCATAGATGGTTTGTCCAGCAGCGGTAATCACTAAATCTGAACAACTCATCAATCGTTTCATTTCATGGCTGGGTACATATCGATGCAGAATAATATTAGACACGGACAATAGTTCTCGTTCAAGAATAGGGTCATGCTTATCTCCAATTAAAATATGAAAAGTAATTTCTGGATGATTAAAACAAATGAGATGGACAATGGATTGGATAAGTGAAGGTTGTAACGTACCACCTACAGTAATCAAAACATTGGTTACATCCTGCCGGATAAAAGGACGTACCTCTTCTCGAAACGCGTCTCGTAAAATGATATATTTTGGTCCAGCTAAACTTCCGGAGGGTACATCATTTGTACTTAGAGAAGGGTGGACTACAATCCCATCAGGATAATGAATACGATTTGTATCATCTAAAAAGATAGCTGATTTTGAACGTTGAGCGATTACTTGATATAAATCTCTCGTAGCGATGTATGAATCAACGATACAATAAAAATCAGATTGAACGACTCTATACAAATAATCGATGGTATACCAATTGATGATTGTACAATGACGGTCCCCAACCAAGTTTCTCAAATCTACATCACTTTGAACAATTAACTCAACTTCTATTCCTCTCCGTTTCACTTCATCATATAAAGCAATACACCTTGTCAGATGTCCAAACCCCGTTTTTATTCCACCTTCCGTAAAAATCATGACTTTCATAATGTGTCCCTCTTATCTTATTACTTTTTGTTCAATATGCTTATTAATCTCAATTAATTGAGGATCTTCCTTAAATAGCCGAATAATGTCTTCTAAATAAAAGTCATGCTCTCCCTTATAAAGACGACTATAAATTTCAGAAATCAATTTCAAGTCTTCAGGTGTATCCAACGTCCACCGATGCTGAGAATAGTTTGTTTCATTGTCGTAACAAGATACATTATGTTGATGCTGTTCATAGATTAACGGGGTGACATGTTCCTGCTCATAATCTTTTGTTGCATGATGATAAGCATCGAAGAGGGATTCAAATGAAAACACTTCTACATCTAGACCTCTTGGAAACGTTCGCTCACTTGGATTAGTCCCTACATTTGTCACAAGATGGTTTGTTGTGTCGCGGTATTGTTGAATCACATGATCGATAATGAAAGGGTCTATCAAAGGACAATCTGAAGTGATTCGAATCACCACATCAGCTTCGGCTTCCATAGCTGCCTCGTAGTATCGACTCAGTACATTATCTGAACTTCCTCGATAAACACGAACACCATATCGCTTTGCTTCCTCCGACAATACATCGTCTTCACTCAACGTTGTCGTCGCGACGATGATTTCATCAATTAATTTTGCTTGTTTTACTCGAGTAATAACATGGTCAAGCACCGCGCGGCCTTGCAGTTTCATCAGTACTTTCCCAGGAAGCCTCGTTGAGCCCATCCGTGCTTGAATAATCGCCACCGTTTTCATAGCCATTTTTCACTTCCCATATCGTTTTAACACTTTTTTCACCGCATCGATCACATCGTACACATCTTCCTCAGTCATCGCAGGAAATAGAGGGAGTGTAATGATATCTTCGTATAGCGTTTCTGCGTGTGGACAAATCCCTTTTTCATACCCTAGCTCTTGATAATATGGCATCCAATGAACAGGAATATAGTGGACGTTGACTCCAATGTTTTCATTTAGTAAGGCCTCAAACAGTTCTTTCCGTGAACCGCTTAACCGGTTTTGATTTAAGCGAATGATATATAAGTGCCAGCTTGACTCTCCACTTTCATCTTGATGCGGTATCGTAATTTCAGATAACTCGCGAAATGCCTCATTATATAAAGAAACATAGTGTTTTCGTAACTCAATAAATCGTTCAATCCTCTTCAATTGGCTTGTTCCAAGGACAGCTTGAATATCTGTCATTCGATAATTGAAACCCAAAAACTGCATTTCGTAGTACCAAGGACCATGGTGATCAACTAACTGTTCAGCACTTTTGGTAATTCCATGGGTCCGAAATCTTAATAATTTACGATAGTACACTTCATCATTTGTCGTGATGATGCCACCTTCACCAGAAGTAATATGTTTAACAGGATGAAAACTAAACATCGTCATATCACTTAGTGCACCGATTCGTTTCCCTTGATAGATGGCACCTAACGCATGAGCCGCATCTTCAATGACGACTAAGTCATGTTGTTCGGCAATTCGATGAATCTCCTGCATCGCTGCAGGTTGACCTGTAAAGTGGACAGGGATGATGGCTTTTGTGCGTGGAGTGATAGCCTTCTCAATTGAATTCGGGTCTAAATTATACGTCGTTGGATCAATGTCAGCAAATACAGGTGTTCCTTTTTGATAAAGAACACAATTCGCACTGGCTGCAAAAGTCATCGGGGTGGTGATGACTTCATCCCCTTCACCAATTCCTGCTGCAAAGCAGGCACCGTGTAGGGCGGCCGTCCCATTAGAAAAGGAGACAGCATACCGAGATCCAACATACTGAGCGATCGCTTGTTCAAACTCATCAACAGCAGGACCAGTTGTTAAAAAGTCACCTCGTAACGTATCGACCACAGCTTGAATATCTTCTTCATCGATCCATTGTCTGCCATAAGGCAGAAACGTGTTTCTTACAGGTTGATCAATCAATCTAAACTCCCTCTCATCAAAAAATGACTACGCCGTCTTCCTCACTTCACTAACTCTCTTAATTCATCGACCGATAACCACTGATTGTTTACATTACTGACGTATGTAAACCCTTCTGGTAATGATTTTCCGCCATTTGAATATTCTGCACTCCACCAAGGAAACTCAGGTTGAATGACAAAATAATCGTCATACTCTAACGTGTGTCGCGCATCATCTTCCGTAATCATCGCCTCATGCAATTTTTCACCTGGACGAATACCCACGATTTTGATATCGCACTCCGGAGCAATCGCCTCAGCCAAATCAAGAATCGACATACTTGGAATTTTCGGAATAAAAATCTCTCCGCCGTTCATACGTGTCAAACTATCGATAACAAACTGGACACCTTGGTCTAATGTGATCCAAAAGCGAGTCATCCGATCATCGGTCACTGGAATGACCGTTGCTCCGTCTTGCTTCAACTTCTTGAAGAATGGTACAACGCTGCCTCGGCTTCCGACGACATTACCGTATCGGACGACAGCAAATCGTGTGTCTTTATCCCCGGCATATGAGTTACCAGCGACAAACAATTTATCTGATGCTAATTTAGTTGCACCATACAAGTTAATCGGACTTGCAGCCTTATCCGTACTTAGTGCGATAACTTTTTTGACACCACGATCAATAGCCGCTTCAATAATATTTTGAGCACCATGAATATTTGTTTTCACGGCCTCGAATGGATTATACTCGCAAGCTCCGACATGCTTGAGCGCCGCGGCATGGATGACAATATCCACTCCATCAAATGCACGATAAAGGCGTTCTTTATCACGAACATCCCCAATGAAGAAACGAATGCGGGAATCGGTAAATTCTTGTGCCATTTCATATTGTTTTAACTCATCCCGACTAAATACGATGACCTTTTTTACATTTTGTTTTAATACGGCGGAGATGAATTTTTTCCCAAAAGATCCTGTACCACCCGTGACTAAAATTGTCTGATTTGTAAACATGCTTATATACTTCCTCTCTCATGCACAATGTCTAATAAATATATGATTGGCGCTACTTGTTACTTAATGGTTTCTGCATACGCTTGTTTTATCGTGTGAAGTTGAGTTTGTAGTTCTTGAATCGACTCAAACATTCGCGACAAAATCGAAAGACGTAATGCACTCGTTCGATTATATCGATTATGGAATTTAATTTTATTTTGAATGATTAATAAATTGACGAGTTGAAGCGGCATGATATGTGTGCGGAAAGATGGCGCTTCAATCATCGCATCCCAATCCCGTAGCATTTTTTCAAACTCATCGATGGTGACCGCTTTTTGATTCATAGCGCGACCCAATCGTTTTTCAAGCATTTGCAATCGTTCGCTCACACTATCAAGTAATTGTTGTACATGCTCAATCGGGACATTCAATTCTGATTCTTTGACTTGTTCAAGTTTCTGTTTTTGAATCGGTGTGGTGTGGAGCCTTTCAAGGGATTGATACGATACTCCGTCAATTCGAGCACCTTTCTCCGCGTAGTTGACTAGTTTTTCTTTTAATCCGAGCTGTGACTTGATTAATGCTTGGTAACTAGTTAAAAAACCAAATAAGATTGGTGTGGTTTTCCCCATCTCACCACTATTCAATGGTACGTCATATAACGTTTTAGTGAACTGACCATCGTTTGAAGAAGCTTGTTTGACCGAAGCACTATAATATTCACCTTCTCGCAATGCTAAATCTTGTCCGATCAATCCAATTGAATCAAAGCCCAAATAGTTCGCAAATGCAACCGCTGCTAACGCCACCGTAGGGTACGTACTGAAAACTGTCTTTGTATAGGATAGCAAATCTTGTGTAATCTTGGCATCAGCATAAGGGACAAGTAATCCCTTTGCTCGTTGTGGAATCTGATGATTCACTTGTAACGAATAGACAAGTGGGACATCAATTTCAATATCGTTGAAAAAGTGAGCGTTAGCTTCTCCAGCGTCAATCGATATGACAAAGTCCGGTCGGATTTCATTCTCAAGAAGAACTTTGACTGTCTGACCAATCGCAACGATATAGTAAGCGTGCTGAGCCTGTTTAAGATAAGGGATTGCCTCTTCTAGTGAAGGGCCCCCTGCAATCATCAGCGCATGGCTTCCTTTATATTTATGTTTGAGACAATCGATGTTAAAAAGACGATTTGAATGCCGGTTTAGGTAGCTCGCATTTTGAAACGATTCTTGATACCAGCTCTCTGTGTACACTTTACGTGTCGTTAAATCAATTCGACTTTCGCTCAAATAGTTTCGAACCAATTTTAATAATTCAAGCAACGTTTTTGTATCCTCATAAAGAGGATGTTTGATAACTTCCGTTTTCAAACCAATAAACGATTGAAACTTTGATTGCAATAACGTTTTATAATCGTCTTGCGAATCAAGAAAAGACAAGACCGAATCACTTTTAATATTTAATGGTAAGTTGAGGGGATCAATCGTCAAGACATGATATTGTTTTATGAACTCAGCATGAAACATCCCACTTCCATATCCTAAAAGGATAATAGCTTCCGTGTCATCAGCAATCTCGGCTTGCAACCGCTCAAACTCTAAAAACGTTTCACTCACAAAATAGTGGCTACTATCGTTCTGCTTTATAAGAGCTATCTCTTTCTCATGATAGCGGAACGGGAAGACGATTTGATTCTGATTTTCTACTTCTATTAATGCTTCATATTCTGTAATTAATAATTGCAAATTATCATAGACAACATTGACATACAGTTGTAAATCCTCTTTCTTGATGGCTTGAAGCTCCGATACATGTTCCACTGTCCGAATTCCATTAGAGTGAATATTTTCGCCAAATAGTCGAATGATTCCCACGATTTCATCGAGGACATCCCACTTTTCGTTTTCAACTAAGAGGACAAGTTGATTTGAGATGTCCCGAAGTTCTTTTACGATGTTTTGCAGTTGTGACATAAGGCACTCCTTTATGTTTTAAAAGTTCATCTGTATATAGTATACAATTTCAATATATGAATATCGATAGACTGACAAATTTATTTAAAAAAAGGGAAACAGACTTTATGTCTGTTTCCCTTTTTATATGGTTTTAATTGAATCTTAACGTAACAACTGAAGTACAGCTTGTGGCTGTTGGTTCGCTTGAGCAAGCATTGCTTGTGCAGCTTGGTTCAAGATGTTGTTTTTCGTGAAGTTCATCATTTCTTTCGCCATATCTACGTCACGTACACGTGATTCAGCAGCTTGAAGGTTTTCAGCTCCAACGTTCAAGTTGTTGATTGTGTGCTCAAGACGGTTTTGTGTCGCCCCAAGTTTCGCACGCTCAGATGAAACTAGCTCAATAGCATCGTTAACTGTAGTGATTGCAGCATCAGCACCTGATTGAGTCGAGATATCAACTCCATCGATAGAAAGTCCAGTTGCTGTCATATCAGCAATTGTCAACTCGATGTTTTGTGCAGCGTTTGCACCGATGTGGAACTTAAGTCCAGAACCAGTAGCAGCGAGACTACCGCTCATCAATGTCTTCGTGTTAAACTCAGTGTTGTTTGCAATACGTGAAACTTCGCTTGTTAATTCAGCCACTTCTTTTTGAAGCTCAGCACGATCTTCATTTGTGTTCGTATCGTTTGACGATTGAACTGCGAGTTCACGCATACGTTGAAGGATAGAGTGCGTTTCGTTCAATGCACCTTCAGCTGTTTGGATGAGTGAGATTCCGTCTTGTGCGTTACGTGACGCTTGATCAAGACCGCGAATTTGTCCACGCATTTTTTCAGAGATTGCAAGACCAGCAGCGTCATCGCCTGCACGGTTGATGCGAAGACCTGAAGAAAGTTTCTCCATTGCCTTCCCAGAGTTAGTTGTGTTGAACGACATGTTACGGTGTGCGTTCATAGCATTAAGGTTGTGGTTGATAATCATTGTAATTTCCCTCCATAGGTTTGAGTTTTTCCGCTCTTCCAAATCCGTTTGTCCGAGCATGTAAGGTTTAGGCCGGCCCCTCACCTTACATTTGTTGGAACGTTTTATCGTTTCCATACTCTATATCGGAGTGAAGGCTCGGCAGTTTAGTCTTTTTACAACTTTTTTTATGATTTCTTCAAATTTTATATTTATGTAATGAAAAACGCCCCATCATTGGGACGTTTTCAACCTTCTTACACTTCCACCTTCATCTGTTCCGTCTCATTCTGCAAACTCTCTGCGACGCGAACGAGCTCTGTCATCGCTCCGTTCACTTCACCAAGACTTGCCGCTTGCTGGCTCGCCGCTGATGTCACTTCATTCGCATAACGCGATGCTTCTTCGACCATTCCAACAATGCCTGCCGAGTTTGTCACAACTGAATCAATTTGACCACGTGACTCATCGAGGAGAGAATCGACCGAATGAACATGGCTGTACACTTCATTTGCCGAGTTGTGGATCGACGCGAACGCACCGCCTGCTTGTTCAACTAAACCGACACCTGTCTCCACTTCTGCTTTCACGTTCGCCATCGACGATGACGTATCACCAACGAGACGCTTCACGTCTACGATGAGGTCCGTGATCTCTTGAGTCGAGTTCGCTGTTTGTTCCGCGAGCTTTTTCACTTCTGCCGCAACGACTGCGAATCCACGACCATGCTCACCGGCACGTGCCGCTTCGATCGATGCGTTTAAGGCAAGCAAGTTTGTCTGTGCCGAGATGTCACTGATGACATCCGTGATACGTGAAATCTCACCCGTCATTTCTGTCAACTGGCTGTTAAGTGTCGAGGATTGCTCCACTTTTCCAGCAATCGCATGCATCGCGTTGACGGAAGACGAGGCGAGGCCTTTCCCGCTCTCCGCTTCTTGTTGCATCTCGCTCGCCGAATCAAGCGCCGACGACATCTCTTGACGGATACTCTCCATCGTACGCGCGACCGCTCCGAGTAAGTCCATCGAGTTATACGTCGCACTGACGTTGTCTTCTAACATTTTGTTGAGCGAATCCATCGCAGAACGAATACTTTCGCCGGCAACGTTCCCTTCTTGAACGGAAGCTGCAATTTCCTGTGCCGAACCAGTCAATTGGTCTGCCGTGTAACGCATGTTCGTGCCTTGTTCCCGAAGGTGTTCGACCATGTTGTCCATCGACAAGAGTAAACGTCCCATTTCTGAACGATCCGTCGTCTTCTCGTCTGCGAAGTGCACCGTCAAGTCGCCGTTTCCGACTTCGACGGCTTTTTCAGATGCCATTTCGACCGCTTTCAGTGGTCGACGGGCGATCAAGTAGATGACGATGCCGCCGAGTGACGAGATCAGTAACGCCGCGACCGTACCGACGAGCATGACCTGACCTTGTTCCATCTCGAGTTCCGTCAAGAGTAATAGGGTGATGTAGCCGACCGCTCCGCCCGTGATAAAGGATGTGACCAAAATCCACGCGAGCAATTGCGTCGTAAAGTTTTTAAATACTTTCACTGTTTGTTCCTCCTCATTGTGTTCATCACTTACTATATCGTCTCATTTCCAAAGAATGTATAGCGTTTTCAGTTGAACGTTTGGTCAATGAAAAAACGTACCCCGTCAAGGAGTACGTTTCGTCAAAATGCTTCGTCGTCACGTTCGACATGCATCACACGTCGTGGTGTCGTCGCCGCATCAATCGCAAGCGTGATGGCAGCCGCCCCGTGTAGCATCATCCCGACAAACGGGATAAAGCCAAGCACCGAGGCCGCAATTCCGACCGCCGCCCCGTACGAGAATCGATTCAATCGACTGAACGACAGAATCAATACGATCACGTGGTACACGAACATGAATCCGAGGGGTGAGTACCCCATACTGATGATAAACAGACCACCGAGAAGTGGGATTCCGAGAAATGCTTCAAACGCCGCGCCGAGCCATTTTAGATTTTTTACCATGTGGTTCACCTCATAATTCGATCATGTAAAACTCATAGCCGCCACTCTCCGCAAAACCAGCACGCTTATAAATCTCGAGCGCCGCCTTGTTTTCCGTCTCGACATCGAGCTCGACTTTCGTCCGACCCATGCGGAACAGTTGTTGCACCATCTGTTTCAATATTTTCGTGCCGTAGCCTTTGCCTTGCTCACCTGCTTTGACCCCGAACGCATGGATACTTGCCGCGTCATCCCCTGTGAGCAGGGCACGGATGATGCCGATCGGTTTGCCTGCGACTTCTCCAATGTACGTCACGCGATCTGGCGTGTCGATTTGCTGATAGATGTTCTCCGTCACATCGACCGGGTCACCGAACGCCTCGCTGAGCGTCGCGATGATGAGCGGACGATCGTCTGCTGTCGCCTCACGTAGCGATACCTCGTCCGGCTTCAAGAAGAGCTCCGCCTTTTTCAAGACGAGATTGTATTCCGAGAACTGGTACGCCGCCTGAAGGTGATCGAGCACCGCTTTCCCGGACGCTGAATTCCGGTCGATGACGAACGTGAACGCTTCGCAACCGTTCAATTTCGCGTCTTGTTTCGCCGTCTCGAGAAGTGCTGTGAAGACACCTTGCTTCCGGTATTCCGGATGGACGAGCGCGTTCACCTCATACTCGTTCGGGAGATACGGGAAGAGCATGAGATAGCCGACGAGCGTCTCTCCGTCATATACCGCATAGTCGTTCTGTCCGACCGACTCATGACCAACTTTCACATCAATCTTGTCGTTCGAGTTGACCGTCTGTTCTAACACCATGACGTCATCTGCCTGTCTTACTTCTTCTACTGTCCAATTCATTCATATCACCTCATTTGTATTGTAGCACAAAGGAAAAAGCCCGCCGTAGCGAGCAGACCTTCACTGATTTCTCTCATTCTGAAAAAGATACGTCACTTCTCGCATCATGACCGAGATGACGATGACGACAGCCAAGGTGAAAAAGCTTTCTTGTTTTGGTAAATCAAACACATATATCACGACGATAAACAGAATGGCTACAATCAATCCCTCCGTATAATCCCTTCCTCTCGTTCGCACACGACCACCCGTTCCTTATAACGTCCGAAACTCTAGCTCAGGAAGGGTCTCGATCAACTCGGCGATCTCGTCCGTATGTGCCTCGGCACCCGGGACGGCCTCGGTCGGTTCGACCCAGAAGAACGTCTTATCGTTCGTCCCGAGGTAGTTGCCGTAGCCGACCTCTGTCGCGAACGTCTCTTCTGTCAACTCGCGGTCGATCAAGTCCAGGTGGAACAACAGTTGGTCGTCCCCGTCCTCGACGTTATAGTATAAATCGAACGTGCCGTAGCTCTTCGTGTCCCCGATGTCAACGACGTCTTGTGCCTTCTCGATATAGACGTCACCCCGCTCGATCGCCGAGACAATCTTCAATGGCAAAATGATTTCGTAACCGAGCTCACGGTCACGGATCGTCTGAGTCGTGTCCTCCGTCCGCCCCCGGGACGAGACGACACCGACCGTCGCCACCAACGCACCGGTCACACCGAGCGCGAGCGCCCACTTCATCGATTTGTTCACAAGAACCACTCCCTACTTGTTAATGTCTTCACTTGATTATCCCATAAGTCGATGACTTTTCATTAAATATTCTGAAAAAATGTTTCCCCTTACATTGACGACTGTCCGCCAATCCCATACGATGGTAATAACGTACTATAGAAAAGAGGAACTGACATGTCTAACGAAACTACTTTGACGCGCGCCCAGCTCGACGCACTCCTGAAAAACGTCTTCGCCCTGCAAATCCCTGTCATCGAGAAATTCATGACGGATTTGTTTAAACAATACGTCTCGACAGCATCTACGTTCAAGCAAGATATGGACACGATGAAAGCATCTGACTGGCACAAGCATTTCTTCGGTCAAAAAGTGATGCCGCACCTCTTCATCGAGAACCTCGGCTTCGGCGCATCGTTCCGCCACCAAGGTCAAGAGAAGGTCGTCAGCATCCCCGAAAACATGACGGTCGTCAAACCGGACTCGGACGCACAAATCAAAGAGATTTTAGAGAATCTCGATCAGACGCTCGCATCGATGGACGGCGTCAAAAACAAAGGGCTCGTCAAGAAATTTTATAAAGAAACACTTGAACTCATCTGCCAACTCGGTAGCCGTACCGGTATGATGGATGACTTCTACGATAAAGTCAAAGGCAGTTTGACAACAAGTTGATGACCATCCCCTCGTTTCTAATGAACGAGGGGATTTTTCATGTCTCTTTTCGAATTGCTGATTCCCCTTACAATAAAAACGGACAGCTTTCAGCCATCCGTCTCGTCATTCACCCTCTGTCATGACCGTAGTTCGAGCGCGGCGATCCGCTCCATCCGCTCGAGGATTGGCTTCGCCTGGTCGATATACGCCCTCACTTCAGCAAGCGACAACGATGCCGCATGCGCATCCTCACTCCGCCACACTTCATATACGAAAACCGTGTCTGCCTCGTCAAGCGACACGTGGACCCGATACGATTCACAGTCCGAAGTCGCCTCCATCTCACGCGCTGCTTCCGATAAAATCGCCACGAGTCTGTCGCGTTGCCCCGCTTTCGTGACGAGCTTGCCAATCAGTGCGTACATTCTCCATCTTCCCCTTTCTCTTGCATCGACTCATTCCACTTTCCATGTCAGATTTCCTGCCTTGACGGCTCACATGCCTTGAAGGTTTGCTATACTTAAAGAAAATGGAAAGGGGGCACCCCGTATGCAGCGTACACCCATGCCTTCCCCGACACCGGAGGAAGTGCAGCGCTTAAGGCGCGAACATAATCCGATCAAGGCATCCGAACTGTTTGCGAAAGTCGTCCTCTTACTGCTCGGCTCCCTCGTCTTCGCGGTCGGTTTGGAGGCCTTCCTCGTTCCGAACCAAATCATCGACGGAGGGATCGTCGGCGTCTCAATTATCGTCTCGTATTTGACCGAGACGAAACTCGCCATCTGGCTCGTCCTCTTCAACTTGCCGTTCATCTATTTCGGGTATCGACAAATCGGGAAGACATTCGCCGTCGTCACATTGACGGCAATCTTGCTCATGTCGGCCTTCACCATCGTCCTTCATGACATCAAGCCATTCACCGACGACCTCTTATTATCGACCGTTTTCGGTGGCTTTTTACTCGGGGCCGGGATCGGGCTCGTCATCCGTGCAGGAGGTTCACTCGATGGGACAGAGATTCTTGCCGTTTCTTTTACGAACCGCTTACCGTTCTCGGTCGGTGAAATCGTCATGTTCTTCAACATCTTCATTCTCGGGACAGCCGGTTTCGTCTTCAGCTGGGACCGGGCCATGTACTCGCTCCTCACGTATTTTTTCGCTTTTAAAACAATCGATGTCGTCTTAGAAGGGATTGATCAGTCGAAAGCGGCGTGGATCATCACGACGGCACCTGAAGAAATCGGCCAAGCGATTATGGACCGGCTCGGTCGGGGCGTGACGTATCTGCATGGAGAAGGTGCCTATACCGGAGACGGAAAGAAAGTCGTCTTCACCGTCATCAGCCGACTCGAGGAGACGAAGCTGAAAGATATCCTCGATGACTATGACGAGAAGGCTTTTCTTGCCATCGGTAACATTCACGACGTCCGAGGCGGACAGTTCAAGAAAAAGAATATTCACTAAACGTGAAATCCCCTATAACCGCTGGACAGGATTTGCCAACGGTTATAGGGGATTTTTTAGGCGAACCTTACCTGATTTCGACCACTTCGCTTCGCTACATACAAGGCTTCATCCGCACGTTCGAACACGACCATACTCGATTCATGTCCTGCGATGGCTGCACCAATCGAGATGGTCATCGGAATGACCTCTCCTTGACATTCAAACATCGTGTGACGCACGGTCTGAACAAGCTCTTCCGCCACTTCTTTCGCATCCTCACTTCCCTCAATCACAAGCAAAAACTCTTCTCCACCGTATCTTCCGACAAATCCTGACGGGGGGCAATTCCGTTCTAACGTCTGCCCAATATGACGAAGCGCCGCATCGCCGGCCAAATGCCCATATGTATCATTCAACTGTTTAAAATGATCGACATCGATGACAAGTAGCGTCCAAGGTTTGCCGGACATCTCTAAGTCATTCATCTGTTCGAGTGTTCGGTACCGATTCGGCAGTCCCGTCAATTCATCAATGGTCGCCCGGTGTGTATGTAAAAGGAACATCCATAGATGGGTCTCAAGCTTTTTCGCCGCCCAATAACAGAGCCAGGCACCAAGCGATAACATGAGAAAGTAAGGGACAAACACGTTAAAAAATACACCTGTCCCGACACTACCTGTCACCTGGATCAAAACGAGTAACGCACCAAATCCGATGTAGACGGCGTATCCTTTCACCCGATTAATGAGCACGCGGGACACCACTAAAGAAAATAAGAAAAAGACGATAAACATGAGAATGGCGTCAACGAACGGAGCACTCATCCCATGGATCGTCATACGTCCGATAAAGATAAGTCCGAGCGTGACAATCGCCCCGAATGGCCCAGCGTAGGTCGCTGATAGCGCAATCGGGATGAGGCGGAGGTCAATACGTGCCTCACCGAGTTCGATGGCATTGATCGTCAGGAGAATCGCCGTCAGTCCATTCGACACCCCGAACCAAAATCGGACAAATGATGGAGAAGTTCGTTGAATCGGCAAGACCGTCCGCATCACATAGAATGTAAGCGACATGAATAAAAAGATGAGACTAATGTTGATGACAAATTGATTAATAACCGCTCCCACCAATTCTCCTCCTTCCCTTCCCGTTTCTATCCTATCCCAACTCATCAAGAAATGTCATTCACCACTTATCGATTTCATCAAAAAAGTCGAAAGCTCACGCTTCCGACTGCTTGTTAATCATTTGCTTCATCAAGTTAGCGCTGTTTCTTGCCGACTCGTTCTCTTCCTGCATTTGAACGTACACTTCATGACGGTGAATATCGATATGACGCGGGGCATCGATGCCGAGCTTCACTTGGTCACCTTCGATCGCGAGCACCGTGAGCGTCACATCGTCCCCGATATGGATCGCCTCACCTTGCTTCCGTTTCAATACGAGCATCAGCGCACCTCCGTTTTCGTTCCGCCGAGCGGATAGCGTGCCGGAAAGGCGTCGTCTAGAATGACCTGTTTCCCGCGACGTTCTTTCGTCTCGATGACGATCGGTGCCTTCAAATTGAGCGTCGACGACTCGAACGGCTCACGGAGCGTGACGACGGAGTAGACCGATACGTGTTCCGCTTCTTCGATTCCAAGTTGGTCTTTCGCACCGTCTGACAACTCGAACGCATAGTCCGACTTATGCCAGAACGGATTCGTCACGACGAACGCGCAAGCCTGTTCCTCAATCGATTGAAGCGACCAGAACGGCAACTCTTCACCATACGGAATCAAGACGAACGTCTTCGAATCCGGGAATCCCGGAATCTCACTGACGAACGTGATCGTCTCCGCTTCATTTATTTCAACCTTGCCAAAGTAATCTGTTTCAATGAACATGGATTGTCCTCACTTTCAACGCGTTTCATCATACATCCCACCGATTGGCCATATCTCGAGTGACGCCTGTTGACGGAGCGAGATGTCCGTCGTCCATGGCGTAAACGAGATATCCGTCGGTGTAAGGGATACATCAATTTGGGGTGGCGTGATATTCCACTCGATTTTCACATCCGCCGGCGTATACGTCAACTTGACACGGTCAATCGATTTCGGCATATAGCCCATCTCGACGATCGGGTATGGGTCGTTCACTTTCTCCGCTGCCATCGATGGGATCGGATTCCCGTTCTCGATGCGCATGAGACGGTCCCCGTCCCGGGCGATGTTCGCCATCGCCTCACGGGCACCTTGCTCTCCCATCTGACCGAGATATTTCCCGAGTTCAAGCGCACCTTTCAAGTTGCTCTCGCTTCTCGCCACCGATGAATCGACCTCGAGCTTCCCCGGTATCGTCTGTTGCGTCATCTCGGCTTTCCCTTGCTGGATAGAAAGATCAGCACGCCCTTGACGCATCTCGAGCACGGGACGATTAGAAGTCATCTGGATTGCGGCATGTGTCTGCCGCATCTCAAGTCTTGCGAGATTCATGATCGCTTACCGGAGAAAGTCGAGGAGCGTCGGTTGGATGATGCGGGCACCTGCAGAGAGTGCTGCACGGTGGACCGTCTCATGTGACTTCAGTTCCATGATGACTTTCTCCACATCGATATCTTCGTTGTCGGACATGATCGTTTTTGCAATGATTTCATGATCCTGCAAGCGATTATCTACAAGTTCCAAACGGTTCGCCCGGGCACCGAGTTCGGCGCGTTCTGTGATTAAGCTCTGACCGAGTGTGTCGAGCGTGTCGAGTTCCGCCGACAGGTCGGCGCCGCCTGTCGCTGGATCATTCAACATCGTCGTCAATTTGTGAAGACCTTCGAAAAGCTCTTTCCCAAAGATTGTCTCCGGTTGCATATTCACTTGCACTTTGATACCTTTTGACACCTCGAATTCAATTTTCCCAGTCGTTGTCGGGGCTCCCGCAACGTCCGTATAAATCGTATTCACGTCTGCTGTAGCACTCGAATCAGCAAGGTACGCTTTAAGATTATCGATATCGATCAACGGTTGGTCTGTTTTCGTTCCGTTATAAATATACTTCTCGCCCGCTTTCGAATTCGCGAGGGAGCCGATATGTTCAATCAATTGGTCGACCTCACTCTTGATGATGGCGCGTTGCGAAGATTCATACGTATCGTTCGCGGCTTGCGTCGTCAATTCACGAATCCGTTTGACGGCTTCCGTCACTTCGTTTAGCGTCGAGTCCGTCAAGTCCATCCAACTTGTCGCCTCGCTGACGTTACGGCGGAATTGATCGACTTCACGCACCTCCGTCCGGTACCGGATCCCTTGCATCGCGACGACCGGGTCCTCTGATGCTTTTTGAATCCGTTTCCCGCTGATGAGTTGTTCCTGGACGCGAGCGAGTGTGTTATAGCTACTTGATAAATGCTTCAAGTTCGTCTGTGTGAGCATCGTCTGTGTGACACGCATCAGTCATTACCTCCCTACGACACCCATGCCGTTAATGATTTTGTCGAGCATCTCGTCGACGGCCGTGATGTTACGTGCCGCCGCGTTATAAGCGTGTTGATACTGGATCATCATCGTCATCTCTTCGTCGAGCGAGACCGCGCTCACCGACTGACGACGTTGATCTGAACTACTTAAGAGGGCGAATGTGCTCTTTGCCAAGTTCGCATTTTGACTCGCTTCGACCGCCATGTTCCCGATGACATTTTGATAGTACTTGCCGATCGAGGTTGAGGTCGTAACCGAACCAGAAAAGCTGAGCGCGTTTTCTTTTAATTGGGCAAGTTCGAGAGCACCACTTCCGTCCCCGATGTTTCCATCTTTTGATGCGGCAATCAAATCTAAGTTCTTCATGAAATCATCGTTTACAGTAATCGTCGAAGCGCTCGTCATCCCTACGAAAAAGTCAGTTCGACCTGCAACCCCGTCTGCATCTTTATTTGTGCCATGAGCCGTATTAAATGCTGAAGCGAAAACATTCGCCATTTCATCCAGATCTGCGAGCATTTTCGTGAAGGAGCCATCGTGGGCTTCTGTGCCTGTAGACGTACCATACATATCGACAAGTGCTTTCCACTTCCCGTTCGGCAAGTCATTAAATGTAAGCGTAGATGTTCCCCCAGCGGCATTCGTTAGCGTCATGTCTTCAATCTTACCGACCCCACTTGTTAAACCGTCGACAAGTTTCACTTCAGTGCCACCAATATTAACGCGAATATCAACTCGCCCTTCGGCAACACGTTGCGAGTTACCGCGTGTCTCTCCGTTCAAATAATCAACCGGTACGCGCTCGAACTCGATATATTGGGACAACTCATCCATATAGCGGTCACGTTCGTCATATAATTCGTTCGGTAAGACACCAAGTGGCTCCGCGTCTCCGATTTGACGGTTGACGTCACCGATTTTTGTCAACAAGTCGTTGATTTTTTTCGTGACGACCCCCGCTTCCGTCTTTAAGTCATCCTGTACTTTTGATAATGAAGACGACATATAGTTAAATGTCTGTGCCAACGTCAATGCTCGTTGCCGAACCACGCTTCGCGCACCCGTATCATCCGGGTTGACCGACAAGTCTTGAAGGGACGACCAAAATTTATCGAGCGCATATGCAAGTCCATTCTCAGACGGTTCATTGATGATGTCTTCCATCCGGCCGAATGCTGCTTCTTTCGTCGCATAGAATGCGTTCTTCACCGACTCGTCACGATACTGTTGGTCAATCATAAGATCGCGAATCCGGGCGAGTGTCTCCCCGCGTACCCCGGTCCCGAATTGTCCGGCTTTCGTCCCCCCGAAATTGACCGAGAGCTGCTCGGTCATCCCGAGTGTGAGCCGTTGGCGTGAATAGCCAGGGTTTGAGGCGTTCGCCACGTTATTCCCGGTCGCCTGAAGCGCCCATTGGTGTGTCGATAGACTGCGGCGCGCCGTCTCTAATCCCATAAATGTTGAACCCATTCCACTTCCTCCTTAAACGTCACGGCTAAACGAGCGTGTTTCAAACGCCTGTTGTCCGTATGTAAAATCATCTGCTTCCGGCATGAGCATATCCAGATGCCAAGTAATATAACGAAGGGATTGTTCGAGCAGCGTCGCGTTCAATTCGTTCTGTCGCTTTAACTCGAACAAGACCAGTCTCAATTCCTCTATCTCTTCATCGTCCAATTCATACGTCCCTTGAAGTCGTTCCGCTTCTTTTTGTGAAATTTGTCGGACGAGTTTCGCTTCTTCTTTGACGAGCGTGCTAAATGCCATCATGTCATTTTGAATGAGAAGCTGTTCTTTCGCGTAAGCCAATTCGAGTAACCGTTTATGTAATGTGAGCATGAGTCTCTCCTTTTTTCAAAAAAAGAGCCGACTAAAGAAAGGGGTACCCCTTATTTAGTCAGCTTCCGTGCCGTGTTATTCAGTGCGAAGGCCTCAAACGGACCTCGCTTCCATTCATCCTTGTAGAAAGCGTTTAGCGATGTCGCGCGCGTCCCGTGAATATGTGCCTGCATCAATCTCCGCTTTCAAAGCATCGATTTTAGCGAGACGGTCCGGATGTTTCACCGGTTCTTCAAACCGGGCGCGAGCTTCCGCCGAAATTGACAATTGGTCCGTTTGGCTTGATTGCGCGGGCTTCGGCTCGACTTGCGTTTTCTTTTCATAAGTGTTTGGTAAGTGTACCCACTTGGCTGAATCGATGCGCATGCGTCTTCCCCCTCTTCATGATGTTAATCCAAACGATAAATGCGGATACTTGATTGTTTCGTCAAGCTATCCTGTAGACTGGATAGTTCCTTCTGCATATCTCTCTGGCAGTTCGAACAAACTTTCCCTTCGTTCGTCGGTTGACCACAACGAACGCAGCGGATCGCAAGCGCCGGATTGTTCTTGATAATCAAGCGTCCTTCATGGATATATCGCGTGATATCAAGTTCAGATACACCTGTCGTTTCGACGAGAGCTCCGATGGTCGTCTGTTTGTTGGCTGGCTCACGAATGAAGTCGCGGACTTTCAAAAAGTTTTGGAAGTCAACCTCACTACATGATGGACAGTACGGTGAACGGCTCTGTTTCATAAATAAGCGTCCACACATTTGGCAAGTTGCTGCATCCATTGGCTTCACCTCTGCTCTTTATATCGGACGCGATTTTGATTTGTTTAGCGCCCGAAATAAGCAAATCGCAGAAACTTCTGTCGCACCTGCCTGACGTAACGAAAATGCCGCCTGATGAAGCGTTGTCCCCGTCGTATAGACGTCGTCTACAAGCATGATTTTCCCACATTTCACTGAAGTCGATACAGTGAAAGGATTCGTTCGGTGTCGTCTTCCTTCTTTCCCGAGTTCACGTTGACTTGAAACCTCTGATTTTTCGAGAAGTTGTCGCGTCGTACCGATGTATCGGGCGAGCACCTCGGCCTGATTGAAACGACGCGTCTGAAGTCGCTCTTCACTCAGCGGAATCGGAACGTAGGTTACACCCGGTGTACGTAATGAGCGTAATGTCGGCGCCACCGATGCCGCAATCACGACATCTCCGCTGAATTTGAAACGGTGCAGCCAGTCAATCCCCGCCTCATCATATGCGTACAGACAACGAACGGTCAAATCTAATCCGAACGCAAGCCAACGGATACAGTCCGCACACGTCTCACCGTTTTCATTCGGTTGACCGCAACGTGGGCAACCTGTCCCGAGCGGCGTGAGTTTCGTCTCACAAGCCGGGCACACCCAGTCCTTCCGCCAAAGTGTAGCTGGCGTCCACGGGACCTTCATCGGCTCGTGACAAAGAAGACACTTCATCGCCGATTCGCCTCCTTAATTGCCCGGATGGCTTGATCTTGACGGAAGGTGCGCTCCTCGTAAAAGAAACAGACCTCTCCTGTCGGTGCGTCCGGTTTTCGCCCCGCCCGTCCTGCCATTTGAATGAGTCCGCGTGTCGTAAAGAGCCGATGCTCGCTCTCAATCACCGCGACCTGCACGTCCCGCACCGTCATCCCCCGCTCCCAAATTGAGGTCGCGAGGACCACACCTTTCGTCTCTTGAAGCCAATCGAGCGTCTCGAGCCGTTCCTCCGTGTCAGCGGATACGGTGCGGCATGTCACTCCCGTTTCTCGTAACTGCGCTTCATAGCGTTCGAGGTCCGACTTCGTCGGGACGAACAAGAGACGCGGTTTGGATATATGTCGCTGACAAAAGTCTAGAATGCGTTCATCCGATTGCTTGACGAGAGTCGGGACAGGCAAATCAAACCCGTGATAACGCCGAGAGAGATGAATCGTCGGAAATGTCTTTTGCCACATGGTCGGGGTCGCCGTAATGAACAAGAAGACACCTCTCCCGGCCCGTCGTATCGTATTCCACAAGGCCACGTCAAAGGCAAACGGGAAGGCATCGGATTCATCGACGAGCACATAGTCGAATACGTGACGTAGATTCATGAGTAACGGCGCGGTCGCCACGGTGATCATTCCGATGGATGCTTTCTCCCCGCCCCCGTATCTTCTCGTGACGGGGACAGTGAACGCATGTTCTAATCGTTCTACCCATTCAATGGCAACGTCCCGCCGAGGTGACACGATCAATACCCGCTTCCCTTCATTGACGACCCGCTCGATCACCGGGAACGTCATCTCCGTCTTCCCGGCCCCGCATACCGCATGCACGAGTCCCGTCTTTCGTTCATCCCACCACGTGAGCAGTTGACTAGCGACACGCGTTTGGGCAGGGGCGAGCTCGAACGGCATCGTCAATTCGGTCGTTTCAGCCGGGGTCGCGATGTCTCGTTCTTCTAGATAATCACAACGACAGACACGCCCGAGATAAAGACAATTTCGACAATAGGCACACGATCCGTGATGACAGGTGAACGTCCGGACGTTCGTGCTGAGACAGCGTTGGCAAATGCCAAAGCGGATGGCCCGTTTTCCCGATGATGCGACGATGATTTCTCCCATAACCGCACTCCTTTTTGACCTCACGTTACCAAAATGGATACGTGAATGCGACTCGACTTATATAGCACAACTTATCTCCTTCACACAAATAGGACCCGACAAAAAAGTCAGGTCCTATCTGTTATTTCTGTTTGTAGAACATGATCGCCTCGTACGGGCGGAGAGACAACGTCGTCCCGTCGAGCTCAGGCACGTCGTAGTTGTGACTGACGACGTTCACCCGCTCGAACCCTTCTGGAATCGTGTACGTCGTTTCGGTTCCATAGAAGTTTGCGACAACGAGGAGCTCCTCGCGGTCGGTCTTCCGTGTATATGCCCAAACGTCTAGCGAATCATGGGTAAGGAGCGTGTAGTCCCCGTCCGTCAAGACGTCAAGTTCTTTTCGTAACGCAATCAAATTCTTGTAGTGGTAGAATACCGAGTTTTTATCATGTAATGCCGCTTCGACGTTCACGTCTTTATAGTTCGGCGCCACGTTGATCCACGGGGTACCATTCGTGAAGCCGGCATACGTCGTCGCATCCCACTGCATCGGCGTCCGCGAGTTGTCGCGTGACTTCTGTTTGATGGCTGCCATCATGTCTTCATGTGACACGCCTTCCTCACGCTTCAATTTATAGTTATTGAGCGTCTCGATGTCCCGATACTCGTCAAGCGAGTCAAAGCCAGGATTCGTCATCCCGATCTCTTCTCCTTGATAGATGTATGGCGTCCCTTGGAGTCCGTGAAGTACCGTAGCGAGCATTTTGGCACTCTCGATACGGTGATTCGTGTCGTTCCCGAAACGGCTGACGACGCGTGGTTGGTCGTGGTTACACCAGAAGATGGCGTTCCACCCTTTTCCGTGCATACCGCGTTGCCATGTCGACATGATGTCTTTCAACTGAATGAAGTCAAACGGGGAGGCGACGAACTTCTCACCGTTCGGATAATCGACTTTCAAGTGGTGGAAGCTGAACGTCATGCTGAGCTCGTTCTCGTCCGGGTTTGAATACCGTACGCAGTGATCGAGCGTCGTCGACGACATCTCCCCGACCGTGATGACGTCATGACCGTCAAACACTTCACGGTTCATCTCTTTCAAATATTCATGGATGCGTGGACCGTCCGTATAGAACTTCCGCCCATCCGACTCGTCTTCCGGGAAGTCCTGCTCTTTTGAAATCAGGTTGATAACGTCGAGACGGAATCCTTTGATTCCTTTTTCGCGCCAAAAACGCATCATCTCATAGACGTCCTCGCGCATCTGTTCGTTCTCCCAATTTAAGTCAGCTTGTGTCACATCGAACAAGTGGAGATAGTATTGTCCGCTCTTTTCATCATATTCCCACGCGTTCCCACCGAACTTCGACTCCCAGTTCGTCGGTTCATCGCGCCAAATATAATAGTCTCGGTACCGTTCGTCTCCCGACAATGATTTTTGGAACCAAACATGTTCGGTCGACGAGTGATTGACGACGATGTCCATCATGAGGCCGATGCCCCGCGCCTCCGCCTCACGGATCAGTTCGTCGAGGTCTTCCATCGTTCCGTACGACGGGTCAACGGCATAGTAATCACTTACGTCATAGCCGTTATCGTGTTGAGGTGACTGATAGACAGGCGTCATCCAAATGTATTCGATGCCGAGCTCTGCCAAGTAATCTAGCTTCGCCGTCACCCCTTTAATCGATCCTGTCGCATTCCCTTCCGGACTGTAAAAGCTTTTCGGGTAAATTTGATAGACGACTGATTTGCGCCAATTTTTCTGTGTCATAGACGACATCTCCTTTTGTAAGAGTTTTCATTTCAATAAGAAAGAGGGAAGAACTGCCGTCCCTCCCTCCCGAATCATTTCTTATGCGACTTTATTTTCTTCGATTTCACCCTTCTTCATGTAGCGTTTCGACAAGACGAACGTGAGCGCGAACGGTACGATGATCGCGATGAACATGCCGACGATGAAGAGAAGGATTTTATCTGTGAAGATCGAGAGGAATCCTGGGAGTCCCCCAACACCGATGGCGATCGCTTGAACGTCATTCAATGTGATGAAGATTGCCGCGATTGCCGACCCGATCATCGCTGAGTAGAACGGGAATTTATTCGGCAAGTTGACCCCGAACATGGCCGGCTCTGTGATACCGAAGTATGCAGAGATCGCTGAAGTCGATGCCATACTCTTTTGTTTCGCATTGTGCTTGTAAACGAAGAACATAGCGAATGCGGCAGAACCTTGCGCGATGTTTGAGAGGGCGATCATCGGCCAGATGAATGTACCGCCTGTATCCGCGATCAACTGAAGGTCGATGGCGATGAATAAGTGGTGCATCCCTGTGACAACGAGCGGTGCGTAGAACAATCCGAAGAGGAGTGCCCCGACGACCGGTACGGCTTCAAACGTGTTGACAAGTCCTGTTGCGATCAAGTTACCGATTCCACGAGTGATCGGTCCAACGATTGCGAGTGCGAGGAATCCAGTGACGACGATTGTCGTGATCGGAACGACCAAGAGCTGAATCGCGTTCGGCACACGTTTTTTCAAGAACATCTCGATTTGACTCAAAATATATGCAGCGGCGAGGACCGGCAAGATTTGACCTTGGTAGCCGACTTTCTCAATTTCGAAAAGTCCTAGGATATCAAACGTTGGTACTTCGCCTTCAAGTGCTGCTGTCCCGTAGCCCCATGCGTTCAAGAGGTCCGGGTGAACGAGCAAGAGACCCATGACGATCCCGAGTACTTCGCTACCACCGAATCGTTTCGTCGCCGACCATCCGACGAGTGCCGGTAAGAAGACGAATGACGTATTCGCCATCATGTTGATGAGATCCCAAAGTCCTTGTAAGTTCGGATATGCCTCGATGAGCGTCTGCCCGTCGATGAAGAGACCTTCTGAAGCGAGTAGGTTGTTGATCCCCATGAGGAGACCGGCTACGATGATGGCTGGAATGATTGGCATAAAGACGTCAGAGAAGACTTTGACGAGTTTTTGAAGCGGATTCATTTTCTTGCCACCTGCAGATTTGACCTCGGCGACCGTTGCCGCCTCAAGACCGGCGAGCTTGATAAATTCAGCATAGACGCGATCGACATCACCGGCTCCGATGACGATTTGATACACGCCAGAGTTCTCGAACGCCCCTTTGACGAGATCGATTTCTTTCACACGTGCCTCATCGACTTTCGACTGGTCTTTGAGGGAGAGACGAAGACGTGTCACACAGTGAGCTGCCTTGTCTACATTATCTTTGCCACCGATTGCTTCTAAAATATCAGCGGCAATTTGACGATAATCTGCCTTCATGTTCATTGTCCTCCTTTGTTTGAAAACTGCTTATGAAAACGGTTACTTATGATTACAAACAAAGTATAACTTATCTATATAAGTTAAGTCAACAACTTATCTATATAAGTTTTGATGAACGTCATTCGACAAATATTCATGTAAAAAATTTCCTTGCTCGCACTCGTTCAAACAAAAAACCTCCTTCTATTCGAAAGAGGTTTACCGACGGGCGACGTCACTGAACTGGAACTTGTCCAATCGGTGGCGCGACTCCGTATATTCAAATTGTTGCCCTTCATATAAGAACGTATCGTTCGTGATGACGATGACGTATTCATAGTCATGCAAGTCGAGCCGCTCCCGGTCAAGTTCCGTCACGTCCTCGGCCGCAATCTTCCGTTTGGCATAACTGATTTGTTGATCGAGTTCCCGTTCGATGTATCCATAAATGGAACGGGCTGCAATCTCTTCTGTCAATCCCGGAACGAGGTCTTTGACAAAATAATTGATGTCTAAGATCACGTTCTCCCCATCAAAGTTTCGGACCCGTTCAATGCGAAACACGTGAGTCCCCGGTGTCAGGTTCATTCGTTCGGCGAGCCAGGGCGGGGCCTCCATCTCTTCGAACGAGGCGACGTGGGTTTGGATGGAACGACCTAACATACTTGCATATATTTCCGAGAAACTGACGATGCCGTTGAATTGAAACTCGATTTGATCCCGCTTCAACACGAATACGCCTTTTCCATGATGCTTCCTTACGTACCCGTTCTCCTGCAACAGATCGAGTGCCTTACGGACTGTCCCCCGACTGGCTTCGAATTGATACATCAACTCTGTCTCAGATGGGAGTTTTGAGTCTGCCGGTCTCGTGCCGTTACGCATTTCTTCTGCCAGACGCTCAAATATTTGGCGATATTTCGCCATCACATTCCCTCCTCCATTGAAAAAGACGACCTTAGACGGTCGTCTCTATTACCATTCGCGACGATACCAAGTGATGCCGATTGCACCAGGTCCAAGGTGCGTCCCGATGACAGGACCGAAATGGCTTCCCGAGATGTGTGCTTTTGGGAACTTCTGCTTCATCGAAGCGATTTCGTCCGCCTGACGTTCCGGACAATTGGCATGGATGATTCCGATGCAATATCCTTCGCCATCTCCGACAATCGATTCATCCATCATTTCTTCGATTCGTCGTACTGCTTTCTTATACGTCCGAATCTTTTCAAACGGGACGATTGATTTATCTTGAAAGTGAAGAACCGGTTTGATTTGTAAGAACGAACCGACGAGTGCTTGCGCCGCGCTCAACCGTCCACCACGCTGTAAATGATCGAGGTCATCTACGACAAAGTATGCGCGAATCGAATCACGAACCGTCTCGAGTCGCGCGATGATTTCTTCCGGTGTCGCACCATTGTCACGGAGGTGCAATGCCTCTTCGACAAGAAACGCTTGCGGCATACATGAGATCTCCGAATCAAACGCATGAACGGTTACATCTACCATATTATTTATCGCAATCATCGCCTGATACGTTCCGCTAATGCCACTCGAGAGTGTGATGGCGATCACGTCCGTCACATCATCCGACAAGTTCTCGATCAACTCGACCGTCTCACCGATGACCGGCTGCGACGTCGTCGGTAAATTGCCCGCCTCGATACGCTCATAAAACGCCTCGGTCGACATATCGACCGACTCACGGTACGACGCGCCATCGAAGATGACACTGAGTGGTGCGACATGGACGTCATGCCGCGCCAAAAAATCATCCGACAAGTAGGCGGTACTGTCGGTTAAAATCGCAATGTTTCCCATACTATATCCTCACTTTACGTCGTTTCATTTTTCCAATTATGTTAGGATTCCATTCCATATTGTAACACAAAAACGAAGTAAAGCATCGGTGACGCTCAAATCTCGACCCAACCCCGACGAATCGCATCCACGACGGCTTGCGTACGGTCGTTCACGTCCATTTTACGAAGGACGGAGGAGACGTGGTTTTTGACCGTCTTCTCACTAATAAAGAGCATGTCACTGATATCCCGGTTCGATCGGCCATCAGCGAGAAGGTGTAATACCTCAACCTCACGACGTGACAACAGTTGATACACAGGGTCATCTGTTCGACTCTCGACCCCACGACCCGCTTGTTCTCCTTTGAATTGTAAGAGACGACGGTACTCTTTTAAAACGTTCGTCGTCACTTTCGGATGAAGATAAGCCCCATCCCGAGCGACGGCACGAACCGCTGAAATCAGCTCTGTCGATGCCACTTCTTTTAGCAAGAACCCAGAGGCGCCCGCTTCGAGCGCATGCGTGATATACGACTCATCATCGTGAATCGAGAGGATGAGGACACGTGTCTCCGGCGAAAGGAGTGAGAGTTGCTTCGTCGCCTCGATCCCATTCATGTCCGGCATATTGATATCCATAATCAGAATCTCCGGTTTCTGCTCACCTGCAATGCGAATGGCTTCGCGACCCGTCCGCCCTTCTGCGACAACCTCAAATTCATCCTCTAAATCAAAAATCCGCTTCAATCCCTCGCGGAACAGTTCGTGATCATCCACGATTGCTATGCGTGTCTGTGTCAAATCCATGTTTGTCTTCCCCCTTGTTCTCTCACGGAATCGGAATCGACATTCGGACAACTGTCCCCTTGCCGACTTCCGAGTCGATGGTGATACTCCCGTTCACCAATTCAATTCGTTCGCGCATCCCGACAATCCCAAATGATTCTTCGCCAATCGTGCTCGGTTCAAACCCGATACCATAGTCACGGACATGAAGATGGATCACATCGTTCCCCTGTTCGACATTGACGATAATCTCTGACGTCTTAGCATGCTTAATCGCATTTTGTACCGCTTCTTGCACGAGACGGAATACGTTGATTTCTAGCTTCTCAGGCAAACGTGCGCGTGACCCACGATAGTTGAGACGCGTCTTAATGGCCGTATACTCCTCTGTTTGATGGAGATAGCGCTCGAGCGTCGGCAAAAAGCCTAAATCATCAAGTGACATCGGACGTAAATCATAAATCAAGCGACGGACATCGACGAGTGCGCCACGAATCAACTTTTTCAGTTCATGTAATTCGGCAAATGCCTCGTCTTTCCCTCGTTTGTCAAACGTCTTTTCGATCAAATCGGCACGAATCAAAATATGGGCAAGCGATTGCGCTGGACCGTCGTGCATCTCGCGGGCAAGATGGCGCCGTTCGCGCTCGGCTGCTTCGAATACACCGAGGGCCATCTCTTGTTTTTTCATCATGTCCGAATACTCTTGCTGCAGGTCGTCTCGTAAAAAGTTCAAGACGACGCTAACACGACCGATCAATTTTTCGGCACGTTCAATCGTGTCCTCTAAGATGAGTAAACGGCGCTCTAAATCGTTACGACGCTGCTGGGCCGCCATTTCTTCTTTTTGAACGAGAAACCGTTCAAGTTGCATTTGATTCGCTCGTTCGTACGCATCGCGTATTTCTTGCTCACTATGTATATGAAACTTCTTGCTGACTTGAACGAGCTTTGACTTTGCAGCTTTTACGAGTCTATCGAGTCGATCGGACTCCTCGATGTAGAACTCGATTTTATCCGTCAATTCTTTCAACTCATTTTGAATTGCTGAATATTCAGTTGCTGAACTTTCGGTTATACGGACGATTTCCTCTTTACTTTCCGTCACCGTTTCAATCATATTTGTTATGATATGTTCTAAAGCTGTCCGATCGGTAATATGATTCACGATGCCATCCCCTAATAGTTCGGTAGTTAATCCTCATCTATCCTTATATATCGTCGTTTGAAATCAGGTTTACAGCGGTAATGATAGATCTTCTATAAACCCATTCGCTATGTAAAGCGTATGTGCCTACTTGAATTCTAAAAAAAATATTTAAAAATAGAAAGGAGAATTTTCAGAAATGTCTACTGAGTCAAATTATACTATAAAACAAAGTGGAACATACGAAGTCCTTATCCAAAAATCAAAATTTATCGCTCACTTCAAACGTGTCGAATCCGAAGAAGAGGCCCAAGCGTTCATTCAAAGCATCAAAAAAGAGCATTGGAATGCGAACCACAATTGTTCAGCTTACATCATCGGTGAAAGGAACGAGCATCAAAAAGCAAATGACGATGGTGAACCGAGCGGTACAGCGGGCTTGCCGATGCTCGAAGTATTGCGTAAACGACATCTAAAAGACACAGTCGTCGTCGTCACGCGATACTTTGGCGGAATAAAGTTAGGCGGTGGCGGTCTCATTCGGGCGTATGGCGGGACCGTTAGCGAAGGGTTAGACGTGATCGGAATCGTCGAGCGCTTGCAGATGCAACAATTGACACTCACTGTCGACTATACATGGATCGGCAAAGTCGAACATGAGTTGAGACAGTCCACATACTTGCTCGATGACATCGTCTACGCCGACCTGGTCACGTTTCATGTCTCAGTACCCGTGGAAGAGACAGATAAGGCGCTCGCTTGGATGACGGATATAACAAATGGTCAAGGTAAGCTACAAACCAACGATAAACGCATCATCGAACGTGATTTCAAACGTTGAAACACCTATACTAAAAGAAACAACTGAAATGAGGAAACAACATGGACACACCCCCACGCAAGAAAAAATCACCTTGGAAAGTCGTCCTCATCGTGTTGGGTGTCGTATTGCTAATCGGTGGTTCCGCTTTCGGGTATTTTGTCTTCAAAGCGAATGAAACCGCCGAAAATACGAACAAGGAGTTGGAGCGCGGCGACAAGTCAGAGCGTCGTGAAGAAACCATTGACTTGACGAAAGACCACTTCTCCGTCCTACTAGCAGGGGTCGATGGCGGCGCCTCGCTCGAGGAAGGACGAAGTGACTCCTTGATGGTGGCGACGTTCAACAAAGAGTCGCGCCAAGTGACGCTCGTCAGTATCCCTCGTGACTCGTACGTCGATATCATCATCGACGACAATGGCCCTTTTAAAGACAAGATTAACCACGCTTACGCTTACGGTGGTATCGACGCGACGATTTCGACCGTCGAGAACTTGCTCGACATCCCAATCGACTACTATGCGACCATCAACTTCGATGGCATCGAAGATTTGGTCGATGCGGTCGGCGGTGTTGAAATCGACGTACTCATACCGATTTCAGGACAAGCGACCGGAAACGTCGAGTTAGAACCGGGCGTCCAAGTCCTAAACGGAAAAGAGGCACTCGCATACGCTCGTATGCGAAAACAAGATCCTGCCGGTGACATCGGCCGAGCCGGTCGACAGCAACAAGTGATTGAGGCCATCATCAACGAGGCGACGACAATCAACTCTTTCACGAAGTTGAACCGGATCATGAACGCAGTCGGCGAGAACATCCGAACGAATATGTCATTATCGGAAGCCTCGCAACTCCAACCTTATGTAAAATCTCTCAAGTCTTTCAATCGTGAAACGCTTGAAGGGACCGACTTGACGTTGAACGGTGTCTATTATTATGAACTCGACCCCACCGACCTTCGTGATGCACAAGCCCTCCTCCAAACCGAACTGGGGATGCCTGTCACCGCAGACGAACCGGAAACAGATGAAACAGACGACTCCATGACCGAGACAACGACGTACTAAAAACAACCATGAGTATCGCTAAGCGACCACTCATGGTTGTTTTATGTTCTCGGGCGACCAAGTAGTCGCCGTGACGTGCGGATAATCGGTTTATAATTGGGATGAATTAATTCTGTCGATTCAACAATCAATTCGATGACAATCAAGACTACGATAAATGTGATGACGGCGCCAAGCATCGTTGTCTTGGCAAACAAGATTGACGAGATTCCAAAGAATAAGGTCATTCCGTACATGAGCAAGACAGCTTGACGTGTCGTGAAGCCCATGTCGATCAACTGGTGGTGCATATGTGATTTATCCGGTGACATCGGCGGTCGACCTTGGACGAGTCGACGTACAATCGCAAAAATCGTATCCGAGATGGGTAACCCAAGTAACAAGACCGGGACGACGAGTGAGAACAAGGTTACATTCTTAAAACCGATGAGTGAGAAGACGGCGAGCATATATCCGAGAAATAAGGCTCCCGTATCTCCCATAAAAATTTTAGCAGGATAAAAGTTGTGGACGAGAAAACCGAGCGTACTTGCAAGTAGCAGCAATGCCATCATCGTCAAGTAGACGTTCCCTTGAATGATTGCCAATACAGCAATCGTTCCGAGGGCGATGCTCGACACACCTGCGGCGAGCCCATCGAGCCCATCGATCAAGTTGATCGCATTGGTGATCCCAATCAACCAAAGGACCGTGACCGGAATACTCCATGACCCGAGATATAGTTGCTGATCAAACGGAAGATTGACGAGTTCGATGCGCATCCCCGAGTTCAAGACGATGACCGTCGCAATCATTTGCCCCATCAGCTTCACGCGAGCCGACAACTGGAACCGGTCATCAATCAGTCCTGTAAGGAGAATGACAACGGCCCCGATCAAGATGGCGTCGTTATAGCGGCTTGTCGGAAGTAACAAGGCATAGCCGATGAAGAATGCGATAAAAATCGCGAGACCACCGATACGTGGCATCGTCCGTAAATGTACTTTTCGTGCGTTCGGATGATCGACCGCACCTATAAAAAATGCGAATCGGCGAACGAGCGGTGTAATCAAGATGGCCATCACAAAACTGACCAACATGGCAATCCATAACATGGGCCGACAGTTCCTCTCTCAAAAAAATAAGACTCTGGCGAATTATATCATATTTTGAATCGATGGTTTGATATCAGTCCGTTTACAACAAAAGCCGATGGGGCGTGCCCCATCGGCTGTACATTATGAAAGTGTCGCGGCAACTTCTTCTTTTGGTTCGTATGTATAAAGACCGCGCCCGATCTTTTTGATCTCTGGATTCACGCCTTCAATTTTCACCATCAATTGGTAAATATTGCTGATGTGATGACGGTAGCGAAGTTCAAGCTCCATCTGAATATCACGCACGCTCATCGTTTGACGTTCCTTTAAAAGGTCGGTTACTTGATGAACATATACTTCAAGAGGATATCGTTGATTGACACGTCTTGGTCGTAGGCGTTTAGACGCATCAGACGTTGAGTCTTTTTCTTCTCGTTCTCGACTCAATTCTGCAATCAAATATTCAGCACGTCGCTGTAACTGACGATATGATTCTTCGATTTCCATCAATTCTCGATAAATATGCTCGTTGACATTCGTAGATTCCATACACAAATCCCCTTCTACATCCAATTATAATGAGAAATTCCCTATTTTAAATCAATAATTCCTAATAATCCCTCTATATCTTCTATAAAAGTGTAACGGATTTGTAATGTGTTTGTCATCACTTTTTGGGCGAAATTGTCTATTTAGGACTTTTGACTCAAAAAAAGACGGCGACTGTTCGGGGCAGTCGCCGTCTCACGGAAGATGATTGTAGTCATTTACACGCGAACACGTTCGAGAATTCGTTCGAGTGAAAGTTCGTCAGTAGAGGTAACGATGAGGTCTGCATGACCAAGCATCGATTCTTCTCCAACGGCGACAGCAAACATATTTGCCGCTTTGATTGCAGTTACGCCGGCAGCCGCATCTTCAACGCCAATGGCGAGTTCGGGTTTCACGCCAAGGGCAGAAGCGGCCTTCAAAAACACTTCGGGGTGTGGTTTCGACTGGGCGACAGTTGCTGCATCGACAATATGATCGAAGTAATGACGGACACCTAGTGCGTCAACGACCGCAAATGCATTCTTTGAAGCTGAAGCCATTCCGATTTTAAGTCCCGCCTCTTTAATTTCATCGAGGAATGAAACAATGCCAGGAAGAAGATCGTCTGATGAGATATGTTGAATGAGTTCAACGTAATGCTCGTTTTTCTTTTGTGCGAGTCCGTCTTTCTCTTCCGGTGTAAAATCGTCCTGTTTCCCGCCGAGCGTAAGAATCCGCTCAAGCGACTCGGTCCGACTCACTCCTTTGAGTGTTTCGTTGAATTCGCGGTCAAAAGGAATTCCGAGTTCTTCTCCGAGTTGCTTCCAAGCGAGGTAATGGTACTCTGCCGTGTCAGTAATGACACCATCTAAATCGAAAATAACTGCTTCAATCGTTGACATACTTGCTTTCCGCCTTTCCTTCAAATGCTTGTGTCGTCAGACTACATTTAGGGAACTTGACAAGTACCCGTTGCACGTTTGGTCAATGATGCAAACGGTTGCACTTGTTCGATTTCTATTATAAATGAAAACGTTATCTTGATGCAACCGATTTCGCAAAAATCAAAAAAGAGGAGAGCTTCAAGGCTCCCCTCTCCTGATTACAGCTGAATCCCGACGACTTTCACGTTGACGGAACGTGGTGTCATCGCAAGCATCGTGTCCATGTCCTGTGTGATGCGCTCTTGAACCGATGTCACCGTCTTAATGATCGATTGCCCGTAGGCGATATAAAGCGACAAGTTGATGGTGATACCTTCTTCTGACTCGTCCACTTTCACATGCTTCATGAGCGAACGCTCTGACAACTTCGTATCTTCTTGTGTGAAAGATACGTGTTTCGTTTCTTTAACTGCGACTGCGGCAATCATTTCAACGACGTGACGCGATACGTTCACGTCGCCTTCTGTGCTGTGCATTCCATTTTCATACGGCATAAGGGTCACTTCCTTAACTCTAATTTCGTTTCTTCTCTATAAAGTGTAGCGGAAATGAAGCATTTAGAAAAGACTTTACCCTTTTACACCTTTCGTATTCTGTATCCGCTTCACGTCGATTTCGACGAGGGGACGCAAGAGACGGACCATCGGCGGACTGATAATTACAAGGACCATCACGAAAGCGACTCCAAACAAGACGAGTAATTGTTGCCAAGATGTCGGCATGAATCCTGCCGGTACGAACGCTTTCCAAGCGACAACAAAGAACACGTGAACGAGATACACGTACAAGCTATATCGTCCAGCACGCGAGAAAATCGGGAGTCTTCGACCAGGAATGATGAGTGCGAAACTGATTGACATGAGTAACGATACCGTGTAGACGATCAAAAAGGCGAACGGTCCACCCCACATCGCTTCAGGCACGGCCGTGTCATAAGCGAAACGGAACTTGAACAAATTCCCGATATGATAGAACGTATCGGATTGTTGGACACGCATTGAGATCAAGAGCCCGACCGTAAGCGTGAAAAATATGATTGCCCCACCAATCCGGTAACGGTTCCGTTGCTCTGCCCGTTTCGGCAATTCAAAGAAGTTGAGCGTATTTCGTTCGGACATCCAGTTGCCGATTAAAAAGAACGGATAGAACATGATGACTTTCCTTAATGCGAAGTAGCCCGTCGCCTCGGCTTGAAACCCGAAAAGAAGCGCAAACAAGAGTGCGTACAACACGTATCCTTTCAATTGTGTAACGTACGGAGTAATAATGTACCAGAAGATAATTGCCATCAAATACCAGAGCGCCCAGTACGGTTTCAAGAGATTCAGTCCTGGATTCTCGAGCGAGAATATGGAAATCCCTTCTGTGAAGGCGAACCATGACCCTAGAATGACTTGCCAAATGACATAGACGACAAACAACTGGATCACACGCAAATAACGGTTCTCTCGATAAAAGTAACCGCTGAGCATGATGAATAGCGGCATGTGGAACGTATATAAGAACAGATATACCCACTTTGGAAGGATGTCATCGTAAACACCGCGAACATCGGTCAATAAGTGGCCGAACACGACGAGCAGGACGAGCACACCTTTAATATTGTCATACCAATAATTTCTCATAACATTCCCTCTAGTTCTCTAATCGATATTTTCTTTTGTCCATGCTTTTTGACGCTCCCAAAATACAAGGATTTGTTCACGTTCATGAATCGGGATCTCATTGAGCAACTCGTCAACTTGATCTTTTATTAAATAGAGCGTATAAGGATCTTCCTTCATTCGCTTAAGTAGCTTATCAAACTCTTTGAAATAGACTTCGAGCTCTTTCGGGGCACTCACCTCTAGCAACTCACCCATCTGTTCAACGTATGGGCTAAAATAAGTCAAATAGAAAATCCGTACGCCTTCCGTGAAGGCTGGTTCCTTGAAATATTCTGCCTGTTTGACGATGGCAGCCCCTTTCTTTAAGGAGTGGCAAATTGTTTGAACCGTATGAGGCACGTTCTCCTAAACTTACGATGTCACGTCTGAGCTGATTCATGACATCCCCTTCAAATTCTTCAATGAAATAACCATTCAACGTCGTCTTCACCTCGGCATGTTGTTTATAAAGACTGACGACGAGTTCAATCAGTTCCTCTTGAGTAAATGATTTCAACTCATTTCTCAGTTCTCCGACCTTCATCTTCTTCACTTCATATCACCTCATCAAAATTTCCCTTACCTATCATAATCGATTCCCACGCAGAGTGAAATTACGTTTCAACAAAATTTTCTTGTCTTCACTGTCATCATTCCCACAATTCGCTGAATGCAAGCCGAAACGTCAAAAAATCCTCAAGATTCAACATGTTGTATGCGTATTCAAATAGACGGGATTGGGTACAGTATAGTATAGTGGTGTTACTAAATATTCAGAATATTCTAATAAAGGAGGTGGAGAGAATGGCTTCAATCATCCGGAATCGACATCATATGGTACACGATCCGAAACGTTCATTCTCTAATTTCGGGTTCTGGTGGTTCGTCAGCATCTTTTCCGTCGGCTTACTCATTGTCGCCTTTGAATCGGTCCGTAATGGGTTCTCTGCCATTCATCCTGTATTGTCTAGCATGGCTTTCCTCGGGCTCACGTTCGTGCTCGGCGTCTGTGCCAAATTGGTCCGTGACGTCTGGTGGCTCAATTATTTGCTCGAGCGCACTCAAAACCGCTACTTATACATCGGCGGTGACACGTTGCAAAGCTGGCAGTATACGCTCGATTCGATTTGGCTACTCACGCGCACCTCACAAAAAAAGCTCGGCCGATTGTATATCCAAATCGACCGAACCGTACGTGCTGAGGAAGCGAAACGTTTATTCGCCGCCTATTTGATTGACCGAGGTGTCCTCGTCGTCTACTCTCGTCCGAACAAACCGAAAAAAATGGCTTGAACGACTTAGTCGAGGTAAGTGGCAATCCACGTCCGTGCCGCCTCGACTTCTTCCATGCGAAGTTCATGTCCACCCGAGTGATAGAAGAGCTCGACGTCTGCTCCCGCGCTACGGAGCGTCGTTGTCAGCTCTTCTGTTTCTGCCTTCGGACAAATCGGGTCACGCTCTCCCGCTGAGATGAATACGTTCCTCCCTGTCAAGTCGGGGAGCGTCAACGAGCGGTCCGATACCATCGGATGGAACAAAAGAGATGCGGTAAACGCCGGGGCTCGGTAAAGTGCCGAGCCAATCAAGTTCGCTCCATTTGAATAGCCGATTGGAATCATCTTGTCCCGGTCAATCCCATATTTTGTCGCTGCCTCGTCCAAAAAGCTTAAGAAGCGCTCTGTTTGCTTCTTTAAATCTTCTAAGTCGAGCACCCCTTCTGCGTGACGACGGAAGAAACGGGACATCCCGTTTTCAATGACATCTCCTCGAAGCGTCAAGATGTTCGCCTCGGTCGACAATTCTTTCGCGAGTGGGATCAAATCTTGCTCGCTTCCTCCTGTTCCGTGCAACAAGACGAGCGTCGTCTCTTTCGTTCCTTGAATGAATTGATGAATCATATTCGTTCTCCTTTCGGTAGTTTAATGGTTGGCAATGTACGAGAGATGTGGTCCCGTTTTTCTTCTAGCCATGATGGCAAACGAAGCGTCTCACCGAGTGAATCAATCGACTCGTCCACAGTGAATCCAGGTACGTCCGTCGCAAGTTCGTGCAGGATGCGTCCGGCATCATGGAAATAGACGGAGCGGAAATAGTTACGTTCCTTCACCTCGGTCGGTCTTAGCCCAAGGTCAAAGATCGCATCTTGCCATGTCGGATACTGTTCACCGTTCGCAACACGCCAAGCGATGTGATGAACCGTTCCCGTGCCTGGGACCCCGTTCGATAAAATCGTCTTCTTCACATCGATGACGTTCGCGTAATCGGCTGACCCGATCAGACGGACCCATTCCTCATCTTCTGCGACCCGTTCAAAACCTAACAGTTCGATCAACAGACGAACGGTCTCGTCCGGATCCTTTGACAATAACGTCGCGCCGGCGAATCCGACGATCGCCTCATCCTTTGTGATTCCTTCGACGACCCAACGTGTCTGTTTCGAGCTTGGTCTCGCGACGAGCTCGACGACGAGTCCATCCGGGTCCTCGAACAACAGAGACGCCTCATCAAACCGTTCTGTGGCGACGGTCGCAATCCCGTGTTGTTGTAGTCTTTCTTCCCAGAACGGTAAACTTCCTGCCGGCACGAGATAGGCCGTCACACCGATCTGTCCGCTCCCGACCTGCCCTTTCCCTAACCCTGAGATTGGGAAGAACGTGATGACCGTACCGGGCGTGCCGACCTCATCCCCAAAATAGAGATGATACGTGCCTGGATCATCAAAGTTGACGGTCTGTTTCACGAAGCGGAGACCGAGGACTTCTCCATAAAAATCAAGCGTGCGTTGCGGGTCTTGTACCATCAATGAGATGTGATGGATCCCTGTAGACTGCGTGTTCATTGTCATCCTCCTTTTATTATCTTGATTTCAAGATAAATCATTGACCAGAAAAAGTGAAACTTTTTGCTCATAGTGGCGTACGATAAGAGAAGAGACATCTTAAGGAGGTAGATGAACATGGCATTACATATCGAACGAGTCACGAAAGAGTTCGGTGACTATACAGCAGTCGACGGTCTCACCTTTCGTGTCCCACAAGGTGAAATGTTTGGATTGCTTGGTGCGAACGGTGCCGGCAAGACGACGACGTTCCGCATGATTCTCGACATCTTGAAGCCTACCGATGGAAATATCACGTGGAACGGCAAAGCGGTCGACCACCGCATCGTCGGCTATTTGCCCGAAGAACGAGGATTATATCCGAAGTCACAGGTGCGCGAACAGCTCGTCTTTCTCGCTAGCTTAAAAGGCATGCGTGGAAGTGAGGCTAAACGTGCGGTCAAGTCGTGGCTTGAACGCCTCGAGATTCCCCAGTATGAGACGATGCGCGTTGAACAACTCTCAAAAGGGAATCAGCAGAAGATTCAGCTCGTGGCCGCCCTGCTCCATAACCCTGAACTCGTCATCTTAGACGAACCGTTCAGCGGACTTGACCCGGTCAACGTCGAGATACTGAAACGTGAGGTGCTCGCATTGCGTGACGCCGGGACGACCATCGTCTTCTCGAGCCATCGAATGGAGCATGTCGAAGAACTGTGTCAACATGTCGGCATCTTAAAAGGCGGACGTGCCGTCGTGAGTGGCGACGTTCCGACCATCAAGTCGCGCTACGCTGAGCCGGCCCTTTTCATCGAGACAGACCAGATTCGAGTACTTGAATCGCTTCCTGTCGTCGAAGCGATCGAACCATACAAGTCCGGTCACTTAGTTCGTCTGCATTCATTCGAAGACAGCGACGCCGTCCTATCGACACTCGTCCGCCATCAAGCGAATGTGAAGACGTTCATGCGTCAGCCCGTATCGCTCAATGACATCTTTATTAAGGAGGTCGGACAGCATGTTTCATAATTTTGGACCGCTCTATGCGTTCACACTCAAATCTAGAGTCCGTTCGAAGGCATTCCTCATCTCGACGGCGTTGACGATCCTGTTCATTTTCGCGTTCACGAACATCGACCGCATCATGTCTACGTTTGAGGACTCCGAGCAGGCGAGCGCTCTCGTCGTTTCGGAGAACACGGAACTCGTCGATACGATGCAGTCCCTCGGTTATGAAGATGTTGCCACGAGTGACATCACCGAGGAAGAGGCTCGTGCCGGTATTAATGACGGAGAATACGGTGTCGTCGCCTTTGTTGACGGATATGATGCCCGCGTCATCTCTGAACGTCCGGAGCAGGAATTCACCGCCCTCTTGCAAACGTCGTTGCAACAGTTGCGAAATGCGGAGCTAATTGAGTCATCCGATGTCGATCCCGCGGTCATCGCTTCCCTCAGCGAACCGATCCAACTCGACGAGTCGTACCTCGGACGCGGTGGTGAGAACTCCGACGAACTTCTTTCTTCCTCTGCACTCGTCTACGTCATGTTGATGCTCCTTTATATTTCCATCATCACGTATGGATCGATGATTGCGACAGAGGTGACGACAGAAAAGTCGTCACGTGTCATGGAGCTCATCATCTCGACGACCCATCCGGTCACCCATATGCTTGCGAAAGTGACGGCCATCGGGACGCTCGCCCTCATCCAAATCGGGATCTTCCTCGGATTCGGTTATGTGAGTGCGAGTGGCAGTGAGCTGGCATCAACCGTCATCGAGAACGCCGGGAACGCACGGGCCGTCATCTATTTACTCGTCTTCTTCTTGCTCGGGTACTTGTTATACGCATCGCTTTTCGCCGTCCTCGGTTCACTCGTCAGTCGAGTCGAAGAGTCACAACAGATGGTCATGCCGGTCATCATGCTCCTCGTCGCGGCATTCCTCGTCGCAATGTTCGGGTTGAACAACCCGGATGCGACCATCGTGACAATCCTCTCGTTCGTCCCATTCTTCACACCGATGCTCATGTTCCTTCGGGTCATGCTCGTCGATGTGGCGGTTTGGGAAGTGGCGCTTTCCATCGGATTACTGGTTGGAACAATCGGCGTCACATTGTGGATCGGCTCGAAATTCTATCGTGGCGGTGTCTTGTTCTACGGTACGAACGCCATTAAACAATGGCGACAAATATTACAAAACCGTCAATAACGTTTACAGCAAATTCGTTTTCGTTTACTCTAAAGAATGTGCAAAATGAGGAGGAAAACGAACTATGCGATCACGATTACTCGCAGCCTTAATCTTTACGTTTATGACGACGCTCACGACGTTCATCTGTTACACCGTTTTCTTAGACGCGGATGCGTTATGGCAAATCCTGCTTGCGTATGCAGGCAGTACGTTCATCGGAACGCTCGCGTTTTGGTATCCGGTCAGCAGACGTTCACAGACGTCCCGCTTCGGTGGCGCATGGATCGGCATCATGATTACTGCAACGACACTCATTGGCTTCACCGTCATCCGCTTCACATTCCGCGGGGACGCAGCAGCATTACTCGACTGGCAGACGATGCTGGCGAGTCTTGCCTACACATTCGGTTACGTCGGATGGGTGCTCACAATCTTGAATATCGTGCTCGGTTTCTTACTAGCCGGCACACGTCCGAAAGTACGCTACGAAGCGCGTCCGATGCGTTGATGCATAAAAGTGACCAGGAATGTCCTGGTCACTTTTTTAGTTGCCACAAAAATTGTAGATGTCCTACGATCATTGCAATTTATAGGATTTGTCCACGACACCGTACTCTGCGTATTGGAACGAGTTGTCCGAGAATTGTTCGGGAACGAGTCGCTCTACATATCTGGCGAATGGGACGATGTGGCGCATCGAATCATGAGAACGTCCAAGGTCGAGTACCGCATCAACTAGTGCCTCAAGCGCATGGTGAGACGTCGGCTCTTCGTCTTCTTCGAAGAGCCGCTGCAACTCTTCTTCATGCATCAAGTCAAAGATGCGCATCCGCTCCTCGAGCTGCCGTTGCATCTCTTCGACGGACTTGCCGTGCATCGCCTCTTCATAGGCGAGCTTCATCTGTTCAAGTTCCGGCACTTTTCCCCGCATTAACACTTTGAGCGACTCGCCCGTCCAAATGTGACGAGCCAAATAATTCGAATCAATCTGTAAAGTCTCTGCGAGCGCCTCTATGTAAGGCATGGTCGGATACACTTCACTCAGTTCAGTGCGACGAATAAAGTAAGGTGCCACGCCGATTCGTTCCGCAAGCGTTTCAATCGACAACCCGGCCCGCTCTCGCAATATTCGAATCCGGTCCCCATATCCTCGGTACGGTGCATTTTTTCCATCCATCTCATTTCCCCCTTTCCTCTCTTTTATTATAATTCCCGTATTCACAAAAAAATACTCGGAAGCATGAGCTCCCGAGTGATCAATCGTTTTCTTATTTCTTCGTCAATTCTACGACTTCTGAAGATCCAGCTGTCACTGTATCGCCTTCTGCGACAAGTTTGTTCACGCCGAAGCTGTCATGGTTCGTGATGATGACCGGAGTAATTGTTGATGGAGCGTTCGCTTTGATGAAGTCGAGGTCGAACGTGACGAGCGGGTCACCTGCTTTGACAGATTGTCCTTCTGTGACGTGCGTCTCGAAGCCTTCGCCTTTAAGGTTTACCGTATCAAGACCGATGTGAATCAAGTACTCCGCACCGTTGTCCGCATTGATACCGATTGCGTGTTTCGTCGGAAATACTGTTGCGATTGTTCCGCTGACCGGTGAGACGACTTTACCTTCTGTCGGCTCGATTGCGATTCCGTCACCCATCATTTTTTGCGAGAATACTTGGTCCGGTACGTTCGTGATGTCGATGACCTTTCCTGTAAGCGGTGAAACCGCGTTGAGTTGTTCTTCTTTACCACCAAATAGTTTTTTAAAGAATCCCATAGCTTAATCCCTCCAACATGTTCTATTGAATCGAAGTCTTACCTTTTATACCCGAAAAGCTAAAACTTCAATCCCTACCTTATAAACGGTATAGTGGTAATAAGGTAGTGCGAAATCGTTTTACACATCGTAAGAATACGAGTGTGCAATCGCTTTTGCAAGCCCTTTTTACACTTTGTAAAAATTTCACACGATGGAGGCGCTTACAATGACGACTTTCACAAAATTGTCATATGAACGACCCGACTTGGACGCTCTGAACAGCAGATTGTCGGACTATTCTGCCGAATTACAGCAAGCGAGTACACTCGAAGAAGCGAACGAACTCATTCGCCAAATCAACAAGGAACGTAATGACTTTGAAACACAAAGTCAACTCGTCGCGATCCGACACTCGGTCGATACACGCGATACTTTTTATGAGGAAGAACAATCTTTCTTTGACGATGCACTTCCCGTCTACGAGAAAGAAATCCAAGTGTACTACCGTGTCTTGACGAACCACGAGCTTCGCACTGAACTCGAAGCCGAATGGGGTAGTCAATTATTTTCTCTCGCCGAGCGTGCGCTCGAGACGTTCGAGGAGTCGCTCATCCCGAAACTGCAAGAAGAGAACCGTCTCGCGACGACCTATCAAAAAGTCATGTCAGCGGCACAAATCGAATTTGACGGCAAGACGCTCAACCTGTCACAGTTCGGTCCGTATCTCCAGTCACCAGACCGCGATGTCCGAAAAGCAGCATCCGTCGCTCGCTATACATATCTCTCAGACAACGGCGACGAGCTCGACCGCATTTACGGCGAACTCGTACGTGTGCGTACAGAAATCGCTCACGCGCTTGGCTTCCCGTCGTTCGTTGAGCTCGGCTATGCACGGATGCAGCGTGTCGGCTATGACGAGTCGATGGTCGACAACTTCCGCAAGCAAGTTCGTGACGTCATCGTACCGCTCGCTTCCGCTTTGAAAGAAAAACAGGCGAAACGAATCGGCGTCGACCACCTCTATTACTACGATGAGTCGTTCGTCTTCCCGGACGGTAACGCGACACCGCAAGGGGACGAGTCGTTCATCATCGAAGGTGGGAACAAGATGTACCGTGAGCTCTCAAATGAGACAGACGAGTTCTTCCAATACATGCAGGAACGCGGCGCCCTCGATTTGACGGCGAAACCAGGTAAATCTGGCGGTGGCTATTGCACGTACTTACCGTCTGAAGGACTTCCGTTCATCTTCTCAAACTTTAATGGAACTGCCGGGGATATCGACGTCCTCACGCATGAAGTCGGTCACGCCTTCCAAGTGTATGAGAGCCGTCATTTGACGACTCCAGAATACGCCTTTCCGACGTACGAGGCGTGTGAGATCCATTCGATGTCGATGGAGTTCTTCTGTTGGCCATGGATGGAGCTCTTCTTCGGCGACCAAGTCGACAAGTACAAGTTTAACCACTTGGCCGGCAGCATGACGTTCCTTCCATACGGCGTGCTCGTCGATGAGTTCCAACACGTCGTTTACCGCAACCCGGAGATGACAGCAGCCGAACGTCGTCAAGCATGGCGCGATTTGGAGAAGGTCTATCTCCCGCACCGCGATTATGAGACGAACGACTATCTCGAGTCGGGCGCATGGTGGCACCAACAAGGTCACATCTTCCAGAGCCCGTTCTATTATATCGACTACACGCTCGCGCAAGTGTGTGCGTTCCAGTTCTGGGTACGCATGCATGAAGACCGCGAAGCGGCTTGGAGCGATTACCTCACACTTTGTCAGGCAGGCGGCAGCCGTTCGTTCCTCGAGCTCGTCGAACTGGCTGGTCTCAAGTCTCCGTTCTCAGACGGCGTGTTGAAAGAAACGATCGATCAAATCGAAGACTATCTCTTGAAACATCCGCTCGCGAACTAACGAGTCAGACCATCGAAAACAATCGATGGTCTTTTAGTTTGGGTTGACTTCGTTCTGCAGTTCGAACGGCAAGTCTTCCAAATCGATTTGACGACTGTCAAACAAGTTGAACTGTTGCAGGCGGCTTTCTAAATATTTTTGAAGCAGCTCGGCCACCTTCTCTCCGGACAACCCGTTCAAATCTGGCACTTGTGTCACCGAGAGTTCAATCGCATGCAGTCCATAGTCAGGTAACCTCGACTCGATATCCGCCAATTCTTCCTGGGTTAACCTCTCCCCGGTCGTCGTCACGAGAAGCAAATCATCATCTTCCTGGTAGTCCTGACTGATGATAATGGCGTCTGAGAACTCGTTCTCGACAAAATTGTTGATCCCGGTCCGGATGATGCTGTCCTGTACGAGTGTGGTCGCGGAAGCAATACTCGGCAGGACGATTAGAACGGACAGTCCGATCAAAAGACGATTAACCTTTTTATGGTTTACATCCTGCTTGGTCAATTCCTGTGAAATGCCCATGAACTTGACCCCGATGAACGTGGCGATCGCGATAAACGAACAGTTGATGATAAAGAGATAGCTCGAACCAATTAAATAATCAAGGTTACGTGTCGCAATCGAATACCCGACCGTACAAAGCGGGGGCATAAGCGCTGTCGCAATGGCGACACCCGGGACGATATTGTTGCTCATTTTCTTTTGCGCCCCGATAATCCCTGCAGTCCCTCCGGCAAATGCGATGATGACATCCCAAATCGTCGGTTCGGTCCGTGCGATGATTTCATTACTCGCATACGTGATGGGAGAAATCGCGAAATAGATTGTAGCGACCGTCAGACTGACCGCGACTTGAACGAGAAGCAGACGTATCCCTGCCCGTAGCAGTTTCATATCATAAAGTGAGAGGGCAAGACCGATACTTAAAATCGGCGTCATGAGAGGTGAAATCAACATCGCCCCGATAATGATGGGGATCGAATTCATGTTTAATCCGATAGACGCGATAAAAATCGAGCACATCAAAATAACCGAATCACTCGGCCGCACTTTCAAATTCGAGTACATCTTCTCTTTGAACTCTTCCGCGGTAAACGTCTGTTCCATTCTGTTTTCAGCTCCCTTGTCGTATCAGTCTCCTCTACACAAGCAAGTCCTTCCTTTATTTACCCGCAACATGTGCGTGACAATCGATTTCGACAAAAGAAAAACTGGACCATTGATCGGTCCAGTTCACATCGTCAAATAACATCTAACGGTTGTTTTGTCGTCGGTGGTGGGAAAGCTTCATCGAACGCCGCAAAATCTTCCTCATTCAAATCGAGCAAGAGCGCTGCGGCATTCTCCTCGACGTGCTTGGCCTGTCCCGCTTTCGGGATCGCAATCACATGTCCGCTCCGAATCGTCCAGGCAAGTAAAATTTGCGCGACCGAGGCACTATACGCCTCCGCGATTCGATTGACCGCCTCATTTTCGAAGACGTCTTTTTTCACGTCACTTCCTTCAGCGAGCGGGGCGTACGCCATGACCGGGATGCCTTGTTCCTTCATGTAAGGAAGCAGGTCATATTCAATCCCTCTGCTGCCGAGATGATAGAGTACTTGGTTGACCGCACAATGGTCACCGTTCGGCAATGCGAGAAGCTCTTTCATATCCTCGACGTCGAAGTTCGAGACACCCCACGCCCGAATCTTGCCCTCTGCCTTGAGCTGCTCCATCCCGGCAATCGTTTCCTCAAGCGGGGCGTCGCCTCGCCAGTGAAGTAAGTAGAGATCGAGATAATCCGTCCCGAGTCGTTCGAGTGACGCATCGCATGCTTTGACGAGTTTATCGCCATACGCATTGTACGGATACACCTTCGAGACGAGGAAGACGTCCTCGCGTCGGTCTTGAATGGCTTCACCGACTAACTTCTCGGATTCCCCTTCTCCGTACATTTCTGCCGTGTCGATGACATGGAGCCCACAGTCGAGCCCCGTTCGGAGCGCTTCGACCTCAGCGTCGTGCTTCGATGCCTCTTCCCCCATACGCCACGTGCCTTGTCCAAGTGTACGCATCTCCCGTCCGTCTTTCAATTCGACGACATTCTGTTTCAATGCTGCAAGTAATAAAGAGTGTGGAAGTCGTTGATTCATGATATTTCCTCCTTTGTCCACGCTTCATGTAACGGACCCGTCGTCCCGAAGACAGGGTCAAATGTCGGTTTCTCAACTCGTTCGATTCGCTTCAAGCTGTCCGGTCGTTCTTCCGTCTTCCCGGTCAGCGTGTCATAGTCGCGACCGTCCGGATATGCCCCGACGACTTGGAAGTCTGTGCTCGCCTCGATTCGGCGGTGTCCCGTCCCTGCTGGCAAGATGAGGACATCACCCGTACTGACGCGGACGAGGTCCCCGTTCGTTCCTCCGAGTTGAAGGGTCGCTTCACCGTGTACCACGCCTAGCACTTCATGCGAGTTGCTGTGATAGTGATGATAGTCGAACACCCCGTTTACCCAACTGTTCGTCCATTCGTTATGGGCGAACGTCTCTCGCATGCCGCTCGGGTCATCAAAGACACCGCGATACAAGAGCGCCGGATAATCCGGATGATTCGGAATGGAACCGTCATCTGTAAACATAAAGGTCACTAAGTCCATCCTAACTCCCTCCTTGTCTCTGTCCCTGTACCCGACTTTACTATACAAAAAACGGTCGCCCATCATGGACGACCGTAAAGGTTATGAGATGACCTCTTCTCCGGACTGATCGATATGACACTCACCCCAGGCGCACATGGCGTCTAAAATGGGTTTGAGTGACCATCCGTACTCTGATAACGAGTAGATGACTTTCGGTGGGACCTGCTCGTATACCGTACGTACGACGACCCCATCCGCTTCGAGCTCACGCAACTGTTGGGTGAGCATCTTTTGGGTGATGTTCGGCATGAGCTTACGAAGTTCACTCGTCCGACGCTCATCCTTGATCAAATGACACATAATGACGACTTTCCATTTACCACCGATGACGTCAAGTGTCGCTTCGACCGGAATATTATATGGCATATCATTCCCTCCATTTCTCCCATAGGCACTTTTTGGTGCCTACCGCACTAAAAAGTACGTACTTCTCAAACTGTTTTCATGCACTTATGATAGCAACTATAGCAAATCTATACAAGTTCATTTCGCTTGTATCTTCCTTTTGAGACGGTAAGGTACTTTTTCGACCGTACTGAACAATAGAGGGAAGTGAGATGTCTTTGCTATCCGGAGACGAAGGGCCCTCGTCTTCCACATCATTTTTCATCAACTAGGAGGAACTACTCATGAATCAACCGTACACGCAACCTGTTGAAGAACAGGCACCTAAAAATGGGGGATTGGCGTTACTCGCCCTCGCAATCAGCGCCTTCGGCATCGGGACGACCGAGTTCGTCCCGGTCGGTCTGCTCGCCTCAATCGCAAGTGACTTAAACATCGGCATCACACTCGCAGGTCTCATTATCTCGGGATACGCTATCGGCGTCGCCCTCGGTGCACCGATTTTAACAGCACTCACGAACCGAATGAACCGCAAAACGTTACTCATGGCACTCATGGTCGTCTTCATCGGCGGAAACTTGGTCTCAGCCATTTCGACCAGCTTTGAACTCTTGATCGTCGCCCGATTTATCACCGCATTCTCGCATGGTGTCTTCTTTTCAATCGGGGCAACGATTGCTGTACAGCTCGTACCACCACATAAAAAAGCGAGTGCCATCGCACTCATGTTCACCGGTTTAACCGTCGCGACCGTTACAGGTGTCCCACTCGGTACCTTCATCGGTCAAGCGTTCGGATGGCGTGCCACCTTCTTCGCCGTCGCAGCACTCGGTGTCGTTTCGATCATCGCTAGCTTCTTCTTGATTCCAAAAGATTTGAAACAGTCACCACAAGCGAAGTTCTCAGATATGAAGAAATTGCTCACGAACGGTCGTCTCATGCTCGGATTCTTGATCACAGCACTCGGTTACGGCGGAACGTTCGTCGCCTTCACGTATTTGACACCCATCATGCAAGACGTGACAAAAATTAGCCCGAGCTTGATCAGTGTCGTCTTACTCGTTTACGGAATCGCGGTCGCCATCGGGAACGCGGTCGGCGGAAAGCTCGCAAACGATAATCCGGCGAAAGCGTTGTTCTATATGTTCATCGTTCACGCAGCCGTCATGATCATCATGTCGTTCATGATTCCGTTCAAAGTGGCAGGTCTCATCGCGATCGTCTTGATGGGTCTCCTCGCTTTCATGAACGTGCCTGGACTTCAATTGTATATCGTACAATTGGCTGAAAAATATGTTCCTGCCGCTGTCGATGTCGCGTCAGCGCTCAACATCGCTGCCTTCAACATCGGGATCGCCCTCGGCGCAACAATCGGTGGACTCGTCGCAGATTCAATCGGACTTGTGCATACCCCTTGGGTCGGTGGCATCATGGTCATCATCGCCGTCATCTTGACAGCCATCTCTCGTCGTTTGGAAGCAAACTAAGGAGGACCTTATGTTCAACAACCATAAAAGCTACAACCGGATGTATCGGGAGGGCGAGCTCACGCTCGGCCTCCACATCCCTTTAGAAAATTTCAAAATGCGTACCCCGACACTCGAACGTCAAGTCGAACTCGCTCAAAAGGCAGACGACTACGGCTTCACGGCGCTCTGGTTACGGGATGTTCTACTCAAAGACCCGAACTTCTTAGACCCTGCCGTCGGTCAGATTTATGACATGTTGATCTACGGGACACATTTACTCGGTCAAACGAAAAACATCGCGCTCGGTACGTCCGCGCTCGTCTTACCGCTCCGCCATCCTCTTCGTTCGGCGAAGGAAGTCGCGACGATCGAAGCGTTGTTCCCAGAACGGTTGATTCTCGGAATCTCGTCAGGCGACCGTCGTACCGACTTTAAAGGACTCGGGGTCGATCACCAGTCACGCGGCGACCAATTCAAAGAATCGCTTCGTGTCATGGAGCAGGCGCTTTATAACAATTACCCAACAATCGACTCACCTTATGGGGAAGTCAAACAGGCTACACTCGTGCCGCGTCCGAAGAAACGAATCCCGACGATGATCACTGGATTCGCACAACAAGACATGGACTGGCTCGGAGCGAACGGAGACGGGTGGATGTATTACCCACAGGCACCTTTCGCACAAAAACAAGTGCTTGACGCTTGGCGTGAAAGTGGTGAGACACACGGTCGTGCCTTTCGTCCTTTCTCGATGCCGATGCATCTTGATTTGTCGCATGACCCAGACGAGCCACCGACACCGATTCGTCTCGGTTTCCGACTCGGCCGCAATCATTTGATCAAGTTGCTCGAGGCGTATCGTGCCATCGGCGTGAATCACCTCTTCTTCGCCCTCTTCGACGGAGAACGCCCGGCTGAAGAAGTGATGGATGAATTAGGAGAATATGTGTTGCCCCATTTTCCACCACTTGATTGATGTTTGCCCTTCCTTTTCAAAATGAAGGGTGTTTTCGGGAAGCAGACGGGTAAATAACAATGAATCTATGAAAAAGGAGTTCTCCTATGCCCCCTCATCATGAAAAGGTAGAAAAAATCGAACTGTTTTTTGATTTAGTTTTTGTTTTTACGTTCATACAACTCACCTTAAAACTTGAACGTCATCTCACTATTCATACGTTTTTAGAGGTTCTCGTTCTCATGGCTCTCATTTGGTATATCTTTGAAGGGTATATTTGGTTGACGAATACGACCAAACTGACCAGAAGAAATCATCAAATCTTCATAACGCTCGGAATGATTGGCTTCATGTTGATTTCCGTCGCGATCCCAAATGCATACAATCAAGATGGATTTATTTTTGGACTTGGTTTTTTAGTGATTGTCGCAGTACATTCAACATTGTTCTTGCTTCACAGTAATGACGATACGAAAAAGGCTATGCTCGCCATCGTTCCATATAATATCTCGTTTAGCATCATCATCCTTGTCGCTTCGCTGTTCGAGGGCAATGTGCGCCTGATTGTATGGGGAATTGTCGCGATTGTGGCGGTATTGGGACCCCTCGTACAAAAAAACAGAGGTCAATTCGAAGTGTCATCCTGGCACTTCCTTGAGCGTCATTATCTCATCTTGGTCATTGCCCTTGGTGAAACAATTGCTTCGACCGGTCGAGCCGCGATTGATGAGGATTTAACGTCCGATGTCGTCTTGACGATGATTATAGCACTCACCCTAACCGTTCTACTCTGGTACTCCTATGTGAAAGACGATGAAAAACGTGAAAATCGATTCTATAACATGCACACGGATAAACGAGATCAGACAGCTAAGGCCGGATTCTATTGGTCACACCTCTCGATGTTTCTCGGCATCATTTTACTCGCCGTCGTGAAGATTGCAATCATACACGATCCGATGCAGACACTCGATTTGGCACATCGGATCACGCTGTATGTCGCCATCGTCCTGTTTGGATATGGTGTCATTTACTTCAATCGGCTATTTTTCAATCTATCTTGGAAGCGACTCGCGTTTCTTGCAGTCCTGCTCGTCATCCCACTCATCGCACCATATTTACCGGCAGTCATACTCTTGCTCGTCATTACGTTTATTTACTACATTTCAATCATCGCCCCACTCCCTTTCTTAAAAACAAAGCGGGAAGAAACGTAAAACAAGCCAGAACCGCGAGTCGGTTCTGGCTTGTTCATTATCGGACTTCATTCTCGAGTTGTTTCAACTTTGTCGAGTAATACTCGATGATGTCACGGCGTCGGATGATGCCGATGAAATATTTTCCGTCATCGACGACAGGCACGAAGTTTTGGTCCGTGATCGCATCGACGAGTTCTTCAATTTGCGCCGTAATCGAGACCGGCTTATAACGAACGCGTTGTTTGATATCTTTTAGACGTGTCCGGAGCACTTTTTCATAGTCTTCTTCCCCGCGAAGTTGTTCTGCAAGTGCCCAAAGTAAATCCCCCTCTGTCATCGTCCCGGCATAAAAACCGTTCTCCGAAACGAGTGGGACAGACGTGAATCGATGATGTTTCATCTTTTCAAGCGCTTGTCGTACCGTTGATTCGGGGTCCAAATATTTGACGTCTTCTTTCGGATATAAAAAGAAAGCGATGTTCATTTAAATCTCTCCTCAATCTGTTAATCCACCCCGTTATTGTACCATGAATGGTAGGACAGGTTGAACTAATCGAACAATCCCGTCGTATTTTTATCCCCCTTTCTCCATAACGACACAAAAAATCATCGTGATTCTTGTCACAGCAATGTTCAGATGATTTGAGAAAATTGGAAAGGAACTCCAATTGATTTATACCCTTTTTAGTTGCTTCTTATCCATCGAAACATACAAAAGGCCCCCATTAGGAGGCCAAAAATTATTGAACAAACTGTAGTAGCGTATCGTTAAATTTCTCTCGTTCGTCGAGCACGGTACCATGTCCGCTCTCTTCGAAACGTTCGATTCGTGCGTTCGGAATGCCTTGTTCCATCTGTTCAGCGAACGCGAACGGACAGATTTTGTCATGTACCCCATGGATAATCAACGTTTCGACATCAATCTTCGGCAGGGCATCGCGTAGATCTTCGTCACGTAACGCCTGTGCCGAGGCGATCGTACCATGGCTCGACGCGACGAGCGCAAGGTGGTGGAACCAGTTTTGCATCGGTTTCGAATGTTCTTTCTCGAAGAAGATTTCCCCGAATCCTTCAAGCATCTTCGGTCGGTCCGCTCGAGTATCCTCAATCAAGGCATCGACTTCATCGGTCGTCATTCCATATGGATAGTCTGAACGTTGTGTGAAAATTGGCGCCGCGGCTCCAGCTAATACTAACTTTTTGAGACCGTCCTCTTTATAATCTGCCGCATATCGGACCGCAATCGCCCCGCCCATCGAGAACCCGACGAGCGTGAAATCTTTCAGGCCAAGTCCGTAAACAACCATGTGCACATCCGACGCCATCGTTTCATAATCATATCCCGTTGCCGGGGCATCGGACTTCCCGTATCCTCTGAAGTCAATCCCGATATAGCGATATCCTGCCTCCACGAGTGCATTTTTCTGATACTCGAACATGTTGTTGTTCGCTGGCCAACCGTGTAAGAAAACAATCGGTTCCCCAGAACCGACGTCTTCGACATATAAATTCGTGCCATCGTGTGCTGTAATGTATCCCATCATCAACCCTCCACTATTTCAATGTTAAGCGTAAACACTCACAACCTTCTTGTTCCCGTTTCCGACTCCAAAAAACCCTACTATGCGTCACGCCAAAGTGACTCTCCTTTTAAACAGCCTTCGATAGCTGTCGCACCTTCCCGCAACACGGCTTCCCGCCAGATCGGATCATCCGGATAAAACATTGCCATGAACTCATTTTGAATCCCGTTACGTGCTTCAGGGTCTTTCGTCCCTTCAAAGTACAGCCGGTTTTCTAAGATAATCGTGAGAAATTCACGAATGGAGGCTTTCGTTGAAGTCCCGAACGTACCGAATTCAAACAATGCCGAGACGAGCTGTTTGTCCGGATATTCCGTGTCGCGTACATAGTAAAAATGATTGGTCGAGTCTCCGAGTACCTTATCCGGATCATACACGTTGACGTTGTCGATACCGTACGCCTGTTTCAGTTCTTTTTCAGTTCGTCCGTCTCGCCTACTGATGACCATCGTGACCTCATTCGTTGGTCCGAGTGCCGTATGCCAGTCCATATGCACCACTTTCCCGTAGCGTTCAAGCAAATCATGTTGAATTCCTTTCAAGAAGGTGGCTGACGACTCGTCTTTATCTCCTCCATAATAGACACCTTTCGGGAATTGGTACTGCCCCATTCCTTTCGCCCCACTCATCGCTTTGAATCCGTCGAGTTTGATTCCAGAACCGAGGAATGAATAAATCTGTTCCCTTGCTTCATGGTAGTCGTCAATCACCCCATCCGGAACGAATAAATGGCGCATCAGTTCATATTCACGATTGACGTTGTACGGAATCGATTCACGGTCGATGACGTAATTTCGATTCAAGTCAACATTGTGCTCATTGACCCGCCGAAAGTGTTTCATTCCCCACGGATTGACGGCATGGATGAGACAAATGCCGGTCGTCTCATGTCGTACATGTGAGAGTTGCGTCCGAACGAATTGGTGAGTCACCGCAGCACCCGCATATCCTTCAATCCCATGTTCTCCAATCGTCATGAGGAGCATTGTTTTACGATCCCGTTTCGGCTCCCCTAAAATGACGTCGATACTTTCGTCCCCAATCGAATGCGTCAACAGCTCTGCCTTCGGATAAAATCGTTTCACCTCTGACAGTAAATTCATAAATTTCTCTCGTGATTCTTCATAGGATGATGAAAAATATTGGCTCATCACACTCTCCTCCAATCTATACTCTCTACACCCATTCCCATCCTACGGCAATCTAAAAACGCTTCCTTCAGAAGGAAGCGCTACTGTCAAGGTGTGCGGATCCGTTTCGAATGTTGGCGGCGGAATGCCATCAGATAGAAAATAGGAGCAATCAGGACGGCACCGAACAACCAATACAGACCGGCATACGCATACAATCCTTCAAATGAACGGAACACCCAAGCGAGAACGGTAAAAGCGACAATCAACTCAATGGTCCATAGCAATCCCCGACGAACCGCCAACATCATCGTGTTCGTTTTTTGAAAAAAAGCTGCAACGAAGGTAATCAAAAATGCTGGAAAACTCGAGAGCCACATCATTCGATTCAAAGAATTCTCGGCAAAGTACGAATTTCCGAGAGAGATGGTGATGAGGAAATGCACCAAAATGACTAACAAGACGACAATCCAACCGACGAATACATCACGTTCCATTTTTCTCATCACAACCAACTCCTTTTCGGTAGGTTTAGATACTTAATATTTACCCGCTTTCTAAAATCTTTTGTCCGATTCCATCAAAAAAACGCATCCCGATAATGGAATGCGCATCACTAATTAATTCACCAACTCTCGCGCCCACGCTTTCGCGCGTTCGAGTTCGCCTTCTTTCAACATCTCCGTCTCCCCATCAACCAAGAACGATTCTTTTTGAACGTTCGTTGCGCCTTTTTCAATCATTTCCCCTTCGACGCGGTTTACCGCATGACCGAACCAGTCGATGATTTTACCGAGAATCGGATTTTGTTTTTCTTTGACGACACTCGTATCAAACGCAGCCGTCTGCTTCCCTCGTAGGGCATTGTCTGAGATTCCGTCTAAAAACACTTTAATGTCCTCGGTTTCATACCCTCCATGCGTCGGTGAACCGATCACAACGAGATCAATGTGCGCGAGATCACCCAATCCGATATTCAATATGTGTTCCATACGTGCTTCATGCCCCTTTGACAGTTCTTCCTGCATCGCATGGGCAATCTTCTCTGTATGACCATATAGTGAGTCAAAAATAATCAAAATGTTCATGGTGAATCCCCCTTTACCGAACTTCTCTTTATCACCCTTCCCATTTCCACGTTCGTTCATTCTTCTTTTTTGTACAGCGAACTTCGCTTGAAGAGCGTCGCACTTATCATGATGATGCCCATCCCAAGTAGGCCGTAACCGAAGAATTTGATAAAATCACGTGAATGGTACGGTGCTTCGAATCGATACTCCGCCCGTTTCCATTCCGAACCGTCTTCGACCGCGATGACGTCCTCCACGGACTCCCCGTCGACTTCACGATACGCTGTCCCGATCGGATATCCGTTCGAGGCATTCCCGTAGTATCGTCCCGTCTCGTCGTTGACCGTTGTTTCCACTTCACCAATCACGTCACCGAGCGCATCCACTTCGATTGTTGTGTCGAGCACTTCATATGCGTTTCGGTCGAACACGACAAACGTATAGGCCCAAGAGAGAGCGGATACGGGCAGCGCAATCGAGAGTGAAACGAGAATCAAGAAAGTCAGTCGCCTCATTTGAGATTCCAAACGAATGTGGCCGAATCACTGACATCAATGTCATCTGGCTCAAGTTCAGGCATTCGTGATTCCGAATAGACGACGTCCTGACTATAGAGGACGTTTGTAGGCGAGAACAGATGAATCTCTCCCCATGTGTAGTCAATTTGAAGCAAGTCTCCGAGTTCGGCGCCTGCTCCTTTCGCAAGAAGCTCTGCTCGTTTCCTCGCATTCTCCGCGGCACTCACCAATAGCTGATCCTCGATCGCATTCGGGTCTTTCATCGTGAAGCGAATGGAGAGTGTCGGATTTGCGTGAGATTGACTGATTTGTTCGATGACGTCCGATAGTTTAGACGTGTCGAGCGCAAATTCGAGCTTCGTCTTCTGTTTACAGACATATCCGACAAACCGCGACCGATAATTCTCATCCCGATCACGATAGCTCTCGTATTCCGTATCGATCGAAAAGTCACTCGTTTTGAGGTCCGTATTGTCAAAACCAGCACGCGTGATGGCTTTTTGAAGATGGGACACCGCACTTGCTGCCTCGGTCATCGTATCTTCGTATCGTGGCGCTTTCGAGACGAGATCCATGTGAATCACAATCAAATCCGGTCGAGATGAGACGTTCCCCGTCCCTTTTACGGTAATCTTTCGTTCCATATTGATCCGCTCCTCTGTCGTTTGTTATACAGAAATTCGGTACACACTTCAATTCGGTACACACTTCAGATTTCCCTTTTTACAAAATAGTCATTTTTTCCAACTCGATGTAGCAATCCCTCCGACATATCCTAGCATCGCTCCGCTCGCGATCCCGTACGTCAACTGAACACCGAAGAAGAACGAGAGGATCACACCGAGCGTCGTCCCCGCAATCAATCCAAAACAAATGATACAGTCTTTCCATTCTCGTGAATCCATCTTGCTCCTCCTTACCTATGCGCTCAATCTGACGACTTCATCTCTCCAATTGCTTTGAGACCTTTTAGAGTCCTCATTTTCCGTGTATGATGCTGGACGGCATAGGCCAACATCGCCACGACGACTACATTCAATAAGATGATCCATTGTGCAAACGGATTCGAAAGATTCGCTACAACAGCAACAAAGTTGGCGGCTAGCACAGCGCCATACAGTTGGATGATTCGTTTTTCTCGCTGAATCATCGAATCAAAATCCGAATACAATTGGAACGGTCCGTCACTCGTTCGTTTTCGTAAAAAGATCCACCGATACGACGTATCGACCACTTCGACTCCAACTTCATCTAAGAATGCCATATACGCCTTCGACTCGGGGTGAGAAGGTAAGTTGGACAACAATTCGATTCGGTAGGTGAACGTCCCAGGTTCAACTTGTTTGAACACATATCGCATCAAACGAAAGGATTCGAGCGCCCATCCGGTTTGAGCCATCTCATTGAGCCACTTCTCTTCCTTCTCATAATCAACAAATATGCGATAGACCGTTTTCGTCTTCATGTATCCAACTCCTTCGTCCATTCATGTCCGTGTTGCACTAGTTCTTCTAGCCGTCTTAATTCTGACCGAAGTGCCTCTCGACCAGTTTCCGTGATCTCATACTCTTTCTTCCTCCCTGTTCCTTCGAGTGCCTCAATCCAGCCTCTTTCGACTAAACTACTAAGAGCCCCATATAATGTACCGGGTGCGAGCTGAACTCGCCCATGACTCAGTTCCTGGACAAATTGCATTATGCCGTACCCGTGCCTCGGGACTTGCAGGGAGAGTAATATATAATAGACTGCCTCGGTTAATGCGCCTGTACTTGACTGTTGCGTCACGTATCCTGCTCCTTTGTATCGTTATTCGTTATATCGCCATCCGATATATCAAAAATATCCTATTTCTGGTTATAAGGCAAGAGTCATGACAAAATATATTCATTCTCTATATCTAGTCCAATCATTTGTACAACCCGGGGAATCGTGTCTCATCTGATGGAACATGAAAAACAAGGACCCAGTATGTACTGACCCCCTGTGCTGCACTTCATTGTTTCCCACAAACATTGAATGACCTACTTCATTATTTTCTTGTTTCAATCGACCCGTTCTGGCATAACGTTGTTCTAATTTTTTTTGAGACTTGAGGTCACTCCGATTGTTCGTCATAAATTGGAATTCACTCATATATAAACCTCCTGACCTTTGATTATCTTATGCTTTATGATTTCATCGTACGAATGGAGATGAAAAGACCAACCCCATATCCGATGATTGAACCGATGACAATGCCATACATAAACGGAAAATCGACTAACAAAGAGATGATTATCCCGCCAGCCGTTCCAAACACAAGGCCAAGCCCGACTGCTGATTCACGCCATTCGTTCATGTTCACCCCTCCTCTTCCTTCCATTCATTTCATACGAATCGATCGCATTAAACGTTTCATTTTTCCCACCCTATTCCTTCCTACTTTTTCTTTTTTGCACACAAGAAAGGGGTTCAGCACAACTGAATCCCCTCAAAAATTATTCGACTGTCGAGACCTTCTCGGTGAGCGCTGCCTCTTCTTCATGATATTTCTCGACAAAGGCATCAAGTAGCGCCCGTACCTCATCCGTCGATTTCGTTTCCATCAAGTTATGGCGAAGTTCGCTCGCCCCACGGAATCCTTTGACATAAATCTTGAAGAAACGGTGCAAGTTCGAAATCGAACGTGGCACGTCTTCTTGGAATTTATCTTGAAGGTCCAGTTGCAGACGCAACAGATCGAGATGTTCTTCCATCGAGTGCTCGCGTGGCTCTTTCTCGAATGCGAACGGGTTCTTGAAGATCCCGCGACCGATCATGACGCCATCGACCCCGTATTTTTCAACGAGCTCGAGTCCCATTTGACGGTCGAGGATGTCCCCGTTGATCGTGATGAGCGTATCCGGTGCGATCTCGTCTCGTAGCTTCACGATGTCCGGGATTATTTCCCAGTGCGCGTCGACTTTACTCATCTCGGAGCGTGTCCGTAAGTGAATGGACAAGTTGGCGATGTCTTGTTTCAAGATATGCGTCAACCAGTCACGCCACTCATCGAGCTTCGAGTAGCCGAGTCGCGTCTTGACGCTGACCGGGAGTCCACCGGCTTTCGCTGCTTGAATGAGTTCGGCTGCCACTTCCGGACGGAGAATGAGGCCGCTCCCTTTTCCGCGTTTCGCGACGTTCGGTACCGGGCAACCCATGTTGATATCTAGTCCTTTATAGCCCATCTCAGCCATCCCGATACTCATTTGACGGAAGTATTCCGGATTGTCTCCCCAAATGTGGGCGACCATCGGCTGCTCGTCCTCGGTGAACGTCAAACGGCCACGGAGGCTGCCTTTCCCTTCAGGATGGCAATAGCTGTCCGAGTTCGCGAATTCCGTAAAGAAGACGTCCGGGCGTCCGGCATGGGCGACGACGTGGCGGAAGACGACATCGGTCACATCTTCCATCGGGGCAAGTATAAAGAATGGACGCGGAAGGTCGCGCCAAAAGTTTTCTTTCATCGTAAAATCAGTTCCTTTCATCCATACAGTCCAACAAAATCACTTATCTATTCTATTATGTCCGTCGGATTGTATCAACTGACATTACTCATAATCCGTTTCTTTCGAACGAATGAGTTGAAAAAAGTGCGGGAACCCTTCGGTCAATAAATAATGAAGCACACGATTCGTATATTCCGGTTCAATCGTTCCCGTCCGAAGTAGGGTCTGGAGGACCATCCCATCGATCCCGGCCATCGTCCACGTGGCGACCGCCCGGGTCATCGGTCCTTGATCGATACCGTAAGCCCGTACAAAAATGGCCTCAATCCGTGTGATCCAATCTTCATACTTCACTTTGAACTTCTGTTGAATGTCTTCATTTCCAATCATCGCTTCATGAGCGAGATAAAATTGAAGTCGGCTCTCCGCATCTTTTTGAAGGCGTTCCTGCATACCTTCATAGATTTCCTGGATGATCACCGCCGCTTCTTTTTGATCGTCATGGGAGACAGTCTCGATGCGTTTGACTTCTCCAAGTCCCTTGTCCATCACGTCATAAAGAATCGCCTCTTTGGACGTGTAGTAATGATAAATCGCACCCGTACTGAATCCGGCCCGCTCCGCAATCCCTCGGAGCGTCGTGCCTTTGATGCCCTGTTCGACGATGATTTCACGCGCGGCTTGTAAGATTTTCAACCTTCCTTCGTTCATCATCATCTCGCACCCTCCTCTGTTTTCATCGCTCATTATACCATAATGATGTGGCGAACTTTCGACACTTCCATGTGAGCTCACGCCCTCTATTGAAAGCGTTAACAACGATTTGTTACACTTTTCACATAAACATAACGAACGTTCGGTATGTTTAGCCATTGCATTTATTTCTGATCATCTCATTTTCGAAAGGAGTGTCAGATTATGTTTTTCTTCGAATCGATACCTTCGTATAACGTCGTCATGTGGTTCGTCGTTCTTGGACTGTTGATGGGGTTGAACGAGTTCGTCCGTTCCGGTAAACGGACAAGTCAACTTATGTTCATGGCGTTACCGATCGCACTGACTCCAATCTGGTTGTTTGTCGTCGATTCCGAAATCACGTCGTGGTTCCATTGGGTGAAGGTGTATTCGGCACTCGCCGGCGCGCTCATCTACATGGTCATCCGCTTCACGAACTACCATAAGAAGCACCCTTGGTATTTAGTACTCGTTCCAGCCATTCTCGCTATCAATATCATCGAGGCGGTCATCCGGGAATTTCAAGTCGGATTCATGGGATTTGAAGGGGTCGTCGATGGCATGTACTATATCTCCGGTGGTTGGAACTACGTGAACGCCGTCGCCGGTATTTTGAACGTCCTCCTGATCTGTGGATGGTTCGGCATCTTTGCGACGTCCGGTAAGAAAGTGGACATGATTTGGCCGGACCAGACGAAGTTGTGGATCATCGCATACGGGATTTGGAACATCTCCTATGTTTACTCTTGCGCACCCGGCAACGCGTTCTATTCCGGATTCGCGTTGAATATCGCCGCAACGATTCCGGCCCTTCTTTGGGCGAAAGGGACGTGGATGCAAAACAGAGCCCAGACACTCACAATTTGGATGATGTGGGTCATGACGTTCCCTTACTTCTTTGCGGTCGGTAGTACGTTTAACGTCAGCGTCTCCTATAACCCGGCAGCGAACTGGACGCTCGCAATCATCAGTCTCGCCCTAAACGTCGTCCTCGCCGTCATGCAGGTGTCACGCATCGTCAAACGACGTCTCAATCCGTTGAAAGATGAGATGTGGACCGATACCGAAGAATATAAACAAGTCGATGCATTGCGCGAAACAGAATCACCTAATCCAAAGACAGCATGACAACACCCCATAGCAAGTGGAATTTAGTTTCCACTGCTATGGGGTGTTTTTTGTAGGACTCCATTGTAGTCATAGAGAATATAAACACGAAAGGATGATGACAATGATTTTGTGGATTAACGGCGCATTCGGTTCGGGCAAGACGACCTGTGCCAAGATACTTGAGAAACAGTTGCCGAACGCGTTTCTCTATGACCCGGAACAGGTCGGCTTTTTCATTCGGGACCAATTGCCGAAAAGTCTTCAACAGTCCGATTTTCAGCACCATCCGGAATGGCGTGAGTTCAACTATCGGATGCTGTCGAAGATTGCCACGTCCTTCGATGGGGTCATCCTCGTTCCCATGACACTGGTGGACGCAACGTATGTAGATGAAATCATCGGTCGACTTCAGCGAGACGGTGTCGACGTACGTCACCTCATCCTTGAAGCGAATCGACAGACGCTCGTGAAGCGACTGAATAAACGCTTCGAATGGTTCAATTCTTGGGGAAAAGCGCAGATCGACCGCTGCCAATCCGCATTCGAATCTAACATCCGTGCAGAAAAAATTATAACGGATCATCGATCAAAACAGGATGTTGCGCGAGCGGTCGCCGATCGCGTCGGTCTCACACTTTCCTCAAAATGATTCAGATTCATACATCGCTTCGACCGGCTCGTCTTCCCATCGGATGACGAGCTCACTTGAATGGAATAGACTCAGCTCCACCGTCTCACATGTCGTATCGGTCAACCACATACACCGGAACAACAGTTGGCGATAACCATATAACTCATCGACAATCTCGAAACGTCCATTTTTAACGAACTGACTGAGTTGCTCGATTGGACACATCAAATAGGTCGTTTCACCAAAGCGTGTAAGTGACGAAGAATCCCGATTCACGTTCGAAATCGTCACGGTAGCGCGGCCTGTCCACACAGGTTCTTTCTTGAACAAATCACGGATTCCATCCGCAAATACGAGACGTATCATCGAACCGGTCACTGCCGCTTCTGTGATGACCGCATCATGTAAGGAGAGGGGGACGTTACGAGTTCGAATCGTATATTGTTTCATTCAATCCCTCCTTTTCCGAAACACATAATTCTCCTCTTGTTTCGTATACTTAGGACCTTTCATCGACTTCTTCACTTCTGCGATATCCATGTCTTTCCCTTTCCGCAATCGGAAATAATCGTCGAGCCCCGTCTGAATGAGTTCATTTGTACTTCCCATGACCCCAATCAGCTCGAACGTCTGATCGAATCGCGCTAATGTCGCGTCTCCATGACTATCGTTACAGAGCAAGATGCCACCCGGCTTCAAATAATGTTTCGTCGCCTGACCGACAAACCCCGCATATTGCGAGATGATCAAATCGACCGGTTCGATGTCGAGCGGGAACGTATAGTCCTGACCATAGAATTCAATCGTACACGGCTCATCATATTCCTTTCGTTGATCCATCAGCTCCTGTACCGTTTCGAGTTTCTTGAAGAACCGGATCGTCCCTTTGAAACTGTCGACATAGATAACGTGAGGGATGACGAGGGAAGGGGCGACGTCGACGTGACTCCCCGGATAGAGCGCCCGCTTCACGTCAAAAGTATCAGCAATCGTTTCATACACTTGTTTTCGGTCTCCGATTTTTTGTGCATACGTCTCATACGTTTCTGTCACTTGTTCAAGATTCATTGTTATCCCCCTAGTATAAGTATCCGAGTAAATCGAGTGTTCCTTCGGTCCATCGTTTGTTTCCCACCTGACGAATCATCAATTCTTCAAACGACGCCTCACCAATCCCGCGTGTCGTCTGATTCTCGTCATTGATTTTAAGCCACGTGCATGCGTTAGATACCGTGTGAAATCCAATGCGTTTGTAGAGGTCTGGTCGATCAGCAAATAGAAGAAGAAAATCGATCGGGTACGCTTCCCCGAGGGCAATGACTTCTTCCATCAGCGCTCGTCCGACCCCACGTCCCCGCACTTCTTCCCGGACACATAAATCGATGATGCCGAGCACGCGAATCGGTTCCCCGTTCATATTCATCACACGAAAGTCTAAACCGACTTGTCCGATGACGTGCTGTTGCTCATCACATGCAATCAATCGAAGATGCGGCAACTGCTTGAAGTAGCTTCGTTCATGATAAAGTGGCTCAAAAGACTTCATGAGCAACTCGGTCAACTGTTTGTCGAGTGCCTCCCCGATCTCGAACTCCATCATCTGTTGAATATTCATGTCATTCCCCCGACTATATGTTTTTCGATCATACATTCATCATATCAGACATACTCTTTGTTTCTTTAGTAACTACCAAAAAAGCACTTATGCTCGTCGTGTCATAAGTACTTTCCCACTACGTCATCATTTTTTAGATTGCTTCACCAATAACTCACCCATCAGTTCAGAGACGACCCACTCCTCAACAATCAATCCATCCTGAAAACGGGAGACGACCATGTCCACCCATTTGACCTGTTTCCCGCTCGCAGGGATGCCCATCATGTTTTCTTGATGTGTCCCGACAAGCGTACGCTGCCACGTGAGGATATCTTCTGTCTGAACGAGTACCTCGACCTGCTTCACCTTGACGTCAGGAATCGCCGTCTTCATCTGTTTTGAAAAACGTCGAATGAATGCATGGCCTTTATACGTCCGTTCCCCTGCGTGCGCGACATATTCTGTAGCGAACACTTCGGGGACGACTTCCACCTTTCCGAGCTCCATCACTTGATGAGCCGCAAAACGAATCTGTTCTTCTCGATTCATACGTCCACTCCCTTTAGGTCAAATGACGAGGATGCCTTTACTATCCCATTCACCACAACATCCACGCGATGTGGTCCTGCATAATACGCGCGAACGGTCACTTCTTTAACACGGTGATTTTTTGAAAAAAGCCGTTCTTCTTTTGGATTTAATTGAATCGATGTGAACCGAAATACTTTTGGAATTGTTTGTCCTTTACTTCGTACGTGATGAATCACGTAGTCAATCGTCAAACGATGCATGAAGTCATCCGGATTGAACAATTCCAAGTTCATCTTGATTGATTCTCCTACTTGAATCTGTTCAGGTGAAATTTGAAACGATAGTACTTCAATCACGTTTCCTCCTGTCGCACCGATTAACGTGAAGGCCCGTTGATGTCCCTTCTTGAGCAAACTGCGCAAAGCCCGTTTCGCGATTTCCTTCGTTTCAATCGTCGGACTTTCCGATAGCCACTTTTCGATTTCATCCATCACGACATCTGGCCAATCTTTCGACAGATCGTTTAAGTTATTCCCGACCGACTTCCGTACATAATCACTTGGATCAGACCGCAAGTGCTCAAGAATGGACAGCACCGGTTTTGGGTTTTCAATGAATATGGTCAACTTAGTTCCCCACGGCAAACGAGTACGTGTGCACTCTGATGCCGCACGTCTGAGATGAGCATTCGGACTTTTTGCCCATTCCCGAAGTTTTTCCATCGTCAACGCATAATGATTTTCGATGAAGGGGCGAATCGCAAACTCCGCTGTATGACGTTTTATGATTTCTTCTAGCGCATCTAAGGACAACCCTGGATATTCAAGACCAAACTCTTCAACAAATCGCGCAATCGGCATCAAATACCACCCTGCGTTGAACATCCCTTCGTCTTCACCTATCTCTGGTTTAAGCGATTGGACGATGATTTGAATGGCTGATGGATAATCATCCGGTAATCGTTTTCGCAAACCATCTGCAAGCACAAACACGCGATCTTTTAGTTCTAAGGGACCGACCAAACGTTGTACTTCTGCTGCATAGTCATCTGCATCGATTGGATAAATCGGATCAACCATTTCGGCTATGGCATACGCACATCGAGCATCGTAGAATCGCTTGAACCCCGTTTCTGCGTCACCCATGACGACCTCTCCTTCACTATCGTGACACTTCATCTCGAATCACAGCACAAAATCTTCTATATAATCTATTCCCCAAAGACTGATTGATTTCGCATGTATTCTTTACACGATTTCATATTGCCAAGGAAATTTTTCTCTGTCATCCTCTTACGACACTGGGATGTTTCGTTGTGACACAAGTTCGTCCAAAGGCGCATGGGATGATTCGTTGTATCTCAATCGGCTTTTCGCTCAAACTCCTGAAGGTGAGCTTTGGCGAACTCAAAAAACGTCCGTGGTTCGTCCCCTGTCAACTCTTTGAACGTATGTGTAATCGCCTTTGCCGTGCCAAGGCGCGTCATCAAATAAAGAGCCATCGTTACGTTTACGTACTCTGGGCTAAGTCCCCGTTCGTTGATATAGCGTGAGCGGTAGTGAAGCATACTCGGCTTGGCATAGGTGATTTTTTTCCCAGTCAATAAGGTCAGGTGGTTGGCGATGTCCACGTAATCGAGTGCTTCAGGACCCGTCAACGTATAAGCCACATGTTGATGAGCGTCAGGATTTAGGAGAACATGAGCGATCGCTTTACCGATATCTTCAGCATCGATAAAACTCACCTTACTGTTACCGGCAGGAATGAATATCTCACGATCCTTCCTAATCTCTTCGGCATGGACACCGGTTAAGTTTTGCATAAAGAAACCTGGGCGAATGTGCGCGTAAGGAATCGATGCCTCCTCAATCATTTTTTCGATTTTATGGTGAGGCGGGAATGGATTTCGTTCAACCCCCATCAACGATAAAAATGAGACGAGACGCACGGATTGTGCCTTCATCGCTTCAACGAACGGTCGAAACACTTCGGCATCCCCAATCTGAGGCGGTCGCATCAAAAACACGCGGTCGACGCCATGTAATGCCTCTTCAAACGTGCTCGGATCCTCGAAATCCAGTCTGACCGCTTTCATCCCCGGATAGCTCTTTTCTAGTTCTTGTATGCGATGCCCTGCCACCACAACGTCCGAATCTCGACCGTTCAAATAGTTGACGACATATTTCCCTACATTACCCGTCGCTCCAGTTACGAGAATTGAACCCATCAATCCTTCACTCCTTGTCATCCATATTTTTAGGCTTAGTATCCGATGAACGTGTCCTTGATGATATTTTTCTTTCGTATGCCTTTATCTTTCAGACGTGTTGCGATTGTTTTTGTCATCGCTGATGAGCCGACCACAAAATATTTGCCATCATTGTGATATGTCTGAACGTATTTCTCTTTGCATCGAATCACATGTCGTCAAAGTGTTTCATCAGTTTGACTAAATACGCTTTCATGTTAGACACTTCCTCTTCAGTGAACGCTTCAAATATCGTTTCATTCACTTCGTCTGAAACACGTCTCAGCTCGTCTACAAGTTTCAAGGTCTCTTCGTTCAGCTTGAGGTACGCAGATCGCTTGTCATGTGGATTCTGCACTTTTTCAACGAAGCCGTCCCTTTCGAGCCTATTGATGATTGCAGAGATGGTCGGTCGGTCGGACTCTAATCGCTGCGCGACTTCTGCTGACGTGATGTTCCCATTGTGAGCCGTGATTTGATTCAGTACCGAGAACTGCGTAGCTGTCAGATTATACTCTTGCAATCGTTTGTCTAACGCTCCTTTTAAAAATCGTGAGGACTTAATCAACAAATAAGACAAATTTTCCAAATAATCACCTTCTTTATTTCGTTCTCGACATTCTTTGGACCCGTTCCCAAAAAAGCGACACTTCTCATATCATATAGTTAGTTTACTTATTATAAGTATACTAACTATATGGGTACATATCAAATCAAAATTTATCTTCAGAAAAAGAGGGCCTGTCATTTCGCGATAAGCGATAGGACAAAGACCCTCTTGAATCTCTTATTCTTCTTTCTCCGTCCAAGCCACCGTTCTGACCTAGCTGATTAGACAACTAATATATCAAGCTCAAAATACGTTTATTTCTTTCAAGAACAATAGTAAGTCTATATATCAACTAATCTGACTCCCATCGACTAAGAAAGTGAAATCCTCCACTTTTATTATGGATAATTCTTCGCTACTTGGATCAGGATGATTGATTATTCTTCTTGCATGATTCATGATCAAGCAATCATAAAGATTTCTTACTAATCTACCATTTGCGAAGTTATCACCTTTTGACAATGTCTCTTGCTCAAAATACAAATAGATTTTCTCTTTCGCGTCTTCATCCAAAAAATAATCATTATGATTACATATAGAAATCAGTATCTTGTTCAGTTCATCAGGATTATAATCATCGAACTCTATAAATGTGTTGAATCGAGACCTCAAACCAGGGTTAGATTCAAAAAAATTATTCATAGGTTCTGTATACCCTGCGACAATCACGACCAAATCTTCTCTGTGGTCTTCTAAAGCCTTAGTCAGTTCCGTCAGACATTCTCTGCCATAAGAATCAGAGTGATCATTTTCTGTGATGCTATAAGCCTCATCGATAAATAAGACACCACCAATAGCTTGCTCGATCACCTTTTTCACTTTAAGTGCTGTTTGTCCTTGATATCCGGCAATCAAATCCGTTCTTGAAACCTCAACAAAATGTCCCTTTGAAAGCAACCCGATTTTCTTATAAATTCTCCCTACAATTCGAGCCACTGTTGTCTTTCCTGTTCCAGGATTCCCAGTAAAGGCAAGGTGCAATGTGTTTTTTGAAGAATGAAGCTTTTTCTCCTGTCGCAAAGTTTGAACCTTCTGATAAACAATTAAGTCTTGGACTTTATTCTTTACTTTCTCTAATCCAACCAGCGCGTTCAGTTCATCTAGTAAATCTTGAAGTGTTCGTATATCCTCTTCTACTTTTTCTGCTGGTCTGCAGATCCTCTGTATAGTCAGATAACCGAAGAATTCAATTAAATTGGAATGAACAACATGTGCAGCCTTCTTAGTCTCAATCTTGTGTTTAGGGTGATCAACAATCTCCGATATTTTTTTTAAAAGTTCAATCGTAGCAGATTTACTTTTATCTTCTATAATCACAACAGCCAGTTTGGTTATTACACCACCACCGTCCGTAAGCATATCTAGTTTAGATGCATTATTTGTTAGCGCCTGACTGTACTTTTGCATCATATCACCTTCATAAGAAGTAAAATCATCTCTAGAATGGCGAGTCCTGCAGAACCTCCCGCAATCCAATAAGCATACTTAATTTTCTTCACTAAAGTCTCGACAGCAGCATCAGATGACTTTACAACGTCTGTAATCTTCTCATCCACTTCGTCCTTATTTTTCTGAATAGAAGTTGTCAAATCTTCCTTGCTCTCAATAAGCTGTGAAGCCTGTTCTTCAACCAATTCCCATAATCGATCTACATCTTTTAAGTGAGATATACCTTCCAATTCTTCTTTGAATTTATTAAGGTCGTCTATTTCTCCATCATAAGAATCAATACGCTGTAGAATCCGATCATCAACTTGAGCTAGTTTCTCCAACGTCCCTGCGTGAACTTTATCTGTCTGCTCCAATTTATTTATACGGAGTGTATGTTCTTCTGTCTTTATCGAAACATCATTTATTTCCGTAATTATTTTTTTAATCTCCGACTTAGCAGCACTCAAATCAGTCCATATCTCATCAATATCATGTAAGTGTGTATAACTCTTTAAAACAGTGATATAAGAATCAAGATCATTAGTGCGCGTTTCTATCACCAGGATTTTTTCGTTGATTTTTTGTAAGCTTTCTTCAATGTCTTTAAAACTCTCTTTTGCATCATGCAAGTCATTCCACATAAAGTCTACATCATCAAGATGAGCCATATCTTTCAACTGTTCTGCAAAAGTAGCTGTTTCTTGAATGACCGGTATTTGATGATCGAGTATATTTGCAGTGTGATCGATTTTTTTAGTTAAATCAGAAAAGAACTCTTTAAACGATTTAGCTTCATTACGAAGAGTGAGAATATCTCGATTCACCTGATCTGATAAAGCTTTATTTTGATGATTGGCAGAAGCGATATCTTCCGTTGTTTTCTTTGAAAACTCCGTAATGCTATCTGAAACTACCCGTATTTCATTTTGTATGGTTCTACAATCATTCCATATTTTATCAATATCGGTTAAGTGCTTATAACCTTCAAGTTTTTCCTTAAACACTTTTAATGCTGAAACAATCTTTGAAATGTTTGCTACGTTTTTTTCGATTTCAGACTGGTGTGCATCCAGTTTATTTTGCTGATTTGCAAGTTTGTCATTATGTCGCTTTAGTATTCCTTGTTGCTCCCTAACATCGTTACTAGTTTTTTCGATCGCTTTAACGTTAGAAACAATGCTTGTTATGTATCCTTTATCAAGCTTATCAAATACATTGTAAACCTCTCGAAATTCTTGAACTGTTTTACTATTAATTTTATTTACAGTTTTAAAATTTTCCTGGATGGCTTCTAGTCTTTTATTCAACTCAGATCCTGTAACTTTATAGTCACCTAGTCCAAAAAATCTGCCATCTGTGCGGACATCGTCTATTTTAATTTTAGCTTCAGTTTTCTCTGAAAACTCTTTTAGTCGATTATTGGCCCGCTCAAAGTCACGCCTTTTTATTTCTATCTCATTCAAAGTAATATCCTCATTCAAAGTAATACCCTCATTCATAAACCTATCCCCCTACTTCAATAATTCGTCTAGTTCATCTGAAATCAAATCGATTTCTTTCATAACTAAAACGGATTCATGATCAATCATACTTTCTTTGTTCTTATCTTTTTCACCAGAAGTATCATCAACAAAATTTTCCATAATATCACTGTACGCATCTCTCATTATTTCTCTAGCTTCCGAATGTCTCTCATAAATGTCCAGTGCGATTTTGTTTTTATCTTGAGATAATTCTGCCGCAGTGTTTAAGTTATAAAGATGATTTTTTTGTCGAAATTCAGATTCAAAGTCAACTCTTTCGTCTACTATTTTGGATGCATTGTTAACGTATTGCTCTTTCTTACGTAGCCAATAAATAACTCCTGATGCTAATCCAATCACTGAAACAATTAACATTTTTTTCATTATCATTTTCCTCCTTAATTCAGGCTTTCAAGTAAATCATCTAAATCATTGCTTGTCCGGTCGATTTCTTTGTTGATTGTGATATCTTCCTCATCTATTACTATTACATCTACATCCCCAGAAAAATCTTCAACAAAATTCTCCGTGATTTTTTCATACGCATCTTTCATGATAGATGCAGCCTCTTGATGTCTTGCAGAAATATTATCATGCCTATTTTCTTTATCTCTCTCGAGCAATGCTTCACTCACAATTTGAACTTGATGCTGTGTAGCAATAACCTGATTTACTTTATTTAATGTAGCGGCTTGTGCATCTGAATCTTGTTTTTTCGCAATGAATTTATCAATGAGATTAATAACAATAGCACCAACAAGCCCACTCACTAAACTTGCTAAAAACATGCCAATCAGATTTGCCAAAGAACCTATCAAAGGCAATTCTATCTGCATTCCCGGCACTGTTAACAGAAATTTCTCGAATCCTTCTCCAAGAGCAAGTGCTCCGCCTGCAGCTATACCTGCTGTGATGATTTTGCCAACTTGAGCAATCTTAATACTGAAAGATTTTTTCTTATTTTCCTTATCATTAAGGTATCTTACAGCTTCCATCACTGATGAAACACCCTGTTTAATGAGACTAGCCATTTTTTTAAAGGTACTCACGATAGGACCAAAAATTTCTGAAACGATGGTGCCAATCATGCTAGATGCCCCAGTTTGCAAAACACCTGTAATCTTCTTAAAAAACGATTTTATTGCTTTTTTCATTTCATCTAAGAAGTTATTAAATGACTTAGTCTTACTTTTCAAGAATCTAACAAATCCATTCATCACTTCCTTGAGTAGTGAAAATAATGCCGATATCGCCATTTGCTTCAACGCGTCTTTCCCGGCTTTCTTTGCAGTTTCTTTAGTAACACCCTTTGCGATATCTTTGTTAATAGCTTTTCTTGCTTCTTTATCTGCCTTTCTCATAAGTTCATCATCAGCATCTAGCTTATCCTGTAGACGTTTATCAGCTTTTTCTTTTTGCTTTTGTTTTTCAACTTCAGACATATTAGACTCATCAATCTTTTTATTAGCTCGCTCATTTTGTTCTCTAAGGTTTTGTTCTCTTATCTCTCTATCACGAGTATATTCATTGACGTTCTTTGCACCTTTGCTTTTATTCAAAGATTCATTTGTAGCCTTTAAATTTTCATCCATATTAGCAAGGTCTTTCGTATGTATTCCCGCCTGTTTTCTACGATTATTTCCGTATAATTCTTTTCTAGAAACCACATGATCCAAATTTGCTTTATCGCTTCGATGAATGTTTTTACCTGTGTATTCATCTTTTAAATCTCCTGAAGGCTGTTGATTCTTCATCGCATTATTAGCATCTTTATATTTGCGGTCTTGCATGACTTTTTTTCCAACTTCGTCATATGTTTCATTTTGATGCTCTCTATCGTACTTTTGAATCAAAGTTTCATTAGTCATATCAAGACCGATTTGATTACCTAATTGTTTCCACACCTCATCTAGAACAACTTTTCCAAGAGCATCTGGATTCCCTATTTTTTCTTTTTCCTCTTTAAGAAATTGTAGATTTGAAAGCTCTTCTTCTAATTGACTCTGAAGTTTTTCTTCCAACTCATCTAAATCAAATGATTCAGTAAATTCTTCGTTTAAGATATTCTCTTCGGTGAGAACAGCATTTTCCTTTGCCATCATAGATTCATCCTCTCAATATGGGCTAAAACTACATTTCAACTTCTTTCTCAGTATCAATATTGCTCAATTTAAAATCGCGCAATAAAGCTATCATGACCTGAACGAAAGTTTGATTTACAATTCAATCTTTCTTTTTAATCATACGTTTCACTCGGATAGCTACTTACATTATTGTAATCATTTTTTGCTATTTATAACCATAAATATTGTTAATTATAACAGAAAAAAGAAAAAATATTACAGTTGCAAAAAGATAATACAATATTTATATATGAATTCCGAACCGCTATATTAAATCGATAAGTTAATGACCATATCTAAAAGCAAACATAAAAAAAGCCCCCGATTGATTCAATCGAAGGCATGATACATTCATCTTACTCTTCTTTCTCCAACCACGCCACCGTCTCCACATGCGCCGTATGCGGGAACATGTCGACCGGTGTCACTTCCATCAAGCGATAGCCACGGTCGGCGAGGTAACGCATATCACGCGCTTGTGTCGCGACGTTACATGAGACGTACACGATCCGTTTCGGTGCCATCTCGACCATCGTCTCTAGGAACGACTCGGCACATCCTTTTCGTGGTGGATCGACGACGATCACGTCCGGATTCACGCCATCTTTCTTCCACTGTGGGAGCACATCTTCCGCCGCACCACATGCGTACGTCACGTTGTCAATCTCATTGACGAGTGCATTTTGTTTCGCGTCCTCAATCGCTTCCGGGACGACTTCGACGCCGTAGACGTGTGCCGCTTTACGCGCGAGGAAGAGACTGATCGTCCCGATACCGCAATAGGCGTCGACGACTTGCTCCGTACCTGACAGTCGTGCGTACTCGAGTGCTTTCCCGTATAACTTCTCCGTTTGGACCGGATTGACCTGAAAGAACGAGTGCGGAGAAATCGTGAACGTGAGTCCTGCGATTTTATCCTCAATCGTCTCATGGCCGTAAAGCAATTTGTTCGTCGGCCCGAGGATGACGTTCGTCTTGTCCGGGTTGACGTTTTGCATGATCGACGTCACGTTCGGGAGACGCTCGACGATGTCGGCGACAATCTCATTCACGCCTTTTAACTTTGTTGTCTTCGTGATGAGGACGATCATGAGTTCACCCGAATGGTACCCGTAACGGGCCATGACGTGACGGATGACCCCACGTCCTGTCTTCTCGTCATACGCTGGCACACCGCGAGCATCCAATACGTCACGGACGACTTGGATCGCTTTATCATTGCGCTCATCTTGAATCAAACATTCGCTCATCTCGACGATGTCATGCGAACGAGGGCGATAAAAGCCTGAGACGAGACGGTCCCCTTCTTGTTTGAACGGGACTTGTGCCTTGTTGCGGTAGCGCCAAGGTTCTGGCATCCCAATCGTGTCATGGACCGGTACATCGAACTGACCGAGACGCTTGAGCGCGTCGACGACGCGTTCCCGTTTTTGGCGAAGTTGTCCTTCATAACTGAAGTGTTGCAGCTGGCAGCCGCCACACTGATAAAAGATCGGGCACGGCGGCTCGACCCGGTCGGCACTCGCTTCTTTCACGTTCAACAATCGGGCGAACCCGTACTGCTTGTTCGTCTTCGTCACGACGATTTCGACCGTCTCTCCCGGCAACGCGTTCGGGACGAACAGCGTATAGCCGTCGACACGCGCCACACCCGCCCCTTCATGGGTCAGGTCGTGGACATGCACATCGAGACGGTCATTCTTTTTCACTGGTAGCATACGAATGCTCCTTCCATTGCAAATAGGAATGACTGATGTCGTCATTCCTATCTTTTCACTCTGCTTTATCAAGCGAAACATTGAACAATTGCTTGATCATCTGTTCGCGTTCATATTGTGCATTCAACTCTTCCATCTCGCGGATCCGGGCGTTCGGCGCGAGCACCGTCAAATGACGGAATAAGTTCCGCATCTCCCCTGTACATTCCCCGCCGTACTCGCCGTCGATGTTCAAACTCATCGGCTCTGTCGTCTTCATCTTGACGCGACTCGTCTTCACATGTTCGACGAGTGAGCTCGATAAATGCTCTCCACGGAGGAGTAAGCGGACGACATGGATGAATTCGAACAAGTTACATTTCCGCAAAATGAACAAGTCGAATAACCCGTCATTCAACGATGCGTGCGGTGAGATTTTTTCAAATCCACCGACCGAGTTCGAGTTCGATGTGAGAAAGATCATGACTTCCCCTTGGAACGTTCCTTCGTCGTGTTCGAGCTCGATGTACGTCGGTTTGATGAGTGGTAGCTTCTCCATCCCTTTCACATAATACGCGAGCTGACCGAGCGCCGTCTTCAACTTCGATGGCACCTCATACGAGAGCTCGGTCATGATCCCACCGCCGGCGATATTGATGAAATAGTGGATGTCACCTGTCTCTCCTTCGATTTCCCCGAGGTCGACCGGCATCTCGAAGCCGTCACAGATGACGTCGAGTGCGCCGACGACGCTGAGCGGAATCCGCATCGCCCGAGCGAAGTCGTTCGTCGTCCCGACCGGAATGAGACCGATTGTCGGACGATTCTCAAGCGGCGCGAGCCCTGAGATGACTTCGTTCAATGTCCCGTCTCCACCTGCGGCGATGATGAGATCGAACTCGGCCGCTGAGGCCCGTTTTGCTTCGAGCGTGGCATCACCAATCGCTTTCGTCGCATACGTCGACGTCTCATAACCCGCATCCTCGAGGCGGTTCAAAATGTACGGGAGTTCCCGTTTGATCACTTCTTTACCAGATGTCGGGTTATAAATGACCCGCGCACGTTTCCGTTGCATATTGATTCTCTCCCCTATGCTCAACTCGAGCGAAAAGCGAGACACAAGTGTCTCGCCGCCTGCTTAGCGTTTCGCGATCTCTTCGTGGAACAAGCCATCGAGGAGTGCCGGGTTCGCCATCCCTTTCGTCTGTTTCATGATTTGGCCGATGATGAAGCCTTTCGCACGGTCTTTCCCGTTCTTGAAGTCTTCGATCATTTGCGGATGCGCGTCGAACAATTCGAGGATGTAACCGCGGAGCAAGTTCTCGTCCGAGATTTGGGCGAGTCCGTTCGCTTCCACATACGCTTTCGGCTCAGCCGCCTCTTCCATCATCGCCGTGAAGACACGCTTCGCGATTTTCGATGAAATCGTCCCTTCCGCGATCAAGCGGATGAGCTCTGCGAGTGATTCCGGCATCAACTTCATCGTCTCGACCGTTTCATTTGACTTGTTCAAGTGACCGAGCACTTCACCCATGAGCCAGTTCGCTGCCGCTTTCGGCTCGGCTCCAGCTGCTGTCGTCGCTTCGAAGAAGTCCGAGAACTCACGCGTCGACGTGAGGGCTTTCGCGTCGTATGCCGAGAGACCATATTGGCTCATGTAGCGTTCACGACGTACTGCCGGCAACTCTGGAATCGTCGCGCGGATGCGCTCTTTCCATGCCTCATCGATTTCAAGACGGACGAGGTCCGGCTCCGGGAAGTAGCGGTAGTCCGCTGCCCCTTCTTTGACACGCATGAGAATCGTCTTTTTCGCAGCTTCGTCGTAACGGAGCGTCTCCTGACGCATGACGCCACCTGAGAGAAGCAATTTGCGATGACGCGTCTCTTCATAGTCGAGCGCCTTCAAGACGTTTGAGAACGAGTTCAAGTTTTTGAGCTCCGTCTTCGTCCCGAACTTCTCCTGCCCGTATGGACGGACCGAGATGTTACAGTCACAGCGAAGCGACCCCTCTTCCATCTTGACGTCCGAGACGCCAGCGAACGAGAGGACTTCTTTCAAACGTTCGAGATACGCGACCGCATCTTTCGGTGAGCGCATGTCTGCCTCACTGACAATCTCGATGAGTGGTGAACCGGTCCGGTTGAAGTCGACGACCGAGTGCTTCTCGCCCGTGTGATTCATCTTTCCGGCATCTTCTTCTAAGTGCACGCGTTCGATGCGGAATCGTTTCATCTCTCCGTCGACTTCGACGTCAACGTGACCGTTCGAACCAATCGGCTTATCAAACTGCGAGATTTGATACGCTTTCGGCGTGTCCGGATAGAAGTAGTTCTTTCGGTCGAACTTCGTATCTGTCGCAATTTCACAGTTGAGTGCCATTGCCGCCTTGATGGCGAGGTTGACCGCTTCTTCGTTCAATTTAGGCAAGACGCCCGGGTGTCCGAGACAAATCGGACACGTCTGTGTATTCGTTTCGGCACCGTAAGTGCGTGAGCAGCCACACCAAATCTTCGACTTCGTGCTCAGCTCGGCGTGCACCTCGATCCCGATGATCGTTTCAAAGTTCATCGTAAGTCCTCCTTAGAGCTGTGGCATCTTGAAACCGCCGTTTGCTTGTTCAAAAGCATGGGCCACGCGGTAAAGTGTTGATTCATCAAAGTAGTTCCCGATAATTTGAAGACCGACCGGAAGTCCTTCTGAAAGACCTGCCGGGACCGAGATGGCCGGGATACCGACCAAGTTGACCGGAATCGTCATAATATCGTTCGCGTACATCGTGAGCGGATCGTCGAGCTGTTCGCCGAGTTTGAACGCTGTCGTCGGAGCAGTTGGTCCAACGATCGCATCATACGCTTCGAACACTTTCGCGAAGTCCTGCTTCATGAGAGTACGGACTTGTTGGGCCTTCTTGTAGAACGCATCGTAGTAACCAGAGCTGAGCGCATATGTCCCGAGCATGATCCGGCGCTTCACCTCGTCACCGAAACCTTGTTCGCGCGAATACGTGAATACTTCGTCGAGCGTGTCTGCTTCAGCGCGGCGTCCGTAACGGATGCCGTCGAAACGAGCCAAGTTCGAAGAGGCTTCTGACGAGGCGAGCAAGTAGTACGCCGAGAGGGCATACTTCACAGACGGAATCGAGACCGTCTCGATCGTCGCACCGAGAGACTTGAGCGTCTCGATCGCTTTTTCAATCTGTTCACGGACGCCAGGTGCGACACCTTCTGCCATGAATTCTTCCGGAAGTGCGAACTTCATCCCCGTCAAATCTTGGTTGAGCGCTGCCGTATAGTCCGGCACCTCGACCTCTGCTGACGTGGAGTCCATATCGCAATGTCCCGCGATCGTATTCAATAAGTAAGCATTGTCTTCGACGGTACGCGTGAGTGGACCGATTTGGTCGAGTGACGACGCGAAGGCCACGAGGCCGAAACGTGAGACGAGGCCGTATGTCGGCTTCATCCCGACGACACCACAATACGCGGCCGGTTGACGAATCGAACCACCCGTATCCGAACCGAGGCTAAAGAGGACTTGCCCAGCTGCGACCGATGCCGCTGAACCGCCTGAAGAACCTCCTGGTACACGTGTCGGGTCCCAAGGGTTTTTTACTGGTTTGAACGCGGAATTCTCGTTTGAAGAACCCATCGCGAACTCGTCCATGTTCAACTTCCCGATTGTGACGGCACCGGCGTCATGAAGACGCTCGACGACCGTCGCATCGTGTGCCGGGACGAAGTTCTCGAGGAACGTCGAGGCACATGTCGTGCGCATCCCTTTTGTGACGATGTTGTCTTTCACACCGATCGGCATGCCGAAGAGTGGATTGTCTGACGTTTTCGCCAGCTCATCCATACGTTTCGCCTGTTCGAACGCCTCTTCGTTCAGTGTCAAAAATGAACCGATTTGATCATCTGTCGCTTCGATTCGGTCGAACGACTCTTTGACGAGGTCCGTGACCGTGACTTCGCCTTCTTTTAATAGCGTGTGTAGTTTCGCTACACCGTGGTCAAATAAACTCATGAAAGGCCTCCTTACTCAAAGACCGCAGGGACACGGACTTGACCGTTCTCCCAGTCGGGTGCCATCCGTTCGACTTCCTCACGTGGAAGCGATGGACGAACCTCGTCTTTGCGTAGTACGTTTTTCAAATCTAGGGCATGGGTCGTCGGTTCGACGCCCGTTGTATCCAGCTCATCGAGTTGCTCGGCGAACTCGAGAATTTTTGTCAATTGCTCCGTGAAGTGCGTCACTTCTTCATCCGTGATCGCAAGTCGGGCAAGTCCGGCGACGTGCCGAACTTCAGCTTCTGTAATGCGAGCCAAAATTCCCACCTCCAACAGTTTTCAATACATCGTTCATTATCATACCACTTTTTCATAAGACAAAAAAGGAAATCTATCTCGTTTCAAATTGTGTCATTTTTAATAAAGTAGGGGAATCTCGTCTGAATATTGACCCGCTTTCGAAATTAGCTATACGGTCGATGACAGATTCTGATTATGCTAAAGGTAGAACAGATTCGTAAGGAGGAATCGTATGTCGATTCGGAATAAACTGATCACTGCTTTTAGCATCATGTTTGTGTTGCTTATCGGTGTAAGCGGTTACTCTTGGTATGCCCTGAACGTATCAAAAGCAGCACAAGAAGACATGACCGTCTCCTGGGTACCTGGGATGGACCAAATTCATCAAGTTGATAAACAGCTGCTCGAAATACGTCGTCACTTGGTTCGTCACGCCCTCGTCGATGACGCGGTGACGAAACAAAACATTGAGCGGGACATTCAAGCGTCCGTCGCGATTTTGGAACAGCGGATGGATAGCTACGACGATACGATTATCGCGGACGAGGATCAACAACTTTTCGATCAAACAAGTGCGAATTGGACCGACTATCAGAACGTGATGAGTGAACTTCTTCGTATCTCAAACGAAGAAGGTACAGCTGCCGCTGAAACATATATCCGTGATACAGCCGATGCAAGCGCAGATACACTCTCGAACTCCCTTGGCCTCCTCGTCAACTTGAATCGCGAGGAAATCCAGACAGACACAGCCGCCGCCGCTGAGCTATTCGACCAAGTTCAACTCACACTATTCATCGTCCTTGGAATCGCCGCTGTCATGACCATCCTCATGATGCTCTTCATCTTCCGATCAATCTTTGAACCACTAAAAGAGTTCAAAACGAAGATGCATGAGCTTGCCACGAGTGATGGGGATTTGACGACGTCGATTCCTGTGAAGCGCCGTGACGAGTTCGCCGGACTCGCACGTGACTTTAATCAGTTCATCGCCAACCTGCGTCAGTTGATTCTTCAAGTGAACGACGTGACGACAGGGGTGACGAAACAATCGACATATATGTACGAAGAGTTGAAAGAACTCGACACGTATATGACGACGACCGCAGCGACGACAGAAGACTTGACCGCCGGTATGCAACAAACGGCGGCGAGCGCACAAGAGATGAACGCTTCCGCCTCAGATATGGAGCGGACGATTCACCACATCGTGACGATGGCCGATGAACGAAAAACCGAAGCGAGACAAATCGATGAACGCGCCCTCTCCCTCAAGTCGCACGCAGTGGAGGCGAAAGAGAACGCGATCAGCGTCCTTCAGTCGACACGTGCAAACTTGGAGAAAGCGATGCAAGATGCGAAAGCCGTCCGTGAAATTGCGACGCTCACAAATGACATCCTCGACATCGCCGCTCAGACGAACCTATTGTCGCTCAATGCATCGATTGAAGCGGCACGAGCCGGAGAAGCCGGACGCGGATTCGCTGTCGTCGCCGACGAGATCCGAAAACTCGCCGAGACGAGCCGGGCGACCGTCGAACGCATTCAAGCCATCTCAACAACCGTCCTTCATTCGGTCGATCATTTGAACGAGAGCTCCGGACAGATGCTCAACTTCCTCGACACGAACGTCTTGAAAGACTATGATCAACTGGAAGTGGCGGCCGGACAATATAGCTCGGACGCGGGACGTTTTGAGACGACCGCGACCGAGTTCGCTTCCGCTGCTGGAGAACTCGAGCAGTTGACTTCGAACATGATCGGCGTCATTCAAGATGTAGCGACGACCGTCAACAACGGGGCACTCGGCACGCAGGAGATTGCTGAAAAAGTGACGATGTCCGTCGAACGTTTCACCGAACTGAACCACGCGACTGAACAATCGCAACAAAAGATGGAAGAACTCGACTCACTGATTCGCCAATTCAAGGTATGAAAAGAACCCGCCGACATATGTCAGGCGGGTTTTCTTATCAGGCGACAGATTGCGCCGTTTCATTTTTACGTTCGAGTTCGAATCGTTTTGTCTCGGCGACAACCACGCCTGAGAGGAACAGTAGTCCAATCAAGTTCGGAATCGCCATGAGACCGTTGAACACATCCGAGATGGACCAAATCAAATTCAAGTTCGTCGTCATCGCACCGAGTCCTGCGACTAAAATATAGAGGACACGATACGGGACGATCACTTTTTCCCCGAGTAAATAGTATGCAGAACGTTCCCCGTAATAACACCAGCCAAGGACGGTCGAATAGGCGAAGAAGACGAGTGAGACCGTCACGATGATTTCACCAATCGGTCCTAAGAAATACGCGAATGACGCTTGTGTCAGAGCAATCCCTTCAAGCCCTTCCGTATATTGACCACCCATGACAATCGTGAGCCCCGTGATTGAACAGACGATGAGGGTGTCGATCAACACTTGTGTCATCGAAACGAGTGCTTGTCGTCCCGGGAAGTCGGTCTTCGCTGCCGCGGCCGCGATCGGTGCAGATCCAAGTCCTGCCTCGTTAGAGAATACACCGCGCGCGACCCCGTAGCGAATCGCTGCACCTAATGCACCACCGCCGATGGCTTCGGCACTGAATGTGCTCGAGAACATCGTCGATAAGGCATCTGGTACCAATTCAAGGTTCATGATGAGAATCACGAGCCCACTTCCGACATACGCTAAGATCATGAACGGTACGAATATGCCGACAACTTTCCCAATTGATTTGACGCCACCTAAGATGACGAACGCTGTGACGGCCATCATGACGATTCCCGTCACAATCATCGGGACGTCAAATGAGTTGTTCAAGGCGAGACTGATCGAGTTCGTCTGGACGCCATTTCCAATTCCAAAGGCTGCGACCGATGCGAATAAGGCAAATAACATACCTAGCCATTTTTTCTTTAGCCCGTGTTCTAAGTAATACATCGGTCCACCGGCAATTTCGCCTCGTTCATCGACGACTCGATATTTGACAGCAAGGATCGCCTCCGCATATTTCGTCGCCATTCCGACGAAACCAGATAACCACATCCACACGACGGCACCCGGTCCCCCGAGGACGATCGCCGTCGCGACACCGACCATGTTTCCGGTACCGACCGTTGCCGCCAATGCTGTCATGAGTGCCTGGAAATGCGAGATATCCCCTCGTTGCTTCTTCTTCGGTTTATCATTCTTCGGAATAAATGCCTCTTTCAAGCCGACACCTAGCCTCGTCACCTGAATAAAGCCAAGACGAATCGTCAGGAAGACTCCCGTCCCGACGAGTAAGATTAATAAATGTGGCCCCCATACGAGATTTGACAAACTCGCCAGCCAACTTTCAATTTGATTCACCGTGTTGCTCTCCTCCTACGTTCTTGATTTGAGCGCTCTCCCTATATTTTTCAGAACATTCGCAATCGAGTCAAGGCAGGGTAGTCTAAGTAAGCGGTTTCAACACGTTATATATTTGTAATATTTTACCTTAAATCCTATATTCACTTAGTTCTTAATATTTATTTCGAAATATGATTGTAATATATATTCAAATGTATAAGCATTGATTACAAGATCAATACGAATCGTTAATCGATGGACGGCATCTCGATAAAAAACGGATTGGTTGTAACCGTATAAAGCGCGCTCGAAGCGACTTGAGAGCGACGACCAAGTACGGGCAGGCGAGACTCCTAAGGGAACAGCAAGCGAAGGGAGACCCAGCAGCGACCGAGTCGCGATGCGGCTCCCTGCTTGCCCCTAGGAAAGCGAGCCATGCCTAGCTTGGGCACAAAAAAGACTGTAGACTCTTCGTTTGTCTACAGCCTGAAACCGCTCGAGACGATTCCACCAGTTTCTCGTTTCACGAACGAATGGCTGCCACAACTTCCTCGACGTGCCCTTTCACTTTAACGTTGCGCCACTCTTCTTCAATATAGCCGTCCTCATTGATGAGAAAGGTCGAACGGACGATGCCGTAGTACTCTTTGCCGTAATTTTTCTTCAGCTGCCACGCGCCATAAAGTTCCGACACCTCATGGTCCGCGTCAACGAGCAAATCAAACGGCAGGTCATTCTTCGTAATGAAGTTCTGATGTTTCTTTTGACTGTCCGCCGAAATCCCGAGGACGACCGCCCCTTTCATTTTCGGCATCGCATCACGGAAGTCGCACGCCTCTGTCGTGCAACCCGGCGTCGAGTCGCGGGGATAAAAGTACAAGACGACTTTCTTGCCTAGATAGTCCTTCAATGAAACCATCTCTCCGTTTTGGTTCGGTAATGAAAATGTTGGTGCGAGCATCTGTTTTCCTCCTTAGCCAAACGACGGGTCGACGAGTTGTTCGTCGTAACCATCGACTGCTTCTTCTAGTTTAGTTTTTAGCGGATCCAGCACTTCGATATACTGAATCGGATTTTCCGTCGCAGCCGCTTCTCGAAGTGTCTCCTCGTTGTCCGTATACCATTTCTCATACGCTTTAAAATAATCGGTCATGATCGTTTGGTTCTCCTCGACTGTCAACGTCTCTGCCATGAGCAGGAAGACGTTATTGTCTGCCTCGAGCGCCATATAGTCGGTCTGGGCATTGACTTGATCATAAATGGGACCAGCCTCATCCTCCGGAATCTCAGCAAGACGGGCGTTCGCCTCGGCATTGACCCCGTATTCATTCGCCTCCACCCCGATGAGGAGCTCGCTGACATCGGCGATCACATCCTTTGGCAATGCAGCCGGTGTGATGACGAGTGACCAGTCCTCCCCTTTCTTCACAGCGACCTTGCTGAGTCGGTTCGGAAGCGGATTTCCGTCTTGGTCGACCATTTCGTGGACAAGAAATGCCACATCTTCGTCCTCGTTGACCCAACTCTCATAGATGTCACCTGGGGCAATTTGGCGGGTGACGGCACCGGTTGCCGGAAGATCGGTTAACCGTCCGGCATAATCGATGCTCGCGAGCGTTTCAGCATCGCCCGACTCGAGCGCCGCTTGATAGTTCGTATACACTTCCGTCACGGCATCCGGCAATGGCCGTTCCGTTTCTTCTACCGTCGATTCTTCATCGTTGCCACATGCCCCGAGTGCAAAGACAAGGAGTAGCGGAATGAACCATTTTTTCATGTTGTTCGTCCTTTCTAAAGCTGCCTTCTCCCCCATCCTATCATGTCTCGATTTAACGCTCCAATGTCATGTGTTTCTGGAAAATTGTTTCACTAGGATTTCGGTCATAATTTCGATACAATACAGACGTAAGCGCTTTATCGCTCAACATCACTTTAAGGGGGAACGAGAATGATTCCATACAAACATGAACCATTCACAGACTTTACACAAAAAGAGAATGCCGATGCTATCCAAGCGGCAATCGAGAAAGTGAACGGTGAGCTCGGGAAAGACTATCCGCTCGTAATCGGTGGGGAAAAGGTTACGACGGAAGGTAAAATCACGTCTTACAACCCGGCTAACAAAGAAGAAGTGATCGGTCGCGTCTCAAAGGCGAACCAAGAGCTCGCAGAACGCGCGATGCAAGAAGCACTCACAGCGTTTGACTCATGGCGCCATGTCGACCCGTCCGTCCGTGCAGACGTCTTGTTCAAAGCAGCGAACATCGTCCGCAAACGTAAACATGAGTTCTCGGCGTACCTCGTCAAAGAAGCAGGTAAGCCATGGAACGAAGCAGATGCGGATACGGCAGAAGCGATTGACTTTATGGAATACTATGCACGTCAAATGCTCGAACTCAAACCAGGTAAGAAAGTCGAGAGTCGTCCAGGCGAATACAACCGTTATGACTACATCCCACTCGGGGTCGGGATCGTCATCAGCCCATGGAACTTCCCGTTCGCGATTATGGCCGGTACAGCAGTCGCGGCGATCGTGGCCGGTAACACGATTCTCTTGAAGCCAGCTTCAACGACACCGATCATCGCTGCGAAATTCGTCGAAGTGATGGAAGAGGCAGGTCTTCCAAAAGGCGTGCTCAACTTCATCCCTGGACCGGGCGCAGAAGTCGGTGACTACCTCGTCGACCATCCGAAGACGCGCTTCATCAGTTTCACAGGATCACGTGATGTGGGCCTTCGCATCAACGAACGTGCTTCTAAATTGAGCGAAGGGCAAATCTGGCTCAAACGCGTCATCGCAGAGATGGGCGGAAAAGACACGATCGTCGTCGACGAATCAGCCGACCTCGAACTCGCTGCACAATCAATCGTCAAGTCGGCCTTCGGTTTCTCAGGTCAGAAATGCTCTGCTTGCTCACGTGCCGTCATCGTCGACAGTGTATATGACACAGTGCTCGATCGTGTCGTCGAACTTACGAACGAACTCTCTGTCGGGAACACAGAGAAGAACGAACACTTTATGGGACCAGTCATCGACGCAGCAGCCTTCAAGAAAATCACATCGTACTTCGATGTCGCAAAAGAAGAAGGACGCATCGTCGCAGGTGGAAACGCTGATGACTCGACAGGATACTTTGTCGAGCCGACTGTTGTCGCAGACGTTGACCCGAAAGCGCGCCTCATGCAAGAAGAAATCTTCGGACCAGTCGTTGCGTTCACAAAAGCAACAGACTTCAAAGAAGCAATCGAGATTGCGAACAACACCGAGTACGGTTTGACGGGTGCGGTGCTCACGCGCGACCGTGTAAATCAAGAGTTTGCTCGCCAAAACTTCCATGTCGGTAACTTGTACTTCAACCGTGGTTGTACAGGCGCAATCGTCGGCTATCAGCCGTTCGGTGGATTCAACATGTCCGGAACGGATTCAAAAGCAGGTGGCCCGGATTATATCCATCTCCACATGCAAGCGAAGACAACATCTGAAACGTTCTAATTGATAAAGAGACGGTCCCTTAGGGTCGTCTCTTTTGATTCAATGTGCTTTAAATGTCTGATCAAACATAATCGCAATCTCTTCTTGATGAAGGAGGAACAGTTCGAACAAGTTCGGATCGAACGTCCCGTGCATGTCTCGCATTGTCGCAATCGCGTCTTCGTGTGAAAAGGCAGATTTATAAGGCCGGACGGTCCTAAGTGCATCATACACGTCGATAATCGTGACAATCCGCGCTTCAAGTGGAATCTCTTCACCTTTCAACCCTTTAATATACCCGGTCCCATCCCAGCGTTCATGATGATAGAGCGCGATATGATAGGCCATTTGGATGAAGTAATTTTGAGGGAACTGAGCCTGCAAATCTTTTAATACTTCGCCTCCGACATACACGTGGTCACGCATAAGGACCCATTCCTCATCGGATAATGTATTCGCCTTCAGTAGGATTGAGTCCGGGACCGAAATTTTGCCGATGTCATGGAGCGGTGCCGCTAGTCGAATCCCTTCGATGAATAGCAGCGAGACATCTGGATGATGGTGTTCATATAAAATCGACGCAAATAACGTCGATAAATCCTGCACCCGTTCGATATGGTTCCCCGTCTCATTGTTACGGAGAGCCGATAGGCGTAAAAGCGTCCGAACGAGTCCTTCTTGATAATCGATCAACTCTTTCTCGCGCTCCGCGAGAACGCGCTGCGCTTCTTCCCGGCTCGCCTCGATCCGATGGCGTTCGACCGCCCCAAGAAGGGCGTTACTAAAGTCTTGTAACGCTTGTTGTTCATATTCCGTGTACGTTCGCTCTGTTACAACGGAATCGAATCCGACAAATCCCTGACACATCTCCCCTTGCATCATCGGGACCGCGAGCAGACTTTGAATCGACTGTGGTTCGAGGATTGCGCGGACTGCATTGTCTTCTGGCAAGTCAACTACACGAGGAATATACATTGTCCCGCCCGCCACATGCGTGTTGACCCACTCCGGCAATACGTCGATTGACACGTCTTGAAGATTGGCGATCTCGGCTGTGATCCCTTCGGCGCACCATTCGAACGTGTTATGACAGACTTGATTTGTGAAATCGTAATCAAACACATAGACGCGGTCGACCGCAAAGTAATGTCCGAGTTCGGCTAGCGACTGGTCAACCCGCTTTTTAAAATCCGCAATCTCTGTCGTCAAAAAGCGATTGAGGAGTGACGAAAGCAGGTGATGAAGTCGCTCTTGTTGTTGTAACTGTAACGTCAATGATTCATGCGAAGTTGCCACGTGCCAAACCTCCCTTATCAACCGAAATGAAATCAATCGTTCCATGCACTTCTTTTACCCAATTTTCAGTCTTTTTATCCTAGTTTATCCATTTGAAAAGCCAGGTGGTGACCACCCGGCTTTTGATTATACTTGTTTCAATAAATTGGCCATCTCGATGGCGGAAGTCGCCGCTTCCCATCCTTTATTGCCTGCTTTTGTTCCCGCACGCTCAATCGCCTGTTCAATCGTCTCCGTCGTCAACACGCCGAAGATGACCGGGACTTCGGATTGATAGCTCGCCTGTGCGATCCCTTTTGCCGCTTCGTTACAGACGTAATCAAAGTGTGGGGTCGCACCACGGATGACGGCACCGAGCGTGATGACCGCATCATAGTTTTGACTCATCGCCATCTTTTTCGCGACGAGGGGAAGTTCGAACGCACCCGGGACGAACGCGAGCGATACATCCTCTTCTTTCACCCCATGACGCTTCAAAGCATCCTTCGCCCCGTCAAGCAGACGCATCGTAATCAAGTCGTTGAACCGGCCGACGACGATTCCAATCTTTAACCCTTCTCCAACTAAGTTTCCTTCAAATGTATAGGTCATGTCCTTCATCCTCCAATATGATTCATTTTGAGTTGTTTCGTCATTCGATACGATTCGTTCGCCTCGTGCGCTCCGACATGAATCGGAACGCGTTCGACGACCATGATGCCACACGATTCCAAGGCATCGACTTTCTCAGGGTTGTTTGTCATGAGCCGGACACGCTTCACTCCGAGGTCACGGAGCATCGCCGCGCTCACCCGGTAGTCCCGAATGTCCGGATGAAACCCGAGTACCACGTTCGCCTCGACCGTATCCAATCCTTTCTCTTGAAGTGCATACGCCTTCAGTTTGTTCAACAGCCCGATGCCCCGCCCTTCCTGACGCATATAAAGCACGATGCCTGACTCCTGCTCGATTCGTGCCATCGCGGCATCGAGTTGCGGACCACAATCACACCGGAACGACCCGAATACGTCACCCGTCAAACATTCCGAATGAATGCGTACGAGCGGGATGTCCGTGAGCGTCTCGGTGACGAGGGCTACGTGCTCCTGCCCGTCAAACCGATTCTCGTAGCCAATCACTCGAAACGTCCCTTTCGATGAGGGTAGCGCTACGTCTGCTTCGCGCGTGACGAGGTTTGTCTCCATATACCGGACTAGCGCTTCGATTGTGATGAACGCCAACCCATGACGTTCAGCGACTTGGACCAAATCGGGTACGCGCGCCATCTCCCCGTCCTCTCGAATGATTTCACAAATGACTGCTACCGGCTCACTTCCCGCGAGACGCGCCAAATCAACTGAAGCTTCGGTATGACCTCGGCGAACCGAGACGCCGCCTTTTTTCGCAATTAGCGGGAATAGATGCCCCGGTCGCTGGAAGTCGGAAGGACGGGAAGACGGGTTCGCCAGTTCACGAACAGTGTGAGCCCGTTCCCTCGCCGAGATCCCGGTCGTCGAATCGATATGGTCGACACTGACCGTAAACGCTGTACCATGCGGGTCCGTACTGTTCGTCACCATCGGCGAAAGGTCAAGACGTGCCGCCACTTCTTCCGCGACAGCGCTACAAACGAGCCCTTTCCCTTCCGTAATCAAAAAGTTCATCGTCTCAGGTGTCATCTTGTCTCCTAGTACGACAAAATCTCCTTCATTCTCGCGGTCCTCGTCATCTACGACGATGATGGGACGTCCTCGTCTCAATTCCTCCAGCGCCCGTTCAATCGAATCAAACATTACCATCCCGCCTTTCCATATCCTTGTTCCGCCAACGACTCGAGTGTCATCTTCGACTGCCCGATTACTTTTTCCATATATTTTGCTAACAGATCACATTCTAAATTGACCAAATCACCCGTCTGTTTCGTTCCTAGGACGGTCTCGCTATACGTATGTGGGATTAACGATAGTGTGAATCCTCGCTCCGACACGTCAAACACGGTCAAGCTCGTTCCGTCTACGGAAATCGATCCTTTCGGTACGATGTAGGAGAGAAGCGCACGTTCACATCGGATATCGACATACACCGCATTCGCGAGCTGTCGTTTCTTCGTGATTCGTCCGACCCCGTCGACATGGCCGGATACGAAATGTCCGCCGAATCGTCCGTTCGCCGGCATTGCCCGCTCGAGATTGACACGTGTTCCCGGTTTGACCCCTTCTAAACTCGACGCCTTCAACGTTTCCGGCATGACATCGACAGAGAACGTCGCGTCATCGAACGTCGTCACCGTGAGACAGATCCCATTCACGGCAATACTGTCCCCGAGCTTCACATCATCGAGCACCTTCTCAGCTGACAAGACGAGTCGTAAAGATGGCCCGTTGCGCTTGACCGCTTTGATCGACCCGATTTCTTCGACGATTCCCGTGAACATCAGAACGCCCCCTTTCGAAGGACGACTTTCAAGTCGGGTCCGACCGTTTCGACCTGATGAATCATAAAACGGGAGATGTCCTCAATCGAACCAACCTGTTGTGAGCGATAGACGCCATGTTTCCCGCCAAACACCCGTGGTGATTGATAGGCGACCCATTCATCCACGTAGCCTCCGTCAAGAAGTGATGTGACGAGCGTCGGACCGGCCTCGATCAATACACGCCCGATTCCATTCGCGTATAGTGTCTCGAGGACCATACCGAGCGACGTATAATCGAATAATTCGACGCCGACAGCTTGAGCGCGTTCACGTCGCTCTGCTTCATCTGACGAAGTGAAGAGGAGCACCGGGACGTCTTCTGCGGTCCGGGCCAGCGTACTGGCGAACGGTAATCGTAGGTCTCGGTCGAGCACGACCCGTTTCGGTTGACGCGTCTCATGATTCAATCGAACCGTGAGCGACGGATCATCCGCAAGCACCGTGCCAATCCCAGTCAAAATCGCATCGACCGTGGCACGTAGTTCATGCACATCACGACGGGCTTCCGGGCTTGTCACCCATTGACTCTCTCCAGTCTCCAAGGCGACTTTCCCATCGAAGCTCGTCGCCGTCTTCAAGATGACATACGGTCGTTTCGTCTCAAGCGACCGCAAGAACGCGGGATTCAATGCCCGCGCCTCCTCCTCAAGCAGACCGACTTCGATCTCGATACCGGCCGTTTGAAGACGAATAATCCCATTGCCCGCAACGAGCGGGTTCGGATCCTTCATGGCGACGATGACACGTTTGATGCCCGATTCCACGATCAGATCTGCGCACGGTGGCGTCTTGCCTTGATGCGAGCACGGTTCGAGCGTGACATATAATGTCGCCCCGTATGCAGCGGGACCAGCCATTCGGATGGCATGGACCTCTGCATGTGGTTCGCCCGCCTTGAGATGGGCACCCATTCCGACGATGCGTCCGTCTTTGACGAGCACGGCGCCGACGAGCGGATTGACACCGGTTTGACCATCGGCTGATTTGGCCAATTGAATGGCCTGTTCCATGTACTGTTTCATCTTTCTCCCTCCTTTTTCCGTACAAACAAAAGACCCTAAGGAAAGGTCCTTAGGGTCTTGGTGGGAGGGTTCCGTCGCTTTTGGGAAAGCCAAATAAACGTTTTCTATACAGAAAAGCGTACGACGAAGCACAGGTCACGCGGACCTGTTTTTTGTTCCTTCTCCCATCCAGACTATACTGTCGGCTCTAGAGTCTCACTAGATCCACCGTTCGCACACGTGCGCCCGGGTCACGGACTTAGGGCATGGGCCCATCACCGCCGGTTGGGAATTTCACCCGACCCCGAAGGAATATTTGTTTGTACAGATTTACTGTATCGCAATTATTTTTATTACGCAAAACAAAAAACGCCACTCGTGAGAGTAGCGTCCCGATTATGCGAGAAAGAGGACGACGAGAAGTCCAACAATCCAGCAATAATATGAGAAATATTTCAATTCGCCTTTCGCCATGATGTGTTGGAACCACTTCAACGAAATGGCCGTCAACACGTAAGATGCGATGAATGCGAGGATGAGCGGACCGAACAAGTCACGCGTCTCCGGATTCGTAAAGAGCGTCGGACCATCCAAAATCATCGTCCCAAGACTGATTGGGATGAACAGGAAGAACGAGAAACGAAGTGCCGATTCTTGCTTGATGCCGAGTAACATAGCCATGACAATCGTCGCCCCGGACCGACTGATTCCCGGAATGAGTGCCACGGCTTGCGCGAGCCCGATCAATACGGCGTCACGAAGCGTGATGCCACCGTCTCCTTTGTTCCCTCGCATGTTTCGGATGAACCAAAGGGCGAGTCCCGTGATGATGAGCGTATACCCGACTGTCGCCACACCACCGAGCACTTCTCCGATCCAGTCCCCGAAAAGGACACCAAGGACACCGGCTGGCACCGTTGCAACGAGTAGTAATCCGATGAACTTCACATCGACCATCGTCTCGTCCGTTCGATCTTTTTTGAATAAGAAGGTCCACAAACTCACGATGAGGCGAACAACATCCTTTCGATAAATCGTTAAGACAGCGAGAAGCGAAGCGAAGTTTACGAAAACTTCAAATGACAATCCCGGCAAGTCGATGTTAAATAGTTCTTGAAAGATAACGAGATGTCCACTCGATGAAATCGGAATCGGCTCAGTGAAACCTTGAATCAATCCAAGCAACGTATAAAATAACCAAACTGTCATAGTGATGATCCTCTTTTCTGTTTTTCACTCAATGCGGCTATTTTAGCAGAATCGGACTTTCATTGACCAGTCGTTTAATTTTTTTTGAACTAATTTCATTATTCGATTGATTAGTCTGAAAATTAAATTTATTATAGAAGGGTACTCATCTGGAGTGAAGGCGATGACCCCATTTCTCCAGATGGGTACTTTTTTATAAAATATGACAATTTTGGATGATTAAAACTTTATGTTTACATTTCTCACGATATTCGATTTAATTTGTAATAGAGCTGTTACCATTTTTTGAAATTATCAACTGAGTCTTTAGTCCTACCTAATTCTTAGGAATTGTTTAAAAAATTTCAAATTCACGTTAATAAATCCGAAAAACAATCCGATAGTATGATTGTAGAAGCATTTTTTTCATCTTTGTCGGTTCAGATTTGAGTCCACGGAAGGAGGAACCATCATTGAGTCAAACGCTATCCACTAAATCCCATCACTTGTCCACCGAACAGCAAAGGATGATCCATTGCATCCGCCTTCTCGGGGACTTGCTGAAGGAACGTCCACGCCGGTCTGTCTACCGTCGCTTCGCGATGGAACAGAAATGGCCATCCCCTGAATCCATCATTCGTCAGTTCGGGTCATGGGCTGAGGCACTTGCCATCGCAGGCTATGAATGGCACGGAGAATCTACTGTCGAATTGCCAGACAAAATGCCGAAGTATACACGTGAGGACATCGTCGAGACGCTCGCACTTTATTCGCGAGACATGGGCTCGATTATCACCTTGAAGAAGTATCAGCAATGGCGAAAGCTCCATCCGAAGGCACCGAGCCATTATCATATCGTCAAAACGTTCGGTTCGTGGCATGATGCCTGTGCCGAAGCGGGCCTTGAGGCGAGTGTGACCTATTCGAAAACAGAACTATCCGATGCTCTTCGTGAAGCCATTCAAGAAATGGGTTTTTCGCTTTCATTCGAAGCGTATCGTGAATGGGCGAAGCGGAATAACAAACCTTCAACAAAAGCCATTTTACATCGCTACGGCTCCTGGTCAGCCGCTGTTCATGCAGTTGAATCTGAACTTTATAATACGAACTCATAATTATTTCATACAAAAGGAGGATCCCCGTGCGGTGGTCCTCCTTTTATCTGACTTCTGTCGATAGGTCGTGATAGTGGGCGACCCGGTCACGTCCATTGAATTTTGCCCCGACATACATAGCCCTGTCCGCATGCCGCAATACCGTATCGAGGTCTTCATACTCATGAATCGTTTCGATCCCAATACTCGCCGTCACGGTGATTCGCATTCCTTCTGTCCCAAAATCATGCTGTTTCAAGGTTTCCCGTATCTTCTCACCGACTAGATGGGCTGCCGCCTCATCCATTCTCGGGAAGACGAACACGAATTCTTCTCCTCCGTATCGTGTCACCAAATCCGTCGCCCGGACATTTCGTGTGAAGAGTTGACTTGCTTCAATCAACACCTCATCTCCGAACGCATGTCCATACGTATCGTTGATTGACTTGAAGTGATCTAAATCGATGAGGAAGAGCGAGAGTGGATAAGAGGCGACATCGTTTAATCGTTCTTTTGTCCAACTCCGTAATGCCCGCTGATTATGTAATCCAGTCAGTGGGTCCGTCAAACTCTCCTGTTGCAAACGATTGCGTTCGTCGATTCGCTCGATTGACCACGATAACGTTTTAAGGAGCCTGTTCACTTCGACGGCAATCGGTGTCTCGTATGCCCCGTTGGCTGTCGTCGATACCATGCAGTTGACAGCCGTTTCTGCTCCCCAAACCGGTGGAATGACAAGCGCCGAGTGATGCAATTCCTGTTGTTGTCGTTGCAGCTCAGGATGCCATTCATGTAACGAGTCGTAGACGAAACACGACTCGTCTACATCTTGATAGCGCTCGATTATAAATGCGTCCGGCACACTTGGGATGATGCGACCCGTCATGTCATAAAACGTTCGCTCCCCTTTCCTGTTGACTTGAAGCCAACCACGCTCTACTTCAACAACGTCACGTAGTCCGTTCCAAAACTTCTCAATCAACAGCTGCTCGCTATTTACTCGGTACAATTGTTCCTTCAAGCGTTCGACCTGGTCGACTTTTGATTTCGTCTCTTCCGTCTCCGTCGCTTTTGACATTGTCATTTTTAAAATGGACAAGACGAAGAACGTGACGATAAAGCCGACATAATCGAACAATAAATATGCCTCAATCGCAATCATCGTAAATAACAATTCGAGCGATACGACAAGCCAGTCAAAACGAATCAGACGGAACATGATCGGTAGCGGGATTCGTTCCCCGACCATAAAGTAAGACAGGGCAAAACTCATCGTGAGCATGAAAAAGAGCATTCCTAAAAATGCGAGCATCGCTACGCCTTGTTGAATCAAGTGAACAGATTCTCCGATTCGTCCTCCAAGTCCAATATAGGTGAGTCCCGGTAACAAGACGAGGAGACTTTCAATCACCGTGTTGAGCGGATAAAAATGCAAGAATCGTCTGCGTCCGACCTTGTGATTGAAGGCCCGTGCCTGAAATGTAAGGAGGAGTAACTGCCCCATCAGGAGAGCTGGAGCAAGTCCATACAGGAAAAAAGTGATGAAGACGAACATCTCATGAAACGTGAAATGCAAATGTCTACGTTTGAGCGGGTTCATGACAAACAACGCACCAAGCGTATAAATAAACCAAAACAACGGCCAATCGAACGAATCAAGGTGTTGGATGGTCAAATAAGTCACACCCGTGAAGACGAGCATCCACGCGAGCCAGCTCCGAACCAGATACTTCCGAAATTGCATCGTCTCCCCCCTCTCCTCGTTCATTTTTTCTAGTATGACCCGTAATGCAAAAACATTCCAGCAATTGTTTGAAAGTTGAGACAATGAAATATTGAAAAGATTCCCAATTCAATGTTTCGCTAATATTGATGTCGGCAACAGCCTTTATAAAAGGGGGCTAACCATGGACTTTTCTCTATTCCTGATTACGTTTTTGTTCATCTATTCGCTTACCATCACATTTCTCTATTTACGGAAACAGAAGAATACATAGAAAGGGCGACCCCTCACAGAAGGACCGCCCTTAACCATTACTTCGCTTTAACATAAGAAATTCCGATTGACCCGGAGCCCGTATGCGCCCCGAGAAGTGGTGCGAGCGTATCGACTCGGATCGGAATCGTGTCACCGAGTCGTTGTTTCCACTCCTCAGCAAGTTCAGGGACGTTCCCGTGGAAAATCGAAACGTCTTGACACTCGCCGGACTCGATTGCCGCACGCAACACTTCGAACAAGTGAGCCTGTGCTTTCTTGTATGTGCGGACCGTTTGATACGGGACGATCAACCCATCCTCAAATCGAAGTACCGGTTTCAATTGAAGCATGTTCCCGATGAGCGCCTTCGATTTGGAGATTCGTCCGCCTTTTTGCATTTGCGTCAAATTTTGAATCGTCAATTCGATGCGGACGTCCTCGACGCGCACCTTCATGTAGGCTTCTACGTCTTCGAGCGCATCGCCTCGTTCGACCCGTTCAATCAACTCCTCAAGCATGAGTCCCATCGTGTAGATGCCTGCCCGTGAATCGATGGCGAGTAATTTAAAGTTCGCAATCTCGGCCCCTTGTACAGATGCCGAATACGTCCCGCTCAAGTCCGATGACAAGTGAATCGCGATTCCCATGTCATACTCTTCTTTCAATTTTTCATAGAGCGTGACAAAGTCTCCGATTGCAGGCTGACTCGTCGACACGCGCTCCCCCGCATCGATCCACTCGTATACGGTTGTCGCATCGACTTCGATTCCGTCTTTATACGGTTGGTCCCCTTTGACGACGTAAAGTGGAACGATATGGATGTCAGGATGTTTCGTTAAAGCATCCGGAAGGACAATTGTGCTGTCTGTAATATAGGCAATCTTCATGAAAAGTTCTCCCTTTAAAAAGTTTATTAGTACCTGGTTATATTATTTTATCACAGGTGAAGCGGTTTCACTATTTTTTCAAAACATCCTATGTGCTTGATGACCAATCTTTTCTCGAAAAGGGTACAGTATGTATAACGAATGAAGGAGGTGTGTTTAATATGATTCAACTACAGAACGTCAATAAAATCTATAAGACAGGCGATGTGGAAACAGCCGCCTTGAAAGACATCGACCTCACCATCCGTGATGGCGCATTCGTCGTGATTCTTGGTCCGAGCGGAAGTGGGAAAAGTACACTACTCAATGTCATCAGTGGGCTCGACACCGTCACATCCGGCAAAATCACGTTCGGGGACACCACCCTGACTGATTTGTCTACTGAACAGATGACGTCATTTCGACGCGATCACCTCGGCTTTATCTTTCAACAATACAACCTCCTTCAAAACTTGACCGTCTATGAGAACGTGCAACTCGGATCCGATCTATCGAAAGACCCACTCTCGATCGATGACCTGCTCGAACAGGTCGGACTCGCGGCAGCACGTGATAAATACCCGTATCAATTGTCCGGTGGCGAACAGCAACGCGTCTCGGTCGCCCGTAGCCTTGCTAAAAATCCGGCCCTCGTCTTTTGTGACGAACCGACGGGGTCGCTCGACGAAGAAAATTCGAAAAAGGTGCTTGAGCTGTTAGAGCGTTTGAACGAGACATACAAAAAAACAATTGTCGTCATCACGCACAATAATGGCATCAGTGAGATGGCAGACGATGTCATCAAGATGAACTCCGGTCGAATCACTGAAGTGACCCACCATGACATCCGGGTCGCGGCACGGGACATCCATTGGGGATAAGGAGGTGGTGATATGCTTTATAAAAATGTGTGGAAGACATTAAGTAAAAAATGGATGCAACTCCTTGCCATTGCTATCATCATCGTCATGAGTTCGCTCACATACACGATGATGTTTTACGGCATCAGCGGAATCGAGGTCCCGACCGAAGAATATCTAGAGCAATCGAACCAAGAAGATTTCGCCATTGAAATGCTCAACCGGGTAACGGAAGAAGAGCTGCGTGACCCCGATGTCGCCGCCCTAGCAAGTACAGGTACTTTCACCTTATCCGACATCAAACGAGCCGATGAGGGCGTCTTCAACCGTCTCATCACCTCACGAATTGATGCGGTCGAAAAAGAAATGCCGGATGCGACGATTGAACTGCGCGATTTGAAAGCCATCACGTACACACTCGATGGTGCCGAACATCGCGGACTGTTAATTAAAGAATCGGACACGATCAATCGCTCCTACCTTGAAGCAGGTGACAGACCGAACACGAACGACGAGGTCGCCCTCAATAAAAAATACGCAGAAGAGAATGGGATTGAAGTCGGAGACATGATCGATCTCGGTCGACCGTTCACAGTGAGCGGATTTGTCCTCTTCCCCGACTACACACTTCCACTCTTCGATGATAATTTATTCAATCTTGACCCGGGTTCGCAAACGCTTCTTCTCATGACGGATGAATCGTTCGAGTCAATTGTCGGACAAGAGTCATTCCGATTATCAGGTGTGACCGACCAAACGGTTGAGACCGACCTCGAACTACCTTTTGTCGTCTCGGTCATGGAAACCGAGAACATCATCCGAAGCGGCGCCATCTATAGTGAAATTTCATCCGGGAAGGCGATGGCCCTCGGACTCAGTTTGTTTATCGTTTCAATCGCCGTCATCATCGTCGCCATTCTAATCTCGAATATGCTCGAGGCCGAACGTGGTCAAATTGGACTGTTAAAAGCAATCGGATATAGTCGCCGTCAAATCGCCGCGCCTTATCTAGTGCTTATCTTAATTTTCGCTTTCTTCATGCTCATCATCGGTTATTTCCTCGGACTCTATTTCGCAGATCCATTAAAAGAACTGTATCTCGACTTTTATCTCTTGCCGTCCATCACGATTGCCCAAAGTCCGCTTGTCTTTTTGACGGCTGTATTTGCCCCACTGTTCTTCTTCGCGCTTGTCGCGGGCGGGGTCATCTATAAAATCATGGGAGAGAGCGCCCTCGCCCTCCTGTCACCGCGAGACAATGTCTCGCTCAATCGACTCAGCCGTCTCGTCAGTCGACTGTTGAAACAGGCGAGCGGCAAGACGAAATTTAAATATTTGTATGCGGTTAAGAGCACGGGGAGCTTCTTGATTTTCTTCCTCGGCATCTTGTTCTCAACAATCCTCATCATCTTCGCCCTCATGATGAACGGTGCCGTCGACCGAATGACCGTGGGAGGATTGAACGATGCCGTCTATGAATATGAAGCCTATACGGATTCGACACCGACTGTAGAAGAGGGGCAAGAGCCGTTCCTCACCTACCCGTTCGCCTTTGTCGAAGACAAACTCATCACTTTGAAAGGGTTGAGTGACGACAACACATTGTTTCCGCTTCAGAATGAGGACGGGGACAAGTTGGTACCGGAATCCGGTGGGTTGATCGTCTCTTCCTCGCTTGCCCTGAAACTTGGTCTTGAGACCGGACAAGAAATTGACGTTGACCTCGACGGAGACACGCTGACGTACCCGATCATCGGCATCGCCGATGAATTTTCCGGAGACTTCGCCTACCTGCCTCGAACAGAATTGAGTGAACTGTTAAGTGACGGAGTAACAGATAGCCTGTTCAACGGGATTTATGCGACGGAGCGTCCGAATGAGTCGGATTATCCGACCATTTTGTCCCGCCAAGGATTGATTGAGCAGTCCGAGTCGATCAATCAATATATGAACTTCATGATGAACGTCTTAATCGGCGGAGCATCCCTCATCGCCTTCAGTATCCTGTTCGTTCTGACGGCGCTCACGGTCGAGAAGAACTACTACGTGATCTCGCTTTTAAAAGTGATGGGGTATCAGAAACGAGAAGTCCGCTCGATGATTTTGAACAGCTACTTCATCTACGCACTCGTCTCTGCTCTCTTGAGTATTCCGATTGCCCTGTTGACACTCCGAGTCATCATCGTCGTTTTCGCAGAAGATTACGGGCTCGTTCTTCCGCTTGAATTCGAATGGATTTATATCGTCTACACGCTTGGCGCGGTCGCTCTCCTCTTCTTCATGAGCACGTTCGTCAGTCGTCGAAAGATCGATCAAATCCCACTTCAGGAAGTATTAAAGTCATATCAAGAATAATTTATGCCAAAATAGGGCATAATAGAGGATAGACCAGACCTCTCTTGAGGAGGGGTCTGACTTTTTGCAGAAAAGGATGATTGACATGAATCGTACACAAGTTATGCTCGCCATTCCCGGAAACTGGTCTTCCGTAGAAGGCGTAAGCGAACAAATCAGTTTACATAGTGAAGGCTACACAATGGCCGGTCTGCTGTTGCTTGAAGACGAAACAGGAAAAGCGTTCACCGTAGAAGCTGTAGAACGTGACCCTGCTCTAGCCGAGGCAATGATTCACGCCAGCTCCGGCGGGTTCACACCGAAAATCGCGAAAGGACTCGCACGTCACACGCACGTCGTCTACTTGATTGTCGACGTCAACGATTTGACAGACGTCGCTGCGGCACGTCGAGCCGCGAACGCCGTGTTAAACGCAGGCGGGCTCGGTGTCATGGTCGAATCGGCCGGCGTCGCCTACTCAAAAGAAGAATGGCAGGAGTCAAAAGAAGAAGATCTCGCGCTCGACTATTCACTCCTCACCGCAATCACGGAAGAAGAGAACGCCTATATGTCATGGGGAATGAAAGCGTTCGGTCATGCAGATGTGGCCGTGCCGATGACACTCGATATTGAAGATGCCATCCACGTGATTCACTCGTTCAACTTCCATCTCATCTCAGGAGGAACGATGTTCGGTGATGGTGACCGATTCGCTTTCGAAGACGGTCGTGCCTTCACGGTCGAAATGGGCGAAGACGAGCGGACGACGATTGACAACTTGTTGCATAACCCGTTCGGCTTGATTTACCTCGTGCCGCAAGCAGCAGAATAACCTGTCGGAGTGCCGTTAACGGTGCTCCGTTTTTTATTTTCAATATTTTCACCTCACTAAAAAACCTTCATCCGATGAATGGATGAAGGTTCATGTTCATGCTTGTCTCATTTCTTGCATACGTTCGAGTTGATGCGTCAGTTCACCGATTGGGACGAATCGTGCCCGGCGCAGCATCTCTTTCCCATTGATGAAAAAGAGGACGACCGGTACGGTGAAAATGGAGAAAGTTCCTGCTATTTCAGGGACTTCGTCCGAATCCACCGCGACTGATTCGATTTCAGGGAACTGTTGGAGCATCTCTTCGATTTGAGGTTTCAGCGCATGACAGACACTGCACCCTGGATGAGAGACATAGACGAGCAGTTGTTCCACGCCCGCAATCCGTTCATTCAATCCAGTCAAGGTTGTCATTGCTTCCATCTTGCATTCCTCCTATTTGTTAAGCGTCGAGCCACAAGACACCGACAGTTTCAAAGCCGGCATGTACCGCGATGGATGGACAGAATCGTGTCCGCACCACTTCGAGACCCGGTAATTTCGACTCGATGAGCGCGACAAAGTCGTCTTGCATCTTTGGTGAGAGTGCCGTCTGGACGAATACCCGGTTATCCTTCACACCGTTCTCCGCATGACGACGTTCGAGTTCGCCGACCATCTCCGCATACGCCTTCTTCAACGAACGTGCCTTTTTAAACGGAATGACTTTTCCTGTCTCATCGAGCGTGATAATCGGTTTGATGTTCAAGATGTTCGCAAGGAACATCTCTCCGGAAGAAACTCGACCGCCCCGGCGCATCGTTTCCATGTTGCCGATAATCATGAAGAAGTTCTTCTTGTCGCGCCATGCCTCGAGCAGTGCGACAATCTCTTCGACCGACTTGCCTTCTTGTTCGGCGGTCTTACCGATTCGGACAAGTTCTTGTTGCGCTTCGAGCGCAGCATGCGAGTCGATCGTATATACTTTAAAGTCAGCCGCTTCTGCCGCTGCTTTTGAGTTTTTCGCTGTGCTGCTCAATCCGTTCGAGCAATGGACGGCGATGGCACAATCGTACCCTTCCTCTTTTAAGCGCTCATAGCGCCCGATGAAATCTCCGAAAATCGGTTGTGACGTCTTCGCTTCTTTCTTTTGGTCAATCATATACCGATGTAAGTCCTCAAGCGAGAGATTTGTTTCACTATAGCCGTTACCGTCCACAATCAACTGAATCGGAACGATATCTACACCGAGTCGTGCTGCTTCTTCTTGGGAGAAGTTGGCCATGCTGTCGGTAATCCATGCGATTTTTGTCATAACTAAAGATCCTCCAATGGTCGTTCATTTTTGTCCAATCTCATTATACCTTATTTTTTGCCCCTATTCCTAGCCGACTGCTAGCCGTCTGAATGAGACGAAAAAACAGAGCGACACGCGGTCGCCCTGCCTCTCTTCACTTCGTCGAAATCAATTTCGTATGGGCGAATTCGTCATGCGGCAACTCGAGGTCCTTGTTTGACTTCATCTGTTGGAGTGCCCGAATTAAGGGAATCCCGAGCGTCGCCGGATAGACGACATCTTTATACAGCGTCCGTTTGATGACTTGCTCAAAGGAAAGCGGACGTCCATCTGCACTCACGACCTTGATTCCAACGATACGGTCACCTAGTGTCTGACCATTTCGATACAGCATACAGTAGACTTCTCCGGCCATCGTCACAACGGTCGGGAAGTAGTACCGTTTCACTTCTTTGTCCGGCCATACTTTTTTACGGATGGCCTTTTCAATCAGCTTGGCCGGTGTCTGAAAGACGACTTGGTCGATTTGACCGGCAACGGCTCGTTTCCAAAGCGGGACTGCCACAGTAATCATCCTTTCTCTCGGTTCTAGCCTTTCAATTCCTCTTTTACCGGCTGACGAAACCCTGAGAAGGGACATCCGCTTCTCGCAAACAAGTTCGGTGTTTTGATAACGTCATCATAATGCTCGTGGAAGACGTGCGTCGTCGCTGGGGATAAAGGCGGGATGAGCCAACTCCATTGCCCGGTGACGTCACGTCCCGCTTCCCGCTCATTTTTTTCGAACCGTTTGAACTGTTTAGCGGCGGTATGATGATCGACAATCGTAACACCCACTCGTTCAAACGATTGCAGGACAGCGATATTCAATTCAACGAGAGCGCGGTCACGCCAAAGTGAGCGTTCTTTTGTCGTCTCAAGCCCGAGCGACCGTCCGACAAGTGGCAACAAGTCATAGCGGTCCGTGTCTGCTAAATTGCGCGCCCCGATTTCCGTCTCCATATACCAACCGTTGAATGGGATCGACGTAAACCGAAGCCCACCGATCTCAAGCTCCATATCGGTGATCGCCGGAAGAGCATGCCATTTGATCGCTCGCCCGTCAAACAAGTCAACGTCTTCATGTTCGATGTCCACTTCGAGCACTGCCTCACTTGGCAATTCGTAGAGACGAACATCCTGACCATCTGTGATCATGAGCGGAAGAACATCAAACGGAGTCCCGGAACCGATCCATCCAAGTTGTTCGGCCCGTTTCGTCATCGTGACAGACATCGGGTCTCCGATAATCCCGTCTGGCGTCTCATATCCTGCGTACCGAATCAGTTGTGCATTTAACAATTGGAACTCGTTCGGAAGGACCGTCATCGTCGAACGGATTTTCCCCTCGTTCGTGGCGAAATGAAGGTGATCGACCAGTCGAGCGTAGACATCGTCAAACGTATCGGCATCCCGGGCGTCAATCACATGAAGCGTCTGCCAAAACAAACGTCCGATGCAACGATTCGAGTTTCGCCACGCCATCTTGGCCCCTTCAGACAACTCTTCTGTCGTCAACGTGTAAGTACCTGTTCGCTCGATTTCATCTTTTATTTGTCTTAGGCGTTCAGAAGGGTCGTCATGCCATTGTCGCATCCAGTCGCTCGCTTGGTCGTATAGGTTCATCTCATAAGTCTCCTCACTCATTCTCTCTTTCTCCATCTTAGAGAAAAGAAGACCCTTGTTTCAACTATCTATTCTTTCGCGTGACAGTCTCGATCTGTATGACCGTCTTTTTTTGAGCGCAATGTAAAACATCCTTCATCTTGTGTCGGTCCCCTAGTGAACTTGCATATCCAAAAAACCCCACTCCTTAAAAGTGGGGTCAAAGCTTAGTCGCGCTCGAGGACGAACGTCTTGTAGGCTGGAACACGAATCTTACCTGATACGTGCTTGATTGTTTTCGTTCCGGCACGGTTACCATCGACAATCACGTTCCACTTCCCTTTCGGAAGAGTGATTCGGACATTTGTCGGGTTGGCGTTATGCGTGATGAACAAGTCATTCTTTTGACCAGGTGCATCTTCATCAATCGTGTACGTGATGACGTTCGCTTCCGCTTTATGGAACGTCAAAAATTGTTTCACGTCGCTCGCTTTCGTCATCCGGAGACCAGGGTTTGCCTTACGCATCTCAATCAACCCTTTCATGTACTGGACGTCCGCCTTGCGGTCTGCTGCCCGTTTCCAATCGAGTTGGTTGATCGAGTCCGGTGATTTGTAAGAGTTGTGATCCCCTTCCTTCGTGCGCATGAATTCTTGCCCAGCGTGAAGGAATGTCGTCCCTTGACTCGTTAGTAGGATACTTGATGCGAGCCGATGCATCTTCGTTTTATTGAATTCAGATGCGATCGGGTTCGTCAACTCCAACTTATCCCAAAGTGTGTGATTATCGTGGGCTTCGACGTATGTGATGGCTTGCGTCGGCTCTTTCGTGAATCCTGTAATCGTGTCGCTATAAGCGATTTCTCCGACGATTCCCGTCTTCACGCGATTTTCCATGCCTTCTTTTCCGTTGACGAAACCTTTGTCCTCATCGTAGAAGACGCTCCCCTTTAAGCCGTCACGGATATTGTCGTTGAAGTGTGCGACTCCCGGCATGTCGTAGGCGTTCTTTTGATTTGCTTTCAATTCAGCATCGAGTGGTGTGCCGAGGTCCCACCCTTCTCCGAAGACGAGGATTGACTTGTCGACTCGATTCAACTCCGAACGAACTTTGTTCATTGTCTCGACGTCATGGATGCCCATCAAGTCGAAACGGAATCCGTCCCAGTGATACTCTTTCGCCCAATAGACGACCGAGTCGACGATGAGTTTTTGCATCATCGCTCGTTCGGACGCGGTATCGTTCCCGACACCCGTCCCGTTGGCGAAGTCACCACCTTCTGTATAACGGTAGTAGTAACCTGGTACGATTTTATGCAAATTTGACGCCTGAGCATCAAACATATGGTTATATACCACGTCCATGACACCACGTAGGTTGTTGTCATGTAAACCTTGAATCATCTGCTTCATTTCCATGATGCGTACTTTTGCATCGTAAGGATTTGTTGAATACGACCCTTCTGGCGCATTATAGTTTTTCGGGTCGTATCCCCAGTTATATGTCGCCATCGGGCTCGTCTCATCGACCGAAGCCGTATTGAAGTCATAGACAGGAATGAACTGGACATGTGTTACGCCAAGGTCTTTGACGTGGTCGAGTCCTGTTTTCGTTGCCGTCTTTTTACCGTCGATGAGGAGACGTGTTCCTGGTTCGATGACACCGAGATATTTCCCTTTGTTTTTGATGCCTGAGTCATACTTATCCGTCTTCACATCAAAGATTGAAAGGTCACGGACGTGTGTCTCATAGATAATCGCATCCGTTGACTGCTTCAACTTCGGCTTCATCGAGTTCCATCGTTTCGGGTCCGTTTCTTTCAGATCGACGACGACGCCCTGATCACCATTCACACCGACAGCCGTCGCATACGGATCGACCGCACGAACCTTACCTGTCGCATGTGTCACTTGGTACGTATAGCCGATGCCGTCAAGGTCACCGCGTACTTCCGTCACCCACGTGCCACGCTCACCGCGTTTCATCTTGATGGCTTTTTTCATATCTTTATCGTTCGTTGGTCGGTCTGTCGGCATATTCCAAAGCTCGAGCTCGACTTGTTGAGCCGTCGGTGCCCAAAGAACAAACTTCGTTTTTGATTTTTGGTACGTGATGCCGAGTTTACCATCGTACGCATATTTCGCGTCGAATTCTTTCGAGCGAAGCACCTTGCCGGCTTGAAGTGTCTGTTCGCCGTATTCCGGATGCGACGCTTGAATAATCTTCGCTAAATCGATGTCTTCTGTAAATTGAATCGTGACCGACTTGTCTCCGGTCTTTTCAATCGACTCAACCGTTGCACCGTCTACGCTCAATTCATCGATGAACGCGTCCGTAATGGCACGGTTCGTCGTGAGTGTCGCTTGTCGGAACGTATCCGCCGAGAACGCGACGAGTTTAGGGGAACGGTCGATTTGTGGCTCTGAATAATAGATGGTCGAATCTCCTTCAACGAGCCAAATCTCTTTCGCTGTACCGAGAACAAAACGGTCTTCGCCGTCCTTTTCCGTCCATTCTCCTTTTTTCGTGATTAAACCCATCAATTTTTTCGATTCCGGGTTGGCGAGTTTCACGTTCGCGATGGCGCCGAATGCATCGGTCTCATCGAACGTGATGTTCTGTCCGTCCCCGCCGTCCGGCCAAGCCCACAGCCCCCAGTCCGTGTATGTATTGTCGTAACGGAAATAGTGAACTTTCATGTCGATTTCCGTTGAGGCCGTCTCCCCGTCCGGGTTTGACGTATAAATCGTCGGGTCGCCTGACTTGATCCAAACTTCCGCGACACCGTCTTGGATCATATCGTTCGTGATGAAGCGGTCATTCTCCGACCCTTTATCTTTGTCCCAATTGTCCGTTCGGACGATGAGACCGATCTTTTCAGGTGAGTCGACCGGGAATTCATAGGCCGCCACCTTTCCAAATGAATCTTCCCAATTAAACGTGAAGCCTTTATTCGGGAAGTAATCTGGGCCATTTGCCCAAAGCCATAAGTTCCAATCCTTTTCATTATCCGGCGCCTCTTGATAATGGACGACGACTAAAGTCGACTCCCCTTTATCTAAAGCGGACGTCGGCATCGGAAACATTGACAGAATTAGTGCAAACGTTAGCACAACTGCCCATACGGGTTTCCATTGTTTTTTGACCATGAGGGTCCCTCCTTGTAGCACTATTTTAAGAAAACGCTTACACAAAAATTGTAAACGGTTTCCTTTAACGAAGCAATGTTATTTTAGAAAAGGGTCAATTGGCATCAGTTGACGGGAAGGTCACCTAAGGAATATGGACTAAAGAGAGTTTTGTTCACAAAAAACGACGTCCGTATGACTCGGACGTCGTCTTGTTTAGTTCCCGTACTTTTTGAATAACTGATAGTTTTTGTTACCGCCCGACAAGTTGTACACGTCGGTGAATCCGAGGTTACGGAGCACGTTCTGTGCCGCGTTCCCCGTCACTCCGCCGTTACAGTAGACGACGGTCGGTTTGTTTTTGTCCATGTCATTCGCCGCTTCCCGGAGATGACCGAGCGGGACGTTGACCGCACAATCGACACATGCCTTCTCGAACTGTGATGCTTTACGCGTATCGATGATTTGCATGTCTTCATCTGCGTCGATCCGTGTCTGAAGTTCGGCCGGTGTGATGAGTCGTGCCGCCTTGTCGATGCTGTTCGAAAGGACCATCCCCGTATACATGACTGGATCTTTCGTCGTCGAGAACGGTGGTGCGTAGGCAAGGTCGAGGTGGAACAAATCATCTACTTTTGCCTTGAGCGTGATTGCCGTGACGAAGACGTCGATTCGCTTGTCGACCCCTTCGAATCCGACGATTTGGACGCCGAGCAGTTGACGTGTCGCACGGTCCGCGACTGCTTTAATCGTCATATCTTTTCCACCCATATAGGCTGGTTTATCCGGTTTCGTGTTATGAAGCACCTCAATATCGTACCCGAGTTCACGCGCTTCTTTTTCGGCGAGACCCGTCTGCGCCACGGCAAGTCCGAACACTTTGAAGATGCCCGTACCGAGAATGCCGCGATGTTCGAGATGTCCTCCCGTGATGACGTCTCCTGCGGTCCGCCCCATCTTATTCGCTGTCGAACCGAGCGGGCGCCAGATTGGTTTACCTGTCACGATGGAGAAGCTCTCCGCGACGTCACCGGCGGCATACACGTCTGAGACGTTCGTCTCCATCCGCTCATTGACGGCAATCGCACCCGTCTCACCCAATTTGACACCCATTTGCATAGCGAGTTCGACGTTCGGACGGACCCCGACCGATAGGATGACGAAATCTGTCTCAATCGTCTTCCCACTCTCGGTGACGACACGCTCCACATGACCGTCACCAATGAGTTCCGTCACCGTCTCACCGAGCATGAGCTCAATCCCGTTCTTTTCGAGATGCTCCTCGACGCGGCATGCCATGTCCTTGTCGAGTGGCGGCATGACTTGCGACACGCGCTCGATGATAGTGACATCCACACCGCGAAGTTTCAACTGTTCGGCCATCTCAAGACCGATGAAGCCGGCCCCGATAATCGTCGCATGTTTTGGGTCTGTCGAATCCACGAACGAACGTGTAGCTTCCGCGTGTTGGATGTTTCGAATCGGGAAGACGTTGTCCGATTTCACTCCAGGAATCGGTGGGACGATGCTTGTCGCCCCTGTCGCGAGGACGAGGACATCATACGAGTCCGTGAACGTCTCACCGTTATCTAAGTTTTCAACCGTCACCGTTTTCGCATCCTTGTCGACCGCTGTCACGTTATGTCGTGTCATGACATCGATGTTATAGCGCTTCTTAAAGAAGGCGGCGTCACGCGGCGTCAAGTCATCACGTGATTCGACTTCTCCACCGACATAGTAAGGAATCCCACATCCCGAATACGAGATATCGTAATCCCGGTCGTAAATCGTAATCTGCGCATCTTCGTTGTTACGTCGTGCCTTTGCTGCAACGGATGTCCCCGCTGCGACCGAACCGATAATCACTAATTTCATAAAAACAACTCCTTAATAAAGTAATAAGCTGATATACAAACCAAATAGTGTGATGGCGAGTGTTGGAATCGTCAGGATGATCCCGACTTTAAAATATTCACCCCATCCAATTCTCAACCCTTTTGTCCGAAGTACGTGGAGCCATAATAATGTCGCGAGCGACCCGATCGGCGTAATCTTTGGACCTAAGTCTGAGCCGATGACATTCGCATAAATGAGCGCTTCCCGAATCTGGCCGGTCGTATTCGTCAAGTCGATGGCGAGCGCATCAATCATGACGGTCGGCATGTTATTCATGACCGAGGACAAGACGGCAGCCAAAAATCCCATTCCGAACGTCGCACTGAAGGCATTCACCGCAAACCAATCGATAAAGTTCGCAAGCACTTGTGTGAGTCCGGCGTTCTGTAATCCATAAACAACGACGTACATGCCGAGCGAGAAGAAGACGATTGCCCACGGTGCTCCTTTGACGACTTGTGTCGTCTCTACCGCAGCTGAACGGTTCGCCATCACCAAGAAAAATAGGGCGATGACAGCGGCGACGAGTGAGACCGGGATGCCAATCAAGTCACTCGTAAAGTAACCGATGACGAGTAACGCGAGCACGACCCACGATAAGCGGAACATCGTATGGTCTTTGATGACTGACGCAGGTTTAGCCAATTGAGATGCATCATACTGTTTCGGGATGTCTTTTCTAAAGTACAAATACAATACGAGTAGACTGCCCGCAACCGCAAAGACGTTGACGAACACCATCCGTGCCGCATACTCGGCGAACCCGATTCCGAAGAAGTCGGCCGAGACGATATTGACCAGGTTCGACACGATGAACGGCAAACTCGCTGTATCGGCGATAAATCCAGAGGCCATGACGTACGCCAAGACGACCGCATCCGGCAGTTTGAGAGCCCGGACCATCGCTAAGACGATTGGCGTCAAGATGAGCGCCGCCCCGTCGTTTGCAAATAGTGCCGCAACGAGCGCACCGAGTAGCGTGATGTAGACGAATAACTTCACTCCACCACCTTTTGCGATTCGGGCCATATGTAATGCGGCCCATTCGAAAAATCCAATCTCGTCTAAAATGAGCGAAATGATGATAATCGCGATGAATGTGAACGTCGCGTTCCAAATGATACCCCATACTGTTCCGACATCATCAAAATTAACGACGCCCGAAATGAGGGCAATGACGGCCATCCCCATCGCCGAGTAACCGATGCCGAGGCCTTTCGGTTGCTTAATGATGAGGAAAAGCGTCACGAGAAAAATTAAACTAGCAATCCACTGCACAATGAGTTCCTCCAATAATTTCTATTTATTTAGCAAGTTTCTTGTAATCCACGGAGAACAAGACCGGTGCCTTCTTCCGTCGACTCAACATCAAGCGTGACGTTTTCCGCTAGCGCTTCAGCATCATTCGCCACCGAGAACGTCAGGCCGTCGAAGTCTTTCACGTCATCCGTCGTTTCTGGTGACGCTACAACGAGCCCTAGTGTCGGTCCACAACATCCTGCCTCTGTACAGATGCGTACCGCTTTTGTTTCTTCTTCCGTCAAAGCCGCTTTCAAAAAATCAATGGCTTCATTCGTAATGTTCATTTCACTTCCTCCTTTAACAATTGAGATAATGCCGAATATCCGACTGGCAGACGTTCTTGCCATGCGAGCATTGTCGGACGCGGATAGTTGTTCACGCGTTCGAGCCAAGTCGCCTCGCTCGCAACTTTCGCTTTCAGCAGGTTGCTCGTCACATCGAGTGGCGTGAACGATTGATTGACGACCCAAGCGAACGGGTAAATTTTTGCCCGATTCAAGTCTGCTACGAGCCGTTCAGCTTCATACACTGGCGTCGCTTCAGGCAGTGTCGTGATGATGACGTGCGTTTGTTTCGGGTCACGTAGTTTCGGCAACAAGTCTCGGACCGCTTCCGGAACGACTCCAGTCGATCGTTCGAGTTCACGATGATAACTCTCCGTCGCATCTAATAGAAGAAGCGTATGACCTGTCGGTGCCGTATCGATGACGACAAAGCGGTCTTTCGTTTTTGCCACCTGATTCGCGAAGGCGCGAAAAACGGCGATTTCTTCAGTACATGGCGAACGTAAATCCTCTTCGAGCATCATGCGCTGCTCTTCATTCATGTCTCCCGCTTCCCGGAGCACATCCTTTCGATACCTCTCAATCTCAACTTTCGGATCAATGGCATCGACTGTAAACGTATCTGAAATGTTTGCCCCGACCGTAAAAGCGACATGAGCGGCCGGATCTGTCGTCGTCAAATGGACGGCATGCCCTCTTTCATGAAGTGCCACCGCGATCAGCGAAGCGAGTGTCGTCTTCCCGACCCCACCTTTCCCCATCGTCATGATGACGCTCGGACCGTCCGCCTCGACCTCATCGACGAGTCGATCGATTGATCCGTAACGACTCGAGTCATAGCGTGCATCTGCGATAGCGACCGTCCCCCCGTGCACAAAGCGTCGAAGTGCAGAGACACCGATGAGGTTCTCGTAAGCATATGGGAGCATGAATACATCGAGGTCGGTGATATCTTCAGGGAGTTCACGGAGTGCTTGTTGCTGACGCTCGATGAACTGTTTCGTGTATCGGTCTGTCCCTTCACCGTTGAGGACGAGACCATTAATGACGAGTTGCATTCGCTCGATGCCGATTGCACGAAGCTCAGTCGCGGCACGTGTTGCTTCAACGAGCGTTGATGTCTCGGGACGGGCAACGAGAAGCAAAGTCGTCTCTTTGTCATCGGTGAGCGTCTCGACGGCCTTTTTGTATTGCAATTGCTTGTCAGCTAGACCTGCAAGAGGACCGAGGCAAGATGCACCAGTCGTGTTCGTCTCTAAAAATTCATCCCACGCACTTGGCAATGTTAATAAGCGCAACGTATGACCTGTCGGTGCCGTATCAAAGATGACATGTTCGTATGTCTCACGAGCCGACGGGGACGTCAACAAGTCCGTAAACTGGTCGAATGCCGCAATCTCGACCGTACATGCGCCGGATAGTTGCTCTTCCATCGACTGGATGGCCACATCAGGCAGCACGCCACGATAAGGTCCGACCATCCGCTCCATGTATTGTCTTGCCGCTTCTTCGGGATCAAAATTGGCGATAGCGAGTTTTGTTTCTGGGACATGACGCGGTGTCTCATCAAGCTCCATCTCGAACACATCTTGTAAATTACTTGCCGGGTCAGTCGAAACGAGCAAGACACGCTTCCCACGATCAGCGAGCGTCAATGCGAGGCTCGAGGCCGTCGATGTCTTTCCTACGCCACCCTTTCCGGTTAGAAACACATAACGGGTCGGTTCGATTGTTTGAAAGTCAAATGGCTTCATGTGAGTATCTCCTTATTTTTTGAGTGAGATTCGAACTTTTGGTTTTTCTCCATCTTTCTTGGCAAATGCATCAATCGGTAACCCCGTCAATTCTGCTATCTCTTCATTCGTCAAATAAGCGCCACGCTTCATGATCTCGCCGTTCACGAGGGTCAGCGGAAGCGATTCGAGACCGTTCACGATTTCAGCTTGGACGGTGTCATTCTCAACGAATCGATTCGGTTCAGATGCCAGGTTATATCGAACAACATCAAATCCTCGCTGTTTTAACACATAGTGGACTGTCGCGATTCGCGTCAGTTCCGGGTCGATTGACGGACCACATAATCCTGTCGGGCAGCACATGGCTGGTTCGAACACTTCAAGTTTCATCGTTGACTCCTCCTCAAATCGCACAATCGGTATCACAGTCGCAACTCATATCGACCGTTTCAATCTTGTCGAGTAAATCGACGACGATCCCATAAAACGGGCTCGTCTCGTTCAATCGATAGTGAATCCACTGTTTGTCCCGGCGCTCCAATAAAAGTCCCGCCTGACGCAACATTTTCAAATGACGGCTGATCGCCGGTTGCGAGATGTCGAAACAATCGACGAAGCTACAGGCACACTGTTCGCCTGCTTCCATCTGTTTCAACATTGTCAACCGGATCGGGTCACCGAGCACCTTGAGTACTTTACTCAGTTCATCTACAGCGTACATATTTCTTCCCCACCTCTCATATAACTTTTTTGTTATATAACCTTTACGTTATGAAAATAACATAGTTTTTAACACGAAGCAATTGTCATTTCGGGTTGAATTCGGTATGATGAAACACGTTGAAAATGTCAGAATCCATTATTTTGATTTTCGTGAGACTCGAAAATCAAATCATCATATTATAAAGAGAAAGGTGTGTTCTTTTGGAAAGATTGAATACGTTGAAACACGAATGGCTCGGAAATGTCCGAGCCGACATTTTAGCCGGGATTGTCGTCGCCCTAGCGCTCATCCCGGAAGCCATCGCCTTCTCCCTCATCGCGGGAGTCAACCCGATGGTCGGGCTGTATGCCTCATTCATTATCGCTATGGTGATCTCAATCGCCGGAGGCCGTCCTGCGATGATCTCGGCTGCAACTGGTGCGATGGCGCTCGTCATCGTTTCACTCGTCGCCGACCATGGTCTCCAGTACTTGCTCGCCGCTGGTATTTTGACCGGGATCATTCAAATCGTTCTCGGCTACTTCGGCATCGCCCGGTTGATGAAATTCATTCCGCGCGCCGTCATGGTCGGTTTCGTCAATGCGCTCGCCATTTTGATTTTCCAGGCACAATTGTCAAACTTTGAAGGCGAAAGCTGGATCATCTGGGCGATTGTCGCCGCATCACTCGCCATCATCTTCTTGTTCCCACGTGTAACGAAAACGATCCCGGCTCCGCTCGTCGCGATTGTCGTCATGACCATTCTCGCGATTACATTCGGGCTTGATACGAAAAATATTGGAGATATGGGGACGATTTCAGCTACGCTTCCAGACTTCTTGTTCCCGGATGTGCCGTTCACGCTCGAGACACTTATGATTATCTTGCCGTACTCGATTTCGCTCGCCTTTGTTGGATTGATTGAATCGCTCTTGACGGCGCAAATCGTCGATGACATGACGGGTACAGATTCCAACAAAAACCGCGAATCACGCGGACAAGGAATTTCGAACATCATCGCCGGATTCTTCGGTGGGATGCCAGGATGTGCGATGATCGGTCAATCTGTCATCAACGTTTCGTCAGGTGCGCGTGGTCGTCTGTCGACGTTCACAGCCGGACTTGCACTCTTCATCATGATCATGACGATGAGTGATGTACTCATGCTCATCCCGGTCGGTGCGCTCGTCGGAGTCATGTTCTTCGTATCGTATGCAACATTTGACTGGGGCTCGCTCAAAGCGATGCGCACCGCTCAAAAGTCGGATACGGTCGTCATGCTCGTCACGGTCCTCGTCACTGTCTTCACACATGACCTGTCCCTCGGGGTACTCGGTGGAATCTTGACGGCTGCGATTTTATTCGCCGCCAAAATTTCAAAGATCGATCTCGGTCGCCAAGTTACTTCAAACCGCGTAGATTATACAGTCAACGGACAGCTATTCTTCGCTTCGACGTCTGAATTTGTCAACCAGTTCGATATTACAGAAGATATCGACGCAGGAATCAACACAGTCACAATCGACTTTGCGAACACGCATCTTTGGGATGATTCGGCCATCGGTGCCATCGATAAGGTCGTCTTTAAATACCGAGAAGTCGGAATCGAACCGGAACTTCTTAACTTGAACAAAGACTCGGAAAAACTGCTCAACACTCTCGCGCTTCACTTGAAGCAACAAGATACGAACGCTGGTCACTGATTCGTCATTTCCCCTGTTCGGCAAATCACCTATACTAAAAGTAGAACGTGCGAAAGAGGAGGAGTTTTCATGGGAAAGTTATTTTTAGCGGCAGATGGTTCTGCCCACTCGAAACGTGCGCTTGAAAAAGCGATTCAACTTGCAAAGGCGTCGAATGCGTCAATCGATATCGTTCACGTCATCAGTGCGAAAGAATCGAAGGAAGCGGCTCTCAATTCGACAGGTAAAATCGATTTGGAGACGAAGCGTAAACAGATGCTCAAGCCATTGTTTGACTTGGCGGAAGCGGAAGGAATCCATTACGAATATATTGAGCTCCGAGGCGAACCGGACGTTGAACTCGTCAAATATGCGAATCACGAGCCTTATGAATATGTCGTTGTCGGCTCGCGCGGCTTAAATACGTTCCAAGAGTTCGTGCTCGGTAGCGTGAGTCATAAACTCGCCAAACGCGCGCTCGCTCCTGTCATCATCGTCAAATGATCCGTTTTCCCCATCTCCATGTGAGATGGGGATTTTTTGTGTCACATACAGGGGACCTTTCGTTCGTGTAGAATGAGTTAAAGATCGTTTACTTCAAAAGGAGGTTCTCGCTATGGATATCACAAACGACCCGAATACACTTTTACTCATCCTACTCCCTGTCTTGATTTTGCAACTCATCCTGCTCGTTGTCGCTTTGATCGACCTATTCAAACGCGACGTGACGAACGGCCCGAAATGGGTATGGCTTCTCGTCATCGTCTTCATTAACATTCTTGGACCGATTGTTTACTTCTTATGGGGACGGGCAAAACGATGAAGGTCACACACATTTCGAAACACTTCGGATCGTTCAAAGCACTCGATGATGTCAGTTTTGAGTTGCGCCCTGGATGCACGTCCTTACTCGGTGAGAACGGAGCGGGTAAGACGACGCTTTTAAACCTGCTCGCCCGTGTCACGAACCCTACAAGTGGTGACGTGAGCGGTCACGTACAAACACGCATCGGTTATTTGCCGCAACGTCCGGCCCTCTACCCGTCTTTGACTCCCGTCGAGACGATTCGATATGCCGCCGAGTTGACAGGTACAAAGCACGTCGACCCCGTCAAACTGTTAAAGCGTGTCGGTCTCGAACCGGTCGACCGACCGGCTGCAAATCTATCCGGAGGGATGCGCCAACGACTCGGCATCGCACAGGCGCTCGTGCATGATCCGGAACTATTGCTGCTCGATGAACCCGTCTCCGCACTCGACCCTCGCGGTCGTCGGGAAGTGCTCGATTTATTGAGCGATTTGAAACGGGAGCGAATGATTCTCTACTCTACGCACGTTCTCCCGGATGCCGAAGAAGCGAGCGACTGGGTGCTGCTGCTTCGACAAGGCAAATTGCTCATGGAAGGCACCGTGACCGACCTGCTCGGTTCGAAGTCGACCATCGAGTTACGACTCTTCGACGACGAAACGAGTGGAGCGGACTGGAACCAACTAGAAGGTGTGACTCAGACAATCAAACACGGTTCAACGTGGGTATTCGAATCATCGGACCGAAAGCTCGCCGAGCGGGCGATTTTGCGGCGCGTCTTGGAACTGAACGTCGTCATCCAATCGTTGCACGTCGGGCATCCGTCTCTTGAGTCCTTATTTTTGGAGGTGAACGCCTGATGCGTACAGCAATCTTCAAACAAGAATGGCGCGAAGCATGGTCGAACAAACGACTCATTTGGATTCCCGTCGCCCTTATGCTCCTCGCCTCGATGCAGCCGATCACACTCTACTTCTTACCGGACATCCTCGCTTCCGGTGGAAATTTCCCTGACGGAACCATCATCGAGATCCCGACCCCAACTCCGGAGGAAGTCTTAATCTCAGTGAGTGAACAGCTTCGTCAAATCGGACTCCTCATCGTCTTATTGTCGGCGATGCATACGTTCAGCCATGAACGGACGAATGGGACACTCGTATGGCTCAAGTCATTACAAATCCCGACATCACGTATTGTCATCAGCAAATGGGCCCATTATGCCTTATTGACGGTCGGCAGTATTTTGCTCGCACAAACGGCAGCAGCATACTATACAGTGATTCTATTTGATGCATTTGACTCGGTCGATCTTCTCGTGTCGACGGCACTTCTCGTCTGTCATTTCATCGTGCAACTATCTGTCTTCTTTTTCATCGCGGCACTTCTAGAGAGCGGCGTGGTTGCGGTCGTCTTGACGCTCGGACTCCACTTCGTCATGTCCCTCTTGATTGGTTGGGTCGACCTTGATTGGATGCCATGGATGCTCGGACCGCTATCGAGCGAGGTGTTACTGACAGAGGTGAATCTCGTTTGGCCGCTCCTGACCGGAATCCTCGTTGTCGTCCTCTCGCTTTATGTGGCGTCGAAACGCCTTCGCTTCATGAGTCATTCGGCGTAAACGTCTGACCTTGTAAATGATTCATTTGCCACTATCTTCCTTTGGATAAAAATGGTTATATTATTTTATATAGGATTTTTTGAAAATCGGGAGGCTTAACAATATGAACTGGAAGACGACTACAATGTTTAGTTTAATTGCTGGAACCCTCTTCACCTCTCCTCTATCGACTCATGCTGAAGGGTCATTCCAACAGACGGACGACGGCATCGTCTACACCTCGAGTGACGGGACGGTGTTGACGGGTTGGCAAGAAATTGAGGGCCATACGTACTATCTGAACGATGACGGAACGCTCCTTACAGGTTGGCAAGAAATCGAAAACACTACATATTATTTTGAGGCAGACGGCCGACTCATCACTGGTCCTTACACTGTCGACGGCACGACGTACACTTTTGACGAGAACGGGAAGCTGCTCATCGGATGGCAGGAACGGGATGGTCTCGTCTATTATTACGATAAAACCGGTCAACCGGTTACCGGTTTCCAGACAATCTCAGGCAAGCGGTACTACTTCACCGAGGAAGGGGTCCGTCTCTCGGGATGGCAACAGCTTGGTGACGCCAAATATTACTTCTTCCCGGACGGCACAATCCATACGGGCATGTACACAATAGACGGAAAAAAGTACTATTTGATGGAACATGGCGAAATGGCGACTGGTTGGAAAACGATCGGCACGCGTCGCTACTACTTCGGGGATGACGGCAAACGTCGTCAAGGACTCGCCCGCATCGGCGAGAAAATGTATGGCTTCCATCCGTATTATGGATATCGTCTCGAGGGACTTCATCGTATTAACAACCGACACTATCTGTTCGGAAAATACGGTGACCGTAAGTACGGTCTCCAACGCATTGACGGTGTCATGTACGGTTTTCACCCGACCTACGGCTATCGTCTTGAAGGAATCCATAAATTAAACTCACGTTATTATTCGTTCGACTACTATGGTCGACGCGAATATGGATTCCAAACGGTTGATGGGAAGAAGATCGGGTTCCATCCGACATACGGTTATCGGCTGCAAGGGAAATTCCGATTGGATGGAAAAACGTATCATTTCCACTCGACCGGCGTCCCCGAAAAAGGCTGGAAATACACGACCCAGTACGAATATTTCGCACCTGCCTTAACGAAGAAGACGGACTGGCAAGCCATTAACGGGAAATGGCATTACTTCGACAAGTTCGGAAAAATGTATCAAAACCGCCGCGTCGGGAACGCCTCGTTCGATGCGCGGGGCGTCTATTCTCAAGCGCTGTCCATCTATAAAATGAGCGTCCCACTCTATCGTCAGTTCCCGATGGGGTACCCGTCTGGCTGTGAGTTCTTCTCCCTCAAGATGGCACTTGAAGAGAAAGGACGTGCCGTCGGCGCATCCACCTTATACAACGAGATGCCAAAGAGTATGTGGAACGCTCGCTACGAAAACCGACTATACCGTTGGGTCGACCCGAACGTCATGTTCACCGGTGACCCGAAACGGACGCTCGGCAAATATAAAAACTATGGGATTTATCCAAAAGGTATGATCGGATTTGCCAGCAAATATCGTCCTGTGAAAGACTTGTCCAACCAAGGACTCGGTTCGATTGAACGGGAATTGTCGATGGGCAACCCGGTCATCGTCTGGGCGAGCGTTGACTTCAACAAGCCGTATGGCTACTTCAACTGGTACACCGCCTCGAACAAGAAGTTCACCGGCTACGTCAACTATCACGTCATGTTGGCGACCGGCTATGACAAGTCAAACTTATACATTAACGACCCGTATCGCGGTCGCTTGGTCATCCCGAAATCAAAAGTGAGCGCCATCATGGGCGCGACGGGCTGGAAAGCGCTAGCGGTCAGGTAATCACGAAAAGATGGGCTCATTATGAGTCCATCTTTTTTGTGTAATGACAGTTTATTAAATTAAGCTCAACATTTTCTCGATGAAAACCTTCGTGTCCAATTTTCCAAACCTGAGCGTCTAATCCACCGCGTTTCCCCCATCTAAAAATGTGTATCGGCGGCTTCCTTGTACAAATAGAAAGCGTTATCGGATTTTTAACATTCACTTTGGGATAGTAACTTAGTTTTATAATTCATCATCAATAAATTCAGTATAGATTTTAATATACAAAAGAGTTATAATCATATTACGGAACAATGTTCCGTATAGTGGTACTTTAAAAATGTTTTTTTATATTATCGAGTTGCAGCACTATAAAATATAATTGACCGTTTACTCACCTCAAAGTTAGAAATTCTGCCAGAAGATGATTGAAAAGTCATACTCACTTATTTTTTGGTAGATGCATACACACGTGAACTCTTCCTAGTGCTTCACATATAAATTTTATTTGGTGATAGACCAATGCCCGTTAGTAATAAAAAACATTTTACTTTTCTCTTGATCATTTCCAATATTAAAATTTTTTCTGTTTTGATTAAACAAGTTAACCTATAGATTAAAAAAGACTTCCTTTCATAAACGATTGTGAATCTATTTTATATCTTGATCTGACGTTTAAGTGTAAAAGCATCAATTAGCGGTCACTCTAAACTAAGATAATGTTAACTTTTTAATATATAAGTAAAAAAAAACGAAAAGGAGATTTAGAATGGATAACTTCAATTGGAATTTCCCTACAGAATTAGTATATGGAGAAGGAAGAATTACTGAAATAGGCAAAATAGCTAAAACACATGGCAGAAAAGCTATGATTGCTACATATGAAAAGGGAGGCTTTTTAGATCCGATTATTGAAAAAGTTGAGTCCTCCTTAACAGAAGCGGGGGTTGAATTTATAACGTTTACTGGAATCGAACCTAATCCACGAGCTCAAACAATTGATAAGGCAATTGAAACTTTTAAAGCCGAGAATTGTGACTTAGTTATTGCATTAGGTGGAGGAAGCGTAATTGATGGTTCTAAATATATTGCAGCTACTAGCTATTCAGGGGGGAAATCATGGGATTACGTGGTGTTAGGTAATCGAGTCCCTAGAGAATACACGGGCGCATACCCAATAATTTCAATTCCGACAATTTCAGCTTCCGGGTCTGAGTGCAACGCGGGCGGTGTTCTAACTAACGCTGAAACAAATGAAAAAAGTTTTTCTAGATCCCCTTACAGATATCCGAAAGTCGCTATAGTTGATCCATCATTATTAACTTCTGTTCCACTATCGATTACAAAAGATAGTTGCGTAGATATTTTTTCTCACTTAATTGAACATTATCTATCGAGTCAAGCAGAATCGGAGTTTGCAGATAGAGTAACCGAAGGTATGATTTTAACGTTGAAAGAAAATTTTGACAAAATAATTGAGAATCCTGACGATATGGAAGTACGAGGGCAAATTGCTTTGTGTTCTATCTTTGGTTGGTCTGGTTTTCAAGCACTCGGTCGCTTAGGATCTATCCCGATGCATTCAATTGAAATGCCATTGAGTGCTATTTATGATTTACCCCATGCAAGAGGTATGACTATCGTTATTCCACCATATCTTGAATTAATGGCTGAAACTATGCCCTCAAGATGGGCCAAACTTGCTAGAAGATGTTTCGGTGTCATCGAAGAAGATGATATGAAAGCAGCCAAGATGCTATCTGTAAAAGTAGTGGAATGGCTAAAATCTACTGATTCGTATTTAACACTTGCTGATGTTAACATTCCTACCGATCAATTTGAAAAAATGGCTGATGATGTAGTAAGAATGTTCCCAGGAAGTGAACCAAATACTACAACAGGTCCAAGACCTATCACTAAGCAAGAAATCATTAAAATTTATGAAATGAGCTAATTACTGTAAACTATCTACTTAAAAGTAGTAGATGAAACTTTTAGCTTTAACAGTTCTCTAAAGTTTCCTATATTCATCAGGATGTACTTTAAAAAAACTCTTTACCTAAGATACAAGAAGATAAAGTGCAATCGTTCCAATCAATGTTGGAACGATTGCACTTTTGAATTATAGAATATGATTTAACACTTAAACATAGACGCAAAATTACGGTAAAATACCAAATATCTAACTCACCATCACAAATCATTGAGACAAGTACATATACATATGGAGTATCTAGGCACTGAGTGTTCGACTAACTCGAGTTCGATACTCTAGTTCAAGTCAGCGAAGAGCATCGAATTGGGGAATAGTTTACGTTCATGATAGCCCGAAAAACAAAGACTACAAACTAATTTTCTCAATTTGAAATCTACAATTAAACAGCTTGTGTCCTATTTGAGTAAATAGGACACAAGCTGTTTAATTTATTTTTTTAATATATTTTGGAACTGATAGTCGTAAATTCAATTCATTTATCCAGTTCGTTTCTTGCTTCACGTACTTTTTCGACATATTGTTCAGCGTATTCAATAATCAAATCATAGTTTTCAGTATCCGCCGGTGTAACTAAATTTCCCCCTACTCCAACAGCTATCGATCCACTTTTAATCCATTCTTTTACATTCTCTAAATTTACTCCTCCCGTAGGCATTATATTCACTTGCGGAAGCGGTGCTTTCACAGATTTGATAAAGTTAGGACCGAAATTGTTTCCCGGGAACAATTTAACAATATCTACACCTTCTTCAAGAGCACATTTCATCTCCGTCACCGTCATACACCCTGGCATATACGGAATTTGGTACATATTGCACAGTTTTGCAGTATCTTTATCAAAACATGGACCTACTATAAATTTCGCACCTGCGAGAATAGCAATTCTAGCTGTCGTTGCATCGAGAACACTTCCTGCCCCAATAACTACACTGTCATCACCTTTATACTTGTTATGTAATTTTGTTATGACAGTTTCTGCATTTTCAATAGTAAAAGTGATCTCGATACTCTTGATTCCACCTGCTATACAGGCATCTGAAATTTTAATGGCTTTTTCTCTAGAGTCTGCTCTTACGACTGCCACGACGCCACAATCAATAATATTATTCAAAACTTTTAATTTTTTCATTACTTTTCCCTCACTTTTTAATGTGATTACAATATTTATATATTAAGTTTTACAAAACGAAGTTCTCATCGTATCATTTAATAAAATATAAAATTTAAAGAGGTTAAAAACTATGTCGAACGTTCAATCATTAGAACGAGCTCTTACTATCTTAAACAAACTATCAGAGTACCCTGAGGGTCTCAAAATTTCTCAATTAACTGAACATCTAGACCTATCAAAAAGTACGATTCACAGATTATTAACAACGTTATCTAGTATGAACTACATTACAAAAAACCCTGAGACAAGCCAATATAAACTCGGGATGCAAATTCTTTTCTTATCAAGGAACCTTTTGAATAATAATGAAATCATTAACGCCGCAAAACCTTTCATAGAGAAATTGTCTAAAAGCATAAATGAAACCGTCCATTTGTGTATCGAAGATCGGGGAGAAGTCATTTACATTGATAAAATCGAAAGTAATCAAATCATTCGTATGTTTTCTCGAATTGGAAGCCGTGGTCCGATGTATTGTACCGCAGTCGGAAAAGTTCTTCTTTCTGGAATGGAAACTGATCTTTTCGAGGAAAACATTGAAAAAATAAATTTTATTCCTCGGACACCCAATACAATCACAACAGCACAAGCTTTGCGTGATGAAATCACGAAAGTCAAAAATCAAAAATATGCACTCGACAATATTGAGAATGAGGAAGGAATTCGATGTATTGCTGCCCCTATCTATAATTTCAAAGGAGAAATAGTTGCTAGCTTTAGTGTATCAGGACCGAGTAATCGCATCACGATGGAAGTCATAAATTCTACATTGATTACCGAAATGAAAAAAACAAGCCTCGAAATTTCAAGAAATTTAGGCTATACAGAGTCTTGATAGATACTTCTCATTAAGAGAAAATAAAGGGGGCCGTCTAAAAAGTCCCCCTTTATTAATCAATAATGAAGATTATTAAACAGATGGGTTAATCATTTGTGAGCTCATAAACTTTTGTAATTCATGACGGTCAGGCAACCCTTCATTATCTCCAGAAGACGTGACTACCAATGCTCCAATCGCGGTCCCGCGGAGTACCGCATCTTCTAGTGGTAAATTCTCTAAAATACCACTCACTACACCAACGGCAAATCCGTCACCTGCACCAACAGTATCAACTACTTGCTCGACAGCAAAACCACTTGTGAAAAATTGAGCTCCTTCAGTACTAGTGAATGCACCCTTTTCGCCCAATTTAACGACTACTGTTTCCACACCTAGATTATGATAAAATATCACGATTTCTTGAAGATCTTCACTTCCTGTTAGAATCTCTCCTTCTGCCACACCGGGAAAAACGATATCTGCTAACGAAGCAAGTTCATTAATCACTTGAACCATTTCACTTTCGTCATTCCATAGTCCGGGGCGTAAGTTTGGATCAAATGAAATTCGAACTTTTCTTTTTCTTGCCTCATTCATTAATTTGAAAACCATATTTCTACATCCTCTAGACAACGCTGGTGGGATGCCCGTAACGTGAACGTGTTCAACACCCTCCCAATCAATTTTCTCAATTGTATCTACGTCCATTGTTGATGCAGCAGAGTTTTTCCGTGCAGAAAACACTTCAGGATCAAGTTTTTCAACTTTCTGTTTCCATTGCATGCCAGTTAAATGATTTTCTTCATAAGTGACATAACTAATATCAATAGAGTTTTCCACTAAAAAATTCTCAATGGTCTTCCCGAATGGATCTTTCCCTAATTTTGTGATATAGGTCGTTTGGTGTCCTAAACGAGACATACCAATCGAAAAATTAATTTCGGCTCCAGCTACAGAACGTTCAAATTGAGTCACGTTTTCTAGAGGGCCTTCTTCTTGAGCAATAAATAGAGCCATCGGTTCGCCTACGGTGATTATTTTACTCATATATGTTTCTCCTTTACAAAAAGACATGTTTTGATTTGAATTTAGCTAAATGCCTCAATTATAAAACTTCTTGAAGGTCTTTCTCAATATTATTATTTTTATCATTATTTCTATCTTTATTTTTCATGTATTTTGCCCAATAGGCTGTCAGAATAGGTACTAAAATCGAAGTCACAATAACTGATGCAGCTACTAAAGCAGTGGCTGATTGGGCAACAGGTAGAAATTCCGGCTTCATTGTTGCAATAATCATAGGGTTTGCAACAGCTGCTCCTGCTGTACTTGAAGCAGCAAGGCCTGCTGTCCCATTTCCTCCACCAATAAATTTATCGGCTAGGATCAATGGAATACCGGTCACGATGATTACCAACACTCCCAAAATAACTCCTCCGAGGCCAGTTTCAAGAATTACTTTCAAATCAATTGCATTACCTAGTGCGAATCCAAAGAAAGGAATCATCACATGTGAAGCTCTACTAAAGAAATCTCGCAAATCACTATCTAAATTCCCAAGTAAAAATCCTAACAGGAATGGTAACACTGCACCCACAAAAACATGTGGTTCAAAAGCTGCCAAACCAGTTGATCCAAGTATAAGCATAGTAACCAAAGGGCCTGATTCAATCGACATCAATACGAACGCGCCAGCTTCTTCTTTAGTACCGTATTGTTGCATAATTGAAGCATACAAACCACCATTTGTCATGTCCATCGCTGCAATCAAAGCCAGTACAGAGAATCCTGCAAAAATACCTGTTTGAATTCCATCTACAGGAATATATGCTGAAGCAATAATCGCAACTATCCACGCAACCGCAATTTTTGTTAAAACAAGTGTCCCTGATTTTCTTAATACCGTTCCTGTGGCCTTGATATTAATGCCCGTACCCATACAGAAAAACCATACTGCTAAAATCGGCACAGTTCCCGTCATTAGTCCATTCGTGAATGATCCAAAATACTCGCCTGAAGTTGGTGCAAACGTATGGATAATCGCTCCCAGAAACAGTGGGACTAACATTAATCCTCCCGGGATTTTTTGGATTGTTTTCATGATTTTCATTTCTACACACCTTTCTTTTTGAGTGAAAACTGGAGGTATCATTGATAGAAATTGTTAATGTTAACGCTTTCAAAAAATCAATTACGAACTTTTAATACAACCTTCCGAACCTTTTGTGGATGCTGAGAGACTACACCTGTCATATGTGAATCTTCAGGGAAACAAATCATTACATCACCTGGCTTCAAAATAATCACGGAATTAAGATCACCTTCAAAAAATGTAGCATCTTTTTCAGAATCATATGCTTTTGTCACTTTTTGAGATTCAATATGATCATATCCTACCTTCTCTTCACCCTCTAAAATGAAATGGATATCACAATATTTCTTGTGAGCCTCCCAAAAGCATTCTGTTGCTTCCTTCGTTTGAAATTCATTTAAGAAAAAGAAAGAATCGTCTTCTAACTCATGACGCCCTGGAGCATATTCAGAAAAATCAATTTCCTTTAAAACAGATAGTACTTTTTGTACTCTTTCACCCAACATTTCATTTGATTTCAAATCTGTCAATTTACCCGTAATCATCTCGACACGTCCTTTGCTCTATTAATTTTTGAGTCGCTGAATTTTTATTTCATTTCCTTCAAATCGACTGAAATTGCATCACTAATGTCCTTATTATCGCCTGCCATTCCCCAAACAAATGCATAGTTGCTAGTTGCTGAACCACAGTGAATTGACCATGGAGGTGAAATTACGGCTTGTTCATTTTTCATAATCAAATGTCTAGTCTCAAGCGGATCTCCCATGAAATGAAATAGGCGGGCATTATCATCTAAATCGATATACAGATATACTTCTGTTCTTCGGTCATGTGTATGAGTGGGAACAGAATTCCAAACACTTCCTGCATCTAATTGAGTCATTCCCATGACAATTTGACAGCTTTGAATACCTTCTGCATGAATAAATCGACGAATGACTCGTTTATTCGCATTCTCCGCGCTCCCTAATCGATCACCTTCGATTGCACTAAACGACACGTGTTGGACTGGGTACTCTTTATGTGCGGGAGCTGAGAATACATAATATTTCGCAGGATTTTCAGATGATTCGCTCTCAAATGACAATTTTTTCTTCCCTAGTCCAACGTATAAACAATCTTTGTTTTCCATATCGTAAAAATCATCATCGACGGTAACTTTTCCTTTGCCACCTACGTTAAAAATTCCTACTTCTCTTCTTTCAAGAAAATACGTAGCTTTGATGTGCTCATCACCTTTTAGAAAAAGTGGTTCATTCTCAGGAGTAATACCACCTACTATGATTCGATCCTCCATTGAATAAACTAGTTTGATTTCCCCTAAAACAAAGAGGTCTTCTACTAAATAATTGCTTCGCAATTCTTCTGTGCTAAATTTGGTCGCCTGCGTTGGATGCGTTGAATATCTAGTTTCCATGCTTGTTACATCTCCCTTTTATATAGTTTATGGCTACTTCTCCAAAAAAGAATGCGGTTACATTTAGCAAGAAAAAAATAAAATCGTACCAATATTTTAACGTGATTTTAAATCCCACTATACGGAACGGCGTTCTATAATATGATTATATGCTTTGAAACCACGAAAATCCATATAAATATTGTCAAAAAAATGAACAATATTATATTTTATAATCCATCATGAAATGTAGAACTAAACAACACTCACATAATATAAAATAGAAGGAGTCCCACAAAAGGAGTCGATCAGTTGAAAAAACACATACCTCTACTACTCACGATGATTCTGACCCTCGGTATCATCGGATCACCGCTCGGTACGAATCGGGTGCACGCTTATTACGAGACGTCGATCAACACGACGGGTTACGTGACAAAAATCAGTCAACTCAATGTCCGACAATCCCCTTCACTGAGCGCGAAGCGTCTTGCACTCATCCCACGGGACGGATCGATGCGTGTCCGTACTTCGTTTCAATTGGACGGCGTGCGTTGGTATAAGATTCAATGGGGCAGCGGCTACGCCTATTTGCCGGCAAAGTATGTCCGGTTGTCCACTGCCGAGGTGAAGTTTACGAAATCGACGTATGTCAAACCATCGAGCGTCTACTTAAAGTCACGTCCACTGACGACGTCATCAGGTGTCAAGTTCGTTCGTCAAGGCACCGAACTCGAGACCGTCTCTTACCGTTATACCGGTACGACACGATGGTATAAGGTACGTTACGGAACGTACACGGGGTATATCCTCGCCAAACACGTCCGTTTCACATCGCCCGTCAACGTATTGACCGAGACGAATAAAGAGCGGAAGGCTGCCGGCCTCTCTCTTCTCGCTGCTTCGAGCGAGGCGAATCGTGTCGCCCAAGTCCGGGCAGAGGAGATGGCACGTACCGATCAATTCTCACACACGCTCAACGGGAACGGCACACCAGGCGATACGTTAGACGCTTACGGCGTCTCGTACCGTGGCTGGGGCGAGAACATCTATAAAGGGGCAAGCGATCCGGCCCGTGCGGTCGATGCTTGGATGAACAGTAGCGGACATCGCGCGAACATCTTGAAGGCGAATTATACCCATCTAGGAATCGGCAAAGCGACCGATGCCCACGGGTCGACCATCCATGTTCAAATCTTTTTGACGAAATAACCGATGAAGGGACAGTCACCTCGTGGCTGTCTTTTTTTAACCAAACAAAAAGAGCGGATTCTCATCCGCTCTGAACGATACGATTCTCACACCTCATGTTCCTTCACAAGCACACGAAAACGCGGTCGGACGGTCAACTCGATTGACGTCACGGTCCGCTTCCGGTCTTCCGCGAGTACGATCAACAACTCCGCATGGTCCCGCCGGTCTTCTAAAATCTCGACTTTGCTGACCGTTCGAAGCAGTTGATAATAGACTAATTCCCCATCCTGATTCTTGACACTGATCTCAAACTCGTGATAGCTCGGGGATATTTTAAAGTAGAACGTCTCTTCTTTATTCGTGAATCGAAAAATCGACTCGTCATAGTAAAACGGTAACGTCGAATCCATACGTTTCGGTTCGACTGTACAAAACGCGGAAAGCACAACTTCGTCTGGGAACAATGCCCCCTCTTGTTTATTGAATTGCCATCCTTTCATCCCAATCCCTCATTTCAACACAATAATTATCTGAATACTTAGATTATTACATATTTCGATGAATCCGGACAGGTAAATTCATGACAATCAGCGAAAACCATTGAGTAGCATAATGAGAATTATTTTATATAAGAAAGGAGTACACACATGCCAATCATCTCGCTCGACCATGTCACGAAACGATTCGGGGACACGACAGCATTAAATGACCTCAGTCTTCAAGTCGAAGAAGGTGAACTATTCGGCCTGCTCGGTCCGAACGGTGCCGGTAAGACGACCGCCATCTCTGTCATGTTAAATCTGTACGAGGCAGATTCCGGGTCGATTCATATATTCGGACAATCGATGCCAAAAGACGAACTGGCCATTAAACGCCGTGTCGGCATTGTGCCACAACACGTCTCTGTCTATGATCAGCTGACTGTCTATGAAAACATCCAATTCTTCGCCGAACTGTATGGATTCAGTCCAAAAGAAGCGAAACAAAAGACCGAGTCCGCCATTGCCTTCGTCGAACTCGATGCTCACCAAAAGAAACGTCCACCTGAATTATCCGGTGGTCTACTCCGCCGCCTCAATATCGCCTGTGGAATCGTTCATGAACCTGAGCTCATCTTCATGGATGAACCGACCGTCGCCATCGACCCGCAGTCGCGTAACACGATTTTAGAGAATATCCGTGAACTGAATCGTCGCGGGGCCACCATCATCTACACCTCACACTATATGGAAGAGGTCGAGCTCCTTTGCGACCGAATCGCCATAGTCGATGAAGGGAAAATCATTGCCGAAGGGACGCAAGACGAGTTGAAAGACCGTGTGATGACACTCGAAACGGCCCGAATCAAAGTCGATGCGCTTACTCCACACTTGCTCGAGCGACTTGACGCACTCGAACATGTTCAAAAAGTGGAGTATACAGAACCGTACATCGAAGTTTCATTAGATAAAGATACCCCGCTCGCACCGCTCCTTGAGACGCTACATCATGAACATGTACACTTCACGTCCATCACGGTCGACCGTCCTTCCCTCAATACCGTCTTTTTGGCATTGACCGGGAAGACGCTTCGAGAATAGGAGGGCTTCTCATGTGGACTTTCATCAAATACGATGTGAAACAGCGACTAAGGGACCGCACCACGATCTTTTGGATGCTCATCTTCCCACTCATTCTCATCTTCGGCCTCGGGACGATGCTCTCGGCCGTCTTCAGTGACACGTTCAAACTGCCGGTCACGAATGTCGCCTACGTCGAATCGTCGACCGATCAGTACCGCGAGCCGCTCGAGAACTTTTTAAACGAAGAGGATATTCAGGCGTTCATCCGCCTCGTCCCATACGAAGACATCAAGTCTGCCGAACGTGGCGTGAACGACGGGGAGGCAGATGTCATCTTACAGCTCGACAGGAGGGACATCACGCTCTTTTATGAAGAACCGACGACTGTTGAGTTCGACGTCTTAGATGCCATCCTCGGGCAATATACGGCAATTGCCAATCAACAGATTACGCTTGCAGAAGCAGGTGTATCGGCCCCGTACGAGAATGAAACGTGGCTTGATACGGAGAGTGTCGACTTAGCTGGACGCACCCCGACCTCGCTTGAATATTTCACCGTCACCATCTCCATCATGACGGCTCTATTCGGATCGTTCTATATCACGGCGATGGCACGAGAAGAACAGCCAAACACCGGAAGTTATTTACGCATTCAGGCGGCACCTGTCCGCACAGTTCAATATCGGCTCGCGCGGACGTTCAGCCGCTATGTCATCATTTTGCTACAACTCATCCTCCTGTTTTGGTTCAGTCATTTCGTCTATCGGACCTTTGATTTAGAAAACGTTCAATTCGGATATTTGATCCTCTCCTGGTTTGGGTTGACCGCATACGGGGTCACCATTGGATTTGTCATCGTCAACCTTCCGAAGTTGAGCACGACGACGAAAGATGCGATCGTCAACGGCTTCGTCGCCATCATCATGATCTTATCAGGCGGCTACGTCCCCGGCTTTGATCAGGTGACGCTGAACTATGCACCGTGGACCGCTTATGTGTTCATGCCGATCTTTATGCGGGACGGGATGCTGTCCGTACTACTTCGCGAAGGTGACATGAGTATGTACTGGCAGAGCCTCGGACTGCTCGGAATTCATTTACTCGTCTTGATTGCGGTCAGCTATATTCTCTCGAAAGGGGTGAAACGTCATGGTGCTCATTAGACACGTAGCCAAACGAATGCTAAGGAAGAAAGGACTATGGGTATTCACATTCGTGTCAATGTTCGGTTTCGCACTCATCTTGTCCTTTGTCGGGGGAACGTCAAGCCTGAACGCATCCATCGGTGTCGTCGACCAAGACGGCGGAATCCTTGCCGAGCGTCTGATCGAGGAAGCCGAACGGTTCGGTCGGGTCACCTTGCTTGAAACGAATGAAGAGGACGTTCTGTTAGAAGGAGAAGACATCGTCCTCCTCATCCCTGAGAACTTTACAGAACGTGCCTTCGCTGGCGATATGCCCCGACTTTCCTTCTCCGCGATTGCCGGGAGTGACGCATCTTTGATTGAACAGGCGCTCAACGGTCACTTGTCGCGCGAACGTCAACTGCTTGAAGCGAGTAGGTATGATGAAACCACGTTCGAACAACTTGCGTCACAAGAAACGACGAACGGCTACACACTCTCGAATGAACCATTCCAAGACAGTGTCGCCACGACCGCCCGTACCCAAGCCTTTTTCGGTCTGTTGTCATTCATCATGATGTCAACATTTCTCCAATTCATCCCGATGTTTGTCGCAGACGACCGGGACGAGAAGATTTATACGCGTTTGTTCGCTACACCTGTGACACCTCGGGGCTATTTCGCATCCCTTCTCCTCGCCTTTTATCTCGTCGGCTTCGTCTATGTGATGCTGTTGATTGGTGTGAGCCTTGCTTTATATGGCCAAGACGTATGGACGCATCTCCCGACCATATTCGCATTGTTCGCATCCTATCTGCTTGTCTGTCTGGCGTTCGGGGGTCTCATCGCTGTATTTGCGACGAATCGGGAGAAGGCGAATATCTTTCAAATCTCCGTCACGATGGCATCCGCCATCACCGGCGGGGCATTTATTAGCCTTTTGTGGCTACCGGATTCATTGAAGCTGGTCGGTCGTTTCTTACCGACGTATTGGTTGAACAACGGCGTCATCACGATGTACGAGGGGCAGTTCCCTTTCCTCTCCATCCTCGTCATGATTGGTATGACCGGACTTGTTTTCCTGTTCACCATTCTTGTGTTGAAAAAACGACCACTCACCATCTAAAAAAGCGAGGTCTCCTATTCATCTGGAGACCTCGCTTTGCTTTATTGTTGGAGCGTCGGAACGACTTTTTCAAAGAAGACATCGACGAGTGAAGGGTCAAACTGCTTGCCCGCCTCTTCAAGGATGACAGCGAGCGCCTCATCAATCGTCTTCGCTTGCCGATAAGGTCGGCCTGTCACCATCACATCGAATGTATCAGCGATGGAGATGATGCGGGAAGCGAGCGGGATTTCATATTCACTCAATCCTTTCGGGTACCCCTTCCCGTCCCATCGTTCATGGTGCGCCAAAACGATTTCAGACAAGGCGATGTATTCAGGTACTGTACTTAAAATGTTGTAACTAATCTCGGGGTGACGTTTGATTTCATGCCACTCGGATTCGGTCAACGCACCTGATTTGTCTAAAATATCGTTGCTGATCGCCACTTTCCCGATGTCATGCAGAATGGCGGCCGTTCGAATCTCATTCACCTCGGCACTCGTGAACCCCATCGCCTCGGCGAGTTGTCCCGCTAAATTGGCGACACGTTGAGAATGTGCCTCCTCACGTGGAATCTTCTCGTAAAGTGTTCGCATGATAATCTGAATGGAATGGTGGCGTCGACTCTGCTTTTCAGAAACCTTATGGTGGTACATCCGATCTTCTGCTAAGTTAAACACCTCGGTCAATTCGATACTCATATCGTGTTTGACCGCTTCACCGAATGATGCGGAGATTGGTAACCCTTCCACAGTCTTGTCGAGGAAGAGACGACCGAGGCGGTCCGACAGTTGTTTCGCCTCATCGAGCGTCGTGTTTGGAGAGATGACGACAAACTCGTCACCACCTACACGTGCCACTTCATCTTTTGATCGCAGTTCATTACGTAAAATGTTCGCTGCTTCGACAAGTAACTGGTCGCCGACTAAGTGCCCAAACGCATCATTCGTGAGCTTTAACCCATTAATATCGATGACGATGAGGGAGAGTGGATAGTACTGCTCATCATCATAACGCTCCAACGCCTCTTCAAAGTAACGTCGGTTTTTGATACCCGTCAACTGATCGTGATAACTGAGGTATTCAATCTCTTTCTCGTATGTTTTCTTCTCCGTGACATCCCCGATATAGCCGTGCCACAACACATGCCCGTCTGAAATTTTCTCCGGCCGGGATGACCCTAAAATCCAAATCGACCGACCATCCTCGGTCAACACACGAAACTCTGCATCCCAAATTGTCAAATTACGGTAAGATTCATCGATTGATTGCATGACATTCGGATAATCATCCGGATGCATTCGTCGAAACACTAGACTCGCATCTGCCCGTACCGCATCTGCCGAAATCCCTATCATATCTTCAAATCCTTTGCTGAAAAACGGGAAGTTGAAACTACCATCAGGCAACAACTCGAACTGATAGATGGCACCCGGGACTTGATTGGATAGCTTCGTCAACAGACGATCTCGTTCGGCTAATTTTTCTTCTAACTGAACCCGATCCGTCACGTCTTTAGCGACCGCATAAATATAATCCCCTTGAAGTTTGCAGTGCCACTCAATGGAACGATACGTGTCATCAATCGTCCGGAAGCGATTGACAAAACGGAACAACTCTCCCCGTTCCTCCAGTTCCGCAAACGCAGCATCCGTGATGACGTCATCGTCCGGATGAATCAGACTAAGAAATTCGATGTTCTCCAACTCATCAAGCGAATATCCTAAAACTCGCTCCCATGTGTCATTTAAATGGAGTGCTTGTCGCGTATTGAATGCCATGATGCATTCCAAGTCGAGAGTGGCGAACCCATCGAACATCGACTTTTTCGTCTCACCCACTTGATGATCCGCTTTTACTAACTGTTCTAGGACATGGACGAGATACAATTCGACAAGTCCTAGGCGGTTCGCCACTTTTCCTTCTTGCATCACAATCGTCAAGTCACCGTATAGAACTCCATCTTTTTCAATTTTGAATAGAACGACCTCTCCGAGCGAGAAAATCCGAAGCAAGTTTTTGACGAGGCGTTTTGGAAGCGCACCGTCAATCAACGGATCGATTCCATCAAATATAAGCGGATTTGGACGATTGAACAGTTCTCGCCGTTTCTCGGTCATCGGCCACTTCTTCCCGACCGGGTGGAAACCGAGTACATCGAGACTTCTCTCTAACATTTCATCCATACCCGATAAGGCGACCGTTGTGTACGACACTCCATCTTTCTCAATCAAATTGAGCGCGACCGCTTTCGCACCTGTGAAATCGCGAATCTGGTCGAGAAATTGTTGATTCATCAATAAATCACTACCAGTCGAGACGAACCGATGGGACACGTTCACAAGTTGCTTGAGCGCATTGTTTTCCTGGACGTGGGGCGTGATATCATGAAACATGACGGACACAAAGCCTTCACGTTCACTAAATACGGACATTTCGAACCATGATTTATTTCGTCGAGAGAAATGTTCAAACGTCACCGTTCCACCTTCGCTAACGACATGTGCCACTTGAATCATCCATTCACGTTCGCTATATTCAAAGTCTTTTAGGGCGCTAGACACTTTTTTTCCGATAAAGTGTTTCCGTTTTGCTTTCATAATCTTCTCAAAGGCAGGATTCACTTCAAAGAACTCATAGTCAGTCGGCTCCGAAGCATTGTCGTAAATCACTTTAAACTCGACATAGCCTTGGGGCATATGGCGCAACAATGTATCGTATGAAGAATGAATAGGGTTTGTCACGTCACTTCCTCCTCAGCAATTAAAATCTCTCCCTTAGTTTATCTCATTTGTGATACTTTCCCTATTTTTCACGAAGTCATTCCCAACTATCCATTTTTAATTTTTTGTAAACTGCACGTCGTTCCCTTGCCTCTCTCTAAAACGTTTGATAGACTGATTTCGAAAACCGATATCGAATTTCGATAACAAGGAGTTGATACGTATGGAAGACCGCGTCCTACGGAAGTTATTTCTCGGATTCATCCATATCCATATTTTGCACCACGCCGCGGAACATCCCGTATACGGGGCATGGATGGTCGATGAACTACGCGAACATGGATATGAGATTAGTGCCGGTACGCTCTATCCGATTTTACACGGGATGGAGAAAGAGGGACTCTTGATTCGTGAAATTGAGACGGTCGATGGACACGTCCGCAAAAATTACATGACGACAGAAAAAGGGCTCTCCGTATTACAAGAAGCCCGTCAAAAAGCATACGAGTTATTCAAAGAAATCAAGGAGTGAAGATATGACGACACAACGTGTGACGTTCAAAACGATACTAGAAATTTTATTCGTTTCGACTCGGCTCGGCCTGACCTCGTTCGGTGGCCCGGTCGCCCACCTCGGTTATTTCCATGAGGAGTACGTAAGAAGACGGAAATGGATGGACGAGAAAGCATATGCCGACCTCGTCGCTTTGTGTCAATTTTTACCGGGACCGGCGAGTTCACAAGTCGGAATTGGAATTGGGATCGTCCGTGGGGGTATTTTAGGTGGAATCACCTCGTTCATCGGATTCACGACCCCGTCGGTCGTCGTCCTCATGCTGTTCGCCTTACTGTTGTCGGGACTAGACGTCTCCGATGCAGGATGGCTATACGGCTTGAAAATCGTCGCCGTCGCGATTGTCGCCCACGCCATCTTAGGAATGGCGAGCAAATTGACACCAGATACGAAGACACGGACAATCGCCTTTTTTGCCCTAGCCGGTATTTTGCTTTGGCAGACGACATTCAGTCAGGTGCTGTTCATTCTCCTCGCGGCACTTGCAGGATTCCTTTTATTCAAGCCGGACCGTCTCGACGCAAAATCGAGTACGTTCCCGATTTCGAAACGACTCGGGGCCATTTTATTGTCGGTATTCGGAGCACTTCTCGTCATCTTGCCGATTTTACGGGAGACGTTCGAGAATCAGACCATCGCCTTGTTTGACAGTTTTTACCGGGCCGGAGCTCTCGTCTTCGGTGGCGGTCACGTCGTCTTGCCATTACTCGAACGTGAACTTGTCCCAGCTGGCTTCCTCAGTGAAGAAGCCTTTCTAGCGGGATACGGTGCAGCTCAAGCCGTCCCTGGACCGCTCTTCACGTTCGCTTCTTATCTAGGAACGGTAATTAACGGCGTACCGGGTGGAATCCTCGCGACGTTCGCCATTTTCCTGCCGGCATTCTTGCTCATCCTTGGGGCACTCCCGTTCTGGGACGCGCTTCGTCACAACCCGAAAGTCGCCGGCGCCCTCATCGGGGTCAATGCGGCAGTAGTCGGAATCTTGATTGCGGCGTTTTACAGCCCGATTTTCACGAGTACCGTCAACGATACGATCGACTTCGTCTTTGCCGCCTTCCTGTTCGTGATGATTGCCTATTGGAAGTTACCACCGTGGGCTCTCGTGATTGCCGGGGTGCTTGGTGGAACGTTGATTAACATGATGTAGTGACAAAGGGACCTTGTGTCCCTTTTTTCAATGGATATGACGTTCCTTGATTGTTAATCTTTTGAAACCATTCCCTCTCCCCCACTCGTTATACTGAAGAATGGATTCTAAAAAAAGGGAAATGTCCGCTTTAAACTAGAAAGGAAGTGGGGGCATGAAACCACTCAAACATACAACGTATATGCCTGGTCTCGACGGCTTGCGCACGTTCGCCGTTCTGGCTGTGATTTTATATCATTTAAATGTACCTTACATATCCGGGGGATTCCTCGGTGTCGATGTCTTCTTCGTCCTATCCGGTTATTTGATCACCGGTATATTGATTCGTGAATGGACGAAGACCGGCACGATTGACTTAAAAAAGTTTTACATCGCACGTTTCCGCCGTCTGTTGCCCGCACTCATTTTGATGCTGTCGCTCGTGATGACGTATGTCACGCTCTTTGACCGTTCCTTACTCGATACCGTGCGACAAGATTCACTGGCCGCGCTCGCTTATGTGAATAACTGGTGGTATATCTTCCATGAAGTCTCGTACTTCGAGAGCTTCGGTAAGCCGTCACCGCTCCAAAATTTATGGTCTCTTTCAATAGAAGAACAGTTTTATGCGGTCTGGCCGTTACTATTACTCGTCGGCCTCACATTCCGAAAACGGTTGCTTCAACTGCTTGCCGCGCTTCTATTCGTCTCCGCTGCCTGGATGGCGTTCCGCTATGTACCGGACGCAGACCCGAGCCGCGTCTACTACGGGACAGACACACGGTTATTCGGTCTTCTCATGGGAGCCATTCTCGCATTCGGTTGGAGACCGGATACATTTAAAGAAGTGATTCCGAACATCGGACGGCACATTTTAAACGTAGTCGGTGCAATCTCATTGATCGCAATTATCGGGATCATCGTCAACGTAAACGCCTACGACACGTTCCTCTATTATGGTGGATTCTTACTTGTCGCGTTCTTATCCGCCCTTTTGATTGCCGCTGTCGCTCATCCGGCGACGATCTGGTCACGGTTATTTGGAAGCGCTTGGCTTCGTATCATCGGTACGCGGACGTATGGAATTTACTTATGGCACTATCCGGTCATCATCTTGTCCACACCACTGGAGCGACTCGGAACGTTTTCGCCACTACTCGCGGCTGGGCAAATCGCACTCACACTCTTGATTGCCGAATTATCGTACCGCTTCATCGAAACACCGATTCGCCGGAATGGATTCATCGCTTCGTTCCGTCAACTCGTATCGACACCGACGCATCCGAGTGCTCGTTTCGCTGCCACAGCCTGTGCGACCGCGCTCTCGCTTGTCCTCGTCGGAAATCTGACTATTTTGGCGTTCTCTGAATCAAAACCGGCTCAAGATGAGATTCCGGTCGTGAAAGTGCCGATGCCAAAAGACGAGACCCCGGACGTTACAAAAGAACCGGAATCCGAAGACGCGAAAGAAGTACCGTCAGAAGATGAACCAACAGAAGAGAACAAGCCGTCACCTGAAGCACCAGACGAACGGACATGTCCACCGGCCCTCGCGATTGGCGACTCGGTCATGCTCGGGTTGAACGAATATTTGGCAGATGCCTTCCCGAACATGAAAATCGACGCTGAAATCGGACGACAAGTTCGAGATGCGATTCCGCTCGCGTCCGAGTATCAATCGTATAACGCCCCTGGTCATGTTGTGTTTCTTCACCTCGGGACGAACGGCGCGTTCAAAATGGAGCAGCTCGACACACTGCTCAAGCAGTTCGAGCGAGCAGATGAAATCTATTTGATCAACACACGCGTCCCTCGTCCATGGGAGAGCGAGGTCAACGAAAAACTTGCCCGGGCAAGTGAACTTCATGATAATGTTGCCCTCATCGATTGGCATCAGAAGTCAATCGGAAAAGAAGCTTATTTCGAAAGTGACGGGGTCCACTTGAATATTAAAGGGGCCGAGGCGTTCGGTCACGTGCTGAACGAAAAAATCGGCTGTCAATCCAACTAGGCTCTTGCGGGTGCAAGGGCCTAGTTTTTGATTGACTCAAATACATAATCTCTCGTTTCAGAACCATCGTAAAAGAGGTAAAATAATACTAAAAAATGGAAAGAGTGATTTGGATGAATAAATGTACAGCATGCGGTGCGACGCTAAAACGGGGACAATCTCACTGTTCGCAATGCGGAACAAAAATAGAGGCCGCAACATCCGACCGCCCTTCTCTTTGGAAATGGGGAGTACCAATCGCACTAGTCGTATTGATTGGAGTCGGTGCGTGGATCTGGTCGGAGTGGAATGAGCCTCTCACGTCGAAGGAAGCAACAACGGCTAAAGACGTACAACAATCATTTTCCGCTTCGACGGAGGAAGAAGAGTCCGAAGCGGCACCTGAAGTCGAGGAAGAAGCCTCCTTACCGGATACGGATACAGAAACCGGCGTGTTTTATGACCCTATTTCTTATGGAGATGTCGATCTATTCATGTATTCTTTTATTGATGCATTCACAAGTGCGACCTATTCAAAAAACACATCCGAAGTAGAATCATTTCTTGCTGAGGGGTCGACGTTCCAAGCACAAACACTCGATTACTTGAACAACACGCTCTTCGCCAAAGGAATCGAGGAGGACCAACTAAATACGGAGGTCATCTCGATCAAAGTAAACGGAGAGAACCGCGACTCCATCGAAGATGATGAAACTGCGACGGTCACCACCAATGAAGAGTATCGCATCATCAAAGATGACTCTAGTGTGAGAGCGACGTTTGAAACGACGTATGCGGTCCGATATGAGGACGGGAAAATGAAGATTGTGAAAAACCTAGGTTCCAAAGAGTTATCCCGTGAAGAAGAGTACTAAAAACAAGCACGGACATGAAACTGTCCGTGCTTGTTTTTTTAATTAATGTTCAGTTTTTTCATTCCCCAACCGAGGAGTGCTCCAATCGTGATTAAGACGAGCGCGATGAACGTTCCCGCGATACTCAATCCGTCCGTGGCAACACCAAGAATCGGGATGTCGCTCAATTCAACGAACATGCCGTTATTCAAGAACCACTGCCAGACAATAAAACCAATTATAGCCGGAGCGATGAACCAGATCCCCGATTTCCAAGAATGGATATGCCCCTTCGCAAACATGGCATAAATCACAATGTTCAAGACTAACAAAATCAGTAACCACGAAAAGACACCTTCTTGGTACAATGCATCATAGCGTGCGTCATCATTTGCGAGTTCTGCCTCATACATCTCTGTCAACGTGCCAAAAATCATTGGTGAGACAGTCAACATATCAGCAGATTTACCAATTGAATTCACCGGTCCCTCATCGTTTGAAAACGATTGCCACAAGAGGTCTTCTACCCCACCAAATCCTTCGCTTACCGTCTCAATCGAATTCGTGATTTTTTGTGGGGCCGTATCCCCAAACAGAGACATCCCGATTTCATAGGAACCTAATGGGGACTGGAGCATTAAAGACTGTTCTCCCCCATGCCCGATCGTTTGCCAGTTCATGCTCGCGGCTTGTCCGGTCAAATACAACATTTCTTCACTATCGACAAACTCAAGACGCTCACCTTCGTCAATTTTACTAAGCTGGAATCCAAAGTAACCGATTCCGACAACTGTGGATACGAGCGTGACCGTTAACAAACCACGAACGCCTTGTTGTGCAATCTTCCACTCTCCCTGAAACGGCATCGTAATCAAATAGGCCAATCCAAGTGTGAAGAGAAGCATCAAAGATGTTGAACTAATCGTTTTAAACCACGCCACCTCGAATAGCGGCGGATGAAAAGCAAATGCATAAACCAACCCATATCCGACGAGCACCGTCACAATGAATCCCGCCATCCGACTGAGCACATCGCTCATGGTCGATGTATGTCGAATCAATAAAAACACAATGGTAATCATGAGGAATATTCCGCCATACATCATAAAATAGTTCCCGAACTGGGCATCCACAGATCCTTCGATTCTCAAGAAATCTCCGATGCCTGCACCGAGACTTGCGATAAATTGATTCACTTGTTCTGTCGTGACAGACCAATACACTTTCGCCCCGATGAGAAAAGCGAGGAACATCGTCGCATTAAATGAAGAGATGTTAATCTCGAGTTCATTCGCAAGCGATGGAATGGTCTCTGCCGGTAGCATCGCGACCAAACTTCCTGCAATCAACAGGAGAATGAGTAAAAATCCAATACCAAAGAGTGACCCACGGACAACATCCGTCTGATTCACACGTAACGAGCGGAACGATTCGGTTGAAAATGAAAGTTTCGTTACGCCGTCTCGTTTTCCGGCCACTCTTCTCAACTGCGACATCACTTGTGTTCCGGTCGCGGCGACTGTGCGAAGTGACTCCTCCACACGATTGACACTCGTCGCTGGTTCTAATGCCGTTTGCCCGCAGGCATGACAATACAGTTCATGTGATGCTCGGGCAGTGCCGCAACTCGTGCAAAATTGACCGGTTGATACATCGAAACGATAGGTCGTATCCGTTACTTCCAGTTGGACACCATCCCGCTCACAATATTGATTGTGGTCTTCATTCGCATGACCACATTGGTGACAGTACCTCATGCGGTCACCTCCATCTTCCCTCCACAGCATGTACAGTACGAGGCATCAAGTGGTTGTGGGGAACCGCAGGCATTACATGCTTGTTTCGGACGGACATCCGGTTGAGGGACCGGCGTGCCACACGATCCACAGAATTTCGCGTCCTTTTCAAGCGGAGCATCACACGATGTGCATCGGTGTGGTTTTAGTGCTTCCTGCATGTCTCGGATGCGACGACTTGCCTCGTAGATGAGCACGTCCTGTTCCATAATCTGAGCTACTTCTTCCGCACGTCCTTGCTGCATCAACTGACGATACTGCTGTTGCCCGAGCTCAAGGAGCAATTGCCCCCGAGCCTTCTTTGATTTTTCCATGCGCGCCTGTAAGTCCTTAATACTCTCCGCAGCATCTAATAGTGCTGACTGTTGTTGCCACATCGTCATGTCCATCTCTCCTATTCTAAGTATGTCGCTTCCACGATATGATATGTCCCGTCGTCAAACGGCTCGGTAATGACATAGCGAAATCTCGATTTGACCAAGCGTTGCGGCGCATCCTCTTCGCCATCCGTCATGAATTGACTGTTAATGCCAACGACCGCTTCCGTTTCAATCGCCATTTTCTTATTCCACTTTGTGAGCTTCGTTTTTTGGTTGATGACTTCGACTCCATCGAATGAGCCGTACCATTCTTGGTTTTCCGCCTGCATGATGTCGTATGTTTTTCTTTGTTTGGCCAAGTATGTTTCATCCGTCACAACCGTCAATGCACTCAAGTCTTCGTAATACATGAAATTCACCCACTCCTCGGCGTGGCGAGTAATGATATTCTCGGTGAAGGCAATTGTGTCTGCATCGACTTTCGGTTCAAATTTGACCGGTTTGCCACCAGGTTTGGCAAGTACTTGTTTAGACTCGACCATCCCCCATGGCATCTCAATGTACGTGCTCAAAGAAACCCCTTGTTTCGGCACCGGTCCGTACGTCTTCCATTCTCCGACCGTCTTACCTGAGTCTTCTCCATTCACAAACAACGGTGCATCATTGTACGTTTGGTCCAATTCGACACTAAGTCCTTTGAACGCGACCATGAACGGCTCGTCTTGGTTCGATGATTCAAGACTGTTGAATGTTTTAACTGCTTGATCCTCACCATATTGCCCATCGTATTTCACAGATACTTCGACCATTCCAGGAAAAGCATCACGAATAACGACTTGATTTCCTTCAGACTCCAGTTTTTCTTTCCCATAAGGGTCTGGTAAAGAGACCGTGATGGCATCAAAGTTACTCGATACATACATCGTCTGAGGAATCAACTCAAGACCATATCGCTTGAACACTCCATACGTTTTGCCAATCTCCCGTAAACGAAGCGGAAGACCCTCATTCGATGCTCCGATGGAACGACTGGCACGATCTAGATAACCCACTGTCGCTTCTGTCAATTCGGCTTGGCTCAACCCTGTCAATAAGGCCGCCGCCTGTGCCTCCGTCACTTTTCCTTCTTTCAATCGCAATAATGGGGCGAGGGCTTTTGCATCTTCACTCGTGACAGCGGTGCGAATCTGTTCGATTTGTTTTTCTGGGGTATACATGAATTGATAAAATCCAAAATACGTCGCACCTGCGATCAATAGCAAAGATAATGCCGTTACCATTAACCCTTTTCCGACTCGTTTTTTGGAAGGTGGTACCTTCGATTCAACGGGTGATGTCGGTTTCGTTGCTTCCATTGAAGTAACTGGTTCCACTTTCGTGCCGCAATTTGGGCAGAACTGTTGCGTGGCACTCACTTCTTTTGAACAATTAGGACAGTCCATAACTCACCTCTCTATAGCATAATAAGAATTATTTTACCATATTTTATATAAATATTTCGGTTCTTATTTACAATAAAAGCAAATGAAAAAAGAGTGGAATCTTCCACCCTTTCCTCGTTCATGTTCGATTGAATACATAACGACCAAGTAACTTCACATACGCCAGTCCTTCACGGATTATATATCTCCCTTTTGCCAGTGGCGGAGTCGGTGCATAAAGGGCATCGCTCTCGAGCTGGAAATAGAGCTTGGCAATGAGACGAGCACGTGGAACATGAAAATCATTCGTCACGATCGTCACGCCCGCTTCTCCCTCCCAAAATGGACGAGTGTGCTCAAAGTTCTCAACTGTCGAAGTGGATGTGGTTTCGATACAGATCCTAGCCGGGTCAACCCCTTTTGCTATCAGTTCCCGTTCGATTACGAGCGCCTCTGCCATCCCTTCATCCGGTCCTTGTCCACCTGTCGCAATCAATTCCACGTGGGGATGTGCCTTTGCATACGCAGCGGCCACGTCAATCCGATGTTGGAGGGCTCGGGACGGTCTTGTCCCATTCACTTTCGCACCTAGAATGATGACGAACCGATATGTCCCTATCGCGTTCTTTCTCATGTTGTCACCTCTTACTTAAGCATTCTCTTCTAACCATACTCAAAGACAGACTCGAATGCACGAATCCACCCTTTTACAAATTAAAGTAATTATTTTGTCATTAATATGAAATTCCCATTTCAAATAACCGAAAATTGTTTTATGATGAGAGAGGTAAGACTTCTTGAGGGAGGACTGGTGACCCATGACAGATTCAGATAAATGGTTATCCACCCGCTTCTCGTATACACGCGACGCACGACTGTTTGCAGAGATTGAAGTCATCGAGCTCGACCCGTCTCACTATAAGTTCGTGATTCATCCGATGCCGCTTGGCGCTGGAGAATCGCCTTACATGCGACAAGGTCCCCTCGATTCAGGTCATCTCCCCTCTGCATTTGCCGACGTGAGCAGTGTCTATACGAGACAGCTTGATTGCTTACGTGCCGCGACACGTCTTGTCTCTTCGATTGGACCGGCTCGCTTCACGACCCATTAACTAAAATAGCGGAGTCACTTGCTGGCTCCGCTATTTTTTATTTACTCTCATCTGACCATCGTTGAAGTTTTATTCGTAGCCTGTTGATTTCAGAAGACTGTTCCTCGTTCGTCGACCGAAGTTGTTCAAGCTTTTGCTTGGTCGCCTCCAATTCATCACGCATCGCTTCAAGTCGTTGCTCCCGATCTGTCAACTTCCATGTACAGATCCGATTCGAGCGACGAGCATGAAGTTGATCGTAACGAATGAATGGATAGCACTCGATTAGATCCATCTCTGACGTGCCCTCTTTCACCACTTGCTCGAGCACATCGAGAAGACGTTGTTGCGACTGTTCATCCCGGAAATGTTCATCGACGAGCGCGGACGAGAACCGAGCAAGCTCCCGTCTCGTTGCCTCATCCATCAATTCGAGAATCGCATCCCCGATTTGTCCCGAGGTGTATCCGTCGTATTTCGTCCCGATACCGCCAAAGTTCGTGCTCGCGATATCTGTCCACGTCGAAGGCGTGACCAGACCTTGATAGCTTTTGCTCCCGACGGCAATGGTCGGTTTGCCGACCGCCATCCCTTCGAGCGCAGAACGCCCTGGGCCGATAACGAAATCGGCGCGATGCATCGCATCAGGGAGGTCGCTTTGGTCTAGCCAACCGAGCCATTTGATTGTCTGGTCAGTCCCTTCAAGCGCTTCCTCATAGCGAGATGCATACTTTTCTCGTTGCGTCCCGTCTCCGACGATGAGCCAGTCGATTGGTAAACGCTGAACTCGCTCGTCTTCCAACGCGTCAAGAAACACATCAAGGATAAACAATTTGTCGGCATCTAGCCGCGAGGTGAATAAGCCCGTGACACGCTCTGAAGAAGGTCGCGCCTCCATCGGAATGAACGCGGCATCGACCCCATTCGGAATGACGATGAGTTTCGATTCGACTGCAGGACAATGGTCGGTAAGATGGGTCGCGATTTGTTCCGAGACAGCGACCACGCGTGTGACGCTAGAATGGTACTGCTCGATCTCATCCACATACATGCCATGAATGACGAGAACGAACGGGATGGCGTTCGCCTCTGCCACCGCGATACCGAGTTGACGCGAATCGAAAGGATGCGCATACACGACATCGAACGGTTGTGTCCGCACCTCATCAATCACACGTTTGATGTCCTCGTTGGAATAGTCTGTTCGGATGACCTGACCGCCGAGCGCCTCTATCTCTTCGGCAAAAGGACCTGGCTTACAGACGACGGTCACCTCATGCTCCTCTCGGATGAGCACTTTCACAGATGATAAGATGTGCCGATGAAGCCCACCCATCGCGGAGTGAAAGAAGACTGGAAGTAATATGTTCACTACGAGCACCTGCCTTTTCTAAAGGTCGATTCAATCATAGACCTTCTTGATACATCGAACCGAGCCCTGTGATTCGGTCATTGTGTAAGAACAGAACCGCGTCGACATCGTTCTCTTCCGCATATTCCGCAATGCTGACATCGTAGTCATCAAAATAGCGGACATCGAGTGCCGATACCGTTCCGAACGACTCGCCGAGATAGCCGAGCATCGGGTTCGCATAAGAGTCTTTCAGTACGAGGAGATGATCGTCATTTTTCGGATTGTCCTGCGTGATTTTTGCAAGGGCATAGTTGTCACCCATGAACAAGTTGTAATAGTTCGTGAAGTCGTCTGTGTTTTTTAAGACGTCCTTGTCGAGGACACCGTGTCCACAGTCGTCACCGTTTCGACAGACCGTCGTCGTGAATCCGTCTTTCGGTTCAAGATACGTGAACGTGTCCGCCGATTCGACGTACGGCATCGAGATTTCCCGGGCATGTGAGCCGTAGAACGTCCCGTCGACCGTCTTCACGTCCATATCGTCAGCCGTCAACACCGGTGCGCCCGGGAACTGTTCGCCTAGACGGTCCATGATTTGGCCGTATGCGAGGAATGCTCCTTCTGCTCGCCAATGGTGATCGGTTTTGAAATAGATATCCTCACCCGGTTTGTCACCGAGTGTATCCTCTAAATCGATTAGCGGGATGCCGTTCTCTTCGATCCGTTCGTGTAACTCGTCACGATTCTCCGCATCCGCCGACTCGATATAAGCCGGGAAGATGTTTTGTCGTGTCGCATAGACCGGCTTACTTGGTGCCGAGGCGAAGTAAGATGGGATGCCGGCATCGTCCATCTCTTTTTTGAATGCTTTAAAAAATACGCCGAGCGATGAATACTGACTTTCGTTCGCATCGGGACCATATAAGAATCCATCGATGCTGATGACGCCGTTATTCATCTGTTGTTGCAGTACGTTACGTTGTACCCAAGCTTGCGTCTCAATCCACAAGTTTCGCTCAAACACCTGGTCGTTCGCCGAGGCTTCGAACTCTTCCATATACGACCCGTCTATAATGGTTTCGACAGAAGGTTCGGGGCGTTGTGCCAGCATTCGACCCTCGCTGTCAGAACGTTCCTGCTCCGTCCCGAACGCATAGACGGCGAGCCCATAAAAAAGGGTGCCAAGGAAGCCGAGCAAGAGGATACTGTTGACCACCCAAGAGATGCGCCGTCCTTTCGAACGGACTTGTTCGCTTTTGGTTTGTTGTTCCATCGTCAGCCCTCCTTAGAACCGGAAATAAATAAACGGGTTGAATGTGCTCGACACGACATACGAAATCGAAATGCCGAAGATGAGCAAAATATAGGCTGCTCGTGCAAGACCTGCGCTTGCGGCGAGGACTGGTCGATCTGAATCCACCTCGTGACGCAAGAAATGAGCGACTAGCATTTTCGGAAGCGGTGTCGCTGCGACAGTTGCCAACAGAAGGACCGTTCCGTATTGAACGAGATAGTAATAAGCCGTTTGGTCGAACACTTCGCCACCGTGTAAGCCGAACATGACTTGAAGATAGTCGATGGCGTACGTGAAGTTATCAGCTCGGAAGAAGACCCAACCGATGACGACGACGAACAACGTGAACGCATGAGCGAGCCACGCCGGCCATGCTGCGATCCATTTCCCAAGAAATGCCCGTTCGAACATGATGAAGACCCCATAGTAGAGACCCCAAGCGATGAATGTCCAACTCGCCCCGTGCCATACGCCGGTCAATAACCAAACGATCGTCAAGTTGCGATACGTCTTCCATGGACCTTGGCGATTCCCGCCGAGTGGAATGTACACGTAGTCTCGGAACCAGCTTCCGAGCGAGATGTGCCAACGACGCCAAAATTCAGACACCGATTTCGAAATGTACGGATAATTGAAGTTCTCAAGGAAATGGAACCCGAACATCCGTCCGAGTCCGATGGCCATATCCGAATAACCTGAGAAATCAAAATAAATTTGGAGCGAGTAGGCGATGATTCCGATCCAAGCGAGTGTCGTCGACAGGTCCCCGGCCGATTGACTGAACACTTGGTCCGCCACATACCCACAACTGTTCGCCAAAATCATCTTCTTCCCTAAACCAATGACGAAACGTTGGATCCCTGAAACGAAGTCATCGACCGTCTCACGGCGATCCACGATCTCATCGGCGACCGTTTGATAACGAACGATCGGTCCGGCAATCAACTGCGGGAAGAACGATACATAGAGCGCCAAATCAAACAAGTTCTTCTGTAAGCGTCCATCGTTCCGATATACGTCGATGACGTAACTCATCGCTTGGAACGTGAAGAACGAGATTCCAAGCGGAAGTGGAATGTCCGGGTCATTCAGCGAGAAGCCGAATACCGAGTTGACGTTCTCGACGAAGAAGCTCGCATATTTGAAGACACCGAGCATCCCGAGGTTCCCGAGAAGCATGAGCGTCATCGTCCATTTGATCTTCTTTGCATCTTCACGATACTTGTCGACCATGAAGCCGAACGCATAGTTCATGACGATCGATGCGAGCATGATGAGGACGAATCGTGGTTCTCCCCATGCATAGAAGAACAAACTCGAAATGAGTAAGATTGTATTCTTCAGCCAGCGTGGTGATACGAAGTAAAGCAATAGTACGACCGGCAAGAAATAAAATAGAAATACCGTGGAACTAAATAACATACCGAATGGTCCCTTTCTCCCTTAAGACTTGCTACGTTCAGCGGAACGTTACATAGAGGTCATCGAAGCGTACTGTGGTCGGTTCGAGCGTCTCGACGATGTATTTGTACGACATCTTGAAATACTTGGCCCCTTCCATCTGTTTTACGACTTCTTCAATCGGATTATTCCCCGGATTCAATGTGAGTGAAAAGCGTTTGTTTGAAAGACGTTCTTCGTCTGAATACTGCATCACATATAGTTCAAATCGAACGGTGCGATCGCCTTCGACATAAACCGATGTCTGCACTTCCATTTCTTCGCCTTCATCCATTTTAGCGTCTGCTAAAAAGATTTTAGACGGTGGAATCTCAAACTTTAAATCAAACAATTGGACGTAAATGGAGTCCGATAACGCTTGTGGTAAAAATGTGACTTCTGTCTTGTACTCTTCTTCACGCATCGTTAAATGATTTTTTTGCGTCCCGCGTGGATAGTAATGATAAATCGCCGGACGAATTCGTTTCGTTGACATACAAGCACCTCCGAATCATTAGAATGATGATAATGATGATATAGAAAAGAGTTGCTGTGCTGGGCACAAAACAACTCTATTCGCTTTCATTTAGTTGGCAAGGATAGCATCGACGATTCGACGTGACGCCTCACCATCACCGTAAGGGTTTGATGCTTGTGACATCGCTTTGTATGCCGCTTCGTCCGACAAGAGCTCGTCCGCAAGTGAGAAGATATTCTCTTCTTCAATCCCTGCGAGTTTGAGCGTTCCTGCCGCCACACCTTCTGGGCGTTCTGTCGTGTCACGAAGAACGAGGACAGGGACACCGAGAGATGGTGCTTCTTCTTGGACACCACCTGAATCTGTCAAGATCAAGTGCGACGTCGCCGCGTAGTTATGGAAGTCGAAGACGTCGAGTGGTTCGATCAAGTGGACACGTTCGACATCGTGAAGGATCTCGTTGGCGAGTTCACGGACGACCGGGTTCATATGCACGGGATACACGACTTCGATATCGTCATATTTTTCGATTAAACGACGTACCGCGCGGAACATGTTGCGCATCGGCTCGCCCAAGTTTTCACGACGGTGTGCCGTCAGCATGACGAGACGACGACCTTGCGAACGGATGCTGTCGAGCAGTTCGCTCGCATAGTCATCGCGTACTGTCGTCTTGAGTGCATCGATCGCCGTATTACCTGTGACGAAGATCATCTCTTCATTTTTGCCTTCACGAAGGAGGTTGTCACGCGACGTTTCCGTCGGCGCGAAATGAAGGTCAGCCATGACACCCGTCAATTGGCGGTTCATCTCTTCCGGGAATGGTGAATATTTGTTGTGTGTGCGCAGGCCAGCCTCAACGTGACCGACTGCGACTTGGTTGTAGAAGGCTGCAAGTGACGCCGCGAATGTCGTCGTCGTGTCCCCATGGACTAAGACGATGTCTGGCTTCGTTTCAGCGATGACTTCGCCCATCCCTTTCAATACACGTGACGTGACATCGTAAAGCGTCTGCTTGTCTTTCATGATGTCAAGGTCGTAGTCCGGTTTGATTTCGAACAGCTCGAGCACTTGGTCAAGCATTTGACGGTGCTGTGCTGTCACGACGACAATCGGTTCTACCCCTTCACGTTTTTTCAACTCAAGTACGAGTGGTGCCATTTTGATGGCTTCTGGTCGCGTCCCAAAGACGGTCATGACTTTTTTCATAGGTCGTTTCGCACGGTCTGACTTCACCGTGCTTCCTCCTCCCAATTGCTCACGCTTCGCTCGATACAGCGACCGACGAATGACGTGTTTGTAGTTGTTCTTCTGTCAAAGGTGGCAAGATATACGTCTCCCCGAGCTCCGTCGCATCGACGACCGTCGTACGACGTTTGAGCTTGTCGGCTTTGAACGAATCCTGCTGTTCTTTTGACAAGTTGCGGAACCATTTCAAAAACTTGTTGTATTCCCCAACGACTTCATTGACCGGTCCGTACTCGCGCACTTCTCCGAACTCGAGCCAGAGGCCGAGCGTACAGAATTGGCGGACTTGTGAGACCGAGTGACTGATGAAGAAAATCGTCTTCCCTTGATCTTTAAACTCGTTCATCTTGGCGAGGCACTTGTCGGTGAACGTTTGGTCCCCGACTGAGAGCGCCTCATCGATGACGAGAATGTCCGGGTCGACATTGATTGAGATGGCGAATCCAAGGCGGGACTTCATCCCACTCGAATACGTTTTGACCGGTTGACTGATAAAGTCACCGATATCGGCGAACTCAATGATGGCCGGTGTCAAATCGATAATTTCTTGTTTCGTCATCCCGAGCATCAACCCTTTGAGCTCGATGTTCTCGAGCCCCGTCAAGTTGCCGTTCAATCCTGAAGAAATGGCAATCAGCGCTGTCTTTCCATGAAGTTCGATTTTCCCGTGGGTCGGTGGCATCACATCAGCCAGCAAGTTCGACATCGTCGACTTGCCTGACCCGTTAATGCCGATGATCCCGACCACTTCTCCAGGAGGAACTTCAAACGTGACATTGCGAAGTGCGTAAAACTGTTTGCCACTTGCTTTACTGAAGAAAATCTCCTTCAGCTTATCAGATGGCTTGTTATAGAGCGTATATCGTTTCGATACGTTTTCAAATTTAACCTGGTACATAAGGTCCTCCTCAAATGTAATCGATGAAGTGTCGACGGAAACGTAAATGAATCATCGACCCGGCGAAGAAGAGAACGAGGACGATGGCCCAGTAATAGAGACCGTACGCCCAGTTAGTCGCCAACCAGTCGCTTCCGAGGAACATCGACCGATACCCTTCGACTAAATAATAGAGCGGATTGATTTGTAGGATACTCGCGAGATTCGCCGGCGGTACCCAAAAAATCGGCGTCAAATACATCAACATCCGCATCATCGATTGAAGAAGGTTTTGAAGATCGCGCACGATCGTCGTGAGCGCGGACGTAATCAAGGCGAGTGAATAAAGAAGCGCGAGTGCACTGAACGCCAAGTAGATAAACCATAAAGAATGCAGCCCCATCGGGAATCCGAATGCCCACATTAAGATAAACGATACACCGACTAACGCCACGTGGCGATAGAAGAGTGCGAGCAAGACGTATGCCGGAATCGTTGAGATTGGGAAGCTCATTTTGGAGACCATGCCGATTTTTGAATAGACGGACCGGGCCGTCGAGGTGATGGCCGAGGCGATAAAGAACCAGACGACAATCCCCGCGACCAACCATGGCAGAAACGGCACGCCATCAATCGGCCTGCCGCTTCGAATACCAAATCCAAATACGAACCAGTAAACTCCAATCTGCAATAACGGTGTCACGAACTCCCATAAAAATCCGAGGTACTGCATCGAGTTGTTGCTTCGCGTCTCATATGTCGCGAGACGGAAAATCAAATACAAGCTCGATTTTAGCTCTGAAAGAATAGCTTTCGCGGATTTAAACATGTTCATTCACCTGAATCAAAGAACGAGATTCGTTTCCTTTGTATATTTGTAGAGGTTGCCGTAGTTGACGACCGCTACGTCTTCACCGTTTGGTTTCACGATGTTACGTGTGTCGAAGATCATCGGACGACGCATTGATGCGTTGAGTTCTGCAAAGTCGAGGACTTTGAACTCATTGTGGTCAACGAGGACGAGGACGAGGTCCGCGTCTTTGAGTGCTTCTTCTTTTGAAACGAGCTCGAAACGGCTTGACGTTGATTTTTCAACGTGTGAATCGTGAACCGAAATGTTTACGCCACGGTCAAGCAAGATTTCAGCGATTTCAACCGCTGGGCTCTCACGCATGTCGTCGACGTTTCCTTTGTACGTCACACCAAAGACTGCGACTTTCGCGTCTTCGATTCCAGCTGTCAACTTCTGAACGTTGTCTGCGACGTAGTGTGGCATCGAGACGTTCGTCTCACGTGACAAGTTGATGATTTTCGCAAGATCCGGTGATTTCGCGACGATGAAGTACGGGTCGACCGCGAGGCAGTGTCCACCGACACCAGGACCTGGGCTGTGCAAGTTGACACGTGGGTGCTTGTTCGCCATCTCGATGACGTCAAGAACGTTGATGTCTAGGTCGTTACATACTTTCGCGAGTTCGTTCGCGAGTGCGATGTTGACGTCACGGAACGTGTTTTCCATGAGTTTTGACATTTCTGCCGTCTTCGCATCCGTTTTCACGATCTCTCCTTCAACGAATGTACCGTAGACGCGTGCGCCTGCTTCTGCACATTCAGTCGTGATCCCACCGACGATCCGGTTATTGTGCACGAGCTCATCAAGGATTTGTCCAGGCAATACACGCTCTGGGCAGTGTACGAGGAAGATGTCTTCACCGACAGTGAATCCAGCTTCTTCGACGAGTGGTTTGACGAAGTCGTCCATCGTACGTGGCGCGATTGTCGATTCGACGATGATGACGTTGCCTTTTTCAACGAATGGCAACACTTTACGTGTCGCATCCAAGACGTACGTCAAGTCACATGATTTGTGCTCGTCGTCGTTGTTTGGTGTTGGTACGGCGATGATGAAGGCATCAGCTTTCTCTGGTGAGAGTGATGCGCGGAATTTCCCTTTTGCCACGACGTCTGCGACCATTTCGCCGAGACCTGGCTCTTCAATGTGGATTTCTCCACGGTTCAATTTATCAACAACATGTTGTGAGATATCGACTCCGACGACGTCGACGCCATAGTTCGCAAAGACAGCCGATGTCGGTAATCCGATATATCCAAGACCTACTGTACATACTTTCATTGTGTGGTAACCTCCAAATGTTTTGACGCGCTTTTTAAATAGCGCATTGTCCATCATTTTATTTCACATTCGATAATAAAACAATACTCATTATACTCTTGAACAATTCTTTGGTGCAATTACATTTTCATGACAATGTCGTCGCAAATTGTTCGTGTGTTTTGCCTAGAATGATTTGTTCCATCTCTCGATAGAGACGATCGAGCGCAAAATGTTTACGGGCGTATACTTGATAGACTTTCGCGTCCGTCATCAGCTTCTCGGTATCTTCTTTATAAGAGAGGATCGTATCGACAAATTTCGACGTATCCGTGACGAGCAGTTCGTCCGGATAAATCGTCTCCGCACCCGTCCAGTGACGGATGAGCGGATACGCCCCCGATGCCATCGCTTCGGCCGGTGCGAGATGGAAGCTCTCCAAATCACTCGTCGAGAAGACGAAGCCGATCGATTGGAGCCATGTGTCGACGTCATTGCCATGTCCATCGAAGTGGACGTGGTCACGAAGAAGGTCCGATTCGTCGATCCGTTTCAATAACGCTTCGTAGTACGCACTCTCTTCTTCCCGTTTGCCGATCCAATAGACATCTTTTGGATGGTGCCCTTTGAAGTGGAGCTGATACCGTTTGTCCGTCTTCAATAGTTCTTCGAGCACATCGAGCGCGAGGTCTGGACGTTTCAATTTCGGGTTCATCCCGATCATACCGAGACGGAACGTCAAATCGTCCGCTCGTTTCGGCTTGTCGAGTTTGTCCGCATCGACGGCGTTGTAGATGACCGTCATCTGGTGACGCGGGATGCTGAAGAGACGGTGCATCTCTTCTAACATATACGGTGAGACGAGGATGATGCGGTCGATGTTGTCGAGCGCATATTCCCGAGGAAACGGTGTCTCTTTTTCCTGACGATGAATCCGGACGATGAGACGCTGGTGCGGCAACTTATGTTGCGAGTACCAGACGGCGTTGCCGAGTCCCCACTCACAGAAAATGACATCTGCCTGCGCGAGACACGCCTTACTGTGATTCACGTCATGAATCTTGTGTCCGTCCCACTCGTCGACAAGGATCCGATAGTTCGGGTCGGCCTCGAAACGTTCCATGAACATGCGAATGAATTTCAAATCATGACCGGCGAAGAGGATCGTTGTCTTCTGCATCTCCCAAATCGCGTCACGGAGACGCTCGAACGTACTGGCGAACGTATAGTGCTTCGCCATGTTGTAAAGACGTTCCGCCGCATCCTTATAGATGGCCGGATGCGTGAAGGCGAGCTCGACTTTTTCAACGAACTCGTCTTCCGAGTTGACGAAGAGCGGATAGCTCGACCCGAGCAACATCTCGTGCATCTTGTTGCGGTTGAGGAGGACCGGCTTCCCGAGCGCCCCATATTCTAATAGCTTCGTCGACAATTCGAGACTGTCGTCGAGGTCCGGGTGGCGCCACGAGATGCCGATGTCGCTCTCTTCGATGAGCGTCTCGACGTCCGCACGCGGGATGCCTTTCAACCAGTGAACGCCCGCATCCGTTTGGAGACGGTGTGTCACTTCTTTACGGAAATTCGGGTTGTTCGGGTCTTGGTTGAACTTGTCCCCCGCCACCTTCAACTCGACGTCCGGCATCCGGACCCGTACTTTCTCGAGCGCGTCGAGAATCTCGGTCGAGTACCAGAGCGGCGCGAATTTACCCGTATAGACGAGGCGTTTCGCCTGACGCTTGAACGCAGGCGTTGCCTCGCGCATGTTCGGGATCATCGGGTTCAAGATGAGGAACGGCTTCGGTGTCTGTAAAAACGTCTCGAAGTACGCCTTCATCTCTGCTGTCTGACAAAGCATGCGTGCCGAACGATCCGCAATCTTCTTCAGACGCGCCAATTCTTCTTGTGACGCGGCCGACGAGTCATGCGTGAAGTCTGTGAGATACGTCCACGTCTTTTTCATTGTATGTTCATAATCCGAGAGCGCATAGGCGAGCTGGAATCCGCGGATGAACGTCATGTCGTACTGCTTCGTCTCGACGAGCTCGTGGATGAGTTGGGCCGCCTCTTCCGGCTGGAGCACCTTCTTCTCATAATACGGCTCGTCTTTCTTCGTCGAGTCTTCCGTGAACACGTCGATGAAGTTGACACGGTCAAGCTGTTTGATCGATGCCGTCACTTCCGGCTTCACGATCGAGCGCTTCAAGAGCACGTCGACCTCGATGTTCGGGTCCTGGTTCAACATATGCACGACCGACGTGAGCCAGATGGCCGATCCGTCGATCAAGTTCAAATTGACGTCCCCGTATACGAGGATCCGTAGCGGTTGCTTCGTCATAACGTCACCTCCTGGCGGTCCGCTTCATCCATGGCGGCACCGGCTTTCACATATTGATATGGGTCGACACTGAAGATGCGCTTGCCGGAACGGGCAAGTTCGTTCAAGCTCTCGTCCGCTTCAAAGATGTGGAGGGCCTCCTCGACCGTATAGAAACGGAGGGCCGACGGCTGCACGAGCGAGCGGGACGGGGTCGCGTCAAACACGTAGCGATACGACTCATCGTGATCTTGTTTGACGAGCTTGCCGTCATACGTATAGTAATCCTCTTTCGTGAGAATGTCCGCTTCCGCATAGCGTGCCGCGAGCAGATAATCGCTCAAGTAGTTCGGGCCGTAATAATCGTCCGACTTCAAGTGAGCGACCCAAGCGTACGACTCAACCATCTCCGTGAACGACGTGTAGTGCGTCAAGTAGCTACGCATATACGTCGAAATCGACGGTGTATTGTACGTATTGTATACGTCGATGTGGTCCTCGAACTTATCAAGGAACATCATGAGGTGTTTATGCTCGTAGTTCTGTGCCTCGAACTGACTGACGACACGCTCTGCCTCTTCGCGCGACTTGATGAAGGCGACGACGGCAATCTTCTCGTGGTCGACACGGTACGGGATGCCGACGTCTTGGACGATTTTCGCCAGACGCTGCGTGTACGTGTGATACGTCAACACGTGACGCATACCGCGCATCGCGATGTCCTCGTAGAATGAGTCATCCGTCATCAAACGGCGGAACGTCTCGTCTAGGTCCGATTCGCCGTCGTCGAGGAAGACGTAATCCCCAAGCATGGCGTCGACCCCGACCGAACGTGTGCTGACGACCGGTGTCGCACAGGCGAGTCCTTCGAAGACGCGACGCGAGAACATCGTCGGTGAATCGTTTACCGAGTTGACGTTCAACATGACTTTATACCCTTTATACGCTTTGGCAATCTGGTTATATTTCAAACTGCCGCGAATCGAGTGGCGGAACTGTTCTGGGAATTGGAGCTGGTCGCTCTCCCCGCGTTGATTGATCGCATAGTTGCGGTCGTAAATCGCAAGACCGTACTTGTCTGCCGCCGCGAATAGGCGGTCCATGTCGGCTTTACGCGATTCGTGACGGTTCGCATAATACGAACCGGCGAAACACGCGTAAGGCTCGCGAGTCCCCGGTAAGCGGATCGGGTTATGTTCTTTCGGCTGGGCCGCGAACGGTAACGCATCGACCCGGTCATGACCACAATCTTCTTTATAGTTCGGGACGCGGTTCATGTCTGTCGTATACACATAGTCGAATCGCTTCGCCGTCTCGATGAAACGGTCATAGTGAATCGGGTCTTCTTTATTCCAGAAGACGGTCGGGATATTGTGATAACGGCACCAAGCGAGAAGCGCGTCGAGCTCTTCCCATGTGTTCGTACCGTATTTGACGATTTTCTTCTCCCAAGCGCCGGCGTTCCCTTTCCACGCCGATTCGACGACGAGGACGTCCGGTTGCTCATCGAGGAGTACCGTCTTCCAGTTGTCTGGTGTGAACGTGATGAGCTGACATTCTGGCTTATATGATGCCATCGTGAACTCATCGAAGATGGCCGCGACCTTCAGTTCGTGAAGTTCACGCGGGACCGGTGCGAAGAAGCGTGCCTCGCGCACGTCCATCCACGTCGGGTTTTCCGTACCGTCGCTGACGAGTTCCTCGGCCACACGGATGCGGTCGACACGCGCCTCTCCGACACCGTCGACACGGAGGGCGAAACGAAGGAAACGGATGCCCCGGTCGAAATAGAAGACTTTCTCGCTTCCGATTTGAACTTGTTGCATAATCTGACGCTCTGTCGCCGAGTAGGCGATGATGTAGAGGACGACGTTCGCATCTTCATCGGCGATACCGTCGAGCGTGACGCGATAGCGACTGTTCGCCTTCACTTCATACGGGAACTCTGTCGGGAGCAACTTGAAGCTGTTGTTCATCTCGGCGTACGAGATGTAGCGGCGCTGATCGTCCTCACCTTTCAAGTTGACGACGAGCTGGTCATCACGGCTCTTCAATTTGATGAGGTCCGGTGCCGGGATCGTCCACATGTCCGGCTTGAGCGACAAGATGTCCTCACGACGGACACTCTTCTCGCGAATCATCCCGATGTTCAAGTTCTCGAGCGTCCCCGCCCCGTTCACGCGAACGAAATAACGGATGGAACGGTGTGACGGTGCGATGCGGACGATACCGCTCAGTCCGAGTGGCACTTCGATCAAACGATCCTGCCCGGACACTGTATACGTCGCAATGAATAGCGACGCGTCCGCTGTCCCCGTGCGGTCCCCTTTTAAGTAGAACCGATACAAGTCGTCATCCATGTCACCTGTCTCAAAATCGATGCCACGTTCCGTATCGACGTGTGGCAATGCGATCTCGTCGACACCGTAATGTGTATATTGGTTCCCTTCGGCGCGTACGACGAGCGTGTCAGCGTCGAAGTGAGCAATCTCACTTTGTGGTTTGAGGGAGCGGAGTGACGTCGACGTAAGCGGATAACGGAAATCAAAGGCGTCGACCGAAATGTTCGCGGCCGTCCCTTCTACCGTCCAGAGCGATAGGGTCCCGAGCGTGAGCTCGACGAGGCTGAACGCCCCTTTCCCTTCCACATTCAAGTGCGCCCGGACGATCTGTTCACCCATTCCGAGTGTCACATCGACTTGGTCGCCGTCCTGTACGGTCACAAAACGCTTTCTGCCACCTTTTCGAACGATTTCCAACTGTAGCGTCGGCATCAATCCTTCACGTGATTTGACGCGCATTAGGGCCGTGAACGTCTTTTGACCTGATTCGACCAAATCGTTCGCCGAGATGATGTCACTTTCACGTTTAGGACGATAGGTAAGCTTGACCGCTTCGTCCCCGGTAAAAACAAGGTCCGTCCCTTCGACATGTACGTAAGGTGAACGTGTATACCAGTTCGGTACGACTTCTCGTAGTTGATGCGATTTGTTCGGTCGCTTCAACACTTTACGACCGAGTCGCTTCGACCGTTGTACCCCAAGGTAAGCGGCGCGACGTGCTTTTTTCTGCCAATCCATCCTCATATCCTCCAAATCATCGATTCTCTCGAATTCGATTCTTTATTTGCGAATGCGTCGTGCGACAGCCTGCGCTTTCAAAATCGCTTTACCAGCTTTTGATTGCACAAGGCGACGATACTTCTTGTTCAACACATCGTATTTTCGTTTCACGTCTGTTAGCGCTTGTTCTTTCTTCTCAAACGTCTTCACGGTCCACTCAAACGTATAGAGAAGGTCGCCATACTTTTGAACGAGGCGACGATGTTTTTGTCGTAACAACCGTTCATCATGTTTCAAATGACGAATCTCTTCTTCTTGAAGTTTGATTCGCTGCTTCAACAATCCGATTTCTTTTTCAAGTTCATTGCTCATGGTCTCACCTCACAAGTATGCGTCAAAATAGAGACGCTTCAATTCTTCTTTTTGTCCTGATTCATATAAGTCGACGAACTGTTTCACGATCGGCGTCTCTAGTTCCATCGGACGATACTGTTCGATGATTTCATAAAGCATCCCGGCGTTGTCGAAAAACTCTTCCGGCTTGCTGCGACGTAAGAAGACCAGATACCACATCGAGAAGAAACGCTCGAATCGAGTCGAACGGTATTGGTCGAGTACGCCTTCGCGAGCGAACGCTTTCGCCCGTGCCGTCTCCCGGATGACACACTTCATAAAGTATTTCTTCGTGATCGTATTGACCGTCGAACCGGCGACGGCCGCGTAATAGTCATGAATCGTCAAGTCGAGCAGGGCGACCCGTCCCGCGCTTAAGAACATCTCTTGGAAGAAGAGCGAGTCTTGGCCGACGGCGCCGATGACCTGTTTCAAATCGTGCTTCTCGATGAAGTCTTTTTTGATGACCATCGTCTGGATACTCTGCACCTTGAAGTTGTGCTCGAGCAAGTATGCCCGCGGGTCTTCGATGACACGAACGCCATCTTTCTCGAGGTCTTCTAGTTCGATCATCGCTTCACGGTTCGCAAGCTTCAACATGCTGCCGACAGAGAGATCGAGCGCATCATCCTCTTTCATGACACGGAACAGTGCCGCATAGCCGTCGTTGACCGCTTCATTGTCCGGGTCAAGGAAGGCGATGTATGGCGTCGTCGCGAGCTCCACCCCTTTGTTTCGTGGACGTGAGGCGCTGCCGCTCCCGCCATCGTTGAACGAGTACGTGTAGACGTTCGGATACTTCCGGACGAGGCGCTCGATATAGCCGATCGTCTTTTGATCCGTCGAACCGTCGTCAACGAGCCAGATCTCCATGTCTTCAAACATCGAGCTGCGGCGAAGACTAGAGAAGCATTTGTTAAATAGATAGCGACCGTTATTGTAAATCGGGACGATCATCGAAAGCTGATAGTCGCCCGCTTCGTTCGGGACGAGCACATCGTCTGCCGCGAGCAGTTCGAAATGATCGATGGCATAGCCTTGTCCTTCGATACGGCGGCCTTCTTGAATCGTCTCAAGCGACACGTCACCTGCTACAAACATCGTCAAGCCCACGTCAGCATAGTCTTCCACGAACTCATGGATTGTGTCCTGCCCTTTCGTCACGAACGAGACGTCCGTGTACTTGAAGGCGTTGACCATGTCTTCTACATAGTAGTCGAGATAGTGGTGACGGTCGTCAAACACTGTCACAAAGTCGGCAGTGCGTAGGTCGACCTCTTGTAAGTCCGCTTCGGCGACGAAGCGTTTATGTGGATACGATTGGCGTTCGAACTGTTCGCGCGTCGCCGTCACATCACCGCGACCGATGACGAGGACGTCGCGACGGACTTCGTGGTGGATGCCGAGAACGAACATCATCTCGCTGAAGCGGTCATACATCGTATGGTTCGAGAAAATCGTACGGACACCGGACAGCTGATGCTCCAGACGCTCTTCGTCCGTCTTGAACATTTCTAGGATTCCTTGCGCGTCCAAGGCACTCGTCGCGATGAACACGTTCGGGAAGTCGTTGTTGACGGCGACGTTGTAATTCGTCAAGACGAGTTGTCCGCGAGCCTGCGCGTTATAGATGGCTTGTGCACTCATCGTCGGACTATGCTTCACTTCGTTGACGTGAAGGACCCAGTTCGATGTCTCTTTCAGCTTCTCCATATCCTCAGGGTCCCCATGGACGAGGACATCTTGAAGCGATTTCGGTGCGAGTGACGCTTTCGATTCATTCGCCTCACGTATCACATAGAGCTCTTTATTCGCATCGCGGACGCCTTGCGCGAGCGTCTCCAAATCTTTGGCGAAACGATATACAGGGAAATGATTCGTCACGACGACGCGGTCCGTCTTGCCACGCGTCATCCCGATCGGGTTGAAATGCAGCGGGTCGACACCAGGACGAATGACAAAGACCCGTTCATGTCCGACTTCTTCTATATAATCTGTCACCCGCTCCTCGTTCGCCGTGAAGATATAATCACATTGTGCGGCAAGTGAAGAGAAGCGGTCGAAATGATTCGTATCGAGCGTCGTCTCGAAGACGACACGGATGTCCTTTTGCTTCGCCTTGCGAATGAGATTGCCGAGCCAGTGACGGGAGTGCGAGCGTGGTGTCCCCATGTGATGGAATGCGGTCGTCTCGTCTTCAGTGAGCGCCGCCGAGATGAGCAGGAAGTCAATGTCTTCTGCTTCAAGCAACTCTAAAAAACCTGTCACGTTCTCAAAGTAATGGGTGTGACAAAGACGTTCGAGCTCACGGGCCCGCTTGACCGGTCCGACGAACGCGACATGCACGTTCGCCTTCTCATAAAAACTGCTCCCGTTCGACTGGATGCGTGTCACATCCAGTTCAGGGAGGCGCTTCCGGGCGGCTTCTAATTCTTCTTGCAATGCGGATTGTTGTTCCTCGAACAGTTTGTCATCTAGACGCGGGCGTTGCGCCTGTCTCGACAAAGAAGGAAGTTCATCTAAGGTAATCAAGTCATCCCCGTCTAACACCTCTTTTCGGTTGACTCGTTCTTTTTCTTCTTTTAACCACGCGATATGCGCTTGCACGTCGCGTAGCGTCGCTTTTACATCCATACGTCCGCTCCACCTTTTTTAAGTAATCAGTATTTCTTCATCTTATCGTATCTTAACAGAGTTACATGTCGGTCGCAATTTGATGACAACTGTAGAAATCGGCGTTCTACATCAAAAAAGACGGACCCACACATGGATCCGTCCCGAGGAATACCCCTCTCAATATGGTGACATGTCAAAACGTCTAATCAAGTTGATTCCAAGCCTCAAAGTAATCTTCCAGTCTCGTTGAAAATTCTTCATCTGACAGTACTGCCTCATGCAATTCAGTAGAGATGAATAGATATTTGCCCGTACCCGTATCATACAGAACCTCTTCATCCGCTTCGGACAAGAATAGATATAAATGGACGATTTGACAATCGTTCACAGCATCGAGAATACGTTGACGTTCATTCGGTTTCGGTGGGATTTCTGCCAATAGTTGTACATCTAGTTCTACTTTCACCTCTTCTGGAATCAGCAAAATCACATTAGAATCCTCTTTGATTTTTTCCAAAAGTATTGACACTGCTTCTGATGTTTTTGTGCATCAACGTCATTAGAACGTGCGCTCAAATCACGAATCACATTTGTATCAATCACGTATTTGACGATTATGACTTCACTCTTTCACTTCATCTGCATCTTGTAATAATACAGAAGCGAGTCGTTCGGACGATTGTCGTTGCTCTTGAAGTTCAAGCAAAAGTTCTTCTAGGTCAGGATGACTCACAAATTGTGAGGAAGGGATTCGCCATTTCCCTTTTCCGTTCAATGTACGATGCGCTTCAATTTCATTTGCCATACACTTCCGTCTTACCATTTGAGGAGAGATGGAGAGTAATTTTCCGACCTCTGTAACAGTAAGATATTTCGGCAACAGATGGATGAGGTTTTCTGAAACGGTATATTGACTCACGATTGCTTCTTCTTGTTCTGACAATTTGATATCAAGGCTTTGCTCATATTCTTTAAGCGCATTGATCGCACGGCGAATAGCACTGTGATGCTTTAGGTCATCATTCAATTCGGCAGCGACCTCTATTTTTTCAAGTTGAGCATCCCGTTCAAGCACTTTCGTAATGTCATCTTTATGATTTTTATAATCTTTCAGCATAAATCTCATCCTCACTTTCGAAACAAACGAAACAAACGAAACTTAATTATATTATACCCGCTCTTCTACTTGTTCAACAACTAGTTATGAATTTAATTCGATTGGAGCATCTCAATAAAATAGACACCCGTTCCAAGTAGCTTGAAACGAGTGTCCATCTATAGTCATGGGGCAATTTCTCTTTAGAAATTCATCCCCAAAACAGTTATTCACTTACTCTGCTGCGTTGACGTCGACGATTCGTCCTTCAACAGCCGGTGTGACTTCTTCACCGAGGCTGATCAAGTGATCGCGGAAGTTCTCCCAATCGATGAGACCGAGGTCGTTGACACGGCCGTCTTTGAATGCCGTTTCAAACTCAACATAGTTGTCTCCACCTTGCGCTGTGAAGAAGTTCGTTGCCACTTTGTAGCTTGTCGCATCTTCAACATCGACGAAATCTGTGCCGTTGTTGTACTGCAAGCTAACGATGCGCTCGCCAGCCGGTTTTGAGCTGTCGAACAACACTTTGAATCCAGATACGTGGAGGAATCCACCGTTCTCGATTGGGTAAATACCAACACTGCGCTCAAACGCCGCTTTCAACTCGCTACCTTTCAAGTCCATGATGGCAAGCGTGTTTCCGAACGGTAATGTCGTCAACACTTCACCTGTCGTGACAGGACCCGCATCGATTGCCGCACGGATTCCACCACCGTTTTGAACGGCACCAATCACGTCTGCATCATATTTTTTCGCTTTTGTGAACATGCCGTCTGTGATCAAGTTACCAAGTGCCGTTTCGTTTTTGCGTACACTTGGAGCAGTCACAGTACCTTCATCACGCGGGTTTTCGAGTGGTGCTGTGAGTGACACACCAATCGGGTCTTCACTGATTGCATCCACGACTTCTTTGAATGGTGCGAGAAGTGAGACCGCGTATGGGTCCGGTTGAAGTGCTTTCACATCAATCAAGCTACCCGCATGTTTGATGACTTTTCCGTCTTTGTCGAACTCAACATCAACCGTTCCGAGGAAATTGCTGTATTGATCCGCTTGAACGATGACCGTTGGCTCTGCTTTTCCTTCTGTGATAAGGACAGGCTCTTTCAAACGAGTATGCGTGTGTCCACCGACGATGATGTCGATTCCGTCGACGTTTTCAGCAAGCAACAAATCGTTATCGAACGCTGGATTGTCGTTATAGCCAAGGTGCGAGACAGCTACGATTTGATCGATTCCCATCTCTTCGAATGCGTCGACCGCTTTTTGCGCTTCAGCGATGTAACTTTGGAACTCGATCGGTCCCGGACTTGCGATTGACGCCGTTTCTTCCGTCGTCAAACCGAAGAATCCGACCTTCTCCCCGTCGACGACTTTGATGACACCTTCATATAAGCGACCATTGTACGCTTTATGTGTCGTTTCGTCGCGGTAGAGGTTCTTCATGTACTGGTCTTTTGAATAGTCCACGTTCGAGCTGACGAACGGGAAGTTCGCATAGCGGACGAAGTCAGCAAGTTCTTTATGTCCTTGCTCTGTACCGAGGTCGAATTCATGGTTACCTGGTACCATCAAGTCGTATTTCATGTAGTTCATGAGCTTGAGGTCGGCTTGACCTTTGAACTCGTTGAAGTAGAGCGATCCTGAGAAGACGTCCCCTGCGTCGATCAAGAGGCTATCCGGCTTCTCGGCACGAACTTGCTTGATCGCCGTCGCACGGTTCGGTGCGTACTTGAGCGCCGCGTGCGTGTCGTTCGTGTGCATGATCGAAAGCTTGTATCCTTCTACTGTATACGGGACTTCGAGTGTGATTGTTTTTCCACGGTTTTTGTATGTAGCCGTCGCGACGAATTCGCCGACTTCATCTGTGTTGATTCCGCTCCAACGAACCGGTTTTTCGTAAGTACCGCTTGCGAATCGTACGTCTTGTTTCAAGATACCGAGCGCTGGTTTCCCTTGTTTGAACACGAGCGGCTCAGACGGTGGGAGAATTTCAATCGGATGGTCGAGGACGCGAACACGCTTCTCGATATACATCCCTTTACCGAGGACAATCCCACGTGCGGTTTGGAACGTTCCAAGTTTTTCAAGGTCGACACTTGATTTGTACCAGTGAACTCGTGCCCCTTTGTATGTAGCGTCGAGTGCTGCATCTAAATCCCCTTTGTATACGTACGCCGATTTCGCTTTCGCGACCGGTACTTTCGGTGCAGCTTCTGTGACAGCAGCCGGTGTGAGTGAAGCCGTCGATACAGCTGCTACGGCAAGCGCTGTATACAATTTACGTGATGATTTCTTTGCCATGTTCAGTTCCCCTTTCGGATTTGCGAACAGGACACAGGAAGGAAAGCGCTTACATCGTTCGACTTATGTGTAATCCCATTGCCCCAAAGTCGTCCGTTTTTCCCCCATGTGTACAATTCGCTCTAGTTCTAACGTAACGGAAAAGCGTCCAATAAACAATCACAAATTGAAGATTTTTAACCTTTTTACAATTTCCACAAAAAACGATTCCCTCTTTATGACAAAGTAACTCGAGATGCCGAAATCATTTGGTATATAATGACTTTTAGATTGAAGGATGTACACATATGTATAAAAAAATTCTAGGTTTTACTATTTTATTGTTCGTCCTATTCGGGATGCAATCAGTCGAGGCGGCATCACCGGTGTATAAGACGGTCCAATCCACTCACCTAAAAGCATCGACGCAAAAAGGTGCCAAGACCTTGATGACGGTGAAGGCGAACACGAAAGTCGAGCTCCTCAGCAAGACGAACTCGTGGGCCCACGTCCAAATCGGCAAAACGAAAGGGTATCTCTCCATGCGCTCCGTCATGCCGCTCGAGACACCGATCGCTTCATATGATATGAACGAAGTCATGAGTTATAAGGGCACGGACATCGTCAGCATCTCCGGAGTCAGCTATAAGATTGATTCGGCGCTCAAGCCATTCTTTCAAAAAAATGGCACAGCCCTCAAAAGCATGCTGGTCGTACCGAAAACAAATGGTCGGACGTTAATCGGTTGGAAAAAGCTCAGTTTCTTCCCGCTCAGTCAACCTGCCAGCTCGCTCGTCATCGACAAAGCGGCAGCGAGTCGGATCGACAGCTTATCCATCCCTTGGAATCCGATGTCACCGAACTTCACGTTGACGACGGCTGGACCGCTCCGTCAAGTCGTCGCGAATACATATGCGCATTATCCACCGTTTGATGATGGTAAACAAACGCTCACCTTGAACGGTCAGATCGAACAGCTCCATACAGCAGGGGAAGTCCAGATTGCCGGAAAAGGAACGATTGAACGGTGGGACATCTCAAAAGATACGGAATATTCGTATGAGATCCCCGTTCGGTACTCGGGAGAGGTCGGCTTCTTAAACATTCGCAACACAGATGTCGTCGTACGTGGGACGAATACGCTCAACGTCCGTACCGTCGCGGCACCGACGAAGACGCATGTCCTCGGAGGAAAGAACGGTGTCATCGGTTCAATCAAGCCATCGAAGACGATTCGCGGGAAGAAGATGGGGAAAGCCGAACTCGCCATCGACAAGATGTTCTCGAACGTGAACGAAGCATCGGTCACGACTACACTCGACACGCTAAACATCTCCTACACGAAAGCGCGTGTCGGCGACTATGTGACGGCACTTCGCCAAAATGAGGCGGCTGGACCGAACAAACGCCTCGTCAACTCGGCGACCGACCTGAAAGACATCGTCCGTCTCGTCGATGCGGTCATGATGACGAAACAGACGACACCGGCCTACGTTCATACGTCAGATCGTCAACTGACGGTCCAGACGTTCCATGACCATGTCGACAACGCATCGTATTCCAGTCAATATGCACGTGCCGTCACCGCCATGGTCACGGATGGCACATTACAGACAATCCGTTTCAAACGTCCACTCATCGAGAAGAAAGAGTGGTATGTCAGCCAAGAGAAAGGCCAGGCATTTATTTACGATTTCCCTGTCGGATCGACTCGGATTGTCACCATCGACGGCAACACGACGCGTAGCCTCGTGATGGAGACGAAAGCAGTCGCGCGCCCGAACGACTCGCAATCTCGGATCGAACTCGTCTCCATCAATGACAAGCCACTCTCTGCCTATCAACAAGAGCCGCCTGCCTATGAGGCGAAAGTGGTCGAATCTGGGTCTCGGACATATGTCGCCGTCCGTTCGGGTGACAAGGAGTGGTTACGTAACATCCACTTCTTCAACGTCGACGTGAATGCGAACCATCGTACGGGCGGACCGGTCTCGACGGACAAGATCAACCTCGGTGGCTGGAAGTCGTCTGAAACCGTCATCTTCCCACTATATGATACGAAGCGATTGACCAACCTCACGATCCAATCATTCGGCTACAAAAACGCCGTTTACAAATAAAGCCTACAAAAAATGACATCCTCGGCTGAGGATGTCATTGTCCGTTCGGCTGACTGATAATCGTCAACCAGACGTTCGAGTATACGCCCGCTACGAGCGCGTAATCGTTCGGGTCTGCCAAGTTGAGCAAGCGCCCGTTCTGATAGAAGTATAGGTTCGTGATGACGCCACCGCCAGACGAGCCGATCGTGATTCCACGGGCCGTGAGTGTCTCATCCGGGTCAGTGATAATCGAGACGACCGAATCGAAACGGTCGCGCTTGACCGTCAAATAACCGCGGTTTTGATCGATGTACACCTCTTTAAATCCACGTGGGAAATGGGAAGCATTCCCATGGATGTAAGGTCCTTTTTTCGGGTCAAGGCGTAGCGCCATCCCGCTGAACGTCAACTGTTCGCCGGTCGTCGACGGGAGAATGAAGTCATTCGCTTCCGCATCGTCCGCCGCGCGCGTCCAAAACATCCCCGCCAAAAGCAACATCGCGACAAGCGTTACCTGAAGCCCACTCATCATTCTTTTTTTGATCCGTCTTTCCTTACGACTCATTTGGTCCTCCTCCATGCGCCCTGCTTAGAATTAGTTCAAAAGGTGATGTGACTTTATCCCTAAATGCATCCAAACATTATCGCATATGTAAATGATATACATGACTCTTATACAATTATTGTAATATCGTTGGTAAAAATCATCAAGGAAAAACTCAAATTCGTCTTTTTTTTATAATCGAGTCAATACGGGACCCGGATGACGTGCTTTGTCCCGCTCTCAAGCCAATATGAGACGATGTACCTATCCCCTGTTTCTTCCACTTGCGTCTTGACGATGCGTGAATTCGTCCGGTCGAGGCGGATGAGCGTCAAGAAGCGGACGTCCGTCCCACATTCGATGGATACGACCTGTGGACGGCTCACCCATTCGAAATCGCGAGCCGACACGTGACTTTCTTCGATGGTCATGTACGATTCGTCCCCCGTCATGAGTTGGACGATCTGCATCGCACGATTCGACGTGTCCATGAACCAGACGTTCTGGGACTCCGGTGATCCTTCGACGAGGTCGAGACCCGGTGCCACATGGAAGCGCTGGACGAACAGGTCCGGTTCTGGTGACGTGATGTGGTCAAAAACGACGATCGTCCGCGCCTGATCGTAGACGACCTTCCGAGTGTGGAGGGCACCTTTTCCGATGAGACGGCTCACCCCTGTCGCCACCACTTGCTTCCCGATTGGTTCGACGGATACGATGCCGCTCTCCCCGATCCGCTCGACCGACAAGTCGAGCTCGTCCCCGAGACGATGCACCGTGTTGTGTGACGTGACGCGCATCGCCTCCGAGCGTTCCTCGCAGTCCGCATACCCATATCGCCCCATCTCGACGATGAAGTCGCGACCGAGCCCATACAACTCGAGACTCAGATCGTCCGCATGCTTGTGGGCTGCGCCGTGATAGCCCGCCGTCATCAAAATATGTGTCGCATCACTGAAGGGACGCTTTAAATGCGCCCAATATTCACGCATGACGGCATAGTTCGAGCCGAGGTTCACCATCCGTTCAGACGGACAAACCCCTTCCTGTCCCCCGCTCAACGCATAGTCGAGTGACGGATACGAGTCGACACGCGGAATCAGATGCCGTCCCCGAATCTGACCGCCCGTGTCCCCGACCATCGGGAGGGTCCGGTTCGGCTTGATCAGATGGACGAGGCGTTCCGGCATCGCGTCGATGACGTCAAACCGGTCGGACAACGGGAAGCCGTTCACGTTCGCCCAGTCGACGAAGCGGCTCAACATATGATAGACGTACACGTGATAGCCCGGCGAATGCTCGAGATGCGTCCCGTCTGCGGCGAGACTCGTGTCAATCTGGGCATCGAGACGCGCGCGGGCGATCCGTTCCCATTCCGGGCTCCGGTCGAACTCTGGGAAACAGGAAGCGACCGCGAAGAGCGCCATATCCTGGAACATCCCGTGATTATGACGCGGCCGATAAAACGTCGGCGTCGCCAACAGGACGGCGTGGTCGTACAACATCTTCAACAGCTTCTCTGTCATCGATGGGTCACGCTCGATGTCGGCGCATCGGTACGCCTCAAAGAACCCGAGCAGATGGAACACGCGGATCGCCGTGCCGTGCTCATGGTACGCCTCGCGCTTCCGGTTGACCGCAAAAACTGGATGACACGCGTGCCAGCTATCGACGATGCGAGCGGCGTGTTCCACATAAGCCGTCTCTCCCGTCACCTCGAAGGCACGGGTCAGCTGATGGACGGTCGTCAAATAATGGAGCTGGAGACGGAAAGAGTTGTTGTCCACCCGCGGCACCATCTGATCCCAATCGAACGCATCGACGTCCGCGACACGTAACGCATCGGGCGCGGCCGGGATGTACCAGCTGCCTTGTAAGACACCGTCCGCAAAACAGACGGCCTGATCGTCCGTCAGCCGTTCATATCGATACGGGGCGATCGGCCGTTTGTCCTGGATGTACTGATGCACGAGCAGGCGCTCCATCCGGTCGGACAGTCTCGCCTTCGTGAGCGGGCGCGTCATGGCGAGCATCGCATCGGACGACATGACGAGCGACTGTTTCCCGTTCAGACGCACGACATGATACTCCCCATACGGACGGATAAGTCGTCCGGTCCCGGTCGTCTCGAGTCGCATATCCGGCACGACCCGTCTTCCTTTCCATTGATACAGCATCGTCCCCGCCGAGATGACGACGTCCCATACGTGGCTTCCCCGTGCCGCGAGCGAGCCGCCAAATTGGGCGACGAGTCTTGCGATTGAATGTTCCATTCGTTCCCTCACTTGTCATTTGTTATACTTGAAAATTCTACCTTAGCAAATGGTGGGATTCAAGAGTTACCCAGTCGTTCACACAAAAAAGCCCAGCTTTCGCTGGGCCATGCTCATTTCGGTACGTTGATCGTATTCGTCGTGCCGTTCGAGAGCGTATACGTGACGACGTATTGCTCCGGTTGCTCGGCTAACGAGGCGTCGACGATTGACGTGCTCGTCCGGTCAATCCGGATGAGCGTGAGGTAACGGACGTCATCCCCATACTCGATCGAGACGACTTGTTCACGCGGCTTCCATTCGAAGTTGCGGACAGACAAGTGACTCGGCTGAATCGACATGTACGACTCTTCGTCCGTCTCGAGCTGCATCAACTGGATCGTCCGGCGCTTGTCGTCCCGGAACGTCACGTTCTGAGCGTCCGTCGAGCCGGCGTAAGGCTTCAAGCCGTCACCGAGATGGAATCGCTGCACGAACATATCCGGGGCCTGAGAAGTGATCTTGTCGTAGACGACGAGCGTCTTCGCCTTGTCATAGACGAGCGTTCGGCGATGGGTCGCGCCTTTCCCGACGAGGGCACTCTCCCCGATGGCGATACTCGTATCGCCCTTGTCTTCGACCGATACGATCCGGCTCTTGCCGACCATACTCGCACTCAAGTCAAGACCATCCCCGTAGCGGTGCACGGTGTTGTGCGCCTCGACCTTGAGCACTTCCCGTCGTCGTGGGTCCGTCGAGTAGCCAAAGCGTCCCGTCTCGACGATGAAGTCACGGGCGAGCCCGTACAGGTCGATGCTCAAGTCATCGGCGTGCTTGTGGGCGGTACTATGGTACCCCGCCGTCATCATCACTTGGGTCGCTCCCGAGAACGACTCCGGTGGACGTGACCAATATTCACGCATGAAGCTGTACTGGTCGCCAAGTTGTTTCGTCAACAGTTGCGGCACCGTCCCCTCCGCCCCACCACTGACGGCGTAGGAGAGTTCCGGATAGTTCTCGGTATTCGGAATGATGTTCATCGCTTTTAAATAGCCTGTCGTATCACCGAAGATCGGGAGCGTCCGGTTCGGCTTCAACATATAGGTGAGCTGGTCCGGCATCTTTTCGATATAACCCGACCGTGACGGCAAGACGAAGGCGTTGGCGTCAGCCCATTCGATAAACCGTGACAACGTATGATACACGTATACATGATAGTACGGCGAATGTTCGAGATGAACCCCGTCCGGCGAGATGCTGAAAGCGAGTTGGGCCTGTAGACGCGAGCTCGCGAGCGACTGCCACGTCTTGCTCTTGTCGAACTCTGGGAACGTCTGTGCGATCGCCGTGAGCGCCATGTCTTGGAAGATTCCATGGTTGTGCTCTTTTTTATAGAAGTCAGCGGATGCTAAAATCTCGCCGTGCTCATACAGCGTCTTCAAGATGAGCTCGGTGAACGCCGGGTCCTTGTTGAGCGACGTCTGTTTGTACACGTCCCAGAAGTTCAATAGATGGAAGACGCGAAGCGCTGTCCCCTGGTCGTTGTATCCCCATTTGAGTCGCTTGTAGTTATAGGCCGGATGCGCTTTCGTCCAGCTTTTGACGAGACGCTCGCCATATTGGAGATAGGCGAGGTCGCCTGAGTCGTTATACGCCTGCGTCAATTGGTTCAACACCGTCATATAGTGGATTTGGAACGGGAACGAGTTGTTGTCGACAGCCGGCACGTCCTTATGCCAGTTGAACGTGTCGATGTTTGGCACCGACAATTGTTTCGGCTCCGCCGGGATGTACCAGTTGCCGGCGAGCGCTCGGTCCGCATACATTTTCGCTTCTTCGGTCGTCAAACGATCATACTCGTATGGGATGTGGGCATCGGTCTCTTTCATGTATGTATGAATGAGCGGACGGTTCGTCGTCGATTGGATCCGTGACTTCGTCAACGAGCGGGCCGGGACGACCTCGGCTTGACTCTTCTTCACGTAGATGCGTTTGCCGCCAGACATGGCCAGATAATACCAGCCGGACGGGCGGACGATGCGATACTCTTTCGTCGCGTTCGTCGTCTGGAGCGGGACCAACTTCTTGTCTTTCATTTGATGGAGCGTCGTCGAAGGGGCGACACGGGCGTTAAAGTCCGAGTTTGCCGTCGCTTCGGCCGTGACCGGGGCGAACAGGAGCATCCCGCTCAGCACGCAGCTCGACAATCGTGTATACAAAGGTTTCATGATATTCCTCACAGTTTCTGTTTAATTTTATCCTGTAAATTATATCCATTAAATAAAGTTTAAACAACTAAAAGTTGGATACCATTCACCTTTTATCTGAAAAATCACTGTTTTTCCTCCTATAATGGTTGTTATGCGGTTTTCGCACCTCGCCAACCGTGTCGTTTCGTCAAATCAAACCGGAAGTAGTCTTAAAATGCTGTATCCCATTTGCGCCAAGCCTTATGGATCAAAAGCAGGGATTCTCTATAACAACCATTATGCTGTAACCACCTAGGAAACTTGAGACGCGCGCGGGAAAGCAGCCCATCATGCCAGACGCAAACGAACAAATCAAAGAGTGGGAACCGATGATCTTTTACGTCATCCGTCAACTCCATCTCCATCCGAACGAAGTCGACGATGCCGCCCAGACGGCACGAATCGCCCTATGGCGAGCCATCCAAGACGGCAAGACGCTAGGGAAAACATACTGTTTCATCCGCATCCGTGGGGCAATCTTAAACGAGCGTGCCAAGCAGGCGAAGACGCTCCAGCACGAGGTGACGAGTGAACGACTCCCCGAGCAAATCGACAAGAGCGAAGTGCCGCTGTCCCTCTGGCTAGACGAGAAGCGTTCCACTTTACCAAATCGTCATTTCACCTTACTCTGCCATATGCTTCACGGAACTGAAGCCTCGCTCGGATACTCCCCGAGCCGCCTCCGTGCCTACAAGGCCGAACTCCAGCGGATGCTCCGTGAGGACAACGAGTAAGAGGAGAATGAAGATGACCTTACACATGAAAGACGCTGTCGATCAACACGTCCACTACTTACGCATGACCGGAAAATCGGACAACACGGTCAGCCAGGCCATGTATAAGTTCGCCCGGTTCGAAAGAATCATGGGACAGAACCGAACCCTCGATGACTTCAAGACGAGACAGGACGTCATGCCGTATATCAACGCCCTCCGCTCCGAAGGATGTCAACCAGTGACGATCAACAATTACTTGAGCGCACTCCGTGGCTTGTATGACTGGGCCATCACCGAGCAGCTCGTCACGCACAATCCGTTCCATCACCTTCGTGTGAAAGTGACGGAACGTCCACCTTCGGACGTCCCCACACCAAGCGACTTACACCGCGTCATCGATGCGATCGATGTCCCATTGTATCGAACCTTTCTGACGCTTCAGTTGCATACGGGGATGCGCATCAATGAAGTGCGACAGTTGACCCTCGACGCCATCGATTTGAATGCGCGTCTCCTGTACATCCATGAATCAAAGACGGGGAAACCACGCAAGGTCCCGCTAAACGATGCGGCTCATGCGATGATGACGACGTACCTTGAGGAAGAGCGGAGATGTATCGATTCGCCATACGTCTTCCCGAGTGCTCGCGGCGAGCTCATCTGCAAGACGACGATCAACCGTCACCTGAAACGCGCCGCCGAGGACGTGCTCGGTACATCCGTCACGTCGCACACGCTAAGGCACGCCTTCACGTCGCATCTCTATGACAAGGGCGTCAAGGAGACAACTTTGTCCGAACTGCTCGGTCATAGCGAGCCGAAGACGACCCGGCGCTATATCCGTGTGCGCGAGGATCATTTGCGTGATGCGGTGGAGCGATTGACGTTGGAGTGAATACAGGAACATAAAAAATCCGGTCCACGAGCGACCGGAGTTTTAATCATCTTTTCATCACATATACCTTCAATAGATACCCGATGATTCCAATTAATGCGCCAATCGCAAGATACACGATCGGCACGAGAAGTTGCGGCGCGGTTAAAGATACGACGTATATAAACATCGCAGTAATAAAGAAAAGTAGTAGGAACAAGCTAACATGTTTCAATGTATTTCCCCCTTCACAATCTGTACGCTTTGGACTGTCCTCACCGAGTCACTTTATCACTTCAATCTAATCGCCGTCTCGGTAGTCTATTTTTTTGACAGGTCAAATACAGTCCTTATTCGAAATTTAAAATATAGAAAATTAAGGAAATAACCTCACCTCATGGTATACTTTGAAAAAGAAGTAAATCCAATTTTTGAGGTGTATCTATGAAACGAATCTTACTCGTCCTCGTCTTGATCGGTGCGTGGGGATCTGTCACCCCGATCGACTCCGTTCAGGCTGCGACGAACCCGTTCCACATCCGCTCCATCCCGAACGCCATCGTCTATGAGATGAAAAGCGGGAAGCTGACGAAAGTGGCGACCTATTCGACGACGAAGCGCTATGCGGCGATCAGTACGTCCGGCTGGTACTATGTCGCCCTGAGCGGTGGAAAGAAGGTCTACATAAAGAAGAGTCAGGCGAAGCTCTTACTCGCTGACGCCATCACCCGTTCAAACTTAACGTCGAGCGGGACAGCACGACTGGCGCATGAATACATGCGACAGATGGCGCCGCACGCCCCGTACGAATATGAACGTCTCACCGAAGCGAGGGCGATCGATTACGCGAACCGGGCCCTTCGCGGGGATTGGTATGTCCCGTCCACGCCGCATCGTCTGTCGGTCAAAAATATCGACACGTTCGATTGGCATCGGAGTATCCCGAGCTCCTCAAACAACTCGTATCCGTTTCAGATCCACTATTTGACGGTGTTGAACCAATTGACGCAAGCCTACAATGCGACGGGTGACACCTCATATTTGAAATACGGGATGCGCGTCGTGAAGAGTTGGACGAAAGCCCACCCCGTCGCCAACTACAAACAGTACCGCTGGCCATATAATGACCACGGCACATCGGTCCGTACATTCCACTTGTTGAACTTCTGGGATGTGTATAAGTCGTCGTCCCTTTACAAAGACACGGCATTCACGGGTCTCATGCTGCGGACGCTCCATGAGCACGGCACGTTGCTCGCGACATCGAGTTTTTATAAGTATGAACATAACCACGGCGTGTTCCAGGACATGGCGCTCACGGCGATCGCGCAGACGTTCCCGCAGTTCGACCAAAGCGCGAGATGGAAAACCATCGCTGACAGCCGGCTCGACAAACAGATTCGCCACAGCATCACATCGGACGCCGTCCATCTCGAGCATTCACCAGGCTATCAGGCGTATATGTATCACGTGCTCGACCGCTTCGTCATCTGGGCGGACGAGAACCGCTTCACGCTCCCGTCGAGCATGAAACGTGTCGAATATATGCCGAAACAGCTGACGTATATGGTCAAGCCGAACGGGACGCTCCCGATTTTCGGGGACACGTCCGGGGCTCGGCGCACGACATCGATCATCCCACATATCGACGACTTCCCACAGCTCGCCTACGCGGTCTCGGGAGGGACAGAAGGGTCACGCCCACCGCTCACAGTGAAGAAGATCAGCACGCAGTATAGCTTCATGCGCGAGTATTGGTCTGCCCCACCGCGTGCCTTCAATCAGGCGACGCAAGTGATGATGACGGCGGGCTATCACAGTAGTGCCCATAAGCACGCCGACGATTTGAGCATCGACCTGTACGGGCTCGGTCGCGACTTCATCATCGAGACGGGACGCTACGGGTATACGAACCGTCCGGAGCGTCAGCGCGTCTTCGGGGTCGATGCCCATAATACGGTCCATCGTGACGCTTCGAATCTCGACTTGAGCGCGTCGATGCGTGAGAAGAGTAAGATCGTCACCGTCAAAAACCTCGGTCCGTCACTCCTCGCGATGGGCGAAAGCAAGCTCATCGGTAAAGGGGCAACCCATCGCCGGACGCTCGTCTATGACAAGGCACAGACGCTCGTCGTCTACGACCGGATCAGCTCCCCGACACAGGAGAAGTTCGTGCAGCGATTCCACCTCGCGGAAGGCCTGAAACTGCTCCAGAGCTCGATGGCGACCCAGAACGTCGTCTATGGCGACTCGAACGGCCGGACGATCCAGCTCATGCAGCTCAACCTGAAAAATTCATCGATGCGCAACAGCACAAGTTTCGTCGCCGTCGAGGATTACGAATGGAAGCCGCGTCCCCAAGTCATCTCGTATAACACCGGGAAAGACGTGCGCTACCTCACGCTCATCCGACTCGACCAGTCGAAGACGACGATCCGGTCGGCGAGTGTGAAAGTATCCGGTTCGAACTATATCGTGACGTACACGCTCTCGAATAAAGAGACGAAACAGATCAGTGTGCCGATGTAAACAAACAGGTCCTTTACGCCATGTTCGCGTAAAGGACCTGTTTTCATGTTTATGCCGTCTTCCGTCTTGTCATCCACAGGAATCCGACCCCGATGGCGAGAAGCACCAAGCCGATCAACCAACCATTCGACGATTCGCCACCTAAGAATGGGAGTCGCTCCGTCAATGTCGGTTTCTTGCTGTCGCCCGCACCGAGTGTCGATTCAGAGTCGGCGTCATCGTAACCGCCTCCTCCGGCACCGCCAGGGATTTCTGTCTCTTCAAATTCGAAATACTCTGCTGTGTTTTCTACAGTGATCTGTTGCTCGTTCGCACCACCACGCTCGAATCGGATCGTCCGTGGGGTCTCGTCCAACTCATAGCCGAACGGCGCCTCGGTTTCCGTGAGCGTGTACGTGCCGAGTCTCAAGTCGGTCACGCGCGCTTCACCCGACGCATCCGTCGTGAGAGTGATCACCTTACCGGTTGAATCGGTCAACGTGAACGTGGCCCCTTCGAGCGGTTCACCCGTCTCACTGTCGACCTTCTTGACGAGGAGTGTCTTGATGCGGTCGTTTTCGACCGCGACCGTCTTCTCGACGTCACCCCGCTCAAACGTGAACGGATGCGGTGTCTCATCTAAGAAGTACCCCTTCGGTGCCTTCGTCTCGACGAACTGATAGTCACCTGAAACGAGCCCCTCGACGACAATCTCTCCGTCTTCATTCGTGACGAGATCCGCTTTCACGACTTCGCTATCACCGTTCAACAGCTTGAACGTCGCACCGGCCAACACATTACCGGTCTCGCTGTCCGTCTTGACGAGTCGCACCGATTTGTACAGGTCGTTCGTCACATCGACCGCGAGGACTTCATTCGTTCCGCGTGTGAGCGTGAACTCGTGTTTTGCCGTATCTAAGATATAACCTTCTGGTGCCTTCGTCTCGACGAACGCGTAGTCGCCCGGTTCGAGGTCGCGAACGAAGATCTCTCCAGACGCATCTGTGACAAGTCCTGCACGGACGACGTCACCCGAAGCATCAATCAAGTCAAACGTCGCGCTCGGAAGCACATCGCCCGTCGTGACGTCCGTCTTCGTGAGACGGACTGACTTTTTCTGTTCGTTCGTGACAGTGAGTGTCGTCGGTGTTGCTTGACGAGATGCCACGCTGAACGTGTGCTCTTTCGAATCGAGCAAGTAACCGTCCGGCGCTTTCGTCTCGACGAACGCATAGCTGCCCGGTGTGAGCCCGCCGACATAAATCTCACCTGTCGCGTCCGTCACGAGTCCCTCGCGGATCGTCGTCCCGAACGAATTGACGAGATTGAACGTCGCCCCCGCTAGACGGTCGCCCGTCTCCGAGTCGACTTTCGTCATCCGGACCGATTTGTATGAATCGTTCGTCGCAATCACTTCTGTGATATCGTTCGTCCCGCGTACGAGCGTGAACGGACGTGCCGTCATGTCTAGCATGTATCCAGGCGGTGCAACCGTCTCTTGGAAGTAGTACTCGCCCGGGTTCAATCGGTCGACCAAAATCTCCCCGTTTGCATCCGTCTTCAAGCCCGCCTCGACGAGGACACCGTCCTGTCGATAGAGCGAGAACGTCGCATTGGCGAGGCGTGACCCGTTGATCACGTCCGTCTTGATGAGACGGACCGATTTTTGCTGTTCGTTTGTGATGGTGATCTGTTCATCGACGTCTTGCCCGTACTCGACCGTGAACGCATGAGGCGTCTTGTCTAAGATGTAGCCGGTCGGTGCGGTCTTCTCGACGAACGTGTACGTACCGATGTCTAGGTGATCGACGACGACCGTCCCGTCTGCTCCCGTCGTCACGTCGTCACGGACGACTTCGTTCTTACTGTTGTATAACGTGAAGACTGCGCCTTGAAGCGTGGCGTTCGTGTCTTTATCCACTTTCGTCAACTTCACACGCTTCATCGTCTCGTTTTTGACGTTGTCCTTTTGAACGGCGTCACTCTCGAGCGTCACCGTGAACGTATACGCCTTTTCAGGTAACACGTATCCGTCCGGCGCCTTCGTCTCGACGAGCTGGTACGTGCCGAGGTCGAGGTCCTCGATCAATAGGACACCGAACGCATCGGCCGCGAGCCCCGTGCGGAGCGTGTTTCCGTTCGTGTCTTTCAAGTCAAAGACGGCACCTGGGAGCGCCAAGCCCGTCTTCCAGTCGACTTTCGTCAATTCGATTGACTTGAACGGCTGGTTCTGTACACCGACTGTCGTTGTCGTCAGTTGATCTTTCACGATGGAGAAGCCATGCTTCTTCGCATCGAACAAGTGACCCGTCGGCGCCTTCGTCTCAACGAAGTAATACATGCCCGGCTCGAGGTCGGTCACGGTGATTTTGCCGTCCTTGTCCGTCACGAGCCCTTCGCTGACGAGCGTATCGGCGGCATTATATAAACTGAACTCCGCTCCTTCGAGTACCTTGCCGGAAGTCGACGTCTTCGTCAATTCGACGTCTTGACGGATCGTGTCGTTTTTGACGGTCGTCGCTTCCTTCACTTTCGCGATGGTGATATTTCGGGATGCCGTCGCAATCAAGTAACCGTCCGGCGCTTTCGTCTCGACTAGACGATAGTCCCCGTACAGGAGACGACCGAACGTCAAGGTCCCATCGGTTCCTGTCGTGCCGCGACGGACGGTACGGCCACTACCTGTGTCAACCAAGTCGAACGAGGCCCCACTTAAGTTCTTCTCGCTCAACTCATCCGTCTTCGTAATCGTCAATTCACCGAGTTCTCCACTCGCCGTCCCCATTCCGGACGTACGGGCGACTCGGACCTTCGATTGTTTCGTCGTCGTGTTCTCGGATACCTCATCCGCCGTCACATAGACGTCGTTCGTGATGTCTGTGCCGACCGCGGCCAGGATATATGAGTCATATTCTAAAATGTACGGACGATCGATCGGGTCGTCGAACGATAGTTCGAACTCGCCCATCTCTTGGATCGCTCTGACCGTGTACGCATCCGTCGACAGCTTCCCTGCCTTCGTCACCGTACCGTTCGGGGCGACCGTCGTCTCATAGACGCTCAGCGAATCGAGCAGGACGTCCTGATTGTTCGATGGGACGTCACGAATGACGACGTTTTGTAGCGATGATTGTCCGAAGTTGATGTCGATCGTCCAGGCGATGAGCTTCCCTTGCTGGACGCCTCGTTTCTCGTTATATTCGCCACCGTGACGAATCGTCACCGTCGCCGGCAAATTGCCGAGCTCGGTCGCCCCGTCTGTGACGACGGCCGTGTTTTTATACGATGGCGCGATTTTCGTATCGTCGATGTTCGTGTCGTACGTGATGACATACGCGTCATCCGTCGGCTCGTTGAACGTCAACACGAAGCCTGTGTCACTCCACACGACGTTATACGCGGACGCCGGGATCGGGGTCGCATCGACCGAGTAGGCGTTCGCCCCACTTCCACGCGTCATCTTCGCGACGGTGAAGGAATCCTTGTCCGGTATTTGCGTCCCTTCCCACGTATCGGTGACGGTCAGGTTCGTCGTCGCATACTCGTGGTAGTTGATCCCGACTTTCCAAGTGATGTCTTTCGTGACAGCGTTATACGTGCCCCCTTTGAATCCGTTGTTGCGCGTGTTCGAGGCCGGTTGCACAGAATCCGTCGTCGTCACCGTGCGTCCGTTCGATGATTCATCGACCCAGTCGACGGTCGCCTCGTTGACGAAGCTCGTATTGTTCGCGTCCAGACGCTCGCGGTAATCGAACGTCGTTTCATACGTGATGTCATGTGTATCGGTCAATTGCACGTTGAAACGGATGGCGAAGCCGTTCGCGTCAGGCGTGACCGTGTAGTCCGTCCCTTTCGTCAATCCACTGATTGTCAGCGAGTCCTCGATGAACGTCAAGCCCTCGTTCGGGAACGTGTCCGTGATGACGACATCGTTCATCACGCGTTTGTCCCGGTTCAACTCGAGCGTCCACTCGATTGTTTCCGCCGCATAATCGGGCGCTTTGTGCGTCTTTCGTAAGACGGCTTGTCCGATCGAACGAGTCGCCGACCTCTTCCAGCCGTTCACTTCGATCGTGTTCGTCACGTTGCCCGAGGAGACGACGCGATTTTTCGCCCGGGTCGTATACTCAAGCTGATACGCCGTCCCGTTCTTCGGCAGGTCGAACGTGAACCCTTCGAGCCCTGTGTCCGTGATTTTGCTTGTCGTCACGGGAACGGCTACCCGATTCGCAATGTTCCCATTGGCATCGAGCGTCACTTCATATAACGTGAGCCCGTCTAGTTCATGCGTGTCGGTGAACAAGTCCTTCACCGTGAGCGAGCCCATATTCCGTTGACGGAAGTTGATGTCTGACTCCCACGTGATCGTCTGGGTGACATCGTCATAGCCGTCCGTCCGCTTCTCGAGCTCCGTGCCTCGTCCGGCAGCAACCGTCGCCGAGGCCGTCGCCTTATCGAACGACGTCCCTTCGAGGTTCGTGACGTTGTTGAACGTCGCCACCTCTTCATCGAGGATATCCGTGATAAAGGTGAGGCGATAAGCGTTTTGGATCGTCCCGAAGTCGATGGCGAGACCATCCGTCGTGTCGACCGTGAGCCCCGTCACTGGTTCTTCACGGATGACGCTCCCGTTCATCGCCATGACGAGCCGCGTCACTTCCATGCTGTCGGCGCGATACGCCAGACCTGCAGGGATCACGTCCGTCCAGCGGGCATCCTCAATCTGTTTCAGCCCTTTATTCAACTCGACCGTCCATTCGATCGAGCTCGGGTTGTACGGTCGGTCGGCGACACCGGCTTTCGTGATGTCTTTCCCCGGCGTCTTCAATCCGACCGGTAACGTTTGCGAGAGCTGGTTTTCGATTGGGGTGATCGTGACCGTCCGCTCTTCGGAGATCTCGGTCGTCTCTTTCACTTGTGTCAGGGCTTGAATCGTCCCTTCGATGTTTGAGTATTTGTAGACGTTGTCGTTGAATCTCATCGTCGCCGTCCCGTCGAGGGCGAGCGAGTACGTCCCCATCGACTGCCCGTTGAAGTTGAGCGGTGCGTTCGTGACCGCGTCATACACCTTCAACTCACTCGGCATCTGGAACGTGAACGTCGACCCGTCCGTGTAACTGTGCCCGTTCGAGATCGCCCAATTGTAGTTGATCTCGACGATCGAATCGGTCGTGACCGTACTCACCTCAACGTTTTCCGTTGTCGTCGTCCGAATCGTGTACGATTTCAAAATATTGTCGGTGATCGTCATGACCGGGCTGTCCGGTGGCTGCGGGTCCGTGATGACCGGGTCCCCTTCCGCGTACGCCATTCGCGAGACAGCGAACGGCTGCATGACGAGCAATATGGTCAAGACCATGGATAACCATCGTTTCATGTGCGTTTCCTCCTGCGTCTTTGTTTGCAGACATCACAAACGTTGAACAAGGAGATTCGCCTCAAAGAACATACCAAAAAAAGGCCACCTTCTCGGAAGGGACCTTGGTCGCCATTCAGTCATAGAGTGTGGCACGATAGTCAGAGGTGATACGATACGTCGTCGTCCGTCGCTCGGTCACGTCACGCGTCACATCGATGACACGCCACTTGCCACTCACGAACACTTCGTTCCACGCATGATAGCCGTCGACGCCTTTCGCCGTCCCCATCACGAGACGGGTCGGGATGCCTTGGGCACGAAGGAGTGCTGCGTTTAGTGACGCGAAGTCATAGCAGATCCCCCGTTTCGTCCGAATCGTGTCGGCGTTATTCGGCAGATAAGTCGATGAGAGCTTCATGAGCTTGTTGTCGTCATAGTCAACGAGTCGGTTGACGTGACGGCTCGTCACGAGCGTTTGTGTCGAAGTGGAGTAAGATGAGCGTGACAACGACGAGGCGAGACGCGACGTCGCAGAATCAATGGAAACATTTTGGGTGGAATGAAGATACGGTGCCGTCGAATGGACGAGGCGGACCGTTTTCTGAAGGCGGTAGACGCGTTTATAGCGTTTCCCGTCCGATGACTGGTAAAGCGTGAATGAATAGTCCCCATTCCCATAGTTGACGTTGAAATGATTCTTCCCTCTATAGACATCGTAAGTACGGACCTGCTTGCCTTGTCGCACCTCGAACTTGAACGATCCTTTGTCCTTATTTGAGATGTACACGTCGACTTTCCCCGTTCGTGTATCGACACGCGCGCTCGCCGCATCTGCGACGGCAGGTCGCACCACAATCAGTGCGAACAACAATACCAACATCCCTGCGAAGAATTTCTTCACGAGACGAACCTCCTTTGGAAACTGGCTGCCATTTTACAGGCCCTATAGCTTTGCGTCACTCGCTTTCGCGTAGTTTTGCCATTATCAGTGAAGTCTTACGCTTCAACCTTAGCATAAGGGATGCGTGGACGATGTCTGATTTTTAAATTTTATGGGAATGAATGTGCTGAAATGAATGCGTAAAACCCCTCATCGTAAGTGGCGTGAGAGGATCTAGCGGAATCTGTCAAGAACAGGCAAATAGACAATAATCTTTCATCATTTCGAACGGAAGGACAGTTGCTCCGTGAATGGGAAACGACGATGGATCCGCTGTTTCACAAATCGTGACAGGGTGACAAACGAATTTAAGATAAAACCGAGGGTCGGAAGCGCCAGCAACAATAAGACATAGAAGAGAACATCGTTCAATGGACACAGCTCCTTCGTAATAGATGAGTAGACTGATTCAATATTCCAATTCCTTCACTTGAATTGTGTGGAAACAGAACATTGTATTATGGATTGGAATTCAATTAATACCTATATCTAACATTAGTGTAACGTTATTGTAACAAACATTCTGTTTGTTTTTAATAAAAAAGGGGAATTAATTGTGTCGGATATAGGTCTTTCGTTCGACAGGAAGTGACAAAATGCTCAGACACATAAAAGACGAACCCGTTTGAGTTCGACTAACGATTGGGCGTTTAGTTGTTTGATTGTCGTTTTTTTGAGACTGAACACCGTAACCACGAAACTTTTAAGCTCCACTACCATCGTTGCTTTTGATCCAATATCAAGTCTCACGAATGCAACGCACAAAGATAAACCCAATTCAGTCCCTCTTGATGGTTTGGGACCTACCACATCGATTGCATATATCATAGAATTCATCTTAATTGATATTTCGACCCCTCAAACATTTCTCCCACCTCTTAATTCGTAGTTCAAATATCAAAAGAAAAGAACCGCCATCGGCGATTCCCTCCCTTCATTTCATTCTTTTCTCAACCCGCTTCATCTGCTCCACATCTTCTCGTTCCATCGTATGTTTACAGAGCGGGAAGTTCAAACATCCATAAAACTTACCATTCTTCCCGTTCCGTAGCACAAGATATCCTCTGCATGAGAGACAGACAATCGGATCATGAATAATACTTGGATGATTGGCTGTATAGTCGCAACCTGGGTAGTGACTGCAACCGACAAACGTTGACTTTCGGTTTGTCTGTTCACGAATGACCAAGTGACCATCTAAACAACGAGGGCATTTTGGATTATTCCGTATGCTCTTGCCCTCCTCGATTCCCATCTCATATGGGACTTGTTGCTCCTTGATCAACTCTTGGACAAACGTCGACATGCGGTCATCCGGCGTCAGCACATACGTCGTATGTTTCGTCCGTGTCAACGCCACATAGAACAAACGACGTTCTTCCCCAAACTCCAACTCTTCTTGTTTCTGAAGGACGAATGACAATAACGGGTCATCCATGATCTTATTCGGGAAGCCGTTCTTACTGTTTGCCGTATTGATCAAGATCACGTTCTCTGCTTCAAGTCCCTTTGAACGGTGAGCCGTCAAAAAGGAGATTCGAAGATTCGGATGCGTCCGGTCGGTCACTTGCACTTCATCTTTCAAATGCTTCACTCGAAACGAAGCGCTTCCCTCAATTGACTTGATGTCAAAGTTATTCCGTCCGACGAGCAGTACATCCGACTCCGGACCATGTGATTGAACGATTTGATCAAGCGCTCTACGTAAGGCGATTTCAAAGTCGTTCTTCCCCTTGATTCCCATCACGCGAACAGGTGTAGCCAATCGTTTTCCCGAAGAGAGGTTCTTTCGGATTTGATGCTTGTTCTTCATCACGAATCGACCAGCGATATCGATTAATTGTTGTGAGTTGCGGTACGTGTTCTCAATTTTAAGAAGAGCACTCTTGCCAAAATAACGTTCAAAATCGGTGAACAGACTCAAATCAGACCCCGCAAACCGATAGATGGACTGCCAGTCATCTCCCACGCACATGACGGTTGATCCCGTCTTCTTCCGGATGGCTTCAATCAGACGATAGCGACTGACGGAGATATCCTGATACTCATCGATGATGATGTATTTGTACGGCAAATGAACAGCATCGGACGAAACAATCGAAGTCGCTTCGTTGATCATGTCATTGAAATCGATTTTGTTCGTTCGTCGTAGATGATCCTCATACATCCGGTACATCGGTTTGACGAGACGGAAGAAGAGAAGTGCGCGTTGATAATGAAACAAGTCCTTCTTATTTAAACTCTGTACGAAGATATCAAATTGAGACTCCGTATAATGATTCGATTTGAACAATTGAAGAAAGCTCGACACAAAATCGACGAAGTCGTTGAAATGACTCTTTTGCTTCGTACGATATAACTTTTCGAATACTACTTTCGGGTCCACTTCCCGGAAGACGACACCTTGCTTCAATAATTTCAACCGTAGTTGATCTAACAAATTCCCTTCTTGCCGGTAATATGAATACGTCTCCATCAGCTTCGTCCCGTGTTCATGATGCAGCTGTCGTTTCCATTCCATACCGTCGAGATACTTCTGTTCCTCTATTGGACTGAGCCAAGGGGCGCGATTGTTCCGGTTGATTCCGAAGTGCTCTAAGTACAAATCGTATTCTGGCAGATAAAAGTCTGGTTGATACTGACGATGATACCGAGTCGCTGTCTGATGAGGGTAATTCTGCTCGTATTCATATTCAATGCCATTCAAGAATAAGAAGTTCGCAATCATGACCTCTTCGAGACTCTTGACCTTCTCTTCTTGAATCGTGATCTTCTGTCTTTGTTGTGCGGTAATCATCTCAGCAGCTGAGAGGGATTTCCATACTTTACTGCGTAGCGGTTCTAAATCCACATGCTTATTGTAGTCGTGATATTCCCCGGCCGAATCAAACTCTTCAATCCCTTTTGGAATGTAGAAATAGTAACCGAAGAAGTCGATCAGTTCTTTCATACGATGCGGATGTTCATAGAACTGATGCATACAATAATCACGGATAACTTTTTTCAATTCGTCCTCGACTTGAGGTTTTTGTTTTCGACCATCGGCAATGATCCCCATCCCGAGCCCATGAAACGTCTTAACCTCCACCGGGATATGAAGCCGTTCGCAGATTCGCTCCTTCATCTCTTCGGCTGACTTTTTAGTGAACGAAATTAGTAAGATTTCATGAGGTTGTACTTGTTTTCGTTCAACCAAATATTTCACTTTTGCAGCGATTGTCAATGTCTTCCCCGAACCGGCACCTGCGACGACGAGATTCGCATCCTCATTGACGATGACCGCACGTCGTTGTTGGGCATCGAGCGACTTCCCATCGATTGAGTCAAAGAAGGATTGGGTGCGCTTCAACTCTTCGGTCACATACGTTTCATTCCAGTCTTCCACCTGTCGATTAAGGCCTCGATAAAGTTGTATGAACGAAGTCGCTTCTGGAATAGAGTCATCCTTGAAGAAGTCGTATACGTCTCGATAATCACCGAGAAGTCGTTTCCGTAATGAGTCCCCGATATAGTGGCGTCGCGCCGCTTCGACGTCTTGTTGAAAAGAAGCAATTTGTTCATAATATGTACGGAGTCGTTGATTGATCCGTTCGACCCGTTCATCGAGTTCTCGCCAAACATTCAACAACTCACCTGATAAACGAACGTACGCCGTATTCAATGAAACGACTGAAGATGGGAGTGAACCGTCCTCATGTTTCAGTTTGGTGTGTGTCGTTTCATCTAGTAGGAATCCTCGCTCACTTAGTTCATAAACATGATGAAAGCGTCCTTTCTCCTGCATCACTTCTTCTGGAGAAATGAGTGACTTAGAAGATTCCCACACCTTAATCTGCTCCTTCAAATTGTCCAAGCCGATTTGTAAAACATTCACGTCATGTTTCAAATGCGGTAAGACACGTCGTATCATAAAGAATCGACGTACTGATTGGATCCATCCCATATCATCACCATACCATTTACAATATTTTCAACTCCTCTTCAGTTTATCAAAAGCTCATCATATCGAACATGATTCTCTACAAATGTTGAATCTGTTTTTTCTACTGTGAGCTTATAGCTACTCACTCTCAAAGTGCGCGATACGTCTCATCATTGATGATCAGATGTTCTCGCAAATGGATATCCATCAATTCACATGCCTCTCTTAGACGTTTCGTTACCTCGAGATTTACTCGTGACGATTCCGTGTTTCCACTCGGGTGGTTATACCCGATCATCGCGGCGGCCGCGTTCGATAGGATCGCGACCTTCAGCACCTCTCTAGGATGGACGATACTTGCGTTCAGGCTCCCGATATGGCAGACGTTGACGGATACGGGCTGATTTTTCGTGTCGAGACTGACGACGAGGAAATGCTCCCGGTCGATCCCCTCCAAGAATTCTTTCATGAGCGTATAGCCGTCATCCGGTCGATGTATGGTCCGCCCCTTATAGCGGACACCCCCTTCTTTTACGAGTTTGATGCTGACGATGTCGACACGCTTTGCAGGTTGATTCGGTTTCATCGTTTCTCCTCCTTTGGACATAAAAAAAGCACCCTGATCCACGATGGACAGGGTGTATCAAAGGAATAATATATATTTGAAAATAAAAAAACGCCCCATCATACGATGGGACGCTGTGAGAAAATTATTAATTAGTGATTGTTACTTGTCCTCCAGAAACAAAGTTTCCAGCCAAGTCCTCAAGATCAATAGTGTCAAGAACTTTAAGAGTCAATCCACTTTGAACGTTAGCAGCAGTAACATTGCCTTCGAGAGTCAATTCTAATGATTTAGCATCAGCAGAAACAACTGGAGTTGTTACCAAGTCATTAGATGAAACTTTTTGTCCACCGATGAGCAATTCAAAATCGTCAGTAGAAGTAGCACCAGCTGCAGCAAGTCCTTCAGAGAAAGTAACAACTACTTTGTCGAGTCCAACAAGTTTAGCACTTGTAATTACAGGACGAACATTCTCATTGAATGATTCAGTAGTTTTGTACTCATCCATAGCGAGACCATTTTTCGCTTTCACACCGCTAACCGTAACATAGCGTGCTCCAGTGTAAGAGTTTGAACCATCTTTCAATGTGAGAGTTACAGTTTGTTTAACATTAGGTGCAGTACCTGTAGCAGGATTGAGAACAACTTTCTCTACAATCGCGCCATCAATCTTGTAGTTGTTTACGTTAACTGCAGAAGCGCCGTCTAACTCTCCATTAAACATTACTGTAACAGTGTTGTTCCCACTGACTACAATACCATTCTCAGAAGTTGTCACTGTACCATCGTTATCTTCATCTTTATTGATAGTTGCTTTGTTAGTCGAAGCAACTGTACCATCTTTAGAGCGTGTGAATTGTGCTTGGAATGAAGCTGAACTATCTAAGTTTACAACATCTTCTACCAAAGCAATATTTGTAGTAGTTGCATCTTTACCAGTGATAGTAAGGTTGTAAGAAGCATTTTCAGTATCAACACCAGTTAACAACTGAGCGAGTTCGATACGGAATTTAGTTTTTGACCCTGAAACAGGAACAAGATTCGAAGCAGCAACATTGTAACCAGTCAACGTAGAAGTAACGAAGTCTGCTGTTTTCGATCCTGAAACAGCCAAGTTATCTAGACCTGACTTTTTAGTTACCTCTTCTGAGAATGTCACTTCCAAGTATTCTTTGTTATCTGTTCCGCGAACAACAACAGCGCTGTCCACTTTTGGAGCAACTGTATCTTGTGCAAATGTGACGATACGGCTAACCGCTTCACTTCGTTCACCAGTCATGTCAGTAACAGCTTGGTTTGCAAGAGCGATAGTTGTCAATCCTTGGATTGGAGCAGACAATGTTACGTAGTACTTAGTCTTGTCAGTCTCGTCTTGCTCGATGTTCGAGACTGTAGCCGATCCAGTTTGAGCTGTGATTGTGAAGTCCGCTGCAGCAAGGTCTGAGACTAGCTCACTGAACTTAACAGCAAATTTAACCGGGCTTACTGGAGTGATTTCAGAAACAGTTGGTTTTGTACCATCAGCAGCACCTTTAGTGAGTGATACAGATGTAGGGTTAGGTGAGAGAAGAAGACCAGCGTAATCTTTAGCGCCTACAAATGTAGCTGTGACTACAGAGTTAGCAGCTACATCGCTACCCAATACATATACTACTTCTTTAGAACCAGCGACGAATGCAGAAGAAAGGGTTACTCCATTTCCTGTGCCTGAAACTGTAGCGCCTGAAGCTGTTTTGAACGTAACAGCACCAAGATCAGCGATAGGCTCAGAGAACTTAACTTTTACTGTGCTAGCAGTGAGTTGCTCTGTACCAACGATTGACGGAGCAACCGTATCTTCGATTTTGATTGTTTCAGAATATGCAGCGATATCTTGTCCAGCAGCAGTTTTCACATCACCTTTTGCAAGTTTGATGTCGTAACGACCTGAGAACTTCTCAGCGCCAGAAGCTTTGATTGTAAGCTCCATTTTGTCAGCGCTCAAAGTTGCGATAGCAGAGTTAGCTGTAACTGCTGAGCTGTCAAGTGAGTTGATTACCAACTTGTTATCAACAAGAGTACCAGCGTTAGCTCCAGTGGCTTCGATGATTCCATCTTTGTCGATAGCTTTGTTAAATTTGATGACGATTTCTTTAGCGTTAATCGCCTAAATGTAACGAGCAATTCCCTCCCCATTCACCTCCCGAAACTTGAGTAATATCAATCATCCGTAGACAAAATAGGTTTTTATGCGAGTGAAATCCATATGATTTGTTGACGAGCATAGGAAAAAACGAGTGAATCTCGACAAAGAAAAAATCAATTCTCATCCCGTCTTCCCGTTTGTACCCCTATTATACATAGATTAAATTTCAAGCCTCACTTCCAAATCCCGTTATCCCGAAATCCCCACCCCACAGGACTCAAAGAGAGTCCGTGGGGTTAACTGACTATCTCCGTATCACTTAAAGACATGAAGAAAGAACGCTCCTAAGTACATCGGGACTTCGGGGAATCGGGCATCTCCTTGATAACCATAGTTCTTAATTCGGGGAGATCCTCCCGCTCCCCGTTGAACTATATGTCGTGACACTTTCTATATCGACAGTCTTGATCTCATATTGTTGGAATTTTACGAGCTTAACCCAATCCCTGAAATCTTTGATGAAAGCATTCTTAGAACAATCTGTAACACCTTGTTTCTGTTGTCCACAGAACAAGGTATAGCAGTCTTTCCTCGTCAAACTGCTTCGATATCGAATACCATCGTATCCTTTGAACCGGATATACTCGCACAGAAGCTGTGTCGGCACATATTCAAGGTCATGATTCTCTTCGACCGGTTTTGATATTTCCTCACAAAAGTGCTTCAAGAAATAACGCACCCAGTGCAACTCATGATTGTAATCCGGTGAAAAGATAGAAGTGTTTTTTAGTCTCGGGACCCGACTTAAATCTATCAACCTCAGTGATTGAATAATTTCAAATTGTCCAACTCCTATCGTCTCATCTTTATCAGCTTTTATTTCATCCTTACATGTTTTTATGTCTTCAGCCAGATATAGATAGGATATACCTGTCGGGTTCATCCTCAGTCCAATAGCCCTATTTGCAGGTGGTGGTCCAATTTCGGGTTCGATTCTATCTAATATATCTAACCCGCTCGGCATATTTTTTCGAGCTCTAAAAAGCGTTTTCCCTTCATTCAACTCCATTTCCATTTCACTGAAAAATGAACCAAAAGTCTCTAGAATATCTACTCTCACTTGGTTTTCGGACAAATCAAAGAAACGATTTCCGTGCATGACGAGATCTTTGAATCCTTCCCACGTATGAAAATAAAAATCACCACCTCCATAAAGCACACCTTTCAAAACAACTTCAGTTTCTTCATCTATAAATTCATCAACGGCTCCTTGTGCAATATCTCGATAGGATGGCGCACTTTCATTCAGCAAAGCCGATACAAGCTGCGTTCTAATATCCCAGTCCAGTTTTTCCGAAAAGATATCTTCCTCGCAGTCTAAAACTTCCATGACCGTTTGCACGTTTGACTCCAACAAAGGATAAGGAACATCACTGGTACTTGGATTTTCATACCCCTTCTGAAGGCAGGTTCGGACGTAGTCTCCCAATGCAGATACCTCGAGTACTGCAACTCCCTCACTTTCACAATAGTCGCAAGTTCCAATCTCATCATACTCGTCTATATAACTTTGGATATTCGTATTACTAAAGCACATCGTGCAACATTGCATTCCATCTTACCTCCACAAATCGAATCTTTATCCTCATGATAACGAATTCTTTGTCCAGCGTCTTATGAATCGAATCAGTTTCTGTTCTCATCATTAGCACTCGATAGTTCAAGTAAATGTGGCTTTGAATAATATTTTGAGAGAAGAAGAAAACGGAAGGGTGACTGCCATTGTTTTCTAGGTTGAATTGTTTAAAACACGAGGGAGTTCAGAAAAAAATAGTGAATGGAACAAAAATTCTATGAGAATTCAGTATTTTTTGAGATGAATCGCGAGATGAATTATAGAGGAGTCAGTTGTTCAATATCGTTCCCACTGGGAGCAGTGATTGGCGGCTGAAAAACAATATGGGAGTTGATTTTATGAATGCGATATGAAGTTTTAAATACCCACTTCTAAATTGATGTTGGGAAAAGGAAAGGCAGTGTGGATATAGTCATATCCGTTACATTTCCTGCTGTATAAGATTTGTTGCGGAAATACAGAGAAAGGAGGGAAATTAGATGAAAAAGCTACGAAAGTACAGCGATTTGTTAAAGTCAAAGGTCGTCAAGAGAGTAGACGAGGTGATCATCTCCACAGCTTTGTTACTCGACGGAAAGAACGTGTCATTTAACGTTGCCAACCTTTTTGGGGAAAATGAGTATAGCGGGCTAGCTCCTATATCGATTGATTCATGCGGTGTATTCCTCGAGATGGAGCAGTTCACCGATCAAGAGATTAAGGCGCTTGTCGCAGAACGTCTTGAAATCCTAGCAACTCGTCCTACAAATCGATTACTTTGTAAGACTGAGATTGCAGGTTACTATTACGTGATTTGACACCTAGTTCAAATCGAGGGCTTGCCGTTATTCGGCGGCCCTCATCTTTTGGTATTCAGCTGGTGAAAACGTCATCCCACAGTCTTCACATTCCCGGTCGCCGGTCTGTATCCCACCGAGATATTCTTTTCTCATCCGTTCGTGCTTGCATGTCATTCGGTCTTGGATGAACTTGCTGATGTCCTCGTTTTTGAAGTGTCCCATGTGTCTACCTCTCCTTGTTCATTAAAATGAGCACCTTGAATCTTAGTTCAGACCTATCGTACAAACGCCACATTCCGCATGCGTTCATCTTATATAGAAGAAACTCGTCATCTGGACCAAGTGCTAAGGGCTATATCACGTCCCTGTTTGAACGCTATTGAAGCAACAATTGTCGTTATGTAATTCGTCTTGTACGTCCATCATACGGCATTTCCCCCTTTTCCCCATCAGACCCAAGGCGTATCTTTAAATAACCGTCGTGATCATCCCTATTCGTTGAAACGAGCGCTTCCAAAAGCATTCCCCCCGTTTTTCAAAATAGGCATTTCAGAAACAAAGCGGAATCGTTATCCTTTTTGAAGAGTCTACTAAATATCAATTCGATGGAAGGGACGTGTGTTATGAACACAGAAGAAATATTAAAAGTCGACGTTAGCCTACTGGATTACTTTTTAATCTTAACCGTAATCTTCACGATCTTCAGTGTCTTGTTAAAAGTGACCTTGTCACAAGAGAAGATGGATTTTGATGCTGTAAGTCATCTTGCCTTCACCATATTAAAACTATTCGGCTACGGGCTCTTGGCAGGATTAATCTACTTCTATGCACATAAGGGATTCCAACAGATTGACGTGTTGACGCTCTTCACGTTCATGCTCGCGACGTTTGAAGCCGGTCATTGCCTATCCATCGTCGTCAGTAACCTAATTAAGTCCGTGGTCGGCTTTTCAAACGTTGTCTCAAAAAAAAGATAGCAAGGTCTCCCTTGCTATCCTCGTAGTGCCCCGTCGAGCTGTTCTGCATAACCGTACTTCATAAAGAATTCCGCAAGTGCCACCTCAACGACGTCACGTTGCGTCACATTGAACTCGTTGCTGAAGTCACTCAAGAGGGTCATCAAAGAGGTCGGGAAGGCGAGCGTCTTGTTCGCCTTTGCCCCCCTGAACCGATAACGTGGCAATGTCCCGTCCTGTGTCTCTCCGAGCAATGCCTCGAGTTTCTCCCGATTGGATGCGAGAAATTGAAGGAGCTCGACGTATTGATCGTCCATCGTACTCGTCTTATCTTCATATCGAGGGCCTGTTCTCTCCTTCTCGACCTTCGCGACTTCCGTATATTCATAGTTCTCGATCTCGTTGTTCCAGCGATATCCTTGGCCAAGCATGTACTCTCCGAGCTCGTCCACGGTCTCGAACCCGTTCCGTCTCGCGATTTGACGGATGTTCTTCTCACTCTGATTCAATTGACGGATGACTTGTCCCGCCTTGGTCGCGAGATGTTTCGACTCTTCCTGTGCGCTCGTCTTCTTTTCGGTTCGAGGGATGAATGTCTTGCCGTCCCATCGGAACCCTTTCCGTCTAAAATACATATCCACGCCCGACCAGCCATGACCGAAGTAATCCGCGATCTCTTGCTTCGTCTTACCTGACTCGAGTAGCTCAAGTGTCTTCTGGATTTTCGGATCGTCGTAGCTCACATTCTGACTCGCATCCATTCGCACGACCTCCTTTAAAATTTGATTCGATTGATGGCGTCCGCAAGGTCGTCCTGTTGCACATGCATATAGACAGAGGTCGTCCGGACATCCGCATGCCCGAGCAGTCGTTGGATGACCGCGACGTGCGTGTCCTGTTTGACGAGATGACTAGCGAACGAATGGCGCAGGATATGGCTCGTGACGTGCTTCTTGAAGCCGATCTTCTCCGTCGCCTCTTTGAGCACCCGGTTCACATACTGCTCGCTCACCGTCCCCGTCCGTTTCAGTGCGAAGAAATAGAGAGAGTCGGTCTCCGGCCGTGACGTCTCGAGGTAGTCACGCATGTGTCCGACCAGTCGATCGTTCATCGGGACACGTCGGTTCTTTCCGCCCTTCCCGTTGATGACGTCGATATAGCGCTCCTCGAGGTTCACATCGTCGAGCGTCAGATGGATACATTCGTTCACTCGGATACCTGTATAGGCCATCATCAGGACGAAGTAATGGAGGACGGGATGGTCGACCGCTTGGATGATTCGTTCGATCTCTTCCCCTGTCAGATACACCCGTTCGCTATGAGGCACTTTTATTCGCTCGAAGTCCTCCATCGGATTCTCGTCGATGACACGTTTCTTGCGCATCGTCTTGAAGAACGTCGACAGGGCGTTGATCTTCCGGTTGATGGTACGCGGTTTGCTATTCTTTTCTTTTGCCAGATAGTCGATGAACCCCTCGATGTCCTTCAGTTCGACCTCATCGACGAAGATGGGACCGTTCCACTCAATCGCGAGCCACCGTTGGAACTGGTTCATGTCGACCTTGTATCCTCTCAGCGTCTGTTCGCGCATCCCTTTCCGTTTCGCCCAGTCCAAGAAGTCCTGTATCGCCTGTCCGAACAACAGGTCGTTCGTCTCGTTTGATTGTCTCATTCCGTTGCCTCCTATTTGGTTACATGCCCATGCTCACATCAGTTCCTCGAGCTCTTGTCGCTCAACCCGTAGGTTATAGGTCGTGTCCTCCAACTTTCGTGGCACACGACTCTGTCCGAGAGCCGCCTTCCGTTCGCTCGTCTCGTCTGCTTCAAAGATCCGCGTCCGTTTCGTCGGTCGGTCCCCCTCCGTCAGCAACCACCTTCTTGCGCGCCACTCCTTCAGCACCACTTTCGGTTCGTCATAGCCGAGCTCTTTCAAATGTCGTTCCAGTACAGATTTCAAGATCGCGACCTCGAAGTGGTCTTCCCGGTCGAAGATTTTTCCCCATGTCTTCTGGTTATCATGTCGTCGCCCCTCGACCTTGAAGTGATTCTGGTGCTCGATGACACGTTCGATGATTTGTCTCCATGCCTTCAGACCGATATCCCGTTGGTCGTTCGCCGTCTCCTCCTGTTCTTTCAGGAAACCGAGGATACGTTCCGTCGAGAGGTCGATATCAAGCGCCTCGTTCGCCAGTTCCGCCGCCGTCAAGATGATGGCATACTTCTTCGCCACACGGTCCCGAAATGGTGTGTCCACGAGCGCGTCCTTACATGTTTCCTGCCATCGCTTCCACGTCTCGTCGATTCGTTCATGTCCTACTTGAAGGATGTTCTCGATGAACGTCTGTCCAGCGTGTCCATAATGGTCTTGAATGACCCCACGGATCGCGTCCGCATGGTGTGCTGATAGCGTCCATTGCACCTGTGACAGCTCAAAGATCCTCACCGTCAGCCCGATGTTGCGGTTGGTGCGTGCGAAGATGGACTGTTCCCCTGTCGAGATGATGCCGAGCGCCCATGTCCCCTGTTTCCGTTGTTGGATGGTGTCGGTCAGTCGTGACTTCTCCTGCCCGGAGGCGAGCACATAGAGGACGTCGGTCAACGATTCGGTATTGTTCATCGAGAGCTCGTCGAGCACGATCGGGATACCGTAATTCCCTCCCAGCATGTTCAGGAGTGCGTTCGTCGTCCCGTTCCATGTCTTGCCGAGTCCCTTCTTACGCTGCGACGGCATCCCGAACGGAGACACCGCGAGCAGTGCAGCGGTCGTCTTCCCTTGCGTGCTGTTCCCGGCGAGGTGCGTCACGAATGTGTCCACATCGTCATAACGGCGTGCCAGATATCCGACGATGGCCGATGCGAACCCTGTCGCGAGGATCGCCTCGAGCGGGGCATGTCCCCTGACATGCGTCCGGACCATCTCGCACCATGTCCTTAGCTCACCTTTCGGGGCCAGTTCATAGTTGCCGTTCTCGCTGTCGTTCTCGGGTCTCAGGACGCCGCCTTGCCCGATCATGTGATGGTGTCGGAAGACTAGCTCACCTTTGTCGCCTTCATGCTTGTGCCAGCCGACGAGATGATACTTTTCCCGATGCGGTGCGAACTTTTGTTGCTTCCGTAAGAACGTCGCGATCAGCCGGACCGCCTCGTGGGGCAGGTCGACCCCTTTCGCCATAAGCTTCTGCAGCTCGTTCGGAGAAATCTGCCCCATCCCGATTTCGATGTTCTGATAGCTTCCCTTATAGAGGTAGGTGAGCCCGAGATGGACGTCTTTCGTGTCGAGGTTTTGGACCGTCTCGCTGATGAACAACGGGTCACATAGCCATCGCTCCCCTGTCGGTCTTTGCTCATCCTTGATATACAGCCCCGTCGGTTTGAGCATGAAATCATTGATTTTATATTGTTGGCCATGCTCGATATCCTCTCGATTGATATACTTGCCTGTCACATTTGCTGTGTTTTGCATTCCTGTTCCCTCCGTCGTTTAGAGTGGACGGGGAGGCGCTTTGCTCCCCTCCATCCCATGTGTTCATTCTGGCAGTTCGTCTTGTTCGTCATAATTCTCGAACCATGCATCATTGAACACATCCACGACATTGGCATACGTCTTCCCCTTGTGCACATTGTGCTCAATCTCGACCCCACAGGTCCGTCCGACGAGCTCCGTCACATCAATCTCTTCCACGTCCCCGAGCGTCGAGTCGACAAGTTTCTCGAACATCGAGTTCCCCCCCGCATACACCAGCATGTTCTTCTTCAGACGATAGCCACTTCCGAGGTCGAAGTACACGTCGACCCGGTCCGTCTCCCCATACATCGGGTTATTGATTGGCTCGACCTCTTTGATGTCGATGATGGTCGCGCCGTAGTGCCCCTCTTCCGGTAATTTGAATGATGCTTGCTGTTGTCTTGAGAATTTCATAATTGAATTGCTCCCTTATCATTTATTGAACCGAGTCTTTTGTCAGTTCTTGCTCTAAATATTAAAGGAGTGATAGACCCTTGGCTCTTTGGAATTTTTAATAAATTTCGGGTTAAAGGGTGCTAATTTTTTAAAAATTTTTATCATTTTAAAAATGGTCTAATCTCTATAAGAGACTAGACCATCAATTCGTTCAAATATTATTCTTCTTGCTCATTCTCTTATGATTAAGGTTTTTATACTCCTGTATACCTTCCATGACCAGTTGAAAGGTCTTTTGACTAAAGTCGCCAAAATTCTCTTCTTTCTGGTTCGGACGGTAGCCATTAGCGATAGAGTCAATCGAATAGATAGTTTTAAATCGTTTCATATCACATGAATCGGATTTCAAGGCGACAAGACTATTTGTGCACTTTCTGATATGGACAACAGTCATAATGGCGTATAGAATTAGATAAATATTCTTTTTCCACACTATTTTGTCTGTACTCTTATCCTTAAAGTAAAGGTCGATATATGATTCACGATAAGTCAGGATTGGGATTAACAAGACCTGCAACAGATCCATAATCGCACGTCTTTTATCAGATTCGGATGCGTTCAACATATTTTCTTCTATTGACTTAGCTATTGCGTTGACTGTCTCAAAACCCATATTGTTTTCAAGCTTATAGTACTGTATGTTTTTGTACGCTACTTCAAAATCCTTCTCGATGCGTTCACGCAAGAACAACGTTAGTTCCTCGAATTGCTCAAATGATACTTTCTTTATTTTTCCCTTCTCAGTGATGAATCGCTTGTACGTCAGTTCAATCGACTCATTTTGTATCGTTCCAAGTTTCAACTCCGTAAATGTTTTTAATTCATGCAATTGGGATGGTAGAATTTTCACTCCTTCCTTCCTTTGAATTTTCGCTCGTCGTCTCTCCGCCTCATCTGGTGACTTTGTCATTTCTAGTTCTTTAAGTCTCCTGAATTCATAATTCTCAATATTCTTGTAATTCATGGACGTAAACAACCGCCAAATTTTTTCATATTCTCTGTTCTTCAATTTGTGTATATCATCATCTTTTTTTTGATTCGGATCTAATCTATCCATATATTCTTTTGCGAATTTACGTAAAGATATCGTAGTTTCATTCATATTTTCCATTATTCCCTTGGAAGCTTCTAAAAAGAAAACGTATTCCTGCACAATTTCAACTTCGAGCCCAGGGACTTTATTAATCAGTTCTGGTAAAAGATTTTGAAGTAGCAACAATCTTGTCGGATTCTCGACTTTACTAATCAAATCAAAAAACTTTTCTACATGAAGCATACTTGATGTCACATTCCCACTCAAAAGTAAACTGATGGATTCGAGAGCTTGACGTTGGACTTCCAGATTATTTGTTTCATTTAAGTTTTCGCGATGATTATTCATGATGGGACAACCCCTTTTTGTAAACTTTATACGGCCACTGGTCACATCACAATTTCTCTACAGCAGCTAGCTTCTCCTCCTTAGTCGTTTGAATATAATATTTAGCTGTCATATTGACCGAGGCATGTCCTGTCAATCGACTGACCGTCGTGAGGTCAACTCCCTTTCTTATTAGCCGCGTCGCGAACGTGTGACGAAATAGATGCGGGTGAAGATGTTGTACCCCGACGTCATCCGTTATTTTTGCTAGCCAATCACGTATCGCGTCCCGATGTAGTCTTCCTCCTCGTTGACTGAGAAGTAAATATTGGCTTTCGGAATGACGTGACAGCATCCGCTCGCCCTTCACATATCGGTCAATCAACACCATCACGTCGTGTCTCAAGCTGATTTCTCGCACCTTTCCGCCTTTCCCTCGCACCGTTAAGGTATGGGTCAGACCGTCAATATCGTTTAAACGGATGCTGACCAGTTCCGTCACACGGACGCCGGTATAGAGAAGTAGATAGACGGCTAACTTGTTCCGGATGCTTACTTTCTTCGTGTCCTCGAGGAAAAAAAGGAGACGCTCGACTTCTCTTTCACTGAGCGCCGTCACTTGATGGTCACTCCCTGATGCCATCCTTATCTGGTCACGTCTCAAATCGATACACGCCTCCTCAATCATCCCCGTCTCGTTCAGGTAGTCGTTGTATACTTTCAGACTGTTGATCTTCTTATTGATTGTGGTAATCGCCCTTCGTTCTTCGACGAGTTCGTCCCGATAGCGTAGAAAGTGGAAACGTGTAAGCTCATGACCTTGTGCTTCATTAGCTATTTTCTCTTTCAAGAATCGATAGTATCCTCTTACGTCGCTTGTGTATGATTCGATCGTCTTCTCGGCCAGACCTCGATTGACAAGCCATACCTTAAAATCTTCAATCATCTGATATCCTCCTTTCACGGACGGAGGGGCACGAAAGCCCCGCGTCCATATCGTCATTTGAATCGTTTCGCCCAGTCACCCTCGACCGCCTCTTTTGCCAACTCCGTGATGACCGTGACGAGCACCGGGACCAAGATACGCTCCCACATCGACGCCTCACCCCCTTTCCCACTCACGACAGTTCTATTGTTCTGTCGTGAGTCTGGTCGATGAGAACGCGTCCCCTTCCCTTCGGGTCCATCACTTTTCCAAATACGCTCACCTTTTGACGACTTCTGTCGTGAGTTTTGGGTCGTCCTGTGGCACTTTTGTCGTGAGCTCAGTTGTACGATTCGACCATGCGCTCGAGATGATCGAGGTAGTCACGGGTCACCTGTCGGTATAGCGGTGTCGGGATCGATTCGATATAGCGGCGCACTTTGTCCCCGTCCACATCGATTTCTTGTGAGACATGTTCGGCAAGAAGGATCTCGATCACCTCCTCCTGTTCGAGTAGCTCGCCGTGATACATGTCTGTCGACTCGTTCACTTCCCGATAGTACGTCTCCCCGTCGATGATCAATCGATGAAATGTCGTCATGTCATCCCTCCTCTCGTTTCGCCAGTGGCTTCTTTTCGCCGCACATCAACACACGTAACACGATTTGTTTATCCGAGACCCTTCTTCCGACGAATCCTGTCCACTCTTCTCCAACCTCATCCGTCACGATGTGCGTCTCGAACAATAGTCGCTCGGGTAACCCTTCTCGAAGTGACAACGGTACATACATCTCGTCGACCTCGTCGAGGTAAAGCGTGAACGCCTCCATCGACCATGTGTCTTCTATCGGTCGTTTCCCTGATGCCTGTATCGTTTCGAATAACCAGTCTCGTACTTCTTCCGATGAGTTCATAGATGACCACTCTCTCGAAGCGATAAATAAGTCTCATCACCGATGATCAGATGGTCGAGCAGATGGATGCCCATCAGTTCACATGCCTCTCTCAGACGTTTCGTCACCTCGAGATCTTCTCGTGACGGTTCCGTGCTCCCACTCGGGTGATTGTGTCCCACCATCACAGCGGCCGCGTTCGACAGGATTGCGACCTTCAACACCTCTCTCGGATGAACGAGGCTCGCGTTCAGGCTCCCGATATGGCAGACGTTGACGGAGACGGGCTGATTCTTCGTGTCGAGGCTGACGACGAGGAAGTGTTCACGGTCAAGCCCATCCAAGAATTCTTTCATGAGTGTATAGCCGTCATCCGGTCTGTGGATGGTCCGGCCCTTATAGCGGACACTCCCTTCTTTGACGAGTTTGATGCTGACGATGTCGACACGCTTTGCTGATTGATTCGGTTTCATTGTTTTTCCTCCTTTGGACATAAAAAAGCACCCTGAGCAGCGATGATCAGGGTGTATCAGAGGAATAATATATATTTGAAAAAGAAAGCCCCACACTTCAACTAAGAAGGTGGGGCTAACAAACTAATTGATTTTATTAGTTTGTTACGTTAACTGAACCAGTGAAGTTAACAAGGTTTCCGTTAAGGTCAGTCAAATCAATTGTTGATTCTGGTTTAACAACCAAACCAGTTACCGAAGTAAGTGGTGCACCTAAAGTTACGACGACTTTGTTAGCAGTTAATACTTCAGTAGTCTCAGCGAGTGCGACAGTTGAAGAACCTTGGAAGATTTCGAAGTCTCCTCCGACAGCCGTTTGTGTCAATGCTTCACTGAATGTGATTTCAATCTTATCTTCAGCAATTAAACGAGCCGAAGTAAGTGTTGGAGCAATGTTTTCTTTGAATTCAAACGATCCGTTTTTCACTTCCATTACCGAACCAGCAGCAGTTGCAACGTTTTGGATTGTGTAGTTACGGAATCCGTTTGTTGCAATAGCTCCGTCACGTAATGTCAACTCAACAGTTCGTGCATCTCCTTTGAAGATTGCTCCAGAGAATGGTGATGATACTCCATCGATTGAGTAGTTAGCAAGGTTAAGTGCTGTAGCAGCTGTAACATCACGATCGAAGTTAACAGTGATTTTTTTGTTATCTGCTGATTGAGCTAAGTTTCCAACCACTGCCGGTTTAGTGCTGTCAACTACGCCACCAAGTGTGAACGTGATTGAGCGTGCAACAGATTTGTTACCTTCAGCAGCACCAGACTTAACATCTTCAACGAATCCAGTAGACAAGTTAAGAGTGTAGTTACCAGCAGGAGCAACAACTTTAGATTCACCTGTTCCAGTGTAAAGTGGAATCTTGACTGACATTTCATCAGTTGCGAGAACAGGAGTACCAACTCCAGTTAAAGATTTAGTGATGCTGTTCGAATCAACATATGATCCAGTGAACGTACCAATGTCTGAACGAAGTTTCTCATTGAACTTCACAACAAGGTAACGGTTTCCAGATTCAGTTACTACTTCGTGGCTAACATAGCCTGGTGCTACCGTATCCACAGCGAATTGAATCAAACGTGAGAAGTTAGCAGATAACGGGTTACCAGCCAAGTCTTTAGCAGCTGTGACAGTTACAGTACGTAATGCTGCCGCTTCTGTTCCAGCTCCTGTCAAAGTAAATGTTGCAACTGTTCCAGTTGAATCCAACACGTACTCAGGGTTTACTGTAGCATTGCTAGCAGTGATAACTGCATTGTTATCCGTATCAGTTGACGAGTAAGGACGGATTTTTTCAGAGAATGTTACTTGAACTTTGTTAACATCAGTTGCAACAATTGAAGTTGCTGATGGTTTCACATCGTCACGTACAGTTTTAACAACATTAGCTGTAACTGGGTTAGGGTTGATGATGTTACCTGCAAAGTCTTTCAAACCTGTAAGGGCAAATGTGTAGTTAGCATCTTTAGTCATTGCTTCAGGCAATACAATCGCAAATGACTTCATATCATCGGCAACTTCGACAGTGAGCGCTGTCTTATCAACGAATGTTGGACCTGTAATTGTGAGAGCAGTACGTACTGCTGCAGCGTCAATGTTTAATGGTTCGCTGAATGAGAATACCGCTTCACCAGTTGCTTTGTAAGTAACACCAGCGAATGTTGGACGAATTGTATCTTCAGCAGTGAATACTGGTGAAGTGTATGAAGCGAAGAATACGCCCGCTGCCGTCTTAACTTGTTCGTTAAGGAGACGTACAACATACTTACCATTGAATGATCCAGAAGTTGGAGCCAATGTCAATGTCATTCCATCCGCACTAAGTGAAGCACGAGCTCCATCCAAAGTTACGTTTGAAGTGTCAATGCCTGTAGCTGTTAATTTTCCAGAAAGTAACAAACCATTTGAGTCAATAAGAGTTGCTTTGTCAGCAGGTTTGTTGAATGAGATCGTCAACTCTTTAGAGTTAATCGCCTTAACTTCTTTAACCATTGGAGCTTCGATAGTGAAGTCCATGATTTCAGTTTTCACATCACCAGAAACGAGTTGGAATGAGTGAGTACCAGCAGGGAGTTTCTTAGAAACAGTCAACTTGCCGTCTTTCACCATTGCTTCTTCTTTGATTGGTGTAGCTGAAGTGTCTTTACCTGGGTAAACAACGAGTTCAACTTTTTCACCGTCTTTGAGGTTCTTCACGTCAGCGTTAACTGAGAGAACTTCAGCAGCTTGGTCAACTGAAGAAGATACGTTAGAGATCTCAACTTCAGTAGCAACTACTTTATACTTAACAGTTTTCGTTACAGTACCGTAAGCTTTGTTTGAGTAAGTGAGTGTTCCTTCGAACTCTCCAACTTCTTCAGTTTCGAAACCAGCTACGAAGAGTGGCTTCATGTATTCTACGCCGTCAGCGAAGAGTACAGGTTGAACGCGGATCCCTGAAACAGGAACGCCTTGCTCGAATACGAACTCAGAAGTCGGTTTGATTTCTTGTGCGTGGTTCAAGACGCGGACGCGCTTCTCAACACGGATGCCTTGGCCTTTAACAAAACCTTTAGCAGTTTGGAATACACCGAGTTTGTTCAAGTCTACTGAAGACTTGTACCAGTGAATTTCTCCACCGTTGTAAGTTTTGTCGAGTGTCGCGTCGAGGTCCCCTACGCGTACATAATCTGATGAAAGACGTACTGTCTTTGTTGCTGCGTCTGCCGTAATTGCAGGCGCTACTGCTGATGCTGCTACTGCGAACGCTGCCGCTGCAGTAACGAATTGTTTCTTCTTAGCCATCTGATGAAAATCCTCCCTTAGGTAGATAGGTTTTTCTACCGTCCTTGCCCAACCGATCTCGTTCGGAGTCATGTATCCATAACAATGAATAAAGTACGAATGTTTATGTAACCGACTCTTCTATAGACCAGGCGTTCTCCCCCGGTAGAAGTCTTTTCAAGAATCATCTTGCACAAATTACCAAGACTGTTCTTGGAAAACCTTACATCCATAATATACATAACACTTCCAAGCGACACAAGCGTTTTTTTCGCAAAAATGGTAACGTTTTTGAATTTTGGAGATTTTAGTTTAATTCATTTTTAGATTTACCTATTTTGGAAATGTCGAAATGAGTCGATTTTTGTTGATTTTATGCGATTTAGACAAAAATACTCGTTGAAAACCATTTTTATACCATTAATTGACTATAGTATTTAATTTACAATATCGATTTTTAAAGTCCATTCTAATCCATACATATTTCCAAATTAAAAATCATTGACCTCTTTCACAAAACCAAAGTTATCCAAAATATCATTCCTTATTCCAACTACAAGGGGACAGATGGCTGGTTCGGATTGATTATGGCTGCGGGGACTATTTGCCTATCTAAGATTTTTGAACTGGTTCGATTCGTTTATCGCTGATCCCGTCACGAGAAACTGAAAAAACGGTTCCCTTTTCGTCTGAAACGTGACAGATGTTTTGTCATAGATTGCCCTATACTGAAATCAATGAAAACTTAAAGGAGATTCCACTATGCGACACTTAATAAAAGCATCCATCTCGTTCGGATTGATCGGATGTCTCGTCCTCTCACCGAACGGGTTCGTCCCTTCACTCGATTTAACCGTTCAAGCCAAATCCTCATCGGTGACCGCAACGACTGAACGTGTGACAACGGAATATACGAAAGTGTACGCCTCACGGTCGAAGCAGGCGAAGCTCGTCTTCCCGCTCACGTTCGGTACGACCGTCTATCAAAATGCGACGTCCGGCAGTTGGACGAAAATCACCTATAAAGGAAGAACGGGATGGGTCCCGTCAGATGCGCTCATGCCAGCCGTACCTTCCTCGACTGACACTCATCTCGTGAAACAAACGACTTCCTTGTTCTCGACGTGGTCGACGAAAGGAAAACAGATCACAATGGTCCGCTTCGGAGATCGCGCCGTCAAGACCGGGGAATATGGCAAGTGGTCCCGCGTGCGCGTCGGCGGGAAGACCGGTTGGCTGCCTTCTAAATATGTAAGTACGCCACTTTCAAACAAACAAATCTCTCGGACGGTATATGGAAGTCACACATACGGGGTCGATACGCAGGCAGAGTACGATGCGGTCTATAAACGGGTGAAGGCGGAATTTGATGCGAAGTATGATTCGCCTGAGTTCGGTCTTGATGAATACGTCTATCGCGTCTTAGACGGCGAGAGAGGGACGAAAGACCGGAACGACCCATCGTTTCGTTCACGCGACAATGCGGGTCTCTTGAGTGCCGAGATGTCATTAGAACATGTCTTTCGTGGCGACATCTCGTTCAAAACTTATGAAAAAATGAACCGGGTCCATCGCTTCTATATTCATTTGAGCTCTAAATACGAAGCAGACGCCGTCGTCGGGGATGACCGCGTCAAGTCTGCCTACGATGACTTATTCCGTCGCAAAACAGACTGCGATGCGGGTGCACAAGTCAAGTCGCTCGTCTACGACTTGGCCGGAATCGACAACGCCATCATCGGGGACGGAGTCACGCATGCAGTGATCTTGTATCAAGTCGAGGAAGGATGGATCGAGCTTGATACCCCTTACACCAAACAAGATATCGACTTCATCAACGCTTCGAACGTCTATCTCTCCTACACCCAAAGAGGCGAGACAATCGCCTACTGACAAAAAGGGGTTCATCCCCTTTTTATTTTGCTCATTTCCTCGAAAGACCAAAAAACGGGTATCCCGATCACTCGGCATACCCGTCTCTCTTCTATCATATAGTCTTATCGTACAGTCACCTTCGTCATCTTGCCCGGGCGACCTTTCAAGTCCTCGATGTGGACGTTGATCGTCTCACTCTTTTTGAGCGCACGTGTCTTCACAGAGAACGTACCGTTCGGAAGGACCGTTCCGCGTCCTAATAACTGATACTTACTGTTGCGGACGACGACACGCATCCCGGCTTCGCCGCGACCCGTGACCGACTTCGCGAAAGAACGGAGCGTGTTCACTTTCGGTTGCCCTGGACGTGCGCCGGCTTTGACGACGACGCGTTCGCTCGTCTCATACTTCCCGTTCGTATAGACGACGCGAAGGACCACTCCTGCTTTTTGCGGTTGAATCGAGAAGGCCGCAATCGTCTGTTTCGACGTGCCTCGTCCGATCAACTTCTCTCCTTTATACACACGGACCGTTGTCCCCGACGCGACTTTCGCCTTGAACGTCGACGAGTTGTCCTGTGCTTTCGCGCCAGAGGCGTTCAATTTGAGCATCGACTCGGCGCGGTAGACGTTCGCCTTCCCGAATCCGCTCACCGGGTTGTAATACACCGGGAGCGTCATGCCCAATTCTTCTAACACATACTCGAACCCGTCACTCATGCGTGGGTCGTACGGTGCGTCCCCCCCCGAGAAGGCGATCGGGTCCGCCGTCCGCTGCAAGAGCGTCCGTACGTCTTCGACCGAAAGATCCGGGTGATACGACTTGAGGAGCGCGACGGCTGCAGCGACATGTGGTGTCGCCATACTCGTCCCGTCCATATAGACGACGTTCCCGTCCGGTATGAGACTCGCCACTTTCGAGCCCGGTGCGACGACATCGACACCGATACCGTAGTTCGAGTAATCCGAGACGATCCCGAAGGCGTTCGTCGCGCCGACCGAGATCGTATATTTCGATGATGCCGGATACGATACGCGTGACTGCGCATCGTTCCCTGTCGCCGCCACGATGACGACGCCACGGTCATACGCATACTTCAACATGTAACCGAGCGTACGGCTCTCGTTGCCGCCGAGGCTCATGTTGATGACTTTCGCCCCTGCGTCGACTGCATACTTGATCCCGAGTGCGATTTGGTCCGTGTCGCCAGAACCGCCCGCATCGAGCACTTTCACCGGCAGAATCGAGACGTTCGGGACGATCCCGCGCATCGAGACGCCGTTGTCACGTGTCGCGCCGATGACGCCGGCGACGTGTGTCCCGTGACCGTGGTCATCGATCGCGTCGCCTTCCCCGTTCGGGTCGACGAAGTTCTTCGCGTTTGCGACATCGACCTTGCCTTTTAGGTCAAGGAGACGATGGTCGACCCCAGTGTCGAGGACGGCCACTTTGATCGACCGTTTCGGCAAGTTCAACGCCTCATACTTGTCGAGGCCGATCCCTGCATTCGCGAACGGCTCGAGGACCGACTTCTGGTTGATCGCCCATTGGTAGTCGAGGCTGACGTCGGTCGCGAACGACTGATACGTCTGGACCGGCTCGATATACTCGACGTTACGGTCCGACTCGAGCGTCGACTTCGCCTGTGCCTGCATCTTCGTCGACGCTTCTTCTACATCGACGAGCGCGAAGTAGTCAGACGGCTTCCCGATGGCGATGCGCTCGGCCGAGACGTCGCTCATCGCGTTCATCTTGCCGATCGACGTGCTCGGTGACGATTTGTATTTGACGATGTAACGCGGTGCGTCACTGCCGTCCGTTTGGATCGTCATTCCGATTTTGCCGAAGAGGTCCGTCACCGGGGTCCCGGCGAGCGAGTCCATCTCGAGCGCTGTCGCGATCTCGCCGATTTCGCCTTGCAACGCGGTCGGTACGCTTGCGTCGACCAAGGCGTGGAGACGGTTGATCGCCGAGGCGTCCTGGGTTTTGAGCGTATACGCCTTCTTGTCGACGAGTGCCGTCAACAACGGACGGAGCGTCTTCAAGTCGGTGAGTGCTGCTTTGCGCTTCTCGCCGTCAAACGTGATCGCCTTGACGATATACGGTGAGGCACGGTAGTAAAGGGCCGACAAGTCGCGACCTTCCTGTGACGTGCCGAGTACTTCACTTTGGACGCGACGGATGAGCTTGAGCATCGAGTCACGTTCCGGTGCCGGTTGGACGATCGATTCGACGGCACACATGTCGCCGCCGACCTGCTCGTATTTGACCGGGAGTTTGACCGGGTTGACGACGAGCTTGATGTCGGACGCGAACATCGAGAGGTCTGGTGCCGGTGGCTCTTCGCCTTCCGGTACCTCTTCTGTCGGCATGTCCATCATCTCTTCGCCGAGTTCCATCGGCATATACTCGACCTTGATGTAGTATGGACCTTCCCATGCGAACGGGAAGTCGATCTTGGCCGTCTGTTCTTCCTCTTCCTTCGTCGCGCTCGCGCGGTAACGGTCGAACGTCTCATCCTTCGCCGCCATGTCGGCACTCGGGTAGACGCTGATGTTCGCGAGCTTCGAAGATTCGAACGTGACTTCCATATGTGTCATCGCGGACGTCTCTCGTTCCATCTTGAACCAATACGTGTTGACCGGGTCCGTGCCGGTCGTGAACTCGAGGGCTTCCCCCGGAGTGAGTAATGTGGCATTGATCATCCCGTCTCCGCTGTCAGCGAGTGCTGGCGGCAGGAACGAGAGGACGAGGACGAGAACCGTCACCATCGCCACGAACTGCTTGAATCGTGCTTTCATGTTTTCCCCTCTTTCGTTTGTTCTGGAGCATATGCCCCACATCGTTCTACGGTATTTATCGGTTCATGTTTCAAAAATGTAACAAAAATGTTTCGACAATGTTTCAACCCATTCGTCGAATCGTCTTTCTTCCTATAACGAGAGAGATCTTCGCATACAAAAGACCGGTATCTCCACCGGTCCTTCAATTAGTAACCTGCGTATTGAAGCGATTGGATGAAGGCGCGTTTTTCCGCACCTGATAAGTTGAACTCGAGGTCGAATTCGCTACCTTCGATTGTGACGACGATCCGGTTTTCCGGACGGACATACTTGTCGACGAAGTTGATGAGTTTCGCATTCGGAACGAAGAATGTCGATTCTTCGATTGAACCGTCTTCATGCTCCACGTAGCCGACATCGAGCTCATCGATTTTTTGCGTATATGTCGCTTTGCCGACACGAAGCTTGAAGCTTTCAAATCCAGCAAGTTCTCCATCTTCCGCATAATAACTGAGAAGGAACTGCATGCCCGCTTTCGTCGGATGACCGAAGAAGAACGGCGTGAACGTCTCCGCATATTTCGTCTCCGAGTTCGCATAGAACGTCGCTTTCGGGAACGTGAGCTTCACACCTTCAATATAAAAGCGATGGAAGTCATGATAGAGTGCATGTTGCACCGTGATCGCTTTTGGTTTACTGACGTTGCCTGCACCGTCGCGGATGACGAGTGACATCTTCTGTCCCATCTTTTGAGCAGGGATCGGGACGATGAACCCACCGTGTGACATGACCGGTGCCGTATACGTTTTGCTGCCGATTGTGACGATGGCCGTCGAATATGGTTCTGCCTTACCGTAAACGCCACGCATCGATGCCGTCACCGATTTCGTCAACGTTGCCGGTTTTGGTGCGTACCGGTCTTTGTAGACGCTACGTTTTGACACGTCGCTCGTCGCGCCTTTCGTCGTGACCGTCTTCGCTGAGAGCCACGAGTAAGCAGGTTGAGCTACAATCCCACGACGATAGAGACCGTTCGCATCGAACTTCCCTTTATACGTCTTGTCGCCGATCGTGAGCTCGACGTATTGTCCCGGCTCCCCGAGGACACGCACTTCGCGCGATGTCTCCGTCAACGGTTTGATGACCGGTGCGTCAGGACGTGCTTCCGGGTCTTCTGCGACGATCGCACGCGTCGTCTCACTGATGTTGCCGCTCGAGTCGACGAGACGGACATCGATCACTTTGCCGATTGACTGCGGGGACATCTTAAAGATGGCCTCGCCACCTTCTAAGATCGTACGGACGTACGTCTTACTGTTGATCATGATCTCCGCTTTCGCTGCGACCTCACCTGTGATCGTGAGTGAGTTCGACGTGTGGAGTGGTGCTGATAATACAGGGGCGTCAGGTGCTGTGACGTCTTCAGTCGTCTCCGCGTTGACGACTGTTGAAGGAATGATTCCTCCGAATGCGAGCGTAGTCGCTAAGAAAAGAGCTGCATATTTTGGTTGCTTCATAATGAATTTGGGTCCTCCTCAGGAATAATGACAATCGTTTACAAAATTATTATAATCTGTCCTTTTTCAAAAAGGTACATAATTTTTCTAAAATAGGCATATATTTTTCAAATTCACATTTCCTTCATTTAATAAAAAAGACACTCCCTTAATGTGGAGTGTCTAAACGCTTATTATCCTTCGTTGATCATCGTCGCTTGTCCGCCTTGCCATAACCAGACGCCATCTTCTTTCGTATAAAGATGAAGCATCCAGAAGCGACCTTCGTACGCGTTCGTGCCGAGGATGAACTTTTCTTCTAACAAGAGTTGGACGACGGCGAGGTCGCCGCGTACCGTCTCGTCGAACGTCACCGTCTCCTGTGCGATCCATTGAATCGCCGTCGGGTCGACGTACTGGTCCAAGAACGTCTCTTTATCGAACTGACGCCCGCTCGAATCGACATATCGGAACGAGTCGTGCATGAGCGCCCGCATCGCGTCGAGATCGCCGGCCACTTGATGGGCCGACCGGTCGTCAGAAAGTTGTTTCATGTTGAGTGTCTCCATAGTTGTCCCTTCCTTTCCCCGTCCATCATAGCACAGATGACGAACAGCGAACGAGTGGAATGCAGAACATCGAATGACTCAATCATTTCCCTCTTATCGAAATATGCAACCTATTTCACATCGACTACATATATACTAAAAACTGTAAATTTCATGAATCGAGGTGGAAATGTTGAAACGAATCTTCAGTTTGCTCTTACTCTTTACATTCTCTTGGACACTCACCGCTCAAGCGGTCGGGTCAGATGCCATGTTTCGTGTCGGCACGACCCTCTATGCCGACCCGGAGGAATCGATCGTCCTACTCGTGACGGATGAGCCGCAACGAGTCGAGATCCATAACGTGACCGAGACGCATACGTCAGTCACGGTCGACGCGCAAAACGGATTCGTCCGAAATGACGCCTTGGTGCACGCCGTCACACGTTACATCCAAACGGAAACGGATACGCTCGATGCTGCCGGCAATCCGGTCGCAACACTCCCAATCGGGACAGCCGTCGACGTCTTCGACCTCGAAGGCGATCGCCTTCTCACGACGGACGGGACGTATGTCGCCCGTGACGCCCTCGGGGAGACGATGCCGGAAGCAGTGACCCGCTACGCGAAAGCAGGCGCGGTCGTCTTATCCGCTCCAGACGGGGAAACAATCGCTGAACTCGAAGCCGGGCAGACGCTCGACGGTTTGGTCGTCGGTTCGATGCTTCGTATCGAGACGGCGGACGGCTTCGGCTATGTCGCCCTTGAGGCGACGAGCACTCGTCCGATCAAGACGGGCACCCAGTTCGTCTTGACGACATCGCCTTACACCGATGCGTCCGGCAAGATTATCGGCTCCCTCGTCCGCGGTGAACAGACGAGCGTCTATGGCACCATCGGAGACATGGCCCGCCTCTTCAAGGACGGCGCATACGTCTACATGAAACGCGACGTGCTCGCAGACAAGATGCCACGCTACACGAAGACAGGCAGCCGCTATGCGCTCGCCGCGATCAACATCTATCAGGACACGGACAAGAAACAAGTCGTCGGGTCGCTGAAACGAAGTCAGCTCGTCACCATCTACGGGACGGACGGCGACTTCACACGCATCTATACGCGCGGCCAGTTCCTGTTCGTCGAGACGAAATCGCTCGGCACGACAAAACCGGCACCGCTCAAAACGGGTGAACGATACATCACGAAAGACACGCCGGTCTACGCACGGACGGTCCTGTCCTCGAAGACATCTCTCAGCCTGAAGCGCGGACAACTCGTCACCATTTACGGGACGAAGGGCAACTATACCCGCATCTTTACGCAAGGCAACTACTACTTCATCCCGACGAGCGTGACGAGCACGAAAAAACCGCCTCGCTTCGAATCGACGGGCATGCGGTACTCTCGTTATAACGAGGTCGAAGTGTACGCCTCGACGTCTGTCGTGAAACAAGTCGGTTCCTTGAAGCGTGGACAAGTCGTCGAAACGTTCGGGACGAGTGGATACTACACGCGCATCCGTCTGAACGGGACGTATCGCTATGTCGCGACGGGCTACCTCGCCGTCTCGAAACCGACCGCGAAACCGAAGGCAGGAACGGTCTTCTATACGCAGTTCAACGGGACACCGTACTTCTCGGCTGACGTCGCGTACGGTCGTCCGGCAGGCACGTTGCCACGCGGAACGAAACTCGTCGGGCTTCGCTCGATCGATGCCGACTTCTGGCACGTCCGTCTTCCGTCCGGGAAACGCGTCTACGTGTTGAACCCGTATATCGCCGAGACGAAACCGAAGGCGATCCAACCGGCGAGCGTCTATACGGCCGCCCACTACGGGACGACGAAAAAGACACCGTTCTATGCCAACCCGAACGACAGCCGTCCGATCGGGTATCTCGATGCCGGACGTCGCATCTACCCACGTGGGAAGAGTGGCGACTCGTATCTCATCCAGTACGACTGGCGCCCCGTCTACGTCAAGACAAAAGACGTCCGCATCAAACAGGACGCCTTGTTGAAGAAACGCGACACCTCGCAAAAAGAGCGTCTGATCAACGCCGCCGTGAAACATCTCGGGACACCATACACATGGGGCTCGCAGTCACCGCTGAACGGCGGGTTCGACTGTTCCGGTCTCATCCATTATGCGACGAATCAGGCCGGGAAAGTCGGCGGTCGCACGAACGTGTCAGGCTATTGGTATAGCGGACACTTCAAGAACAAACGGACGGGCGTCACGAATGGTCGTCGCGGGGATATCATCTTCTTCGCCGGCACGTACAAATCCGGTCCGTCCCATATCGGCATCATGCTCGATGACGAGTTCTTCATCCATGCCGGGGGCGAGATGCTTCAAATCAACTCGGTGCACGACCCGATGTGGCGTCCGTACTTCCTCGGGTACAAATCGTTATAAGGAGGAATCTCCATGTTTGAGTTTATTGATCCATTTTTATGGCAGCTCGTCATTGTCCCGATTTTGACAATCGGGATCGGTGTCCTAACTGCTTGGAGAACGAAACGGTTCTGGATTGGTCCAGTTGTGACCCTCCTATTGAATGGAATCATCGAAAAAACGATGGCAATGGTGTATTACAACGAGAGCTTCTTGAGTATAGAGTCGTTCAGTTCATTCACAATCATCAACGCATTCTTCTCGCTCTTCGTCTCGTTCGTGCTCGTCGGCCCACGCAAAACATCGAAATCTGCCTGATGTGTCGTGATTCATCATTAAAGGAGGACACTCCATGTTTCACTATATCGACCCGTTCCTATGGCAACTCGTGATCGTCCCAACGTTGACAATCGGACTAGGGGTCGCCATCGCACTGCGCCTGAAGCGTTTGTACGCCGCTCCCTTGATCACGCTTTTCGCCTATTGAGTCCTAGAGTGGTTCATGTATCGGGGCACCCTCTTCTTCTTTACAAAGTGGTGGTTCCTTCCCCTCCTGGCGTTGGGGATCACGTTCACGTTCATCGGCAAACGTCAGGTGGAGCACCCTTCGGTCAAATGATGCTTGACAATGCATCTTTATCCCGTTAAAGTAACGATAACATTCATACGAACTCGCGATGAGAAAGAAGAGTAGCGCGAAGGGACGTCTTCAGAAAGCCGGTGGTCGATGCGAACCGGTGTCGTGCCTTGCGTGAATGGGCTTTTGAGCGTTCAGACCGACATGTAGGCTCTGACGGGTCCTCCCGTTATCGGGGACAGCGAATGATGGTTCGCGATGAGTGGGAAGACAAGGCGTCTTTCAACGAAGGTGGCAACACGGGGGAATCTCCTCGTCCTTCATGTCCGATCGGGCATGCGGGACGGGGAGATTTTTTTAGTTTAAGGAGGAGATGTGGATGCAACAACTTATGATCAATGGTGACGAACTCACACCGGTGGCAATCTTCCACCGACTGCAAGGTGAACGAAAGGTATTACTCGAGAGTCGCGCGGAAGGCAAACATGGCCGCTACTCGATCATCGCTGCGAATCCGGTCGAAACGATCCTGGTCGATGGGAACGACGTGACAGATGCAACAGGGACAATTTATGCGGACGACCCGCTCCATGCCTTATCCGAACGCATCACCCGTGACGACTTCACTGCCCCGTACCCGTTCATCGGCGGTGCCGTCGGCTATATCGGCTACGACTTGCTTCGGGTGTATGAACCGATCCCGAACACACCGACCGTGACGCGTGATTTGCCGGACGCCCTCTTCCAGCGCTATGAGACGGTCGTCTTATACGACCACCTCGAAGAACAGGTCATCTTGCTTGATACGAGTGAGACGGATGCTACGATGCGACTCGAGTCCATCCGCGTACAGCTCGAGACACCGGAGACGCACGCCCTCGAACCGGTCGTCCGGACGAGCGAGCAGATTTTGACACCGAAGGATGAATTCATCGACCGTGTGCTCCAGGCGAAAGAGGCAATCCTCGCAGGCGAGGTGTTCCAACTCGTCTTGTCGCAACGAATCGACGCGACGTTCACCGGGGACCCGTTCCACTTTTATCGGACGCTACGGAAACAAAATCCGAGTCCGTACTTGTTCTACATCGACCTCGGGGAAGCAATCGTCCTCGGGGCCTCCCCGGAGAGTCTCGTCCGCGTCGAGAACGGCAAAGTGACGACGAATCCGATTGCCGGGACACGCCCTCGTGGGAAGACGGTCGAGGAAGATATGCGTCACGCGGAGTCACTTCTAAAGGACGAGAAAGAACTCGCCGAGCACCGGATGCTCCTCGATCTCGGACGAAACGATATCGGACGGGTCGCCAAAGTCGGTACAGTCACCATCCCGAAACACATCGAGCTCGAACGATTCAAAAACGTGATGCATCTCGTCTCGGAAGTCGAAGGGGATTTACGTGACGATGTGACGCCAATCGACGCCCTCCGTGCCTGTCTTCCAGCCGGTACCGTCTCCGGGGCTCCAAAGATTCGGGCGATGCAGTTGATTGACGAGCTCGAGACGGTGAAACGGGAAGTGTACGCCGGGGCGGTCGGCTATCTCGACGTCCGTGGTGGATTCGACTTCGCCCTCGCCATCCGGACGATGGTCGTCCAAGGTGACACGGCCCACGTTCAAGCCGGCGCCGGCATCGTCTATGACTCGGACCCTGTATCGGAATATGAAGAGACGCTGCATAAAGCCAAATCCCTTTTGGAGGTGTTCGCATGATTCTCCTTATCGATAACTACGATTCGTTCACGTATAACGTCTATCAGGACGTCGCCCGCTTCAGTGACGTCTGTGTCATCCGGAACGATGAACATACAATAGAAGAAATCCGTCGCATGAACCCGGACGGCATCATCCTCTCCCCCGGTCCCGGTGGTCCACAAGACGCCGGTGTCTCGCTCGCGGTCGTGCGACAACTGTCCGGTTACATCCCGATTCTCGGGGTCTGTCTCGGTCACCAGGTCATCGCCGAGGCGTTCGGCGGGATCGTCGGACGGGCGAACGAGGTGATGCATGGCAAAGTCTCACGGATCAATACGGTTCCTGGTGTCCTCTTCGAAGGATTGTCGATGGACGTCATGCGCTATCACTCGCTCGTCGTACAAGAGACCGAACTGACAGTCACGGCGGAGACGACAGACGGCGTCATCATGGCACTCGAACACCCGACCCATCCGACGTACGGTGTCCAGTTCCACCCCGAGTCGATTGGGACGCCGGACGGACGTGGCATCTTCGAGCGCTTCGTCCAACTGTGCACGAAAAAACCGGGGCACGTGTCCCCGGTTTGAGTGTCAGCCTAAAAAGTCTTCTCGCTGAAAATCATGCTTGTCGAGCTTGATGTTGTCACATGCTACCCCGTTCGACCGGAGCACCTGGATCGTTTCACGCAACAGCTCATCACTGCCGACGATATAGAACAAGCCGTCCTTGTCGGATGCCATCATCTCCACGCGTTCATAGTAGTCTTTCCGACTCGGGACGAACTCCGAGGTGAAATGCTCGTTCGATTCGAAGACGTCACCGAACAGATACGCTTTCGACGAGTCGACGTTCAACGAATGGAGATGCGAAACACCTTCCCTGTTCGCTAAATAGTCGAGGACGACCGGACGGAATGTCGCGAGTCCGACCCCAGCCGATAACAAGTAGACATTCTTCCCACTCCGTTCGAGCGGGACGTTCGAATGTGTCTTGAACAAGGCAACCTTGTCCCCCGGTACCATGTCGCGAAGGATTGATTTGAACGTCGAGCATTCGGATTTGATGCGGGTCGTGATCCCGATCGCCCCTTCGTTTGGCAACGTCGAGATCGACATATGGCGGACGAGGCTCCGGTCCGGCATATCCCCGGCGTTGAACCCTTCGAGCGCGAGATGCGTGTGCGCCCCTTCCTGCCACGTAAATTCAGGTGGCATGGCGAGATGGAACGTGTATGTATCCGGTGCCTCCGCCACTACTTTGGTGATTGGTGTCCAGTCAATTTTCATGTGAATCCTCCCTTTCGTTAATACACCGCAATTGGCCCATACGGACCTTCGATGATATCCAGTTTCGTCTCAAAAATATCGGATAAAATCTTCGCGTCCATGATTTCATCGACCGTTCCGAACGCAGCAATCTGCCCGTCTTTCATCGCACAGATGCGATCCGAATATTTCGCCGCGAAGTTGATGTCGTGGAGCACCGTGACGATCGTCCGTCCGAACTCGTCGGCGACGTGACGCAAATACTCCATCATCTGTACCGAGCGGGCGATGTCCAAGTTATTGAGCGGCTCATCGAGGAGGACGTATTCCGTCTCCTGACAGAGCACCATCGCCACATACGCACGCTGCCTTTGTCCCCCTGAGAGCTCGTCGAGATAGCGGTTCTCGAGCGTGGTCAAGTCGAGGAAGTCGATATATTTCGAGATAATCGCCTCGTCCTCTTTCGTGAGGCGTCCTTTCGAGTACGGGAAACGGCCGAACCCAGCGAGTTGCCGGACGGTGAGCCTCGTCACGAAGTGGTTCTCTTGACGCAGGATCGTGATGATTTTTGCCAAGTCTTTTGACTTCGTGCTCGACACGTCCATCCCGGCGACTTGGATCTGCCCCTCGTCTAAGTTGAGCAACCGTCCGATCATCATGAGCGTCGTCGACTTGCCCGCCCCGTTCGGTCCAATGAGTGAGGTGAACCCGGCTTTCGGGATGTCGAGCGTGAGCGGTCCGATGTGGACGTCGTCTGTATACGATTTTTTGACTTGTTCGATTTGAATCATAGCGACCTCTTCCTTAAAATGACGGCCAAGAAGATGAGTCCACCGAACAGTTCGATGATGACGGAGACGACACTTGGCGTCTGGAATATGTGATACATAAAGAAATATGCGCTCGTCAGGACGAAGAACCCTAGAGCGAACGCCATCGGAAAGACGTACTTATGGTCATACGTCGAGGCGACCTGATAGCTGAGCGTCGCGACTAAGAATCCAAAGAACGTGAGCGGCCCGATGAGCGCCGTCGAGACGGACATGAGGAGTGAGATCAGGACGAGCGTGTAGATGACACTCCTCCGATGGTTCACCCCGAACGTCGTCGCGACGTCCTTACCGAGTGCGACGATATTCAATCGATTCGAGAACAGGAACAAGAGTGTCCCGGCGATGACGACGATCGGGATGACGATGGGAAAGTACGCCACGTCGGCATTCGTCACCGAACCGAACAGCCGCGCCTGCAGGATATCGAACTCGGACGGGGCGAGCATGCGGCGCATGAACGATGACACCGAGTTCAGACCCGTCCCGATGATGATCCCGATGAGCAGCATGAGCTGCAGGTTGGCGTATTTCCCTGACAAGAGCCATCCGTAAAGGAGGAGACTCATCGTCACCATGAGGCCGACCTGTGTCAAGAAGGCGCTTGTCCCCGAGAAGCCGATCAACGCCCCGGCCCCGAAGAAGAAGACCATGCTCGTCTGAATCGTCGAATAGAGCGCGTCGAATCCAAGTAGCGATGGCGTGATGATACGGTTGTTCGTCACGGAGTGGAATGCGACCGTCGCAAGACTTTGACAGAGTGCCGCAATCAACATCGTGACGATGGCGACGATTCGCCGTTCCACGACCGGCACGAATGACGGAGAGTCCATCGGGACCGGATTGTTATAAAGGAGAAGCCCGAGCGCACACAACAGTCCGCCGAGAATGAAGGCACTTAAGAAGAGCCAATAGCGCCTGCTCGCCCGTTTCGATTGAAACGCTGAAGCATGACGTTCTTCTCTCAATTCCCCGATTGATACTTCGACACCGTCTCGTTCCATGACCGTACTCATCGAACCCCTCCCTTCTTCCGTTGTCGCATCAAGATCATGATGAAGACGATTGCCCCGACCGTCCCGAGAATCAGTGAGACCGGGAGTTCGAACGGCATGATGATCGTCCGTGAGATCAAGTCACTGACGAGGATCGCCCCCATCCCGACAAGACAGACCCATGGCAGGTTACTGCGCAAATCATCCCCGCGGAACATCGAGACGAGGTTCGGGACGATGAGTCCAAGGAACGGTAAATTCCCGATGACCGTCGCCACGACACCGACCGATAAGGCGATCAGCCCCGTCGCCATCATCATGAGCTGGTTATAGTTCACGCCGAGGCTCGTCGCGATGTCTTCCCCGAGCCCCGCGAGCGTCAGGCGATTCGCCAGTACAAAGATGAGCACCGTCACGACGATGATGACCCACAGATACTCGTAGCGCCCGATTTGTACCGAGGCGAACGAACCGACGAACCAGCCCTCGATCGCCTGGCTCGCCCGGAAGAACAGACCGAGGAACGTCGAGACGGCGGAGATGACCGCCCCTAACATGAGCCCGATGATCGGCACGATGAGCGACGAACGGAGTTTGACCGAACGTAAGAACCAGAAGAAGACCATCGTCCCGATGAATGCGAAGACGATTGCCCCGGTCATCCGCATCATGAGGCTCGGTGCCGGTACGAGTAAATAAACAGTGAGCAGTCCGAGACCCGCCCATTCGAGCGTCCCCGTCGTCGTCGGTTCGACGAGTCGGTTTTGCGTGATGAGCTGCATGACGAGCCCCGCCATCGCCATCGCCGCACCCGTCAGCATGAGGGCGACCGTCCGTGGGACTCGGGTGATCCAAAACATATCGAAGCCGTCTGTCCGTGACAGATCGTACACCCCGGTAAAGAGCGACAGCACCGCCAAACCGAGGACGATGATCACGGTGAACACGAACGACTTCGTCCACAATCTAGAAAAGGAGGGCTGAGACATCGTCTCAACCCTGGCTGTCAATGGTTTTTGCATGACGGAACCTTACTTCGCGAGCGCTTCCGTGACACTGTTGAAAAATTCCGCGTACGTTTGAATCGATTCGTTCAAGTACGTGTCTTTCGGGGCATAGACGATTTGCTCTTTCGTCACAGCCGTCGTCTTTTGAAGCGCCGGTGCGTTGTCGATCACGTCTTCTGCTGGTACTGCGCCTTCTGCGTCACCTAGTGGTGCGTCACGGTCGAGGACGAACAACCAGTCCGGATTGCTTTCCGCGATGGCTTCGACGGATACTTCGTCACCTTCGTGGTCACCTGTCGTCTTCTCGACTTCAAGGGCTGGGACCCATCCGAAGATGTCGTACATCGGTCCGAACACGCGTCCCGTCACCGGTGCTGAGAACCCGATGTCTCCGCCCGATACGATGACCGACATGATTGTATCTTCTCCGTTGTATGCCGCTTTCACGTCTTCGATCGACTTGTCGAGGTCAGCAACGATGGCTTCGGCTTCTGTGTTTTTGTCAAAGATTTTTCCGAGTGTGAGCGTCGTGTCTGTCAATCCTTTGACTAAAATCTCACCCGGTGTACCTGAATCTTCTGGGATCTCGATGTTCAAATCGATGACCGCTGCTTCCGGTACCAACTTTTTGATGTCCTCGTAGTAATCCGCGAAACGTTGACCGACGATGACGACGTCCGGGTCAACTCCCGCAATCGCCTCTAAGTTCGGCTCGAAGTGCATGCCGACATCACTGATGTCTTTGTCTGATGCATATGGTGAATCAGCCGGAAGGAGTCCGATTGGTGCCGCCACCAAGTCGATGTCCCATGCTGCCAATGTTTCGAACGTCCGGTTATCCAGGGCGACGACCTTCTCCGGATTGACCGGTACCTCGATCGTGCCATGTGCATCCGTAATCTCGACCGTCTCTGTCTTTGTTGCGCCGTCGACGTTTTCTTCTTTCTTCGTCTCACTCGTTCCGCCACATGCGGCGAGTACGAAGACGAGCAACGTCAACATGAGTGAAATCTTGAATTTCCCCACTTCATCCATCTCCTCTGTATGTAAGTTTCAATGATCCTCGCACCAAAAACGAGCCACGTTGGTTATGTATGTCTAGTATCGCACTCTCGTTATCGATGATAATGATTATCATTGTCGTTTTCATCAAGTAGCATAACAAACAAAATTAAGATACGCAATGCCAATTTGACAACATTCGGATAGGAAAATTTTTCTTTCCATAGATGCACACACAAAAAAAGAAAGCGGAGAGGTCCACTTTCAAAGTCACTCATTGTCATGACGATTTCGTTTTCGATCGAGAATGATATATGTGACAAATAAGACGAGCGTATACGTCGCTGAGAAAATCACGATCCTCAATAATCCGTCCGGTATGATTTTCGTGATGAAGAACAGCGAGAACACGACCGAGAAAAATAAATACGGTCCTCGATCGTTAGTCGGTGTGTCCCGCCAGTAAATAATCAAGATGAGAAGCGCAAGCGGACCGCAAAGGGCATACAAGATGAAAAACGGCACGCGGCGCATCAAAAATGGAGTTGGTTTAGGCAGTTCCATCCCACTCATGCCTCCGAGATCCCGTTCGCCAACAGCAACAAGAAAGTCCAAATCGACAATGGAATCATCAATCCGATTGTCGCAAGCAGCGTGTAGATTTTAATGATTCGATCCTTCATGAACAGACCCCATATCAACGTGGCGAACAAGGCGATGTCAATCGCCAGATATACCCAGATGACCGTCATCAACTCGAGGTTCGGAAATACCCGGCCGTTCAGCGTGAAGAAAGTGATGATTGTCAAAATAAATAGTCCGAGCGTCGCATATAACGGTGCGTATCGCTTGTTCATACGCGCATCGCCCGCTTCCGTTTGACCATCTCCAGGCAACGGCGGACACACGTATCCACATAGCCATCGAACTGGTGCGGGAGGAACATCGTGTACGTCCCCTCCTCCGTCATCGCGGCGTCCCGCTCGACTTTCTCGACCAGTTCAACGAGCTCTGGATTTCCTTTCAGCCGTTCAAAATCGAACGTCCCGAGTCGGTCCGAGAGACGAGTATTGTACGCATCAAAGTCCGCATAATAGGCTGCTTGTTTTGACGGGTCCTGGATGATGAGCTCTTTCAACCAACCTTTATAAAACCCCTGCAACCAGATTTCATCCGCGACGAGATGGGCGTAGTAACCGAGTCGAAATGACATCTCCTCATCCTCACTATCACGCCAGTACTGTTCGAGATCGAGACGACGTGACAAATCATCATGTCTCCCCGCATAGTAATGCGAATCTCCTTTCTCCGTCGTTGCATCCGGTGCAAGACTTCCAAGCAAAAATGCGACCTCGTCCACCTCTGATAATGCTGGCAACATCTCGTTCGCGATGACGAGATGCATCAAATGTGAACCCATGTCAGCTCCCCCTTTCCCACATTATTCCATCCATCATTTCGCTAGACAACCTCAATCAATATTTGATAGGATGACTTTACTGAACGGTCAGTATAGTAAAGTGAGGTGTTTGATCATGAATAAAAAACAATTGTTGCTACAAACAGCCGCCCAGATGATTCGAGAGGACGGGATCAGTCAGTTGTCGCTCGAACGATTGGCGACGAAAGCAGGCATCACGAAAGCCGGTGTCCTCTATCATTTCGACAGCAAGGCCAATTTGTTGCGTCAGATGAACGAGCTCGCCATCGAGACGTTCGAGAAACGAATCACTGCCCATCTATCGGACGGTCCGTACCCGTTCACCCGTGCCTATGCACAGGCCACATTGGATGATGTCGATCACGGAGATATGGACCTCGTCGCCGTCTTCATCTCCTCACAAGAGGATGCAACGAGCGAATCGATCTGGAGTGACGTGTCGACCGGTTGGAACGAGCGATTCACTGCAGATGGACCGGACCAGGATGCGATTTTAAAACTTCGTCTCCTCTGTGACGGCTTTTGGTTCGCTGTCTTGTATGGGTATAGCGAATCGTTCAAGGACCGTGCGGCGACACTCATTCGGGAGGCATGTGACGAGTTGGTTCAAGGAGGATTGTAATATGGGATTCATCTATTTGGTCGGGGCCATCGCCTCAGAACTGTTCGGGTCGAGCATGTTGAAAGTAAACGCCACCTCGACGAGCCGACTTCCGATTCTCGGGGTCGCCTTCGGTTATGGGACGGCGTTTTATTTGTTGTCACTCGCCCTCTTCACCATTCCGCTCAGCTTCGCATATGCGTTTTGGAGCGGGGTCGGGACGGCACTCACGGCGGTGATCGGATTCGTCGTCTTCCGGGAACAGATCAGTCGTCAAAAAATTGCAGGGATCGGGCTCGTCATCATCGGGCTCGTCTTGATGAAAGTGTGAGGTGAATCGAAATGAAAGCCTATCTTTTACTGTTCTTTTCTATCGGATTTGAGGTACTCGGGACGTCGATGTTGAAACTGTCGGATGGATTCACGAACCTTGTGCCGAGTGTCATCCTCTTGGTCAGTTTCGCCGCCTCGTTCACCCTCATGGGCATCGTGTTGAAGACGATTCCACTCAGTATCGCCTATAGCATCTGGGCTGGACTCGGGACGGTGGCGACAGGACTCATCGGGGTGTTCGTGTACGGGGAAGTTCTTTCGGCGTTGAACGGAATCGGTCTCTTGTTGATCGTCCTCGGCGTCATCGTGATGAATCAACGAAGAGAGGCAGTCGTAACATGAACGAGTGGGCAGATCATCTTCAAACACTAGAAGAAGCGTTACTCACGACGGAAGTCAGGCAGTCGACGGAGCGATTGCGTGAACTGTTGACCGACGACTTCTTTGAAATCGGTAGCTCGGGACGATTGCTGTATCAAGATTGGAATCAGACGACACTCCAGCTCGACCCGATCGAGGCCGTGTTATCCGAATTCACGCTGCATCCGTTGACGGGAGGTCACGTTTTGGTGACGTATCATCTCGTTTAACCGATACTGAAGCGCGAAACACGCCGCAGCTCGATTTGGGTATTCGTGGACGGACGTTGGAAGATGCGATTCCATCAAGGTACGGTCGTCCCGCCAGAGGCAACTTGATTGCAGAACGTCCTCGTCATCCGCTACTCTGAAGTGGAATCTAAGCGTGACGAAAGGGGCAGTTTTCACATGAATATTTTACTCGTTGGGGCAAGCGGCACGGTCGGTCAGGCCGTCGCGAAAGAGTTGGAGAAAACACATACGATCATCCGGGCTGGGCGTAACGGGGCAGACGTGCAAGTCGACCTCACTTCTGAAGACAGCATCCGCCACATGTATGAGACGGTCGGACGGGTCGACGCGGTCATCAGTACGGCGGGCAGCACGCATTTCGGTCCGCTTTCCGAGATGACGCCGGCAGATAATCAGAAGAGTATCGACAGCAAGATCAAAGGACAGGTCAACCTCGTCCTTCTCGGGCTCGATTATGTGAACGATGGCGGCAGCTTTACATTGACGAGCGGAATCTTGATGGACGATCCGATCAAGGAAGGTGCATCGGCGGCACTGGCGAACGGTGCGATCAAAGGATTCGTGACCGGTGCAGCGATTGAGATGCCACGGGGTATCCGCATCAACCACGTCAGTCCGAACGTCCTCGTCGAAGCACTCGATTCGTATGGTCCTTATTTCCGTGGTTACGAGGCGGTACCGGGTGAACGGGTCGCCCTCGCCTATGTGAAGAGCGTCGAAGGCGCGCAGACTGGACAGACGTACGAAGTGTATTGACAACGAAGCATCTCTTCAGGAGGTGCTTTTTTCGTACCTTGTCCTTTATTTTGTCTACCTCGATCAGAAGATTCCGCTATACTTGGGGCATCTTATACCCGGGAAAGGTTGAAGTTTCATGAAAGACAAAACGTTTCGCGCCCTTTATCACATTCCCTCTTCTTTCGTCGAACATCCGCTCCAAAAGCGCGCCCTTCAGGCGGCCGGTCGTCCTCAGGAATCGATGGTCGAGGTCATCTTCCGCGTCGGTGGGTTCGGCACGTATGATGTGAGTACAATCACCTTTTTTGAGAGGGGCACCGTCCTTCGTCACATCGAGCGATCCGACCGATCCATCACCGAGCCCTTTGAATTCGAATACTACGAGGGAGAGGAAGCGAAACAGATGCGCGTCGCGTTTCACCTGCTTGGAACGAATTGGTGGCCAACCGTTTTCGAAGAACTCGAAGGGGTTCGCACGCTAGACGGCACACAGTGGAGCCTCAGCGTATACACGAACGGGACACTCATTCATGAGCATCATGGCAGCAACGCCTATCCGTCCGAATGGGAGCAAGTGACTCGCCTGTTCGGTATTTCTTGAAGAACGACAAAGGGAGCATCCGCAGTGGATGCTCCCTTTCGTCAGAGTGCTTGAATCATCTCGACCCGATTGCCGAACGGGTCTCGGAACTCGAAGCGCTTCCTTCCAATGACCTAAATCCGTCACCGCGTATGCGATATGCGCTTTCGTCTTCTGTCGTTCCACGTCGTCCTCTGCCCCGACATGGACGGAACGGTCGCCGACCTGAAGCCAAAATCCGCCACGTCCTTTCAGTGACTCCGGCTTCTCGATTTCACGTAGACCGAGAAACTCACAATAGAACGCCTTCGCCTCTCGCTCCGCTCCAATTGGAATCGTGAGCTGCACATGATGAATCCCTGTGATCATGCTCATTTCCCCTTCCGATAGGTCAGTCCGATATACTGCATCTTCTCGTTGAACAAACGCGGGTACGCCAGATAGCCGACGAGCGTCGCCGAGATTGAGGCGGTCGTCAAAATCAAGAAGAGGATCAAGAGTTGGTACAGGACCGCTTCCATCGGGTCGGCTCCCCCGATAATCAGACCGCTCATCATCCCCGGTAGCTGGACGAGCCCCATCGTCTTTTGGGCCTCGACGGTCGGGATCATGCTCGTGCGAATCGCATTCTTCAAGCTATTGTCGATGGCCACTTTTGGTGTGCCGCCGAGTGAAAGAATGAGTTCAATGACGTCATCACTCCGCTCGACCTCGTCTTTGAACTTGTTCAAGAACAAGAGTGATAACACCATGCTGTTCCCGATAACCATCCCGCTGATTGGAATGACTTTTTCCGGCTCAAATGGGATGATACCGAGCCCGAGCAGGAGTCCCATTGTCAGCGCTTCGATCGTCACGAGCGTCAAGACGATGATCCACATGATGCCTGGAATCCCGTCCCCTTTCCGTCGGGTGTTTTGTGTCGCGGCGACAATCATGAGTAAGATCATCAACAGCATGAAGATGGGACTGTCGCTCTCAAAGACGAACGTCAGGATATAGCCGATGATCAACAGTTGAATGATGGAGCGGACCGTCGCGATGATAATATCACGCTCGAGTCCAAGTCGTAGGACGAGCGTCAAGGCGAGTGGGATGACGACGAAGATGAGTGCCGTCGCGAGTTCAATATATGACATCAATCTTCCCCCCTGACGAATCTTTGGATGACGGGATCGTCCGACTCATCGATGAACGATGCGTCCCCATACGCAAGCAATTCCCCATCTTTCAAAAACCACATGTCGTCACTTACCCGCCGCGCCTGATCAAGGTCATGGGTGATCCAGATGACGGTCACTCCATATGATTGTTGCAGTTTTCGGATGAGTCGCTCGATTTCTTTCACCGTCCGGTAATCGAGGCTCGCCGTGATCTCATCGAGCAAGAGCACGTCTGGTTTGTTGACGAGCGTCCGGGCGATGGCGACCCGACTTCGTTCCCCGCCCGACAGTGATTTGACGGGTTGGTCGAGGAGCGCCTCACTCAAGTCGACACGATGCAATAGCTCAGCGGCTCGGTCACGGTCGAGTGTTTCGTCGAAGATGGCTTTCGGTAGATTCAAGTTGTCGTACACCGTCCCTTGAATCATCGGTGCACTTTGGAACGCCATCCCGATTTTCTTTCGTAGCTCGAGGATGTCCATCTCCGCGATGTCTTCCCCTTTAAATAGAATCGTGCCCGTGTCTGGTGACAGCAATCCGTTGATATGCTTCAGACACGTCGTCTTGCCGGCGCCGCTCGGTCCGACGAACGTCGTGACCCGTCCTTCCCGAAACGTCCCGGACACATGGTGCAGGATGTCTTGATGACTCACATCTTTGAATTCAATGATTGACATGCTTCTCTCGCCTCCTGGTTCTAGTGTACAGAAAAGAGCGGATGAGGTGGTCCAGAATGCAGTATACAATCGGTTATAATCAGATTAAGGGGGTGTCTGTGATGGAAACTATAAATATCCATCTCAATGAAGAAGATGCGAGAGTCATCAAGGAATATGTAGAAGCGAAACAGCTGCACCTGTCTACTTTCATTCGCGATGTGATGATTGAACATATTCAAAACGAAAGAGACGTAAATCGATATCACGAAACGATGCATCATTATCAAAAGGAACCGAAAGCGATCTTATTTGAAGAGATGATGAAAGAATTGGACGGAGAATAAATGTTATACAAATAAAATCTACGCTAGACCATCTTTTCGAATTATGTCATCGATCCAACATTCGAGTTACATTTTGAAATCCCTTGTCCGTATAATGTGTTCATTTCGTACTCATTTCCTTGATAAACATAGTCATCTCAGAACAAAATGAACATGTTTATCGTGTTTAAACATGTTCATTTATCCTTAAACATAGTCATTTACACTCAAAATGACCATGAATCTTTTTGTTATAGGTGAAACGAACAAAGCGCTCGACCGTTTCCACACGAAACAGTCGGGCGCTTTTGTTAGTTATAATCCCGTTCGATGACGAAGCTCGTCTTATCCCCACGGAAGTAGGAGCGTGAGTATTCAATCGCTCGTCCCGACTCATCCTCTGTCACCGTCTCGATATGGAAGCACGGCGACCCGAGTGGACAGTCGAGGAACGCACTCACCTTCTCGTCAGCTAAGGCAATCTCCAATGCCTCCGTCGTCTTCGCGACATGAACGTCGTGGACCTCCGCCAGTGTCCGGAAGAGCGAATGCTCGGCCTGCTCCTTCGTGATCCCCGGTGCGATTTGCCACGGGATGAACGAGACCTCATACTGCGTCGGTTCGCCGTCCGCATGACGGATCCGCTCAATCTTTTGAATCGGGGCGTTGTCTTCCGCTTCAAACACAGAAGCGATTTGACCTGATGCCGAGATGACCGAGATGTCGATCAATGCGACTTGCCCACGTTTCCCTTGAACGGCGAGCTGTGCCGCATAGTTGTTCGGCGTATACGACAACGTCTGTTGTACTTTCTTCCCGGCGACGAACGTCCCGCGACCTTGTTGACGGACCAGATACCCTTCCGTCGTCAACTGGTTGAGGGCACCCCGTACCGTCGTCCGGCTCACATCGAACTCCTCGCAAAGCGCGTACTCGGTCGGAAATTTTTCCCCTTCTTTATAGTGCCCACTCTTGATGCGGGACAACAGTTCATCCTTGATTGCGGTTTGGAGCGTCGATTGCGACATATCTCCATCTCCTTTACGTTAGGTTGGTTCCTTTATTGTGATACAGCAATCATACAAATGCAAATACAAAAACTAATTTGTATCATTTGTATTTTTTATATTGCAGTAAGTTGTATCATTTGTTATATTTGTTACGACAAAAAGAAATCGCTTTCAAAAGGAGGAGTTGGCACCATGGCAGTCAAGGTCGTCATCATCGGCGGTGGATCCAGTTACACCCCGGAAATCATCGAAGGATTGATCGATCGGCAAGCGACGTTCCCCGTTCGGGAGATCGTGCTCGTCGATATCGAAGAAGGGAGGGAGAAACTAGAGATCGTCGGTCGTCTCGCAGAGCGGATGATCGAGAAGTCAAACGCTGAAATCACACTCAGTTGGACGCTCGACCGAAGAGCCGCACTCGTCGGCGCAGATTTTGTATCCACACAGATTCGGGTCGGTGGACTGAAGGCACGCGCGCTCGATGAACGCATCCCGCTCAAGCATGGCTTCATCGGGCAAGAGACGAACGGCGCAGGTGGATTATTCAAAGCGTTCCGTACCATCCCTGTCTTGATCGACTTGGCAAACGAAGTCGCCGAGATTTGTCCGGATGCCTGGCTCGTCAACTTCACCAATCCGGCGGGCATCGTCACCGAGGCCGTACTCAAGCACTCATCTCATAAGAAGGTCATCGGTGTCTGCAACATCCCGTTCAACATGCGAAACTCGGTCGCTGAGATTCTCGAGACGCCTGTCGAACGAGTCGCGATTGAATTTATCGGATTGAACCACTTCGTCTTCGGCCGTCACGTATGGGTCGACGGGGTGGACCGGACGAATGACGTCCTCGCCTCGCTCAACGCAGGCAACGACTACTCGCCGGCGAACATCGTCGGTCTCGGTTGGAGCGAATCGTTCCTATCGTCACTCGGCATGTTACCGAACCCGTATCACCAGTACTACTTCCAGACGAAAGATGTGTTGAAAAAAGACCTCGAAGCGTACGAACAAAACGGCACCCGTGCCGAAGTCGTGCAACAAGTCGAGGCGCAATTGTTCGAGAAATACAAAGACGTCGATCTCGCCGTCAAACCGGAAGAGCTTGAAAAACGTGGAGGCGCCTACTATTCAGACGCCGCCTGCAACTTGATGGACTCGATTCACAACGACCGCGGTGACATCCAGACGGTCAACACGCTCAATAACGGCACAATTCGGGATTTACCAGACGATGCGGTCATCGAAGTGAACGCCGTCATCACGAAGTCCGGTCCTCGCCCCATCTCCATCGGCGCGTTGCCGCTCCCGATCCGTGGACTCATCACGAACTTAAAAACGTTTGAACAGCTCGCCATCCAAGCGGCTGTATCCGGCACGTACGAGGACGCCTATCTTGCCTGCCTCATGAACCCGCTCATCCAGGACGAGAAACGGATCGACCCGCTTCTTAAGGAGCTGTTCACAGCGCACGAGGCGTACCTACCCCAATTCAAGAAGGAGGTCTATTCATGAACAAGTTTATTGAAATCGCGGGACGTATCGGGTCCCAAAGGCACTTAGTCGCCATCCGTGACGGATTCGTTTCCGTCATGCCACTCATCATCGTCGGGTCGCTCGCGGTCCTCATCAACAACTTCCCAGCCGTCAATATCGGTGGTCTCTCACTCGACTTCGTCGGGTCGATGAACAGTATGTTCGGCGAAGGCAATTGGCAAGGACTCGGTGGGAGTATTTGGAACGCGTCCTTCGCGATACTCGGGCTCCTGATCGCCTTCTCGATCGGGTATAACTTGGCCCGTTCATACGGGATTGACGGGCTCGCGGCGGGTATTTTGTCGCTCGCCTCATATATCATGCTCGTACCGGTCACGGCTGACTGGGGTCTCAACTTCGCATGGCTCGGTGCACAAGGGCTCTTCGTCGCCATCATCGTATCGATTGCCGTCACAGAAATGTTCCGCTACCTCATCAATACAAAACTGACGATCAAGATGCCAGAAGGTGTACCAGGTGGGGTCACTCGTTCATTCCAAGCGCTCATCCCATCGATGATCATCTTGACGGTCGTCGCAGGATTCCAGCTCTTCATGACGCTCGTCGTCGAACTCAGTGTATTTGAAGTCATCTTTAAAGCAATCCAACAACCGCTCCAAGGATTCGGCGACTCACTCCCGGCTGCCTTGCTCATCGCCTTCTTGAACCACATCCTTTGGTTCTTCGGGCTTCACGGGACGAACATCATCGGCTCGGTCATCGAACCGGTCTATCTCCCGCTCATCGAGCAAAACTTGGCTGCCTTCCAAGCCGGAACGTCGGCGTTTGATGTACCATACACGGTCACAAAACCGTTCTTGGATGCGTTCGTCTTCATGGGTGGATCGGGTACGACGTTCGCACTCTTACTCGCCATCTTCATCGTCGTCCGCAAACAACGGAATCACCCGTATCACCAAGTGGCAAAACTGTCGACACCAGCCAGTCTCTTCAACATCAACGAACCGGTCATCTTCGGTCTTCCGATCGTATTGAACCCGATCATGCTCGTACCGTTTATCCTAGTACCGGTCACGCTCACGATCATCTCGTACGTCGCGCTCTCGACAGGCATGGTTCCGAAGACGGTCGCCATCGTCCCTTGGACAACGCCACCGATCATCAGTGGCTATTTGGTAACAGGCGGTAGCGTCCGCGGTATCTTGCTTCAAATCGTCAACTTGTCGATTGCGACAGCGATGTATATTCCATTCGTCATGGCAGGAGCGAAAGCGATGACCGCCGAAATCAATAAAAATAAAGCTACAGCTGAGGAAGGAGAAAAGATTTCGTGAAAACCGAAACCATCCAAGAACTCTCGTTTATGATTATCTTGCATGCCGGAAATGCCCGTTCATCTGCATTCGAGGCCATCGCTGCTGCGAAACGCGGTGAGGCGGACGAGGCGACGGCAAAGTTGAAAGAAGCCGATGCGGCCTTCTTAGACGCTCATAAACTTCAAACTGAACTGTTACAAGAAGAGGCACGGGGGACGACGAGCGACATGAGCGTCCTCCTCGTCCACGCGCAAGACCATCTTATGACGGCGATGACTGTGAAAGAGCTCGCCGTCGAAATGATTGATATGATCACCCGTTTGAATCGATTGGAGGAAACGACATGAACATCTTACTCGTCTGCTCGGCAGGAATGTCGACATCAATTTTAGTGGAAAAGATGCGGAAAGAAGCTGCTACACGTGGACTCGATGCATCGATTGACGCGATTCCAGAGTCTCGTTTGAAAGAACAGACGAACGTCGACGTCATCTTGATCGGACCACAAGTCCGCTACCTCGAAGGGAAAATCAAATCGTCCGTCGACGTCCCGGTGGCGGTCATCGACAACATGGCGTATGGAATGATGAAAGGGGACCTGGTCCTCGACCAGGCACTCGGTCTCGTCAATGCCTAAAACGTTCGTTCTCGTCAACGCCGATGATTTTGGATTGACGACGGGTGTGAACGCCGGCACGCTCGACAGTCATGTGAATGGAATCGTCAATTCGGCGACGATGATCATGAACGGGTATGCCGTCGAAGAAGCGGTCAGACTCGCGAACCAACATCCGTCGCTCCGCGTCGGGGTCCATCTCGTCTTGTCCTGGGGCAAGCCGCTCGCCGAGACGAGTACCCCTCTCACGAAAGAAGACGGCACGTTCCGCTACACGAGCCGCTTCTTGACTGAAGACTCGCCTGACCCGGAGCTCGTCTATCTCGAGTGGAAAGCCCAAATCGAAGCGTTTCTTGCGACAGGACTCCCACTCGACCATCTCGACAGCCACCATCACATTCACGGCTGGCCGGTCCTCCATGACGTCATCATTCGCCTCGCTGAAGAATACGACACAACGTTTCGGGCCTTAACGAATCTCGGGACGCGCCGGGACTTGTGGGTGACCGAACGGTTCAGTGATCAGTTCTACGCGGACGGTGTCTCCCATGCGACGCTCGATGCCATCGAACCAGGAGGATCCATCGAAGTGATGGTCCATCCGGCCGACCTCGATGATCGTCTTCCAAACGCCACCTCATACCTCGTACCACGCCTCCTCGAAAAACAGGTGTTGGTCGACTATGAACGCCCCGATTGGTGGGCATGACAAAAGCGAGTTCCCATGTGGGGACTCGCTTTTTCATAGGTCGAATGCTTGTTGAATCTGTGCCGCTGTCTCCTCTGGACTTAAGTTCGTGTTATCGATCCGGAGATAATGCTCGACGTCTAATTCCCCCGGACGTGAGTTCAATCGGTACATCGTTGCCGTCTGCTTCAGTTCCGCTTCGGACCAAGCAATGTCACGCTTCGACGGTTTATGCGTGAGGCGGTTCTCCGTCATATTGCGCGCAAGGCGTTCCTCTATCTCGGCCTCGAGCTCGACGTAGTAAATGTCCGCCCCGTGTGACTCGAACAAGTCCGTCACCTTCTTCACGTAATCCCAGTCCTCCTGCATATCGAACGCCCAGACGAACGTGAAAATCATGCCGGGTAAATCACTCTTGGCGACCGCCTCGAACAGTTCTTGGCGAAAGTGTTGGACGAGTCGCTTCCCTTCAGGCGTCCCGTAATTGAAGAACGGCCCGACGAGGTCAATCGTCATATGGTTATGGAATAATTTCAGTCCGGTTTTATCAGCGAGCGCCTGCCCGACCGTCATCTTGCCGACGGCTTGCGGACCGAATAAGATGATGAATTTCAATGGATTTCCCCCTATACCTTTTGATGATTCTATCATGAACGTTCGATCGTGGTACCCTCCAAAATTTTTGTTTACCTCTTTCCAAATGAAGGAATAAGCATAGCATCGAACTTTTTAGAAAGAAGGTGCCCCTGTGACTTGTCCCCACTGCGGAAAGAAGACACGATCGAAAACGGTCTGTCCGACGTGTGGCCGTCGCTCACGTCGCACGATTTGGTTATTTGCCACCCCATTCGCTATCGCACTCATTGCTTTTGTCACCTACATCGGACACGCCTATTTCACAGATATGTTACATTCGACTGACTCGCTCGCAGACCAAGTCGACTTACGAATCGGCGAAGATACCGTTTCCGCTGATGAAACGACACCCGTCGACTTCGATACGTTGCGAGAGAGCCTTTTCACCGTCAGTTACGGGACGGGATTTTTGGTGAGCTCACGCGATGTCGTCACGGCCGCCTCGAACGTGGCCGGTTTGACGAACATCATCATGTATCATGACGGAGTGGCCGTCTCCGGTACCGTCGTCGGTCGCACGAATCTGATTGCCGTCGTTCGCATCGAAGAGACCGAACATACACCATTCTTATTCACGCAAGCCATCGCCGCGGAGGACGAGACGCTGACGACGCTGACGATGAAAGAACGAATCAACGGCACAGTCACTTTTGCTGAGAACGGCTATATCCGGAACTTTGATTTGCCACGCCATGGGTATGGTAGTCCGCTCCTTTCGGCATCCGGGCGAATCGTTGCCATCCATTTACGTGGAATCGCCTTGCCGACCGCATTATTTGAACGGGACGTTCGAACATTCATCGAAAAAGATGCGCCGGCTCCACCACCGGTCGAACTTGCACCGGTTGAGCCCGTCACGCCTGACTTGACCGACGAACCTGTCTATATTCCGCAAACGCCAAGCGTTCCAGAGACTTCACCCGAATCACCGCCTATCACTGAACCGGAAGTCCCGGTTGAGGAAAAAGTTGAAGAAGAGGTCGTGGAAGAAACGGAACCGACGACACCTGAAGTGACGCCGGAAGAACCTGCGGAACCACCGAGTAAACCAGAGGAACCGACGGATTCACCAGAAACGGAAGATCCGATCGAAGACGATCCTCCTGTAACGGAACCAGAGGATCCGGCCGAACCGGAAGAGCCAGCGGAGCCAGAAGAACCGACGACGCTCGAACCAAGTGGTGAGGAAGATTCGATTATCGAAGACACTCCGGAAGATCCGATTGAAAAAGAAAACGACACAAGCACCCCATCTGAATGATGGAGTGCTTGTTATTCGTCGCGTGTGAAACGTCGTTGGAGATTGCCGAGCACCGCACCGAGTCCGAGAAGTAGAATCGACAACGCCCAAAACGGGAGCGCATCTTGCAACAACCAGACGACGAGAGCACTGAAGCCGATGACGGCTCCGAGCCACAAAAAATTCCGTTGTCCCATATCGTTCACCTCGTCCCCATCATAACACATCGACCCGACGCGCCGTCGTTTGCGGTGGCAAGGAACGCGTCATTTGCCCATCATGCTCGACTCTTACAGATTGACCGACGAGAAACGGTTTCTCTTCAGAAAAGTGTTCCTCCAGATGAAACACGATCCCATCAAACGGATCCGCCTCTCGAGTCGGAGTGACCCTGATTTTCCCCTCCATCACCTCTGCGATATACCCTGTGAACGTCGCCATGTCATCCCCTCCTTCCCGGCTATACTTTCCATTTCCCGTTTTTGCAAAAGATGCTACTCCCTCGTTTCGAGAACAAGTATAATAGAGCGACACCAGTACTTGTGAGGAGGACACCGTATGACACAAACCATCGATATACACACCCCAGAGTTCCAACGCACGTTCCTTGAGATGATGCTCCTCGCAGAATTGACTGACGAGTATAACGTTGCAGCAATCGATGCATTAGCGACACGTGGCGAGACTGCCTTTCCGAATGATCCATTCTTTCCTGCTATGCGCGCGTATCCACATATCCGTGATGGTAACATCGCAAAAGCCAAACAATGGCTCGATACAGCAAGCGAACTTGGTGATCATTATATCCTTCACATGCTGAACGGCATCGTCAGTGAAGATACGGGATTCACGTTCGAGGCAGAACAACATTTCATTCGTGGTGTCGAGCTCTATCCGGACGTACCGATCATGCACCGTGCTATCGCGATTCATTACTTTGACCGAAAATTCTACGGAGAAGCCGGGCTGCACGTCATGCATTATGTCCGACTTGCCGGATTAGGTCCTGATACGGTACCCATGCTTCTCGAATTTTTCCAAGTATACGATGATATCCCCCTCGACATGGTCGATGAACTCATGAAAACGGCGAGTGGCTATTTGAACGCCAACCCACATAATCCACACGCCCATTCTTTATATGCCGCCATCTGCAGCCAGCGCTTTGCTGCCCTCTCAGCCGAGCTCGCAGACGAAGACCCGCTCACTGAAGAGATGATTTGGATGCTACTCGAAGTCGAGAACCACGGGATGTGGAGTGCGACCTATGACAAAAGTGAGGGACATATGTTCCGTCATATGTTCGCAGAATATGTTAACAACGTCGTCCTTCCGAATACGTCACAACTCTATGTATGGCGCCTCCGGATGCGGTACTGGACACGTCGTTTGACCCACCGCTTCACGGGTGGTTACTCTGTACCGACGTCATAAAAAACATCACGCCAGCACGGCGTGATGTTTTTGTTTATCCGGCATACGGTTTAATCGGTCCGCGTAGGCTGAACGAATAATCCTCGGGGTCGACAATCCCGACAACTTCGTCCCCTTCGAGTAAGTCATATAAGAACTCTGCCATCTCCCGCGCCGTGTGATACTTCGCGACGTTCTCGCTGTAGTCGAATCCTTCCGTATCGCGTGCCCGGTCGGCGAAGCTCGTCTCCGTCGCGGCCGGTGCGAGCACTTTCGCTCGAAGTTTGGCACCATTCTGCTTCAATTCCTGTGCGAGTCCTTCCGTATATGCACTGACGAAGAACTTCGTCGCACAATATGTGACCGAATTCGGGACGATGCGATATCCCCCGACAGACGACACGTTCAACAGTTGCGCCCCTTCGACGTCGTGATAGTCCCGGACGTATAGACTCGATAAGACGGTGAGCGCCTCGATATTCAGACGAATCATATTCTCAATCTTACCTAAATCTACATCTTTGATTTGTCCGGCATCCCCAAACCCGGCGTTGTTGACCCACGTCTCGATATCGAGGTCCGCGAGCGACTCATATAGTCCGTAGACGTTCTCGCTGTAAGACAGATCGGTCGATTTGATTATGACATCGCAATCAGGCGCGATGGATTTGATTTCATCACGTAGCGACTCGAGCTCTTCTTTTCGTCTTGCGACGAGCACGAGCGACTTTCCTTTTTCGGCTAGTAGTTTCGCTGCTTCATACCCGATTCCTGAGCTAGCACCTGTAATGACCGTATACTTCATATGATCCACTCCTTTTTGTCGTTTACCTTGTTGTTCATTCCCTACTTTTTGGATGACGAATCGTTTCGATGTGAACAAAAAGGTCCTGACTCCGAAGAGACAGGACTTTAGTGGAGCGTCTTATTTCTTGATACAGTACCTTTCGATTTGAATTGCGAGCTGCGAAATTTCAATTGATTCTGTCGCCGTCGAACACAAAACAGAATGGCTTCTGTCTCATCTAATCTCAGTTTATATCCGTTTCGGATCAAAAATAACTGTAACGCAGCGTATGCCGTTCGTTTATTCACTATCAAAAAACGGTGGTTTTTTGATTATGATAAGTATGTTAGAACATTTGAGTCATTACGTCCATGTTGCAACCATTTAAGTCGTGAACCGCCCAATCAACGTCTGCAGGTCACTCGTCATATTGCCGAGCGACTCGGCGACCCCGTTCAACTCTTGGATCATGGCGAGTTGGGAATCAGCTGTCTCGCCGACCGTACGCATCGTGTTGGCCATCCCTTCACTGTCTTGTGACATTTGAAGAGAAGATGTCGCGACTTGTCTCGTCGTCTCTGCAATTTCATGCGAGGCGATACGAATGTGTGACGTATTGTCGACCGATGTCTCGAGCTGCGTGACGATCTGTTCGAACGCACGTGTCGCCCGTTCGAGCAATAACGTGTTCGTCTCGACGCGTTTCGCACTGACGACGTGTTGGTCGAGGACGGCATTCGACTGTGCTTGAATCGACTCGATCAACCCGGCGATTTGTGTCGCCGACTGTTTCGACTGCTCGGCAAGTTTACGTACTTCTTCTGCGACGACGGCGAAGCCTTTCCCTTGTTCGCCGGCACGTGCCGCTTCGATGGCCGCATTCAATGCCAATAAGTTCGTCTGGTCCGTGATCGATTGGATGACCTCGGTAATAAGGGCAATCTCATCGGACTGTTGCTTCAGTTCCGAAATCGATTCTCCTGTCAGACGTGTCTCCCGTTCCAGTGCGAGCACTTCGTCTTTCGCCTGGGTCATCGTCGCGCCACCTTCTTCGGCTAGCTTCAAACTCTGTGATACGTCATCGTCAATCGAGCCGATTGAACCGGCAATCCGTCCGATCCCTTCATCTGCAGCAGCTACAGCTTGAGACGTTCCTGTCGCTTCTTTAGCTTGCGCGACCGTGTCTTCCACGACACGATCGATGAGACGTGTCGTCTCCTCTGTCTGCGAGGCCATCTCTTCCGTGCTTGCGTACAGTTCTTCCGACTGGGCTGTGATTTCTTGTGCGTTTTGTGTGACTCGTTCAATGAGTTCGCGCAAGTTCCCTTTCATGCGATTGAAGCCGGTCATCAATTGCCCGATTTCGTCTTGCGTGTAAACCATTAAATCATTTCCTGTCAAATCTCCCTGGGCCACAATGTCCACTTGTTTCGCTAACTGACGAAGCGGTCGTGTCACCATGACGTACAGTCCATATCCGGCTAGTGTCGTCATGACAAATATAACGATTGCTATGATTGCCGCGTAATACAGCGCTTTGTTACTATACTGTTCAAGTTCGTCCTTTTTCGTCAGCATGTCAGCCGCTGTACTCTCTTGAATCATTTCACCTTGCTCAGTGATGAAAACAGTAACATCCGGCATTTCTTCAAGTCCGAGACGATCCACCTCTCTTTCGTTCCCGGCATCGATCGCCGCTACGAGTTCTTCTGATAGTTCGTCGTAGTTAAGAGCAAACTCAAGAAGTTTTTCAAAGGATTCTTTTTCTTCTTTTGAATTTGCCAACGTAATCAACTCACGTAATGCCGTTTCTTTTCCAGTCGAGCCCAATCGTTCTTTGTCTAAATGAGACGAATCCTGATTTAACATGTACCCTCTCAACCCGTAAGCTTGACGTGTCATTCCGAGTGATAGTGCGTCAGCCGCTTTCATTCGCATAACATCTTTTGCAATCATTTCTTCGTATCGGCTTGTTGCATTGTGAAGTGACGACAAATTGTATAACATTCCGAAAGCCACTAAAACTAAAACCATTCCAACAGCGCCCAACAACTTTTGGGTTAACGTCAATTTTTTTGCAATTTTTTCACTACTTTCGAGGAACAAGTCCTCTTTCACCTCTTTTTCTCTCTATGATGATGTGTTGCTCTTTTTTTATCGGACGAGACCGCCTAATTTGTACCAACAATTTGAAATTATCTAACACATTGACCCCTTATTAAAAAATCTGAACTGTAAATGTTTCAAAAAATTCATAAAAAAGAACCAGACATCTGCCTGGTTCTGAGACTTGCTTATAGCTTGAATTGTGCCACACGATTCGATAGTTCTGTCGCGCGTTTCTCAGTTTCATCCATCTTCGTTTGCACATCATTGAAACGCTCGACCGAGAGCTGAACCTTCTCTGAAATCGACTGCGTACCGTCCGCACCTTCTGTCACGGTCGTTGCCACTTCCTGTATCACACCGAGAATGTTGTCCGTCATGTGACGAAGTTGAAGGGCCTTGCCTTCAAACGTCTTCGCCGTCTCACCGAATACCGTCGCGTCCTGTTCATATTGCGTCGCAGCATCTTCGAGACGATCGTAGTCTGCGATGACTTTCGTGTTCAAGAAGGTCAACATGTCCTCCGAACTCGTATTGAGTCGTTCGACAGAATCGATGACGGTGTTCGATACGTCACGAATCTCGTTGACCGTCTGACGTGAGTTCTCCGCAAGTTTACGAATTTCCGATGCGACGACCGCAAATCCGCGTCCGGCATCTCCTGCCCGTGCCGCTTCAATCGACGCGTTCAGTGCGAGTAAGTTCGTCTGGTCGGCGATTGCGAGAATGGCCGTCGTCAAGACGCGAATCTCTTCGACCGATTGGGCCCCTTTAATGGCTTCCGCGAGCTCGACTTGTTTCTTCTCAATGATGGTCACAGCCTCTGTCTTCGAGACGACGGCTTGTTCACGCATCGCATGCGCCCGTGTCTCGACACGGTTCGCCGTATCGGCACTCTCATTCGATAAGTCGACGATAGAATCAATCGAACTGCCCATCTCTGTCGTCGAAGCACTCATTTCTTGCGAAGAGGCCGCCGTCTCTTCCATACCCGCCGTCAATTCTTCGACCGTTCCAGACGTCTCTTCCATATAGTGACTGAGTCGCGTCACTTCGGCTGATACGTCTTTAGAAGACGAGAGAACGACTTTTGCCGTCTCATCGACATCGATCATGATTTCACGAAGTGTCGCGAGGAACGTGTTGAACGAACGACTGACTTGTGCGATTTCATCGTTTGACGTGACGGGAATCGTCATCGTCAAATCCCCACCTTGTGTCGCGAGTTCATCAAAGCGTGTCTGCAACGTTTGCATCGGTCGAATGATTGAACGTAACAAACTGAACCCTAGGAATAAGAGAATCGCCACGGCCCCGACCGTCACGGCAATCAACGCCATAAGGGACTGCATGAATTCTCGTTCCATGTTTTGACCGACACGTTGTGACCCTTCTGAGTTGTAGTCGACAAGATTGGCTAATTTTTGTGTGAAGTTATCATATGTCGATTGTGATTGAGCATCATAATATGAACGTGCCATCCCCGTGTTGCCTGTCGAACTGAATGTCAACATGTTGTCGGAGACGCGCTGATACATCTCCCATTGACGCGAGAAGTTATTGAATAGCTCTTTGTCCTCTGCGTTTACAGCACGTCCTTCATACTTCGGTGCAATCGTATTGATCTCATCACGAATCTCTTTCATCTGCGTCATGAGTTCTTCTTTCATCGTCGCATCATCTGAGACGATATGGTCGAGCTCGAGCGTTCTGTAGTTTGCGGCGAGCGTATTAAGTTCGTGAGCGTAATCGAGCCCTTTATTCCAGTTGTTGACGATGTCATCTGCTTGACGGTTCGCGTCACTCATTGAAAATAGCGCGTATCCGCCGACGCCAATGACCATGACAAGCGATATAAGAACGAGTCCCCACAATTTTTGACGAATTGTCAAGTTCTTCCCGACGTTCGCTCCGAAAGATGTCGTGCGTTCACGCTTCTCTCTACGCTTCCATTTGAGTGTCGGTTTCCACGTCCATGTCGGTTTTCGTTTGATCCGGCTGAGTGCCTTAGACCATGTTGATTTCCATTCCATCTATGTATTCCCCTCTCAATCATGCAGTATTTTCTATACTATCGACAATTTTCAGAAAATAATGAAGGGAATTGACCAAACTTAAAAAAGGTGACTCAAAACTGCAAGAGTCACCTTCCTCGATTAATAGACTGATTTAGTCGTTTGATTCGTTCGGTTGGCTGGTGTCACCACTTTGAAAGTCAGTTTCGTCCCACGTCGCTGCAATCCGATGTAGACGTTTGTCGTCGTGGAGCCGATTGATTTTTTAGCGATGATTTTACTTCCCTTGTAAACATACACCGTGCCATAAGGGACGTTCGTACGCACTGCTACCGATTTTGTCGTCGATCGGATAGTCCCTGTGCTGATTGTCGGACGGATCCCCGACTTGACCACAACTGATTTCGCATCACGATGAATTCCCGACTTCGCCTCGAAATAGAGCTTCGTTCCGGTACGTGGACGGCTGAACGTGAGCGTATACGACCCACTCGCATTCGATTTCGTCGTCGCGATGACTTTCGAACCGTTCTTTAGCGTCACGGTCGCATTCGGCAACGTCTTCCCGACCCGTTTCGTCTGTTCGTCCGTCAAGGTCACCGATGGAATCGCCGCACTCGGCAGCTTATATGTGAGCGTCTTTTTCTTTGAACCGTATGCGGAATGGATGACGACCGTCGTTCCCGGTTTTGCCGGAATGTGATATCGGTTCGTCCCCACTACACGCGAATAGAATGAAGTGCCGCTTGACGTCGCGAAGTAGATATCCGTGTTTGAATCGTGTGTCAACGTGAACGTCGCGGATGATGACGTGAGGAGAACGTCCTTCACCGTCAAGGTCTTCGGGGCGTCACTCGTCACTTTTTTCTCAAACGTCTGGGCGAGTTCAGGACGGAAGCTGGCCACGAGCTTGATGGTCTGTCCTTCCCGTAATGGTTCTTTCAAGTTGATGACGTTGAGACCCTTTGTCAACCGTTTCGCCGACTCTGCTCTTCCATCACGTGAAACAGCCAATACCGGATCGAGCTTGTCGTTATAGACGGTGATCGTCGTATCTCCTGTCTTTGGAAGCTTCGTCCATGCGATAGACGGCATTGGATAGTCTTTCGTGACATACACCATCTCGTAAGGACGTTCCGTTCCAAGGACACGGAAGAAGACACGGTACGACCAAGGTTGGCTGGAATCATACGTCGTCAATTGCGCGACCCCATTCTCGTCTGCTTCGACTTCTTTCACCGTAAAATCTGTTTTAGAATTCAATTGACGGACTTCCACTTTTGCGTGAGGTTCAGTCTGGACGGACACCCCTTCAATTCGTGTATCTGTCAGAACTTTCGTCGGGTCGTTGATGACCGGCTGTCCGATTACAAACTTCTGCTTCACCGATGCTTTTGTCGCCTCACGGTATTCCCACGTATCAGAAACATACAACTCAATCGTCTGGTTTCCTTCGATGATCCCGCTCGAGAGTGTAAAGCGACCGGCTTCATCAGCCTGTACCGGACCAGCACATGTGGCATATGCCGCTTTCTCACAGGAGATATATACTGTTGCATTTGGTACAGTCGTTCCCTTGATATCTCCGACCGCCCCATTGGCAAAAGAAGTGTCCACTTGAAGTGGGAGTTGTGTGACCGGTTTAAACAATCTCCAATTTTTCAACATGGCGACATGTACCGTTGAGGAGAACGATTGGTCAAATGATGGAATGGTATATCCCTCTGCGAACTGTTGCGCCGACTCTACTCGTGTCATATCCGTCGGCAATTCAGCAACAGGTAGCTTATGCTCGGTCCCATCAACGGTTGTGACGGTCGCCATGAGTTGATACGCATGACTGAGCCACGTATGCCCCTCTTCCGAGTTGCCAGTAGCTTTCAACCACGTGTACATTTCTTTCGGCTTTTTCCCGAAACTTTCGATTGACAGGATCCACTGCTCGTCTTGTACGAAGTACCCATTCTCGATCAAATCGAACTGGCTATTCGTATTGCGCGTGCGCAAACTCGTCTCCGTGATGCGACCTTCCACTAAATCAATCGTGACCATCGAATCATTAAACGTCACACCATAGTAAAGCCCATCGTGATAGACGAGTGACGTGATATCATAGTGGACTTGCCTGTTCAAGTTGAGCGTTTGAATGGTTCGGGTTGCTAAATCGTAGACGTACAAATGATTCGAGCCTTTCATAAAGAGTCGATCCGTCTTCGACTCAAAGTCGATGGACAACGATTCATTCGGATACGTTGTTTTTCCTAGTTCCTCCCCCGTCTCGAGTGAGAGGTGTGTAATCGACTTGTCGGACGTGTTGAATGCAATCAATTCATCAAGGTTCGTCCCTAATATCAGACGTTGTCCCGAAATGACCGGATACGTCCTTTTGACCGTTCCTTTAAGATCCGTCAACGCCCATTCATCTTTGTACGAATCACGCCAGAGCATCACGTCTCGGTTGGCATCATATGATACAAGGTCCGCTCGATGTGGTGATTCCAAGGAGTCGATTCGAGACGTCGTCCCGTCTCGCTGGATGCGGATGAGGGGTTGATTATATTGCGGAACGGCAATCCATTCCTGTCTGTCTAGACTCGCAATCCACGAGCGGACGCCTCCGTAGCTCCCCTCGTCACCGGATGAGTGCGTCGTTAAGTTCCCGGGAAAGTCGATGACGACGGTGGACTGACTGCTCGGGTCATGCAGTCGAGTCTTTCCGTCTTGATAGTCCAAATAAAATGGTGACTGCGGAATCACTTTAATCGATTGTTCAAGTTTCGTCCCGGTCTCGAATACAGAAGCGGCCCACGCCTCCTGCCTCGGCACCACAAGCAAAATCATCATCAGCATGATGGCATATAAATATCGTTTCAACTTTTTACAAACCCTTCCTTATTTTATTTATTTTTTGCTCCTTTTAATATAATTGTTAATTGTGATTTTTGAAAGCAGATTATGTAATTAAAAAAGAAGCATCGCGATCGCGATGCTTCTCAACCTTATTTCTCACTCAATACGGTCTGCGTACCCTCAATCATCTTGATCTCCGTCCACTCCATCACATTCTTCCCGAGCGGATCGTTAGCGACCATGAAGTCGGCGAGTGCCTCCACTTTTTGAGCGTCGACCGGTTGCTCCACGTTGTTCAAGCGGAAACGTACGACTTTATGGAATGCATCTAAAAATGAGATTTCAAGTTTTGTGTCAGTCATGGGTTATTCTCCTCCTTAGGGTATGGGTTAAACTAAATCGTATTCACGGACGATGCCGAGGTCCGCGTCCTCTTGAACGACAAGGTCGATTAAAAGACGACCAAACGCGTCAATCGTATCTGCCGTAAGGTCGGCACGAATCGGGCCGAACCGTTGCGCTTTTTTCGTCGGTTTTGCTGTTTCTAAGTCATGATGCGTCGTCAAGACGAACGTTGCTTTCTTCTCTGTTAAAACAGCCATGGGGGATGGCTCCTTTCAATAGGTGATTAGGTTTCTGATACGTTCGAGGTACCCATTCGCTCGAGCAGCTGGATCATGCGATCGAGCTTCGTCTCAATCCGATGAAGCAAATAGAGCGAGACGACGATAGGGAACCCGAGATTTGAGATGAGTTCAGGCCAACTCATGTGACCACCTGCTCATCATGCCGAGGATCATCGACGGGATGTGTGAGGTTGTTCATAAGTCCTCCGTGTTAATACACTAAAAATTCCTGGGCCACGACATAGTTGACGGATTCGACATCAATTAGTGCCGTAATCAGGTCACCAAACTGTTTTATCCGTGCTTCATCCATTCGACTGCCTAGCGGTCCGTAGCGAACGAGTTGCTTTTTCTCTTTGCCGTCGACTTGTCGCCGGGTGTCCAAATACAACATTTTCGCCGCTTCTCGATATATTGCCATTTGTCTCACCTCCTTCGCCCTTATTAACCGCTTTCATCATGAAAGTGCTCATTCTATTTTTATATAGCATTAAATGACCATAGTCCTAAATCGTCTGAATTTTTATTCATTTTTCAAATTTTGACTGCTTCGCTTGAGTTTTTATACCAATTAGGGTATCTTAATGTTCGGCAGACAACGTTCAAAAATACGTCAAAAGTCCCACGAATCATTTCCCCACTTTGAAAAAACTGTAAGTTAAAATCTTGTAAATGGGGTACGATACGTAGGAGGACATTTTTGAAATGACCAGTCAGTCTTGAAGAAGGAGACGCATACTATGAACAGCTTAGACCTCGCAAGCACCACCACTATTCCTTCCGCTCAACACGACTTCGACCAATCCGACCTGACGTTTTCAGCGACCGAATGGGATACATACCGACCGGAACAAGGAAAACCAATTTCGTATAAAGAACAACATCTGATCGTTTATCCGCTCAAAGAATTGAGTCGAGCCTTCAGTGTGGCCGGCATCCCGCGTAGCCAACAGCAGTTGATCAAATGGGAGACAGATGGCGTCTTGCCACCTACCCCGTTCACGTTCGGCCGAAAGCGATTCTATACGGAAAATCAGATTCGTACCATTGTCGACGTCGCATTGGAGTGCGGATTGCGCCCACGGACACACGTAAAGAAAACAAATTTTTCTGAATTGGCGCATCATGAACTAATGTACATATTAAAGCTCGAACTAAATGCTTATGAGGCGCCTGTCGTATGAGCAGGCAAAAGCCATCCGCCATGATGCTCATGACGAATGGCTTTTTACTTACTTTTCGGTAATCGATCGCGGTACGTCCGCACGGGACACTTCCTCATACGACGTGACTGTGTCCCCATCCTTGACGTATAAACGTAAGTAGGCCCCTTCCCGAAGCTCTTTCGCAGCCGTAAAGGTGATTTCCTTCGACTTCCCTCTGACGTAAAAGCAGGCTGAGTGTACACGTATCGCTTCATCACCTCACCATTCTCGAGCGTCGTCTCTTCAATGTCTGTCGCCCCTTTAATTTCAACGAAAAGGGTGTCCTTCCCAATTCGATTCCAATCCACCTTCGTCAACCCGACAATCAATACAATCGAAACAATTGCAATTCCAATCCATTTTTTCATAATTTTCTCTCCTTATCGAATCGCCGTCATGAAGCGGCGAACCGTGATGCCATAGTAGATTGCATAAATCGCAGTATAGACGCCCATCCACACGAGGACCGGTATCGTGAAATTCATGCTCAACAAGTTAGAAAACGCGATGAGCGCCACGGTCGCACGCAGAATACCGAGCGCGACCGGCACTTTATGAAACGTGCCCTACTCAACTTCTTGTATAACGCCCTGCTCCACAACGACGATTTGGTCATCGTGACAGTTCGGGTCAAAGGCGATATCATGACGATTGCAGACAATGGTAATGGAATCGCCGAATCTGATTTACCTTATATTTTTGAACGCTATTACCAGGGTACGAATACGGACGACGCGCGCGGAAGCGGTCTCGGCATGGTCATCTCGCGGGACATCATCGAAGCCCACGGTGGGAAGGTCGAGGTCGATAGTGAACAAGGATGAGGCACAACGATTCGAATCACATTTATGCCATAACAAAAAGGGACGCTCAGGCGTCCCTTGCAGCTTGTTGACGAACCAGGTCGCATCTTGCGACCTGGTTCGTCCTTTTTTGTGGTTCCCGGTTTCTTGAGGCGTTCTGCCCCCATAA